>NZ_RDQM01000009.1 GCF_003703475.1 Allofranklinella schreckenbergeri | reverse complement strand
GGGCTGGGCCTGGGCGCCTTGGCGGCCTTGCTGGGCGCTGCGGGCTTGCGCCGCCAGCGCAAACGCCAGCGTTGATGCTCGGCTTGGCCTCAGCGCCAACAGCGCTGGGGCATGCGATATAAAAAAAACAGCGCCTGCAGGCGCTGTTTTTTATTGCAAATCATCAGGAAAATTCAATCCCCTGATAAATTGCCATAGCGGGTTTATTTTTTATTCTATTGATCTGCAAAAATCGATGCAAACCCAATGCAGGCAGCGCGCTGCCTGCTTGAAATCCTGTTCACGTTCGCTGCATGGCGGGCAAGGCTGCGGCTTTGGTGGAGCCGGTGGCGCGCGGCTTCAAGGCCGCTCCAGCACCAGCAGTGGGTCCAGGCGCACATCAAACCAGTTCATGCCCCAATGCAAATGCGGGCCGGTAGCGCGGCCGGTGGCGCCGACGGCGGCGATGGTTTGGCCTTGCTCGACGCGCTGGCCGACTTGCACGTCGATGCGCGAGAGGTGCAAGAAGTTGGAGCTGATGCCAAAGCCGTGGTCGATCAGCAGCGTGCCGCCGGTGAGGAACAAGTCGCCCGCGAAGGTGACGATGCCGCCAGCGGGGGCTTTGACGGGGGTGCCTGTGGGGGCGGCGATGTCCATGCCCGAGTGGCCGCTGCCGCTGGGGATGCCGTTATAGACGCGGGCGTTGCCAAAGCGGCCGCTGATGCGGCCTTTGACGGGCCAGATGAATTTCTGGGCGAAGTCGGCGCGGTCGTCGTCGCGCTCTCGCGCGGCAGTGACTTGGGCTTGCTCGCGCTGAATGCGCTCGGCCAGCGCGCCTTTGGGGCTGGCGGTTTTGGGCGGCACGCCTTTGACGTATTCGGTGGGCCAGTCGCGTGGGGTGACGCGCACTTGGGCGGTGTGTTCGCGCCCATCGGGCGTGCGGATGTGGACGATGGCGGGGCCGGGTTCGTTGCGCCCGACGCCAAAGACGACGGTGCCGTAATCGGTGGTGCGCAGCACGCGCTCGCGGTAGCGCACGTGGCTGCCGGGGGGCACGCGGCCCAGCACCATGGAGCCTTGCTGCACGCTGGCGGGAAAGCGGATATGCGCCGCCGCGTTGGCCGAGCTGCCAGAGCTGGCAGGGCGGCTTTGAGGGGCCTGGCCTGCGGCCTGCACTGCGTGCATGGGCCAGCAGGCCAGCAGCCATCCGCCCAGGCCCAGTGCGAGGAGTTTGTTGGCGATGGCTCTCACGTTGCGGCGTGGCTCAGCGCCGGATAGGCGCCAAAGCCCGCGACTTTGGGACTGAGAGGGGCGGTGCGGGAGGGGCAAAACAGTGGTCATAACGTCCTGACGAGGAAAAAACAGATTTTCTATCAATCAATAAGCAAAAATATTACCTTGTTTAGGCGTGATAGGTAATGAGTGAATTATTCTTTGATTTGTAACGAAACAAGAATCAAGGAAACACGCACCACAGCCTTTCACCACACGCCCAGCGCACGCCATCGGTCAGCGCCCTTGCAGTGCCGCCCGCACGGCGGGGAGCATGCGGCGCGAGACGTGCAGGGTTTCCTGGGTGCCGTGCAGTTGCAGCCGCCAGTGCTCGCCTTCTTGCGGGTGATGGGCTTTGACCAGGCCGCGCAGGGCTTTGCGCGCGACCAGGGCGTTGCGGTGCACGCGCAGGAATTGGGCGGGAAAGCGCTTTTCCAGATCGTTGAGCGAGCCATCCCACAAAACGCTGCCTTGGGCTGTCACCAAGGTGATGTATTTCATCTCGGCGCGGCAAAAGAGGATGCGCTCCACCAGCACGCGCTCGGTGCGCTGGTGGCTGTGCACCACCAGAAAGGGCGCATCGGCCTCGGGCACCGCCACGTTGGCCAGCGCTGTGGCGGGGGGAGCAACAGGGGCCACAATGGGGGCTGCGCCATCGGTGCGCGCCAGCGCGGCCTGGCCGCCCAGCCACAGGCAGGCGCGTTTGAGCGCCTGGTGCAGGCGCTCGCTGCGCACGGGTTTGGTGAGGTAGTCGGCCGCCTCCAGCTCGAAGGCGCGCACGGCGTATTCGGCGTGGGCGGTGACGAAAACGATGGCGGGCGGGCGTGGCTGCGTGCGCAGGGTTTGGGCGAATTGCACGCCGTCCATGCCGGGCATTTGGATGTCCAGCAAGATAACGTCGATGGCGGCGTTGTCCTGCGTGCGCGCGAGGATTTCCTGCGCCTGGCTGACGGCGGCCGCCTCCATCACCCGACACGGGAAGTCCGGCAGCGCCTCCAGCAAGGTGCGCAGGCGTTTGCGGGCCAGGGCTTCATCGTCAACGATCAGGACATTCATGGGGCTGTGGAGCACAGAAGAGGGAGCGCTACGCCGCCAAAGCGGCATCGCGCCCGAGCAAGGGTTGGGCGGGCAGGCTGAAGGCCACTTCATAACGCCCGGCGCGCACGGCGGTGCGAAATTCCGCGTTGACGTCGTGCATCAGCCGCAGCCGCGCACGCACGTTGTTCAGCGCGATGCCGTTGCCCGCTTTGGCCGCTGCCTCGCCCAGCGCGCGTGACGAGGGCACGGTGTTGCTGATGCGCACCAGCACGCGCGCACCTTTGCGGCGCACCAGCACATGGATTTCGCCGCCTTCACTGCTGGGCTCGATGCCGTGCTTGATGGCGTTTTCCACCAGCGGTTGCAGCAGCAGCGGCGGCACGCTGGCTTGCAAGGCGTCCTCATCCACCGTCCACGTCACGCGCAAGCGCTCGTCAAAACGGATGCTTTCAATGCGCAGGTATTGGCGGGCGATTTCGATTTCTTTTGCCAGATTGGAGATGCTGGCCGCATCCTTGAGCGCGTGGCGAAACAAGTCGCTCAAGTCTTCCAGCATGCGCTCGGCCAGCGGCGGGTTGTCACGCACCAGGGCGATGGCGCTGTTGAGCGTGTTGAACAAAAAATGCGGGCGGATGCGCGATTGCAATTCCGCCAGGCGCGCCACGGTGGCTGCGGGCTGGCTGGCGCGCTGACGCAGCACAAACAGCGAGGTCAGCAGCAGCGCCAACCCAATGCCGCTCAAACTGCCAGCCAGCCATACGCTCGCGGGCAGAGACGGGCCTTCCACGCCCAACCAACCGTACAAAGCCAGCCCCAACAAGGCGCAGGCCCAGCCCCACAGCACGGCAAAGCCCCATTGCACGGTAGCGGTCTGGCGATCCAGCCAGTGCTTGAGTGCGCAGCTTGCCAGCAGCCACAGCAGCGTGGGCGGCATGGCCGCACTGGTGAGCACGGCAAAGCGGCCCAGCCCCTCCTCCAGCCCCGGGGCGCCAAACAGCACCGCCAGCGCCAGCGGCGCTTCCACCAACGCCAGCGCGCGCAGCACCACGCCCAAATGGCAGGCGTCGAACAGCAGCCGCGAGGGCGGATGCGGGGCAGATAAAATGCTTGGCTTTCTCCCGTTCATGCTCGTTATGGTTTTTGCAAGGCGCGCCTTGCGGTGATGCGCCCCGCCCTGCCCTTGGGGCGCGCCGAGCGTTTGCGCCAACCGCAGCGCCCAATTGGCCCAATTGGCCGCTCAATGCGTGCATGGCACCCCTAGCGCGCCAGATGCGCCAAGTGCACCGCTGCGCAAGGCGGCGCAAGAAAAGCCGCCATTATCCTGAGTTCCATGTCCCACACCCCGTCTTCCCAAGCCCCCCACCCCTCTGTCAATCAGCTCGCCACCAAAGACCAAGGCTGGTCGGCCCTGTTCACCGAGCCGATGAGCGAGCTGGTCAAGCGTTACACCGCCAGCGTTTTTTTTGACCAACGCCTGTGGAAGGCCGACATCGCCGGCAGCCGCGCCCACGCGCAAATGCTGCACGCCGTGGGCCTGCTCAGCGCCGAGGACGAAGCGGCCATCCAGCGCGGCATGGACCAAATCGCCCAGGAGATCGAATCCGGCCAGTTCCAGTGGCAGTTGGATCTGGAGGACGTGCACCTGAACATCGAAGCGCGCCTGACCGCCCTGGTAGGCGACGCAGGCAAGCGCCTGCACACCGGCCGCAGCCGCAACGACCAGGTCGCCACCGACGTGCGTCTGTGGCTGCGCGAGGAAATCGACGGCCTGCTGGCGCTGCTGGCCGACGTGCAGCGCGCCCTGGTGGCCGTGGCCGAGCGCCATGTGGACGTGATCCTGCCGGGCTTTACCCACCTGCAAGTGGCCCAGCCGGTGAGCTTTGCCCACCACCTGCTGGCCTATGTGGAAATGTTCCACCGCGATGCCCAGCGCCTGGGCGAAGTGCGCCGCCGCACCAACACCTTGCCGCTGGGCGCGGCCGCGCTGGCGGGCACCAGCTACCCGCTGGACCGCGCCATGGTGGCGCGCGCGCTGGGCATGGTCGATGAAGCGGGCAACCCGCAAATCTGCCAAAACAGCCTGGATGCCGTCAGCGACCGCGATTTCGCCATCGAATTCACCGCCGCCGCCGCGCTCATCATGGTGCACATCAGCCGCCTGTCGGAAGAACTCATCGTCTGGATGAGCCAGAACTTCGCCTTCATCCGCATTGCCGATCGCTTCACCACCGGCAGCTCCATCATGCCGCAGAAGAAAAACCCCGACGTGCCCGAACTGGCGCGCGGCAAGACCGGCCGCGTCGTCGGCCACCTGATGGGCCTGATCACGCTGATGAAAGGCCAGCCGCTGGCCTACAACAAGGACAACCAGGAGGACAAAGAGCCGCTGTTCGACACCGTGGACACGCTGCGCGACACGCTGCGCATCTTTGCCGAAATGATTGGCGGCCAAACCAACCCCGCCACCGGCGCCAAGGAAGGCGGCATCACTGTCAACGCCGCTGCCATGCGCGCCGCCGCCAGCAAAGGCTATGCCACCGCCACCGACCTGGCCGATTACCTCGTCAAGAAAGGGCTGCCCTTCCGCGACGCGCACGAGGCCGTCGCCCACGCCGTGCGCATCGCCAGCGAACGCGGTGTGGATTTGAGCGAGCTGCCCCTGGCCGAGCTGCAAGCCTTCAACCCCGCCATCGAGGCCGATGTGTTCGATGCCCTCAGCCTCGAAGGCGCACTGGCCGCGCGCCGCACGCTCGGCGGCACCGCACCGGCGCAAATCCGCCAGCAAATCGCCGCCCACCAGGCGCGCCTGGGCTGACTGACGCCCCCACGCCGACTGTGCCCCCTGCCCCATTCGTCATTGTCAAAAGGAGACTCCCATGAACCCCGCCCCTGTCGATATCCAGGCTCCCACCACCGTCAAACACGCCAAGCTGCTGGCCTGGGTGGCCGAAATGGCCGCGCTGTGCAAACCCGCGCGCATCCACTGGTGCGATGGCAGCGATGCCGAATACCAGCGCCTGTGCGATGAGCTGGTCGAAGCTGGCACCTTCATCCGCCTCAACCCCGCCAAGCGCGCCAACTCCTTCCTGGCGCGCACCGACCCTTCGGACGTGGCCCGCGTGGAAGACCGCACCTTCATCTGCTCCGAGCGCGAGGAGGACGCCGGCCCCACCAACAACTGGATGGCCCCGGCCGAGATGCGCGCCACGCTGGCGCCGCTATTTGACGGCTGCATGGCCGGACGCACCATGTACGTCGTGCCCTTCTCCATGGGGCCGCTGGGCAGCCCCATCGCCCACATCGGCGTGCAATTGACCGACAGTGCCTACGTGGCCGTGAACATGAAGCTGATGACCCGCATGGGCCAGGGCGCGCTGGACGTGCTGGGCGAGAGCGGTGAATTCGTGCCCTGCATGCACACCGTGGGCGCGCCGCTGGCCGCAGGCGAAAAAGATCAGACCGCCTGGCCCTGCAACCCCGATGTGAAATACATCGTCCACTACCCCGAGACGCGCGAGATCTGGAGCTACGGCTCGGGCTACGGCGGCAACGCCCTGCTGGGCAAGAAGTGCTTTGCGCTGCGCATCGCCTCCAAGATGGGCAAGGACCAGGGCTGGCTGGCCGAGCACATGCTCATCCTCGGCGTGCAAAACCCCGAGGGCAAGAAGTACCACGTGGCCGCCGCCTTCCCCAGTGCCTGCGGCAAAACCAACTTCTCCATGCTCGTGCCGCCCAAGGGCTTCGAGGGCTGGAAAGTCACCACCATCGGGGATGACATCGCCTGGATCAAGCCCCAGGCCGACGGCAGCCTGCGCGCCATCAACCCCGAGGCGGGCTACTTCGGCGTGGCGCCGGGCACCAACATGCTCACCAACCCCAACTGCATGAAAAGCCTGGACAAAAACGTCATCTTCACCAACGTGGCGCTGACCGACGATGGCGACGTGTGGTGGGAAGGCATGGAAAAAGACCAGGGCGGCCACATCCCCGCGCACCTGATCGACTGGCAAGGTAACGACTGGACGCCTGAGGACGGCAAGGCCGGGCGCAAAGCCGCCCACCCCAACGCGCGCTTCACCGTGGCCGCCACCAACAACCCCGCGCTGGACGAGGCCTGGGACGACCCCGCGGGCGTGAAGATCGACGCCTTCCTCTTTGGCGGGCGCCGCTCCACCACCGTGCCGCTGGTCACCCAGGCGCGCGACTGGGCCGAAGGCGTATACATGGCCGCCACCATGGGCAGCGAAACCACCGCCGCCGCCTTTGGCGCGCAAGGCGTGGTGCGCCGCGACCCCTTCGCCATGCTGCCGTTTTGCGGCTACAACATGAGCGGCTACTTCCAGCACTGGCTGGATACGGGCGCGGGCGTGCAGGCCAAGGGCTTTGCGCTGCCGCCCATCTTCTGCGTCAACTGGTTCCGCAAGAATGCCGATGGCCAATTCGTCTGGCCCGGCTATGGCGAGAACATGCGCGTGCTCAAGTGGATGATCGACCGCATCGAAGGCCAGGCCCAGGGCCAGGAAAACCACTTCGGCATCAGCCCGCAATACGGCGAAATCAACTGGACGGGGCTGGATTTTGACGCCGGGCAGTTCGCCACCGTCACCGGCATTGACGCCGACGCCTGGCAGGCCGAGTTCGCGCTGCACGACGAGCTGTTCAAGCAACTGGAGCAGGGCTTGCCCGAGGCCCTCAAAGCCACGCGCGCAGCGATGGAAAAGCGCTTGGCAGCGCTGCTGGGCTGATCGCCTGGCCTGCGCCCCGCCACGGTCTGGCGGGGGCGCCGCCCGACAGCCAAAAGAACACAACCAAAGGGCACTACCCAAAAGACCACACCAAAGGGGGCGCAAGCCCCCTTTTTTTACAATTCATCAGGCAAAAAATACACATGTTTCGGCAATATATTCAATAATTCAATTTTCCGATGATTTGCAATCACGGCGAACCCGCCGTATGCGCGGCCGTCACCCTCGCCAGCGGCAGGCTGAGGCACACCACCGCGCCGGGGCCATCGCTGGCGTTGGCGATCTCGATGCGGCCTTGGTGGATGCGCATGACTTCGCGCACAAAGGCCAGGCCCAGCCCGGTGCTTTTGCGGCCCGTGTCGGGGCGGGGCAGCGAATAAAAGCGCTGGAACACATGCGCCTGCGCATAGGGCGGCAGACCGCTGCCGCGGTCGCGCACGGTGATGGTTTGCAGGGGCGGCTGCCCCGCTGCGGGCGCGGCCAGCGCCAGTGTGAGGGTGATGGCGCTGCCCGCCGGGGCGAAGTCCAACGCGTTGTCCAGCACATTGCCCAGCGCCTGTTGCAGCAAAAACTGGTCGCCTTGCACGGCAGGCTCCGCAGGGGCATGGGCTGATGCGCTGCCTTTGGCATCGGCGAGGGCGGCAAAAGCCGGGCTTTCCTGCACCTGCACCACCATGCCCTTGGCCTGCAAGCGCGTGCGGCGCGAGGCCAGCACCTGCTGCACCCATTGGCGCGTGGGCACGGTTTGCGCCCGCGCAGGGGCGTGCAACTGCTCCACGCGCGCCAGCTCCAGCAGGCGGTCGATCACCAATTGCAGGCGCTGGGCTTGCTCCAGGATGGTTTGGGCAAACTGGGCGCGCTCTTGCGCGGGGGCATCGGGCAACAGCTCGGCGGCGGCGCGGATGGCTGTCAGCGGGCTTTTCATCTCGTGCGTGAGGCTTTGCACGTAGTGCTCGACGTATTGCTTGCCGTCGAGCTTGTGGCGCATATGCTCCAGCGCACGCGCCAGCTCGGTGAGCTGGCTGCCCCCACCCGTGGGCAGCTTGGCGCTTTGGCCTTCAGCCACCTTGCGCGCGTATTCGCGCAAGGCGGTGATGGAGTGGGTCAACCAGGCGGTGAACAGCACGCCAATGGCCGCCGAGGCCAGCAGCAAGATGGCGCCAAGCTGGCGCACGCGCTGGCGGGCATTGTTGGCGTATTGCGCCACGGTGTGCGAGGGCTTGCCCAGCGCGAGCACGCCGAGCACGCGCCCCTCATGCACCACGGGGGCGGCGACGTACATGACGGAGGAGTTTTCATCCTCGGCCACATCGCGCGTGCTGCGCGCGCCGTACTGGCCGCGCAGGGCGAGATAGACGTCGCGCCAGCGGCTGTAATCGCGCCCCGCATCGCGCCCAAGCGAGTCGAACAGCACGATGCCGCGCGCATCGGTGACGTACAGGCGCAACTCAATGCTTTGCTTGAGGTTGCCGTGGATGTTGGCCTGGGGCTGGCGCTGCTGCACGACGCGGGCGGCGCGCAGCAGGCCGCTTTCGTCCAGACGGCCTTGCGCCATGTGCGGGGCGATCGATTCGGCCAGCAGGTGGGCGGCGTCCACCAGGGTGTCTTCCGTGCCCTGACGCACGCCGGGCTCGACCTCGCGGCTGAAGTAGCCCAGGATGAACCAGGCGGCCAGGCCGACGATGAGGAAGTAGCCCAGAAACAGGCGGATGGCGAAAGACATGCGCTGGTTTTGCTGCCTGGGTGGGGGCTTGGAGCTTGGCGGGCGGGGCGGTCAGGCAAGGGCGGTCAGAGCGGGGCCGCTGGCGCGCCGCACACCCTCACCCCCGCCCTCTCCCGCAGGCGGGAGAGGGCGTGCGCGGCGCTTGGGGCAGGTGCTCAATGCCTGCTGCCCGTCTCGGGCACGCCTGCGGCGTGGGCTTGCTGGTCGGCGTGGTAGCTCGAGCGCACCAGCGCGCCGACGGCGGCGTGGGAAAAGCCCATTTTGTAGGCCTCGTCCTCGAACATGCGGAAGGTGTCGGGGTGCACGTAGCGCTTGACGGGCAAATGGCTGCCCGAGGGGGCCAGGTATTGGCCGATGGTGAGCATGTCGATGTCGTGCGCGCGCATGTCGCGCATGACTTGCAGAATTTCCTCATCCGTCTCGCCCAGCCCCAGCATCAGGCCGCTTTTAGTGGGCACGCCCGGGTGCAGGGCCTTGAATTTCTTGAGCAGGTTGAGGCTGAACTGGTAGTCCGAGCCGGGGCGCGCCTGTTTGTACAGGCGCGGCACGGTTTCCAGGTTGTGGTTCATCACATCGGGCGGCGCGGCCTTGAGGATCTCCAGCGCGCGGTCGTCGCGGCCGCGGAAGTCGGGCACCAGGATTTCGATTTGCGTGGCGGGTGAAAGCTCGCGCGTGCGCTGGATGCAGGCGACGAAGTGGCCGCTGCCGCCATCGCGCAAGTCGTCGCGGTCCACGCTGGTGATGACGACGTAGCGCAACTTGAGCGCGGCGATGGTTTTGGCCAGGTTCAGCGGCTCATCGGGATCGAGCGGGTCGGGCCGGCCGTGGCCCACGTCGCAAAACGGGCAGCGACGCGTGCATTTGTCGCCCATGATCATGAAGGTGGCCGTGCCACGCCCAAAGCATTCGCCGATGTTGGGGCAGCTCGCTTCCTCGCACACGGTGTGCAGCTTGTGCTCGCGCAGGATGCGCTTGATTTCGTAAAAGCGCGTGGTGGGCGAGCCGGCCTTGACGCGAATCCAGTCGGGCTTTTTCAGCACTTCGCCATGCTCGACCTTGATGGGGATGCGGGCGAGCTTGGCGGCGGCTTTTTGCTTGACGCGGGGGTCGTAAGCCGGGGCGGGGGATGGGGGGATGGGGGCGTTCATGACAGCAGACTGCGCGAGGGGTTGGGGTTGGGGCGGCTGGGCGAATCGCAAATAACCAATTAATTACAAATCAATAGGATAAAAAATATCCTTGTTTCGGCATGATGGGCAATAGGCTTGATTTCCTATGATGCGGAATATCAAATCGGCTGGGCAATCAGGTCATGCCCTTGCGTTTGCACGATCTGGGCGCGGGTGAACTCGCCGACTTTGAGCGTTTTGCTGGCTTTTTGCGGCGGCAGCAGGTGCACCACGCCGTCGATCTCCGGCGCATCGGCGTAGCTGCGCCCGCGCCCGCCTTTGCGGCCCAGGGCGGGGGCGTGGTCGATGAGCACCTTCATCACATCGCCCACGCGGCGCTGGAGCTTTTGCGTGGAGACGCGCTCGGCCACTTCCATGAAGCGCGCGCGGCGCTCTTCGCGCAGCTCCAGCGGCAGCATGCCCGGCAGGCTGTTGGCGGCGGCGCCATCGACATCGCTGTAGGCAAAGCAGCCGGCGCGGTCGATTTGCGCTTCCTGCATGAAATCCAGCAGGTGCTGGAATTCTTCTTCCGTCTCGCCCGGAAAGCCCGCGATGAAGGTGCTGCGGATCACCAGCTCGGGGCAGACTTCGCGCCAGCGCTGGATGCGCTCAAGGTTTTTCTCGCCATTGGCCGGGCGCTTCATGCGCTTGAGCACGTCGGGGTGGCTGTGCTGCAAGGGCACGTCCAGATACGGCAGCACCTTGCCATCGGCCATCAGCTCCACGACCTGATCGACGCTGGGGTAGGGATAGACGTAATGCAGCCGCACCCACGCGCCGTATTGCGCCGCCAGCTCGCCCAGCGCCTGGGCCAGCTCGTACAGGCGGCTTTTGATGGGGCGGCCGTCCCAGAAGCCGGTGCGGTATTTCACGTCCACGCCATAGGCGGAGGTGTCCTGGCTGATGATGAGCAGCTCCTTGACGCCGCCGGCAAACAGCGCATGCGCCTCTTTCATCACATCGCCCAGCGGGCGCGAGACCAAATCGCCGCGCATGGCCGGGATGATGCAAAACGTGCAGCGGTGGTTGCAGCCCTCGCTGATCTTCAGATAGGCGTAGTGGCGCGGCGTGAGCTTGACACCCGCCTCGCCAAAGCCGCCGGGCACCAGATCCATGAACGGATCGTGCGGGCGCGGCAGGTGCTGGTGCACCACGTCCATCACCTGCTGCGTGGCGTGCGGGCCGGTGACCGCCAGCACGCTGGGGTGCATGTTCTGGATCAGATTGCCCCCGCCCGCATCGGTGCGCGCGCCCAGACAGCCGGTGACGATGACCTTGCCGTTTTCGGCCAGGGCCTCGCCAATGGTGTCCAGGCTCTCGCGCACGGCATCGTCGATGAAGCCGCAGGTGTTGACGATGACCAGATCGGCGCCCTGGAAGGTCTTGGCCGTCTGGTAGCCCTCGGCGCTGAGCTGGGTGAGGATCAGCTCCGAATCGGTCAAGTTTTTCGGGCAGCCCAAAGAAACCATGCCAATGCGCGGCACGGTGGAAGTGGCGGGAGAAGTCATGAGGGAAATCGTGGGAGGGCAATCGCAGCGGCGCAGGCGTAGTGCGGGCGTATTGCCGCAAACCGTGAAAAGGGCCGCAAAAGGCTGGCGATTGTGGCAGAGGCGCAATGCCTGTGGCAATGCACTGCTATTGACACCCGCACCTGCACGACCGCATCTGCACGACCGCATCTGGCGCGCCGCACCTTTTTAATGGCCTCTGCCGTGGGCGATGGCGTCATAACCGCACAGCGCTGCCTGTCTCACGCTGCATGCGACACATCCACGCCCACCATTGCGCTATGCTGCCCGGTTTGCCAGAGGGCGACCCACGCCCCTTGCCCTGTGTTTTTCATGCGGTTTTGCCGCATTGGCCTATGCGCCCGCCCTTGCCCGTGCGCTTGCCACCCTGCCCCGCCCCGCACCGCCTGCCATGAGCATCCAGACCGACAGTTGGGCCAGCCCCGCCCCGCCGCCTCAGCGCCTGATCAACGCCCACAGCGCCTCAGCGCGCGAGGAGGCGCTCGAGCGCGCCTTGCGCCCCAAGGCGCTGCAAGAGTACGTGGGCCAGGCCAAGGCGCGCGAGCAGTTGGAGATCTTCATCGGTGCGGCGCGCAAGCGCGGCGAGGCGCTGGACCACGTACTGCTGTTTGGCCCGCCGGGGCTGGGCAAGACCACGCTCAGCCACATCATCGCCACCGAGTTGGGCGTCAAACTGCACCAAACCAGCGGCCCGGTGCTGGAAAAGCCGCGCGACTTGGCCGCGCTGCTGACCAATCTGGAGCACAACGATGTGCTGTTCATCGATGAAATCCACCGCCTCTCGCCCGTGGTGGAAGAAATCCTCTACCCCGCGATGGAGGATTACCAGATCGACATCATGATCGGCGAAGGCCCGGCCGCGCGCAGCATCAAGCTGGATTTGCAGCCCTTTACCCTGGTGGGCGCAACCACGCGCGCGGGCATGCTCACCAACCCGCTGCGCGACCGCTTCGGCATCGTGGCGCGGCTGGAGTTTTATACGCCCGAGGAGCTGGCGCTGATCATCACACGCAGCGCCGGCCTGCTGGCCGCGCCCATCGATGCCGACGCCAGCCTGGAAGTGGCGCGCCGCTCGCGCGGCACCCCGCGCATTGCCAACCGGCTGCTGCGGCGCATCCGCGACTATGCCGACGTCAAAGGCACGGGCCGCATCACGCTGGAGATGGCCCAGCAGGCGCTGACCCTGCTGGATGTGGACCCCATCGGCTTTGACGTGATGGACCGCAAACTCCTCGAAGCCGTGCTGCACCGCTTCGACGGCGGCCCCGTCGGGCTGGACAACGTCGCCGCCAGCATTGGCGAAGAAGCAGGCACGATCGAAGACGTGATCGAGCCCTACCTCATCCAGCAAGGCTATTTGCAGCGCACGCCGCGCGGACGCATCGCCACCGCCGCCGCCTGGCGGCACTTCGGCCTCATGCCCCCGGCGCAGCGCGCGGGCGATTTGTTCGACCCGCCCGCGCCCTTGTAAGCGCTTTTGCAAAGCGCCCTTGTGAAAAGCCATTCAACATTTTTTTGGAAAGCCCCCCGATGGAACACCCCAACTTGCGCCACCTGGACATCAGCGCCTTTGCCGCCCGCAACGGCCAGGCCGAGCACACCAGCCCCTTGAGCGACTTCCCCCGCCTGGCCGCCGAGCTGGCCAGCGGCGTCGCCAGCGCCGATCGCGCCGTGCATTGGCGCATCGCCGCCGAACTGCGCCGCGATGCCGCAGGCCAGCCCATGCCCTGGCTGCACTGCCAGGCCCACACCACGCTGGCGCTGACCTGCCAGCGCTGCCTGCAACCGTCCGAAACCACCGTGCAAAGCGACCAATGGTTCCGCTTCGTCGCCACCGAAGCCCAGGCCGAGCAAGAAGATGAGGACGCCGAAGAAGACGTGCTGGCCCTGCAAGGCCCGCTGAACGTGTTCACGCTGATCGAGGACGATTTGCTGCTGGCCCTGCCGCCGCTGGTCAAGCACGAAGCCTGCGACAGCCCCGCCCCGCTGCACAGCGCCGACGCGGCCTTCAACGCCGCAGGCGGCGAGACAAACCGCCCCTTCGCCCAGCTCGCCCAATTGCTGACCCAGCCCCTGGAGGGCGCAGAGCGCAAACCCCGCCCCAACGGCCACGGCGGCCACGGCGGCGAACAGGCCGACTAAGCCCCCCTGCTGCAAGCCCCCTGCTTGCAAGCCATCCATGCAGCGCCGTAAGGTCTTTTATTTTACAAATCATTAGGAAATAAAACCACCTTGATTCGGCAACATACAAATCAAATCAATTTTCCGTTGATTGAAATGCCCTGCATCGCCGCAGCGGCCAATGGCAAAATACGGCCCATGAGAGATCGCCCCCTTTTCACCGCTGCTCAAACGGCTACCCCAACGGCTGCTCAAACGGCTGCCGCGACCGCTATCAGGGCCGCCGCTCCAGCCGCCCTGCCACGCCCCCGCACGGCCGTCGGCCCCCTGGCGGCGGTGTGCGCGGTGGCGTGCGCTGCGCTGGCGCTGAGCGGCTGTGGCGTGCTGGGCAAGAAAAACGCCGACGCCCAAGCGGCCGACGCCACCCCCACCAGCAGCGCCAGCCAGGGCGCGCTGGCCTTTGATGTGCAAGTCAACAGCAGCGATCGCGCCATCGCCAAGCATCTGGAGCGCCACCTGAGCTTGCAGCGCTACACGCGCTTTCCCGATCTGCGCCAGACCGAGTTCAACCGCCTGCTGGCCGAAGCCCGCACCAACGCCAGCGACCTGCTGGCCGCGCTGGGCTACTTCAACCCCGAGCTACAACTGCGCGTGCAAGAAGGCGACACGCTGGAAGAAGGCGAAACCGAGCTGGCCCCGCGCACCATCGTCATCGACGTTGAGCCTGGCCCCCAGGCCACCATCGCCAGCCACGCCATCGCCTTCGAGGGCGATGCGGCAGACAACCCCGCGGCCCAGCGCCAGCGCGCGCGCATCGAGCGGCGTTGGCCGCTCAAAGAGGGCAGCGCCTTCACCCAAACCGAGTGGGACAGCGCCAAACAAGGCGGCCTGCGCGAGCTGCAAAAGCTGCGCTACCCCACCGCGCAAATCAGCGACAGCCAGGCGCGCGTAGACGCCGACGCCAACCGCGTGGACTTGCGCGTGCGCTACGACAGCGGCCCCGCCTACCGCTTCGGCGCGCTCCAGCTCCAGGGCCTGGAGCGCTACGACGCCGAAGGCATCAGCCACATCGCCCGCATCCCCACCGGGGCCGATTACAGCGAGGAAGCGCTGCTGGACGCGCAGCAGCGCCTGGCCTCCAGCGGCTACTTCGAATCGGCCTTTTTGATGATCGATACCGACAGCGAGCCGGACAACGCCACCGTCATCGCCCAACTGCGCGAAGCGCCCTACCAGAAGCTGGTCTTTGGCGTGGGCCTGAGCACCGATGCGGGCGCACGCCTGTCGCTGGACCACGTGCACAACCAACTCTGGCCGCTGGGCTGGCGCGCCGTCAGCCAGGTCGCGCTGGACATGCGCGCACAAAAAGCCAGCACGCGCTGGAGCGCCCTGCCCCAGCGCAACGGCTGGGCCTGGTACCTGGGCGGCAGCCTCAGCCGCGAGGACGTGGGCGATTACAAGACCAACACCCTCTCGCTCACCGGCGGGCGCAGCAAAACCGTGGGCCACATCGAGCGGCGCTACTACCTGCAATACGACATGAGCCAGGTCACCGGCAACGGCCTGGGCTCCTCCTCCGCGCTGCTGGGCAGCTACAGCTGGACGGGGCGCTACTTCAACAACAAAACCAACCCCACCGCCGGTTTTGGCCTGGGCGCCGAGCTGGGCGCGGGCTACACCCTCACGCCCGAGCGCAAACCCTTTGCCCGCACGCGCCTGCGCGCGCAAGGCTTTTGGCCCCTGGGCCAGCGCAACGAGGCCGGACGGCGCAGCCGCCTGGCCCTGCGCGGCGAGCTCGGCGCCGTCGTCGCCAACTCGGCCACGCGCGTGCCCGCCTCGCTGCTGTTTCTCACCGGCGGCGACGCCACCGTGCGCGGCTACAGCTACCACAGCATCGGCACACGCGCCGCCAGCGGCAAGCTCTACGGCGGGCGCTACATGGGCGTGGCCAGCCTGGAATGGCAGCGCCCCCTCACCCTCATGGGCAACGTCCACGATTGGGAGAGCGCCGTCTTTCTCGACACCGGCGCGGTGGCCAACAACACCGGCCACTTAAAGCTGCACACCGGCCTGGGCGCTGGCCTGCGCTGGAACAGCCCCGTCGGCCCCATGCAGGCCGATCTGGCCTACGGCATCCAGGAAAAGCAAGTGCGCCTGCACCTGCGCATGGGTTTTACGTTCTAACCCAAAACAGCAAACCAAAGGAAAAATCACTTCAATACCAAATTGCCGAAATGCATTGCTTTTATTTCTTTTTGATTGATAAATACACATGGGCCACGTGCTCTTGCGGCCCCTTGATGCCTGCACACGCCGCCCCCTGCACCGCTCTATGAACGCCTCCGCCCCTTCCTCCCCTGCCCATTGCAGCGCCAGCGCGCTGGCGCTTCTGGCCCAACTGGACCCCGACCTGTTCCCCATCTTCGAGGAAGAAGCCGCCCGGCAACTGCCCCACCTGCGCGGCATCCTGCAAAGCTGGATTGGCGTGCCCCCCTCGTTCAAAACCCGCCATGAGGCGCTGCACCTGCTGCACACCCTCAAAAACAGCGCGTGGCTGACCGGCGCGCGCGAGATCGGCGACATCGCCCAACGCCTGGAAGCGGCCATCCAAACCCTGCCCGCGACCGAAGACAACGCCGCCGCCATCGCCCCCCTGCTGGCCGATTGCAACGCCCTGCAAACCAGGCTGGACGCCCTGCACGCCGCCGCCGAGGCAATCGCCCGCAGCATCGCCACCGCCAACCTCCAGGGCGCCAGCAGCCAGCCCATGCCGCTGCCAGCCCCCGCCCCATCGCCCAGCGCCCCCCAAGCTGCCATCCCTGCCGCCACCCCCGCCGCTGCTGCGCTGCAAACGCACGCCACACAAACCCCGCAAACCGCCGCCCGCCCTGCGCAGTCCCAAGCACCTCAAGCACCTCAAGCGCCTGCGGCAGCGCCCCTGGCCGCTCCAGCCGCCACCTCGGCCTTGACCGAACCGCCCCCTCCCACAGGCCCCATGCCGCCCAGCCCCATCCCCCCCGGCTCTGCGCCGCCCGCATCCCCATCTGCACCACAACCTGCGCCCCAGCCCGCACCCAAAGCCCTCGCACGCTGGCTCAAGCGCCTGCTGTGGCTGCTGCTGGGCCTGGTGCTGGCGCTGGCCTTGCTCATCGGCGCACTGCTGGTCTGGGCCAGCCGCGACGGCTCGCTGCCGCGCGCGCTGCAACTGGCCCAGCGCTTTTTGCCCGCCGACCAAGCCCTGCACTACGAAGGCGCCAGCGGCTCCCTCACCGCAGGCGGGCGCATCCAGCGCCTGCACTGGCACATGCCCGGCACGGCGCTGGAAATCGACGGCCTGCACCTCGACTGGGACTTGTGGCAACTGCTGGAGCGCGCCCTGCACGTACGCACCCTGCACGCCGAGCGCGTGCGCGTGCAGCTCACCGCCCAGCCCGAGCCTGCCCAGCCCCCCGCGCCCGCCGCCATGCCAGCGCACGTGCGCTTGCCCATCGCCATCCGCCTGCCCCTGCGCGTGGATCGACTGGAAGTGCAACCCGCCACCACGCCCGCCAAGCCTGGCGCACCCGGCACGCCAGCCGCCCCCACCCTTTACGCCATCGACCAGCTCGCCGCCGACTACCACTACGCCACCCCCTGGCACGCCCTGCAACTGCACAGCCTGCACTACGGCGCCAGCCAAGCCCAGGCCGAGCTGCGCCTGCACGACACCACGCTGACCCTGCAAGCCCAGCTTGGCGCCTGGCTCAGCGCCCTCAGCCCCGATGTGCCCGCTCCCCTGCACGCCTGGCTCAGCGCCGACGGCAGCCTCGCAGGCGGCGATGCCGCCATGGTGCACCTGCGCCTGGACGCCCACGAGCAAGCCCCCAACCAGGCCGCCCCCAAAAACCTGCTGCAAACGCCGCCCGCCCCCCCCAGCGCGGCCACGGACGCAGCCACCCATGCCGCCACGCGCGCGCACCTGCAAGCCGCCCTGCACCCCTGGCGCCGCCAGCCCGTGCAGCAAGCGCACGTGGAACTGGCGGGCCTGAACGCCCACGCCCTGCACCCCGCCGCGCCCGAAACCGATTTGCATGGCCGCGTAGACATCACCCCCGCCGCCACCGCCCACACCGCCCTGGCCGATGCCGCCTGGGCGCTGCAAGCCCGGCTGGAAAACCGCCGCCCCGGCCCCTGGGCCGCCAACGCTGCGCCCCCAGCCGCCGCCGCTGATCCAAGCTCCGCCCCTGTCACAACCGCTGCGCGCCTGCCCGTGCGCCACATCGACGCCCGCCTGCACTACCGCCCTGCCGCACCCACAGATGCCCCCGCAGGCGCGCCCCAGGCCCCAGCGCTGCACATCGAGCAAGCAGCCATCGACCTGCACGGCAGCGCCCCGGCCGGTCGCATCACCCTGGCGGGCGACCTGCGCCCCACCCACCTGCCCGCCAGCGCGCTGCAACTGCAATTGCAGACCCTGAACTTGCAGCCCCTCATGGCCGGCCTGCCAGAAACCGCGCTCAGCGGCAACGCCAGCGCCCGCCCGGCCAATACCGCCCTCACCGCCGACCTGGCCCAGGCCGAATGGGACATCGAAGCCGACATCCGCAACGCCCAGCCCGGCCTGCTCGACGCCCAGCGCCTGCCGCTGACGCAACTGCTGGCCCAGGCCCACATCGCCCCCGAGCGCTGGAGCGCCCACAGCCTGCAAGCCCGCGTGGGCGAAGGCCAATTGCAACTGCAAGGCCATTTCGAGCCGGCCACGCAAGCCCTGCACGTGCAAGCCGAGCTGCAACGCCTGCCGCTGGTGCGCCTGCACAGCCAACTGGCCGCCGAACAAGCGCCCCCCCTCAGCGGCACGCTGCAAGCCCAGGGCGATCTGCGCCAGGGCATAGCCTTTGAGGCCGACATCCGCAGCCACGGCGCGACCGTCGTTGCCAACCCTTCCGCCAAAGCCGCCCCCGCACGCAGCCCCTGGGATGTGCGCGCCATCCAAACCAAAGGCCGCTGGCAGCCCGATGCCCTGGTACTGGAGCGCCTCACGCTCGACGCCTTCCAGGCCCAAGTTCAGGCCAGCAAACTCCACCTGAGCCTGCCCGATGCCAGCCAGGTGCAGGCCACCGTCAACGCCCGCGCCCCCGGCCTGAACCTGAGCGCCGACGCCGCCATGCAAGCGGCCAGCGGCGGCGGCAAGTTGTCGCTGCAACTGGCCTCCGCGCAAGACACCGCCGCCTGGCTGCGCGGCCTGCCCATCGTGGGCGCGGCCTTGCCCGCCTTGCAAGCCAGCGGCAGCGCCCAGCTCGACGCCCAATGGCAAGGCGGCTGGCAGCAATGGCTTGAAGGCCTGCAAAACCCCGCGCGCCACCCCCAACTGCGCATCGACGCCCACGCCCACAGCGCGGGCCTGAAGCTAAGCCTGCCCGCCAGCGCGCCCGCACCAGCGGCCAAAGCCAGCGCCACCCAAGCCCAGGGCAAGAAGCAGGTGAAAGCCGCAAAAACCACCCAACCCGCCCAGACAAGCCAAGCCCCCGCCGCCCAGGCGGCAACGCAGATCGACATCCGCCAGCTCGACGCCCGCTTGCAAGGCAATCTGGCCGCGGCCAGCTTCAGCCTCAAAGGCGATGCCCTGGCCAACGGCGCCCACGCCAAGCTGGACACCCGCGCCCAACTGGCCCAAACCGGCGCCGCCCAGCGCCCCATCTGGCGCGTCACGCTGGCGCAATGGGCCGCTGCGCTCACCCTGCCGGGGCAGAAAACGCCCTGGCAATGGCATGTGGAAGACGATTGGCGCTTCGATGTCCAGACCCAGCCCACGCTGGCGCTGCGCGCTCAGGGCGGCCAGGCGCGCGTGACGCCGCCAGCCAGCGTCACCCAAGGCGCGGCCAGCCAGGCGCTGACGCTGCGCTGGGAGCCGCTGCAATTCACGCAAACCGCCAACGGCGCGCTGCGGCTGCAAAGCCGCGGCCAGCTCAAGGGCCTGGCGCTGGCATGGCTGGACGGCCTCGCCCCCGACAACCCGCCGCTGGCTGGCGCAGGCATGCGCTCGACCCTGATGCTGAGCGGCCAATGGGACATCGACCTGGGCGACACCGCCCGCGTCAGCGCCGAGCTGGGGCGAGACAGCGGCGATGTGTGGCTGGGCGACAGCGCCGCGCCCGTGCAGGCCGCGCAAGGCCAGGGCGCCACAGCCAGCGCCAGCAAAACCGCGCGCGCACCGCGCCGCAATGCCAGCGATGCCTTGGCCGCAGGCCTGCGCGATGTGCGCCTGCGCCTGCAATCGAGCGGCGACGCGCTGAACGCCACGCTGCTGTGGGACGCCGAGCGCGCTGGGCAGATCAACGCCCAGGCCCGCATCCCCCTGGCCCGCCAGGGCGGCGGCTGGAGCCTGCCCGAGCCGACGCCGCTGGGCGGCCACCTCCGCGCCAGCCTGCCCGACTTGGGCGTATGGGCTGCGCTGGCCCCGCTGGGCTGGCGCATTGGCGGCGCGCTCAAAGCCGATATCCAGCTCGCGGGCACGCTGCAAGCGCCCCAGTTGCAAGGCCCGATTCAGGCCGATGGGCTGAGCCTGCGCTCCGTGCTCGACGGCGTGGATTTGCACGATGGCCGCCTGCGCGCGCAATTGCAGGGCGAGCGTTTGCTGATTGAGGAGCTGGTTTTCCAAGGCGGCACCGGCAGCAACGCCTACGTGCCGGGGCGCAGCGGCAACCGCACCCCCGCCCCGACCGAGCGCGGGCACATGCGCGCCAGCGGCCATATCGACTGGAGCGGCGTGCGCGCCCAGGCCGACGGCAGCGCGGGCAGCGGCATTGCCATGGAGGTGCAAGCGCGCCTGGAGGCCATGCAGGCGCTGGCGCGCAACGACCGCCAGATCAGCCTCAGCGGCCCGCTCTCGGCCACGCTGCGCGATGGCGCGCTGCGCGTGCGCGGCGACATCACCATCGACCGCGCCTCCATCACCCTGCCCGAGTCGGGCGCGCCCACGCTGGGCAGCGATGTCGTCGTCGTGCGCGCCAGCGATGCCGCCCAAGCCGCTGCCGAAGCCGCCGCCGATGCGCTTATGCCGCGTGGCGAGCTGCAAACGGCCAAGCCGATGGACATGCACATCCAGCTCAACCTGGGGCGCGACTTTGCCCTGCAAGGCTATGGCATCACCACCCGCCTGGAGGGCGAGCTGGACATTCGCAACACCACGCGCGGCAAGGCCCCCATTTCCATCGTGGGCGAAGTGCGCACCGACGAGGGCCGCTACCGCGCCTGGGGCCAGGCGCTCAACGTCGAGCAAGGCGTGGTGCGCTTCAACGGCCCTTACGACAACCCGTCGCTGGACATGCTGGCCATCCGCCCCGACATCGACGTGCGCGCGGGCGTGCGCATCACCGGCACCGCAAAGGCGCCGCGCGTCAAGCTGTACTCCGAGCCGCCCCTGCCCGAATCCGAAGCCCTCTCCTGGGTGGTGCTGGGCCGCTCGCCCGGCAGTGGCGGCGGCAGCGGCAGCCAGGCCATGCAGCAAGCCGCGCTGGGCCTGCTGGCGGGCAGCCTGGGCGGCGGCCTGGCCAAGGGCCTGGGGCTGGATGAAGTGGGCCTGAGCGATGGCGGCCTCTCCGTGGGCAAGCGCCTCTCCGACCAGCTTTATGTCACCTACGTCGCCAGCCTCTCGGGCGCGGCGGGCACGCTGTACGTGTTCTACGACATCACCCGCCGCCTCACCGCCCGCGGCGAAACCGGCGCCACCAGCGCCGTGGATTTGATTTACACCGTGACGTATGACTAGAGCGTGTGATGTACTTTCCGCCCCCCGCGAGAGCGCAAAGTGCGTCACACGCCCTAGCACGTGACCCGCAAGGCGCTCCATGCCAAAGCATTTGCTGGCACTCAATAGCCTGATCCTGTTTGCCGTGGCGCTCTACATCAACGCTGTTTTTTACGTTGATCGGGAGCGCAGCCTGGCGTTTTGCCTGTTCTTCGGCCTGGCTTGCGCAGCGGCGCTGGCATCCCTGGCGCTTTGGCTGGCTGCGCTTTTCGCCCGCGAGCCAAGACAAAACTGCCTCACGCACGCCCTGCTGCACAGCTATCTGACGATGCTCTCCGCCCTGATCGGCGTGGGCATCACCACCATCCCTTTCAAGTTATAGGAACTGCACCATGCCCATTTCCCGCCGCCGCCTGCTCAGCGGCGCTGGCGCCAGCGCTGTGCTGGCGCTGGCGCAACCCGTGCGCGCTGCCAAACCTATCACCGTCACCGTGGCCTCGCTGATGGGCGATGACAAGCCCGAAACCCGCATCTGGGTGAAGTTTGCCGAGCTGATCGAAGCCCGTCTGCCCGGCGCGTTTCGCTTCAACATCGTGAAAAACGCCGCGCTGGGCGGCGAAAAAGCCGTGGCCGAAGGCATACGGCTGGGGGCGATCCAGGCCAGCCTCTCCACCGTCTCGGCGCTGGCGGGCTGGGTGCCGCAAAGCCAGGTGCTGGATTTGCCGTTTCTGTTTCGCGACGCGGCGCATGTGCAGCGCGCCTGCGCAGGCGCGCCCGGCCAGCAGCTCCAGGCGCTGTTTGCTCAGCAGCAATTTCAGGTGCTGGCCTTCATCAACTACGGCGCGCGCCATGTGCTGAGCAAAACCCCCATCACGCACCCGAGGCAGCTCCAGGGGCTGAAGATGCGCTCCATCCAAAGCCCGCTGCACACGCGGCTGTGGGCGGCCTATGGCGCTACGCCCGTGGCCATTCCCATCCCCGAGACCTACAACGCCCTGGCCAATGGCGTGGCCGATGCGATGGATTTGACCAAGTCCGCCTACGCGGGCTTTCGGCTCTACGAAGTCGTGCCCTGCCTGACCGAAACCGCCCACATCTGGGCCAGCGGGGTGGTGTATTTCTCCCGCGCCTTCTGGCAGCGCCTGAGCGCCGAGCAGCAAGCCCTTTTCACGCAAGCCGCGCAAGAGGCGGCCGCCTACTTCAACGCCTTGATCGTGGAGGACGAAACCGCCTCCATGCAGCAAGCCGCCGCCGCGGGCGGCCAGCGCCTGCAACCGCAGGATCGCCCCGCCTGGGAAAGCGGCGCGCGCAGCGTCTGGGCCGGGGTGATAGAGGCCACCGGCAGCCAGGAGCTGCTGAAAGCCATTCGCGCGCTGGCTTAGGCCAATGCACAACATTACCAATCAAAGGGTTATTCACTCTATACCCATGTTGCCTAAACAAGGCTTTTTTGTTTCCTTTTGATTGGCAATCAAAATTGCACAACACCCCTGGCCATTCGCTTCCAACACCCCCTAGCCCCCACAGGAGAACCACCTCATGTTCACCGGCATCATCACCGCCATCGGCCACATCCGCGCCGTGCACGCGCTGGGCGACAGCGCCGCGCACGGCAAGCGGCTGGACATCACCACCCCCGCAGGCTATCTGGACGACGTGGCCTTGGGCGACAGCATTGCGCTCAATGGCGCGTGCATGACCGTCACCGCCTTCGACGCTGCCGCCGCGCAGTTCAGCATCGAAATCTCCGCCGAATCGCTGCGCCTGACCGCCGGGCTGGACCAGCCCGGCCCCGTCAACCTGGAAAAAGCCCTGCGCGCGGCCGACCGGCTGGGCGGGCACATCGTCTCCGGCCATGTGGACGGTATCGGCCAGGTCAGCCACTTCGCCCCCGTAGGCGAAAGCCACGAGCTGCGCATCCTCGCGCCCCAGGCGCTGGCGCCGTTTCTGGCCTACAAAGGCTCGATCACGGTGCAAGGCGTGAGCCTGACGGTCAACGCCGTGCGCGATGTGCCGCAAGGCTGCGAGTTCAGCATCAACCTTATCGCCCACACGCTGGCGCACACCACCTTGCAATACCTGCAAACGGGCAGCCGCGTGAATCTGGAGGTGGATTTGATGGCCCGCTACGTGGCCCGCATGCTGGAGTGCCAGGCCAGGCCCGCCGCGCCAGGCCAAACCCCATGACTCCAATCAAAAGAAAATTCACTTCAATAAAAACATGCCGAAACAGGCATGTTTTATTTCCTTTTGATTGATAAAAACAAAGGCAACCCTGATGCGACAGGGCTGCCCTTGTTTTTGGCTTTGGATTTCCGGCGGTATCCGGCCAGATGTCCAGCCGTCAGCCGTGGGCTGGCGCAAGCGCCTGGGGCCCGGTCAGCGCATGTAGTAGTACCACTGGCCGTCTTGCAGGATCCACTCCTCCTCGGCTTCCGCAGTGGCCGTCATGCCAGCGAACTTGGGCACGCTGAGGATGGCCTCGATAGCGACGGTGGCTTTGCAAGATTGCGCCTGCTCCTGGCAGCTCACTTGCCTGATTTCGTACTTCTTCCAGGGCGAATCCTTGCCATCGACCACGCGCAGGCCCAGTTTGTAGCCCTCAAGCGATTTGACCGTGCGCACGGTGGGGGCCAGGTAGCCATAGGCTTTGGTGTAGTCGGCCGCCAGCAGGGCGTCCCAGCGCTCGGCGGCGCGCTGCTTGACGATTTCTTCGGGCGGACGGTTGTCGGTAGCCGTCTGGGTGGAGCAAGCGGCCAGGGCCGCAGCGGCGCACAGGCCCAGGCCATACATGCGGGCGGTGGCGCTCAGGCGGGTCAATCGGGTTTTCATGGCGTTGGCTTTCTTCAAAACAGAGGGGGTTAACAGGGGCTAAGCAGGCTCCAAGAGCGTCATTGGTAGTTGTGGGCCGCAGCGTCGGCGCCAGCAGCGCCAGAGCTTGAGCGGTTCAGGGGCTTGACCAGATCCACCAAATCCTCCTCGCCAGGCAGCACGGGGCCGCCGCGCTTGATTTCCTGCACGCGTGTGCGCAGCAACTCCTGCATACGGTCGCGCAGCTCGTCGCCCGCCTGGCGCAAATCGTCGCCCGAGCGCACCACGGTGGGGGTGATGATGACCAGCAGCTCCGTGCGCTCATTCTTTTGGGTGGTGCCGCCAAAGGCGTGCTTGACCACGGGCACGTCGATCAGGCCGGGAATGCCGCTGTTGCTCTGGCTGCTGTTTTCCTTGATGAGGCCGCCCAGCACGATCGGCTCGCCGGACTTGACGGCGACTTTGCTGGAAATCTGCCGCTGCACAAAGCTGGGGTTGCTGCCCGCGTATTTCTCGTTGCCAATGCCCGAGAGGGTTTGCTCCACGGTGAGCGTGACCAGATCGCCCGCATTGACCGATGGGGTGATTTGCAAGATCAGCCCCGTGTCGCGGTACTGGTAGGAGGTGACGACGTTATCGGAGGTGAGGTTGCTGGTGGCATTGACGGCCACGGGGATTTGATCGCCCACGGTGATGGAGGCGGTGTGGTTGTCCAGCACCAGCAGCGAGGGGCTGGAGAGCATTTTGGCCAGCGATCGCGAGGCCAGCATTTGCAGCAAGGCGTTGACGCGGTTGCCGCGCGTGATGGCGTAGGTGAACGCGCCCAGCGAGCTGGACAAGGCACCGGCCGCAGCGTCTTCCGGCTTGATGCCGCGCAGCGAGGGCGAGCCGCCTGCATCGGTATAGCGGCTGCCGCCCAGATCGCCATTGAAGGCCCAGCGCAAGCCGTATTCCAGGTCTTTGGTCAGGGTGACTTCCACAATGCTGGCTTCCAGCATGACTTGCACGGGCTGCTTGTCCAGGCGCTTGAGGGTGGCGGCGATTTTTTCGTAATCCTGGCGCGTGCCCCAGACGAGGATGGCGTTGTTGAGCGGATCTGCAATCACCCGCGCATCGCCCAAATCCATCGCCACCGGGGCGGTGTTGACCGCTTGCTGGGCGCCCCCTCCAGCGCTCAAACCACCGCCAAAGCCCGCCCCCGCGCCCGCGCCAAAACGGTTGCTGCTGGCCTGGCCGAAGCCGGAGGTTTGACCGCTGGCGCTGGCAAAGCTGGGGGCCACGCCCGAGCTGCTGATGCCGCCTGCGCCCTGGCCGCCAAAAATGCCGCCAAGCACTTGCGCCAGGTGCGCGGCCGAGCCGTTTTGCACGGCATAGACGAAAAGCTGCGGCTCGGTGCTGTCGTTGGGCTGGTCCAGCCGCTCGATCCACAGCTTGGCTTGCTCCAGATACTGCGCGCGCGGGGTGATGACCATGATGCTGTTGAGGCGCTCCAGCGGCACGATGCGCAGCGAGCCCAGCACGGGCAACACTTGCGCGGCAGCGGGCGGCTGTGCCTGTTGCCCTTGTTGGCGCGCCTGGGCCTGCTGCTGGCGTTGCTGGGCCGCACGCTGCTGGGCAGGGGGCTGGGTGGGCTGCGCAGTCGAAGCGCCGCCGGGCGCGCCGCCCGCCACCAGTTGCAGCGCGGCCTGCACATCGGCCACGCTGGCGTATTTGAGCGGGAAGATGCCCACCGACATGCCTTTGAGCAAATCCACATCGAAGGTGCGCACCAGCTCCATCCACCCTTCGGCCTGCGGGCGGGTGCCCGCCAGCACCAGCAGGTTGCGGATGGTGTCCACGCGCAGCAGGGAGCTTTCGCCCATGACGGGCTTGAGGATTTCGGCCATCTCCGCCGCGCCGATGTAATCCAGCGGCAGCAAGATGATGCCGTAGCCCGGCGGCAGCGGGCCATAGCCCGTGCCCGCCAGGCGCGGCGCGGGCACGATGCCACGCAAGGATTCGGGCCGACCGATGTGGTAGAAGCCCCGGCTATCCTGGGCGATCAGTAGCCCGTTGGCCAGCAAGGCCGTTTCCAGCAGGGAAAGGGCCGTGTCCTTGGAAACGGCTTTGCGCGTCGCCAGCGTCAGCGTGCCGCCAATGGGCTGGTGCAGCACGTAATCGGCTTTGAGGATTTCCCCCATCATCACGTGGATCACTTCGGTGATGGGCGCTTCCTCGAAGTTGAATTCGCCCGCTTCGCCCTTGAGCGCCACACCCCGCTTGGGCGGGGCAAAGGTGGTGTCATCGCCTTTGTAAATGCGCACTTGCGGCGCTGGTGGGGCTTCTTCCTGCTGCGCGCCCTGGCGCTCATCCACGCGGGGGTTGGGCAGCGGCTGGCCGCTGGCCACAGGCATGGACGTGCCTTGCCAGGCCTGCACCTCCTCAGAATTAGCGGCAGCCACGGCAACAGCCTGATCCTGCTCGCCGGGCTGGCGGCCCACACTTTGGCATGCGGCCAGGCTGGCGGCCAGGCCAGCCGCCACAGTCAGGCGAAGCAAACGGGGCGGAGCAAAAGGCATTGGTCGGTCAAGCATGATCGGTTGAATGTATCGGGTTGTACGTAAAGCCAGTGCGGGCGGCGGGCAAGCAGCGCCTTCGCCCCTCAACGCGGTTGAGGCGGACGGCGGCGCTGCTGCGCCTCGTTGGCCGGGACCACTGGCGGGTTGTCGTGGCGGCGCTTGAGGTCCAGGATGCGGTCAGGCTGCTGCGGGTGCGTCAAGCGCACCGATAAGCCGTCGATGGCGCGCAACGTCCAGCCCTCCACACTCTCGCCTAAACGCAGGCGACGGGCCTTGCCCTCGATTTCCAGAATCACCGCGCCTTCGCTGCCTTGGTCGTAAACGCCCAGCACGCGGGCCTCGTCCAGCACGTCTTTCGGCGCAGGTTGCGGCGTTTTGGGCGCTTCAGGCGGCGCGGGCGGCGGCGGCGCATCGGGCCACTGGCGCGAAGTCTCGAACAGAGGCGCCTTGACCACCTCGGTGTAGTCGCTGGCGTTCAAATGGCCCGGCAAGGCCGCATCTTGCAAAGCGCTGGCGTAATCGGGCGCGATAGGCGCTGGCGGCTGCCATTGGGCCGCGCGCAGCCACAGCCACCAGGCCAACAAAGCCAGCGCCAGGGCGGCGTTGACCATCCACAACCCGGCCAGGGCGGAGCGCTGCTTCATGGCTTTTGCCTCCACACAAAAAAGCGCGCCAGGATGCGCAGGCGCACCGGGTCGTATTGGTTGCTCTTGTGACCGCGCTGGATGGAGAAGCTGTGCACCTGCACCAGCGGGCGCTGGTCGGCCAGGGCAGCCAAGGCTTGGCGCAGCCCCTCCAGCGTGCCTTCCAGGCGCACTTCCACCGGCACGGCCAGCAAAGCGCCATCCTCCTCCTCAGGCAACACTTGGCTGCTTTGGATCACCATTTGAGCGCTGTTGAAAACCGTACGCAGCTTTTGCTGCACATCGGTGCCAATCTGGCCCGCCTCCTGGCTGGCTGGATAGGCATAGGCCTGCAGCAATTGCGCACTGCGCTGGCTGGCCTGGCGCATGGCCGCCTCCGATTCCAGCACGCCCAGCAAGCGCTCATAGCGCGGCGTGATTTCTTCGATCTTGGCTTGCGCCCACAAGTGCTTGCGCACCACATACACACTGCCTGCGGCCAACACGGCCAGCGCCAGCGCCACGGTGAGCAGTTGCAAGACGCGGTCTTTGGAGAGGCGTCTGCGCACGGCGGTTGGATGGGGAGTGGACGTCATGGCCTGCCTTCCGGTGCATCGGGTTGTCCTGCATCGCCGCCCATGCCGTCCGCCTCGTCGCGCTCCAGCGCTAGCGGCTCTTGCGCAGCGTCAGAGTCCTCAGCCGGCGTAGTCTGGGGCACAGCGGGCTGACCTGCCAGGGCAGGCGAAACCGGCAACGCGTTCGGGGCAATTTGCGGCGCCATCATGGGCGTCACGCCCGCATTGGACGGCGTGCGCGAGGGGGCATCCGCCGCGGACGATGCTGCTGCGGCGGTTGGCTGTGGCGACTGCACCACTTGCGGATGGGCCGATGGTGCGGCCTGGGACGGTGGCACGCTGGGCGCTGCATCAGGCTCCGCCTCAGGAGCTGCCACTGGCGGCGATGGCTCAGGCGCTGGTTGCAGCTCTGGCGCAGGCTCTGCTTCAGGCAGTGCCTCGAGCGAATAGCGCGTATTGAAAGCGCCAGGCGCGATGGTCATTTCCACCGTGAAGCGCTCTTTGTTGGCCTGGGGAATTTGCTGCACGGGCTGGGTGGTGCGCACATCGACCCATTCCTCCTGCGCGCTGAGCAATTGGATGACGGCCGCAGCGTTGTCGGCCTCGCCCAGCAATTTGAGCATGGGTTTTGGCATCGGTGCGCTGCCCTCGTCAGCCTCCTGACCGGGTATCTGACCACCATCGGCCTTTTCATGTGCAAACTCCAGCGCATGCAGCGACACATCGGCGGGCAACAGCGTGGAGAGAAATTGCAGCACCTGCGCCAGATTCACCCGCTGGGCCTGGCGCTGCTTGATCTGGGCGACGCGCTCCAGCGCCATGGTGAGCGCCGCGCGCTCCTCTGCCAGGCGGCTCGTTTGCGCCACCAGTTGGTTGTAAGCCGCATCGGCTTGCAGGGCCTGGCGGCGCAGTTGCAACGTCGGCGTCAAGGCCAAAGCCCCCAGCAACGCCGCACCCACGGCCAGCGCCGTCCAGGTTTTCATGCGGCGGCGGCGGCGCGCTTGCTCGGCCAGGCCCTCGCCATAGCCTTGCAGCACGATGGGCTGAACCGCCTCTCCTGCATGCGCAGGCAAGGCCCAAATTTCGCTGTGCTCGGCAGGCCAGCTTGCGGGGGCGGCATTCAGCGCCTGGGTGAGATAGGCGGCAATTTGCGTTCGGGAGGCAAACGCGGCCATGGTTTGCGAGCCCGTTTCGGTACGGGTTTGCACATAACCCCAGGCCACATCGTCCTGTGCGAAGGGGCTGCTGCTGAAAATATCCAGCGCGACGGCATCGCGCACCTGCGCATCGGGCAAATCCGGCAATTGCAAGCTGCGGCGCAGCAGCAAGGTTTCCGGCAATTGCACGGCGCGCGCGGCCACGGCCGCCGTTGCAGCGCCGCCGCCGGGGTGCCAGCGGCCATCTTGCCAAAACGCCAGACTGCGATCGGCGCGCAGCACCTGCACCAGGGGTTTGAGTTCAAACCAGCGCAGCGGCGCCATCTGGTGCCATTGCCGCATGGCGTGCAGCCAATCCTGGCCGATGGTGCGCAAATCCAGGCCAAATAGCTCCCACGGATTGGCGGCAGGGCTGTCGTAGGTAGAGGGGGAAGGCGCGCTCATGAATGCTTATCGCAAGGAATCCGTCACTTTGATCTGGCTTTCAAACGTCTGCCAGTACATGCCCGATAGGCCCGGTTGGTTGTTGACTTGCATGTCTTTACGGACTTCGAAGCGGGTTTGCCCCACTTCCACCTGGGCTGTGAAGCGAAAGAGGTGGTGCGCCTGGCGGCGCTGCCCGGCAGGAAGCTGACCGGGTTGCAGACCGAACATGGCCAATAGCTCCGGCGATGCTGCGCGCAAATCCAGCCCGGTGCCGCGTCGGCTGGCGGTCACAAAGGGCGCTACTCTAGCATAGAGGTCATACGACACGCCGGGCACCTGTAACAGGTCCTCCGGCGCGGCAATGCCGCGCGTCGCGCCATGCTCCGTGGGGCTGATGCGCCACTGCACGATGCGCTCGGCCATCTCCAGGGCTGCGTCCTGACTCAAGCCGCCAGCGTGTTGCAGCACAGGCGCCAGCACATCGCGCGGCGCCGATGGCAGCGAAACCAAACCTGCCAGCGGCTGGGCGTGCACGGGCATGCGCTGGCCGGCAAACTCCACTTCCAGCTGGAAGATGTTTTGCTCGGGCTGATCTTGCTGCAACGCACCAATCTGCTGGGCGGCCAAGGCAATGGCGGCTTCGCCCAAGGCCTGTGCCTGCACGCGCTGCCGATCCAGCCCCACGATGCGCACTTCCGTGCGCACGGCCTGCACCAAGCCCACCGTGATCAGGCTCAGGATCGCCACCACCCACAGCACGGCCATCAAGGCAATGCCGCGCTGGCAGCGCCAGTGCGCTCCGCTTCGCATCAGCCACCCCCTCCGATTGATGGGACATAGGCCAAGCCCGCGTCCGTCGTGTGACGCAGAGGCACGATTTTGCTGGGCAGAGCCACGCTGGCGGTGGCGATATCCAGCATCACGTGCGAGGGTATTTGCTGCAACCGATTCCACTGGCCACGCCAGGCGATGGTGTTGGACTCCTCCCCACGGTACTGGATGGCCAAGTGCGTGACATCGCTGAGCAGCACGCGCGCCTGCATCTGTTCCGGCGCGGGAAAGGCACGTTGATCCTCCCACGGGGTAAAGCGGATGACCAATGCCCCCCCTTCCAGCGTCAACTGGAAGAAGTAACGCCCGCCTGCGCCAAAACGCGCGGGCATGATGCCCACCCAGCGCAGGCTTTGGGGCTGGCCTTCAAACCAGTGCAGCGGCTCTTGCATGTTTTGCACGCCTGGCCTGCGCCGCGCCACGATGCGGCCAAGCACCTGGTCCAGAAAATGCATGCTGGCGCGCACTTGACCGGACTGATCCAGCCGGGCGTCCACGCGGTTTTCCGTCTGCGCCAGGCTGTAAAACGACGAAGCCAGCCCGAGCATGACCAGCGACAGCAGCGCCGTCACCACCAGCACCTCCAGCAGCGTGAAACCCTTGGTTGCGCGTGTTGCATGGCGCTTGCGCGAGGTCAAGGCCGTTGCTCTGCGTTGCGCTGCCATCACATGCCCTCGTCCGCATGGATGGGGATGAAGCGCTCTGGCTTGAGGGTCGAAACCGCCAGGCTGCGCGCCTGTTCGCCCTCGCTCCACTGCACCAGGATATCCACCTGGTGCAAGGGCGCCATGGCCCGGCCGCTGTGCATCAGCGGAGTGTCATACGGCTGGCTTTGCACCTGCCAGACAAAGCCTGCCGATTCGCCCTGCTCGCTCCAGCCCTCTTTGGGGATGCCCTCGTGGGCATTCAGCAGCGATTGCACCAGCATCGCCGCGCGCTGGTATTGCCCGCTCACGCTCACGGACTGGGTATTGCTGCCCAGGATTTGGTAGAGCAGCGACAGGCTCAAGCCCATGATGGCGATGGCCACCAGCACCTCCACCAGGGTAAAGCCTGCGTGGCGCGAAAAATGGCGCGAAAAAGAGCGCAAAGGGGAACGTGTCGCGGTGGCGGTCACGGCAGCAGCGCCTCCTGCGTAATGTCGCCCGTGAGCCAATCGACCCGCACGCGCGTGCCGTCGCCTGTGGGGCGCAGGATTTCGATGCTGCCGCCGGTGGCCCCGCCCTCAGGCAAAAACCAGATAGCGGCCGAGCGCGTGGCGTCCTGCCCCAAATCGGCCACGGTAGCGCGCAGCTCCAGCTCCGGGGCGAGGGTGTAGGTTGTGCTGCCGTAGTTGAAGCGCTTGGCCTGTAAGTCCAGCTCAAAGCGCTGCACCTGGCCGCTGACCAGCGCTTCTTCGCGCAGCGTGCGCAGCGAAGTCCACAGGCTGCGCACGGCATCGCGGTACTGCGCGCTTTCCTGAATGCGCACATACGCCATTGGCGCCAGGGCCGCCAGCATGGCGGCGATGGCAATCACCACCAGCAGCTCCACCAAAGTGAAGCCGCGCGCAGCGCGCCAACGCCGCGGGGCCTTTGAGCAGACTCTTGGAGCCAAGGGGGAATGCGACACAGCCAAAAACCCAGCCAGAAAGGAGGAAAGCCCGCCAATCACAACAATTTTACAAATCAATAAGAAATAAAATCCACCCGCTTCGGCATGTTAGACATGAAGTGTTATTTCCATTGATTTGTATCTACCGTCCACTTATTGGCCGTTGGTGAGATCGGCGTTCTTGCCCTCGCCGCCCGGCACGCCATCGGCGCCGTAGGAGAGGATTTGCACGCCACCCTTGGGGCCGGGGAATTTGTACTGGTAGGGCTTGCCCCAGGGGTCGATGGGCAGCGCTTTCATGTAGGGGCCGTTCCAGGCGATGACGTTGCCCGGGCGCGTCATCAGCGCCTGCAAGCCTTCGCTGGCGCTGGGGTAGCGGCCGGTGTCGAGGTGGAACACATCCAGCGCTTTTTCGATTTCGGCGATTTGCACCTGGGCCGTTCTGGACTGCGAGCCGCCCAAAGCATTCATTACCTGCGGGCCCACCAGGGTGGCCAGCAGGGCCAGGATGGCCACGATGACCAGAATTTCAATCAGCGTGAAACCGCGCTGCAACGAGCGCGCCATGCGGCGCACAGAGCCTGCGGGGCAGGAGAACATGGAAAGCGGCATACAACTCTCTCTTGAACAAAAAAACGAAAAACACCGGCGCTGCGGGCGCACAGGCCCCGTCAGGCCACCGCCTGGTTGATGGACAAAATGCCCATCATCAGCGACACTAGGATGAAGGCCACCAGCACGCCCAGCACCACGATCATCAGCGGGCTGAGCAGCGTCAGCGCGCGTTTGATGCCCGTCTCGACCTCGCGGTTGAGGATATCGGCCAGCTCCAGCGCCATCGCGCCGATCTTGCCCGTCTCCTCACCTACGCGGATCAGGTTGATGGCCAGCGGCTCGAAGATGCCCAGCTTGCCCATCGCATCCACCACGCGCGCGCCCTCCTTCACGGCCGGGGCCACGCGCAGCAGCGGGGCGCGCAACACCTGGTTGCCCACGGTGTCGGTCGCAATGCCCAGCGCGGTGAGCATCGGAACGCCGTTGCCCAATAAGGTTCCCCAGGAGCGGGCAAACAGCGTCAATTGGTAACGCGCCACCAGCGCGCCGATGACGGGCAGGCGCAGCACGCGCTCCTGCCACCAGGCGCGCCCGGCGGGTGAGCGCAGCCAGCGCCAGCCCAGATAACCCGTCAGCGCCAGCGCCAGCGCCAGCAGCCAGCCCCAGGCCAGGAAGAAATCGCTGGAGGCCATCAAAATTTGCGTAGGCAGCGGCAGCGCATCGCCCACATCGGCAAACATGGGCCGAAAGCGCGGCACCACGAACACCATCATGAACACCAGCACGGCCACGGACATGCCCAGCAGAATCAGCGGGTAGATGGAGGCCGAAACCACGCTCTCGCGCAGCGCGCGCAGCCGCTCCATATGCTCGACCAGGCGCGCCAGCACGCCCGCCATCTGGCCGCTGACCTCACCCGAGCGAATCATGTTGACGTAGAAATCGTCGAAGTGCTGCGGGTGCCGCGCAAGCGCCTTGCTGAAGGGGGCGCCACCTTTGACAGCATCGAGCACATCCTGCACCAGCGCCCGCATGGCGGGCTTGTGGCTCATGTCGATAAGGACTTTGAGCGCGCTGTCGAGCGCCAGGCCCGAGCGCAGCATGATGGTCAGCTCGCTGGTCATGGCGCGGATGTCATCGCGGTTGACAGGCCCCTTGTTCTTGCGGCTGGCCTTGGCCGTGCCCAGCAAGGCCGCGCTGGCCGAGGCCGCATCGGCGTGCTGGGCCTGCACGACTTCGCTGGCGCTGGCCGGGGCCAGGTGCAGCGGGTGCAGGCCGCGCTCGCGCAGCAGCTTCATGGCCTGCGGCACATTGGCCGCCGCGATCACGCCGGTGTTGATCTGGCCGCTGGCGTTGGCGGCGCGCCAGGCGTAATCAGGCATCGCTTTGGTCCTGCGTCACGCGGGTGACTTCTTCCAGACTGGTCACGCCCGCAGCGGCCTTGCGCAACCCGTCCTCATACAGGCTGAGCATGCCGCGCTGCGCGGCCAGGCTGCCCAGTTCGGCCGCGTCCTTGCCGTCCAGAATGGCGCGGCGCAGCACTTCATCGAGCACCATCAGCTCGTGGATGCCGGTGCGCCCCTTGTAGCCCGAGCCACGGCAGTGCTCGCAGCCCACGGGGCGGTACAGCGTCTGGCCCGGCTGCAAAAAGCGCGCCAGGCCGGTTTCTTCCAGCACATGTGGGGCCAGATCGTGCGGCTGCTTGCAGTGCGGGCACAGCGTGCGCACCAGGCGCTGGGCCAGCACGCCGTTGACGGAGGAGGTGATGAGGTAGCGCTCCACGCCCATGTCCTCCATGCGCACGATGGCGCCGGGCGCGGTATTGGTGTGCAGGGTGGAGAGCACCAGGTGGCCCGTCAGCGCGGACTGCACGGCGATCTGCGCCGTCTCGCCGTCGCGCATCTCGCCGATCATGATGATGTCCGGGTCCTGGCGCAGGATGGCGCGCAGCGCGTTGGCAAAAGTGAGGTTGATCTGCGGGTGGACTTGAATCTGGTTGATGCCCGCCAATTGGTATTCCACCGGGTCTTCCACGGTGATGATTTTCTGGCTGTCGGCGTCCAGCTTGGCCAGGCCGGCGTAGAGCGTGGTGGTCTTGCCCGAGCCGGTTGGCCCGGTGACCAGGAAGATGCCGTGCGGCTTGGCCAGCAGCTCGTTGAAGCGCGCCAGCGTATCGGGGGCAAAGCCCATGTCGTCCAGATTCAGGCGCACGCTGGCGCGGTCGAGCACGCGCATGACGATGCTCTCGCCATACACCGTGGGCACGGTGGAGACGCGCAAATCCAGCTCGCGGCCCTTGACGCGGGTTTTGATGCGCCCGTCCTGCGGCAAGCGGCGCTCGGCGATGTCCAGGTGCGCCAGCAGCTTCACGCGCGAGCCGACGGCGGGCGCCAGGCGCTGGGGGATGATTTCGGCCACGTGGATGACGCCATCGACGCGGTAGCGCACATGCAGGCCGTCCTCGAACGGCTCCAGGTGGATGTCCGAGGCGCGCATGTCGATGACGCGGCCAATGATGGTGTTGACCAGCTTGATGACCGGCGCTTCGCTGGCCAGATCCTTGAGGTGCTCGACGAAATCGGCCGCATCCAGACCGCTGAGCAAATCGTCCGCGCTGGCCTCCTCGGCCTGCTGGGCGGCGGCCTCGGCCTGGTCCAGCGCGCGCTCGATGTCGCTCTCCAGCCCCAGGTAAGGCACGATGCGCAGGCCGGTGGCCAGGTGCAGGGCTTTGCACACGAACTCGTCCTGCGGCACGGCCATGGCGACGGCCAGCACGCCCGCCTCGGCGGCGTTGTCCGCAGCGCCCTGGGCGGCTTCGCCACCTTCACGCAGCCAGAGCGGGAATACGTTGTGCGTGCGCAAAAAGCCCGGCGCCAGCCCTGGCACTTCCAGCGGTTGCTGGGGGTAATCCTCGGCTTTGGCCAGCGGCACGCCCAGTTGCTGCGCCAGCACGGGCATCAAATCGGCTTCGGAGACAACGCCCAGGCGAATCAGCACGCGGCCCAGCATGCCGCCCATTTCCTGCTGCGCAGCCAGCGCCCGCTCCAGATCGCGCGGGCCTAGCTTGCCCGCCTGCACCAACAGCTCGCCCAGCTTGTGGCGGCTGGCCGCAGCGGGGTCGGAAATGGGCTGGTGGGCTGGCGCAGCAGCGGCGGTGGATTCAAACAGGGACACGGTGCAACTTCCATGAGGGCCATCGGGATGCAACAGGGCCTGGGCCGCTGGCCCGGGCGCCAAAGCGCGCCATTGTATAGAGCGCGCCCATGTGCGCTACGCGCCTTCTAAGGCTTTGCCTTATTTCAAATCAAAAGCAAAACACATTAGCCTTTTCGGCAACATGGTATTCATTTTTGAAAATGAAAAATGATTTTTGATTTGTAAAATCATCAACACCCTTGCGGACTGCGCCCGCCCAGGTGGCGGCCCAGCTCGCGGCGCACCTGCTCGCGCACGGCAGCGTAATCGGGAAATTGCACGGTGTAGAGCACGGCCGCCTCGCGTTCGAGCACCACCGTCGCGCCGGTGATGCCGCGCCGCTCCAGATTGCGCTTTTGCTGCTGGGCCGCCGCTTCGCTGGAGAAGCGCCCCAGCGAGAAGCCGCCCGCATGCGGGCCGGAGCGCAGGCGCTCGAAAGCGATGTTTTTGCTTTGCAACTCGGCCCGGCGCGCGTTGCTGAGCAAATCGTCGTTGACCTTGGCCCACAGCACCATCCAGCGCCCGTTGACGCTTTGCTGCTCCCAGCGCCATTGGGCGCGCGGCCACGATTGCAGCACGGCCCGCACCGGCTCGGCCTGCTCGGCCGTCAAGGGGCCAAAGGCCATGCACTGCTTGGGCGCGGGGGGCGCCGGGGGCGGAGGTGGGGGCGGCACGGGCGCAGGCGGGGGAGCTGGTGCAGCGGCGGCTGGCGAGGGAGTCTGCTCTTGCGCAGGCGTGTCCGGCGCGGCCGCTTCGCTGGCCTGCGGCGGTGCGGCCAGCTCTTGCGGCGCTTGCTCAGCCTCATCAACCAGCGGCGGCGTGTTTTGCGCCACCAGCACGGGGATGACGGGGGGCGGGCTGCTTTGCTGGGCGGCCTCGGGCTGGGCGGGCGTTGGGGGGCTTTGCACTACCTGCACGGCTTCAGGCCGCAGCGGGGCATGGGCCTCGGGCGTGGCAGGCGCGGGCTGCGACGGCCCCAGGCCCAGCGCTTGCAAATGCCCTCGCGCCCAGGCGAAATACACCGCATTGGCGACCACCAACAACACGATCACGATGCGCAGCATGGGTATCCACTCCCTTCTTGTTGCAAGCCGCTCGGCTGGCTCTGGGCGAGCGGGCGCACGCTGACCTCGCCGCTATGGATGTGCACCACTTGCCCGCCCAGCGCCAGCAGCAGTTGGCCTTGCGCATCCACCCCCAGGCCCTCGCCCTGGCGGCCATCGCTGAGCACCACGGGCAGACCGGCCAGCACATCCCAGGCGGCAAACGCGGGCTGGAAGGCGGCAAAGCCTTCGGCCTCGAACTGGCGCACGGCCGATAGCACGGCGGGCGCCAGCAGATGCAGCACCGCGCCCGCGTCGGGCGCAACGCCCGCCCACTCGGCCACGCTGGCCAGGCCGACGCGGGCCGCGCCCAAGCCATGCAAGCGGGCGGCGGCATCGCCCGCCTGCGCAGGCAAGGTCTGCGGCAGCAGGTTCAGGCCGATGCCGATGACGGCGTAGCGCATCTGGCGCAGGGGCGAGGCGGGGCTGGCGGCCGCAGCGGGCAGGGCCGTTACGGCCTGCGGGGCCGAAGCCGTTTCAATCAGAATTCCGGCCATCTTGCGCATGTGGCCTGCGCCATCAATCCACCATACATCGTTGGGCCATTTAAGCCCCAAGCGGCCTGCCGACACGGCCACGCCTTGCGCGCGCGCCCAGGCTTGCAGGGCGGAGACCACGGCCATGCCCACCACCAGCGACAGGCCCGACCAATCTTGCGGAGCCAGCGGCAGGCCCAGGCTGAAAGTCAGCGCCTGGCCGGGCTGGCTCTGCCAACGCCTGCCCAGGCGGCCGCGCCCGGCGGTTTGCGCATCGGCCACCAGCAGCGCGGGCGCTGACTGGCCCAGCGCGGCGCGGCGCATCAGCTCGGTGTTGGTGGAGTCGATGCTCGGCAGCCATTGCAGCGCCAGCCCCGGCCAGGCGGCCTGGGCGGCTTGCTCGATCTGGCCGTGCCAGGGGTTGTGGGGCGCGCTCATGCGCTGCCCTCCTGCGCCGGGCCGGGCGGGTTGGAATGGGAGCTGGGATGGCCCGCGCCGTCAGGGTTGCCGTCGGCAGGCTTGCGCTTGGGCGCGCGGCGGCGGGTTTTGAGCATGGTGCCACGGCAGGAGGGCGTGCCGCACAGGCAGGCGTAATCCTTTTTCAGCGCGGCGGTGATGCGCGGCACATCGATCTCCAGCGCGTAGTCGTAAAACAGCTCCTGCCCGGCGGCAATGGGCGTGGTGGCGACGATGAAGACGCGGCCTTGCTCGTCCTCCTCCGTCTCGCAATTGGGTTCGCAGGAATGGTTGATCCAGCGCGCGGAATTGCCTTGCACGCCGCCGTCGATCACCTCGCCACCGTCGGTCTGAAAGAAGAAGGTGTGAAACGGGTCGCCCTGCTGGTTGTCGTGGCGGCGGTCGGCCTCCTCCCAACTGATGCGCTCGCCCTTGTATTCCAGCACCACCTCGGCCGGCGCAATATCGCGCACGGCGTACACGCCCTTGCCGTGCACGCCCGAGCGGCGCACTTGGGTTTTGCGCCCCCTGGGGCGAGCGCCCTGGGCGGCGCGGCCCGCCTGCGGCGGCTCTTGCAAAGGCGCCACAGCGCGGCGCGGCGGGGTTTGGGGCATGGGGCAAACAAACTCTGCTAACTTATAAAAAAGACCCGCGCAACCGTGCCCGGGCCGTGTGCAAGCGGCCCATTGTAGTGCCCGAGCAGCGCCCGCCCCGTCGTGCAGGCGCGGCTTGGGCGGGCGCTTCATTTGGGTCTTTTTTTGCAAATCAAAGTAAAAACGATTTTACTAAAATATTGCCGAAACAAGGGTGTTTTATTTCTTTTTGATGTATAAAAACACCGCTTTCCGCACCCCCACCCCGCCTGACAGCCCCATCCCTACCGCCAGCTACGCCCCATGTCCAAATCCCTGGTCATTGCCGAGAAACCTTCCGTCGCCCAAGACATCGTGCGCGCCCTCACCCCGGTGGCGGGCGCTTTTGCCAAGCACGAGGACTATTTCGAGAACGATCGATACATCGTCACCAGCGCCGTGGGCCATCTGGTGGAAATCCAGGCGCCCGAGGAGTACGACGTCAAGCGCGGCAAATGGAGCTTTGCCCATCTGCCGGTGATCCCGCCGCACTTTGACCTCAAGCCGGTGGAAAAGACCAAGGCGCGCCTGAACGCCGTCACCCGCCTGGCCAAGCGCGCCGACGTGAGCGAGCTGATCAACGCCTGCGACGCGGGCCGCGAGGGCGAGCTGATCTTTCGCCTCATCGAGCAATACGCCGGCCCCGTCAAGGGCGGGCAGCGCCAAAGCCTGGGCAAGCCGGTGCAGCGCCTGTGGCTGCAATCGATGACGCCGCAGGCCATCCGCGACGGCTTTCAGAACCTGCGCAGCGACGCGCAAATGCGCGGCCTGGCCGATGCGGCGCGCAGCCGCTCCGAGGCCGATTGGCTGGTGGGCATCAACGGCACGCGCGCCATGACGGCCTTCAACTCGCGCGATGGCGGCTTCTTCCTCACCACCGTGGGCCGGGTGCAAACGCCCACGCTGTCGCTGGTGGTCGAGCGCGAGGAGCAAATCCGCAAATTCATCAGCCGCGACTATTGGGAAATCCACGGCGACTTCGCCGCCCAGGCCGGGCGCTACCTGGGCAAATGGTTCGACCCGCAATTTAAGAAAAGCGCCGACGAGCACGCCCGCGCCGACCGCCTGTGGGACGAAGCCCGCGCACGCGCCATCGCCGATGCCGTGCGCGGCCAAAGCGCCACGGTGCAGGAGCAAAGCAAGCCCACCACCCAGGCCAGCCCGCTGCTGTTTGACCTAACCAGCCTGCAACGCGAGGCCAACGGCAAGTTCGGCTTCTCGGCCAAGACCACGCTGGCGCTGGCCCAGGCCCTGTACGAGCGCCACAAGGCGCTGACCTACCCGCGTACCGACTCGCGCTACCTGCCGCAGGACTACTTGAACGTGGCGCGCGACACCTTCCAGGCGCTGGCCGGCAGTCGCCTCTCGCACCTGGCGCCGCACGCCGCGCACGCGCTGGAGCAGGGCTACGTCAAGCCCAGCCGCCGCATTTTTGACGACAGCAAGGTCAGCGACCACTTCGCCATCATCCCCACCACGCAGCCGCCCTCGGGCCTGTCCGAAGCCGAGCAGAAAATCTACGACCTCGTAGCGCGCCGCTTCATGGCCGTGTTCTACCCCAGCGCCGAATACCTGGTGACCACCCGCATCAGCACAGTGGCCACCCCCGCGCTGCCCGAGCCGGCGCAGCACTTCAAATCCGAAGGCCGCGTGCTGGTCAACCCCGGCTGGCTGGCCATCTACGGCAAAGAGGCCGACAGCGAGCTGGGCGCAGAAGGCAAAAAAGACGGCAAGGACGAAGGCAAAGGCGGCGAGAGCAAATCCCTCGTGCCCGTGCAGCCTGGCGAGGTCGTGCGCGCCGACGAAGCCGACATCAAAGCCCTCAAAACCAAGCCCCCCGCGCGCTACAGCGAAGCCACGCTGCTCTCGGCCATGGAAAGCGCGGGCAAGCAGGTCGAGGACGAAGAGCTGCGCGCCGCCATGCAGGAAAAAGGCCTGGGCACGCCCGCCACGCGCGCGGCCATCATCGAGGGCCTGCTGACCGAGAAATACATGCTGCGCGAAGGGCGCGAGCTCATCCCCACCGCCAAAGCCTTCCAGCTCATGACCCTGCTGCGCGGCCTGCAAGTGCAGGAACTCTCGCGCGCCGAACTCACCGGCGATTGGGAATACAAGCTCAGCCAGATCGAAAAAGGCGAACTCTCGCGCGCCCAATTCATGGCCGACATCGCCGCCATGACCGAGCGCATCGTCAAAAAAGCCAAGGAATACGACCGCGACACCATCCCCGGCGACTACGCCACCCTCGCCGCGCCCTGCCCACACTGCGGCGGCGTGGTCAAGGAAAACTACCGCCGCTTCGCCTGCACCGGCGCAGGTGGGCAGGGCGAAGGCTGCGGCTTCTCCTTTGGCAAATCACCCGGCGGGCGCACCTTCGAGCTGGCCGAAGCCGAGCAACTGCTGCGCGAGCGCCGCATCGGCCCGCTGGAGGGCTTTCGCTCCAAGGCGGGCTGGCCCTTCACCGCCGAACTGGCCCTGGTGCCCGACACCGAGCGCAACACCCTCAAGCTGGAATTCGACTTCGGCAACGACGCCCAGGACCAAGCCGATGGCGAACTGGCCGACTTCAGCGGCCAGCAGCCCCTGGGCCCCTCCCCCGCCGACGCCGGCCAGGTCTATGAATGGGGCAACCAATACGTCAGCGAACTGGCCGTGCCCACGGCGCAAAACCCCAAGCCCAGCAGCCGCTTCAAAGTCGGCAAGATCATCCTGCAACAACCCATCGAGCCCGAGCAAATGCGCAAGCTGCTGCATGAAGGCCAAACCGACGTGCTGGACAAATTCATCTCCAACCGCACGCGCCGCCCCTTCAAGGCCCGCCTGGTGTGGGACGCCGCCGCCGGCAAAGTCGGCTTCGCCTTCGAGCCGCGCGAAGGCGGCAAAGGCGGCGGCGCAGCGGCCAAAACGGGCTTAAGAGCCGCCGCGAAAACCGCGACCAAGGCCGCTGCAAAAACCACGGCGAAAAAAGCGGCCACCAAAACCCCGCGCAAAACCGCCGCAGGCAAGCCCCCCAGCCCCGCCCTGGCCGCCCTCATCGGCCCCGAACCCGTCTCCCGCCCCGAGGCGCTGAAAAAACTCTGGGACTACATCAAAGCCCACAACCTGCAAGACCCGCAGGACAAACGCACCATCGTCGCCGACGACAAACTGCGCGCCGTGCTCGGCCAGGATCGCATCGGCATGTTCGAGCTCACCGGCAAGCTGGGGCCGCATTTGGGCTGAAGCCAACGCAAGCAGGCGGAAGCTGCGCCTGCCTCCCTCCCCCGACAACCCGACAACCCGACAACCCGACAACCACCACCGTATCGGCCATCTTTCCATGCGAACCAAACTCAGCGCCCTGTTGCAACAGCTCAACCACGGCTTGATTGGCCGTGAAGAAACCCTGCGCACCGCCTTGCTGACCCTGCTGGCGGGCGAAAACCTGCTGCTGGTCGGCCCGCCCGGCACGGGCAAAAGCCTGCTGGCGCGGCGCATCAGCCAGGCGCTGGCCCAGCCGCAGCAAGGCAGCGCTTACTTCGAATACCTGCTCACCAAGTTCTCCACGCCCGAAGAACTGTTCGGCCCGCTGTCCATCAGCGCGCTCAAGCAAGACCGCTTTCACCGCCAGACCCAGGGCTATCTGCCCACGGTGCAAGTGGCCTTTCTCGATGAAATCTTCAAGGCCAGCTCGTCGATTCTCAACGCCTTGCTCACCGTCTTGAACGAGCGCAAGTACCACAACGGCGCCAGCGCCGAAGACATCCCCCTGCAAGCCCTGGTCGCCGCCTCCAACGAACTGCCGCAAGGCCAGGCCGAGCTGGCCGCGCTGTACGACCGCTTTTTGCTGCGCTGCTTCGTGGGCTATGTCGGCGCGCAAGAGCGCGCAGAGCTGTTCGATCTGCCCGCCGCCGCAACCGTCAAGCCGCAGCAGCGCCTGAGCGCCGAAGAACTGGCCCAATTGCGCCAAGCCGCCGCCCGCGTCAGCTTCCCCGCCGAAGTGCAGCAAGCCGTGCTGGAGATTTGGCAAGCCCACCAGCAAGCCTTCAAGGAAGATGCCGACGAGACCCTCTCTGATCGCCGCATGGTCAAAGCCATGCACCTGCTGCGGGTATCGGCAGCCAGCAACGGGCGGCAGGAAGTGGATTTCTCCGACCTGCTGCTGCTCAAGGACTGCCTGTGGAACCACGAAGCCAACAGGGCAAAAGTGCTGACGCTGCTCAAGCAAACACTGGCCCGCTTCGACCGCCCGCTGGCCGGTGGCGACAAGGCCCAGGCCCAGACCTCATCCAAAACCAAGCCAGCCACCCAACCCAAGGCCGCCCCGGCCGCTGCGGGCGCCCGCTTCAAGGGCCTGCAAGGCAGCGGCAGCGAGCACGATCCGATTTTGATCGGCACTATCCATCAGCTTGGCCGCCTGGCCGACCCTGCCATCAGCCAGCAGGGTTTGCACTTCCGCCAAACCGCCGATATCGACGGCACCGTGCTGGGCGAAACCTGGCTGGATATAGCCGAATTTCACGGCCATTACGATGGCGGCGGCTTCACCCTCACGGCCAAAACCGAAAAACCGTTTTTCACCCATATCCGCCAGGCCACGGTGCGCGATTTGACGGTACAAGGGCTGCGTTTAAGCCATTCGATGGAAGATGCCCGAATCCACGGCTGCAACAGCTCACACCCGTTGGCCCACACCATCCGCAACAGCACCGTCAGCGATTGCCAAAGCCAATCCCAATTGGCCGACCTTGTTCAATACAGCACCATCAGCTGCTGCCAGACCCATGGGCAATTTGCCAAGAAAATTCAGCATGGCACCATTCTTCACTGCCGCAGTGGTGACAGTTTGGCCGTCAACGTGGAAGACAGTGATATTGCCTATTGCCAGGCGGATTCGGTATTGATTAAAGAGAAAGCAAAACAATCACATATCAAGGATTGTCTATTATTATTATCCTATGTGGCCTCACCCAATGAAATACGTGGGGGCATTGCCTGCAATCTATTGAATAGCCAGGTAGAGCGATGTTTTATCGCAGGGTCATTAGCGCATAATTTACCTTTTGACACTTTTATGTTTTCCGGCATTTCCTATGAAGCAATAAGCAGTAGCATCCAAGCTTGCGCGATAGGTAAATTAAAAAATAGTAAAAAAAGTATTACATTGAGTCGCATTGCAAACTCCAAAAACAACCAATCCCGCCTGCAAAACAATATTTCCATCGATAGCAATAATGAAGATTCTTTTTATTTCTACGACAACAACGCGCAGGAAAACAAGCTCGACGGTCGTAACGGCCTCAGCGTAGCCGCCGCAATATTCAACGCCGATTATCTGGAACACCACCTGGGCTGGGATTTCGAGCGCGTCTGGCAATGGCAAGACGGGGACGACCACCCCACCCTGCGCCCTGACGCCACGGCCGCCCCTGCCCAAACAACGGCTGCCTCCCAAGCCGCTACCAACCAGGGCACCCTGCTGGCCCAGCAATGCCGCCACAACCTGTGGCTGGCCGGGCAGGCGTGATGCTGAACGCGCTGGGGGGCATGCTCAAGTCGGGGCTGGGCGGGCTTGCGCATGGTCTGCTGGGCGGCCTGGTGCGTTTTGGCCTCAAGCCCATCAAATACTTCATCGACAGCCACTTTCGCCCCAAGGTGCTGCCCCAGCCGGGCAGCGTGGTGTATTGCGATTTGTGGTTTGCCGTCGAGCATTCGGGCATTCACGTGGCCGATGGGCAAATGGCCAATATCGTGGTCACGGGCGTGGCGCAAAGCGTGGTGCGCTACAGCGACGGGGCCGACTTCACCGAAAAAAGCCAGCTCGGGCGCAAGATTTACGTGTCCTGCCGTGGTAAGCAGGCGGTAGGCCACACGCTGGTGGCCGCACATGCCCATTCGCGCATTGGCGACAACGATTTTTACGGCCTGGTCATCAAGAACTGCCACCAGTTTTCCAGCGAATGCGTGCAGCAGCTCGGGCAGGATGCGACCCCTTCGCTGCTGGACCAATTCACCGGCTGGCTGGGCGACATGCTCGAACCCGAGTGGGAGCCCACCATCCGCCAACTCAAAGCCCATGCCCGCCGCAAGCTGGGAGCCAACAAATGGCTGCTCTGGGATTGGGACCAGCAGGCCAGCGCCACGCCGGAGCCCGATTGGCAAGCGCATGAGGCCTTTTTCAAAAACCAGCCGCTCACGCCCGATTTCATCGCACTGCTGCGGCAGGAATTGGCCCAGACGCAAGACTACGAGGCCGAATTGGCCGATGAGGACATCCCGAAAGAGGTGCGCCAGCGGCTGCGCAGCTTTGGCCAAAGCCTGGAGGATGTGTCGCAGGCATACGAGAAGGCGAAAGCCTGGCTGCAAGCCTGCCCGGACGCGGCCTGGTCGTACAACGACATCCAAAGCTGCGGCGCGGACTTTGCCGAGATGGCCCGCCAGATGCAGGGCAATGCCGCCATCCGCGCGCTGGCCGAGAAAATGGGGCGGCGCTATCTGGCCGAAGACATCAAGCAAAAGCGCCGCGTGCCGCAAGCCGACCGCAGCGAGGTGCATGGCGTGTACCGTAGCGGCGATGTGCTGCGCGTTCTGCCCGCCGAGCTGGCCAATCTGGACGACGACACGCTGGAAATGCTGTTTTACGCCCGCCTGCTGGAAAACCAGTTGCTGAGCTACGAATTGCGCGGCCAAGGCTGGATGGATCAGCAAGAAAACAGCACCCGCCGCCAACGCACGGGGCCGGTGGTGGCCTGCCTGGACACCTCCGCCAGCATGGACGGCACACCCGCCATCAAGGCCAAGGCGCTGCTGGCGGCCATTGCCAACATCTTGCAAAAGGAAAAGCGCGAGCTGCACGTGCTGCTGTTTGGCAGCCAAGGGCAAATCCGCGAATACGCGCTGGAGAGCGCTGCCGCGCTGCCGGGGTTGCTGCGCTTTTTGCAGCAAGGCTTTCACGGCGGCACGGATTTCGCCTCGCCCCTGCAAAGGGCGTTGGACATCATCAGCGCAGAAAAAACCTACGAAAAAGCCGATGTGCTGATGATCTCGGACGGCGACTGCACGCTTGACGACAACTTCGCCCAACGCTTTGGCCAGCAAAAAGAAGCGCTGCAATGCCGGGTGTATTCGGTGCTGTGCGCAGGCAGGCGCAAGAGCGACAACTTCAGCGATGAGGTGGTGGTGCTGTGAGCGCTGGCCCGAGACCTTTGCCCGGCTGGCAAGGCAGCGGATTCGGGCGGTCTGCTTGCACTGCGATGCGTGCAGATCGTCCTCCAGCCCCTCCAGTCATGCGCCAGCCCCATCGTCCTGGGCAAAGGCCGGTTCGAAGTCCAGCAGGTCGCTGCCGCGCATGCCCAAGCCCCGCGCCACGGTACGCCAGCCCGCTACGGCCTGGGCCACTTCACCCCAAATCGCCTGAGCTTGCGTGGCATCCAGCCTGAAGTACGGCGCGGCGGCCATCAGCATGTCGCTGCTGTCGATGGCGCCCGTATCCTCGGTCAGCCAGGTTTTGCTCTCGCGCCTCTCGCCCGGCATCGGGTTGAGGTCAAAGGCGGGCGACAAACGCCAGCCGCGCTGGCGCGCGTCGTACAGCAAGCTGGCCGCTGGCCCCCAGATGGACTTCAAGGTCCGGGCGGCGGGCGGGCTTGGGCCTAGCCATCAAAAGCCCTCCAGTTCATCGCCGTGCCCGAGCGCGCCGCCTGCGCCAGCCACCGCCTTCGAGCGGAGCGCCGAGCGTTTTTTGCCTGCCGAGGTGCGCACACGCTGGGGCAACTGCTGGCGCACCAGCTCCATGCCGAGCGCGTCGTGCTCCAGGCTCATCGCCCGGGACAGCTCATCGAGCCGCCCCAGCACGTGCAGGGCACGCAGAAAGGTGTGCAGCGCGGTGCCTGCGTGGCCATCCTCCATGCGCCTGACGGTGCTCAGGGACGTGCCGATGCGTTGGGCCAAATCGTCCTGGCTCAGCCTGCGCATGCGCCGCGCCACCGAAATGTCCTGCCCCAGACGGCGCAGCGCACGCGCCACGGGCTGCGGCATCGCCACCTGCGCGCCGGAGCGTTTTTGCTCGGGAGATGACATGTTTTATTCTCTCAAATATGAATTTTATTTTTAGTTAACCGCTCATATTTGAATTCATGTACAGCAAACGGTCAAGCAAAGCACCCAGCAACCCCCATGAGAGTCCGCAAAGGATCGCAGCAACCCTCAACAAAATCCCGGGCTTGCAACCATGAAAAAAGCCGCCTCAAACGAGGCGGCTTTTTAATATTCAATCAAAGGAAAACCGATTCATTTACCATCATGCCGAAACATGCCTATTTGTTTTCCTTTTGATTGGCAAATCAAACATTCCCCAGCTTATTGCAAAGCCTGCAAGCCGGCCACCAGCCAGCCGGAGCTGCCGTTTTTGGCTTTGGTCATGTTCCAGACTTCGCGGAAGGGGTTGGGGCCTGCGGAGGCGTCTTCACGGATCATGCCGGAGAACTCCACGCTGGCCATGTAGTCGTGTTCCAGCTCCTCGATGCCCAGCAGTTGCGCATCCAGCGTGATGACTTCGGTGTGGTTGGGCTTGCCGCCATTGGCCGCGTCGCGCTCGGCCAGTTGCTGGCGGATTTCGGCCAGCATTTCGTCGGTCATCATGGCGCGCAGGGCGATCAGGTCTTTCTCGTCCCAGGCTTTTTGCAGGCTGACGAAGTTGCGCTTGGCTGCGGTCAAAAAGCCTTCGGTGTCAAAGCCTGCGGGGATGCCCCAGTTTTGCGAGCCGGACAGGGCCGAGCCGATCATGGAGCCGCCTTGCTCGAACGGGCGGGCGGAGGCGTCGTTGCCCACATTGTTGGGGCTGTAGCTGCGTGCAGCGGCTTGCACGGGGGCTTGGGGCTGGTTGCCCGCAACGCCCGCGAAAGGCGATGCGCCCGCGCCTTGCATGGCCGCGCGGTTGCGCGAGCGCATGAAAAACCCGATTGCGGCCAAGGCCACCATGCCCAGCAACATCATCAGCATGATGGAGCCGAACTCCTCACCCAAACCCAGCGAGCTGGCCAGCCAGGCCAGGCCCAGACCAGCGGCCAGGCCGCCGAGCATGCCCATCATGGGGCTGCGCGGGCGCGCTTGCGGGGTGTTGGCGGCGGGCGTGCCGCGCTGCGCGGCCGGGGGCGTGGCCTGGCGCTGCGTCACGTTGCTCGATTGGCGCCCGACCGAACTGCCGCCGCCCATGCGGCGCGCTTCCGCGTCCACATGCGCGAACATCAAAAAGGCCAGGAAAAAAGCCGCCAGCAGCGTGCCTACTTTTTTCATCGTCAAGGTCATCGTCTCTCCTGTATAGATTGGACTTGGGGCGCAGCCAAACCCTTCGGCCAGCGCATGGGGGCGGCATTCTTCCAAAACCTGAATACCCGTTGGTTTTTGGGGAGTTGGCGCCGACTCGGGCGGCCAACGCCCGCTGCATCAGGCTTCGCTGCGGCAGGAGCAAACCTCTGTAGAATCGGCCGGTTTTACCGGGTGCGGCCCGCCCATTGGCTTTTTGGCCTGGGCAGGCAGGCACCGGGAGCAAAGACTTGCGCGGGTGGCGGAATTGGTAGACGCATCAGGTTTAGGTCTTGACGCCGTAAGGTGTGGGGGTTCGAGTCCCCCCTCGCGCACCATCCATACAACGATCATTCGCGGGCGGCCGCACGCGGCGCGCTTGATTCCTTCCTCCCCGCAGCGCGGCTTTTGCCAGCCGCGCCGCAGCCACTCAGGACTACACCCATGACCGTCAACGTAGAAGTACTGGATAAGCTCGAACGCAAGATCACGCTGAGCCTGCCTGTGCAAGCCATCGAACAAGAAGTGCAGGCGCGCCTGAAGAAGCTGGCCCGCAACGTCAAGATGGACGGCTTTCGCCCCGGCAAAGTGCCCATGTCCGTCGTGGCCCAGCGCTACGGCGCTTCCGTGCATTACGAAGTGCTGAACGACCAGGTCGGCCAGGCCTTTAACAAAGCGGTGGAAGAGGCCCTGCTGCGCGTGGCTGGCCAGCCCCGCATCAGCGAAAAAGCCGGCGCTGCCGAAGGTTTTGTGGATTTCGACGCCGTCTTCGAGGTGTACCCCGACGTGCAAATCGGCGATTTGAGCGATTTGGAAATCGAGCGCGTCAACGTCGAAGTGGACGAAGCCGCCATTGAGCGCACGCTGGACATTTTGCGCAAGCAGCGCCGCACCTTTGCCCAGCGCGGCAAGGACGACGCCGTGCAAACGGGCGACCGCGTGACGGTGGACTTTGAAGGCAAGATCGACGGCGACGCTTTCGCTGGCGGCCAGGCCGAGGATTTCGCCTTCCTGGTGGGCGAAGGCCACATGCTCAAAGAGTTTGAAGACGCCGTGCTGGGCATGAAAGTGGGCGAGAGCAAGACCTTCCCGCTGGCTTTCCCGCAGGACTACCACGGCACGGAAGTGGCGGGCAAGACGGCCGACTTCCTCGTCACCATCAAGAAAGTCGAAGCGGCCACGCTGCCCGAAGTCACCGACGAATTCGCCAAATCCCTGGGCGTGCAAGCCGCCACGGTGGACGGACTGCGTGAGGACATCCGCAAAAACCTGGCGCGCGAAGTCAAGTTCCGCGTGCAGGCGCGCAACAAGCAAGCCGTGCTGGATGCCCTGCTGACCAAGGCCGAGATGGATCTGCCCACGGCCGCCGTGCAAGGCGAAATCGCCCGCCTGGAGCAAGGTATGCGCGAAGACCTGCGCCAGCGCGGCTACAAGGATATCGACCAGCAAACCATCCCCGCCGACGTGTTCCGCCCGCAAGCCGAGCGCCGCGTGCGCCTGGGCCTGGTGGTGGCCGAGCTGGTGGGCGCCAATGGCCTGGAAGCCACGCCCGAGCAGTTGCGCGCCCACGTGGAAGAACTGGCCGCCAGCTACGAGAAGCCCGAGGAAGTGGTGCGCTGGTACTTTGGCGACCGCCAACGCCTGGGCGAAATCGAAGCGGTGGTGATCGAGAACAACGTCACCGAGTTCGTGCTCAAGCAGGCCAAGACGGTGGACAAGACCATCAGCTTCGAGGAGCTGATGAACCCCGCCCCTGCGCCAGAAGCCCAAGCCGAGCAGGAACAAGCCGAGGCTTGATTCCCTCCCTCCCCCAGGGAGAGCATGCAGGGCGCCTCAAGCCCATGCAAGGCCCCCACGGGGCTTGGCTCAAAGCCTGAAAAACCGCCGTTTGCGCACTGCGCCACGGCGGTTTTTTCTTTCAATCAAAAGGAAGAACGATTTCCCACCCACCATGCCAAAACAAGGTAGTTTTATTTCCTTTTGATTTATAAAATACCATCTCAAACCGCTTCATCCGCGCCGATCAAGGCCTCCAGGGGCCGACGGCTCAAGCGCAGGCGCAAATCCGCGCCCAACCAGGCGCGATCCAGCCAATGCCAGTCGGGGGCTTGGTCAAGGGCGTCCAAGCGCAGGCCAGCGGCCATCGGGCGGCCTGCGCCCAGCAGCTTGGGGGCCAGGTACAGCAGGCATTCGTCGATCAAGCCCGCGCGCAGCAGGGCGCCGTTGAGGGTGGCGCCCGCTTCCACATGCACTTCGTTGGCGGGCATGCGGGCCAAGTGTTGTACCACTTGGGCCACATCCAGCCCGCGCGGCGCATCGGGCACCAGGATCACGCGCGCGCCCAGCGCCTGGAGCGCCTGCTGGCGTTGGCGCTGGGCTGCGTCGTTGGCGGTTTCGGCGCTGGCAAACAACCAGACCTGGCGGCACGGCACTTGCCACAAGCGCGCGCCGGGCGGGGTGCGCAGGCGGCTATCGACGATGGCCAGATGGGGCTGACGCGCGGCAGGCCCGGCGGCGGCTTCGCGCACGTTGAGCAGCGGATCGTCGGCCAGCACCGTGCCCACGCCGGTGAGCACCACGCAGGCGCGCTGACGCCAGCGCTGGCCGTCGCTGCGGGCCTGGGAGCCGGTGATCCACTGGCTTTGGCCATCGGGCAAGGCGGTGAGGCCGTCGAGCGAGGCGGCGATTTTGCTGCGCAGCCAGGGCCGGCCAGTGCGCATGCGTTGCAAAAAGCCGAGGTTGAGTTCTGCCGCCTGGGCCGCGCCATCGCCCAATTCCACCGCAATGCCCGCAGCGCGCAAGCGGGCCAGGCCCTGACCTGCCACTTGGGGATGGGGATCGACCAGCGCGGCCACCACTTTGCCCACGCGCGCGGCGATGAGGGCATCGCAGCACGGGGGCGTGCGGCCGTGGTGGGCGCAGGGTTCGAGGGTGACGTAGGCGGTCGCGCCCTGCACGCTATGCCCGCGCGCGGCAGCGTCGCGCAAGGCCATGACTTCCGCATGCGGGCCGCCCACGGCCTGGGTGTGGCCCTGGCCGATGAGTTGCCCGTCAGGTGCGATGAGGACGCAGCCGACGGCCGGGTTGGGGTTGGACAGGCCCACGGCCTGCGCGGCCAGCGCCAGGCTGCGCTGCATGGCCGCCGATGGCTGCGGCAAGGGGGATGGGGTATCGGTCATAACGGCAAGGGATGCTGGGGCGCTTTGCTTCCGATGGGCGCTTTTTTGCGCGGGTTCACGCCCACGCTCACCCGTCGAACTTCACGCGCGGATCAACCCAGAGGTAGCACAAGTCGCTGACCAGCTTGGTCAGCAGGCCGATGAGGGTGAACAGATACAGGGTGCCCAGCACCACGGGGAAGTCGCGCCGGATGATGCTTTCATAGCCCAGCAGACCCAGGCCGTCGAGCGTGAACAGGGTTTCAATCAGCAGCGCGCCGGTGAAGAACGCGCCAATGAAGGCGGCGGGAAAGCCGGTGACGATGGGGATGAGCGCGTTGCGAAACACATGCCGCCACAGCACCTGCCCTTCGCGCAGGCCCTTGGCGCGCGCGGTGAGCACGTATTGCTTGCGGATTTCCTCCAGCACGGCGTTTTTGGTCAGCAGCGTGGTGACGGCGAAGCTGCCCGCCACCATCGAGGCCACGGGCAGCGCGATATGCCAGAGGTAATCGACCACGCGCTCGCCCCAGCCCATTTCGGCCCAGTGCGGCGAGGTCAGCCCGCGCAGGGGGAACCATTCCAGTTGCCCGCCAAAAATCACCAGCAGCGCCACGCCCAGCACAAAGCCGGGCACGGCGTAGCCCAGCAGCACCAGCAGCGTGGTGACGAAGTCGAAGCGGCTGCCCGCGCGCACGGCCTTGGCCACGCCCAAGGGCACGGCGATGAGGTAGCTGATGAAAAACGTCCACAGCCCCAGGCTGGCGGAGACGGGGAGTTTTTCCCGAATCAGCGTCCACACATCCTTGTTGTGCATGAAGCTGCGGCCCAGGTCAAAGCGGGCGAACTGGCCCAGCATCTGGAAAAAGCGCTCGTGGGCCGGTTTGTCAAAGCCGTACAGCGCCTTGATTTCGGCCAGGCGTTGCGCGTCCACCCCCTCGCGGCCGCGGTATTGCAGGCCCGCGCCTTCGGCGCCCAGGCCCGAGCGCGCTTCGGCCAGATACTGCTCCACCGGCCCGCCGGGCACGAACTGCACGACGATGAAGGTCAGCAGCAGCACGCCCAGCAGCGTAGGCAGCATCAGCAGCAGGCGTTTGAGGATGTAGGCGAACATGGGCGGCGGGGCATCAATGCCTCATCACTGCGCGAGCGAGGTGTGAGCGAGGTGCAATCGCTACGCAATCAGTGCCCGTCAAATTGCAGCAAGGTCAAGAGCGGATGGCCCAGCTCGCGCACCTTGGCCGAGCCGCCCAGCTCGGGCAAATCGACGATGACGGCGCACTCCATCACCTGCGCGCCCAGGCGCTCCAACAGCTTGATGCCGGCAATCATGGTGCCACCCGTGGCGATCAAATCGTCGATCAGCAGCACGCGCTGGCCGCGCGTGACGGCATCGGTGTGCAGCTCCACCGTGGCGCTGCCGTATTCCAGCTCGTAAGTCTCCTCCACCGTGGTGAAGGGGAGCTTGCCTTTTTTGCGGATGGGCACAAAGCCCACGTTCAGCTCATAGGCCACGACCGAGCCGATGATGAAGCCGCGCGCATCCAGCCCGGCCACCACATCGGGCTGCATGCCCGGCGCCATGTAACGGTGCACGAAGGCGTCGATGAGCACGCGAAACACCAGCGGATCCTGCAGCAGCGGCGTGATGTCGCGAAACTGCACGCCGGGGCTGGGCCAATCGGGCACGGTACGGATGTGCTGGCGCAAAAACTGGGGGACGTTCAAATGCAAGGCGTCTGTCATGGCGGGGCGAGAAGTCAAAAAGCAAGAGGGGCCAGGCGCGCAGCGGCAAGGCGGGCGTAGTGTAAAGTCAGCCACGCTTGGCGCGGGCGCAGGCTTTGGGGGCCACGGCCCGCGCGCCAGGCGTTTTTTGTTTTTTCGATTCCCCCCTCTTATCTCTTCCAGAAAGAAGCACATGAGCATCCAGACAGTAGGCATCATCGGCGCAGGCACTATGGGCAACGGCATCGCCCAGGCGGTAGCGGCTGCGGGTTTACAGGCCATCATGGTCGATATCTCTGATGCGGCCGTCAGCAAAGGGCTGGCCACCATTGCCTCCAGCCTGGATCGCCAGGTCAAGAAAGACAAAATCACCGAGGCCGACAAGGCCGACACCCTCGCGCGCATCAAGGGCAGCACGCGCTACGTCGATTTGCAGCCCGCCCAGCTCATCATCGAGGCGGCCACCGAGAACTACGACCTCAAGGTCAAAATCATCAAGCAAATCGAGGAAGTGGCCACGCCGCGCACCATCATCGCCACCAACACCTCCTCCATCTCCATCACCCGCCTGGCGGCGCAAACCAGCCAGCCCGAGCAGTTCATTGGCATGCACTTTTTCAACCCCGTGCCGATGATGGCGCTGGTGGAAGTCATCCGCGGCCTGCAAACCAGCGACGCCACGCACGACACCGTGGCCGAAATGGCCCGCAAGCTGGGCAAAACGCCCGTTTCCGTGCAAAACGCGCCCGGCTTTGTGGTCAACCGCATCCTCGTGCCCATGATCAACGAAGCCTTCTTCGTGCTGGCCGAAGGCGTGGCCAAGGCCGAAGCCATTGACGAGGCCATGAAGCTCGGCGCCAACCACCCCATCGGCCCGCTGGCCCTGGCCGACTTGATCGGGCTGGACGTGTGCCTGGCCGTGATGGAGGTCTATCTGCAAGAGTTTGGCGACAGCAAATACCGCCCCGCCCCGCTGCTGCGCGAGCTGGTCGCCGCTGGCCGCCTGGGCCGCAAGAGCGGGCACGGCGTCTATAAATACTGATTCTGGCTTTTGCAGCCCCAGAGCCTGCTCAACAGGCTCTCTCGCCTGGCCGCCGCGCCAGGCGTTCTCTTTGGCCCCGGCCGCCCCTCTGCCCCCCTCTTGCCGACCGCCCCATGAACGCTTCCCCCGCCTTCCCCGCCGAGCAGCTTGCCCAATCGCTCACCGAGCTGCTGGACAAAGCCGATCGCCTGCTCAACCGACTGGACGCCCTCATCCCCCAGCCCCTGCGCGCGCCCGACGACTGGGGCCAGGCCATCGCCTGGCGCTACCGCCGCCACGCCAGCGGCGGCGGCGTGCTTGAGGCCGTGCAACACATGGCCGCCATCGCGCTGGAAGATTTGATCGAAGTCGGGGCGCAAAAAGACAAGCTCGTGGCCAACACCGCCCAGTTCGTGGTCGGCCGCCCCGCCAACAACGTGCTGCTCACCGGCGCGCGCGGCACGGGCAAATCCTCCCTGGTGCGCGCCTGCCTGCACCACTTCGCGCCGCAAGGGCTGCGCCTGATCGAAGTCGATAAAGACGACCTCATCGCCCTGCCCGACATCGCCGCCGCCATCGGCCAGGCCCCGTGGCGCTTCATCATCTACAGCGACGATTTGAGCTTTGACGAAGGCGAGCGCGGCTACAAAGCGCTCAAATCCATACTGGACGGCTCCATCGCCGCCGCCTCGCCCAACATGCTCGTGTACGCCACCAGCAACCGCCGCCACCTGCTGCCCGAGTACATGTCCGACAACCAAAGCTACCGCCCCGGCAGCGACGGCGAAATCCACCCCGGCGAAGGCGTGGAGGAAAAAATCTCCCTCTCCGAGCGCTTTGGCCTGTGGATCAGCTTCTACCCCTTCAGCCAGGACGAATACCTCGCCATCGCCGAGCAATGGCTGCGCCACTTGGGCTGCCCCGAGCCGCGGCTGGCGCAGGCCCGCCAGGAGGCGCTGGTCTGGGCGCTCGAGCGCGGCTCGCGCAGCGGGCGCGTGGCCTACCAATTCGCGCGCGACTATGTGGGGCGCGATGGCGCAGACGCCAACACCTGAATTTTCCAATTCAAACCGCAAAAAAATTGGCATGTTTCGGCATATCAATAAAAAATGCTATTTTCCTTTGATTGAAACACCCGTAAAACCCCAGCCATGAGCCAAGCCCCCCGCACCGAAGTTGCCGTCGGCATCCTGCTGCGCCCCAGCCCGGACGATGGGCGCGAACAATTCCTGCTGGGCACCCGCCCGGCGGGCAAGCCCTACGCCGGTTATTGGGAATTTCCCGGCGGCAAGATCGAAGCGGGCGAAACCGTCGAACAAGCCCTGCGCCGCGAATTCCAGGAGGAGCTGGGCATCACCATCGGCGCGGCCGAACTCTGGCGCACCACCGAGCACGATTACGAACATGCCCAGGTGCGCCTGCACTGGTGCAAGGTGCGCGACTGGAGCGGCCAGTTTGAGATGCGCGAAGGCCAGCAAATCGCCTGGCAAAGCCTGCCGCCCAGCGTCAGCCCCATCCTGCCCGGCGCCTGGCCCGTGCTGGACGCGCTGGCCCGCCAAGCGGCTGAAAACACCTGAAAATTATTGATCAAAAAGAAAATAAAATACCCTGTTTTGGCTTGATGACAAACAAGTCGCTTTTCCATTGATTGGTAAAATGCCGCGCCTTGCACGCCCCCCTGGCAGGCCGCCCGAATCGGCCGCACCAGCCGCCCCCATGCCGCCTGGACGCCGCCCCGTGCGCGCCTGGGCCATCTGGCTGGCCTGGATGGCCGTCATCGGCGTGCTGTACCTGTTCATGCAAAACATGTTCGCCAGGCCCAGCGTCTTTATCGCCGAGGCGGGCGAGCTGCAATTGCCGCGCCAGCGCGACGGGCATTTTTACGTCGAGGGCGCCATCAACCGCACGCCTGTGATCTTCATGATCGACACCGGCGCCAGCCTGGTAGCCATCAGCGAAGCCACCGCCCGCGCCGCTGGGCTGGAGGGCGGCGCGCCGCGCACTTTTGCCACCGCAGGCGGCACGCGCCAGGGCCGGGTACAGCGCGCCGACGCCATCAGCCTGGGCGCGCCGGGCGGCTTTGTGCTGCGGGATATCGAAGTGGGCATCGGCCTGGAGATGGGCAGCAGCGGCCAGCAGAGGCAGAAAGGGCAGCGGGGCCAAACCAGCCACGCCCTGCTGGGCCAGAACGTGCTGCGGCACTTTCACATCACCATCGCGGGCGACACCATGCGGCTGCAGCGCAAATAACAGCGCAAATAACAGCGCAAAGGTGCAACAACCGCTGCCGCGCCGCACGCGCCAAAACCCCTGGCCGATGCAGGCTTGAAAGCGGCAACGGCGGCATCACATGTCATCATCACGGCAGCGCCAGGGCCTGCGCCCGCGCGCGCCACACCGCTTTTGTCTCACCATTACTCAAAAAGGACCTCCCACGATGCAGCGCATCCTCTTGTTCGTTGCCACCAACTTTGCCGTGCTGTTGGTGCTCGGCCTGGTCACCAGCCTGCTGGGGCTGGACCGCAATAGCCAGGCGGGCCTGCTGGTCATGGCCCTCATCATGGGCTTTGGCGGCTCCACCATCTCTTTGCTGCTCTCCAAAACCATCGCCATGCGCAGCATGGGCGTGCGCCTGATCAACGAGCCGAGCAACCGCGATGAGGCCTGGATCGTCGAAACCGTGCGCGGCTTTGCCGACAAGGCCGGCATCCAGATGCCCGACGTAGGCATTTACGACGGCCCGCCCAACGCCTTTGCCACCGGGGCGCGCAAAAACGCCGCGCTGGTGGCCGTCTCCACCGGCTTGCTGCAAAGCATGACGCATGAGGAGGTGGAAGCTGTCATCGGCCACGAAGTGGCCCACGTCGCCAACGGCGACATGGTGACCATGACGCTGATCCAGGGCGTGATGAACACCTTTGTCATCTACATCTCGCGCGTGGTGGGCATGATCGTCGATGGCTTTTTGCGCGGCGCCAGCCAGAACGAGCAGCAATCGAGCCACCAAACAGGCATGGGCGTGGGCTATTACGTCACCGTCTTCATCATGGACGCGCTGCTGGGCGTGCTGGCCGCCATCATCGTGGCCTGGTTCAGCCGCCAGCGCGAGTTCCGCGCCGATGCGGGTGCGGCGCAGATGATGGGCCAAAGCCTGTCGATGCAAAAAGCCCTGGCGCGCCTGGGCGGCGCCAGCGTGCCAGACCTGCCCCAGGGCATGGCTTCCATGGGCATTTTTGGCTCTGTGGGCATGCTGTTCAGCTCCCACCCGCCGCTGGAAACGCGCATCGCGGCGCTGCAAAAGCTCTCGGTTTGAAGTCTGCGCCACTCCCATGAAAAAAGGGCCGATTGGCCCTTTTTTCATGGACGGGTGACTCAGAACCTGTTCAAAATCTTTTTGCCAATTTGTTTATGCTCTTTGCATGAGAGCGAAATACCCAAGCGACATCAGCCCAGAGCAATTTGAGCATGTGCGCCCTTTGCTGGAGAGCGCGCGCAAAAGCACCCGCCCGCGCACGGTGGATCTGTATGAGGTGTTCTGCGCCGTGCTGTACCTGCTGCGCACAGGTTGCCAATGGAGAGCTCTGCCGAGTGACTTTCCAAAATGGCGCACCGTACACGCCTACTTCCAGATCTGGAGCCAGCCCAATGAACAAGGCGCCAGCTTGCTGCAGCAGGCTTTAAAAAAATCAAGTTGGCGCGGCCCGCGAGAAACAGGCGCGCAACGCATGCAGCGCCTTCTTGATCGTGGACGCACAAAGCGTCAAGGGCAGTGACACCGCTGGCCACAAAGGCTATGACGCAGGCAAGAAGGTTTCAGGCATCAAACGTCACATCGCCGTCGATACCCAAGGTCTGCCCCACGCCATTGCTGTGACGACTGCAAACATCACAGACCGCCAAGGCGCACTACAGGCACTCCAGCGCTGCCAACCTGCATGCAAGCGCGTGCAAGGCCTGCTGTGTGACAGCGGCTATGTGGGCAAACCTTTTGCGCAGGGCGTGCAAGCCATTTTGGGCGGGCACGTCAACGTGCAGATCGCCAAGCGCAGTCAGTTGCACACCTTCAAGGTGATGCCCAAGCGCTGGGTTGTGGAGCGCAGCTTTGCCTGGCTGGACAAGAACAGACGGTTGTGGAAGAACTGCGAGCGCCTGCTCAATACCAGCTTGCAGTTCATCCACTTGGCTTTCCTGGCGCTCATCCTCAAAAGATTTTGAACAGGTTCTCAGGACTCAGTTGCCCAAGCCAAGGCCCGCCGAATCACGCATGGGCGCGCTTGAGCGCGGCCTGCACGGTTTTGACGACGTTGTCGGGCGTGAAGCCGAAGAACTCGAACAAGTCCGCCGCTGGCGCGGATTCACCGTAGCGATCGATGCCGACGACGGCGGCGCAGCCGTATTTCCACCAGAAATCGCTCACACCCATTTCCACGGCAATACGCGGCAGGCCAGCGGGCAAGACGGAGTTTTTGTATTTGGTGTCCTGGCGGTCGAACGCGGTGGTGCTGGGCATGGACACCACGCGCACGGGCACTTTGCGTTCGGCCAGGCGTTTTTGCGCCTCCAGCGCCAGGCAGACTTCACTGCCTGTGGCCAGGATGACGGCCTGCGCGGGCTGATCCAGCCCCACGTCTTTGGGTTCGCTGAGGATGTAGCCGCCGCGCTTGATGTTGGAGACATCTTTTTTCGGCGCATAGGGCACGGCCTGGCGCGAGAGCAGCAAGGCGCTGGGGCGGTCTTTTTGCAGCAGCGCTTCGGCCCAGGCGATGGCGGTTTCCGCCGTGTCGGCGGGGCGCCAGACGTCCAGATTGGGAATCAGGCGCAGGCTGGCGGCGTGTTCGATGGATTGGTGGGTGGGGCCGTCCTCGCCCAGGCCGATGGAATCGTGCGTGAAGACGTGCACCACGCGGCGCTTCATCAGCGCGGCCATGCGGATGGCGTTGCGGCTGTAGTCGCTGAAGGTCAGGAAGGTGCCGCCGTAGGGGATGTAGCCGCCGTGCAGGGCAATGCCGTTCATGATGGCGGCCATGCCGAACTCGCGCACGCCGTAGTTGATGTGGCGGCCGATCTGGCCTTCAGCGGTTTTGACGACCTGGCCTTGCGCGTCCATGCGCAGCGCAGGGGTGGAGCTGGTGTTGGTGAGGTTGGAGCCGGTCAGATCGGCCGAGCCGCCCAGCAGCTCGGGCAGGGCCTTGGTGAAGGCTTCCAGGGCGATTTGGCTGGCCTTGCGCGTGGCGACTTTCTCGCCCTTGCTCTGGGCATCGACCACGGTATCGACGATGGTTTGATGGATGCTGGCGGGCAATTCCCCGGCCATGCGGCGCTGGAATTCGGCGGCCAGCTCGGGGTGGGCTTGGGCGTAGGCATCGAAGGTTTTTTGCCAAGCGGCTTCGGCGGCCTGGCCTTTGGCCTTGGCGTCCCAATCGGCGTAAACGCTTTGCGGAATCTCGAACGGGCCATGCTCCCAGCCCAGTTGCTGGCGCACCAGGGCGATTTCCTCGGCGCCCAGCGGCTCGCCGTGAGCTTTGGCGGTGTCCTGACGGTTGGGGCTGCCTTTGCCGATGGAGGTCTTGCAAATAATCAGCGTGGGCTTGCCCTGGCTTTGCTTGGCCTGGGCGATGGCGGCGTCCAGCGCCTGCACGTCGTGCCCGTCCACCGGGCCGATGACATTCCACTGGTAGGCGCGGAAGCGCTCGGCCGTGTTGTCGGCAAACCAGGGGGCGATCTGGCCGTCGATGCTGATGCCGTTGTCGTCATACAGGGCAATGAGCTTGTCCAGCTTCCACGCGCCGGCCAGCGAGCAGGCCTCGTGGCTGATGCCTTCCATCAGGCAGCCATCGCCCAGGAAAACATAGGTGTGGTGATCGACGATGGTGTGGCCGGGGCGGTTGAATTCGGCCGCCAGCAGCTTTTCGGCCAAAGCAAAGCCCACGGCATTGGTAATGCCCTGGCCCAGCGGGCCGGTGGTGGTTTCCACGCCGGGGGTGAGGTCCACCTCCGGATGGCCAGCGGTTTTGCTGTGCAATTGGCGGAAGTTTTTCAGCTCCTGCATCGGCAAGTCATAGCCCGTCAAATGCAGCAACGCATACATCAGCATGGAGGCATGGCCGTTGGAGAGGATGAAGCGATCCCGGTTCGCCCATTGCGGATGCGCCGGGTTGTGGCGCAGGTGGCGCGCCCACAGCGCCACCGCCATTTCCGCCATGCCCATGGGCGCGCCAGGGTGGCCCGAGTTGGCTTGTTGGACGGCATCCATCGCCAATGCGCGAATCGCATTGGCCATTGAGGGGGTGTTGGGCATGGGGAAAACTCCAGAATTTGAAATGAAAAGCGGGGCTGCGACACCCCGTGCCAGAGGGAAAAAAGACGGGGCAGCCAGCGGCGGCGCATTGTAGAGCGTGTGGCGAACGCCCTTGCCCCCGTGCCGGGGCCGCCTTCGCCTTACATGCCCGGTCTTGCGATCTGGCATACGCGCCTGAAAGGCGCTTGCGCGTTTTCACCGACGCCCAGGCATGCAAGCGCAGGTAACATCCGCCGCGCATGAATTTCTGGAGACCCCCACATGAGTGCTTACAACCTTGATCTGGATCGCAACCCTGCCAATTTCACCGCCATCACGCCCCTGGACTTCATCCGCCGCAGCGCCGAGGTTTATCCCGGCCGCCTGGCCGTGGTGCATGGCGAGATCCGCCGCAACTGGCGCGAAACCTACACGCGCTGCCGCCAGTTCGCCAGCGCTTTGCAGCAAGCGGGCATTGGCAAAAACGACACCGTCGCCGTCATCCTGCCCAATATCCCCGCAATGGTGGAAGCGCACTTTGGCGTGCCCATGGCAGGCGCGGTGCTCAACACGCTCAACACCCGGCTGGACCCTGAAACCATCGCCTTCATGCTCGACCACGGCGAGGCCAAGGCGCTGATCGTTGACCCCGAGTTCGCCCGGCTGATCGAAAAGGCCCTGCCGCTGCGCAAGAGCAACCACCTCACCACTATCATCACCGTGGAAGACCCGCTCTACGGTCCCGCGCCCGTGCAGCTCGAAGGCGCGATCGACTATGAAGCCTTCCTTGCCGGAGGCGACCCCGAATTCGACTGGCAGCGCCCCGAGGACGAATGGGACGCCATCGCCCTGAACTACACCAGCGGCACCACGGGCGACCCCAAGGGCGTGGTCTACCACCACCGTGGCGCGGCGCTCAACGCCATCTCCGTCGTGCTGGAGTGGGACATGCCCAAGCACCCCATTTACCTCTGGACGTTGCCCATGTTCCACTGCAACGGCTGGTGCTTCCCCTGGGTGCTGGCCGCGCGCGCGGGCGTGAACGTGTGCCTGCGCCGCGTCGATCCGGCCGCCATCTTCGACGCCATGCGCGAGCACGGCGTGACGCACTACTGCGGCGCGCCCATCGTGCACGGCATGCTGGTCAACGCCCCGGCTTCGATGAAGGCGGGCCTGCCCAGCGGCGTCAAGGCCATGGTTGCGGGCGCCGCGCCACCGGCCTCGATGATCGAAGGCATGGAGGAAATGGGCTTTGATCTCACCCACGTCTATGGCCTGACCGAGGTCTATGGCCCGGCCACCGTGTGCGCCAAACACGAGGACTGGCAAACCCTGGACATCGGCGAGCGCGCCCAGCTCAACGCGCGCCAGGGCGTGCGCTACCACCTGGAGCAAGACGCCTGCGTGCTCGACCCCGACACCATGCAGCCCGTGCCCTGGGACGGCGAGACCATGGGCGAGATCATGTTCCGCGGCAACATCGCCATGAAGGGCTATCTGAAAAACCCGCAGGCCACGCAAAAGGCCTTTGCCGGCGGGTGGTTTCACTCGGGCGATCTGGCCGTGCAATACCCGGACGGCTACATCAAGATCAAAGATCGCAGCAAGGACATCATCATCTCCGGCGGCGAGAACATCTCCTCCATCGAGGTCGAGGACGCGCTCTACCGCCACCCAGCCGTGCTGGCCGCCGCCGTGGTCGCCAAGCCCGACCCGAAATGGGGCGAAACGCCCTGCGCCTTCATCGAACTCAAGGAAGGCGCCGACACCACGGTGGAAGACATCATCGCCCACTGCAAAAAGCACTTGGCGGGCTTCAAGGTGCCGCGCGCCGTGGTTTTTGGCACGCTGCCCAAGACCAGCACCGGCAAAATCCAGAAGTTCGCGCTGCGCAAAGAGGTGGGATCGGCGCAGGCCATTGATGTGTGAGGTCGTGCGCCCATAGGCAATTTTTACAAATCAAGGGAAAATAAACCTGTGTGTTCTTCACGCCCATCAAGCCGAAACAGGTTTTTCATTTTTACTTTGATTTAAAAAACAAAGCCGCTTTCAAAGCGGCTTTGTTTTTGCTTTTGTGGCTGGCCTTCCGGCAGGTGGATGGATGAATAGAGGGGCAGATGGGCGAGCCTCAAGCCTTGTGGGGCGGCTCGTCGGGCATTTCGATCTTCACCTCCAGCACCTCCAGGTTGCCCTGCTTGTCGAGGTTGACCTTGATGTCTTGCGGCGCGATGCGGATGTATTTGGAGATCACTTGCAGCAAATCCTTTTGCAAATCGGCCAGAAAGTCCGGCTTGCTGGTGGTGCGGTCGCTGCGTTCGTGCGCGAGGATGATTTTCAGGCGCTCCTTGGCAACCGAGGCGGATTTGTTCTTTTTGCCAAACAGGACGTCGATGAGGGCCATAAATGCTTACCTCCCGCCAAACAGGCGCTTGAGCAAGCCGGGCTTGACCGCCTCGGTAAAGCGCATGGGCTTGTCCTCGCCCAAAAAGCGCGCCACCACATCCAGATAGGCTTCGGCCACATCCGAGCCTTTGAGGTGCACGGCGGGCAGGCCCTGGTTGGAGGCTTGCAGCACCGTTTCCGACTCGGGAATCACGCCGATGAGCGCGATGCGCAAAATCTCCTGCACGTCTTGCAGCGAGAGCATTTGCCCGTCTTCCACGCGATTGGGGTTGTAGCGCGTGATGAGCAAATGCTCTTTCACAGGCTCCTTGCCCTCGATGGCGCGCTTGGTCTTGGAGGCCAGCATGCCCAGGATGCGGTCGGAGTCGCGCACGGAGGAGACTTCGGGGTTGGTCACCACGATGGCCTCATCGGCAAACTTCATCGCCAGCAGCGCGCCGCTTTCAATGCCCGCGGGCGAGTCGCAGATGATGTATTCGAAATCCATCGCGATCAGGTCGTTCAAAACCTTTTCCACCCCTTCTTCGGTCAGCGCATCCTTGTCGCGCGTTTGCGAGGCGGCCAGGATGTAGAGGTTTTCGAGCTGCTTGTCCTTGATCAGCGCCTGGTTGAGATTGGCCTCGCCCTGGATCACGTTGATGAAGTCGTACACCACGCGCCGCTCGGCGCCCATGATCAGATCGAGATTGCGCAGCCCCACGTCAAAATCGATCACCGCCGTTTTATGGCCCCGCATCGCCAGGCCCGAGGAAATGCTGGCGCTGGTGGTGGTTTTACCGACCCCGCCTTTGCCGGAGGTCACAACAATAATCTTGGCCATTCAAACAATCCTGTGGAAGAAAAAAACGGGCTAAAAAAACGGGTCAAGCATCGCAGCGGCTGCTGGTGCGCTGCGGCTCGCGAGCCTCGGGAGCCAACGAGACGCTTTCACCCCCCTCAAGCCTGCGTATTTTGCCGGGTTGTAGGCAGCGCTTCAATGTCGTGGCCCGGTGCAGCGATGCATGCGCGCCCTGCGCGCCTGCGCATGTCCGGCGCGCAAGGCGATGTGGCAAAGCCCAGCCCAAACAGCCCTTCGCGCAAGCGTTGCCCGGCACTGCCAAAGTACCAATATTACACTTCAAGAGAAATAAAATACCCATGTTTTGGCAATATTTGCAGCATTGTATGTTTATTTTGATTTACAAAATTTGCTAACCATTACCCATCGGCTCGATGATGAGGCGCTCGCCTTCCAGCCGCACCTGGGCCGGGCGGCCAGCGACATCGGCAGGCAGTTCGTTTTCCGCCGTACGGTAAATGCCCGCGATGGAGACCAATTGCGCCTGCATGTTCTGGGCAAAAATGCGCGCGTTGGCATTGCCGCGCGCGCCAGCAATCGCCCGCCCGCGCAAGGGGGCATACACATGCACATGCCCATCGGCGATGACTTCGGCGCCGAAGTTGACCACCGTCATCACGATCAAATCCGCGCCGCGCGCGTACACCTGCTGGCCTGAGCGCAAGGGCTTGTCGATCAGCACCGTCTGCGCAGCGGGCACTTCGCGGATGACTTCCACCTCGCGCACCACTTCGCGGATTTGCACGCTGGGCGACTCGCTGGCCTGCGACGGTACGCGCGCGGATACTTCGGGCGCCACCGACAGCCCCGCCGCGCGGGCGAACTCGGTTTGCACCGCATTGCCCCCGCGCACGGCCACGGGCGTCGTTTTCAGACTGCGCAGCGTGCTGAGCAGGCCGGGGAAGTCGATCGCCGCGCTGTCCTCGCGCACGGCCGAGAGGTCGATGAGGATGGGATCGTTGTCAAAAAAATCCGGCTCATGGGCAAAGCGCTCAGTCAAGGCCTGGCGGATGCTGTACATGTCCGAGGTTTTCAGCATCAACGCCACCGCAGGCAAGGTGGCGCTTTTCAGCTCAAAAGGCACTGGGCTGGCAGTCTGGGAAGGGGGAGTTTCGAAGGCCATGCACGCATCGTCCCGTAAGAATTTTTCGAAGCGACGAGTGTACTTGGGATGCCCCGCGCGCAATGCTCACGCGGGGGGCAAGCAAAGGCCAAGCAGGGATCGCGAGAGGGCCAGGCAACAGCCAAGCCAGACCCAACGCCGCCGTATGCATCTGTCCGCGTGGCTCCGGACGCAGCCTGCACAGGCCGATAATCGCGCTCTTGTTTTTTTCTTCCACTCTTTTCTTGTCTTTTTTGCAGCCCTGCGCTGTTGCCGCCATGACCGACTCCCGCCTGCCCTCCTCCGCCTCTCCCGCCTGGCCGCGCCGCCGCTTTTTGCGCGCGGGCGCAGCCTCCATGCTGGCGCCCAGTTTGCCGCTGGCGGCACTGGCAGCCGATGGCAAGCCTGCCGCCGCCTGGCCCAGCCGCCCTGTGACGGTGCTGGTGGGCTTTCCCGGCGGCTCCTCGCCCGATTTGACGGCCCGCCTGCTGGCCGAGCGCTTGCGTGAGGCCACGGGCGCCTCCTTCGTGGTGGAAAACCGCCCTGGCGCTGCGGGCAACATCGCCGCCGCCGCGCTGGCGCGCGCGACCGACCACCACACCATCAGCGTGATGATCAACGGCAACATGACGATTGCCCGCATGCTCAACCCGCAGTTGACGTTCGACCCGCTCACCGCCTTCGCCCCCATTGCCCTGGTGGGCACCGCGCCATACGTGTTGGCCACGCCCGCGGCGCTGGCCCAAGGGCTGGATGCCGCGGGCTGGCTGGCCAAGGCGCGCGCCGAAGGCAGCCGCTGGAACTATGGCTCGCCCGGCGTGGGCACGGTGGCCCATTTGGGCATGGAGCTGATCAAAAGCCGTCTGGGCCTGGCCCCCGTGCATGTGCCCTACCAAGGCAACCCGCAAGCGCTGCAAGCCCTGCTGGCAGGCGAGATCCAGCTCTCGCTGCTGCCGCCTGCGCTGGCCCTGGCGCAGCAAAAAGCGGGCAAGGTGGCGCTGATTGGCATCACATCGGCCAAAGCCAACCCGCTGACGGGCGATTTGCCCACCTTGCAAAGCCTGGGCGCGCAGGGGCTGGATCTGGAGGTATGGAACGCCATCGCCGCGCCTGCGGGCATGCCCGAGGCGGTGCAGGCGCAATTGCGCAAGATCACGGCAGCAGTGCTGGCTGACGCGCCCGTGCGCCAGAAGCTGCTGGAGCAAGGCTGGGTGGTGGGCGGCGCAGAGGGCGACACCAGCGCCGACGCGCTGCGCCGCCGCATTGCCGCCGACACCGAGGCGCTGGGCGCCATCATCCGCGAGCAACACATCCGCATCGGCGGCTGATCCCGGCTGTGGGCGGCTCAGGGTCATCCACAGCGATGGATGAGCACCATTTTTACCATTCAAAAGAAACAAAATTACCCTGTTTCGGCAATTCTGTATTCAAATCAAATTTCCTTTGATTGAAAACAAATGATCTGGCCGCACGCTTGAGCGCTGCGGCGGGCCGCCTCAGGGATGCGCTGCACGAAAGGACGGCCTGCGGGCCGCATTGTCATGAGCTGGTTTGAAGCCCTCGTCCTCGGTCTGCTGCAAGGGCTGACCGAGTTTTTGCCCATTTCCTCCAGCGCGCACCTGCGCATCTTTGGCCCGCTGCTGCCCTCGGGGGGCGACCCCGGCGCGGCCTTTACCGCCATCACCCAGTTGGGCACGGAGGCGGCGGTGCTGCTGTACTTTCGCCAGGATTTGTGGCGCATCGGGCGCGCCTGGCTGGCCTCGCTGGGCCAGCAGCCCTGGCGCAATCTGCCGCAGCTCGATGCCGACGCGCGCCTGGGCTGGTTCATCATCGTGGGCACCATCCCCATCGTGGTGCTGGGCTTTTTGCTGCGCGATGCGATCGAGAGCACGCTGCGCAACCTCTACATCACCGCCACGATGCTGATCGTGTTCGCACTGATCCTGGCCGCGGCCGACGTGCTGGGCCGCAAAACCCGCACCCTGCACCAGCTCAGCGGCCGCCACGCGCTGCTGTTTGGCCTGGCGCAGGCGCTGGCGCTGATTCCGGGCGTATCCCGCTCAGGCGGCACCATCACCGGCGGCCTGCTGCTGGGCTATTCGCGCGAGGCGGCGGCGCGCTACTCGTTTTTGCTGGCGATTCCCGCCGTCATCGCCTCCGGGTTGTACCAATTGTTCAAATCCTGGGGCAGCGCCAGCGTCGCCGCCGGGCCGACGCTGCTGGCCACCCTGGTGGCCTTCGTCAGCGGCTATGCCGTCATCGTCGTGTTCTTGAAGTGGGTCTCCACCCGCAGTTACATGCCCTTTGTGCTCTACCGCATCGCCTTGGGGCTGGCCGTCTTCGGCTTGCTGGCCACTGGCGTGCTGCAACCATGAGCGATTCGGCCATTTTCCTCTCCGGCCTGGCGCTGAGCATTTCGCTCATCATGGCCATCGGCCCGCAAAACGTGCATGTGCTGCGCATGGGGCTGACGCGCCAACATCTGGCGCTGACCGTGCTCACCAGCATCGTGGCCGACATGGCGCTGATCGCCCTGGGCGTTTTCGGTCTGGGCCAGTTGGGCGCGTTGCCGGACAAGATTTACGGCGCCATGATCGGCGGCGGCGTGCTGTTTTTGCTCCACTACGGCCTGCGCGCCTGGGGCCGCTTTTGGCGCACCTGGCGAGCCTTGGGCAACATCGCCAAGCGCTCGCCCGCCGAGCCGCCCGTCATTGATGCCGCGCCGCAAAGCCAGCCGCCCATCGGCCCCGGCCGCGCCATCGCCATGGCCTTGGCTTTCTCCTGGCTCAACCCCCATGCCTGGATCGACACCGCCGCCCTCATCGGCACCGCCTCGCTGGCCTATGGCGCGCAAGCCGGGCTGTTTGGCTGGGGCGCCATGGCTGGCTCCATCCTCTGGTTCACGGGCCTGGGTGCGGCGGCCTACTTTCTGGGCCACGTGCTGCGCGGCCAGCGTTTTTGGATGTGGCTGGATGCCGCCGTTGCCCTGATGATGTGGGCGCTGGCCTTGATCCTGGCGCGCAGCCTTGTTGTCAGCGCCTGAGCCGCCCATCTCCTGGCGCGCCCGCACGGCACGGGAACTTTGGACAGGCTCTTACAATCCCTCGGCTTTGGCCCTGTGGGCCTGTCTTGATTGATTGGATTGATTTCATGGTTCCCCATCTCGTGACTGCGCTGACAGGCCCCATCAGCGAACTCGAACAACGCATTCTCGAATCCGTACCCGCCATTGAGCGCTGGTTCCGGCTGGAGTGGATGGAGCACACGCCGCCCTTTTACAGCTCGGTGGACGTGCGCAATGCCAGTTTCAAAGTCGCCCCGGTGGACACCAACCTCTTTCCCGGCGGCTGGAACAATCTGACGCCAGACATGCTGCCCCTGGCCGTGCAAGCGGCGATGGCTGCGGTGGAGAAAATCTGCCCCGAAGCGCGCAACCTGCTCATCATCCCCGAGAACCACACGCGCAACCGCTTCTACCTGGCCAACGTCGCCCAGCTTGGACGCATCTTCCACGCCGCGGGCTTGAACGTGCGCTACGGCTCCATCAGCCCCGAAATCACCGAAAACACCGCCATCGACCTGCCCAATGGCGAGCAGTTGCTGCTCGAGCCCGTGGTGCGCGATGGCCGACGCCTGGGCGTGGCCAATTTCAACCCCTGCACCATCGTGCTCAACAACGACCTCTCCGCTGGCACGCCCGGCATCCTGGAGGACTTGCACGAGCAATTCCTGCTGCCCCCCTTGCACGCAGGCTGGAGCGTACGGCGCAAAAGCCTGCACTTCAAAGCCTATGACGACGTCTGCAAACGCTTTGGCAAGATGCTGGGCATCGACCCCTGGCTGGTCAACCCCCTCTTTGGCCACGTGCAAGGGGTTGATTTCGCCCAGGGCCAAGGCATCGAAGCCTTGCAAGAGGCCACCCAAACGGTGCTGAACAAAGTGCGCCGCAAGTACAAGGAATACGGCATCAACGAAAAGCCCTACGTCGCCATCAAGGCCGACAACGGCACCTACGGCATGGGCGTGATGATGGTGCAAGACGCCGCCGAGCTGGCCAGCATCAACCGCCGCACGCGCAACAAAATGGCCGTCATCAAAGACGGGCAACAAGTCAGCGACCTCATCATCCAAGAAGGCGTGCCCACCATTGAGCGCATCGACGGCGCCACTGCAGAACCCGTGGTGTACATGATGGACCGCTACGTCGTCGGCGGCTTCTACCGCACCCATGCCGACAAAGGCGCCGACGAAAACCTCAACGCCCCCGGCGCCACCTTCATCCCGCTGGCTTTTGAAGCCGGGCACGCCCTGAACGAACAAGGCCAGCCGGGCAAAGCCTTGCCCAACCGCTTCTACATGTACGGCGTCATCGGTCGCCTGGCCATGCTGGCAGCCAGCTATGAGCTGGAACAAACCAACCCGGAGGCCGAAACCTATTGAACCCAATGCAATCAATGCAATTCAAAGGAAAATAATTCACTTTATTTCGGCATGAATGCATTCAAATCACGTTTATTTTGATTTGCAAATAGAAATCAACACTTGTCGAGTGCGCACACCGCCCCCATGTGGGGCGTCTGCGTTTTTTTGGAGCCCCATCGGAAGGAGTACAGCCCATGTGGAAATTGGCACGCATCTTCGCCCTCTTTCGCAAAGAGTTGCTGCTGGCCTGGAACGTCCTGCGCGATGCGCGCACGCCCTGGCTGGCCAAGCTGACCACCGCATTGGCCGTGCTCTACGTCGTCATGCCCATTGATGTGGTCTCCGATTTCATCCCCATCCTCGGCTGGCTTGACGATGGTTTGATCGCCTGGCTGCTCCTGCGGCTGGCCTTCAAATTGCTGCCGCCGCAATTGCACGCCGCCTTGCGCGCCAAAAGCGGACGGCGCATTTGAGCGGCGCTGCTCTGTATCGAAAAAGGCTTTTGCCCTCGGCATAAAAAAAGCGTTGCGCAAATGGCGCAACGCTTTTTTTATGGAACGAACGGGACAAAACGAGGGGTACAAGGGGCACCCAGCGCCCCAAACCCACCGCGGGCCGATCAACGATCTTGAATCGGCTTGATCGCGCGAGGCGTGTGGCCCGTAAAGAGCTGACGCGGACGGCCAATCTTGTACTCGGGATCGGCAATCATCTCGTTGAGCTGGGCAATCCAGCCCACCGTGCGCGCCAACGCAAAGATGCCGGTGAACAGGTTGACGGGGATGCCGATAGCGCGCTGCACGATACCGGAGTAGAAATCCACGTTCGGGTAGAGATTGCGCTGCACGAAGTAATCGTCCTCCAGCGCGATTTGCTCCAGCTTCTTGGCCAGCGCGAACAGCGGATCGTTCTCCAGACCCAGCTCGGCCAGCACCTCATTACAGGTTTCCTGCATCAGCTTGGCGCGCGGATCGTAGTTCTTGTACACACGATGGCCAAAGCCCATCAGGCGCACAGGATTGCTCTTGTCCTTGACCTTCTCCATGAACTCGCCCACCTTGGCTACGCCACCCATCTTCTGGATATCCTCCAGCATGTTCAGGCAAGCCTCGTTGGCGCCGCCGTGGGCCGGCCCCCACAGGCAAGCCACGCCGGCAGCGATGGCCGCAAACGGATTGGTACCCGAGGAGCCGCACAGGCGCACGGTGGAGGTGGAAGCGTTTTGCTCGTGATCGGCGTGCAGGATGAAAATGCGATCCAGCGCTTTTTCGATCACCGGATTGACCTGATACTCCTCGCACGGCGTACCAAACATCATGCGCAGGAAGTTGCCCGCATAGCTCAAATTGTTTTGCGGGTACATGTACGGCTCGCCTTTGCCGTACTTGTACGCCATGGCCACCAGCGTGGGCATTTTGGCGATGAGCTGAATGGCAGCGCGGTCGCGGTGTTCGGCGTTATGGATGTCGGTGTTCTCATGGTAGAAGGCCGACATGGCGCCCACCAGGCCCGTGAGCACCGCCATGGGGTGGGCATCGCGGCGAAAGCCCCGCAGGAAGAACTGCATTTGCTCATTGACCATGGAGTGGCGCAAGACGCGACGATCAAAATCAGCCTTCTGCTCTACCGTAGGCAAATCACCATAAAACAGCAAATGCGCCGTATCCAGGAAGTCACACTGGGTCGCCAAATCCTGAATCGCATAACCCCGATAGAGCAGCTCACCCTTGTCGCCATCGATATACGTGATGGCCGACTGGCACGATGCGGTGGACAAAAAGCCAGGGTCATAAGTAAACATGCCTGTCTGACCATAGAGCTTGCGGATGTCCATCACATCCGGCCCCATCGTGCCTTGGTAAATGGGCAAATCCACCGAAGGTTTGCCGTCAGAGAACGACAGGGTGGCTTTGTTGTCGGAGAGTTTCATGCTTACCTTCCTCTGGTGTGCCGGATCCGGGGGATGCATCGGCCTTGTTGGGTCAAAAGGGAATACAAAGGGACGCACGTAACGCCCCCGCTGTATCGTCGTCGCTACTTGGTAGATGGCACGGCCGGACGCATGAGCGCCAGCACGTCCCGAATCGCGGGGGTGTCGGTGTCTCCTTGAGGCTCTTTGCGGCGCAGCAACAAATCCAGCAAATCGTTATCGGCCAAATTCATCAAGGCCGTTACCGCCTTGCCTTGCGCGACGTTGAGCTGGGCACCGTACTGGGAGAAAAACTTTTCAATCAGCAAATCGTTTTCCAGCAGGCCCCGGCGGCTGCGCCAGTGCAGTTGGCGCAGCTCCAAAGGAGTCATCAAGCGCTGTTCGTCTGCGTCCTGCTGAAGATGGGCGGATTGCATAGACAGAGATCGGGTTTGCGACCAGGCTTACAGCGCGCGGCGCGCCATCAGCTCCTTGATCTTGCCAATGGCGCGTGTGGGGTTCAGCCCCTTGGGGCACACATCCACACAGTTCATGATGGTGTGGCAACGGAAGAGGCGGTAAGGGTCTTCCAGATTATCCAAACGCGCGCCAGTGGCAGTGTCGCGGCTGTCTGCAATGAAACGATACGCCTGCAACAGTCCGGCCGGGCCGACAAATTTGTCCGGGTTCCACCAGAAGCTCGGGCAACTGGTAGAGCAGCTGGCGCACAAAATGCACTCATACAGGCCGTTCAGCTCCTCGCGCTCCTCAGGCGATTGCAAGCGCTCTTTTTCCGCCGAAGCGTAAATATCGCTTTGCAAATAGGGCTTGATGCTGTGGTACTGCTTGAAGAACTGGGTCATGTCCACGATCAGATCGCGAATAACCGGCAGGCCAGGCAACGGCTTGAGCACGATGGTGCCTTGCAGCGTATTCATATTGGTCAAGCAGGCCAGGCCGTTCTTGCCATTGATGTTCATCGCGTCAGAGCCGCACACCCCTTCACGGCACGAGCGGCGGAAGGCGATGCTGGGGTCTTTCGCTTTGAGCTTGACCAAGGCGTCAAGCAACATGCGCTCGTGGCCGTCTAGCTCCACTTCAATATCCTGCATGTAAGGCTTGGCGTCCTTGTCAGGATCGTAGCGGTAGATCTTGAATTTCCGGATGGTCATATTTTTGGACTCTTCGTGAGGCTGCTATCAGGCCGGTAATCAGAAGGTGCGCACTTTGGGCGGCACGCTCTCAACTGTGAGGGGCTTGAGGTTGACGGGCTTGTAATCCAGGCTGTTGGTTTCGCTGTACCACAGCGTGTGCTTGAGCCAGTCACGGTCATTGCGCCCCAGCGGGAATTCGGGGTGATCGGCCGGGTGTTCGTAGTCGTACACCGTATGGGCGCCGCGGCACTCGTGGCGCGCTGCGGCAGACGTCATGGTGGCCTGCGCAACTTCGATCAGGTTATCCACCTCCAAAGCCTCCATACGCGCGGTATTCCAGACCTTGGACTTGTCGTCCAACGTGATATTGCCCACTTTCTCACGGATGGCATTGATCTTGACCACGCCTTCGTCCATGCCTTTTTGCGTACGGAAAACGCCTGCATGCTGTTGCATTGATTTGCGGATATCGTTGGCAATGTCCTGCGAATAAAAACCCGAAGTAGCCGACTGCAGGCGATTGAGACGCGCCAATGTGCGATCGGCAGCGTCTGCTGGCAGCGGCTTGTGCTCTTGCTGATTGCGCACGGTTTGCACAATGTGCTTGCCGGCCGATTTGCCAAACACCAGCAAATCCAGCAGCGAGTTGGTGCCCAAACGGTTCGCGCCATGCACGGAGACGCAAGAGCATTCGCCTACGGCATACAAACCGCCCACGACTTCGGCATTGTTGGTGGGCGTCTTCACGACAACCTGACCGTTGATGTTGGTGGGAATCCCGCCCATTTGATAGTGGATCGTGGGCACCACCGGGATCGGCTCTTTCGTGATATCCACGTTGGCAAAGTTGATACCGATCTCGTACACCGAAGGCAGACGCTTATGGATGGTTTCTGCGCCCAGGTGATCCAGCTTGAGCACCACGTAGTCTTTATTCGGGCCGCAACCACGCCCCTCTTTGATTTCCTGATCCATGGAGCGGGAAACGAAGTCACGCGGAGCCAAGTCTTTCAGCGTGGGGGCATAACGCTCCATGAAGCGCTCACCATGGCAGTTCAGCAAAATGGCGCCCTCGCCACGGCACCCCTCAGTCAGCAGTACGCCAGCGCCGGCGACGCCCGTGGGGTGGAACTGCCAAAACTCCATGTCTTGCAGGGGAATCCCCGCCCGCGCAGCCATGCCCAAGCCATCGCCGGTGTTGATGAAGGCATTGGTCGAGGCCGCAAAAATGCGGCCTGCACCGCCTGTAGCCAGCAGCACGGCTTTGGCTTGCAACACGTACAAATCGCCCGTTTCCAGCTCCAGCGCCGTCACGCCAACAACATCGCCGTGCTGGTCACGAATCAAGTCCAGCGCCATCCACTCCACGAAGAAGTTGGTTTTTTCCTTGACGTTTTGCTGGTAGAGCGTATGCAGCATGGCATGGCCCGTGCGGTCGGCCGCTGCACAAGCGCGTTGCACCGGCTTCTCGCCATAGTTGGCCGTGTGACCACCGAAGGGGCGCTGGTAGATGGTGCCGTCAGGGTTGCGGTCGAACGGCATGCCAAAGTGCTCCAGCTCGATCACGACGTTAGGCGCCTCACGGCACATGAATTCGATGGCGTCCTGATCGCCCAGCCAGTCACTGCCCTTGATGGTGTCGTAGAAATGGTAGTGCCAGTTGTCCTCGCTCATGTTGCCCAGCGATGCAGAAACACCGCCTTGAGCCGCCACAGTATGTGAGCGGGTGGGGAAGACTTTGGACAGCACGGCAACGCTCAGGCCCGCACGGGAGAGCTCCAACGCAGCGCGCATGCCGGAGCCGCCTGCGCCGACAATCACAGCGTCAAACTTGCGGGTGATGATGTTCTCTTTTGTATAACTCATGATGGGTAGTCTTAAAGTGGGGACTTATCTTTGTTCTACTGGACGGGATATTTACCAAGCCATCACAGGCGCCACAGCGTCTGGAAAACCCAGCCAGCGCAACCGATCAACCAGACCAGCACACCCGTATATGCCAGCAGGCGCAGGCCAGCGACAGAGACGTAATCCATCAAGATTTCACGCAAACCGATCCATGCGTGCCAGAGCACGGCCACAGCAGCCACGAAGGTCAGCAAACGCATCCATTGCGGCGCAAAGAGGTTTTTCCACTCTGCATAATCGATAGCGCCATCAATCATGCAAACCCGCGCCATCAGCACGAGCGCAAACAAAGCAATCAAAATCGCCGTGAGTCGCTGGGCCAGCCAGTCGCGAAGACCGTAATGGGCGCCGACGACAAGGCGCTTGGAACCGTAGTTGACGGACATAGTTAAAACTCCTTGGCGCAGCGGTCAGAACAAGATCTTGAGGCCAAAAATAGCAGTCAGGCCCAAGCTGATGGCAAATGAGGCAATGGCGGTCTTGCGCCCTTTGTGCTTGTCAACAGCATGGTGATCCACATCCATATGAATGTGCCGAATACCTGCACACAGGTGATGCAAAAAGGCCCACACCAGCACCAGCACACCCAACCGAACCATGAAGCCGGGGAAGATCCAAAGCCCCTCGCGGAAAATGCCTGCTACTTGCTCAAAAGTCTGTGGCGAACGCACCGACATATCGAATAACCAGAGCAGAAAGGGCAGCAGCAAAAACATGATGCCGCCGCTGATACGGTGCAGGATGGAGAGGATGGCCGCTGGGGGCATACGGTAAGTGCGCACATCATGGAAGACATTGATGTTGCGAAACTCCGGCCTTTTCTTTGCAACTTCATTCATGGGTTTTTTGGCTTTCTCAGTGGAAACAGGGTTCGCCGCTGGCGGGCAAACCCGGCGATTTTAGTCTCAACGGGCTAAACCAAGACAAATGTGCGACAAATTGTCAGCCACGCAGCAGTTGCGGTTCATTGCAGCTCATTGAGATAGTGATGGGTGTCTGTCCGATACAGGCCACGGCGCACCTCCATGGGCACATCGTTGTAGGTGTAGGCAACACGCTCAACGGCCAGCAAAGGCGTTGAGCTTTCCACTTCCAGCAATTGCGCCGATTCTGCATCTGGCGCAACGATGGCTTTGATCTTTTCCACCGCACGCACCATGCGCACACCAAACTCTTGCTCCAGCAAGGCATAGGTCGGTCCTTGGTAATGCATGATTTGTTCGGCATGGATATTTTTAAACGCATGGCCGGGCAGCCAAATATCCTCCAGCACCGAGACCACTGCCCGCATGGCCAACGTGCGGCGGATGTGCATGACCGCATCGCCACTGCGCAGGCCCATTTGCGCAGCCAGCTCCGCCGTGGCGCGCTCGCGCCGACAAAACAAGATATGGCGTTGCGCTGGCCCCTCCCCATCCAGGCTGCCCTGATCGGGGCGCAAGCGCAGAAAACGGTACTGGACTTGGCGTTCCGTATGCGTGGCCACGAAAGTGCCTTTTCCCTGCCGCCGCACCAAAAGATTTTCCGCCGCCAATTCATCAATGGCTTTGCGCACCGTGCCCTGGCTGACGCGCAATTGCTGCGACAGCTCCATTTCACTTGGAATGGCCTCGCCCGGCTGCCATTGACCCGCCTGCAATTTCTGCAACAGCAGCCCTTTGATTTGGCGATACAAAGGGCTGAAAGAAGGGGCTGCCAAATTTGCAGCCTCGGCCGCCTTGGGTATGCCCTGGATCTCATTCATGGTGCTTCGTGGCTTTCGGTGGCTTTCAATGGCATTCGCTGGGGCACACCCCTGCGGGAACAAACCGCTCAACGGGCTGGCACCCTAACGATTCTAAGCGCTCAGCCAAGCCTTGCCCCAATGTCTTATATAAGATATAAATTGAACTGAGAATTCTATTTTTCAAATCGAAAGGAAATAAATCTACCCTGTTTTGGCAATTCCAGTATTAATCACTATTTACTTTTGAAGAAGAATTCATGGCAGAGACGCGCCGCATACCGTCGCGATCAAGCAGCGGATGGAGCGATGAAGGCCCATTAGCGCGTCGGGCGCTTCATGGCACAGCGATGCGCCATCTGCGCCTCATCGGGCTTGAGCAAACGAATCACCTCAAAGCCATAGCCCGAGCCTTCCACATCAAAAGGCACAGAAGCACTGCCCGCCTTTTGCATCAAACCCACCATCAAGGCTTGCTGGAATTGGTGGTCATCAGCGCGCATACGCCCGGCCTGACCAGAGAGCGCCACGGCCAAATCCTCCAAGGCGAAGGCCACCGCTTTGGGCTCGGCGCTGCCCGCCTTTTCCATTGCCTTGACCAAAGCCTCTACCAGAAGCTGCATCCGCATGTGGACGTAGTCGTCACCGGGCTTGGGAAAACGCTCACGGAAGGAAGCATAAAAAGCCCGGCCTTGCTCCGAAGGGGCATTGGGAAACCAGTCCGCCACTGCAATGACTTTGCCCACACCCGCATCACCAATGGCCGCAGGCGCACCCAGCGCATTGCCGTAAAACGTGTAGAAGCTGCCATCAAAGCCAACCTCCGCGCTGGCTTTGATGAACAAGGTCAAATCATTGCCCCAGTTCCCCGTAATCACCGCCTGAGCGCCACTGGCTTTGATCTTGGCTCCATAAGGCGCGAAATCCTTGACGCGACCAATCGGATGGTATTCCTCGGCCACGATCTCGATATCCGGACGGCGCTCGGCCAACTGACGCCGCGCCTCCTTCAATACAGCGTGACCAAAACTATAGTCTTGCCCGAATAAATAAACTTTCTTGATAGCCGCATCACGCTCCAGCACATCCATCAATGCATTCATGCGCATATGGGCGTGTGCATCAAAACGGAAATGCCAAAAACTGCACCTCTCGTTGGTCAGACTGGGATCGACGGCCGAGTAATTGAGAAACAACAGGCTTTGCTCTGGCGTGCGTGCGTTGTTTTTTTCAACCGCCCCCAAAATCGCCTCTGCCGTAGCCGAGGAGTTGCCTTGCAAAATGTAACGCGCCCCTGCATCCCGGGCCGCTTGCAATGCGGATAGCGCTTCTTCCGTTTGCCCCTTGCTGTCAAACCGCACCAACTGCAACAGACGAGCGCCGCCCTCTTCAGCCGACAAAGCCACTCCGCCACGGGCATTGACACGTTCTACGGCCCAAGCCAAATTGCGAAACACCGCCTCCCCCGTATTGGCAAAGGGGCCAGAGAGACTTTCCACCAACGCCAATTTAATCGGCTCCTGCGCTGGCGGCTTCGCTTGCGCCACGGCCATGCATATTGCTGCCGCCCCGAAAACGACCGTACCCAACCACTTCTTTGCCACCGGACTACCGATCATCTGCCCTATCTCCATCATCAGCGAAACCTTCCAATTGATCGGCAAGCATTATCAATGCCGCATGCGATTTCCTTGGCCGAGCGCATGCTTCAAAACGACAAAACGCCCCCGAAGGGGCGTTTTGTTTATCCAGTAAAAACCGGATTAGAAGTTGTGACGCAGACCAACCGAGAAGTTGTTCTTGCCAGTGTTGCTGTCACGTGTGAACTTCTTGCCGTCGTTCAGGTACATAGCGTACACGAATGTGCGCTTGGACAGAGCGTACTTGCCTTCCACCACGAAGTCGGTGTCCTTGAACTCGCTGTTACGAGCCACGTCGAACGTCAGGCTGAAGTTGTTGAAAGGAATCGATGCGCCGACAGAGAAACCGTCGAACGAAGCATTGCGCATGTAGTTGTAGTGACCGTCAAAGTAAGAGGCAGCAACCTTGGCGAATTTGAAGTCGTAAGAAGCGCCGACGGAAGCGTTGGCCTTGCCTTCGCCAGTGTTGGCGTAAGTCAGAGCAGCCTTGAACGGGCCATTGCCGTAGATCAAAGCCAGGTCGTACTTCTCATCCGTACCACGGTTGTCTTCCAGCACGTAAGCCAGATGCGCCTTGAAGCCACCGAAGTTCGGTGTGATGTATTGAATCATGGCGTCGTCACGCGAGCCAGCGCCAGCGTAACCGAACTGGTTTGCCACCACAGAGTAGTTGGCGGTGCCGGTGATTTCCCAAGCAGCAATACCGTTGAAAGAGGGAGTCAACTGACGGCCCAAACGCAGCGTACCGAAGTCACCAGACAGACCAACCCAAGCTTGACGAGCAAAAGTCTTGGCTTGAGTAGAACCATCAGCCAAGCTCACACCTTGTTCGAATTGGAAGTTGGCTTTCAGACCACCGCCCAGGTCTTCCACACCGCGGAAGCCGATGCGGCTGGTGCCATTGTTGAAAATGCTGTTTGCACGAGCTGCTGTCTTTTTCTCGATATTGGCGTTGGGGCCTTTATCAGAGTTGTAGCCAACAGCAACGTCAGCCACACCGTACAGCGTCACAGAAGATTGAGCCATTGCGAAGCCAGAGGCAGCAACGGCAGCCAATGCGATAAGGGATTTTTTCATGCGAATACTCCAAGGTTAAACATAGGGCTCCGGTACGGGGGGTCTAGGGCTTATGCCGGATTACAGTCCCGCCGGTTCCCCGAGCCAACCTCCTGGTGGGGAAGTTGGGCGTATTGCAGCAGACAGGCTTGCGATTGGCAAAGAGTATTTGCAATCTATCGAAGATTCGCTCCATTTTCGTTGCTACCCAGCAACACGACAACCATAGCGGGGGGGGTGCAAGGCACCAAGCCCAGCCCTCTAAAAACAAAGGGTTGCGCAACGCATTTCATGCAATGCCTTCCATCAATCCTGTCCGCCAGAGCTGGCAGCCGTTGGGAGCTTGGTGCCCGCAATAGCCCTTTCATAAGCCACGTCATTGCGAAACCTGAACAGCTTGGCCGGCCGGCCAGCCTGCCCCACTGCCAAATGCCCCGTTTCTTCAATCAAATGTTGCTGTTCAATTAGTCGGCGGAAGTTCTGCTTGTGCAGCCAACGCCCCGTGATGGCTTCGGCCGTTTGCTGTAGCTGCAACAAGGTGAACTGGGGAGGCATCAACTCAAAGACCACCGGCCGGTATTTGATCTTGGCGCGCAACCTGGCCATCCCCGTCGCCAATATACGGCGATGATCCAGCAACATGGTCAGGCCCGGCAGTAACGACTGCCCGCCATCCGTTGCTGCAATCGCACACGCGCGGCGCGCTTCCTCGACCAAGGCCGCTTCGTAGAGCAGCTCATAGCGTTGCAGCACCAAATCTTCGTTCCACTCATGCAATGCAAAGCAGCTCTCGATACGTTGCCAGCGCTGACGCGCCACATCCGACGATTGCGCTTGGCTAGCCCATTGCGACAGACGAGGCACGATGGATTCACGCACCAACTCCGCTGCCCACTCGCTGCGAAGATCCTCCCAGGGGAAGAAGTCATACCAATTGCGCCAACCGGCATGCTCCGCGGCCGCGTTGAGCGTATCGTGCGTATTTTTTTGAGCGCACGTCAAGCTCAGATAGCTGATGGAGATGCGCCTGGGCCCAGCATCGGCTTGTCGGCCAGGATCGGCGAAGGTGTAGAGCTGCTCGATATACCCAATCGGGTGATGGGTTTCCGATTCCACCCAGGCGCGCATGCCAGCTTGGAGCGAGAGATGGGTCGTCGTAAACGGCCCGCACGGCAACGATTGGCCATGGCGCGTCGTCATCACGCGCACTTGCCCATTTGCCACAGACGCCAAAACAGCCACCAACTCCACCTGAACCGCGTGCGAAGCCGGGGGCATGCTGGATATCGGCGCACTCACAGCGCCACCCCCTGCGCCAACCAGCGTCTTAACCCCTCACGCACGCCAGCGCGCGATGCATCCTGCGGACGGTACTCCAGCCCCAACCAGCCGTCGTAGCCGCTGGCCTGCATCTGCGCCAGCAGCGGGCCATATGGCAGCACGCCGACATCCGGCTCATGCCTGCCTGGCACGCCCGCGATTTGCACATGCTTGATCCAGCCTGTGGCCGCGTATTTTTGCCACTGCGCCAGCACATCCCCCTCTACCTTTTGGCAATGGTATGCATCGAACTGCATCGCCAGCCTGGGGTGCCCCACCTCAACCAGCGCCTCGTAGGCCTGTTGCTGTGTGTGCAGCCAGTAGCCGGGCATATCCTCCCGGTTGATCGCTTCAATCAGCAAAGTGACATCCGGGCACCGCGCCGCGCGCTCAGCCGCCCACGCCAACTGCTTCAGCCAGAGCAAACGATCCCCCCGATTGGCCGACGGGTTGATGCCGGACATGACATGAACGCGTCGGCACGACAGGGCCTGCGCGTATTCCAGCGCCAAATCAATGCCATAGCGAAATGCCTCCTGCTCGCCCGGCAGGCTGGCGGTGCCGCGCCAGCCCTCATCCCAGGCCCTGCGCACCTGGGCCAGATGGCTCCCGCCTGCTGGTGCATTGAATAAAACCTGCTCCAGGCCATGGGCTTGCAGCAATCCCGCCAGCCGATGCGGCTCCATGTCGTAGGGCGAGAGGTATTCCACCCCTTTAAAACCATCCTCCGCAGCGGCAGCCAGCCGCGCTTCAAACGGCATGTCCTGGTAAAAAAAACTCAAATTGGCGGCAACGCGCAGCATAAGCACATGAAAAGCAAATAAAGCGGGCATTTTGACAGCCTACCCTGTCCCCCAAGCCCAGATCCAAACCAGCAATGCACGTATTAAAAATGCATATCGCTCTCATTATTTTGGAGAGTAGAATTTGCCTCTCTTTCAAAAAGTTTCTGTTTCTCACAGAAAGAATCTGTCCGAGAGAGAAGGTTTGAAGCGCCGCCTGTACTCATTTCGCCTGGACGGAAGCTTGAACGAAAGGCGCCTTACTAGCTGTTTGGAGTTTGCCTGGTCATGAAAAAACACCTTCTTTGCATCGCCGCTTCTGTGGCCCTGCTGGGCCTGTCCTCATCCGCGCTCGCCCAAAGCTCTGTCACGTTGTACGGTCGGGTCAACACCACGGTGGAGCACACCAAGCTCACCGATGCTAAGGCCCGCACCCACATGCTCAACAACGGCTCCAACCTGGGCTTTTTGGGTGAGGAAGACCTCGGCGGCGGCCTCAAGGCCGGTTTTCAGTTCGAGATGGATATCGACAGCACCGACGGCGCTGCCGAAGACGGCTACGCCAGCAATGCCGAAGTCTGGCTGGCGGGCGACTGGGGCCGCGTGCGCCTGGGCAACTACGGCGGCCAATCCATGAAGACCATCGTGGAGGAAACCAGCCTGCACAACGACAACGTGGGCACATCGGCCGATTGGCTGTTTGCCGACCTCATGCCCGCCGACCATCGCTTCTCCTACGTCACCCCCGAGTTCGGCGGCTTCACCCTGGAGCTGGGCATGAGCCTGAAGGACGATCGCAAAACCGTCGATGGCGTCAATGCCCACGCCTACGAGCTGGTGGCCAATTACGACGTGGGCGATCTCTCCCTGGCCGCCTCCTACGTGCATTACGACCAGGCCAAGCAGCTGAGTCTGCGCGGGCTTTACACGCTGGGCGATTTCCAGTTTGGCGGCTATTACCAGCGCGATGAAAACGGCTGGATCGAGGGCGCTGGCGCGCGCAACAACTACCGCCTGGTGGGCATTTACACCTTCGGCAACAACGAAATCCACCTCAACGCCGGGCATGCCAGCGCCTACAAACACGTGGCCGATAGCAGCGCCACGCAGTGGACGCTGGCCTGGAATTACAACCTGAGCAAACGCACCAAGTTCTACGCGCTCTACACCCATCTGGACAACGCCAAAGGCGCAACCTACGGCAAAGATCTCGGCGTCGAGCGCGCCGGGCAAGACTTCCGCTCCTTCGGCATCGGGTTGCGTCATTACTTCTAAGAGCATCCATCGTCATGCCGCAGAGGCGGCATGACAACATGAATTACAAATCAAAAGGGAAAGAAATAACCATAAAATGGCAACCTATGCAATAGATCATATTTCTATTTGATTTATAAATAAACCATGCTCGCACCATTTCTCATCATGCTGCGCGAGGGGCTGGAGGCGGCCCTGATCGTGGGCATCATCGCCAGCTACCTGCGCCAGACGGGGCGCGCGCAATGGCTGCCCGCCATCTGGGTGGGCGTGCTGCTGGCCGTGGCGCTGTCGCTGCTGGCCGGCGCTGCCGTGCTGCTGGCCGGGCGCGAGTTCCCGCAAAAAACGCAAGAGCTGTTCGAGGCCATCGTCGGCCTGGTGGCCGTGGGCGTGCTCTCCTACATGGTGCTGTGGATGCGGCGCGCGGCGCGCTCGCTCAAGGCCGAGCTGCACGCGGGCATCGACGCCGCGCTGGATGCCAGCCGGGGCCAGGGCGGCGCCTGGGCGCTGATCGGCATGGCGTTTTTCGCCGTCGCGCGCGAGGGGCTGGAATCGGTGTTCTTCCTGCTGGCCATCTTCCAGCAAAGCCCCGGCCCGGCCGCGCCGCTGGGCGCGCTGGCGGGCATCGCCGTCGCCGTGGCGCTGGGCCTGGGCATTTACTGGGGCGGCGTGCGGCTGAACCTGCACAAGCTCTTCCGCTACACCGGCATCTTCATCCTGTTCGTGGCCGCAGGCCTGCTGGCGGGCGTGCTGCGCAACCTGCACGAAGCGGGCGTGTGGAATTGGCTGCAAGCGCCAGTGTGGGATTTGAGCCGCACCCTGCCCAATGCCAGCGTGGCGGGCACCGTGCTCTCGGGCCTGCTGGGCTACCACGAGTCGCCCACCTGGGGCGAGGCGCTGGCCTGGCTGCTCTACCTCGCGCCCGCACTGGCGCTGTTCCTGCAGCCGATGAAAGAGGCCCCGCCCCGCTCTACCTGAATCGACCACCCTGAGCCGACCCGCCTGAAGCGACTGCCCCCCACCAGCCCACTTTTTTCAAACCGCCCATGCAGCCCACCGCCGCCCCTCAAACCCCGGCCAGCGCCCCTGGCCCCGGCAAATTCATCTACATCGCGCTGGCGCTCTCGGCCTTGCTGGTGGTGGCCGCCATCGCCGTGTTTTATTACGCCACGCGCACGGCCAAGGGGCCTGAGCGCGGCCACACGCACAAGGTCATCGTCAACGACGCCACCTGCGAGCCGGCCGACTTCACCCTGCCTGCGGGCGTGACCACGTTCGAAATCCACAACGCCTCGCGCCGCCCGCTGGAGTGGGAGATCCTCGACGGCGTGATGGTCGTCGCCGAGCGCGAGAACATCGCGCCGGGCTTTCACTCGCTGCTGACCGTCAAGCTGCGCCCCGGCAGCTTCGCCATCACCTGCGGCCTGCTGTCCAACCCGCGCGGCAGCCTCACCGTCACGCCCACCGCATCGTCCGAGGCCGAGCGCCTGCGCCCGCCCATCGAAGCCTTCATCGGCCCGCTGTCGGAAAGCCGCGTGCACCTCATCATGCAATCGGGCGCGCTGCACAAACAAGCCCTGGCCCTGGCCGAAGCCGTTGCGGCAGGCGATGTGAACGCCGCTCGCGCGCACTGGCTACAAGCGCGCGCGGCCTACAAGCGCATCGAGGGCGTGGCCGGGCGCTTTGCCGATCTGGAGGCGCGCATCGACCCGCAGGCCAGCTACCTGGCCCAGCGCGAGGACGACCCCGCCTTCACCGGCTTTCACCGCCTGGAAAAAGCCCTGTTCCAACAAGGCAGCACCGCTGGCCTGAGCAACGCAGCCCAGCAACTGGCCGCCGATGCCGATGCCCTCAAAACCCGTCTGCGTGAGCTGCAACAAAAGCCCGAGGACTTGAGCGACAGCGCCCTCTGGCTGATCCACCGCCTGCAAGAAGGCGCGCTGGCTCAAGGCGAAAACCCCTACGCCCAGACCGACCTGGCCGATGTGCACGCCAACCTGGAGGGCATGGAAAAAATCGTCCTGCTCACCGGCCCGCTGCTGCAAGGCGCGCAGCCCGAGCTGGCCGCCCAGGTGCAGCAGCGCTTTGCCGCCGTGCGTAACGCGCTACAGGCGCACCAAGTGCAGGCGCAAGGCGAAACAGATTCCGAACCCAGCTGGCCGCCCTACGCCCAAATCACGCCCGAGCAGCGCGCCCGGCTCGCCGCCCTGCTGGGCGAGCTGGCCGACGCCATCGCCCAGATCAACCCCGCACTGGGGCTGGAGTAACCCGGCCATTACCAACGGGCACGCGAGCCAGCCAGCGCACCCATTTTTCATACCCACGGATCCATGCCATGACACGCGATACATCCCAGGCAAACCCCGACAACCCCACCCCCAGCAACGACCGACCCGCCCTGCCGCGCCGCCAGGCGCTCAAGGGCTTGGGCCTGGCCGGGCTGGCCGGGCTGGCCGGGCTGGGTTCGGCCGCCTTGGGCAGCTGCGCCCACCAGGCCGCCGCCAGCGCAGGCGCTGCGGCCAGCCCCAAAGGCTCGGGCAAAGTCACCGATGCGCCCGTCAGCCACCGCGCCTCCCCGCAAGACCGCGTGGCCTTCTTCGGCCCGCACCAGGCGGGCATCACCACCGCGCGCCCGGCCAACGGCATGATCGCCAGCTTTGCGGCCCTGGCCGAAACGCCCGATGAGCTTGAGCACCTGCTGCGGCGCCTGACCGAGCGCGCCCTGTTCCTCACCCAGGGCGGCACGCCGCCCGAGCTGGACCCGCTGCTGCCGCCGGCCGATTCGGGCATCCTCGGCCCCGACATCGCGCCCGATGCGCTGACCATCACCGTCTCGCTGGGCAGCTCGCTGTTTGACGATCGCCCCTGGCTGGCGCCGCACAAGCCCGTGCAATTGCAGCGCATGACGCGCTTTCCCAACGACGCGCTGGACGCATCCCTCTGCCACGGCGACATCAGCCTGCAAATCTGCGCCAACACGCAAGACACCACCATCCACGCCCTGCGCGACATCATCAAGAACTTGAGCGACCAGCTCGTGCCGCGCTGGAAGCAAGAAGGCAACGTCCCCGTCATCGCCCCCGGCCCCGACGGCAGCGTCGAGAGCGCGCGCAACTTCCTGGGCTTTCGCGACGGCTCGGCCAACCCCAATGCCGACGACGACGCGCTGATGCGCCGCATCGTGTGGGTGGACAGCCAGCGCCAGCAAGAGCCGGCCTGGGCGCACGGCGGCACCTACCAGGCCGTGCGCATCATCCGCAACTTCGTCGAGCGCTGGGACCGCACCCCGCTCAACGAGCAAGAGCAAATCTTCGGCCGCACCAAGATGAGCGGCGCGCCGCTGGACCAGCGCGACGCCACCGAATTCCAGGTGCCCGACTACAGCAAAGACCCCGAGGGCGACATCACCGCGCTGGACTCACACATCCGCCTGGCCAACCCGCGCACGCCCGAATCGGACAAGCACCTCATCCTGCGCCGCCCCTTCAACTACTCCAACGGCATCGCCAAGAACGGCCAGCTTGACCAGGGGCTGCTGTTCATCTGCTACCAGGCCGATCTGGAGCAAGGCTTCATCGCCGTGCAGCGCAAGCTCGACGGCGAGCCGCTGGAGGAATACATCAAGCCCGTCGGCGGCGGCTACTTCTTCACCCTGCCCGGCGTGCAGGGCAACAGCGACTACCTGGGCAGCGCCCTCATCGCCGCCGTGCGCCAAGGCACGCAAAAAGCCAGCTAAGGCCAGCTAACCCACCCTGGCCAAACCATTTTTCCCACCCCAACGGCTGCACGCCAGCCAGGAGACTTGACCATGACCTTCAAACACCTCATCGCCACCGCCGCACTGGCAGCCCTGGCAGGCAACGCCTTCGCGCAAGCCAAGGCTGCCGCGCTCGACCTCGTGGCCCCCATTGCCGAATACAAGCTCTACGTCAGCGAGAACGTTGACCAGCTCGTCAAGGACACCACCGCCTTCGTCGAAGCCGTCAAGGCCGGCGACATCGAAAAAGCCAAAACCCTCTACGCCCCCACGCGCGTGAGCTATGAAAAAGTCGAACCCATCGCCGAGCTGTTCAGCGATCTGGACGTGGCCATCGACTCGCGCGCCGACGACTACGAAGGCGCCGAGAAAGACCCCGCCTTCCCCGGTTTCCACCGCATCGAATACAGCCTGTGGGAGAAAAAAACCGCCGACGACGTCAAGCCCGTGGCCGACAAGCTGCTGGCCGACGTCAAGGAGCTGCAATCGCGCATCGGCAAGCTGACCTTCCCGCCCGAGATCGTCGTCGGCGGCGCGGCCGTGCTGATGGAAGAAGTGGCCGCCACCAAAATCTCCGGCGAGGAAAACCGCTACAGCAAGAAAGACCTGTGGGACTTCAAAGCCAACGTCGATGGCTCCTACAAAATCGTCGAACTCGTGCGCCCGCTCATCGCCGAGAAGGAAAAAACCTTCCTGGCCGAAGTGGACAAGAACTTCACAACCGTTTTCGACATCCTGAAGAAATACGAGGCCAAGGACGGCAAGGGCTATGTCGATTACGACCAGCTCAGCGACAAAGACCGCACCGTCATGGCCGCCGCCATCAACAAGCTGGCCGAAGACCTCTCCACCCTGCGCGGCAAGCTCGGCCTGAACTGATCGACAGCCCTCAGCCGCATCGCCCACTGCACGGGCCGCGCGGCCCGTGCCTGCCAAACGCCCTCACGGCCTGCCCCAGCGCCGTGAGGGCGTTATTTTCTAAATCAATAGAAAATTTTTCACCCATATTTGGGCTTGATATTGCTAAATCCATTTTTATATTGATATGTAATTCAGCACCGGGCCGAATCACTCCTGCGCCTGCGCATCCTCCTCATGCAGCGCATGCAGGATTTCGTCGTACGCCTGCCACAGCGGCTGGCGCTGCTCGGCGGCAACGGCGTGGGCCTCCAGGCAGCGCTCGAACACCTCGCGCGCATCCAGCTCTTGCGGCTCCAACGTCAGCGCCTGCGCGCTGTGCGCCAGCGCTTGGGCGCTCAGGCGGGTGTTTTTCACCCGCAGCACCTGCAAGCGCGTGCCCGCCACGGCCTCGTCCAGCCGCGCGCGCAAATCGGGCATCAGGGCCACGCCGTCGTACACCACCTCCAGCCACGCGCCGGGGGGCGCGGGGGCCGCTGCGGCAGGATCGGCGCTGGCTTGGGCCAGGATGTCCGCATCGGCCTGAGCCAGCTGCGCCAACCGGCTGGCAATCGCAGGCCAATCGCCGCTGACACGCACCAGGGGCTGGAAGGTGGGCACGGGCAGCAGCTCGATGCGCTCGGGTGCGGTCGAAACAGCTGCCGAAACAGCTGCCGAAGCAGCGCTCTGCCCGGCGGGCGATGGCCTTGCCCACTGCACCAGGCACACACTTTTGGCCTGCCCCGCTTCACCAAAGCCCATGGGCAAGGGCGAGCCGCTGTAGCGAATGGCTGGCGCGCCGCCCACGCTTTGCGGCACATGCAAATGGCCCAGCGCCACGTAATCGAACGCGGGCGGGAAGGCGCTGGCATCGACGCGCCCGAGCGAGCCAACGTACAAATCGCGCACACCTTCCCCCTCGCGCGCCTGCACGCTGCCGCCCTCGGCGTACAAATGCCCCATAGCGACAATGGGCACCGGCGGCCCGCCTTGCGCCACCAGCGCCGCGCGCTGCGCCAGAGCGTGCTCGGCCACGGCGGCGTAGTGCGCGTGCAAGCCTTCGCGCAGTTTCTGCTCCTTCTCATGCAGGCTCTCGCCCGGCTCGGCGCTGCGCAAATCGCTGCTGCGCAAATACGGCACGGCGCACACCAGCAGCTCGGGCTGGCCCTGGGCATCGCGCAGCAGCAGCACCTCATCGGCCGGATTGGCCCGCGCCTGGCCGATGACGTGCACATCCAGCGCCGCCAGCAAGTCGCGCGGCGCATCCAGAAAGGCGGGCGAATCGTGGTTGCCCGCCACCACCACCACGTGGCGGCAACTGGGCAGCGCGGCGATGCGGTGCAAAAAGCGGTAGTACTGCCCCTGGGCGCGGTTGCCCGGCGTGCTGGTGTCGAACACATCGCCCGCGATGAGCAGCGCGTCCACCTGCTGCTCGGCCACGGTGGCGACGAGCCAGTCGAGAAACGCGGCAAATTCTTCATGGCGCTTGCGCCCATACAAGGCGCGGCCCAGGTGCCAGTCGGAGGTGTGCAGGATTTTCATGAGAGAAACGGCTCCAGATCCAGAATGTGCCGGGTTGTGCAAAGGCGCTGCGTCGTTGCCAGCCGCCGCCCATCATCACGCGACCATCACGTGGATGGGGTGCACGGCCCGGCCCCTTCATCCGCATTTATTACATATCAAAAAGAAACAAAATGTCCTTGTTTTGGCAACATTGGCAATGCTTGCAATTTCCTTTTGATTGAAATAATCAAATCGCCTGCAGTCGCCTTGCCATACAGCCCAGCTCAACCCATTGTGCCTGCCCAGGCCGCCCACGCTCGCCATGCTGGCCATGTGGGCGCGCCTACAATGCCCCGGCCTTGCGCTTTGCCCTTCCGCCCTTTCCCCTTGCCCCCACTCCTTCCCATGCACCGCACTTTCTGGCGCGCCAGCCGTGGCTTTACGCTGATGGAGATCATGGTCGTCACCGCCATCATCGCCATCGCCACGGGGCTGGCCGTGGTGGGCTGGTCGGGCGGCGCGCAGCGCCAATTGGCCGACGAGGGCGAGCGCCTGGCCATGCTGCTGGAAGCGGCCCGCCTGCACGCACGCGCCAGCGGCCAAAGCGTGCGCTGGCGCGCCACGCCCGAGGGCTTTGTGTTTGAAGGCCGCACGCGCCATTGGCTCGATCGCCTGCCCACCGCGTGGGAGCGCGCGGGCACCGTGGTGCTGCAAGGCGGCGATCTGCAACTGGGCCCCGAGCCGATCCTGCCGCCGCAAAGCGTCACCCTGGGCGACCGCCGCCACCCCAGCCTGCGCGTGACCATCGCCACGGATGGCCTGGCGCCCTTTCAGGTGCAAGAGGCCACGCCATGAAGTCCCCCACTCCCCTCTCTGCTCTGCGCACCGCCACGCCGCCCGCACGCGGTTTCACGCTGGTGGAAGTGCTGGTGGCGCTGGCCGTCGTCGCCATTGCGCTGGCGGCAGGCACGCGCGTGGCGGGCGCTTTGCTGCACAGCGCCGAGCGCCGCCAGGATGTGCTGCTGGCCCAGTGGTGCGCGGAAAACGCGCTGGTGGAGATGCGCCTGCTCGCGCGCGGCCAGCTCCCTTCCATCGGCGCCACGCGCAGCCCATGCGAGCAAGCCGGGCGCCGCTATGAGGTGGAGCTGGTGACCAGCGGCACCATCAACCCCTCGCTGCGGCGCGTCGATGCCCGCGTCAGCACGCCCGAGCACTTCGTGCTCTCGCTCTCCACCCTGGTCGGGCGCTTTTGAGCATGCTGGCACGACCTGTCTCGCCCCCTGCGGCCCCTACAGCGACAGTCCCTGCGGCCCCCTGGCCCGCCGCGCCCGGCTTCACGCTGGTGGAAGTGCTGGTCGCCCTGGCCCTGTTGGCCGTCATGACCGCGCTGAGCTGGCAAGGCGTGGACAGCCTGCTGCGCGCGCAGCGCTACACCCACGACAGCGCCACGCACCAGGCCACCCTCCAAACCGCGCTGGCGCAATGGAGCCGCGATCTGGACGAAATCGCCCTCACCCCCGCGCTGCCGCCGCTGGACTGGAACGGCAAAGTCCTGCGCATCACCCGCAACGCCAGCGTCGCCCCCGGCCAGCCGCCCGCCCTGCGCGTCGTCGCCTGGAGCGACCGCAGCCAGAGCGGCCAAACCTACTGGGCACGCTGGCAATCCCAGCCGCTATACGACCGCGCCCAATGGGCCGCCGCCTGGCAAGCCGCCTCCGCCTGGTCGCAAGGCCAATCCAGCGCCCTGGGCCAAGGCCTGGAGCTATTGCCCCTGGCCCGCTGGCAACTGCATTACGCGCTGGAAGGGCGGTGGAGCAACCCACTCTCCAGCCAGCAACTGCAATCGGGCGGCCTGCCCGGCGCGCCGGACGCGCCAGACAGCGCCAACCCGCCCAGTACACCCAACGCACCCGGCAACCCCAACACCCACCACAACCTGGAAAACCGCCCGCGCCTGCCCGACGCCATCCGCCTGCAACTGCACCTGCCCGGCAACGCAGGCCCCTTCAGCCACACCTTCAGCGGCCAGATCACACGCGACTGGCTCGCCCCCACCTTCGGCAGCGCCCGATGATCGCGCGCTGAGTGCCCATTGATCGCCCGTTGATCGCCATGCCCACTGCGCCCTTTGTGATCGCCCCGCCCGCCGCCGCATCCGCCGCGCCGCGCCCGCAACGCGGCGTCGCCCTGCTGCTGGCCATGCTCATCGTCGCCCTGGTCGCCAGCCTCGCCGCCAGCGCCAGTTGGCAGCAATGGCGCAGCGCCCAGGCCGAAGCCGACGAACGCGCCCAGGCCCAAGTGCACTGGCTGGTGCGCGGCGCGCTGGACTGGTCCAAAATCATCCTGCGCATCGATGCCACCGACGACCGCCGCAAAGCCCAGCAAGCCGACCACCTGGACGAACCCTGGACCGTGCCGCTGGCCGAATCCAAACTCGGCGCCTTCCTCAGCGCCGAGCGCAACATCGCCACCGACGCCAATGCCGACCTCGGCCAGGCCTACTTCAGCGGCGGCATGCTCGATCTGGACGGACGCCTCAACCTCAGCAACCTCATCCGCCACCAAGCCATTGACCCCGCCGCGCTGGCGCAATGGCAGCGCCTGTTTGAAGCGCTGGGCCTGGGCGGCGATCTGGCGCAGCAAGTCGCCCAGAAATACCTCGACGCCACCCGCCGCGACCTCGACGCCCCCGTGCCGCTGGCGCCGCGCTGCATCGAACAACTGGGCTGGCTGGGCCTGAGCGCCGAGCACATCGCCCTGCTGCGCCCGCACGCCACCATCTTGCCCGGGCGCACGCGCCTGAACCTCAACACCGCCAGCGCCCGCGTGCTCGCCGCTGCCCTGCCCCCGCAAGCGGGCGCGGCCACGGCAGAAAAACTCGCCGCCGTGCGCATGAAACCCTTTACCTCGCTGGCCGACGCACAAGCCTTCATGCCCGAAGGCGTGCAACTGGACGCCAACCTCTTTGGCGTAGCCAGCCAATACTTCCTCGTCGCCGGCCGCCTGCGCATCGACGAGCTGGAAATCCAGGACCAATTCCTCGTCGAGCGCCAAGGCCAAACCCTGCAAACCCTCGGCCGCGCCTGCCCCGTGCCGCCGGGCACGCCGCTGGAGGCGCTGATGCAGGCCAGCCCGCAATAGGCCTCATTATTCCAATCAAAGGAAAATCAAATCAAACACCAATTTACCGAAATAAGGCAGTTTTATTTCCTTTGATCGATAAAACATCCATGCACGCCGCTACCCAAAAGCAAAATTGGCCATGCGCGAGGCTGGATCTTTCTTTTTTCTAGAGGCTTGCCCCACTATTCAGAACAAACCTTTTCAGGCATAACCGGGGCCATCGCCCGGCCAAGGATTTCACACAGAATCCCCAAGCCAGTTCAAAAGACAACCCCACATATAGTCCGAAGGCCAGCGGGCGGCGGCAGGGGTAAGTGCCGCACCCTCCTTTCAGGCGTAGCTGCGCGCCTTTTCAGGCCAGCAGCGAACGGCGCGGATGGTGATCCGCCTCCCACCGGCCAGCGGGTGGTTGATGCCTCTGGCGTTTCAGGCTGCATCAAACTGCGGCCAGCAGCGGCCAGACGGGCCGCACACGCCAGCATCCGCCCCATGCGCCGGGGCGCTTGCAGGCCAACCCTCAAAACACAAACCAAAGAAAAATCCACTCGAACACCAACTTGCCCAAACAAGGGCATTTTATTTCTTTTTGATTGGCAAAAATACCAAAAAGGCTGCCCGCCAATGCGACGCGGCAGCCCCGTTGACGCTCAACGCCCTTGCCCAAGCGCTCAGAGCCTGTTCAAAATCTCGGCACGAGTGGGCAAGAAGCGGGGTGGGATGGGCTGCAAGGCGCAAAACACAGCCATAGCCCCCGCTATGGCGAGGCTTTGCAACACCGCAGACCGCCCAACCCCGCTCTCTTGATCGCCGTGCAGAGAATTTGAACAGGCGCTCAAGCCTTCCAGCCGTCTTTCAAGCCGCAGGCGCGGTTAAAGACCAGGCCGTCACCGACCGGCGCGCGGCGGTCGCGCACGAAGTAGCCCAGGCGCTCGAACTGCCAAGGGCGCGGCTGTTCGCCTTCGGCCTGCACGGCTTGCAGCAGGCCCGCCTCCACGTAGCCGCGGGCGATTTGCAGGCTGCCAGGGTTGAGTTCTTCAGCCAGCTCGGCCTGACCGGGGTGTTCCACTTTGAACAGGCGCTCGTACAGGCGGAACTCGGCCGCTGCGCCGTCGTGCGCGCCCACCCAGCCGATCACGCCCTTGACCTTGACGCTGTCCGCGCCGGGCGTGCCGCTCTTGGTGTCGGGGATGACTTCGGCCAGCACTTTGGTAACGCGGCCATCGGCGTCTTGCTCAAAGCCAGTGCATTGCACGACGTAGCCGTATTTGAGGCGCACTTTGTTGCCTTCCTTGGGCTGGCCGTCGCCGCCGGTGTGCGGCGGGTACAGGCGGCGAAAGCCTTTGCTGGGCACGGCCATGAAGTCTTCGCGCTCGATCCAGCTCTCGCGCCCGAGGGTGAACTGGCGCTGGCCAGCGGCCTCGTCGTGCGGGTTCAGCGGGGCCTGGCAAGGCTCCAGGTGGCCCGCGCCAAAGAGGGCGTCCCAGTTGGTGAGTTCGAGCTTGAGCGGATCGAGCACGGCCAGAGCGCGCGGAGCGATGGGGTCAAGCACGTCGCGCAGCGCGCCTTCCAGCGCGGAGTAGTCGATCCAGCCGCCGGCCTTGGAAATGCCCGAGCGCTCGCAAAAGAGCTTGAGTGCATCGGGCGTGTAGCCGCGCCGGCGCAGCCCGGCCAGGGTGGGCATGCGCGGGTCGTCCCAGCCGTCCACGTGGGCTTCTTCCACCAACTGGCGCAGGCGGCGCTTGCTGGTGATGACGTGGGTGAGGTTCAGGCGCGCAAATTCGTACTGGCGCGGCGGGGGGCTTTGCAGCAGGCCGCCTTCACAGAGGCGCTCAAGCAGCCAGTCGTAAAACGGGCGCTGGTCTTCAAACTCCAGCGTGCAAAAGCTGTGGGTGATTTGCTCCAGCGCGTCCTCGATGGGGTGGGCAAAGGTGTACATGGGGTAAATGCACCATTTGTCGCCCGTGTTGTGGTGGGTGGCGCGGCGGATGCGGTAGATGGCCGGGTCGCGCATGTTGATGTTGGGGCTGGCCATGTCGATCTTGGCGCGCAGCACCATGCTGCCATCGGGGTGTTGGCCATCGCGCATCTCGCGAAAGCGCGCCAGGTTCTCGGCCGGGCTGCGGTCGCGCCAGGGGCTGTTGATGCCAGGCGTGCCGAAGTCGCCCCGGTTGGCGCGCATTTGCTCGGGCGTTTGCTCGTCCACGTAGGCGTGCCCGGCCTCGATCAGGTACTCGGCAGCGCGGTACATGAAGTCGAAATAATCGCTGGCGTAATACACATGCGGCTGCACCACGCCGGGCTGGCCGGGCACGTCGGCGTAGCCGGTGTCGTAGCCCAGCCACTGCACCAGCTCGCGGATGGAATCGACGTATTCCTGCTCTTCCTTCTCGGGGTTGGTGTCGTCAAAGCGCAGGTGGCATGCGCCACCATAGGCTTGCGCCAGCGAGAAGTTCAGCCAGATGCTTTTGGCGTGGCCCAGGTGCAAATAGCCGTTGGGCTCGGGCGGAAAGCGCATGCGCACCGGCGCGGGATCGGCCATGCCCGCCGCATGGTGCGCACCATCGCCCGGGCTGCCGCCCCAGCGGCGCTGGGCGTAGGTGCCTTGCGCCAGATCGTGCTCAATGGCCTGGCGCAGAAAGTTGCTGGGTTTGGTCTCTGCGCCCTCGTTCTGACCAGGCGCAGCGCTTTCAGGGGAAGTGGATGTGTTCATGGGCGCCGATTGTAGGGACGGCGCCCGCTCTGTTGGGCCGGGCGAGAGGCAGCGCAAACTGTTTCGTCCATGCCCACGCAGGTCGAGCGCGCGACAAAAGGCTCAAGGCAGCCGCTGTTCGATCTGCTGCAAGGCCTCCAGTGCGCCCAAGGCCAGACCCACGTCCTGCGGATCCGACACCCGCGGCGCACGCAAGTTGATGCGCACCAGACCTGCGCCCTGCTTCGACAGGCGCTGACGCGCCCGCTGCGCAAAATGCCGTACCGTGGCAATGGCCGTGCCTGCGCCCAGCTCGATCACCACCAGGCGACGCCCAGCCTGCTGTTGCTGCGCCAGCCAGGCATCCAGGCGGCGGCGCTGCGCATCGCTCCGCGCGCTGATCCACTGCCAGTCATCAAACATCAGCACATTGGGCCGCAGCACCGCGCCGCAATCCGGGCACAGCGGCAAAGGCCCCAGCCAGCGGCACGCGGCTTCATCGACACGCGCTTGCAGACCATCGGCCGGCAAAATCCTCTCCGAACAAGGTCGACTGCATTGCAGGTGGTGGATGGAGCCGTGGCATTCCTCGATCGCCTGGGTATCGAAGCCAGCTTTTTGAAACTGCCCGTCCACATTGCTGGTGAACACAAAACAGCCGCCAGGCAGGCGCTGGCCCCATTGGCGCAGCAGCGCAAAGCCCGCATGCGGCTGCGTCGCCCGGTACAGCGCCAGGCGGTGGCCGTAAAAGCCCCAAGCCAGCGCCGGATCGCGCGCAAAACGCCGCGCATTGGCAATCTCGGTAAAAGACAGGCGCGCCCGCCCCAACGCCGGGTAAGCGCGCCAAAACCCTTCATCGCCACGGAAATCGGGCAGCCCCGAATCCACCCCCATGCCCGCGCCCGCGCACACCAGCAGCGCATCGGCCTGCGCTACCAGTGCGGCGGCGCGCGCCAGGTTTTCATTGCAGTCTTTCATGCCTTGTATCTGCGTCATATGCATCCCATCTTGTCTCGCTGCGGAGTGCCCAACGGGGAAAAGATCCAGCACCCCGTTTTGGCTTTCCGTGCAGCGCGCCCTTCTCACATCCCCATGCTGTAGCGCCTCTGTTCAAAACTGCTACGCGGCGCTCGAGAAAGCGGATTTGGGCGCTCTGAGGCGGGGGGCCGCCTTGCAACCCATCGCCAACCGCTTCTTGTCCCCCCTCGTGCCAAGATTTTGAACAATCTCTTACGCACACCATGTTCGACCTTGCCCTGTTCCAACACGCCATCGCCGCCTGCCAATTACCCCACGGCAAGCACCCGACCATCCAAGACGCCCTAGCCTTCCAATGGGCAGGCCAATGCCAAGTCTGGCAAAAGCAAAACGCCACTCTACCCGCGCTGCCCGTTGCAGGCGGTGCGCTCTGGCTGTCGGTGGCCGATGGCGTATCGGCCAGCCCGCATGCCGCTCTGGCCAGCCGCAGCTTGCTGCACACCCTGCACCACCGGGCCGACCTGCTGCCCGGCAGCGCATCGGCCCTGCCGGCCCTGGTGCGCGCAGCCGTCTCGGCATGGCAATCGCGCTACCTCAGGCCCGCCACGCAAGGCGCCTCCACCACGCTGGCCAGCCTGATGATCCAGAATGGCCAAGCCTGCGCCGTCAACTGCGGCGACTCGCGCATCTGGCGTCTGCGTCCAAACGCCACGGGCGGCATGGCCTGGCAACAACTCAGCCGCGACCACACCATCTGGCAGCACATGCTGGACGAAGGCGAAGTCAGCCCCGAACAGCACGGCGCCAGCGCATCCATCTACCAGGGCTTGTTGCATTGTTTGACCTTGGGCAGCGACCAGGGCGACGAGCCCGACTTGCTGGACGACCCGGCAGACGACGACACCCCGCCGCCAACGCCTGAAAACTGGCTGCACATCTGGCATGGCCAGGTGCAAGCGGGCGACGTGTTCATCCTGGCCACCGATGGCCTGCACGACAGCCTGGGCGATGAGCGCCTACCACTGCTGTGGCAGCGTCAGACCAGCCTGGATGCCAATGTGCAGGCCCTGAAGGCGGCCTACTTGCAGGCCGGCGCATCGGACGACTGCTCGGTAGTGGTGGTGAGGGTGCAAAATTGTCGTGTTTGATTTTTAATTAAAAGTTCGAAAAATCAGAAAAACAACAACATGAAGAAATTGCATCACACCATCAAATATTTTCAATTATTGGCATTCAGCATCCCTACCAAAAACTCACCAAGCCTTTGCCGCGCAGCATTGCTTAGCAGACCACCTGAAGGAGATGTCGGAAATGGCGCCACTGCAACAAGCGTCCTATGACGCTCATCAGAGTACTGAACATATATTTCAAATTTACAGCCATCAACCTTTTTCTTTTCAAATAACCTATCCCCCATCAGAAATGCACGCCTAAAATCTTCCGGATATCTTCCACTAACACCGAAACAAATAATCAGCCTTGGCCTCTTTTCCTGCACCCAGGATCTCATTACAGGAAACCTATTCTTCGCAACCCACTCAACATAATCATTCTTGTTGCTGAATTTTGTTGCCTGCCTATGAACTTCAGTCCACAACTCTTTTCCTATATTCCTGAAAGCAAGAGGGTAAAGATTGATCTTGGCATAACCTCTGCACCCCTTGACAAAAGGGCGAACCCTATGAGCGAAATCTTTGTATTGTTCAGCCCTTCCAACCTCACGGAAACCATTACCTCTCTCATCGAGAGCATGAATTGCAGAAAAAATTTTGAAGCAGGCCCTATTGTATGAATACACCCATTGCTCCTCGACATTATCATAGCCTTCCGCATTTACGGGACTCCTGAAGCACTCCCTCATTGCATCCACATCCAGATTGCCATCAATATTCCTCGGGCTACCCCACTCTATGCCACACACCCAAATAGATGGATTTCCCGGATCACCCCAATCCCCGCCATCACAGCCAGAGTAATTCAGCGCCCAGTTTGCAAAGTCCCTATCCACTCCATCGTTCACGGCATCATCCTTTCATAAAAAATAGGCGCCATAAAAAACCAAACCAGCGTTAGAGTATATATGCACCTTGTGCTCCCCCGCGCTGGCCGCAAAACCGTTTAATCGCAAGGCGGGGCGCTCTCGCAGGGGGCGAAAAGTGCATAACACACTCTAACAATAATTAATTCAAAAAAGCAGCGCATCTCTGCGCTGCTTTTTTGTTTCTTACACCCCGCTTACACCGCCCTGCTCTGCGGCCTTGAAGCGCAGTTCCACCATCAGGCGGCGCAGGTATTGCTCTGCGCTCAGGCTTTCACCCAACAACTGGCGCTGCCGCGCCACGTTGGCGAAGTCGCCTGCCGTCAGCCCTGGCATGTGCAGCAGCCGCTCGGCCACGGGCGCGGGCAGCTCGCTGGCGCGGTCGGCGTCGCCCAGGGTTTCGCGGGCGAGCAGGCGCAGGCGCTGCTCGGGCTTGAGCGGGCGGAACTCCAGCTTGAAGTCAAAGCGCCGCAATGCGGCGGCGTCCAGCTTGTCGGCCAGGTTGGTGGCGGCAATCAGGATGCCGGGAAAGCTTTCCATGCATTGCAGCAACTGGTTGACCTGCGTGGCTTCCCAGCTTTTTTCTGCCAGCGTGCGGCTGCGCAGCAGGCTGTCGATCTCGTCGAGCAGCAGGATGCTGCGCTGCGGGTCGATGCTGTCGAACAGGCGGGCGATGTTTTGTTCTGTCTCGCCCACCCATTTGGACATCAGCTCGGCGCTGGTGCGCACGATCAGCTCGCGCTCCAGCGCCTCGGCCAGCACGTGCGCAAACTCCGTCTTGCCAGTGCCTGGCGGGCCGAAGAAGCACAGCCGCCCCTGGCCGCTGCGCTGCAAGGCCGCCATGATCCGGCCCGGCGCCAGTTCGCCGGCCAGGTTCAAGAATTCCAGATCGAATTCCGTGGCCGACTGGCGCAGGTGCGGCTGGCCGCTGCCATGCAGCAAGCGACGACTGGCGGCAATGCCTTGGCGCACCGCATCAGCGGCGTCGGCGCCGGGCAGCAGCTTGAGCAGGCGGCTGGCCATGCCGAACTGGGCCGGTTGCAGCTTGTCGTCGCGCGCCAGTTGCTCGCGCAGCGCCTGGGGCACGCGGTCGTCGGGCAGGTGCACCTGGGCAATGCGCTGGCGCACGACCAGCGGCGGCGTGCCCACGGCCATGGGCAGCATGAAGCGGCGCAGAAAGGCCTGATCCATGCCGCGCACCTGGTTGGTGATCCAGATGGCAGGCACGAGGTTTTCCTCCAGCGTGCGGTTGATCCAGCCTTTGTTGCTGCCGGCCCGCTCGCCATTGCCCAGCAATGCGGCCAGCATGCCTGCTGCGTCATCGAACACGTCTTCCACCTCATCAAATACCAATACACATTGCCGATCGTGGCGCAACAGGCGTTGCAGCAGCACGTAGGCCGACAGCCTTTCCGAGCGATCCATGAGCTCGCCCTCGTCGGTTTCGGTGCGCACGCGGCAGGCCCGCAGGCCTGCGGCAGCGGCCAGACTGTAGGCCAGCTCTGTCTTGCCGGTGCCCGGCGGCCCGTAGAGCAAGGCGTTGACGCCGGGCTCGGCCATAGTGGCGGCTTGCCGCAGCGCCTGCGCCGCACGCTGTGCTTGGTCCAGCAGGTGCGGGAAATCCTGCAACTGCCACGGGCTGGCGCTGGCAGGCTCCAGAAAGACGTCCAGCAGTTCCTCCCGCGTGGCAGGCTCGGCCACCAGCACCATGTGCAGCTCATCGCCACTCTCCAGCATGTCATCCAGGTCGCGGGAGTATTTGCGGAATTTCAGCAGCTTCATCGTCACCAAGGGCGACTGGGCGCTGACGGCCTGCATGACTTGCAGGGGCTTGCAAGCCAGCACCTTGGCCAGCAAGAACATGGCGGTATCCATGCCGTTGCAATCGATCCCTCGCAGCAGCCCGTCGAAGGCAAGCACGGCATGCCTTTTTTCGGCCATGTCCAGCAAGCACTGCTCCACCCGGTTAAACCCCGCCTGCTCAGCCAGCAGCCGAACGCTGGGGTGCGTAGGCTCCTGGCCATCGGCCAAGGCCAACGCTTGCCAATCGGCGCTCGAAAGCTGCTCGCGCATCAGGCCCAACATGTCTACGAGCAAATCCATCAAATCCCCACATTGACGGCCACTCAGCTGCTTGTACGCCATCAGCCGCGCGGCCTCCTGGGCTGCATCGCCCCCTTGGCGGATACGCATGACGCTGGCCCTCAGGATGTCCGAATACATGCCTTCGCCCGTGGATAGTCGCTGGAGCCTGGGCGCCATCTCAGCGATCAGCACATCGCGCTCCCACAGGGGCAGGCATACACACCACAGATGGCGCACCAGGTCGTGATTTCGAGACAAATCCAGCTCGTCCTGGCACATCCAAAAACGCAGCGCCAAGTGGGCAGCGCGCAACTCGACTGGATCGATTTTGTCCATATCAGCACGCAAAATACGCTTATTTGTTCCATTTTTTGTCATTTAAAAATCCTTCCATTCCATTCATTTCCAGTGCCCAAAACGGCGGCTGTCGAAGTGCCAGGCCAACAAATTGCCCCGCTGCTCCCCCTCCTCCAGCACCAGGCCCAGCACCAAATCCAGCGGTTCGCGGAAGTAGTTCGAGCCTGAGTTGAGCTCCTCATCGAAGACAGGTTCTGTCAGCACCTGCAAGACAATGGCGGGGCGGCCATCCACGGGGTAGCGGCGGTTGCGCAAGCCGGGTTTCCAGGTCACCAAATCGCCCGGCTGAAAACACTGCCTGCGCCGCAGGGCCTGAAAGCGCGTTTGCAGGGCCTGGACCAACTCCTCATGACTGCACCCGTAAGGCAAGTCTTCATCCGCCAACGGCATGGAAGATTCGACATCTATCTGCAATTTGCTCAATAAATCCTTGGCTGAGCCTTGCTTGGATCGATCGTTTTTCATATTCATCCTTTCAATCAATTGCTGCGGACGCACTGCCGCAGGGAAGAATCCGACGAGGGGCGTCTTAAGCGTGGATTTGCAGAAAAAAAACCGGCGCCGCGTGTGCGAGGCCGGTTTTGAGATGGCGCTTAGCGAAGAGTGCTTTGGTTCAACAAGGTAACGCGGCGGCAGGTTTCATAAGCAACGCCAACGAGAGACTGTTGCCGTGCGGGCCGCGCGTGTCGCAGACTTGCACGACCCCGTCATCTTCGATGCAGCCCACGGCAATGCCCGCTTGTTGCAAGAAGTGCGTGTGCCGGATAGATCTGCACTCACCACATTACATATCAAAATAAATATTTACCCATATCCAACTTGCCGAAACAGGGCGATTTTATTGCCTAATGATTTATAAAAAAACCGGCCACGCAAAGCGCAGGCCGGTTTCCGTTGCGTCAAAGACAGAGGCTGGCTGTTACTGCGCAGCTTTCACGCCTTCGGCCACTTCCGCGTACTCGGGGATCTGGTCGAAGTTCATGTAGCGGTACACGCTGGCCTTGTCGGCGTCGATGATGCCCATTTCCTTGAGGTATTCCTCGGGCGTGGGCAGGTAGCCCAGGCGCGAGGCGATGGCGGCCAGCTCGGCGCTGCCCAGGTAGACGTTGGTGTTCTTGCCCAGGCGGTTGGGGAAGTTGCGCGTGCTGGTGGAGATCACCGTCGCGCCCTCGCGCACCTGCGCCTGGTTGCCCATGCACAGCGAGCAGCCGGGCATTTCGGTGCGCGCGCCAGCGGTGCCGAAGGCGGCGTAGTGGCCTTCCTTGATGAGCTCGTTCTGGTCCATCTTGGTGGGCGGGGCCACCCACAGCTTGACGGGGATGTCGCGCTGGCCGCCCAGCAGCTTGGCTGCGGCGCGGAAGTGGCCGATGTTGGTCATGCACGAGCCGATGAAGGCTTCGTCGATCTTCTCGCCCGCCACTTCGGAGAGGAACTTGGCGTCGTCCGGGTCGTTGGGACAGCAGACGATGGGCTCCTTGATCTCGTTCATGTCGATCTCGATCACGGCGGCGTATTCGGCGTCGGCGTCGGCCTCCAGCAGTTGCGGGTTGGCCAGCCATTGCTCCACTTTCTCGATGCGGCGCGCCAGGGTTTTGGCGTCCTCGTAGCCATCGGCGATCATGTTTTTCATGAGCACGATGTTGGAGGTCAGGTACTCGATGATCGGCTCTTTGTTGAGCTTGATGGTGCAGCCGGCGGCCGAGCGCTCGGCGCTGGCGTCGGAGAGTTCAAAGGCTTGTTCCACCTTCAGGTCGGGCAGACCTTCAATTTCCAGGATGCGGCCGGAGAAGATGTTTTTCTTGCCGGCCTTGGCAACCGTCAGCAGCCCGGCCTTGATGGCGTACAGCGGGATGGCGTGCACCAGGTCGCGCAGGGTGACGCCTGGTTGCAGCTCGCCCTTGAAGCGCACGAGCACGCTCTCGGGCATGTCCAGCGGCATCACGCCGGTGGCGGCGCCAAAGGCAACCAGGCCGGAGCCGGCAGGGAAGCTGATGCCGATCGGGAAGCGCGTGTGGCTGTCGCCGCCCGTGCCCACGGTGTCAGGCAGCAGCAGGCGGTTGAGCCAGGAGTGGATCACGCCATCGCCCGGGCGCAGGGCCACGCCGCCGCGGTTGCTGATGAAGGCGGGCAGCTCGCGGTGGGTTTTCACGTCCACAGGCTTGGGATAGGCAGCGGTGTGGCAGAAGGACTGCATCACCATGTCGGCGGAAAAGCCCAGGCAGGCCAGGTCTTTCAGCTCGTCGCGCGTCATGGGGCCGGTGGTGTCCTGGCTGCCTACGGTGGTCATGCGCGGCTCGCAGTAGGTGCCGGGGCGGATGCCCTGACCTTCAGGCAGGCCGCAGGCGCGGCCAACCATTTTCTGCGCCAGCGTAAAGCCCTTGCCGGTATCGACCGGGGCCTTGGGCAGGCGGAATTCGGTGGAGGCGGGCAGGCCCAGTTCCTCGCGCGCCTTGGCCGTGAGGGAGCGGCCGATGATGAGGTTAATGCGGCCGCCGGCCTGCACTTCGTCCAGCAGCACTTCGCTCTTGAGCTGGAAGTCGGCAATCTTCTGGCCGTTTTTCTCGATCTTGCCCTCGTAGGGGAAGATGTCGATCACGTCGCCCATTTCCATCTGGCTCACGTCCACCTCGATGGGCAGCGCGCCGGAGTCTTCCTGCGTGTTGAAGAAGATGGGCGCGATCTTGCCGCCCAGCGTGACGCCGCCAAAACGCTTGTTGGGCACGAAGGGGATGTCCTGACCCGTGGCCCAGATCACGCTGTTGGTGGCGGACTTGCGCGACGAGCCGGTGCCCACCACGTCGCCCACGTAGGCGACCAAGTGGCCTTTTTTCTTCAGGTCCTCGATGAACTGGATGGGGCCGCGCTTGCCGTCTTCCTCGGGCTTGAAGGCCGCGTCAGGCCGGGTGTTTTTCAGCATGGCCAGGTAGTGCAGCGGGATGTCCGGGCGGCTCCAGGCGTCGGGCGCGGGGGAGAGGTCGTCGGTGTTGGTCTCGCCGGGCACCTTGAACACGGTGACGGTGATCTTCTCCTCCACCTTGGGGCGGCTGGTGAACCACTCGGCATCGGCCCAGCTTTGCATGACTTCCTTGGCCTTGGCGTTGCCGGCCTTGGCTTTTTCGGCCACGTCGTTGAAGAAGTCGAACATCAAGAGCGTCTTCTTCAGCGCCTCGGCGGCCACGTCGGCCACGTCGGCGTCGTCCAGCAGCTCGATCAGCGGATGCACGTTGTAGCCGCCCACCATGGTGCCCAGCAGCTCGGTGGCCTTGGCCTTGGAGATCAGGCCAACCTGGATGTCGCCATGCGCCACGGCTGCCAGAAAAGATGCCTTGACCTTGGCCGCATCGTCCACGCCCGGCGGCACGCGGTGCGTGAGCAGTTCCATCAGGAACTCTTCTTCACCTGCGGGCGGGTTCTTGATGAGCTCGATCAGCTCGGCGGTCTGCTTGGCGTCCAGCGGCAGCGGCGGGATGCCGAGCGCGGCGCGCTCGGCGGCGTGTTGGCGGTACTCATTGAGCATGTTTTTTCTCCTGGGGCTGATGGTTATAAGGTTCACGAATCACCGGGTCTCTGTGCCCGACGCTCGGTGAGGGGCAGCGCCCCAATAGCGCTGCGGGAATGGGTTACTTCTTGGCTTGGGATTTGGCAGAGGTCTTGGCCTTGGCGGACGCCTTGGCCTTGGCCGTAGCGGCTTTGGCCTTGGCGGCTACCTTCTTGGTTGGTTGCGCCGCCTGAGCTTTAGCCTGGGCTGCAGCTTGCGCGCGGGCTTGTTCCGCCTCGTGCGCAGCCAACCTGGACACGGGGATGCATTCATTGGCCAGGCGTTTGCTCTTGGCCTGGTCGATCAGCATGGCGCGACCAGAGACTTGCAGCCAAATGACTTTTTGCGCCATGTTCTCCAGCCGGATGGCACCACTGGGCACCACGGTGGGCACCATGTGGTAGGTAAAGTTTTTACCCTTGATGATGAATTCACGCGGATTGCCCGGGGCTTCGCTGACGTTGAGCACCAGCGAATCGCGGCACTGGAAGTCCTCCTTAATGACCCGGCTGATCACGTAGTCCACCCCCGTCAAATGGGTTGCCGCAGGCGCCTGAGCAGCGGCCTGTCCAGGCGCGGGCGGATAGGCAGTGGCTTTGTCTTGCGGGGCATCACCAGGCTTGGCCGAAAGCGTGGCGAAATTACAGCCGGCCAAAACGGCGCTGGCCAGGATCATGGAAGAAAAATGCAAAAAGGCGCGCATGGCAGAGTCAATGGTTGGCGTGAAATTAATAGTTGGATTGGCTCAACCACCTTCAGGCAGCAGCCACGCTTTCAAGAAATCGGGCAAGGCTTGCCCCGTGTGGTGCGCCCGCTCAATGACTTGCCAGTAATAACGGTAGCTGGCGCGGTCGTGCAAGACGCCCTGGTGGCTGATGGGCGCCCATTGTGCAGCAAGCGCCTTTTCCAGGATTTGCACTGCGGCATCCAGCTCGGCCGGCTCGGGGGAGAAAGCCTGCACGATGGGGCGAATTTGCGACGGATGGATGCTCCACATCCGCGTATAGCCCAACTCTCGGCTGGCCTTGCGCGCAGCGGCGTGCAAAGCGGAGGTATCCGAAAACTCCGTCACCACGCAATGCGAGGGCGTTTTGCCAAAGGCGTGGCAGGCGGCCGCCAACTCCAATTTGGCACGCAGCACCAACGGATGCTGGAACTGCCCCGGCATGCCCAGCGCATCCGCGCCAATGGCGCCGCCGTGGGCAGAGACAAAATCCATCAAGCCAAAGCTGATGGACTGGATGCGCGCATGCGCCGCGATGGCAAAGGCGTTATGCACCCCCAGCGATGATTCAATCAAAACGTGCAGGGGCAGATGTGCGCCGCCAGCGGCATCGACCTCACGCACAGCGCGCTCCACATCGGCCAAAGTATCGACCTTGGGGATCATCACATGGCACAGGCGCTCTCCAGCCTGCGACACGATGGTGTGCACATCTTCGGCGAACGCGGGGTGATCGATGGCATGCACGCGCACGGCCACGCGCATGCCCGGCGCTGCCTCCTGCGCCAACGCCACAACCAGTGCAGCATGTTCGCGCTCGCCGCCTACTGGCGCGCCATCTTCACAGTCCAGCGTGACATCAAACACACACGCGCCAAATTCCTGCGCCATCTCGGCCTGCAATTGCAGGCTTTTGCGCATGCGCGCCTCCACACCGCTGTAGTGGTCGCACACAGGCAACAACCAAGCCGACGCCTGGGCGCCAAGGAGAACGTCGCGGGGATGGGCAGATGCGGCAGACATGAAGGGCAGGTAAAGAATGGCGCAACAAGAAGGGGCCGCTGCCAAGCAGCGGCTTAAGACAAATCAAGGCAAAAGCGCGCTACGCCCCACTCGCACGCAACCGAGCGGGGCGTAGCCAACGTCGGCTTACGGCAGCAGGTGCTTGACGCCGTCTTGCTCACCTTGCAACTCAGCCAGGGTCTTGTCCAAGCGCTCCTGACTGAAGGCGTCGATTTCCAGACCTTCGACGATCTTGTACTTGCCGTTCTCGGTGGTCACGGGGAAGCCGAAGATCACATCTTTGGGAATGCCGTATTCGCCGTTGGAAGGCACACCCATGGTGACCCACTGGCCCTTGGAGCCCAGCGCCCAGTCGCGCATGTGGTCGATGGCGGCGTTGGCGGCCGATGCGGCCGAGGACAGGCCACGCGCCTCAATGATGGCAGCGCCGCGCTTGCCCACGGTGGGCAGGAACACGTTGGCGTTCCATTCCTGATCGTTAATGGTGTCCTTGACGGATTTGCCGCCGATGGTGGCAAAGCGGTAATCGGCGTACATGGTGGGCGAGTGGTTGCCCCAGACGGTGAGTTTTTCGATCTCGCCGACTTTGCCGCCGGTTTTCTCGGCGATCTGGCTGGCGGCGCGGTTGTGATCCAGGCGCAGCATGGCGGTGAAGTTCTCGCGCGGCAGGTCGGGCGCGCTCTTCATGGCGATGTAGGCGTTGGTGTTGGCCGGGTTGCCCACCACCAGCACTTTCACGTCGCGGCTGGCGACTTTGTTCAGGGCCTTGCCCTGGGCAGTGAAGATCTGGGCGTTGGCGGCCAGCAGGTCGGCGCGCTCCATGCCGGGGCCGCGCGGACGGGCGCCCACCAGCAGGGCGTAGTCGGCATCCTTGAAGGCCACTTCAGGGTCACCCGTAGCCACAATGCCTTCGAGCAGTGGGAAGGCGCAGTCTTGCAGCTCCATGATCACGCCTTGCAGCGCTTTCTGGGCTTTTTCGTCGGGAATTTCCAGCAGTTGCAGGATCACGGGCTGATCCTTGCCCAGCATCTCGCCAGAAGCGATACGGAACAACAGGGCGTAACCAATCTGGCCGGCGGCACCGGTCACCGCGACGCGTGCGGCTTTTTTGCTCATACAAAGACTCCACTGTGGGTTAAGAGAGAAAATGGCGCGCATTGCCCCCGTTCTATCGAGAGAAAAAGAAGAAAGCGGCCTGCGGCGCACTGGGCGTAGCGGCGCGCGCTGGCAATGGCGGCGCGGGATTTTACCCTTCTTTTTCTTATGTCTTATATAAGACATGCGGAAAACCCTAGAGCGTGTTATGAACTTTGAGCCAACCGAATCAACGGCATGGCATTGGGCAGCATGAGAATGGCAAAGACCACGAAGTGCAATCCCCCCAGTACGTCTGGCAATCGCTCGTAATCACGAGACAAGCGTCTAAAGCGCGCAAGCCAGCCGAAGCTGCGTTCCACCACCCAGCGCCTTGGCAGCAAAACGAAGCCCTTTTTTGCTTCGCGCAACTTCACCACCTCCAGGGCAATGCCGTTTTGCGCCGCCGCATCCCGCGCCCTTTGCCCCGTGTAGCCTTGATCGACCCAAGCCTTGCGCACGCTCTTTCCCGTTGCCTGTTGCACCGCCTGGCACAGCGCATCGACTTGATCGCGCTCTTGCTCGTTGGCGGGCGTGACATGCAAGGCCAGCAAATGCCCCAGCGTATCCACAGCCATATGCACCTTGGAGCCGTTGCGGCGCTTGTAGCCGTCATAGCCAGCCCGCGTTCCACTCTCGCAACTCGATTGCAGGGTGCGGCTATCGATGGCTATAGCGCTTGGCTGCCCCTGCCGACCTTGAGCGAGCCGGATGATGGAGCGCAGGTCCGAGACGATGGCTTCGAAACAACCTGCATCCAGCCAGCGCCTGCTTTGCTGATACACAGCCTCCCACGGTGGCAAGTCATTGGGCAGCATGCGCCAGGGGGCGCCTGCACGCACCAGCCAGCGCAACGCGTTGAAGACTTCTCGCAGATCGTGCTGACGCTGCGGTGCCTCTTGATCCATCAAGATCAGATAAGGGGCGACAAAGCTCCATTCTTCATCGCTGACATCACTGGGGTAAGGCTTGCGAGACATGCTGGCACTGTATCCAAGCTCAGCACCACCTCTCGGAAAAGTGCATAACACGCTCTAGGCCCGTCTTTCAGGCCAGTTCTTCAGCCAAACAACTGCGCCAGCGCCAGCCCCGGCTCTTGGGCGCGCATGAAGGCCTCGCCCACCAAAAAGGCATGCACGCCTGCATCGCGCAGCCGCTGCACATCTTGCGGCGTGGCGATGCCCGATTCGGTCACCAGCAGGCGGTCGGCGGGCACTTCGCGTTGCAAGTCCAGCGTTGTTTGCAAGCGGGTTTCAAAGGTGCGCAGGTTGCGGTTGTTGATGCCCAGCAGCGGGGTTTTCAGCCGCAGGGCGCGCTCCAGCTCGGCCCGGTCGTGCACTTCCACCAGCACCGCCATATCCAGCCCGTGGGCGATGGCCTCGAAGTCGGCCATCTGCGCATCGTCCAGCGCGGCGGCGATGAGCAGTACGGCGTCCGCCCCCATCGCGCGCGATTCGTAGATGTGGTAGGGGTCCACCATGAAGTCTTTGCGCAGCACAGGCAAATCCACACTGGCGCGCGCTTGTTTGAGGTAATCGACGCTGCCTTGGAAGAATTGCCTGTCGGTCAGCACCGACAGGCACGCCGCGCTGGTCTGGCCGTCGCCTTCGGCATAGCTTTGCGCGATGTCGGCGGGGTAAAACGGCTCGCGCAACAGGCCCTTGCTGGGGCTGGCTTTTTTCACCTCGGCAATCACTGCGGCCTGGCCGTGTGCGATTTTGGCGCGCAAGGCGGCCTCAAAGTCGCGCGTGAGCACGCGGCTCTCGGCATCGGCGCGCACGGCTGCGAGCGGGGCTTTTTTCTGCGCTGCGGCGATTTCTTCGCGCTTGACGGCAATGATTTTTTCCAGAATGTCGGACATGGGCGGCTCCACTCACAAAAAAGAAAAGCGCAAAAAACGCAAGGCTTCAGGCCATTGGTTCAGGTCATTGGGGCCGCCACTTCACCGCGCGGCGGTCTGGGGCGGCAGGGCCTGGCACGCCTTGGCCTTGTACTCTTTGATCGCCTGCGCCAGTTGCGGCACCAGCGCCGGGCCACGGTAAATCAGGCCGGTGTAGATCTGCACCAGATCGGCGCCTGCGTCGATTTTCTCGAGCGCGTCCTCCGTATCCATGATGCCGCCTGCGCCAATGATGGGCAGGGCGGGGCCAACGGCCTGGCGCAACTGGCGAATCACCTCGGTGCTGACCTGGCGCACTGGCGCGCCGCTGACGCCACCGACTTCATCGCCGTGCGGATACGGGGCCACCTCGTCGTGGTTGATGGTGGTGTTGGTGGCAATCACCCCGTCCACCTGGTGCTGCTGCACGATGTGGGCAATCAACGCCACCTGGTCGGTGGAGAGATCGGGCGCGATCTTGAGGAACATGGGCTTGTGCGCATGCGTCTGCTTGAGCTCCTCGCGGCAATCGGTCAGCGCCTTGAGCAAGGCGTCGAGCGAGGAATTCGACTGCAAATCGCGCAGATTTTTGGTGTTGGGCGAGCTGATGTTGATGGTGACGTAATCGGCATGCGGATAGACCGCGCGCAAGCAGCTCACATAGTCATCGGCGGCGCGCTCAATGGGCGTGGCCGCGTTTTTGCCGATGTTCAGGCCCAGCCGCATGGGGTGCTGGCCCTGGCGGGCGGTGGACTTTTGCACGTTCTTCAAAAACGCCTCCAGCCCCTGGTTGTTAAAACCCATGCGGTTGATGATGGCGCCGGCCTCGCGGATGCGGAACATGCGCGGCTTGGAGTTGCCTCCCTGCGCCAGGGGCGTGACGGTGCCCACTTCCACAAAGCCAAAGCCCATGGCCGCCAGCCCATCGATGCAGCGCGCGTTTTTGTCCAGCCCGGCGGCCAGGCCCACGCGGTTGGGAAACTCCAGCCCCGCCACGGTAACGGGGTCGTCCACGCGGCGCTGCGCATAAAGGCGGCGCAGCCAGCCGCTCGATTGCGTTCTCTTGATCCAATCCAAGGCGAATTCATGCGCCTTCTCGGCATCCATGGCGAACAGAAACGGGCGTATCAGCGGGTAGAAATCCATGGGGCGCGAGTGTAAAGGAACGTTGCAAGGCTCAAGGTGCGCCGGCCGGGAGCGGCAAGCGCCTCACATGCCCTGCTTGGGGCAACGGGGATAATGTGGGGCTGTTGATTTCACAAGGCGCGGCGGCCAAGTCGCCGTCCGCTCTTTTCCTTCTTTTTCTCACCCGCCCCCTCCATCATGGACCAGGACGCCCTCAAGGCCCTCGTCGGCCAAGCCGCTCTCGCATACGTCAAACCCCACAGCATTCTTGGCGTGGGCACTGGCTCAACCGTCAACAAATTCATTGAAGCGCTGGCCCAGGCGGCCATTCCCTTGCAAGGGGCGGTGTCCAGCTCCGAGGCCAGCACCGCGCTGCTGCAACAGGCGGGCATTGCCGTGCTGCCCGCCAGCGAGGTGCAGGCGCTGGATTGGTATATCGACGGCGCCGATGAGATCGACGCCAACGGCTGCATGATCAAAGGCGGCGGCGCGGCGCTGACGCGCGAAAAAATCGTGGCCGATTTGGCCGCGCGCTTTCTCTGCATTGCCGATGGCAGCAAACGCGTGCAGACGTTGGGCGCCTTCCCGCTGCCGGTGGAGGTGGTGCCCATGGCCGCAGCGCAAATCGTGCGCCGTTTTGCCGCGCTGGGCGGGCAGGCCAGCGTGCGCCTGCGCGAGGGGCAGCCGCTGGTTACCGACAACGGCATGCACATCGTCGATGTGCGCGGCCTGCGCATCACCGAGCCGCTGGCGCTGGAAAACGAGATCAGCGCCTGGCCTGGCGTTGTCACCGTGGGCATTTTTGCCCGCCACCGCGCCAGCGTGTGCCTGCTGGGCACGGCCGAGGGCGTGCAAACCTTGCAATGGGATTGATGGGGCTGTTGTGATGGCTGCACGCCGCCCTGTTGCCCCTGCTTCGCCTGTGCGCACCGAGCGCAACGCCCGCGATGCCGCCCGCACCCGCGCAGGCGGCCCCGGCCATGTGCGCATCATCGGCGGGCAGTGGAAGCGCACGCGCCTAGCCGTTGCGCCCAAGCCGGGTTTGCGCCCCACGCCCGATCGCGTGCGCGAAACCCTGTTCAACTGGCTGGGGCAGGATTTGAGTGGTCTGTACTGCCTGGATGCCTTTGCAGGCAGTGGCGCTCTGGGCTTTGAGGCCGCTTCGCGCCACGCCGCCCACGTCACGCTGGTCGAGCGCGACCGCCAGCTTTGCGCGCAACTGCAAGCCAACGCCCGCCAGCTTCAGGCCCGCACCATCACCGTGCGCCAGGGCGACGGCCTGCATGCCTTGCAAACCCGCCCGGTGGCGGCCACGACGGATGGCGCGGCGGGCTGGGATGTGATTTTTCTCGACCCGCCCTACGCCGCCGAGCTGGAGCGCCCGGCCTTGCAGCTCGCGCGCCAAAGCCTGGCGCCGCACGGCCTGCTGTATCTGGAGAGCAGCCAGCGCTGGGACGATGCCGCGCTCCAGCCCCTGGGCTGGCAGCGCCTGCATTACCTCAAGGCCGGGGCGGTGCATGCCCATGTGCTGCGCCTGGCGGCCGCTTGATGTATTGCACTTCAAAGAAAAACACGGGTGTTACATATCATGCCGAAAATGGCATATTTTATTTCCTGTTGATTTGTAAATCAAAGCCCCCAAAGCCGCATGCAGACGGCGGGCAAACCTACAATAGCGCCCATGTCCACACCACACTACACCCGCGCCCAAGCCCTGCCGCAGCTCTTGCGCCAGCGCATCGTCATCCTTGATGGGGCGATGGGCACGATGATTCAGCGTTTCAAACTCGATGAAGCCCAATACCGCGGCCAGGGCTACGACGGGCCGGGTGCAGCCGGGGCGCGCTTTGCCGACTTTCCGCGCGATGTCAAGGGCAACAACGAGCTGCTCTCGCTCACCCGCCCGGACGTGATCGCCAGCATCCACGAAAGCTATCTGGCCGCAGGCGCGGATTTGATCGAAACCAACACCTTTGGCGCCACCGCTGTGGCGCAGGAGGACTACGGCATGGCCGATCTGGCGCGTGAGATGAATCTGCGCTCGGCTCAGTTGGCGCGCGCCGCTTGCGACAAATTCTCCACCCCCCAGCAGCCGCGCTACGTGGCCGGGGCGCTGGGGCCGACGCCGCGCACGGCCAGCATCAGCCCGGATGTGAACGACCCCGGCGCACGCAATGTGGATTTCGAAACCCTGCGCCAAAGCTATCTGGAGCAAACCCTGGCCTTGATCGAAGGCGGCGCGGACGTGATTTTGGTGGAGACGATTTTCGACACCCTCAACGCCAAAGCCGCGCTGTTTGCCGTGCAGCAGGCCTTCGACGCCACGGGCCAATGCCTGCCCATTCTCATCAGCGGCACCGTCACCGACGCCTCCGGGCGCATCCTCTCGGGGCAGACGGTGACGGCCTTCTGGCACAGCGTGCGCCATGCCCAGCCGCTGGCCGTGGGCCTGAACTGCGCGCTGGGCGCGGCCTTGATGCGCCCCTACATTCAGGAGCTGGCCAGCGTCGCCAAAGACACCTTCATCAGTTGCTACCCCAATGCCGGCCTGCCCAACCCGATGAGCGAAACCGGCTTTGATGAAACGCCCGAAGTCACCAGCCGCCTGGTGCACGAGTTTGCCGCCCAGGGGTTGGTCAACATCGTGGGCGGCTGCTGCGGCACCACGCCCGATCACATTGGCGCCATCGCCCGCGCCGTGGCCGCCGAGCCAGCGCGCGCGCTCAGCGCCGCCGGGCGTTTTGGCGCCTACCGCGAAGTGGCGTGAGAGCTTGAGCGCACAATTTCATCGTTCAACACGGAGGCCGCCCCATGCAGCGGGCGACATGTGGATGACAGCAAGTCGATAACAGCAAGTGGATGACAAGGAGGGTTTGCCATGTTCCGTTTTCGTTTTTCCCGCCGCTGGCTGGGGCTGTCCGGTCTGTCGGGCTTGAGCCTGTGCGCCGTGGCCTATGCCGCTGGCGCCAGTGTGGACGGCGTGGGCAGTTCGGGCAGCGCGGGCGAGAGCGCCGCTGCCGCTGCGCAGGAAACCGTCAGCCAGGCCAGCGACCGCCAGGGCGTGGCCGTCACCATCTACAACGATGGCCTGGCGCTGGTGCGCGAGCAGCGCCAGGTGCCGCTGCGCCAGGGGCTCAACCAGCTCGCCTTGCGCGATGTGGCCGCTCAAATCATGCCGCAGACCGTCAGCCTGCGCAGCGCCACCGGCGCGCCGCTGACGCTGCTGGAGCAGAACTTCGATTTCGACCTGCTCAGCGGCCAGTCGCTGCTGGAGAAATACGTCGGCCAGAGCATCACCGTCATCCGCGCCAACCCGGCCACGGGGCAGGAGCACAGCGAGCCGGCCAAGGTGCTGGCCAACAACGGCGGCCAGCCCGTGCTCCAGTACGCCGACCGCATCGAAACCGGCCTGCCCAAAGATGGCCGCATGGCCTTTGGCGCCGTGCCCGCCAACCTGCGCGACCGCCCCACGCTCAGCGTCACCCTGCAAGCGCCGCAAGCGGGCGCGCAGCCGCTCGATCTCTCCTACCTCACCAGCGGCATGGGCTGGGCGGCCGATTACGTCGCCACGCTCGCGGCCGATGAGAAAACGCTTGATCTGGCCGGCTGGGTCACGCTGACCAACGAAAGCGGCGCGCGTTACGACAACGCCACGCTGCAACTGGTGGCCGGCGATGTGGCGCGCGTGCAGCAGCAGCGCGATCGCGTGATGCTCAAAACCGCCACGGCCCCCATGGCCCTGGCCAGCGAGGCCATGCAGCAGGAGGAGCTGTTCGAATACCACCTCTACACCCTGCCCAGGCCGACGACGATTGCGCAAAACCAAAGCAAGCAGGTGGCGCTGCTCTCGGCCAGCCAGGTGCCGGTGCAAAAGGAATACCGCCTGCAAGGCGCCGAGCATTGGTACCACCTGCTCACCCATGGCCGTGACAGCCTCCCCGAGCTGGGCGATAAACGCAAGGTCAGCGTGTTCGTCGAGTTCGACAACAAAGGCGGCGACATGGGCATGCCGCTGCCGCGCGGCGTGGTGCGCGTGTACAAGGCCGATCGCAAAGGCCAGGCGCTGTTTGTGGGCGAGGACCGCATCGACCACACGGCCAGGAACGAAACCGTGCGCCTCAAGCTCGGCGAAGCCTTTGATCTCAACGGCACGTGGAAGAACACGGATCGGCAAAAAATCAGCGAGCGCGTCCATGAGATGAGCTTCACCGTCGAGCTGCGCAACGCCAAGAGCGAGCCGGCCACCGTCAAAATCGTCGAGCCCATCCCCGGCGACTGGAGCATGCTCAAGGAAAGCCACCCGCACACCAAGCCCGCAGCCAACCTGGCGCAGTGGGAGCTGCAAGTGCCCGCCGAGGGCAAGGCGCAACTGCATTACACCGTGCGCGTGCAGTACTGATGGCAGGGCGCTGGATGGGGTGTTCGGCTTGCGCCGCGCACCTGCCCGATGCCTGAAAAAAAGCGCCTCTGAAGGCGCTTTTTTATTTCAATGAGAAAGAATATATGCCTATTTCGGCAAAACAGGTATCAAGTCAATTTTCCCTTGAATTGAATAAAACCATCAGGCCGCCAGCGCCATCACCCACTGCGTCAGCGTGTGAATGGCCAGCCCCACGATGCCGCCCACCAGCGTGCCGTTGATGCGGATGTACTGCAAATCGCGGCCCAGGTGGCCCTCCACCTCCTCGATCAGCTCGCGCGTATCCCACTGGCCCACGCGGTCGGTGATGTAGCGGTGGATGGCGCTGCGGTAGCGCTCGACGATCTGCGGGCCGATCTGCTGCACCTGCGCGTTCACCCACTGCTGCATGGCCGGTTGCGCCTCCAGCTCCCGGCCCAGGTGGGTGATGGCCGCCTCCAGCCGCTGGTGCAGGCTGGAGGCCGGATCGTTCACATCGCGCGCCAGCCAGGCCAGCACATCGCCCCAAACTTGCTCCAGATACGCGCCCAGCGCCGGATGCGCCAGCAACTGGTCGCGCAGCGTGCTGGCCTTGAGCTGCACCTGCTCATCTTGCTGCAAGCGCTCGATCCAGCCCTGCACCGCCGCATCGAAACGCTGGCGCAGCGGGTGATCGGGCGACTCGCCCATGTCCTTGAGGTTGCGCGCCAGCGCACGCACGATTTGGCGCGTGCCCGCGCGGGCCGTGACCTGATCCAGCGCCAGATAGCGCAGGGCCTTGAGTTCGCGCGCAATCGCCTGCGTGATGTGCTGCTGGGCGCTCTCGCTCTCCACCACGCGCGCCAGTTGGGCCAGGATGTCGTCCAGCAGCGCCTGATGGCGGCCCTCGGCGGTCAGGCCGTTGAGCACCGCCGCCGTGCTGCCCGAAACATCGAGCTTGCCCAGCGCCTGGCGCACGTTGCGGATGAAGAAAGCGCGCACGCGCGCATCGTCCATCGCATGCACGCCGAAATCCACCGCCGCCGTCAGCGGCTGCATCAGCGCACGCACGTTGTGCGGCTGTTGCAACCATTGCGCCAGCCACGGCGCGGCGTTGAACTGCGCCAGGCGCTCGCGCACGTGGCTGGCGCTCAAAAAATTGCGGTCGATGAAATCGGCCAGCCCCTGCCCCAGCCGCTGCTGGTTGCGCGCCAGCACCGCCGTGTGCGCAATGGGCAAGCCCAGGGGATGGCGAAACAGCGCCACCACGGCAAACCAATCGGCCAGCGCGCCGACCATCGCCGCCTCCGCAAATGCCGCCACATACGGCCAGACGGGGTGCTGCGCATGCAGCGCAGTGGCCACGATGTAGAGAACCGTCGCCGCCAACAGCAGCGAAAGGGCCAGGGGATGTCGCATAGGCAAAGTCTTTCTGCGCAGCAAGCGCGCCTCGTGAGGGGGAAGGAAGGGATGCAAGAGATTTCAAATCAAAGTAAATTAATTTTTATATCTATCATGCCGAAATATGGTTGTTTTATTTCTCAATGATTTGTAATAAAAACATTCGCCAGCCTGGCCCAAAGCCCAGGGCGCATGCGGGCGCGCAGGCCTGCCGCTACACTGGCCGCCACATTGGCACTACGCACAGCATGACCACGTTATGAAATTGATCGACTCCATTGTCCGCCAGGCCGAGGCCCTCAGCGCCATCCGCCAAGACATCCACGCCCACCCCGAGCTGGGCTATGAAGAACACCGCACGGCCGATCTGGTCGCCTCGCTCTTGCAGCAATGGGGCATTGAAGTGCACCGCGGGCTGGGCAAAACCGGCGTTGTCGGCATCGTGCACGGGCGCGACGGCGGCGCCAGCGGTAAAGCCATCGGCCTGCGCGCCGACATGGACGCGCTGCCCATGCAAGAGGCCAACACCTTCGCCCACGCCAGCCGCACCCCCGGCAAGATGCACGCCTGCGGCCACGACGGCCACACCACCATGCTGCTGGCCGCCGCCCAGCACTGGGGCCACGGCGCCAACCGCGACTTTGACGGCACCGTCTACCTCATCTTCCAGCCCGCCGAGGAAGGCGGCGGCGGCGCGCGCGCCATGATCGAGGACGGGCTGTTCCGGCAATTTCCCATGGACGCCGTTTTCGGCATGCACAACTGGCCCGGCATGGCCCCCGGCGAAATGGCCGTGGCCGACGGGCCGGTGATGGCTTCGTCCAACGAGTTTCACATCACCATCCGCGGCAAAGGCGGCCACGCCGCCATGCCCCACGTCACCATCGATCCCATGCCCGTGGCCTGCCAGATGGTGATGGGCTTTCAAACCATTGTCAGCCGCAACGTCAGCCCGGTGGAGGCGGCCGTCATCTCCGTGACCATGATCCACGGTGGCGAGGCCAACAACGTCGTGCCCAACGCCTGCCGCATCGACGGCACCGTGCGCACCTTCAAGACCGAAGTGCTCGATCTGGTGCAGGCGCGCATGGAAAAAGTCGCCCGCGACATCGCCAGCGCCTTCGAGTGCGAGGCGGATTTCGTGTTCGAGCGCAACTACCCCGCCACCGTCAACAGCAGCGCCGAAGTGGCCCTGGCGCGCCGCGTCATGGGCGACATGCAGGCGCGCGCGCTGGAGCAAATCCCCTCCATGGGTGCGGAGGATTTCTCCTTCATGCTGCTGGAAAAGCCCGGTGCCTACTGCTTCATCGGCAACGGCGACGGCGCGCACCGTCCGCAAGGCCACGCGGGCGGCCCCTGCACGCTGCACAACCCCAGCTACGACTTCAACGACGCCCTCATCCCCCTGGGCGGCACCTACTGGGTGCGCCTGGCCCAGCGCTGGTTTGCCGAGCAGGCAGGGCAGGCGTAGGCAAGATGTTGAAAGAGGTTGGAATGATCAATCAAAGGAAATAAAACTGCCTTGTTTTGGCATGATGTGTAAAAAATCAATTTTTCTTTGATTGAAACAAAAGGGCGCATTCCAGCGCCCTTTTTTCATGCCCTGCGCGCAGGCGCCCAGTGGGTTCAGGGCGTTCAATGCGCTCAATGCGCTCAATGTGCTCAATGTGCTCAATGTGCTCAATGTGCTCAATGTGCTCAATGTGCTCAATGCGGCTGTCTGGGCTTGCGCTCGCGCCCGGCCAGGGCCGCATCGAACAGCCCGTTGGGCAAGATGCGCAGCAGCCGTGCCACCCAGGCCATTTGCCAGGGGATGACGACGTAGCTGCGCTGGCGCTCAATCGCCTCGAAAGCGCGCGCGGCAAACACCTGCGCATCGGTGAGAAACGGCATGGGAAACGGGTTGTCCGCCGTCATCGGCGTGCGGATAAAGCCCGGGCTGATCGTCACCACCCCCACGCCGCTGCCGCGCAAATCTCCGCGCAAACTCTCGCAATAGGCGATGGCCGCCGCCTTGCTGGCGCAATAGCCCGCATGGCCGGGCAAACCCCGCACCCCGGCCACGCTGGCAATGCCCACCAGCGTGCCGCTGCCGCGCTGGCGCATGGGCTTGATAAAAGGGATGAAGCTGGCCGCCATGCCCAGGTTGTTGGTCTGCCAAATGCGCTGCATGCCCTCCAAATCCTCCCACTCGGCGGTATCCACGCCCCAACTGATGCCCGCGCTGGCAATCACCACATCGGGCAAGCCCTGCTCGGCCAGGCATTGCTCGGCCACGGCGCGGATGCGCTCGGGCCGGGAGACATCGGCCGCATACAGGCGGCATACCTCCTCACTCAAATTCAACGCCTGCCGCCACTGCTGCATCACCTCCAGCCGCCGCGCCACCAAAGCCAGCCGCCAGCCCTTTTGCGCATAGTGCGCCGCCAACGCCTGCCCCAAGCCGCTGGAAGCGCCCGTGATGAATACCAGCGGCCGGGGCGTGAGCGTCACGGCCGTGCGGGAAGAAGCAGGGGAGGAGGAAGCGGGCGCAGCAGAAGATGTGGCGGCAGAAGGCATGGCAAACAGGCTCTTGGACAAAATCCGGACAAAACGCGCTTTATCGCACGCTTTGCACAGGCTCCCAGCCCGAGACATCCACATTGGCGGTGCAAAAAGCTGTGGATAAGTCGTGGGCGAGCGTGGGATGGCCCTATGAAGGGCCTGAGCGTGCCTGTTTTTTAGGCAGCTTGTTTTGCTTTGCCCGATCGGGGTCAAGGCTGTGGCGTGCGCGCTTTATTCCAGCTCCATCGCCAGCACCGCCTGCGCCACCGACAGCCACAGCGTCTGGCCCACGAAATGCACATCGCGCACATTGGGCAGGCGGTAGCGGCTGGGCGCTTGCAGATAGTCTTGCGCCGTGGCGGGAAGCTCGGCGCCGCCCAGCAGCAGGCGGGGCTGGGCTGAACCCGTGGCCGCCCCGGCCGGGTTGGCGGCCCAATCCACGCGGTACACGCTGGACCATTTCTCAGGCAACGCATCGTCGCGCACCGCCAGCGCCAAAGTCTGGCCTTGCGCACCTGCGCGCACGGCCATGCTGATATGCGGCAGGCCGTACCCTTCGATGCGGAAGTCGCGCCGCTGCCCGCTGGCAAGCTGGTGCCAGGCGTAGGCCCCGGCGGCGTTCTGGCTGATCAAATGCACCTGCCCTTGGGCATCCACATCCAAATCCAGCGCCACGTCGCCCTCGGCCATGCTGGGCAGCGTCAGCGTGCGCACATGCAGATGCCTATCGATGCTGCGCACCTGCCCCTTGTCCACAAAGTACTGCACGCCATCGCCGCCTGTGACCAGGCTGTGGGGGGCGTAAAAACGCGCCTGGCCGGGCGGGCCGTCGATGGCATCGAAGGGGATAAAAGTGTTTCCTGATTCAGAATCAGGCAAGCCCGCCATTCGGTGATCAAAACCGGAAACAAATAATGGATTTCGATCGGAGCGGGTAAAGGCAATCAGCAGCGGCCCATTACGCGAATAATCTGCATATGGCATCCCAAATCCGGAATGGAGTGCATAGCCTTGATCGGCATTTGTTTTTGCAATGGTGGTGGCGTAAATCTTGCCGTTATTGAAAAACAAGCCGCTTAAACGATTTTCTGGCAAAGGGGCCAAAATCTCCGGAATTCTGCCGTGTATGAATTCAAAAACCCGGCCATTTGCGTCCATTCTGTGCACGTGCGAACGGGGGTGGGCCAAACCCGCACATTGTGAAACTCCGCCATCGGAGAGCAAATATATTTGCTCGGTCTGGTGATAAATCCGCTCCACGGCATAAAACCGTACGGCATGCCAATCGATTGATTTTTCCGCGATGGGTAAATGGCTGGCCGGCGTGCAGTGCCGATCCGAAAAATCAGCCGAACCGGCCATGACGGTCAAGGCGTTTGGCACCGGCTTGGGCAGGGGCTTGGCGGGTTCGGGCTGTGCAGGCGGCGGATTGGGGTTTGCCGGCGGCTCTGGTGGCAGGGGGGAGTCGCCCCCACCGCCACAGGCGGCCAGCAGCGTGGCAAGACAGGCCAAGGGGAAAAGTCGGCTGCGCATATCTCCAGGCTCCTCAAAGTGGATTAGGCGCGCATGATCGCCAACTTTGGCGGGCGTATCCATGCGGGATAACGCCGCGCATCAGGCGCGCGGGTTACTTTTGCATGGTGCGTGGCAGGCTGAGAAACGTGGCTTGCACCGGGCCGCCGATTTCGGTGAGGTGGCGCTGTTTGTCGTAGCGCAGGTTGTGGCCGCTGAGGCGGTCGGGGCCGCGCAGCAATTGCACGGGGGTGTCGCTGTGTACGCGGCCTTCTTCGGGCCAGACTTGCAGTTGGGCGCTGCGAAATTCCATGCGCGGGGCGCTGGCGCTGGCTTGCTGGATGACGACGGCCTGGCCGTCCAGGCGCGCATAGGTGCCTTGGCCATTGCTGGCGCCGGTGTCGGCGGTGGCGGAGAGCACGCGGCCGTCTTCGGTGATGGCGCGCAGGCGCAGGTTGTGCACTTCCAGGGTGTCGCTGGCGGGGAAGTGCTGGCCGTTGCTGCCGAAGATTTCCGCCGTCAGTTGTCCATCGGGGCGGTAGCTGCGCACGGCAAAGCCGTGCAGGCGGTAGTCTGGCTCGCGCTCGGTCAGGGCGATGGTTTGTGGCGCGATGGGCTCGGGCATGCTGCGCGAGAGCCAGTAGGTGGCCAGGGCGAGCGCGGCCATGACGAGCATGGGGGCGTAAACGGAGAGTTTGTCGAGCCGGTAGCGCAGGCTGCGCCGGGGTTTGCGGCGCGGGTCGTAGGGCTGGGGCGCTGTGGGCGAGGTCATGGCTGCGCCCCTTCGCTCTGAGGTGTGGCCTGGGCGACGGGGCCTGGGGCTTGTTGCAGCAGCGCGCCGTAGTGGCCTTGGGCCATGAGCAGCAGGTCGCAGCATTCGCGCACGGCGCCTTGGCCGCCGCCTGCCTGGGTGATGTAGTGGGCGCAGGCGCGCACTTCGGCGTGGGCGCCGGGCGGGGCGATGGCCAGGGCGCAGGCGCGCAGCACGGGCAGATCGGGCCAGTCGTCGCCCATGGCGGCGGCTTGTGCCCAGCTGAGGTTCAGTTGCGCCAGCAGGGTTTGGGCGGCGGGGAGTTTGTCCTCTGTGCCGTAGATGGCGTGTTGCACGCCCAGGGCTTGCAGGCGCAGGCGCAGGGCGGCGCTGTCGCGCCCGGTGATGACGGCGGGGGTGATGCCGGCGCGCTGGAGCAGTTTGATGCCGTGCCCATCAAGGGTGTGAAAGCGCTTGAGTTGCTCGCCTTCGGGGCCGAAGTACAGGCCGCCGTCGGTGAGCACGCCATCGACGTCGAAGAACACCACGCGCACGGGCTGGGCTTGGTTCAGCAGCGGTGGGGCGAAGCGGGGCAGGATGGGGATGGCGGTCATGGCGTGCGGGCAGGGGGCAAAACAGGCGGCGATGGTAATGCGGTGGGGGCGGGCGGTGCTTTGTTTCAATCAAAGGAAATGTGGGTGATTGCCTATTTTGCCGAAACAGGGTGATTTTTGTTCCTTTGATTGGTAATTTGACGGGGTTTGCGCGGATGGTTTTGCATATCAAAGGAAAATAATCCTATTGACCATCAAGCCGAAACAGGGTGGTTTTTTTGCTTTGCTGGAGAGGGCGTGGTTCGCCTGCGAATGCAAATGGGCGCGCGCGGGGTGCGCTGGCTTAATCGAAATACGCCGCATCGGCAAAGGCGCAGGCTTGGGCGTCTTTGGCGGAGATGGTGGGCGCGGCTACGGTCAGTGCGGGCCATTGGATGGCCAGGGTGGGGTCGTTCCAGGCGATGCTGCGCTCGTGCTCGGGGGCGTAGTAGTCGGTGGTTTTGTAGAGGAAGTCCACCGTTTCGGATAGCGCCAGAAAGCCGTGCGCAAAGCCTGGCGGCACCCAGAGTTGTTCGGCGCCAGCGTCGGTGAGCAGCGCGCCGGCCCATTGGCCGAAGGTGGGCGAGCTGCGGCGCAAGTCCACCGCCACGTCAAAGGCTTGGCCGCGCGCCACGCGCACCAGCTTGCCTTGGGGCTGGCGGATTTGGTAGTGCAGGCCGCGCAGCACGCCGTAGCTGCTGCGGCTGTGGTTGTCTTGCACGAAGGTGGTGTGGCCGCCCACGGCGGCATCGAACACGCGCTGGTTGAAGCTCTCGCTGAAAAAGCCGCGCGCATCGCCAAACACGCGGGGCTTGAGCAGCAGGACTTCGGGGATGGGGGTGGGGATAACGTCCATGAGGGGAAAAAGCTTTGTGAATACGGGCGCCATGCCCGGGCAGATGGGCAGGGCGCGGGCGAATGTAGCAAGGATGGTGGTGCTGTTTGTGCGGGCGTCAGTGGTTGTCAGTGGTCTTTGGGGGGCGTGTCGCTGCTGAGGGGCTGGCCCCCGTTCTGGTCGTTGCCGTTGCCGTTGCTCTGGCTCTTGTCCTCGTCCGCGCCATCACTTTCGCCATCGCTTTCGGCATTGCTGCGGGTGGCTTTGAGCACGGCTTCTTTCAGCGAGGGTTTGCGCGGGCGCAGCAGTTTGTGCAGGGCGGCCATGAGTTCGGAGGCCATGTATTGCAGCAGGGCCATGTCGATATCGGCTTCGGCGTGGGGCTGGTCGTCCATGATGGAGAGCGCGCCCAGGGTGTGGCCGTGCCGGTCGAGCAGGGGCACGCCGGCGTAGAAGCGCATGCCGTGCGCCAGCACGTGGGGGTTGTTGGCAAAGCGCAGGTCGGCCTGGGTGTCTTCAATGACCAGCGGCGCGGCCTGGCTGGCGATGTGGGCGCTGATGGATTGCGCGCGTGGCAGCCCGGCCAGCGGGGCGCTTTCCTTGGGGGTGATGAGGCTGGTGGCGGGGGTGTGGATCCACTGGGCGTCGATCAGGGCGATTTGCGCGTGCTTCATGTCGAAGGCGTTGATGGCGCGGCGCACGCAGTCCTGGTAGAGCTCTTGCGCTTGCGGGGCGTGCAGCAGGCCGCTGTCGTGCAGGGCTTGCAGGCGTTGGGCTTCGTTGGCGGGGGGCGGGGCGGGGTGGTAGTCCAGTGCGCCTTCGGCGTGCAGCAGGTGGTCCACGCGCATCACCATTTCATGCAGGCGGCCCACGAGGTGGTCGGCCAGCACGCGCCCGGCCAGCTCGGGCGTCAGGGCCAGCGAGGGGGCGTTCCAGATGCCTGCGACGATGCGCACGTGCGGCCAGTGCTGGCGGATGTGGCGGGCCAGATAGCGGATTTGCGCTTGCGGCGAGGGGCTGAACACGGCCAGGCACAGCACGGCGGTGCTGGAGAGATCGGGCAGCGTGTGCAAGTGCATGCGCGCGCCCAGCGCGTGCTCGCTGTAGCTGGCGCGGTGGCCAAACAGGCGCAGGCTGTGGGCCATGGCGGCGGCGGCCATGCCATCGACTTCCCAGCGCGCGCCCAGGCAGTGCACGCGCGCGTATTCGCCTGCGGCGGGGAGGGTGGCTGGCTCGGGCGGGTAGGCGTCGGCCAGCTCGGCCAGCCATTCGTCCATGCCGTTGTTGAAGCGAAAACGCTGCTCGGCGGTGGCCAGGCTGCTGTGGGCCTGGCTGGACAGGCGCAGGGCGGGCAGGGCGACGGCGTCGTAGAGGTGGGTGACGGCCGAGGGCGGGCCGGATTCGCCCGGGCTGTCGGCCATGTGTTGCTTGATGGTGCTGCGCGCCAGGTCCATGGCGCTGTCCACGTCTTCCACCAGCAGGCGCTGGTACAGGCGCTGCGGCGGCGTGAGCACGGGGTCGCTGCCGAGCAGGACTTCGAGAAAGTTCAGCGCTTCGATGCTGCGCCCGAGCACCAGCAGGCACACGGTCAGGGGGGTGGCCAGGATCAGGCCGATGGGGCCCCACAGGGCCGTCCAGAACGTGGCCGAGACGATGATGGCCAGGGTGGACAGGCCCGTGCTTTCGCCGTACAGCCACGGCTCGATGAGGTTGTTGCTGATCAGCTCCAGCGCCACGATCAGCGCCAGCGTCCACAGCAGCATGTCCCAGCCGTGGCCGACGGCGAAAGACAGGGCCAGCGGAAAGATGGCGGCCAGCGCCGGCCCGACGTAGGGGATATAGCGCATCAGCGCGGCCACCACGCCCCATAGCGGCGCGCCGGGCACGCCGATCAGCCACAGGCCGATGGCCAGCGGGAAGCCGTAGGCGATGTTGACGATGAGCTGCATGCGCAGGTATTTGCCGATGCGCTGGGCGGCTTCGTCCAGCGCATCGGTGGCCAGGTGGATGTTGCCGCCCACCAGGCGCAGCAGGCGCTCGCGCAGGCCATCGCGGTCCAGCAGCACCAGGATGACGAACAGCAGCACGATGCCTGCGGTGAACAGCGGCTCGCTGATGTGCAGCAGCCAAATGCCCGCCTGCTGTGCGGGCGAGAGCTGCTGCGGGGCCAGTTGCACGGTTTGTACTTCGGCGCCCGCGTCGTTGGAGGCGGATGGCGTGGCGTCGTCGCGCTCCTCCAGGCTGCCGGAGATTTCTTCGCGCAAGCGCCCGAACGTGGCAGTCAGCCCCTCCAGCGCGCCCGGGCTTTCGATGGAGTTGCGCAGCGTTTGCAGCTTGACGATCATGGTGTGCTGGTAGCGCGGCAGGCTTTCGGCCAGGCTGGCGAGCTGGCCGCCCAGGTAAAAGCCCAGGCCGGTGAGCGCGCCCAGGGCCAGCGCCACGGTCACGAAAATGGCCGCCATGCGCGGCAGGCCCCAGCGTTTGAGGCGGCGCACCACGGGGTCGAGCAAAAAGCCCAGCAGCACCGCCAGCGCCAGCGGGATGAGCAAATCGCGCCCGAAGTACAGCGCGGCGATGATGGCCCCGGCAGTGACCAGCGCGCTGGCCAGCCGCAGGCCCGGCGCGATGGCGGCCAGGGCGTGCAAGGCGGCGCGGTCTTCGCTGTCGTAGGCGGGGGGCGCATCGGGCGCGGATGCGGGGGAGTTGCGCCCCGGCGAGGCGGGGTCAGAGCCGTTTCGATGCATGGGGAGTGTGTGTGGGCAGAGGGGGCGGCCATCGTCTGGGCGCACGCGCGGGCGGGGCCTGGCGGGGCTTGTCCACTCGCGCCGCGACTTTGAACAGGCGCCTGGTGATGTCTCTGGTTAATTTTGCAAATCAAAAAGGAAATAAAAACTGCCTGTTTCGGCAATTATATCAATGGGTCTAATTTCCTTTGATTTGCATTTGGAATGCGATGCGGGCAGCGTTGCCTAATGGGCTTGGCGCGGTAGCGCTCCAGCCAGTTGCTGCGCCAGCGGCAGGGCTTGCGCCAGCAGTTGGGCGGGGCTGAGGGTGTCGCAGGGCAGCACGCGGCGCGTGGGCATGCTGCGCAGCCAGGTGAGCTGGCGCTTGGCCAGTTGGCGCGTGGCGGCTTTGGCTTGCTCCAGCCATTGCCCGGGCGGCAGTTGGCCGTCGAGCATGAGCCAGGCTTGGCGATAGCCCACGGCGCGGATGGCGGGCAGTTGCGCGTGCAAGGCGGGGTTGGCGCGCAGGCGGCGCACTTCGTCCAGAAAGCCCGCTTGCACCATGGCGTCGAGGCGCTGGTTGGCGCGCGCGTGCAGCCAGGCGCGCGCGGCGGGTTCGAGCGAGAGCACGCGCTGGCGCACCCAGTTGGCGCGCCAGGCGTCGGCCGCTTGGGCAGTGCTTTCGGCGGTGGTTTCAGCGGTGGTTTGGCCGCGCGTTTGCAGGCTGGAGAGGGTTTGGCCGCTGATGAGCCAGACCTCCAGCGCGCGCTGGATGCGCTGGGCGTCGTGCGGGGCCAGGCGCGCGGCGCTGGCCGGGTCGATTTGCGTCAGCCAGGCGTGCAGGGCGGGCCAGCCTTGCTGGCGGGCTTGGGCGTCCAGCCTGGCGCGCACGGCGGGGTCGGCCTGCGGCAGCGGATCCAGCCCGTGCAGCATGGCGTGCAGGTACAGCAGCGTGCCGCCGACGATGAGCGGCAAGGCCCCGCGCGCCACGATGGCTTGCACCAGCGCGCCGCAATCGCGCACAAAGGCGGCGGCGCTGTAGCTTTCGTGCGGCTCCAGGATGTCGATCAAATGGTGCGGCGCTTGCGCCAGCTCGGCGGCGCTGGGCTTGGCGGTGCCGATGTCCATGCCGCGATAGACCAGGGCCGAATCCATGCTGATGATTTCCACCGGGCACTGCGGCGCGAGCATTTGCGCCAGGGCCAGCGCCAGGGCGGATTTGCCGCAGGCCGTTGGCCCGGTGAGCACGAGAAAAGGCAGCTCCAGCCAGGCCGCTGGCGCTGGGGAGGCGGCTGGTGCAGGGACTGGCGTGTGCATCGTGCGGCGGGCGAGTGGGCGAGTGGGCGAGGCAGCGGGGGGCGCGGGCGGGCCATCAGCCGTGCCCGCCCTCCAGGTAGGCGGCGCGTACCTCGGGGCTGGCCAGCAGCTCGGCGCCGGTGCCGCTGAGGGTGATTTGGCCGTGTTGCAGCACGTAGGCGCGGTCGGCCACGCGCAGGGCCTGGTTGGCGTTTTGCTCGACCAGCAAGATGGTGATGCCGTGGCTGCGGTTGAGTTCGCGCACGATCTGGAAGATTTTGCGGATGTAGATGGGCGCCAGGCCCAGCGAGGGCTCGTCGAGCAGCAGCAGCTTGGGGCGGCTCATGAGGGCGCGGCCAATGGCCAGCATTTGCTGCTCGCCGCCCGAGAGGGTGCCTGCGCGCTGGCTTTGGCGCTCTTGCAGGATGGGGAACATGGCGAAGACGCGGGCGATGTCGGCGTCGTAGTTGGCCGCATCGGCAAAGCCTGCGCCCATTTGCAGGTTCTCCATCACGGTCATGCGCCCGAAAATGCGCCGTCCTTCGGGCACCAGGGCGATGCCGCGGCGGGCGATTTCGTGCATGGGCACGGCGGTGATGTCCTCGCCGTCAAAGACGATGCGTCCGGCGCTGGCGCGCGGCTGGCCGAACAGGCTCATCATCAGCGTGGATTTGCCCGCGCCGTTGGCGCCGATGAGGGTGACGACCTCGCCCACCTGCACCTGCACGTCGATGCCGCGCAGGGCGTGGATGTGGCCGTAATGGGCGTGCACGCCCTCCATTGTCAGCATCATGTGCGGGCCTTTTCTGTGGTGGCAGCGGCAGCGGCGCTGTCCGGTTCTTCGTCGTCGTCCTCGCCCAGATAGGCTTTGATGACCTGCGGGTCGTTTTGCACCTGCTCGGGCGTGCCTTCGGCGATTTTGCGGCCGTAGCTGATGACGCCGATGTGGTCGCTCACGCCCATGACCACGCTCATGTCGTGCTCGATGAGCAAGATGGCGATGCCCAGCTCGTCGCACAGGTACAGCAGCAGCTCGTTGAGCTGGGCCGATTCGCGCGGGTTGAGGCCGGCGGCGGGTTCGTCCAGACACAGCAGCACGGGGTCCACGCACAGCGCGCGGGCGATTTCGATGCGGCGCTGGATGCCGTAGGGCAGCGCGCCAGCGGCATCGTCGGCCAGGTGTTGCAGTTGCAGGCGCTCCAGCCACATGGCGGCGCGCTCTACGGCTTCTCGCTCGGCCTGGCGGTAAGCGGGCAGGCCAAACAGCCCGGCAATGGAAAAGCGCGAGGCGCGCTGCAACACGTTGTGCTGGGCCACGATGAGGTTTTCCAGCACCGTCATCTTCGGGAACAGGCGGATGTTCTGGAAGGTGCGCACCACCTGGGCATCGCGCGCCACGCGGTGGCCGGGCAGGGCCTCCAGCCGCATGGCGCCGCGCACGGGGTGGTTGAGCAGCAGCGTGCCGCTGGTGGGCTTGTAAAAGCCGGTCAGGCAGTTGAACAGCGTGGTCTTGCCCGCGCCGTTGGGGCCGATGATGCCGGTGATGCTGCGTGCGGGCACTTCCAGCGACAAGTCGTCGATCGCCGTCAACCCGCCAAAGCGCATGGTCAGATTGCGCACGGACAGCAGCGTGGGCGGCAACGGGGCCGCAGCGGTGGGGGTTGAGGGGGTGGGTTGCGGTGCCGTCATCGTGCGCCCTCCTTGTGCAGCCGCAGCGTCGGTTCGCGGTGCGCCAGCAGGCCGCCGGGTTTCCACACCATGATGAGCACCATTGCCAGACCAAACAGCAGCATGCGGTATTCGGAAAAATTGCGCCCCAGCTCGGGGATGAGCACCAGCAGCGTAGCCGCCAGTACCACGCCCATTTGCGAGCCCATGCCACCCAGCACCACGATGGCCAGGATGATGGCCGACTCGGTGAACACGAAACTCTCGGGCGAGATAAAGCCTTGCCGCGCGGCGAAGAACACGCCCGCAAAGCCGCCGAGCATGGCGCCGATGGCAAAGGCCGAGAGCTTGATGTTGGTGGTGTTCATGCCCATGGCCTGGCAGGCGATTTCGTCCTCGCGCAGCGCCTCCCAGGCGCGGCCCACGGGCAGGCGGCGTAGCCGCGCGATGAAAACGTGGGTCAGCAGCGCCAGCGCCAGAATCAGGTAGTAGAGAAAAATCAGCCGGTGCATGGCCGAGAACTCCAGCCCGAAGAAGCTGGCAAAGGTGTGCTGCCCCTCGGGCGCGCGGGCGGCGAAGCTCAGGCCGAAAAAGCTGGGCCGGGGGATGGAGGCGATGCCGTTGGGGCCGCCGGAAAAGCTCGTCCAGTTCAGCAGCACGATGCGGATGATCTCGCCAAAGCCCAGCGTGACGATGGCCAGGTAATCGCCGCGCAGGCGCAAGATGGGGTAGCCCAGCAAAATGCCAAAGGTGGCCGCCAGCAGGCCCGAGACGGGCAGCGCGGCCCAAAAGCTCCAGCCAAACTGGGTGGACAGCAGCGCATACGAATACGCGCCCACGGCGTAAAAGGCCACATAGCCCAAATCCAGCAGGCCCGCCAGGCCCACCACCACGTTCAGGCCCCAGCCGAGCATGACGTAAATCAGCACGGTGGTGGCGGTATCGACGACGTAGCGGTTGTCCGAAAACGCCAGCGGCAGCGCCACGGCCAGGCCCAGCGCCAGCCAGCCCAGCCAGTAGATGACGCGCCGCGCGCCCCCGCCTGCATGGGCCGGAGCGCTGGCAGCGACTTGCGCCGATGAGGCGGTTGGGGCCGTCTGTGCTGCCTGGGCGCGCGCGCGTTGGGCGTTGGCGCGCATATCCAGCAGCCAGCGCAGCAGCAGCCGCCCGGCAAACACCACGGCCACGGCCACGGCCAGCAGGCCAAAGCGGGTTTGCACGGCCAACTTGCCGCCCACATCCACCGTGGTAAAGCCAATGAGCGGAATGCCCAGAATCAGGGCCACGAAGGCGATCCAGCTCGCATCGCGCAGGCGCTCTTGCGCCGTCATGGCGTGGCGGGCGAAAACAACGGTAGCCATTACACCTTCTCCACTTCAGGGCGGCCCAGCAGGCCCGAGGGGCGCAGCATCAGCACCAGGCACAAAATGCCGAAGGTGGCCACGTCTTTGTATTCCGCCCACAGGTAGGCGGCCCAGAACGATTCGATCAGGCCAATGAGCAGGCCGCCCAGCATGGCCCCGGGCAGCGAGCCAATGCCGCCCAGCACCGCCGCCGTAAAGGCCTTGATGCCGGCCAGAAAGCCGATGAAGAAATCCACCACGCCGTAATACACCGTCACCATCAGCCCGGCCACGGCCGCTAGCGCAGCGCCCAGCATGAAGGTCAGGGAGATGGTGCGATCCACATTCACGCCCAGCAGCGCGGCCATGGTGCGGTCTTGCTCGCAGGCGCGCTGCTGGCGGCCAAAGGGCGTGCGTGCAATCATCCAGGTAAAGGCCAGCATCAGCACCACGGTGGTGACGATGATGAGCAACTGCACCCAGCCGATTTGCACGGTGAAATCGGGTGTTTCCCACAGCACGATGCCGCCTTCGAGCACGGGCGGAATGGGCTTGACGCGCGCGCCCTGGGTGAGCTGCACGGCGTTTTGCAAAAAGATCGACATGCCGATGGCGGAGATCAGCGGCGCCAGCCGCGTGGAGCCGCGCAGGGGGCGATAGGCCGTGCGCTCCACCGCCCAGCCGTAGGCGGAGGTGAAGAACACCGAGACGATCAGCACAAAGGTCAGCGCCAGCGGGATGGAGGTGACGTCGGCGGCGGCCAGCAGCGTGAAGGCCGTCACGGCGATAAAGGCGCTGATCATGAAAATATCGCCGTGGGCGAAGTTGATCATGCCGATGATGCCGTACACCATCGTGTAGCCGATGGCGATCAGGCCGTACATGGCGCCCAGCGTCAGGCCATTGATCAGTTGTTGAAGGGCGTAAGCCACGGGGAAACTCCTGGGGGGGATGGGCCGGGCAGCCGCGCGCATGCGCCGCTGTTGCCCGTAACACGGCCTACGGCCCCGAGGGCGGGGCCGTAGCTCAAAGCCTGTGCAAAAAACCGTTGGGGCAAGTTCTTTGCGCAGGCTCTTGCCCGAAGGGCTTATTGCGCGTAATCGTACTTGCCGCCTTGCCAGCGATAAACCACAAAGCCAGGGGCCTTGAGGTTGCCCTTGTCGTCAAAGGACAGCTCGCCGATGACGGTGTTGAACGTGCCTTCGCGCATGGCTTTTTCCAGCGCAGCGGCCTTGGTGCTCTTGGCGGCGGTGGCTGCTTGCTCGAACAACTGCATGGCGGCGTAGGCCACCAGCACGTAGCCTTCAGGCTCGATCTTGGCGGCGCGGAACTTCTCCACCACGGGCGCGGCCTGGGGGTTTTTGCGCGGATCGGGCGAGAAGGTGAAGAACACGTTGTCCGCAGCGGGGCCAGCAGCGGTAATCAGCTCGGAGTTGGTCATGGTGTCGCTGCCCATCACCAGCAGTTTCAGCCCGGCCGCTTGCGCCTGGCGCAAGATCAAGGCCACCTCGGTGTGGTAGCCGCCGTAGGCCATCACTTCCACGCCCGCTTGCTTGAGCTTGGTCACCAGGCCGGAGTAGTCCTTCTCGCCTGCGGTGATGGACTCGCGCAGCGTCGGCTCCTTGCCCTTGGCCTTCATGGCTTTGGCCATTTCATCGGCCAGGCCCTTGCCGTAGGCGCTCTTGTCGTCCACCACGGCCACTTTCTTGTCCTTGAAGTGCTCGGCGATGTAGCCGCCGGAGACCACGCCTTGCTGGTCGTCGCTGCCCATGATGCGCACCAGGTTGGTCAGGCCGCGCGCCGTCACCTGCGGGTTGGTCGAGACAGTGGCCATCGGAATACCGGCTTCGGCGTACACATCCGAGGCGGGGATGGTGGAGCTGGAGCACCAGTGGCCGTGCATGAACACGATGTTCTTGTTCACCATCGTGTTGGCGACCGAGACGGCTTGCTTGGGATCGCAGGCATCGTCGCCCACTTCCAGCTTGATCTTCTCGCCCAACACGCCGCCGCGCGCGTTGATGTCGGCCACGGCCATTTCCGCGCCCTTGCGGATCTGGTCGCCTGCCGAGGCGTATTGGCCCGTCATCGGCCCGGCAATGGCCACGGCGTGATCGGCCAGCGCAGCCGTGGAAAAGCCGCCCAATGCGGCCAAAGCGACGGTGCTCAGCAAAGTCTTCTTCATCATGGATGGACTCCCGGAAAGTGAAATGAGTGAAACATACGGCAACAAAAGCGCGCGCGAAGGTAGCCGAAATCGCGTCGAACGCCATTAGGGTTGTCCCTAGGTTTTGCTCGTGCAAAAGGGTGAAAAAGTCTGGTAAGGCATTTTTTATTATAAATCAAAAGAAACAAAATTACCTTGTTTTGGCATGCTATATATTGATTAAATTTTCCTTTGATTTGAATTCATGTATTTTTCCGCTTGGCGCGCTCAAGCCCCAGCATGACGCCGTACAGCGCCGCGCCCACCAGCAGGCTGAGCGCCGCTGCGCCCAACGCCAGAGCAAAGCCGCGCTGGGCATCGCCCGCCCAACCCATCAGCCGCACCACCAGCGGCGGCCCGGCGATCTGCCCCAGGCCGTACAGCATCGTCAGCGCCCCCATGAAGGCCGTGGCCTGCCCGGGCCGCAAGCGGCGCGCCTCCTGCATGCCGAACAAGGTGATGACGGTAAAGGGCAGGCCCAGCAGTACGCTGCCCAGCACAAAGCCCAGGCTGTGCGGCCACCACAGCGGCAGCGCCACGCCCAGCGCCTGTACCAGATAGCAGGCCATAAGCAGCCAGCGCCGATCGGCTTGCGGCGAAATCCATCCCGTGCTGGCCGCACCGATGGCTACGCATACGCCAAACACGGGCCAGAACAACCCGATCCAGGGCGAGCCGGGGATGGCCAACTGCGCAATCACCGGCAAATACGTGGCCGTGATGATGTAACCCAAACCGGCCAGGCCATAGGCCGCTGCCAGCAAGCCATGCTCCCAGCGCCACGGCGCATCGGGAGTATGCGGGGCAGCAGATTCGGCATCGGGCGCGGCGGCCGAGGCAGGGGCGGGCGGCCAAAGCAGGCTTTGGCGCACCACCTGCGCCACCCAGGCGGCCATCGCCAGGCCCAGCGCCGCCAGCGCGGCCCAAATCGCCCAAGGGGGCCAGGCCAGGCGCGCCAGCAGCGAAGCCACCAGGCCCGAGGCCACGATGCCCAGGCCCGGGCCGGTAAAAATCAGCCCGCCCAGCTTGGGCGCTTGGCGCAGCGCCAATTGCTCCAGGCACCACCCGGCGGTATGCACAAAGCTAATGCCCGAGGCCACCCCCGCCAAGGCGCGCGCGATGCGCCACAGCCACGGCGCTGGCCAGGCCATCGCCGCCAGCAGCGCCGCCGTCGTCAGCAAGGCCGTCAGCATCAGCGCCGGGCTGAGCGCTCGCACGCGGCCCTGGCCGTGGCGGCGCAGCAGCCAGGGCAGCGCCATGCACAGCAGCGCGCCGAGCAAATAGCCGATGTAGTTGAGCGTGGCCAGCCAACTGCCTTCGTGCAAATCCAGCAGGCCGCCCTCCACCATCAGCGCCAGCATGGGCGTGAACGCAAAACGCCCCAGCCCCATGACGGCAGCCAGCGCCACGGCGCCAGCCAGGGCGATGCGCCAGGGGGAGGGGGGTGAGCAAGGGGTCGTAGCGTGCATGGGGTGCGCATTATCTGGCGCGATCTGGCGCGGCTTGCGCCGCCCTGCGCCTGCTTCGACGACAATTGCCCGCTATGTCAATACAGTCCCCTTTCCCTTTTTTGAACAACATGCTCTCAGGCCTGGGCCAAGGCATTGCCTTGCCTGGCTGGCTAGTGCAGGAAATCCAGCGCCGCATGGTGCTGCTGGTCAACCACGTGTTGCAGCAGGAGCCGCAAGCGCAGCAGCGGCTGGCGCCGCAACAGGGCAAAAGCGTGTACGTCAGTTGGCGGCAGTTCAACGCCCAGGTGCGCATCACGCCCGCCGGGCTGCTGGATTTGGATGAAGCCACTGGCAGCAGCGATTTGCTGCTGGAGGTGGCCGAGCCTTCCGTGACCCGGCTGCTGCAAGGCGCGGTGCGCGGGCAGCGCCCGCCCATTCGCATCGCGGGCGATGTGGATTTGGCCAGCGCGCTCAATTGGGTGATCGACAACGTGCGCTGGGATCTGGAGGAGGATTTGGCGCGCCTCATCGGCGATGTGCCTGCGCACAAGCTGGCGCAGGTCGGCAGCCGGCTGGCGCAGGAGTTGCGCAAGTTTGCGCAGGGCGCAGGGCGCAGCGGCGCGCCACGGCCCTGAGCGGCAGAACGGGATTGCCTGCCATGAAGCAATTTCTGCGCGGATGGAGCATTTTGTGGGTCGTGTGGCGCTACGGCCTGGACGAGATGGCGCTGAGCCAGTTTCGCCACCGGGGCGGCGTTGCCTGGCTGGTGCGCATGCTGTCGATGGGGCGCGATCTGAGCGCGCCGCGCGGCGTGCGCTTGCGCCAGGCGCTGGAGCAGTTGGGGCCGATCTTCGTCAAATTCGGCCAGGTGCTGTCCACCCGGCGGGATTTGCTGCCGCCCGATATCGCCGAGGAACTGGCCCATTTGCAAGACCGCGTGCCGCCCTTTGACAGCGCGGTGGCGGTGTCCATCATCGAGAAAGCCTTTGGCAAGCCCATCGACAGCATCTTTACCTCCTTCGAGCGCGAGCCGGTGGCCAGCGCCTCCATCGCCCAGGTGCATTTCGCCACCATCGTCGATCGCCAGGGCCAGCCGCATGAAGTGGCCGTCAAGGTACTGCGCCCGGGCATGCTGCCCGTGATCGAAAAGGATTTGGCGCTGATGCACATGCTCGCGGGCTGGATGGAGAAGCTCTCGGCCGATGGCAAGCGCCTCAAGCCCAAGCAGGTGGTGGCCGAATTCGACACCTATTTGCACGACGAGCTGGATTTGATGCGCGAGGCGGCCAATGCCGCGCAGTTGCGCCGCAACATGGACGGGCTGGATCTGGTGCTCATCCCCGAGGTGTTCTGGGATTTTTGCCGCACCGAGGTGATGGTGATGCAGCGCATGAAGGGCATCCCCATCAGCCAGGCCGACGAGCTGCGCCAGCGCGGGGTCGATTTGCGCCGCCTGGCGCAAGACGGCGTGACGATTTTCTTTACCCAGGTGTTTCGCGATGGCTTTTTCCACGGCGACATGCACCCGGGCAATATCCAGGTCAGCGTCGATCCGCAGAGCTTTGGGCGTTATATCTCGCTGGATTTCGGCATCGTGGGCACGCTCACCGATTTCGACAAGGAATACCTGGCGCAAAACTTCACCGCTTTTTTCCGCCGTGACTACAAGCGCATTGCCGAGCTGCATGTGGAAAGCGGCTGGGTGCCCGCCGATACGCGCATTGCCGAGCTGGAGGCGGCCGTGCGCACGGTGTGCGAGCCGTATTTCGACCGCCCGCTCAAGGAAATTTCGCTGGGCATTGTGCTGATGCGGCTGTTCCAGACCTCGCGGCGCTTTCATGTGGAGATCCAGCCCCAGTTGGTGCTGCTGCAAAAAACCCTGCTCAATATCGAGGGCCTGGGCCGCCAGCTTGACCCCGACCTGGATTTGTGGCGCACGGCCAAGCCGTTTCTGGAGCAGTGGATGGTCGATCAAGTCGGCCCCAAACGCTTTTGGAGCGAGCTGCGCAACGAAGCGCCGCGTTACGCGCAAATCTTCCCGGCGCTGCCGCGCTTGCTCAAGGACTATCTGGCGGCGCAAAGCCGCACCGAACAGGCTGAGCTGCGCCAGCTTCTGGAGGAGCAAAAGCGCACCAACCGCATCTTGCGCCTGATGGTGGCGGGCGGCCTGGGATTCGTGTTTGGTGCGCTGGCGCTACAGCTGTACCTGCGTTGGTACTTTTTCGGATGAAATTGGCATGATTTTTGGCCTGCGCGGAAACAAAAAATAAAGATAATCCGCGCTCTGCAAAAAAGGGGTCTGTGTGGTTCATGGCACAGGCCCCTTTGCATGCAGTGCAAGAGAAGCGCGGCGGGCTGACCATAGGCGCTTCTTGTGAGGTGGGTCGGAGCATCCCTTGGGCAAGGCAGCTTGCTTCAAGGCTCCGGCTTTTTCTTGTCCTGAGAGTTTGCGCATCACCGTCGGCCCGGCGCGAGGCGGCAGTCGCAAACGCCAAAGAAAGCGCCCGCGTTTTCCCATGCCGCGGCCGCAGGAGGTCTTTCATGCTGATTACCTTCATCGTCCTCTACCTGCTCGTCTCCGTGGCCATTGGCCTGTTGGCGGCCCGCCGTGTCCACAACACGACCGATTACGCCCTGGCCGGGCGCCATTTGCCGCTGAGCATGGTGGCCATCGTGACCTTTGCCACCTGGTTCGGCTCGGAGCTGGTGCTGGGCGTGTCGGCCGAGTTCGTCGATGGTGGCCTGGCCGCCGTGGTGAAAGACCCGTTTGGCGCCGGCCTGTGCCTGGTGCTGGTGGGCATGTTCTTCGCCCGCAAGCTCTACCAGAAAACCCTGCTGACGCTGGCCGATTACTACCGCCAGCGCTTTGGCAAGGGCATTGAGGTGATTTGCTCGCTCATCATCATCTTCAGCTACCTGGGCTGGGTGGCGGCGCAGATCACGGCGCTGGGGCTGGTGTTCAATATGCTCTCCGAAGGCTCGATCAGCTTCTTCTGGGGCATGGTCATCGGCACGGTCGTGGTGCTGATTTACACCATGTATGGCGGCATGTGGTCGGTGGCGCTGACCGACACCATTCAGATGATCGTCATCGTAGCTGGCCTGCTGGCTGTGGCTTGGTACGCCGCCGATCTGGCCGGCGGCGCGGCGCGCGTGATTGATTACGCCGCCACCGAGGGCAAATTCAAGATGTTCCCCGATTGGGGCGACGGGCGTGGCTGGCTGTTTTTCGTTGCCTCGCTCATCACCATGATGCTGGGCTCCATTCCGCAGCAGGACGTGTTCCAGCGCGTCATGGCCGCCAACAGCGCCGATGCCGCCGCGCGCGGCCCCATCATCGGCGGCACCTTCTACATCGTCTTCGGCTTTGTGCCCATGTTCATCGCCACGGCGGCAGTGCTGATCCTGCCCGATGTGCAAACCATCATCGACAAGGACGTGCAGCACGTGCTGCCCACGCTGGTGCTCAAACACATGCCGCTGCTGCTGCAGGTGGCATTTTTCGGCGCACTGCTTTCGGCCATTACCTCCACCACGGCCTCCACGCTGCTGGCGCCTTCCACCACCTTCGTGGAAAACATCCTGCGCAACATCAAGCCGGGCATGAGCGATGCGCAAACCCTCAAGGCCATGCGCATTGCCGTGCCGGTGTTTACCGTCATGGTGCTGGTCTATGCCATCAACATGGAAGGCAAGTCGATTTATGAACTGGTGGCCGAGGCCTACCAACTGCCCCTGGTGGGCGCCTTTGTGCCGCTGGTGTTCGGCCTGTACTGGCAGCGCGCCACCACGCAAGGGGCGGTGCTGTCGGTGATTTTCGGCATTCTGGTGTGGGGCATGGTGGGCCTGTCGGGCCTGCTGGCCGCCAGCTACCCCGACACCTGGGGTGTCAATGGCGTGGTGGCGGCACTGGCGGTCTTTGGCGAACTGGTGCCGCAACAGCTTGCAGGCGTAGCCGGGGCGATCGTGGCCATGGTGGTCGGCTCGCTGATGCCGCAATTCATGCGCGACGTGAAAGAGAAGCCCCACCATCTGGAAGCGGCATCGCCTGTGGCGGCCTGAGCCGCCCGCGCGGGCGCGATACATCAAGCAGGGGTCGCCGTGCACTCCGCTGGCCCCGAGCCATCCCCCCGGCCTGCGCCTTGGCGCAGGCGGTTGCGTTGGAGCTGGCGCTGGGGCATGCGCGCACTGCTGGCACTGGCGCTGCTGGCAGCGGCTGCGCTGGCGGCGCTGCATGGCTGGCTGTTGCCGCAGCTAGACCAATGGCGGCCTGAGCTGGAGCGCGCCGTCAGCCGCGCCAGCGGCCTGCCTGTGCGCATTGGCGCTTTGCGCGCCGAATCCCCCCCGCAGGGCTGGGCCCTGCTGCCCACATTGATAGCGCATGACGTGCACGTCGGCCAGGCAGGCGACGCGCTGCATGTGCAGGTGGCGCAGGTGGAGCTGGGCGTGTCGCTGCCATCGTTGGCGCGGCTGGGCTGGGATTCGCTGCGCCTGCATGCGCCGCACATGGTGGTGAGCTGGGCCGATGGCGGGGACGCGCCCGCAGCCCTGCCGTGGGCCGCCGTGCACTGGCTGCTGGATCAACCGCAGGTGCTGATGGAGCAAGGCCGCCTGACCGTGCACCCGCCCGACGGCCAAGCCGAGCCACTGGTTTTGGAGGCCATCGACCTCGCCCTGGAGCGCACGCTGCTGGGCCGCCACACGCTGGCGCTGCGCCTGCAACCGCATGCCATGGGGACGGTGCAATTGCAGCCCGATTTGCAGGTTGATTTGCAGGCTGAATGGGCCGTGCGCCTCGGCCACCATCCCCACGATTGGCCGCTGCTGCAAGGCCCTGTGCATTTGCAGGTGCACGGGGCCGATGTGCAGGCGGGTTTTGCTGCTGCCCTGGCGCATTGGCCCGCGCTGGCGGCAACTTGGCCGGGGGCCGTGCCGCAGGGTCGAATGGATGCCCATCTCCAGGTGCAATTGGAGGCCACGCGCGGGCAACAGCATGTGCGCGAGGCGGATCTCGATGCACGCTGGCATGCCCTTCAGGTGCCCGGCCCGGCTGCCCAACCCTTGCTGGCCTGGGATGAGGCGCGCCTGCAACTGCATGCCAACGGGCCGCAGCCGCATCGGCCGGCATGGCAGGTGACGCAGGCGCAACTGGAGGCGCGGCGCGGCCGCCAGCAATGGCGCAGCGGCCCTCTTTCAGCCGTGCTGGATTACCGCCCGGCCACGCCCACCGCGCCTGGCCATTGGCGCCGCCTGGAGCTGCACGCGCCGCAGTGGGATTTGGCTTTCCTCGCCGCGCTGGGTGCGCCTGCCGCCCCGCATCCCCCGGCTCGCCCCGGCCCGGCTTGGCCCGAGCCGCCACGTTGGCAGGCCGCGCTGGCCCAGGTGCAGCAACATCTGGCGCGCTGGCAACCCACCGGCGTGTTGCGTGATGTGCGCGGGCACTGGCAACGCGAGCCATCGTCGGCAGGCGCTGAGCCATCGCAATGGGCGCTGACTGCCACGCTGGAAGGCGTGGGCTGGGGCATGGGGCCTGTTGCGGGCGCTCCCCTGGGTGTGCGCCAGCTCAGCGGCGCGGTGCAGGCGCAGGACGGCGGCGGCCAGGCCCAATTGCACATGGACGATGGTGCGGTGCACCTGCCCACGGTGTTCGAGCAGGCGCTGATCCCCGTGCAAACGCTGCGGGCGCAAGTGCAATGGCAGCACAGTGCCGATGGCCACCTCGCCGTGCAAGTGCAAGCGCCCCAGGTGCGCAACGCCCATGCCCAAGGCAGCGCCACGGTGCGCTGGCGCACGGCGACGCAGGAGGAAATGGCCCGCCACCCAGGGCTGGGCCGCTGGCCCGGCCATCTGGATTTGCAAGCCCAACTCACGCGGGCCGATGCGGCCCAAACATGGCGCTATCTGCCCTTGTCCATCCCCGAAGCCGCGCGCCACTATGTGCGCGACAGCGTGCGCCAGGGGCTCGGGCAAAAGGTGGCATTCGAGGTGCGCGGACTGCTGCGCGACTTTCCCTTTGACGGCGCGCGCAGCGCGGGCGCAGCGGCGCCGGGGCGGTTTCGCATTGAGGCCGAGGCCGATCAAATCGCCTACCGCTACGTGCCCCATGCGCTGCTGGCCGAGCAGGAAGGGGGCGTGCAAGGCCAGGCGCAAGCCTCTGCCCAGGCTTCTTCCCAGGCCCCTCCCCAAACACCTGCCCAAGCCGTCTGGCCCGATCTGGCCGATGTCAAAGCCCGGCTGCTGTTTGAGGGCTATGGCATGCACATCGATGTGCACGAAGGGCGCTTGCAGGCCGTCCCGCAAGTGCGCATAGGCCCCAGCCAGGCCCGTATCGAGGACTTTCGCCGCGCCCATTTGCAGGTGCAGGCCACGGCGCAAGGGCCGTTGCAGCCGCAACTGCAATTGCTGGCCACCACGCCCGCTGCGCGCATGACCGGCCACGCGCTCGACGACTGGCGCGGCACGGGCGAGATTGGTTTGCAACTGGCGCTGGGCATTCCTCTGGATGCCCAGCCGTCTGGGACACAGCAGGGTTACACCGTGGCAGGCCAAGTGCGCTTGCAAGGCAACGACATCCACGGTCAGGCGCACATGCCCAGCCTGTACGGCGCACAAGGCACGGTGCGCTTCAGCGAAAAAGGCTTTACCGCCAAAGGCATCACCGCGCAGGCCTTGGGCGGCCCCGTGCAACTGGAGGTGCACATGCCTGATCTGGAGGGGCGCGACGCGCCCGCACGCGTGCAGGTGCAGGCGCGCGGGCGCTTCAGCGCCGAAGGCGTGCAGCGCTACGCCCGCCAGGCGCTGGGCGCGGGCCAGGGGCTGGCCGATCGCCTGCTGGCCGGGCTGCACGGCGCGAGCGATTACACGCTGGATGTGCACACCCTTGGCGCGCGCGCTTTCATCGACTTCGCCAGCAGCACCCAGGGCTTGGGTAGCCGCCTGCCTGCCCCGCTGCACAAAGCGGCCGATGCCGTCCAGCCCCTGCGCTTAACCCATACCCCGCCCAATGCCGAAGGCGATGAATGGGTGCAGCTCGATTGGGGCGAGCGCCTGTATGCGCGCTACCGCCTGCGCCGCAGCGCGCCCAGCGCATCGCCCCCAACGCCAACGGCCAACGCTCCAGAGGCCAAGGCGAAGGCAACAGCGAAAACGACAACAACCGCCGCCCCTGCCGCGCCAGATTGGCAAGTGCGCGAGGGCGCGGTGCTGATTGGCGCGTTCAGCGATGACGAGCGGCGTCTCAGCCGCTTCATCCCCCACCGCTTCGCCCCCGCTCCCGTGCCCGGCCATGTGCGCGCCACTATCGCCTGGGAGGGCTGGGACGCCTCCGCCTGGTTGCCCTGGCTGCAAGGCCCGCAAACAGGCGCTGCTGCATCCAACGCCCCCCAGCCCACCGAGCAAGACGCCGCAAAAGCCCCCGAAAAAGCCGCCGCCAGTGCAGACGCCCACAGCAGCCCCTCGGCCCGCTCCACCCCCCGCCCTGACGGCGTGCCCCAGGCTCACCCGCCCACCCCAGCGGCCCCGGCGTCGAACCCCTCATCGGCCCCCTCGGTATGGCCTGCGGCCCTTGGCGCCCTGATTCCCAGCGTGTGGTACGGCCAGTTCCAGCGCCTGCAATGGGGCGAGATGACGCTGCACGACGTGGCCGTGCAGGCCTACCAAAACGGCGGCGCGCAACGCCCGTTCTGGGTGGCCAACATCCATGCGGCCGAAATGCAGGGCCAGCTGGAATACCACCCCCACTATCTGGACGACACGGGCCTGCTGCGCGGCAAATTCGCGCGCGTGGAGCTGCCAGCCGACTTTGGCCAAACGCCCGCGCCCGACGCCAATGCCGCCCATGCCAAGGCCAGCAGCAGCGCCAGCGCAGACTGGGCCAGCGTGCGCCGCCTGCCCACGGTCGATCTGGAGATCGACCGCCTGCTGTTTGCCGGGCGCGACTGGGGCCAGGCCGCCTTGCAAGCCGTCAACCACATGCCCGGCGGCCTGCTGCCGCACGAATGGCGCATCAACTACCTCACCTTGCACGTGCCCGAAGCGCGCCTGCATGCCCAGGGCAGTTGGCGCGCCGCCCGCCAGGCCCAGCCCGTCGCCCACTTGCTGGACGGCCACAAAGTCATGGACATGCGCTTCACCCTGGAGGTGGACGACGCAGGCCGCCTGCTCTCGCGCCTGGGCTGGCCCGGCGTGCTGCATGCGGGCAAAGGCACGCTGCATGGTCGCCTGGGCTGGCGCGGCTCGCCCTTCAAGCTCGACCTGCCCACGCTGGGCGGCAGCTTTCATCTGGACATGCAAAAAGGCCAGTTCCTGCAAGTCGATGCCGGCGCTGCCCGCCTGCTGGGCGTCTTGAGCCTGCAAGCGCTGCCCCGGCGGCTCAGTCTGGACTTTCGCGACATCTTCAGCGACGGCTTTGCCTTCGACTTCGTGCGCGGCGACGTGCAACTGCAAGAAGGCAAGGCCAGCACCAACAACGTGCAAATGCAAGGCGTCAACGCCGGTGTCGTGCTCGAAGGCCAGGCCGATGTGCTGGGCGAGACGCAGGACATCAAAGTCACCGTCGTGCCCGAGCTGGACGCCATGACCGCCTCGCTCGTGGCCACCGCCATCAACCCCGCCGTGGGCGCGGGCACCTTCCTGGCCCAGCTCTTTCTGGGCAAGCCCCTGGCCCAATCGGCCGCGCGGGAATTTCACATCCACGGCGCCTGGAGCGCCCCCATCGTCGAGCGCGTGCAACGCCGCGCCGAGCCCCGCCAAACCACCATGCCGGAGGCGGGCGATGGGCCTTGATGGCCTTTGTTTTACAAATCAAAAGGAAAATAAATAATGCTTTTTCGGCATGATAGCATTGAAATCATTTTTACTTTGATTGGAATAATGAAAAAGGGGCCATCCCGCCGTCCTGCCACCTCCAAGCACCCCACACCCCCATGCGCATTCTTCAGATTCGCCTGCAAAACCTCAACGCCCTGGCAGGGCGCTGGCTGGTGGATTTAAGCGGCGACGCCTATATCAACGAAGGCCTGTTCGCCATCACCGGCCCCACCGGCGCGGGCAAAAGCACGCTGCTGGACGCCATCTGCCTGGCCCTGTACGGCCAAACTCCGCGCCTGGACAAAATCACCAAAGGCAGCAACGACGTCATGGCCCGCCACACCGGCGAATGCTTTGCCGAAGTCACCTTCGAAACCCCTGCCGGGCGCTGGCGCTGCCACTGGAGCCAGCGCCGCGCCCACCGCAAACCCGACGGCGAGCTGCAAGCGCCCCGGCACGAACTCTCCAGCGCCGACGACGGGCGCATCCTCGCCAGCTCCGTGCGCGACGTCGCCGCCGAAGTCGAGCGCCTCACCGGCCTGGACTACGAACGCTTCACCCGCGCCATGCTGCTATCGCAGGGCGCATTCGACGCTTTTCTGAACGCCCCGCCCGACAAACGCGCCCCGCTGCTGGAGCAGCTCACCGGCACCGCCCTCTACAGCCACATCTCCATGCGCGTGCACGAGCGCCACAGCCAGGAACAGCACACCCTGGCCGAACTGCAAGCCCAGTTGCACCACTTCGCCCCGCTGGACGAAGCCCAGCGCCACGCCCTGGAGGCCCAGCGCGCCGCCCACGCCCGTGCCGCCGCCGAGCTGGAGCAGCAGCGCGCCGCAGGCGAGCGCGCCCTGCAATGGGGCCAAAACCTGCTGCAACTGCACGAGCGGCAAGCCCGGCTCGCCCAAACCCGCCACGCACTGGATGCGGATGTCGCCGCCTTCGCCCCCCGGCAAACCCAGCTAGCCGCCGCCTTGCGCGCGCTCGAACTGGCCGCCCAGCACAGCGCCCTGGCCGCCCTGCGCCAGGCCCAGCAAAACGACGCCGCCGCCGCCGAGCGCCTGCACCACCAGCGTCCCGCCCGCGAAGCCGCGCTGGCGCAAGCCCAAAGCCAGGCCGACGCCGCCCAGCGCCAGCACCACAGCGCCCGGCAGCAATGGCAACAGGCCCAGCCCGCGCTGCGCCAGGCCCGCGCGCTGGACGTGCAAATCCGCGACAAACGCCACGCACTGGACGAAGCCGCCGCCAGCGCCCAAGCCAGCGCCCAGCGCGAGCACACCCAGCGCGCCACGCTGGAGCAGCAGCACACCCAGCACGCCCAAGCCCAGGCCGCGCTGGCCCAAGCCCAGGCCGATTTGCAGCGCACCCAGTCTGACGCCGACCTCATCAGCGCCTGGCCCGAACTGCGCCCCCGCCTGCAAGACGCCGCCCAGGCCCAGCGCGCCGCGCAAGAGCGCCAGCAGCACATCCAGCAAGCCCGGCACGCCCTGGAGCAACACGCCCAGACCCTTCAGGCCAGCCAGCAACAAGCCGCCGCCCAGCAAGCCCACGCCCAGCAACTGCAAACGCAATGGACGCAGCAACAAGCCGCCTTGGCCCAATGGCTGCACCACCGCCCGCTGGCCGACTGGCGCGCCGACCTGACCACCGCCCAACGCCACGCCGATGCCTGGCGTGAGGCCATCGCCCTGCACCAAACCTGGCTGGCCGCCGAGCAGGCCCACGCCGAGGCCCAAACCCAGCGCCAACACCTGCAAACCGCCCTGACCAGCGCCCGCCACGCCCGCGAGCTGGCCGCGCTGCACACCCAAACCCAAAAGGCCGCGCTCGAACAACGCGAGCGCCAATGGCAATTGGAGCTGCACATCCAGAACCTGGAAGAACTGCGCCACACCCTCAGCCCCGGCCAGCCCTGCCCCCTGTGCGGCGCCGAGCAGCACCCCTACGCCGCGCACCGCCCCGACATCGCCCCCGAAGGCACCCGGCAAGCCATCGACCAGGCCCGCCAGCAACTGGAGCACTGGCGCGAACAAGCCACCCAGGCCCAGTTGGAAGAAGCCCGCCTGAGCGAAGCAGACGCCCACGCCCGCGCCCAAATCCAAAGCCAGCAACAAGCCCTCCAGGCCGCCCAAACGCAGTGGGAAGCCCTGTTCGCCCAGGCGCTGCCGGACTCCCTCCCGCCCGAGCCGCTCGGCCCCAGCGCCACCCTGGCCGATTGGCTGGCGCAAGCCCAGGATCGGCAGGCCCAACACCTGCGCCAATGCAGCGAGCGCCTGGCCCAGGCCGACACCCTGCAAGCCGCTCTCGCCCCCTTGCGCGCCGAGCTGGACGCCGCCCTTGCCGCCGCCCATCAAGCCGAGCGCGACGCCCTCACCCAGGCCCAACAGCACAGCCAAGCCCAGGCCCGCCTGCACGCCTTGCAAGAAGCCGCCCAGGCCCCCGACGCCCATTGGCAACAGCAAAGCCAAACCTTGCTGGAGCAGGTGCGCCGCTTCGCCCCCAAGGCCCAACTGGCCGACGTGCAAGCGCCCCAGCCCCTGCTGGCCCAGCTCGGCCAGCGCCACGCCCAGCGCCAGCGGCAGGAGCAACAAGCCGCTGACGCCCGCCAGCAGCTGCAGGACAGCGCCCAGCGCCTGGCCCTGCACCAGCAGGAACTGGCCCATTTGCAAGCGCAAACCGCCCGCCACGCTGCCGAAGAAACCACCGCCCGCCAAAGCTGGCAAACCCTCGTGGACGAGCGCCAGCGCCTGCTCGAGGGCCAAGCCGCGGACGCCTGCGAAGCGGCCCTGCTCGCCCGGATGCAACAGACCGAAGCCGCCAGCGCCGCCGCCCGCCAAGATTGGCAGGCAGCCCAGCAAGCTCTGGAGCAACTGCACCAGCGCCAGCAAGACCTCGCCCAAGCCCTGGCCGAACGCGCCCCGCGCTTGCAGGACGGCGAAACCGCATTGGCCCAGCGCCTGCACGCCCAAGGCTTTGCCAGCGAGGCCGAGTGGCACGCCGCCTGCCTGCCCGAGCACGAACGCCACCATTTGGGCCAGCAAGCCCAAGCCCTGGCCCAGCGCCAGGCCCTGTGGGAGCAGCAGCAGCGTGACACCGCCGCGCAACTGGCCGCGCTGCAAAGCCAGCCCAACCCCGTGTACGCCCAATGGCAGCAAGCCGCCAACGCCTGCGCCCAGCCAGCGCAGGCCGAAACAACGCCCTTGGGCGCAGAAGATCCGGGCGTTCAGGCGGACAGTGGGCAAGCGGATCTGGGCGATGCGATCTCCCCTCGCACCGCGGTGCCAGCGCCTGCGCCCTTGCCGTGGGATGCGCCGCAATGGGCCGCCGCGCTGGAAATCCTGCGCGCCCTCCAGCAGCAGCGCAGCGATGCGCAAGCCAAGCTGGCCCAGGCCCAAGGCGCGCTCCAGCAGCGTCTGGACGACGACTCCCGCCTGCGCCAGCGCCACGCCGCCCAGCTCGCCCACATCCAGCGCCAGCAGCGCCAATGCCAGCGTTGGGCGCTGCTGCACCAGCTCATCGGCTCGGCCGATGGCAAGAAGTACCGCAACTTCGTGCAAGGTTTGGGCTTTGAGGCCGTCATCGCCCACGCCAACGTGCAATTGCAAAGAATGACCGACCGCTACCTGCTGGTGCGCGATACGGCGCAGCCGCTGGCGCTCAACGTCATGGACCACTACCAGGGCGGCGAAATCCGCACCACCAAAAACCTCTCTGGCGGCGAGAGCTTTCTCGTCAGCCTGGCGCTGGCGCTGGGCCTTTCGCACATGGCCAGCCGCAACGTGCGCGTGGACTCGCTGTTTCTCGACGAAGGCTTTGGCACGCTGGATGAACAAACGCTGGACGTCGCCCTCGACGCCCTGGGCACCCTGCAACGCAGCGGCAAGCTCATTGGCGTCATCTCCCACGTCGCCGCGCTCAAAGACCGCATCGCCACCCAAATCGAAGTCACCCCCCAAAGCGGCGGGCGCAGCGCACTGCAAGGCCCCGGCGTGCAGCGGCTGAGCGATGCCAAGGCGCCGCGCAGTACAGGAAAATTACCAATCAAAAAGAAAAGCAAAAAACCTGTTTAGGCAAGTCTGTATTGAAAAATATCAAATATTAATGATTTTTGAAATGTAAATTTAAAAATCTGCCTAAAAAAGCAGCAAGCCACCTGTCCCCATAGGGCCATCCCACGGCCACCCACGACTTATCCACAAGTTTGTGCACGGTTGTTGTGGATGGCGGGCAGGGCGCCTTGCTCTGCACCCGCCGGGGCGCTCTTGCGGGGGGCGAAAAGTGCATCACACGCTCTAAACAGGCTTACAGCCCCTGCTGGGCGCGAAAGGCTTTGGCCGCGCTGAAATGGCCGCAGCCGATAAAAGGCCGCGGCCCGCGCCGTGCCGACAGCGGCGAGGGGTGGTTGGCCAGCAGCACCAGATGGCCGCGATCGGGCGGGATCAGGGCCTGCTTGGATTGCGCATGCGCCCCCCAGAGCATGAAGACCACTGGCCGCGGACCTTGCGCTACCTGGGCGATAAGGGCATCGGTCAGCGCCTCCCAGCCCTTGCCGGCATGGCTGGCGGCCTGGCCTTCTTCCACCGTCAGGCAGGTGTTGAGCAGCAGCACGCCGTTTTGCGCCCAGCCAACCAGGCTGCCGCCAGGCTGGGGAAACGCCGGGGGCGCAGCGCCCAAATCGCGTTGCATCTCTTCAAAAATATTGCGCAGCGAAGGCGGCAGCGGCACGCCCGGCGCGACGGAGAAGGCCAGCCCCTCGGCCTGGCCGCGGCCGTGGTAGGGGTCCTGGCCGAGGATGACGATGCGCACGTCCTGTGGCGCGGTCAGCTCCAGCGCACGCAGCGGCTGGGGCGGGAAGATGCTTGCGCCCGCATCCAGGCGTTGCTGGAGAAATTGCAACAGCCGCTGACCCGTGGGGCTGCCGAAAAACTGGTCTGTGGCGGCCATCCAGCCCGGGGCTACGGGCCAATCGACGGGGTCGGCGCTGAGGAGTTGGTCGGCGCGCATGGAGTCCTTTCAGATTTTTTGGGGTATGCGAGGCGGGGGAGTGTAGGGCGCACGGCGCTGACCCATCTGGTGTGCCAAGGGGGATGCCTCGCTCAGCCCAAGCCGTTTTGCGGCTCGGGCGGCGCGGGCGTGGCCGGTTGCTGGCGGATCTTCGATGGAATCTGCCTCTGCGGGCGGTGCGGGTGGTTCAGGTGGTTCAGGCGGCGCGGGCGCTTCGGAGGGGGAGGCGCGCAGCACCTGCTGCATCAGCGTGGCGGTTTCCGCCTCCATTTCGCGCAGGCGCGCCGTGAGTTTTTCGTTGGCGTAGGCGGGCAAGTCGGGGTCGTGCATGTCGGCCAGCACGTGCATGCGGTGGTCGCTGCGGCGGGTGTATAGCTCGGCCAGCTCGCGCGCTTTTTCCGGCGCGATGCCCAGGGCCTCCAAAGCCAGGCGGGCGCTGCGCATGGCGGCGTCGAAGGTTTCGCGGATGACGTGATCGGCGCCAGCGCGGTGCAGTTCGTAGCCGTTGCGCTGGTCGTAGGCGCGGGCAATGATGGGCAGCTTGGGGTAGTGCCGCCGCACGAACTGGATGATCTCCAGGGCGCGGTGCTGGTCGTCGATGGCCACGATGAGCAGTTTGGCGTCTTGCAGGCCGGCCGAGGCCAGCAGCTCCGGGCGATTGGCATCGCCGTAATAGGTTTTCAGGCCGAATTTGGTCAACCCTTCCACGGTTTCGGCGTGGTAGTCGATCACCGTCGATTGGAAGCCGCAGGCGGCCAGCATGCTGTTGATTTGCACGCCGAATCGGCCATGCCCGAGCAAGATAATGGGTTTGCTGGCGGCGATGTCGTCGTGGGGGCGCTCTTGCGCCTCCTCCTCTTTGACGCGGGCGGCCAGTTTGTCGTGCATGACAAACAGCAAGGGCGTGGCAACCATCGACAAGGCAATCACCAGCAGCATGCGGTCGGCGATCAGCGGCGGCAGCAAATGGCTTTGCTCGCTGATGGACAGCAGCACAAAGCCGAACTCGCCTGCCTGGGCCAGGCTGAAAACGAACAGCTTATTGGCCGGGCCAGAGAGCTTGAAGGCCCGTCCCAGCACGTACAGCACCAGCATTTTCAGCACGATCAAGCCAGCGGTAAGGCCCAGGATGGGCCAAAACTCTGCGCCCAGAAGCCGGAAGTTGATGCCCGCGCCTACGGTGATGAAAAACAGCCCCAGCAGCAGGCCCTTGAAGGGCTCCAGATAGCTTTCCAGTTCGTGTCGGTACGCGCTTTCGGCCAGGGCCACGCCGGCAATGAAGGTACCCAGCGCGGGCGACAGGCCGATGACCGACATCAACTCGGCAATCCCGACCACCAGCATCAAGGTGAAGATGGTGAACATCTCGCGCAAATGCGTGCGGCCAATGTGGTGAAACATCGGCGGCACGATGCGGCGCACCCCGAACACGATGGTGAGCAGCATCAGCGCAGTGGCGATGGCCTGAAGCCACACCGGCTCGCCCGCGAGCAAGTTGATGGAGTGATCGACCCCTTCGGCCTTGGCCGCAGCGCCTGCGGCCCCCAGCAGCGGCAACAGTGCCAGCATGGGGATAGCAGCCACGTCCTGAAACAGCAGCACCATGAAGCCCGATTGCCCCCCTTGGCTGGAGAGCAAGCCCTTCTCCCCCAGGGTTTGCAGCACGATGGCGGTGGAGGACAGCGCCAGAATGCAACCGGCTGCCACGCCAATTTGCCAGCTCTGCCCCAGCAGCATGGCTGCGGCGGCAATCAGGGCGGCGGTCAGCCCCACTTGCAGCCCGCCCAGGCCCAGTAATTTATGCCGCAACTGCCACAGCTTGTTGGGCGCCAGCTCCAGGCCCACCAGAAACAGCATCATGACCACGCCAAACTCGGCCACTTGCTGGATGGTTTCCAGCTCCTTGCCCACCAGGCCCAGAACCGGCCCGATGATGATGCCCGCCACCAGATAGCCCAGCACCGAGCCAAGGCCAAAGCGCCTGGAAATCAAGACCGCTGCCACGGCTGCAAAAAGGTAGATGAAGGCGTAAAGCAGAATCTGGGACATGGGGGCTGTTCCGAAAGCGCGCGGCGGCGAGGCTGCGTGAGTGGAAATTGTATTGAACGCTCTCAAGTCAACTCCCCTATCAACCCCATCAGGAGGCGCAAGGCCATGTCGTGGTTCAAGAAAATGATTCAGCCCGCCGCCGCTTCGGCGGAACCGACGCTGCTGGATTGGCGCACGTTTACCGAGCGCTGCGCCCAGGCGTGCCAGGCCAAGCTGGCGAGAGCGGTGCATGTGCGCTGGGCCGATGATTGCCAGCGGACGCTGGTGTGCTTTGCGTTGGAGGACGGCACCCAGGTAGGCATCTCGCCGCAAGGCGCTTTTGCGCAGTACCAGCAAGCCCCTGAGCGGTTGGAGGTGTTGCTGGCCGCTATTCCGGCCCAGGTGGAGCGCCTGGACTATCACCGCACCCCCAGCGCCGAGCACATCTTTCCCGTGATTCGCAATCTGCATGCGCTCTGGCCCGATGGCCAAAGCCCGCAAGGGCAGGACGGCCCCATCGTGTTCCCGCTGGCTGGGGATCTGGCCTTGACGTTCGTGCTCGATCAGCCCGATGCCCTCGCCCTCCTGCACCGCAGCCAGTGCGCCCAATGGGACCAATGGGGCCTGGCCGATGAGGATGCCGTTTGCCAACTGGCGCTGGAGAACTTTTCGGCCTACGCCAGCGCGGACGATCGCACGCGCCTGCACCCCTACGAGGATGCGCCGGGGCTGTTTTACTTCGAGTTGGATCAGGTCTATGAATCCAGCCTGATTCTGTTTTTGCGCGACATCCTCGACGCCTACCAGCCAGCCCTGCAAGGCCCGCCCGTGTTGGCCGTGCCCGCGCGGCACGTGCTGCTGTTGTGCGGCGCGCAAGACGCCCACGCGCTGGCGGCGATGCAGCAGCGCGTGCGCACGGTGTGTGCGCACTTTCCTTACCCCATCTCCGCGCAGCTCTACAGCCTGGATAGCAACGGGGCCATCGCACTGTTCCATCCGCCAGAGGCCCCAGGCGAGCCAGAGGCGCAGACGAAGGCTTGAGCTTGGCCTTTGCCCCACCCGCTGCGCCTGGGGAGCGCGCAACACGCTCTATGGTTTAATGCGCGCCTCACATTTCGAAGGGGAGTATCCCTGCGGCGCAGCGCCTTGACCGAGCGCGCTGAACGCCAAATGTGGCGCCCGTCAGTACGAGCGGCGCAAGCCCTCTTTTTTGGGGAGAGGCTCGCGCAGGCTCCGGGCGTCGCGCTGCCCGGGCGCGCGGCCAGGCCGCTCTGAGCAGGGGAGAGACTTTCGAGCCATTTACCCGAACCCCCTCCCTTTCTCCCCCCATTGCTTATGGAATTTGCTCTGCCTGTTGAATTTGAAGTCGGCTCGCTGGTCGTGCTGACGCTGATCCTGGTTGCCGACTTGTTGCTCATCCTCAAGCGGCCCCACATCCCCTCCATGCGCGAAGCCTCGCTGTGGGTGACGTTTTACGTCGGCTTGGCGCTGGTGTTTGCGGGCCTGATGTGGTTCTTCACGGGCCGCGAATATGCGGGCCAATTCGTCGCTGGCTGGCTGACGGAGTATTCGCTCTCCATCGACAACTTGTTCGTATTCGTGCTGCTGCTGGCGCAGTTCAAAGTGCCGCGCCAATACCAGCAGGAAGTGCTGATGGTGGGCATCATCCTGGCGCTGGTGCTGCGCGGCATCTTCATCTTGCTGGGCGCGGCGTTGATCCAGAACTTCAGTTGGGTGTTCTACCTCTTTGGCGCGTTTCTGGTTTACACCGCCTACAAGCAAGCCTTCCCCGGCGGTGATGAGCAGGAGGAAGACCTGGAGCCTGCCGTGGTGCGCTTTGCCCGCAAGCACATGGCCATCGCCCCCGACTACGACGGCGCCAAAGTGCGCACCGTGGTGGACGGGCGCAAGATGTGGACGCCCATGCTGATGGTCTTCATCGCCCTGGGCTTTACGGATTTGATCTTCGCCATCGACTCCATCCCCGCCATCTTCGGCATCACGCAAAGCCCGTTCATCGTCTTTACGGCCAATATCTTCGCCCTCATGGGCCTGCGCCAGTTGTACTTCCTGCTCGGCGGCCTGCTCGATCGCCTCAAATACCTGCACTACGGCATCGCCTTCATCCTGGCCTTCATCGGCGCCAAGCTGGTGCTGCACGCCATGCACGTCAACGAGCTGCCCTTCATCAACGGCGGCCAGCCCATCGAGTGGGCGCCGGAGATATCCACCTGGGCTTCGCTGGGCGTGATCGTGGCATCCATGGTCGTGGCCACCGTAGCCAGCCTGATGAGCAAGGAACCATCGCACCATTGATGCGTGGCAGGGCCGCTGCGCAGATATTTTACAAATCAAAAAGAAACAAAATCAACTTATTTTGGCATGGTATAAATAAGATAGGTTTTATTTTGATTTGTAAATCAAGCAGATGGGCTTGAGACTTCCGAAACCACGCCTGGGGCGTGGTTTCGGTTTTTTAGCAACGCAGCATCGCGTTGCGATCGCCGGATTTTTCTGACTGTTGAACATTTGCACCTTTGGACTTTGGGACTGCTGGATATGACCCCCACTGAAACGACGCCGAGCGCCCAGGTGCGCCCCTGGCTGATGGAATTGCAAACCCGCATCGTTGACGCCTTGCAAGCGCTGGAAGTGCAAGCGGGCAGCGCCGTGCAATTTGTGCGCGAGCCGTGGCAAAAGGCAGCGGGCGAGCCGCTGCAAGGCGATGGCATCACCTGCATCATCGAAGACGGCCAGGTGTTCGAGCGCGCCGGCATCGGCTTTTCGCATGTGCGCGGCGCCAGCCTGCCGCCCTCGGCCACGCAAAAACGCCCCGAGTTGGCCGCCGCGCCGTTCGAGGCGCTGGGTGTGTCGCTGGTCTTTCACCCGCGCAACCCCTACGTGCCCACCGTGCACATGAACGTGCGCATGCTCACCGCCCGCCCGGCAGACGCGGCGCCCGTGAGCTGGTTTGGCGGCGGCATGGATTTGACGCCCTATTACGGCTACGAGGAAGACGCGCAGCACTTTCACCGCGTCTGCCAGGCCAGCGTGCAGCCCTTTGGCGCCGACAAATACCCGCGCTACAAAGCCTGGTGCGACGAATACTTCTACCTCAAACACCGTGGCGAGCAACGCGGCATCGGCGGCATCTTTTTCGACGATGTTTCGGAGCTGGGCTTTGAGGGCGGCTTCGCGCTCATCCAATCGGTGGGCGAGCACTTCCTGCAAGCCTATTTGCCCATCGTGCAGCGCCGCCAGGCCCAGCCCTGGGGCGAGCGCGAGCAGCAGTTCCAGCGCTACCGGCGCGGGCGGTATGTGGAGTTCAACCTGGTGTTCGATCGCGGCACGCACTTTGGCCTGCAATCGGGCGGGCGCACGGAATCGATCTTGCTATCCATGCCGCCGCATGCCTGCTGGGCCTACCAAAAGCAATTCGAGCCTGGCTCGCGCGAGGCGGAGTTGACGGAGAAATTCCTGATCCGGCGCGATTGGCTGGCCGATCATTGAAGGGGAAGGGGAAGTGTCGCAACGCGGCGCGCCCTCTGGCGCCGACGGCCCAAAAAGAAAAGAGCTACGAGGCTACCCAAGGTGAAATTAGAGAGTGAGGGAGGAGAAGCACCTAGGGAATCGTCAACCGGGCAAGCCCGAAAGCCTCGTAGCTGGAAATACCAACCAAGTCTTGGCGACTGGCATCCGACTGGGCCTTTGCTTACAGGTTCCAAGTGGAACTTGTAAAAATCGGCTTCAACCGTTACCCGTTGCCAAGGAGGAGACATTATTTTGACAAACTCGGGGCTTGTCAAGCGCTGCCGCGCCGTTTTTGCACCGCTTGGGCCAGCAAAGCCAGGATTTCCTGCGATTCTTCCCAGTCCACGCAGGCGTCGGTGATGCTTTTGCCGTATTCGAGCTGGCGCGGATCATCCTGGCCGGGGGTGAACTTCTGCGCGCCGGGCTTGAGGTGGCCCTCGATCATCAGGCCGAAGATGTGGCGCGAGCCGCCCGCGATTTGCGCCGCCACGTCTTGCGCCACGGCTTTTTGGCGCGTGTGGTCTTTGAGGCTGTTGGCGTGCGAGCAATCGATCATCACGGGCACATGCAGGCCGGACTTGGCCATTTCATCGCATGCGGCCTGCACGTGTTGCGCGTCGTAGTTGGGGGTTTTGCCGCCGCGCAAAATCACGTGGCAATCCTCATTGCCCTCGGTCACGACGATGGCGACTTGCCCCGTTTTGTGCACGGAGAGGAAGTGGTGCGAGCGGCTGGCGGAAAGGATGGCGTCGGTGGCGATGCGGATGTTGCCGTCCGTGCCGTTTTTGAAGCCAATGGGCGAGGACAGGCCCGAGGCCAGCTCGCGGTGCACCTGGCTTTCCGTCGTGCGCGCGCCGATGGCGCCCCAACTGATGAGATCGCCGATGTATTGCGGCGAGATCACATCGAGAAACTCGCTGGCAGCGGGCATGCCCAGGCGGTTGATCTCGATGAGCAGTTGGCGGGCGATGCGCAAGCCCTCATCGATGCGAAAGCTGCCGTCCAGGTACGGGTCGTTGATCAGGCCCTTCCAGCCCACGGTGGTGCGCGGTTTTTCAAAGTACACGCGCATGACGATTTCCAGCGTATCGGCGTATTGCTCGCGCACTTGGACGAGTTTGCGGGCGTATTCGAGCGCGGCGGCGGGATCGTGAATGCTGCATGGGCCAATGATGACCAGCAGGCGGTCGTCCTGCCCGCGCAGCATGGCGCGGATGCGTTCGCGCGTCTGGCTCACCAGGCGCTCGGTGCGTGTGCCTTTGATGGGGAAGAAGCGGATCAAGTGATCGGGAGGCGGCAGCACGTTGATCTCCTGAATGCGCTGGTTGTCGGTCTGGCTGGTTTTTTCCACGGGGTCAAGGTAGGGCATGGCAGTGGGGTTGGCTGGGTGAGAAAGAAAACAAAAGGCCAAACAAAAACCGCCGGGCTTGGGGGCCTCGGCGGTTCAGGTATGGGGGGCTGGTTTGCTATGCGCTTGCAGGTCGATCCCTCTCATCCGCCAAGGACAGAGATGTCAAACCAGAAAAAGTAAGCGTGGGTTGCAAACATGGGGCGGCAATGTAGCACAGTTCATGCGCTGCTCAGCGCGTGCGCCGCGCGCCTGGCGGCAAGATGGTGCGGGCGACGACGGTGAGGAAGAACTGCTTGTCCAGCCACAGCCAGATCAGAACGGGCACCAGCGTGGGCACGATCAGCGTGCCCAATTGAAAGCCGTACACAATGCCTTCGATCTGCCAGGCGCTGATGCGCAAGTGGCCCAGGTCCAACTGGGCGGCGACGATGATCTCCTGCAAGATGAAAAACACCAGCGTGAAGGCCTGGAATGGCAGCAGCAGGGCATAGCCCGCCAGGGCCTTTAGCAGCAGGCGTTTTTGGCGTGCGGCCAGCAGCAAGGCCAGAAAGATGGGCAGGCCGTAGGCGTAGCGGGCGGGGTCGGCCTCCAGCGAGAGTTCAGCGCGCTGGCCGCCGGAGTTGGGCACCGGGAAGTCGATGCGGGAGTTGACTTCCAGATGATGGGGATAGGGCTGGGTGTGGGCCTCGCGCACCCAGCCGGAGGCGCCCGATTCCAGCGCCACGGCGGCGATGGCGCTGACGGGCCAGGAGGTCCAGGGTTTGACGTACACCCAGGCGGGGATGAGCACCGCCAGCCACAGAAAGACGGTGAGGGCGAAGACGGGCAGGCGCACCTGCCGTTTGTCGAACAAGACGGTGGCGGTAGGGGAGTTGGACATGGGCGGCGGCGAACAGGTCAACAAGCCCAATCAGGCATGGGCGGCAGGCGGGGGCGGCAGGGCTGCATCGTCGTTGGCATCGCTGGGCGCGCCGAGGCTGACGCGGCGCACCCACAGCAGCCAGACGATGAACACATCCAGCATGATCAGCGCTTGCCAGAGGTATTCATGGGCGAAGTCGAACACGGCCTTGTCCCACAGTTGCAGGTAAAACAGGCTGATGACGCGGGCGATATTGACGATCTGGATGGCCACAAACCCCAGCGTCATGCCCCAGAACTTGGCGCTCCAGCTTGAGGGGTAGGCCAGCACGGCGGAGAACAGCAGCAGGCAGGCTTCCACGCCGTTGCAGCCAGGCTCGATGGAGACGCCCAGGCCCGTGGCTGGATCCCACAGCACCTTGCCCGAGGCCATGACGGTGTGGTCGAACGTGGTGACCAGCCAGGCGCAAATCTGCGCCAGCAAAGCCGTCCAAGGCAGTACCACGTTTTGCTGCACCACCTGAAGCATGTTCAGCCCGAACAGGATGGCGACCAGCGCGATGAAAACCAGAAAAAAACGCATGGCAAGACAAGGAAGCAAGGGGGGAGGGCAAGAGTCGGTTTAGCGAGCTGGCAGCGACCAGGCGCAGGATCGTACCAAAGCGTTGATGGGGCTGAGAGGCTTGTCGCGCAACATCTTGTTTTCCATATCATTGGAAATAAAAATCACATATTTAGGCATGATGGTAAAGGCATCAATTTTTCCATGATTTGTAAATAAGCCATCCCGTTCGGAGCGCGCCGAGCGGGTGGGAACACGCTCTACACTTCGCGTTTTCAATTTTGCGCCGATGCCATGTCCTCAAGATGGAAACCCAACGTCACCGTGGCCGCTGTGATTGAGCAGCAAGGGCGGTTTTTGCTGGTGGAAGAAGACACGCGCGATGGCTTGCGCCTGAATACGCCTGCGGGCCATCTTGACCCCGGCGAGGGTTTGCTCGATGCCTGCCGACGCGAAGTGCGGGAGGAGACGGCCTACGACTTCGCCCCGATGGAGCTGGTGGGCATTTACCTCAACCGCTTTTGCCCCAGCGGTGCGGGTGAGGATTTGACCTATCTGCGCTTTACCTTTTGCGGCCAGCTCGGGCGGCACTTCCCCGAGCAGGCGCTCGATACCGGCATCGTGCGCACGCTGTGGCTGAGCCTGGAGCAATTGCAAGCCAGCCGCGAGCGCCACCGCTCGCCCGTCGTGCTGCGCTGCGTGCAAGACTACCTGGCCGGGCGACGCTATCCGGCAGCGGCGGTTACGGTGGATCCCAGCATTTACCTCCCCGGCCCTGACGTCCAAGGCGGCTTGTTGAGCGCCTGAACAGCCTGGCAAGCCTGCGCGGCAATGTTTCAATCAAAGTAAATATAGTTTGAATGTTAAATTGCCGAAATAAGGGTATTTTATTTCTTTTTGATTTGTAATAAATGACAGTAAAGCAAAGCAGGCATGGCAATGGCAGCCCCTCTGCAAGCGCCAATCGCCTTTGAACAGGCTTGCCGCCGCCCAGCCACTGCCCCCGCCATCGCAACGCTCTTTGTTTTCCCCTCCCCCTCCTGCATCCCACCCCATGCACATCCACATTCTTGGTATTTGCGGCACCTTCATGGCAGGCGTAGCCGCGCTGGCCAAAGCCCAGGGCCACACCGTCACCGGCTGCGACGCCCAGGTTTACCCCCCGATGAGCGAGCAGCTCCAGGCGCTGGGCATCGCCCCCATTGAGGGCTATGGCGCCGACCAGACGGCGCTGGGCGCGGATATGTACGTCATCGGCAACGTCGTCAGCCGTGCGCGCACCGCCGATGGCGCGCCGCGCTACCCGCTGATGGAGGCCATTCTCGACCAGGGCCTGCCCTACACCAGCGGGCCGCAGTGGCTGGCCGAGCACGTGCTGCAGGGCCGCCACGTGCTGGCCGTGGCCGGCACGCATGGCAAAACCACCACCAGCGCCATGCTGGCCTGGATATTGGAGGACTGCGGCGCCAACCCCGGCTTTCTCATCGGTGGCGTGGCGCAAAACTTCCCGCACTCGGCGCGCCTGGGCCGCGCCGTGCAGCGTGAGCGCAGCAGTTACTTCGTCATCGAGGCCGATGAGTACGACACCGCCTTTTTCGACAAACGCAGCAAGTTCGTGCACTACCGCCCGCGCACGTTGGTGCTGGGCAACCTGGAGTTCGACCACGCCGACATCTTCGACAACCTCGCCGCCATTGAGCGGCAGTTCAACCACCTCATCCGCACCGTGCCCGGGCGCGGGCGCATCATCGCCAACGGGGCGGACGCCAACCTCGCCCGCGTGCTGGAGCAGGGTGTGTGGAGCGAGCTGCGCCATTTCGGCATCGCCGCGCCCGGCGCCTACAGCGCCAGCGGCAGCGACCAGCGCTTCCAGGTGCTCTATGGCGACGCCCCCGTGGGCGAAGTGCGCTGGGATTTGGGCGGCCGCCACAACCAGCTCAACGCCCTGGCCGCCATCGCCGCCGCCGAGCACGCGGGCATTCGCCCCGCCGATGCCGCGCGCGCGCTGGGCCGCTTCAAAAACGTGCGCCGCCGCATGGAGCTGCGCGGTGTGGCCGGCGGCGTGGCGGTGTACGACGACTTCGCCCACCACCCCACCGCCATCGCCACCACCTTGCAAGGGCTGCGCCGCCGCCTGCCGGCGCATGAGCGCGTCATCGCCGTCTTCGAGCCGCGCAGCAACACCATGAAGCTCGGCGCCATGGCCGCGCAACTGCCCGCCGCCTTGCAAGAGGCCGATCAAGTCTGGGCCTACAACCCCCAACTGGGTTGGGACGTGGCCGCGGCCCTGGCCCCGCTGGGCGAGCGGGCGCACACCCACAGCGATATCGACGCCCTCGTGCGCGCCATTGCCGCCAACGCCCGCGCGGGCGACCACATCGTGTGCATGAGCAACGGCAGCTTTGGCGGCATCCACGCCAAGCTGCTGGCCGCGCTGGCAGCGCGGGGTTGAAACCCGCCCCTTGGGAGACACCGCCAATGACCACCTGGGCCACCCTCCTGGCTGAAGGCCGCCGCAAGAAAGACAACCTGCAACCGCAACGGCAGGAACCGTTGCCAGCGCAGCCGCCAGCCTCCGCCGACGAAACCCGCACCGAAATCGAGCGCGATTACGACCGCATCCTCTTTTCCACCCCCGTGCGCCGTCTGGCCGACAAAACCCAGGTTTTTCCGCTGGACCGCAACGACAGCGTGCGCACGCGGCTGACGCACTCGCACGAAGTTTCCAACCTTGGCCGCAGCATCGGCACCGCGCTCGTCTTTCACCACCGCATTGCGGCGGATGTGCCCAATGCCCAGCGCAACATCCCCGCGCTGCTGGCCACCGTCGGCCTGGCCCACGATCTGGGCAACCCGCCCTTTGGCCACCAGGGCGAGGACGCCATGCAGCACTGGTTCCACACCCACCAGCGCGCCGTGCTGCACGGGCTGGACGATGCCCAGCACCGGCAGGACTTTCTGCGCTTTGAGGGCAATGCCCAGGCGTTTCGGCTCGTGGCGCGCTTGCAACTGATCGACGACGACTTCGGGCTGGATCTGACCTACGCCAGCCTGGCCGCGCTGATGAAATACCCCACCGCCTCGCATCAGGCGGACGGCAGTTGCGCGGCGCGCAAAAAACACGGCTTTTTTGCTGCCGAACAGGCTGCCGCCGAGCAAGTCTGGCGCGCCACCGGCCTGGGCGCAGGCCGCCGCCACGCGCTGGCCTATCTGATGGAGGCGTGCGACGACATCGCCTACGTCGTGCTTGACGCCGAAGATGCGGTGAAAAAAGGGCTGGCGTCGTTCTCCGACCTGATGAACTTCCTCAACGTGCAGGCTGCGGACGACGCCGTGACGGCGCGCGTGGTGGCGCACAGCCTGCACAAACACCAGCAGCACCAAAGCCAGCAAAGCGCGCGCCATCGACTCTCGCCCGCCGAGCTCAATGACATCTCCATGCAGCGCTTTCGGATTTTTGCCATTGGCGCGATGGTGCGCGCCGTCACCGCCGCTTTTGTGGCGCACGAGCGCGCGCTGTGCGAGGGCACGCAGCCCAAGCCTTTGCTGGAGCTGAGCGAGGCGCGCCAGTTGTGCGCCGCGCTCAAGCGCTTTTCCATCGCCCATGCGTACAACCACCGTTCGGTGCTGGCGGTGGAGCTGCAAGGCTTTAACGTCATCGGCGATTTGATGGGCATGTTCTGGGCTGCCATCGTCGATCGTGAGGAGGCGGCCCACCCCGCCTCACGCCGCCGCCATCCGTTCACGCGCTATGTGTATGAGCGCATGTCGGAAAACTACCGCCGCATTTTTGAAAACCCCTCGCCAGAGGATGCAAAGCTGCCGCTGCGCTACCGCGAATGCCTGTTGCTCACGGACATGGTTTCGGGCATGACCGACTCTTACGCCGTGCACCTGCACGAGGAGCTGGCGCGCGTGCAGGGGCGTTTTGATGTGGATGCGTTTTTGCAGCCACAGGCTTGATGCGGCATTTTTACCAATCAATAGGATGGAAAATATCCTTGTTATGGCATGATTTTATTGATGTCAAATTTCTTTTGATTGGTGAAATCTAGTCCAGCCCATTCTCGTCGGCCAGCAAGATCAGGCGGGTGAGTTCGGCGGCGTTGGCGGTTTCGGTTTTCTCCAGCACGTGTTGGCGGTGTACGTGCACGGTTTTCTCGCTGATCTCCAGCATGCGGGCCACGGCTTTGTTGGGGTGGCCCTGGGCGATGAGGCGCGCCACTTCGCGCTCGCGCGGCGAGAGGCGCTCCAGCAGCGCCTGCGCGCCGCTTTTGCGCTTGTGGGTTTGCCGGGTGGCGCGCATGTGCTCGACGGCGCTGTCCACGGCGTCGAGCAGTACCTGGTCTTTAAAGGGTTTTTCCAGAAAGTCGTGCGCGCCCGCTTTCATGGCTTGCACGGCCATTTCGATGTCGCCGTGCCCGGTCATGAACACGATGGGCACGGCCCAGCCGCGGGTGATGAGGTGCTGCTGCAAGGCCAGCCCGCTCATGACGGGCATGCGGATATCCAGCAGCAGGCAGCCGATGTCGGCGGGCTGCTGCGCGTGGGCCAGCAAAAAGGCTTGTGCGCTGTCGTATTGCTGCACCTGCCAGCCTACGGAATCGAGCAGAAAGACCACGGAGCGGCGAAAGGCCGCGTCGTCGTCCACCAGGTAAATCGTGGGTTGTTCGCTAGGGTTCATACAGTGGGCAAACTCAGTGAAAAGACCATGCCTGGGCCGCTGCTTGGGCGCGTGGCTTGCAGTTGCCCGCCATGGGCTTCGGCAATGCTTTTGCAGATCGACAGGCCCAGGCCCAGGCCGTCTGCCTTGGTGGTGTAAAACGATTCGAAAAGGCGCTGCATTTGCGCGTCGCTCATGCCTGCGCCCCAGTCGCGCACGTGAATCCAGAGCCAGCCGTCTTGCTCGTCCAACTGAATGTGGATGCGCGCCGTATCGGGGGATTGGGCTTGCATGGCGTCTTGCGCGTTTTTGAAGAAGTTGAGCAGGATTTGCTGGATTTGCAGCGGATCGACCTTGACGCGCGTGTGCGGGGCAAGCGCGCCGCCGACTTCCATTTGCGGCGGGTGCAGTTGCATGCCTTTGAAGAGGGCGATGGCATCGCGCACCAGGGCGGCGGGGTCGCAATCTTCGCGCGTGCTGGGGCGTTTGCGCACAAAGCCTTTGATGCGCTTGAGGATGCCCGCTGCGGTGTGCGAGAGGGTGACGATCTGGGTGGAGGCTTCGCGCACGGCTTCGTCGTTGAGGCGGCCGTTGTCCAGGCGGCGCAGCAGGCTTTGTGCGTAGTTGCTCACCCCCGCCAGCGGTTGGTTGAGTTCGTGCGCCAGCGTGCTGGAAAGCTCGCCCAGCACGGACAGGCGCGAGAGGTGATCCACCTGCTCCTGGTGTGCGCGCATGCGCTGTTGCAACGCTTCGCGTTCGAACAAGGCCTGCTCCAGCGCGGCGGTGCGTTTGCGCACCAGATATTCCACCCGCAGGGTATAGGCCGCCCAGCACAGCAGCGCCAGCAGGCAAAACAGCACGTAAGGCCAATAGGCCTGGATGGTGTGCTGCAAGCTGGTGGCGCGCAGGTAGTCGTAAGAGCCGATGCGCAGTTGGCGGAAGACGTCGTGAATGGATTGGTAGTCGGCCGGCACCGTCCAGCCCAGGCCGTGCCGCTGCGGATCCATCTTCAGCAATGCGATGGCGACCGCGCGCGCCAGCTCGCTGGAGGTGTGGCGCAGGCTGGCCAGGGGCCAGTTGGGGTACAGCGGCGAGGAGACGGCGCAGCCCAGCGCAGGCTCGAACTGCCCGGCCACCACCTTGTAGTGCTGGCGCCAGTTGGGCACGGTTTCCAGCAAGCAGGCGCGTACGATGCCCGCATCGGCCTGGCGCAAGTCGATGGCGCGCAGCACCTGCTGCATGGGGTAGCCGACAAATTGCATGCGCAAATCCCGTTGGGGATCGATGCCTAGCCCATCCAGCTCGCGCCAAATGATTTGGTAGCCGCCAAAGCCCTCGGAGGAGATGGCCGCCAGCGTTTGGCCGCGCAGGTCCTCCAGCCGTTCCAGATCGGTGCGCTCGCGCGCCGCAACCACGGTGGCGGCCACCCCTTGGTGGGAAGTGGGGGTGCGCCCGTGTGCGAGGGTGACGATGCGGCTGACGCCAAAGGCCACCTCCAGCTCCACATATTGGCCGGGGTTGGTCAGCACGAAATCCACCTGCCCCTGCTCCACCGCCTGGCGCAACGCCCCCAACCCCAGGTACTGCATGGTGAAACGGGCCTGGGGGAGCGCCTGGTTGAGGTAATCGGCCAGTGGCCCCCATTCGTGGCGGGCGGCGTCTTCACCCAGAAACGCCAGCACGCCAATGCGTACCGGGGTGGCGTCGGCGGCCTGCCCGTGCGCCGGAGAAGATGCGTACGCGGCTTGCGTGCAAGCCAGTAATGCGCTGATCCAGGCCCAAGCGAGTCGACTGGCAATGGGCAGCCAGAGCTGTCGGGCAAGGGGGTAAAACAGGGCGGCAGGAAAAGGGCGGCGCCAGCGGAATCGAAGCATGGCGGCATTGGAACCGAAATCGGTTGTACCCCTTGGAATATGGCCCTAGAGCGTGTTATGCACTTTTCCGAGAGGTGGTGCTGAGCTTGGATACAGTGCCAGCATGTCTCGCAAGCCTTACCCCAGTGATGTCAGCGATGAAGAATGGAGCTTTGTCGCCCCTTATCTGAT
>NZ_RDQM01000008.1 GCF_003703475.1 Allofranklinella schreckenbergeri | reverse complement strand
GGGCTGGGCCTGGGCGCCTTGGCGGCCTTGCTGGGCGCTGCGGGCTTGCGCCGCCAGCGCAAACGCCAGCGTTGATGCTCGGCTTGGCCTCAGCGCCAACAGCGCTGGGGCATGCGATATAAAAAAACAGCGCCTGCGGGCGCTGTTTTTTTATATTGCAAATCATCAGGAAAATTCAAGCCAATAACAAATTGCCATAAAGGGGTGGTTTCATATTCTATTGATCTGTAAATTATGGGTCTTGACGGTTGTTTTCTGTCACGCAGGATGGTGTTTGGGGGCGTAGATCGCCACTGATGCTGGTGGTTAGCGCTGGTGGTGTGGCGTTCGAGGCAGCTTGCGCTATGTGCGGCGATTTTGATGGCGGGTTTTACAGCATGGGCGAGAGCACGCGGGTGGCGGCTTCGGCCAAGCGCTGGGGAAAGGGGAGGCGTCGCAGGGTGGGGACGGCGCGGGCGTTTTTCAGGTCGCGCTCGAACTGCTGGGCCAGGGCCTGGTTGAATTGGGGGCCAAAGACGGCGACGCCGACTTCGTAGTTGAGGCGAAAGCTGCGCACGTCGAAGTTGGCGGTGCCGATGAAACTGTAGTCGTCGTCTACCACCAGGGTTTTGGAGTGCAGCATGCGGTCGCTGTATTCCCAGATGTGAACGCCAGCGGCGATGAGTTCGTCAAAGTACGAGCGTGCCGCCAGGGTGACGAGCAGCGAATCCGAGCGCTGGGGCACCAGCACGTGGACGTCCACGCCGCCCAGCGCAGCGCTGGTGAGGGCCATCATGGCCGCTTCGGTGGGCACGAAGTAGGGGGTGGTGAGCAGCACGCGCTGGCGCGCTTCGGAGATGGCTTTGACGTAGCTGCGGTGGATGGGCTCGTGGGGGTTGTCGGGGCCGGAGGTCCAGATCTGCACGTTGTGGGGGCCGGTTTCGCTGATGGGCAGGTAGCCGTTGAGGCAGTCGCCGGGCAGGGTGCCGGTGGCGTAGGCCCAGTCTTCCAGAAAGACGACTTGCAGCCAGAAGGCGGGGGCGCCGACGAGGCGCACGTGCACGTCGTGGTAGGCGTCGGGGCGGATGCGCAGGTCTTCTTCATCGGTGATGTTGACGCCGCCGGTGAAGGCGATGCGGCCATCGCAGACGACGATTTTGCGGTGGGTGCGGTAGTTGGTCATGGGCCGCCAGCGCCGGCCCAGGCGGGTGTCGTGAAAGCGGGCGAAGGCGATGCCTGCATCGAGCATGGGCTGGATGAAGCAGCGCCGCAGCCGTGCGGAGCCGAGGGCGTCCACCAGCAGGCGCACTTGCACGCCTTGGCGCGCTTTTTCAATCAGGGCGTCGCGCAGCCGGGTGCCGGTCTGGTCCGGCTCGTAGATGTAGTACTCCAGATGGATGTGGTTTTGGGCCTGGGCCACGGCTTCGAGGATGGCCTCGAAGGTGTCGGCCCCGCTGGGCAGCAGATCGACGGCCTGGGCGCTGCAGGGGTACATGCCGGTGGTGGCCGCGCCCATTTGCACCAGTTGGCGAAACATGCCGGGGTTGTGGTGCGCGCGTTGTTTGAGGGCTTGCAAGTCGTCGTGGCTGGCGATTTTGGCGTGGTGGCGCAGGCGCTTGCGTTGCTGTTTGCGCAGGCGTTTGGGGCCGAGGAAGTAGAAGATGAGAAAACCGGCAAAGGGCACGAAGGCGAGCATGAGGATCCAGCCGATGGTGGCCTCGGGAGCGCGTTTTTGCAGCACAACCCAGATGGTGAGCACCAGCAGGTACAGCACCCAGGCTGCGGCTAGGAAGTAGTCCATCGATAGGTTCATGGCGCTGGGGGGCGATGCCCTTATGGGGAGTGGAGCTGCCGCAACGCGCTGGCCAGGGCTTGGGCGTCGGCCGCAGTGGGTGGCTCGGGCGGGCGGGTGGCGATGGGCAGGGCGTGCAGGGTTGGGGGATTGTCGGCGAAGTGGTTGTGCGCAGCGGGATTGGCGGATGCTGGGGCCAGGGCTTGGGCAAACCAGGCGCGGGCGTGGCCAGCATCGGGGTAGGGGGCGCAGGCCAGTTCCAGCGCGGCTGGCGCAGGCGCGTGCTGGGTGCACCAAGTTTGCCAATGTTGCCGCAGGCTCCAGCGTTTGTGGTTTGCCAAGGCGGGGTTGGCGGGCCAGGGCTGCAGCGCGGGGCTGTCCAAGCGCTTGCTTGCGATTTTTGCGCGGTGTGGCCAAGCCTCGTCATGGCTGGGGCTATGGCGGCAAGAGGTGTCCACGGTGGCGTCTTGCCGCCCATTGCCAAGCGCGGCTGGCCCGCTCGCGCTGGGATCATGAACAGGCGCCAGTACGGCGATGGCGGTGATGGCCGGGCGCAGCGATACAGGCTGCGGAGCGCGTGCGGTAGGCGCTGGCGATTCAGTCTGGGTTGGGGTGTGGGCTAGGTGATGGGCCAGATGGTGGGCCAGCGGCAGGGCGCTGCGCTCGGTGACGAGGATGATGGGGTGCGTATTGGAGGCGTTGTTGGAGGCGTTGTTGGAGGCGCTGTTTGGGGCGCCATCCGCTGCGTTGGGCGCTGCGAGCGAGTCGGCCAACCATTCGGCCAGCAGTTCGGCCAGGATGCGGGCGTGCTGGGGCAGGGTGTGCCAGTCGGTTTTCTTGGGTTTGTCGCTGCGGCCCCAGCCGGGGAGATCGGGGGCGAGGGCGTGGCAGCCTTGTTGGGCCAGGGTGGGCAGCAGGGGCTGCCACCACGCGCTCCAGTGCCAGAGGGGGTGCAGCAGCAAGAAGGTGGGGGCAGGCGCGGGAGATGATGGGGGCGATGCAGGCCGGGTTTGCTGGTAGTGCACGCGCCAGCCGTCGCTGCTGGCGAAGTAATGGCCTGCGGCGGGGCTGTGGGCGAAGCAGGCTTCGGGGGTGCGCAGAGCGTCTTCACGCAGGCGCAGCGTGGGGGCTTGGCGGCGCTGCTGGTGCTGTTGCTGGCGGCGGTGCTGGAAGAATTGGGCGAGTTGGGCGCTGGCGGCTTCGGCGAGCAGGCCGCGCTCCACCTGCGTGTGGTGGTTGAGCTGGGGCATGGCGAACAGGTCGATGACGGAGCCTGCTGCGCCGGTTTTGGGTTCGCTGGCGGCATAGACGATGCGGGCCAGCCGGGCCTGGAAGATGGCGCCGCTGCACATGGCGCAAGGCTCCAGGGTGATGTAGAGGGTGCAGCCGCCCAGGCGGTGCTGGCCCAGCCGCGCGGCGGCTTCGCGCAGCACGAGCATTTCGGCGTGGGCGGTGGGGTCGCCCAGTTGGCGTGTGCGGTTGTGGTTGCGCGCCAGCAGTTGCCCGTCTTGCACGAGCACGGCGCCGACGGGGACTTCGCCCATATCGGCTGCGCGTTGGGCCTCTTGCAGCGCCAGGCGCATCCAGTGTGCGTCTGATGAGGGCATTTTATATTTCAAAAGGAAATAAAATTGCCTTTTTTCGGCATGTTGGTGTTCAAGTGATTTTTACTTTGTTGTGTAAATGTAATGGCGTGGCGCTCAGTCCTGGCCGGTGATGGTGAGGCGGGTGCCTTCGGCGATTTGGTCGTCGGGCTGGAGGATGACGAGCTCGCCTTCGCCCAGGCCCTGGGTGATTTGGACGCTGGTGTCCGAGCGCAGGCCGATTTGCACGGGGGTGGCGCGGGCGCGGGGTTCGCGCGATTGGGGGCCGTCCACGCGATAGACGCTCCAGCCGCCCGCATCGCCTTCGGCGCTGGCGCGCCCTGCGCCGGGGGTGCGAAAGAGGGCGCTGCCGGGCACTTGCAGGGCGCTGGGCAGTTGGTGGGTGATGAATTCCACGTCCACGCGGTAGGCGTCGCCCAGCGCGGCCCATTGGCTGCGGGGGCTGTCGAAGTCGAGGATGACGCGGGTGCGCTGCTCTTGCACGCCCAGGGCGGAGACTTTGGTGAAGCCGCCTGGCTCAATGCTGCGCACGCGCGCGTGCAGGGTGTGAGGGCCGCCCCAGCGCAGGATGCGCGCGGGCATGCCGGGGGTCAGGCGCACGGCGTCGGCGGAGAGGACTTCGACTTCGATTTCCAGCTCGGCGGGGTCGCCGATTTCCAGCAGGGTTTCGCCTGCGGCGACGGGGGCGGCGCTTTCGCGCAGGCGGCGCAGCACGAGGCCGTCGGCGGGGGCGGTGATGGGCAGGGCGCGGGGTTGGGCGTTGGTGGCTGGGGTTGGGTTTTGCCCTTCCAGCAGTTGCGCCTGGGCGATGCGGATGCGCTCTTGCGCGCTGCGTTCTTCGGCGCGGGCGGCGGCCAGGTTGGCGCGGGTGGTGTCGGCGCGGGTGCGGGCCTGGTCAAGCTGCTCGCGCGAGGCCGCGCCTGCGGCTTGCAGCGGGGTGAGGCGGTCGAGGTCGGCGCGGGCCAGGCGCTGGGCGGCCTGGGCGGCGGCGGTGTGTTGTTGGGCGGCGGTCAGGGCGGCCTGGGCGGCGCGCACCTGGGCTTGGGCCTGGCTGCGCGAGCGCACATCCAGCAAGGCGGCGCTGGCCGGTTCGATGTACGCCAGGGCATCGCCCGCGCGCACGCGCTCGCCTGGCTGCAAGGCGATGCGCCGCAGGGTGCCGGAGACGGGGGCGGCGATGAGGTAGCGCTGCTTGAGGCGGGTTTTGCCTTCTTCGGTGAAGGTGACTTCCAGCGGCGCTTGCACGGCTTTGGCGGTGGTGACGAGTTGGGCGTCTTCGCGCAGGGTGAAGAAAACCAAGGCGAATGCGGCGCCCAGGCCCAGCACGGTGGTGAGGATTTTGCTTGTCGGGAACTTGCGTCGGGTCATGGCGGAGGTCTCTTCGGTAACGGCTTTTATAATTCAATAGGATGTTTATGGTTTCAAAATTTGATTTGCATGTTGCCTAAATCGATTTTTGAAATTTCCTTTGATTTGTAATGCTAGGGCTGTTTGCATGGGGCTATTCACGCGTTTTGAGCACGCCGATGAGGTCGAGCCGGCGCACGCGCCAGTTCACGGCCAGGGCGGAGAGGGCGGCGCTGATGACGGTGACCAGCGATGGAAAGGCGTAGGTGGCGGCGCTCATCACCAGCGGGATGCGGAACAGCTCTGACTGCATGCTTTGGGTGATGAAGAGGGTGAGCGCGTAGCCTGCGGCCACGCCCAGGGGGAGGGCGGCGATGACGAGCAAGACCAGCTCGCCGATGAGGATGTAGCTGACCTCGCCTTTGGAAAAGCCCAGCACGCGCAGACTGGCCAGCTCGCGGCTGCGCTCGGAGAGGGACATGCGTGCGGAGTTGTAAACGACGCCGAAGTTGACGATCACCCCCATGAGCACGGCCATCATGGTGAACAGGCCGGTGAATTCGCCAATGCTTTTGCGGTAGTTGCGCAGGGCTTCGCGGTGCGATTGCGCGCCGCGCACCAGCGGACGGCCATCGAGCGTGTACAGCACGGCGTTTTCGGCGCGGGTATCGATGGTGAGGAAGGCACCGCTGATGCGCTCGCCTTCGCCCAGGGCGCGGTTGAGGGCGTCCAGCTCCATATAGGCGTTCATGCCCAGCAGCTCGTTGACCAGCCGCACCACGGGCAGGCGCAGGCGCGGCTGGCGGCCTTCGAGGACTTCGACTTCGACCCAATCGCCCAGGCCCACGCCGAGTTTTTGCGCCAGGTAGCTGCCCAGCACCAGGCCGGAGGCGGGTATCTCCAGCGGGCGCAGCTTCTCGTCCACGGGGCGGCGCAGCAGACCGCCAGCGGGCAGCCCTTCGATGCTGGTGAGCACTTCGCGCTGCGCTTGGCGGATGCGCACAGCCACCATGCGCATGCCTTCGGCCTGGTACACGCCGGGGATGGCGCGCAGCTCGTCAAGGGCGCGCAGCGGGCGTGCTTCGGTGAAGTTGACGGAGATGTCGTACTGCCGCGCCAGGCGAAATTCCAGCGCGAGGATGTGGTTGATGGAGTTGACCTGGAATTTGGACATCATGACGATGCCGCTGGCGACGGCCAGGCCAAGGATGGTGAGCAGGGCTTTGATGGGGCGGCGCTCAATTTGGCGCAGCACCATGCGCGTGGGCTGGGATAGCCAGCGCGTCAGGCCCAGGCGCTCCATCCAGGTGCGGCGGTAGCGCTCGGGCGCCAGCGGGCGCATGGCCTGGGCCACAGGCTCGGCCGCAGCGCCAAAAACGGCGTGGCCCGTGCCTGCCAGCGCCGCGATGAGGCTAATGGCCGCGCCGGTGAGCACGACGCGGGTGTTGAGGGAGAAGGCCAGGTAGGGGAAGCGGAAGTTTTCCTGGTACAGCGCCGAGAGGTGGATACCCAGCCAAATGCCAAATAAAACGCCCAGCACGATGCCTAGCAGGCAAATGAGGCTGACGATGAGGGCGTAATGCAGCGCGACTTGCCAGGTGGAGTAGCCAAAGGCTTTGAGGATGGCGATTTGGTCGCGCTGCATGCCGATGAGGCGCTTGAAGACGACGTTGAGCAAAAAGGCGGCCACGGCCAGGAAGATGGCGGGAAAGATCCGCGCCATGGTGGAGAGCTGGCGCAGCTCCTCATGCAGGAAGCGGTAGGAGAGCTGCTCCATGCGGCCCATGGCGCCCAGGCCGCCGTAGCGGGCGAGGGTGCGGTTGACCGCGTCGATGACGTCTTGCTCGTGGGCGCCGGGGCCGAGGCGGAAAACGGCCTGGTTGAAAGCGCCTTCCATATCCATGGCGGCGGCCAGGGCGTGCCGTGGCGCCCAGACGATGGCGTAGCGCTTGTAGTCGGGGAACAGGGCGCCGTGCGCGATTTGGTTGAGGTGCTCGGCAGAGGTGGCGATGCCGGCGATCTTGAACCACTGCGCGCGCCCGCCGATGGTGATGCGCAGCTTTGCACCCGGGGTGAGTTGGTGCGCCTGGGCAAAGCCGTCGCTGATGAGGATCTCGTCTTGCGCGCCCGGGGCCATCATGCGGCCGGCGCGCAGGTACAGCAGGTTTTGCCGTGGGTGGGCATCGTCGGGCAGGGATTGCATCAGCGCCAGCACCGGCTCGCCAAAGCCGGGGACCTGGATTTTGGCGTTGGCAACGATGCGTGGCTCGACTTCGACCACGCCGGGGATTTCGCCCAGTTGCTGCGCCACGGAAAGGGGCGCGCGCGTGATATGCGCCCACAGGTGCGAGAAGCGCTGCTGCTGGTAGAGCTGCGCGCGTGTATGGCTGAGCGAATCCAGCGTGGCTTGCGACATGACCAGCATGGCGATGCCTGCCGCGATGACCAGCGCAATGGCCAGGGCCTGGCCGCGGATCAGCCAAAGGTCGCGCAGGGCTTTGCGGTGCAGGGCGTTCAGCATGGGGGCAGGCTCACGTCATCTATGAAGGTGCGCGTCACCATTGCAGCTCGCGTGCATGGATGGGTTGGGCGTTGCGCTGTTCGCGCACGATTTGCCCGTCTTGCATCCACAGCACGCGCTGGGCCATGCGGGCGATGTCGGCGTTGTGGGTGATGATGATGGTGGTGGTGCCCATATCGGCGTTGACGCGCTCCAGCGCTTCCAGCACACGCACGCCGGTGCCTGAGTCCAGCGCGCCGGTGGGCTCGTCACACAGCATGACCACGGGCCGTTTGGCAATGGCGCGCGCGATGGCTACGCGTTGTTGTTCGCCGCCGGAGAGCTGGGCGGGGAAGTGGTCCAGGCGATCACCCAGGCCCACCAGCGCCAGCGCATCGGCAGGCGGCATGGGGTCAGGGGCGATTTCGGTGACGATGGCGACGTTTTCCCGCGCCGTCAGGCTGGGGATAAGGTTGTAGAACTGAAAGACAAAGCCGACGTTGTCGCGCCGAAAGCGGGTGAGCTCTGCATCGCTGGCATGGCTGAGATCCTGGCCGTGGTACCAGACTTGTCCGCTGCTGGGTACGTCCAGCCCGCCGAGGATGTTCAACAACGTCGATTTGCCACTGCCCGAGGGGCCGAGCATGACGACGAATTCGCCTTCGTAAAGCTCCAGATCAATGCCGCGTAGCGCGTGGACTTCGACATCGCCCATGCGGTAAACCTTACCCAGTCCCTGGGCGCGGAAGATGCAGGCAGGAGCAGATGCGGTAAGGGGCGCAGTGGGCATGGAGCATCCTTGAGAGAGATTCTTGTTGAGAGTGTACTGCCGGAATTGTTTGGCGATACCTGAAGCAGCGCTTCGCGGGCAAAAGGGGGCAAGCGTTATGCTGTGCTGCTGTTCAAGATAGGCAATTGGGAGAAATCATGCGCACCTGCACTGAAAAACATGGTCAGGATGCCCCCGGCTGTACTGGCTCCGTGCCGTCCGTGCGCCCGGCCGCGCACTGGCAGGCGTTTTTATCTACCCTGGGGATGTTTGCCGCTGCGCTGTTGATGGGCAGTGGGGTGGTTTTTTTTGTGGCCTACAACTGGGACGCGTTGGATCGCTTTTCGCGGCTGGGCATTGGAGCCAGTGCCGTATGCGGGGCCACGGTCTTGACTTTGTGTACCCGCCCGCATTCCGTGCCGTGGCGCGCCGGGGCGTTACTGGTGTGTATTTGTACGGGAGCGCTGCTGGCCCTGATTGGGCAGATTTACCAGACAGGCGCTGATATTTGGCAGTTGTTTGCCGCGTGGGCTGCGCTGATATTGCCTGTGGTGCTGATCGGGCGCACGCGGGAGCTGTGGCTGCTGTGGCTGTTGGTGGCTGGTCAGGCTTTGTTTCGTTGGGTCTGGCTGGAGTTTGGACGCTGGTCGCTGTTTTTGGGGCTGTTTGGCGCAGTGGGGGCAGAGCCTTTTGCATGGCTGGGGGTGTTTTATGCCGCCATGTTGGCCGTGTTGCATCTGGGGCGGCAATACCTGTTGATGCATCCTCTGAGCTGGTTGCGCACGCTGCTTTGTATGGCGGCGCTGGCGTGCCTCTGCGGTGCAGCGATGTTTGAGAGGGGCAGCTATGAGGTGCTTTATGTGGTTTTCGCCTTGCTGTGCGCGTGGTGGGCCTATCAATATAAAGACAGCGTGGTACTGGCGGCGGTGTATGTCAGCGTGATGGCGTTGGGCATACCGCGTCTAGGCGATTGGTCTAATGAGCCGCTGTTGATTGCGGTGTGGGTTTTGCTGGTTTCTGGTGTGGGGTTGCGCCATGCGTTGGCGGTTTGGCGGGAAAAGCGTGCGCAATGCGCTGTGGCGATGGTGAGTGCGCCGCCCGAAGTGCCCCAAGAGGCCGCATCGCCCTGGTGGTTGAATGCTTTGATGGCTTTTTCTGCCTGGTTGGCCGCAGTGTTGGGGATTGGTGGATTGGCGGGGCTAATGCCCCAAATGCTCCAACTCCCTTTCTCATTGGCGGGGATAGGGGTGATTGCCATAGGCATCAAACTGATGCGCCAGCGAGAGGAGGGGGTTTTTATCCGCCAACTGGGCTTTGCCTTTTCCGTGGTGGGGCAGCTGTGGCTGAGCCTGGGTTTTGCGGATAGGGTGGGGTCGTGGTCTGTGATGTGCTTTTTTGCGGCTGCGGTGGCGTTTGTATGCAGTTTGGCGCGCAGCCCGCAGACGCACCGAGTGTTGTGCTTGGTGGCTGCATGGGTGTGTTTTTTGCTGGCTTTGCTCGTCGATTACGACGTTGAATTGCGCTGGATGCTGCTGATGGTGTTTGCCGTCAGCTTTGCGGGCTGGCTCTGCTTTTATGTAGCGAGGGCGCAGACGTGGTGGAACGCTTTTTGGCATGCCAGTACGTTTGTGGCGCTGCTGCTGGCTGTAGGCGTGCCGCAGTTTTTCTCTCCGCTAGAGGATGGCTCCCGGGCGCAATGGCTCATGCCTGCGTGCGCTGCGTTGCTTTGGCTTGGGTGTCTGGGCGCGTTGTACCGCCATCGCCAGCAGACATGGCACGGGTGGATGGTGGTTGCCATCGCCTTAAGTGGTCTAGCTTGGAGCATGCCATTTTTCCTGATGGCGCTGGCATTGGCGCTGGTGCTGTTTGAACGCAGGCAGCGCGTGTGGCTGGATGTGGCGCTGCTGGTGTGCATCGCGCTGGTGGGCGTTTATTACTACGCCATGGATGTCAGCTTGTTGCATAAGTCTGTGAGTTTGATGGCCGCTGGAGCGATCACGGCGTTGGTGACGGGGTTGAGCAGACCGCGCAATGTGGGTTTCTGGAGACCGTAAGAAGTGCTGAGAAAGGACGATGCGATGAAAAATCGTGCTGTAGGTGTACGTTGGGCGCTTGCCGCCGCTTGTTTGCTGGTGCTGGCGGCGGCGGTTTGGTCGATCTGGCAATTCGAGCGTGTTTTACGGCAGGGGCAAACCGTGTTGCTGGAATTGGCGCCCGTAGATCCGCGCTCGCTGATGCAAGGCGATTACATGGCTTTGCGTTATGCGTTGGAAACCCATTTGGAGCCTTCTGGCCAAAGCGTGTTGCAAGAGCGCCCACGTTTTGCTTATCTCCATCTGGATGCGCAAAACCGCGCGTCATGGGCAGGGGGTGGGGCGGATGCCCGGCTTTCGGCTCAAGCGGTATCTTCGCCTCGTGTGGTGTCCGTGCGCATTCGCCCAGGCCGATGGGGTGCGCGTTTGGGGCCGAATGCTTTTTTCTTTCAGGAGGGGACTGCCCAACAGTATGAAAAAGCGCGTTGGGGGGAGTTCAAAGTGGCGCCTGACGGTCGTGCATTGCTGGTGGCATTACGGGATGCGAATCTTAACTTGCTTGGGGCCAATCGCTTTTGAGGTGGTGCGTAGTGTGTCTGCCAAGTCTTTGAATACAACTGAAAGTAAAGACTGGGAGAAGTTCAATGACCATACTGTAAAAGGGTACAATTTCCCGTTCCTTTAGCTTGTTGCAATTGGCAACGGTTAGAGGGTGGGGCTCTGCCGGGGGGATGTCCTCTGTGCAGGTGTCGTTTCTGTGATATTGGAGTGTTTTCCAAGAGGTACGTATGAAGAAGTTAGCCCTCCTTGCAGCGGCACTGCTGGCCTCCACCCTGTTGGCGGGCTGCGACTGGACGCTGATCAATCCGTCCGGCTATATGGCCAAGCAGCAAAGCAACCTGATGATGTTTTCCGTCTGGTTGATGCTGCTGGTCATCGTGCCGGTGATTTTCCTTATTTTATTTTTTAGCTGGAAGTATCGCCGTGGTGGATCTTCAGCTAACTATGACGCCGAGTTCTATCACTCCAATAAATTGGAAGTGGTGATCTGGGGTGTCCCTATCTGCATCATTATTGTGCTGGCAACAGTGACTTGGGGTTCGACACATTTGCTCGACCCCTATCGCCCATTGGTTCGCATCGATACCAATACCAAGATTGCTGGCATGGATGAGGAGTTGGGTTGGGTCAAGCGTGTTACCACCAAGGTGATTGATCCGGGGCGCGAGACCAATCCTGCTGTTGTGGAGACTAAGCCACTGGTGATTGAGGTGGCGTCGCTGGATTGGAAATGGCTGTTTGTGTACCCTGAGCAGGGTATTGCGACTATTAATGAAGTGGTGGCGCCGGTGAATCGCCCTATTCATTTCAAGATTACCTCGGCCTCGACAATGAATTCGTTTTTTATTCCTGCCTTGTCGGGGCAGATTTACGCTATGCCGGGTATGCAGACGCAACTGCATGCGGTTATGAATAAAGAAGGGGTGTATAAGGGTTTTTCTTCTAACTACACCGGGCATGGTTTTAGTCAAATGTACTTTAACTTCCATAGCGTAACCAATGCTGGTTTTGATGAGTGGGTAGCTAAAGTGCGTAGCTCATCCAAGGTGCTTGATCGTGCTGAGTACATTGCGTTGGATGTGCGTAACCAGGCGGATGAGCGTGGCTTTATCAAATACTTTGGTATTCGTCACTATGGTGCTGTTGAAGAGGGTTTGTATGCCGCCGTGCTGAATATGTGCGTGATGCCGGGCATGATGTGTGCAGACGAGATGATGGCTATCGATTTGGCTGGTGGTGTGGAGGATGAGGCGCAAGCGCGGGCAAACTTTAAGCGTTTGCGCTATGACAGTCGCTGGACTACCCGGACTCAACTCGACTTGGCTGAATTCTCTGACATTATCCCGGGTGCCTTTATTTGTACGACGGATACGATCGATGCCGATTTGGCTGCTGGCGCTGTGCGCTCGGCTTCCGGAAAGGTTCGACTGGATAAAGTCAGTCTCGATGCTGCAACTTCTCCCGTTCTCTGAGTGATTCTGTCAGAAAGTTAGGATAACAATGGCTGCCGCAATATTTAATGAAGATGTGCATCCGCTCTTTGGGCGGATCACGATGGATCACCATACATTCCCAATGCTGCAAGAGCCTGTGATCATGGCCACTTTCGTGGGTGTGGTCTTGCTTGGCCTGGTGGTGTTGGCTGTGCTCACAAAATATAAATTGTGGGGGTATCTGTGGAAGGAATGGTTTACTTCCATAGATCATAAAAAAATAGGCATCATGTATATCATCTTGGGCATTATCATGCTGTTGCGTGGTTTTGCTGATGCCTTGATGATGCGAATTCACCAAGCTATGGCTTCGGGGGGGAGTGAAGGTTATCTCAACCCTCACCATTATGATCAGATTTTCACAGTGCACGCTGTGATTATGATTTTCTTTGTGGCTACGCCTATCTTGGTGGGTTTCTTCAACTATCTTGTGCCTCTGCAAATTGGTGCGCGCGATGTGGCCTTCCCGTTTTTGAATAATTTGGGTTTTTGGCTGACAACGGCTGGTGCTGTGCTGACCATGATCTCTTTGTTTGTCGGTGAGTATGCGCAAACAGGGTGGTTGGCATATCCTCCCCATTCCGGGATTGATTACAGCCCTGGTACAGGTATGGATTATTACCTGTGGTCATTGAACCTGGCTGGGGTGGGTACGACGCTGGGTGCAATTAATATTGTTGTAACAATTATCCGTATGCGCGCCCCGGGTATGACCTGGATGCGTATGCCTATTTTTGTTTGGACCAGCTTTGCGGCCAATATTCTGATTTTGATGATCTATCCCGTGTTGACGGCGGCCTATATTCTGCTGACGATGGATCGCTATCTGGGAACAGCCTTCTTCACTAATCAGCTTGGTGGTAATCCAATGATGATGGTGAACTTGGTGTGGATTTTTGGTCACCCTGAGGTTTACGTGCTTGTGCTGCCTGCTTTCGGCTTGTTCTCGGAGATTGTCCCAGCCTTGACGCGTAAGCGCCTCTTCGGATACACGTCGATGGTTTATGCCACGATGATTATTCTGATTTTGTCCATGCTTGTGTGGCTGCACCATTTCTTTACGATGGGCTCTGGTGCAGATGTCAATGCCTTTTTTGGCATTATGACCATGATTATTTCCATACCAACTGGGGCGAAGATTTTTAACTGGCTGTTTACGATCTACAAAGGGCAGGTGCGCTTTGAGGTGCCTATGTTGTGGACGATTGGTTTCATGATCACGTTTGTCATTGGTGGTATGACGGGTGTGATGCTGGCTATCCCGGCGGCTGACTTTATCCTGCATAACAGCCTGTTCTTGGTGGCTCACTTCCACAATACGATTATTGGTGGTGTGGTGTTCGCCTTGTTTGCCGGTTTGACTTTCTGGTTCCCCAAAGCGTTTGGCTTCAAAATGAACGATTTTTGGGGTCGGGTCTCTTTCTGGAGCTGGTTCCTGGGCTTCTGGGTGGCGTTTACGCCGCTGTACATCATGGGCCTGATGGGGGTGACGCGTCGCCTCAGTCAGTTTGAAGATACCTCGTTGAACGGCTATTTCATCGTGGCCTTGATTGGCGGGGTCATGATCCTGGTGGGTATCTTGTCTTTCGTGATGTCTATTGCTGTGGGCTGGCTGCAGCGTGATAAGACGCGCGATCTGACGGGCGATGCCTGGGGTGATGGCCGTAGTCTGGAGTGGTCGACATCCTCTCCTCCGCCTGAGTACAACTTTGCTTTTACTCCCGTTGTGCATGATATTGATGCTTGGTGGGACATGAAGCGTCATGGTTATAAGCGCCCCAAAGAAGGCTTTGTGCCTATTCATATGCCTAAAAATACCAGTGCAGGCATGATTATTAGTGGTCTTGGTGTCGTAATGACTTTTGCTTTGATCTGGTATGTGTGGTGGCTGGCGGCAATTGCTTTTGCTGCGATGATTGGTTACACCATTTATCACACATTCAACTATGATCGTGACTATTTCATCCCCGCCCAAGATGTGGCGCGCGTTGAAGAAAATCGCACGCGTCAGTTGGCTGCGGCTGGTGTGAACTGATTAACGGGAGTATTTAGTATCATGACAGTCACAGCTACTGTGCCAAAAGGGGAGCGAGTCTATTATCTCGTTGAGGATCCGCATGCTGGCGGTCATGACCATGGTTACTCCCATGGTCATAACAATACGACCGGATTGGGCTTTTGGATTTACTTGATGACAGATTGCTTGATTTTTGCAATCTTGTTCGCCATGTATGCAATCCTGGGTCGCAGCTATGCGGCCGGGCCATCGCCGGCAGATCTGTTTGAGTTGCCGTTGATTCTTGTCAATACTTTTATGCTGCTTTTTTCGTCGATCACCTTCGGGTTCGCGATGTTGCAGTCCTATAAAGGCAATGTGCAAGGAACCATTAAGTGGTTGCTGATTACTGCTGCCTTTGGTCTGGCGTTCTTGGCTATTGAAATTTATGAGTTCTACCATCTGATTCATGTTGGGGCCGGTCCTCACCGGAGCGCCTTCCTGTCGTCCTTCTTTACGTTGGTAGGCACGCATGGTCTTCACGTGACGTTCGGCATCATTTGGTTGCTGACTCTGGTATTTCAGTTGCGTAAAAGTGGCTTGATTGAGGCCAATAATCGTCGGTTGATGTGCCTGTCGATGTTCTGGCACTTCCTGGACCTGATTTGGATCTGCGTTTTCTCGTTTGTTTATTTGATGGGGGTTTTGGAATGAGTGAGCATGGTCATCACGCCAAATCAGGCCACGGCACATTAAATGAGTATATTGTTGGCTTTGTGCTTTCGGTCATTCTTACGGTCATACCATTCTGGTTGGTTATGGCTGATGTACTGGATAGCAAAACTGCCACGATAGGCTGGATTTTGGGTCTGGGATTAGTGCAAATGATTGTGCACTTGGTGTTCTTCTTGCATCTTAAGCCCAATACGGAGGACGGATGGACATTGATCACTTTGGTTGGTACGGTTTTGACGGTGGCTGTTTGTTTGGTTGGGTCTATTTGGATTGTCAATAAACTGCATAACCACATGCGCCCGCACCACAATTTTGAGTATGTGCCTGAAAGTGCTCGAGACGTTATTCGTCGCTGATTCGATTAACGTGTTCTGGGTTTTATTTTGAAGAGTGCCCTGCTGATGAAAATCGGCAGGGTTTTCTTTTTACGCTATTGTTTTTTTATGGTTGATGCAATTTCTACTTCGAATATTTTTAGTGGTCCGGAATCTGTTGATCCGCAAGTTGCCAATCTTCGTTTGCCCCCTCAGTCGGTTGAGGCGGAGCAAAGCGTTCTTGGAGGGTTGTTGCTAGATAATATGATGTGGGAGCGGGTTTCCGACCTTCTCCAGCCTAGCGATTTCTATCGCAATGAACATCAGAAGATTTATGCAGCTATTGCGGCCTTGTTAGAGAATGATCGCCCGGCAGATGTGGTGACGGTATTTGAATATTTGAGAGGCGTAGGGAGCGCAGAAGAAATAGGCGGGATCGAGTATTTGAATGCGTTGGCGCAATACGTTCCAAGTGCAGCGAATATTCGTCGATATGCTGAGATTATTCGTGAGCGGGCCATTCTGCGAAAGTTGATTGCTGCCAGTGATGAAATTGCCTCTAATGCCTTTAGTCCAAAGGGAAAGGAGGTCGGACAGATCTTGGATGAGGCAGAGGCTAAAGTTTTCAGCATTGCAGAGGAAAGTTCGCGCATGAAGCAGGGCTTCCAGTCTTTGGATGGTCTTGTGGTGCAGTTATTGGATCATGTGGAGGAAATGTCGCAAAGCCCACATGATATTACAGGCGTACCTACCGGTTTTAATGATCTAGATAGAATGACCAGTGGCCTACAACCAGGGGATCTTGTTGTTTTGGCTGCGCGTCCCTCTATGGGGAAAACGGCTTTTGCAATCAATATTGCAGAACATGTGGCTTTGCATGAATGTCTGCCTGTAGCCATTTTTTCCATGGAAATGGGAGCGACACAGTTGGCTGTGCGTATCGTTGGTTCTATTGGACGCATCAATCAGCAGCGATTGCGCACGGGGCGTTTAAGCGACGAAGAATGGCCTCGTTTAACAGAGGCGGTCGAGAGACTGCGTAATGTTTCCATGCATATTGATGAAACACCGGGGTTAACTCCTACTGAATTGCGTGCGAATGCGCGTCGGTTGGCGCGCCAATGCGGTCGCTTGGGATTAATCGTGGTGGATTATTTGCAGCTTATGAGTGGCTCGGGCAATTCCTCAGAGGAGAATCGAGCCACCGAGCTGGGAGAAATATCACGTGGTTTGAAAATGCTTGCCAAAGAACTGCAATGTCCTGTGATTGCGCTTTCACAGCTCAATCGAAGCGTTGAGCAGCGCACAGATAAGCGCCCCATGATGAGCGATTTGCGTGAGTCAGGAGCTATTGAACAAGATGCTGATGTAATTATGTTTATTTATCGGGATGATTATTACAATAAAGAAAACAGCAAGGCTCCGAATCAGGCAGAGATCATTATTGGAAAACAGCGAAATGGACCAACTGGAACAGTGAATTTGTATTTTCAGAAAGATCAAACACGTTTCGAAAATTTGGCTCTTGGAGATGAGCCATCTTTCTGATTTGAATGGATTTTCTATTGTATGAGTCACTCGCATCAATTTAAGATGTTAGCCTTTGATTGGGATGGCACGCTGTTTGATTCCACTGCCTTGATTGCTTTGAGTATTCAAGATGCTGTCCGCGATCTGGGTGAGGATCCGCCAACATTAGAGGAAGCTCGCTGGGTTATTGGAATGGAGTTGCATTCGGCTCTTGCTAAGGTGGCGCCGAATTTATCACCAAAAGCTTACGCGGATTTGGCCAATCGTTACCGCTACCACTATCTTCGCAGACAGGAAGATATTGTCTTTTTTGATGGTGTGATTCCGATGCTTCAAGGCTTGAAAGAGCGCGGATTTTTGTTGGCGGTGGCGACGGGGAAAAGTCGGCGAGGGTTAGACCATTTGTTGAAATGCCATGATTTACAAGACTTGTTTCATGATAGTCGGACCGCCGATGAAACAGCTGGCAAGCCCAATCCATTGATGCTGGAAGAGCTGATGCAAGTGTGGGATGTTCAGCCTAATCAATTATTAATGATTGGAGATACCAGTCATGATTTGCAAATGGCTTATAACGCGAATAGTCCAAGTCTCGGTGTGACATATGGTGCCCATGCGGAGCAGGAGTTGCGAGCTTGGAAGCCCTTGGCTGTTCTGGATTCAATTGCTGATTTGGATATTTGGCTCAGCTCTCAGGTGGGGAGTTTTAAATAATTGAATTGATTTTTAGAAGGGGTGCGGTGTGAAACCTTACGAAGAGTCTGTGGCTGACGATGTTTGGGCAGAGCGCCCAGGACAAATTAAAAATAAACAGGGTCGTTGGGAGCGAGACATGCTGGAAAAGCTGGCATTCGCTAGTTTAAAAGAGCAGCGGCGCGCGCGTCGTTGGCGAATATTTTTCCTATTTTTGTTCGCGAGTTATATTGCCTTCATTACTTGGAAAGCTATGGGGGGCAGTGTGAGTGGTCCTTCAAAGGTAGAAGAGCACACAGCTTTTGTCCGTGTTCATGGGACTATTGTAGAAGGTCAGGATGCGAGCGCGCGCTATCTTGTGCCTGCGCTACGAAAGGCATTTGAAGCTGAAGATGCAAAAGCCGTTGTTTTGGCCATCAATTCACCAGGTGGAAGTCCCGTGCAGGCGGGAATTATCCATGATGAAATTCTGCGGCTTAAAGAAAAACACAAAAAACCCATTTATGCAGTTATCAGCGATATAGGAGCCTCGGGTGGGTATTACGTGGCAGTTGCGGCAGATCGTATTTATGTGGATAAGGCGAGCATCGTTGGCAGCATTGGTGTGTTGATGAATGGTTTTGGGTTCACGGAAACCATGGAGAAATTAGGGGTTGAGCGACGTTTGCTTTCGGCTGGCGATCACAAAGGATTTTTGGATCCGTTCAGTCCTGAAAATCAGGATGATGTGCTGCATGCAAAAAAAATGCTGCGTCAGATCCATCAACAGTTTATTGCCGTGGTAAGAGCAGGGCGAGGAAGCCGTTTAAAGGAAACGCCGGATATGTTTTCGGGATTGGTATGGACAGGAGAGGAGGCGATTGCTTTAGGGCTTGCGGATCAACTCGGGTCAATGTATGCCGTTGCACGTAATGTCGTTCAACACGAGCGCTTGGTGGATTACAGCCCGCATAAAAGCTGGGTGGATAAAGTGGCGGCACGGCTGGGTGCTTCCGTAGGGGCTGGTGTTGTAAGCGGAGCAATGCAGGAAGCCCGAGCGCAAGCAGCGCGATTGCAATGATCAAGGTTTTTCGGAGAGGGTGCTGCCAAGCCATTGGGCAAAGGGGGCAGCGACATGTACAGCCGAAACGGCATAAATGGCCGGAATGTCATAGGGATGGTGCTCAGCGAGGACGGATTGCAACATCGTGCAATGGGCTGCATCGGTTTTGAACGCTATACGCCACTCACGCTCGTTGACCATGGCGCCTTGCCACTCGTACAGGCTTTCTATGGAATCGATATGAACGCATGCCGTGAGCCTCTTGGCTAAGGCGATCTCGGCAAGGCGGTGTGCATCGGCCTCATTGCCGACGGTGGTGAAAACAATCAAAAGGCTCATGGGTGATGCTGGGGTAGAGGTAAAGAGGGTTTGCTATAATGCGCGGCTTTGCAGCGTAGTCGCTGGCCGGGTGGTCATGTCGCGTGTCTCAAACGCTGTTTTTGTGGTGGTCTGTTGTGGTTCACCCTTTCCTTGAAGGAATACTGACAAATGGTCGTTATCAGACTCTCCCGCGGCGGCTCCAAAGCTCGCCCTTTTTACAACATTGTTGTGGCCGATAAGCGTGTGCGCCGTGATGGTCGCTTTATTGAGCGTATCGGTTATTACAACCCCAATGCACGTGGGGCTGAGCAAGGCTTGCGTATTGACCATGATCGCTTGACATACTGGAAAGGTGTTGGCGCTCAGGCGTCTGATACGGTGGTGCGCTTGATCAAGCAAGCAGCTAAGCAGCAAGTTGCGGCCTAACTCCCGTAGCAAGCTCTGATGAAGGCAGGCATTGTCGCTTTGGGCGCAATGCCTGTTTTTTTGTGTTGATTTCTGTATGGAATCTGAATGAGCAAAGCGTATAAAACCTCCGAACCATCGTTGCCTGAACAGGCTACAACCGAGATGTCTAAAGGCTCCTGGCCTAGTCAAGAAAAAGAGCAGACTGTCCGAGGGCTGTTGGCCTCGCTCGCAGAGCCTGAGCCAAGCGAAGCGTTGATTGATCTGGCTTATATCGCAGGTGCTTTTGGAGTGAAGGGATGGGTTCGCATCAGCCCTTTCAGCGCCGATGCAGATGCTTTGCATGAAGTGCAGGAATGGTTTATTGCGCCTCCCCAAGGCGCCCATGCGCGTGGTGTGCCATGGCTGACCTCCCATTTGCATGTGCGGGTCGAACAACTGAAACCCCAAAGTGATGGGTTGATTGCGAAATTCGAGGGAGTGGATGATCGCGACGTCGCCCATGCATTGAGAGGCGCCACGATTGCCTTGCCGCGCAGTGCCTTCCCCGTGTTGCCCGAAGGGGAGTTCTACTGGGTGGACTTAATAGGGCTGGAGGTGCGCAATCGCCAAGGCATTCGGCTGGGGCAAGTGGAAAAACTGTTTTCCAACGGGCCGCAGTCCGTACTGGTGGTGCAGGGCGAAGTGCAAGGCAAGCCGAAAGAGCACTTGATCCCTTTTGTGGGGGTGTATGTCGATACAGTTGATTTGTCAGACCGGCAAATCACGGTGGATTGGCAACCCGATTATTGATATGCGTTTTGATGTCATTACGCTATTTCCTGAATTGATTTCGCCTTACCTGGAGCACGGGGTGAATCGCCGCGCCTTGGCCCTAGGCGTACAGGTGCATTTATGGAATCCGCGGGATTTCGCCGATGGCGCTTACCGGCGCATTGATGATCGCCCCTTTGGCGGCGGGCCTGGCATGGTGATGCTGGCTGAGCCGCTGGCCCGATGCGTGGATGCCATCCGTTTGGCGCGAGGCGAAGTCGTTGGCGTGAAATCTCTGCCCGATGCCGAAGATCGGGTGCCGCTGGTGTTTTTCACGCCTGTGGGCGACCCGCTCCAGCACGCCTTGATAGCCCGCTTTGCTCTGCCACAACCGGGTGCGCGAGGGCAGGGCGCTGTGCTGTTATGCGGGCGTTATGAGGGGGTGGATCAGCGCTTTGTGGATGCATACGTGGACTGCCAAATCAGCCTTGGTGATTTTGTGCTCTCGGGCGGAGAGGTTGCGGCGGCGGCTTTTCTGGATGCGGTCTTGCGTTTGCAGCCGGAAGTTTTGCACGATGCGCAAAGCCATATGCAAGACAGCTTCCATCCCAATATAGGCGGACTGCTGGACTGCCCCCATTACACACGACCGGAGAACTGGCGCGGTCAAAGCGTGCCGGATGTGCTGTTAAGCGGCGACCATGCGCGCATTGCCGTTTGGCGCCGCCAGCAAAGTCTGGCGTTGAGTGCACAGCGCAGGCCCGATTTGTTGGCCAAAGCCGAGCAAGTTGGGCAATTGAGCGAGCAAGAGCGGGATTGGCTGGCTGAGCTGAAACGCAGTACCGTATAAGGCGCGCGTGCGCTGGTTATAATCAGCGGTTTTTCGATCCTCTACAGGGGCGCATACACCTGGGCTGCATAGGCTCGGGGCCAATTCCGGCATTGATACAACCCTTGCCCTTGCAAGATCGGATAGGACAACACATGAACTTGATCCAGACCCTGGAAGCCGAAGAAATTGCGCGGTTGAACAAAAACATTCCCGATTTTTCCCCCGGTGATACCGTGGTGGTGAACGTGAACGTGGTGGAAGGCAACCGCAAGCGTGTGCAGGCTTACGAAGGCGTGGTGATTGCCAAGCGCAACCGCAGCCTCAACAGCAGCTTCACGGTGCGCAAAATCTCCAGCGGCGAAGGCGTTGAGCGTACTTTCCAAACCTACAGCCCCTTGATCGCCAGCATCACTGTGAAGCGCCGTGGTGATGTGCGTCGCGCCAAGCTGTACTACTTGCGCCAACGCAGTGGCAAATCTGCCCGCATCAAGGAAAAACTGCCTTCGCGCGTCAAGGTTGCAGATTAAACCCTGCGCAACTTTGCCTTGCGATCGAAATCGTGAAACACCGCCGCACTGCCCTTTGGCCGTTGCGGCGGTTTTCTTATGGCACAAGCATACAGAGCGTCGGCTTTTTAATTTTAATTCAATAGGAAATAAAATAATATTTTTTCGGCATGTTGGGTGGAGATTTGATTTTCTTTTGAATTGAAATTTGTTCTTTCTGCCAAGCCTGTATTTGTTTATGTCGCCCGATCAAAAGCCCCTGCCTGAACTCAGGCCGCCGCAAAGGCCGCGCATTCGGCTGCCGCAAGGCTTGCGTCCGCAGGATGTGCCTGTCATTCAAGTGGATCGGCATTTGCTGGCCGTGCCCGATGCGGCGCAATCCATCGCAGCGCTGCGTGAGCGATTTGAGCGCCAGCCGGTGTGGACGCCGGAATGGGTGACGGAAAGCCAATGGCTGGATTTTTCGCCGGGCTTTACCCCCATTGCCGCGGCCGTTCTGATCCCCATCGTGGCGCAGCCGCAGCCCACCGTGTTGCTGACGAGGCGTTCCTCGCGCCTCAACACCCATTCGGGCCAGGTGGCTTTCCCGGGCGGGCGTTTGGATCCGGGTGAGGACGTTGTCGCCGCGGCTTTGAGAGAGGCGCAAGAAGAAGTCGCCTTGCAGCCAGAGCGGGTGCAGGTGCTGGGCCAGTTGCCCAGCTATCTGACAGGTACGGGGTTTGAGGTGACGCCAGTGGTGGGAATCGTGCCGCCGGGGTTGCCCTTGCAGGCCAACCCGCATGAGGTGGATGAGATTTTTGAGGTGCCGCTGCGTTTTTTGCTGAATCCGGCCAACCACCGCCACCATGTGTTCCAGATGGATGGCATGGAGCGGCGCTGGCTCTCCATGCCTTATCTGGAAAAAGAGCAGGAATATTTTATTTGGGGCGTGACGGCCAGTATTTTGAGAAATTTTTATTGGTTTATGCGCGCACCTTATTCAAAACCTTGAAATCGGTTTTTGCGTATTCGTTTTTTTGATTTTCAGAGGATTGGATGCATTCAACTTTTATCCGCGCTCAACAGCGCGCCGCCAATGCGCTGCGTCCCGTGCGCATTGAACGCGGCTATACCATGCATGCTGAGGGATCGGTTTTGGTGGCATTTGGCCATACGCAGGTTTTATGTACAGCCTCGGTGGAAGAACGTGTGCCGCCGCATCAAAAAGGCTCCGGGCAGGGTTGGGTGACCGCCGAATACGGGATGTTGCCGCGCGCCACGCATACGCGCAGCCAGCGCGAGGCGGCCAAGGGCAAACAAACCGGGCGCACACAGGAAATTCAGCGTTTGATTGGCCGCTCCTTGCGCGCCGTGTTCGATTTGGAGCAGTTGGGTGAGCGCTCCATCCATTTGGATTGCGATGTTTTGCAGGCCGATGGCGGCACGCGCACAGCAGCTATTACGGGCGCTTATGTTGCCGCGCATGATGCAGTGACGTGGTTGCTTCGGCAGGGAATGATTGCGCAAAACCCCATCCGCGAAGCAGTGGCGGCGGTTTCTGTAGGGATCGTGCAGGGCCAGGCTTTATTGGATTTGGAATATTCGGAGGACAGCGCTTGCGATACGGACATGAATATCGTCATGACAGCGTCGGGCCATTTTGTGGAAGTCCAGGGTACGGCAGAAGGTGCGGCATTTTCACGCACCCAAATGGATGCTTTGCTGGATTTGGCCGGTCAAGGCATTGAACAGTTGTTTGCGTTACAGCAAGAAGCGCTGAGCAGGCCTTGAGGAGGGCACATTACAATCTGCGGCCTTGAACAGGGTTGGAGGATTGCAAGATGCCTGTCCTTGAACTGATAGGTTTTGCGCTTGCGGTTGGATAGTGGCGGCGGTTTGGCGTCGATATGGGGTAATCCATGGGCAAAAAAACATGGTTGATGTGCGTATGCAGCCTCGTGCTCAGCGGGGTTTGCGGCACAGCGAGGGCCGATGAAGCCTCGGTCACCCTGCAGCTGCGTCGTCTGGTTGCAGGGGTGATTGAGTATTCTCAATGGCCACAAATGAAAGCCCCATTGCTGGTTTGCGTGGCCGGGCATGATGCTCTGGAGCGATCGCTCAGAGAGCACCCCTTGCGTTCGCGTCATGGCGAGCTGGATATTCGGCATGTGTCCACCACGGATGCGGGTAATTTGGACGAGTGCGAGGTGCTGTATGTGGGTAATTTGTCCGATGCCTATGCGGAGAATTTGCTCAGGCCATTGGTTGGCAAACCGGTGGTGACTATTCGGCAAAATCCAACGCATTGCAGTGAAATTTCTTTTTTTTGTATTTATCTCTATGCAATGCCGGCAGCATTTGAGGTGAATCTGGATTTGGTGGCGCGCAGTGGGGTGCGGCTGAATCCGTGGGTATTAACGCTGGCGCAACCCGATGCACAAAAACAGCCCTGAGTCTTGTTGGGTGCAGCTTCACAATTGATTTTCGTACCATGCTTTTCTTTTTGCGTTCTTTTTTCCTTTCCCTGGCCGTCCTGGTATTGACAGCATGCCAAACGGTGCCACAAACGCATGCCAGCGGCTTGACTGCTGAGCAAATTCATGCGTTGGAAGAATTCGGCTTTGTGCATATCGATAAAGGGATGTCCTACGATTTGGCTGGGAAAATTCTCTTTGAAACGGATTCGTCCGATCTCAGTGAGGAAGCCAAAGCAGTGATTGCCCGGATCACGGGGCTGTTTAAGGAGATTGGCATTGGCTATCTGAAGCTGGAAGGTCATACCGATAATCGCGGGGCTGACCAGCACAACCAGCGTTTGTCGGAGCAGCGTGCGCAGGCGGTGGCCGATGAAATGGTGGCCCTTGGCCAGGATGTGCACAAGCTCAAGGTAGTGGGCAAGGGCGCTTCCGCTCCCATTGCGGATAATGCAACGCCTGAGGGGCGTGCGGAAAATCGCCGGGTGACGCTGGTGGTGGGTGTGGCTGGCGGGCTTGTGCCGGCTGCGAAATAAAAGGACTTTCTGGGCTGTCTTTTTGAGGAAGGTGTGATGGGCTTTGGGATGGGTTGATGCAACAGCCGCTTGATTTATCACGATTTCTCAAAAATGCAGCAATGGACAAAGGGCGCGTGATGCGCCCTTTGTTGTTTTTCCCCCAGGTCATGGCTTTCTGCCCCCGTCGTGGGTGGTTTGAGGCTGTTTTGCAGCCGTGGAAGAGCCTGCTACTTCAATAAATTACATATCAAAGGAAATAAAATCGCCTTGTTTCGGCAATTTGGTTAATAAGATGATTTTCCTTTGAGGTGTATTTATGTTGTGCGTCGTCCTCGCGCCAAAACGTCGCGCAGATAGCGTCCGGTATGGCTGGCGGGGTGCTGGGCAATGGCTTCAGGCGTGCCCAGGGCGATGACTTGGCCGCCGCCCTGGCCGCCTTCGGGGCCCATGTCGATGATCCAGTCGGCGACTTTGATGACGTCCAGGTTGTGCTCAATGACGACGACGGTGTTGCCCGCGTCGCGCAAGCGTTGCAGGACTTGGACGAGCAGGGCGATGTCGGCAAAGTGCAGGCCGGTGGTGGGTTCGTCCAGGATGTAAAGCGTGCGGCCGGTGTCGCGGCGCGAGAGTTCCAGGGCGAGTTTGACGCGCTGGGCTTCGCCGCCGGAGAGGGTGGTGGCGCTTTGGCCCAGGCGGATGTAGGACAGGCCCACGTCCATCAGGGTTTGCAGTTTGCGGGCGATGGCGGGCACGCTTTGGAAGACGGCCAGGGCGTTTTCCACCGTCATGTCGAGGATGTCGGCGATGTTGTGGCCTTTCCAGCGCACTTCCAGCGTTTCGCGGTTGTAGCGGCGGCCGTGGCAGATGTCGCAGGGCACGTACACATCGGGCAGAAAGTGCATTTCGACTTTGACCATGCCATCGCCCTGGCAGGCTTCGCAGCGCCCGCCGGCGACGTTGAAGGAAAAGCGTCCGGGGCCGTAGCCGCGCTCTTGCGCGGTGGGCACTTGCGCCAGCAGATCGCGGATGGGGGTCATCAGGCCGGTGTAGGTGGCGGGGTTGCTGCGCGGGGTGCGGCCGATGGGGGCTTGATCGACGTTGATGACTTTGTCCAGCCATTCCAGGCCGAGCAGTTCCTGATGGGGGGCGGGTTCGGTGTGGGCGCGGTAAAGGCGTTGGGCGACGGCGGCGTACAGCGTGTCGTTGACCAGGGTGCTTTTGCCGGAGCCGGATACGCCGGTGACGCAGGTGATGAGGCCGATGGGGATGTCCACATCGACGTGGCGCAGGTTGTTGCCGTGGGCGCCGACGATGCGCAGGGTCTGGTAGGCGAGGGGGCTTGGCTGGGCTTCTGTGGTGGATGCTGTAGTGGCTGTGGCGGCCTGGAAGGGCGCACCAGCGTTGGCCCGGGCAGCGGGTATGGCCTGCCAGGGCGTGCGCGCGGCGGGCACGTCGATGCGCAGCGCGCCAGAGAGGTAGCGCCCGGTGAGCGAGTCAGTGTGGGCGCAGATGGCGGCGAAATCGCCTTGGGCAACGACCTGGCCGCCATGCACGCCCGCGCCGGGGCCCATGTCGATGATGTGGTCGGCCGCGCGCATCATGTCTTCGTCGTGCTCGACGACGAGCACGCTGTTGCCGATGTCGCGCAGATGCTCCAGCGTGGCGATGAGGCGGTCGTTGTCGCGCTGGTGCAGGCCGATGCTGGGTTCGTCCAGCACGTACATGACGCCGGTCAGGCCCGAGCCGATTTGGCTGGCCAGGCGGATGCGCTGGGCTTCGCCGCCGGAGAGGGTGTCGGCGCTGCGCTCCAGGCTGAGGTAGTCCAGGCCGACGTTGTTGAGAAAGCGCAGCCGCGTGGCGATTTCGCGCCCGATTTTGGCGGCGATCTCGGCCTTGGCGCCGCTCAGTTGCAGTTGCTCGAACCAGCGCAGCGCCTCGGCCAGCGTGTCGTGCACGACGTGCTGGATGGGGCGCGCGTGCGCGCCTTCGCCCACTTTGACGTGCAGCGCCTCCTGGCGCAGGCGCGCGCCCTGGCAGGCCGGGCAGGTTTGTGCGCTGCGGTATCGCGCCAGCTCCTCGCGCACGGCGGTGGAGTCGGTCTCGCGGTAGCGCCGCTCGAAGTGGGGGACGATGCCTTCAAAGGGCCGCAGGCGCTCGATGGGCTGGCCTTTGCCGGGGCCGCTTTCGGCGATGAAGGTGAAGCGGATTTCTTCCTGGCCGGAGCCGTGCAGGATGACTTCGCGCACGTGCGCGGGCAGTTCCTCGAAGGGGGTGTGCTCGGCGTCAAAGCCGTAATGCGCGGCCAGGCTTTGGAGTTGGCCGAAGTAGTAGGCGTTGCGCCTGTCCCAGCCCTTGATGGCGCCAGCGGCCAGGCTGAGCGAGGGGAAGGCGACGATGCGTGCGGGGTCGAACACCTCGCTGACGCCCAGGCCGTCGCAACTGGGGCAGGCGCCAATGGGGGAGTTGAAGGAGAACAGGCGTGGCTCCAGCTCGGGCAGGCTGTAGTCGCAATGCGGGCAGGCGAATTTGGCGCTGAAGTTGTGCTCGACGCCGCTGTCCATCTCCAGCGCGATGACGCGCCCGCTGGCGTTGGCGCCGCCAATGCCCAAAGCCGTTTCAAAGCTCTCGGCCAGGCGCTGGCGCATGTCGGGGCGAACTTTGAGGCGATCGACGACGACGTCGATATCGTGCCGGTCGTTCTTTTTGAGGGTGGGCAGGTCTTCTTCGCTCACCGTCTGCCCATCGACGCGAAAGCGCACAAAGCCGCGCGCGCGCATGGCTTCAAACAGATCGGCAAATTCGCCCTTTTTGCCGCGCGCCACGGGGGCCAGCAGCATCAGCTTGGTGCCTTCGGGCAGCGCCAGGATGGCATCGACCATTTGGCTGACGGTTTGTGCGGCCAGCGGCAACTGATGCGTAGGGCAATAGGGTGTGCCTGCGCGCGCATAGAGCAGGCGCAGGTAATCGCTGATCTCGGTGACGGTGCCGACGGTGGAGCGCGGGTTATGGCTGGTGGCTTTTTGCTCGATGGAGATGGCCGGCGAGAGGCCCTCGATCATGTCCACATCGGGCTTGTCCAGCCGCCCCAGGAACTGGCGGGCGTAAGCGGAGAGGCTTTCCACATAACGCCGCTGGCCTTCGGCGTACAGCGTGTCGAACGCCAGCGAGGATTTGCCCGAGCCGGACATGCCGGTGATGACGATGAGCTTGTGGCGCGGGATATCGAGATCGATGTTTTTCAGGTTGTGGGTGCGCGCGCCACGGATGCTGATGCAGTCGTGCCCATGCGAAGGTGCGCAAACTGCGGGCGTGGCGGCGGAATTGGTGGTGGAACTCATCCCAGTGCAGGCAAGAAAAAAATGCAACCGGGCATGATAGCAAGGGCGCCTGGGCAGGGGCCAGGTCTGCGGGGGGCACGCCACGGAGTCAGGGATTGCCCCTAGTTGTGACAAAGTGTGATAGCGTATGCCCTATTGATTTTTTGACAAACCTATCCAAAGGAGTGACAGATGAAGCTGAACGTTGGTGGTATCGATCGAATCTTGCGCATCGTGGTCGGCGTGGTGCTGATTGCCTTGGCTGCGTTCAATGTCGTGGGCTGGTGGGGCTACCTGGGCATCGTGCCACTGGTGACGGGGCTGTTCAGCTTCTGCCCGCTGTACCCGCTGTTGGGCATCAACACTTGCCCGCTGGATAAGCGTTGAGCTTGCGCCGGCGCGCATAGGAACGCATAGGAAAAAAGGCGGCCCGTAGTGGCCGCCTTTTTGTGTCAAGATATTTCTTTCAAAGGAAATTTGGCTGCGTGCCTATCATGCCGAAACAAGGGAATTATTTTTCCTTTTGATTGGTAATAATGGGGCGCTTTTTATGCGGCGGGCAAGAAGCCTTCGACGGAAAGGTAGCGCTCGCCCGTGTCGTAGTTAAAGCCCAGCACGCGCGCGCCATCGGGCAATTGGGGGAGCTGCTGCGCAATGGCGGCCAGCGTGGCGCCGGAGGAAATGCCCACCAGCAACCCTTCCTGCGCGGCGCAGCGGCGGGCGTATTCGCGGGCGGCTTCGGCTTCGACCTGGATCACGCCATCGAGCAGGCTGACATCGAGGTTTTTCGGGATAAAGCCTGCGCCCAGCCCCTGGATGGGGTGCGGCGCGGGCTGGCCGCCGGAGATGACGGGCGAGTCTTTGGGTTCCACCGCAAATACTTTCAGTTGCGGCCAACGCGCCTTGAGCGCGCGCGCCACGCCGGTGAGATGCCCGCCCGTGCCCACGCCGGTGATGATGGCGTCCAGCCCCTCGGGGAAGTCGGCGGCGATCTCCTCAGCGGTGGTGCGCATGTGCACTTCGATGTTGGCGGGGTTGTCAAACTGCTGGGCGATCCACGCGCCGGGCGTTTGGGCCTTGAGTTCTTCGGCGCGGGCGATGGCGCCTTTCATGCCCGCCGCTTTGGGGGTGAGTTCAAAACGCGCGCCGTAGGCCAGCATCAGGCGGCGGCGCTCCAGCGACATGCTCTCGGGCATGACCAGAATCAGGCGATAGCCTTTGACGGCGGCCACCAGTGCCAGCCCGATGCCGGTGTTGCCCGAAGTAGGCTCGATGATGGTGCCGCCGGGCTGAAGCTCGCCGCTGCGCTCGGCGGCCTCGACCATGGCCAGCGCGATGCGGTCTTTGATGGAGCCGCCGGGGTTGGTGCGCTCGGCCTTGATCCAGACCTTGGCCTCGGGGCCAAACAAGCGGTTGATGCGGATGTGCGGCGTGCGGCCAATGGTTTCGAGGACGTTTTGGTAGGGCATGGCGTTTCCTTCAAGAGAAAGGGCGCTGCCGCAGTGTCTTGCGGCAGCGCCCTTGAACACAACGGCGCCCATTGTGTGCCCTTTGCCCGGCCTGGGGAACGATATTTATCTTCTATCGATATGCCACAGCTCCATATGCGGCAAGGGCGGGCGTTGTGGGCGGGGCGGCTGGATCACTGCTCGACCAGCAGCGAGCGCAGCATCCACGCGGTTTGCTCGTGCACGGCCAGGCGCTGCGTGAGCAAGTCGGCAGTGGGCTCATCGCTGGCTTTTTCGGCCAGGGGGAAGATATCGCGCGCGGTGCGGGCCACGCTTTCATGGCCTTCGATGAGGATGCGCACCATCTCCAGCGCAGAGGGCGGTTGGTCGGGCGCGTCGGCCAGCGAGGTCAGGCGACCGAACTCGGCGTAAGAGCCGGGGGCGAAATGGCCCAGCGAGCGGATGCGCTCGGCGATGGGGTCGATGGCGTTCCACAGCTCGGTGTACTGATCCATGAACATCGCGTGCAGGGTGTTGAACATCGGGCCGGTGACGTTCCAGTGGAAGTTGTGCGTGGTCAGGTACAGCGTGGTGGTGTCGGCCAGCAGGCGCGAGAGGCTGGAGGCAATGGCCGCGCGGTCTTTGTCGTTGATGCCGATGTTGATGGCAGGCACGCCAGTGGCCGTGCGCTTGGTGGTGGCTGCTTTGGTGGTTTTGCTGGTTTTAGGCATGGATGGCTCCTCTGGTTGAAATCTGGTTGAAAACATGCAATGCGCCGCGAAGGCGACCGGCCTCTTTGGCGTTGACCCGGCCCCTGTCATGGGGCGCTTGTTTGCGGGTGGTGGCGTTATTGTCGTGCCCGCTGGCGGCGAAAGCCAATGAAGTTTGGCAATGGCGGCGATAGGCAGTGCGGCTGGCGCATCAGGGGCTGGGCCCCATCGTCAGGCGGGTCGCATGGGGGGCGCTGTTTTTATTTCAAATCAAAAGAATAAAAATTGTCCTATTTCGGCATGTTTGTAATGAAATTGATTTTCTATTGAAATGAAATAAAGTGCCGGGCATTGAAAACAATTGTTGCGATTGCATCGGGTAAGCCCCCTGAAGGCCAAGGGGTGCGAGGGCTAGAATCGTCGGCTTTGACTGCGGGGCATGGGGCGGACGGAGCCTGTCCATGCCCGTTTATTGTTTTTCAAGGAGGTGATTCGCATGCGTAAGACGGCGATTTGGGGCGCGCTGGCCCTGGGTGCAATGGCTTTGACGGGCTGCCAGACAACGGGCTTGCAGCTCGGCGGCGGCAACACGATGGCCACGGGCGGGGCGGCTGGCAGCCATGCGGCTGGCGCGAATTCGCAACTGGAGCGTTGCGATGCGCCGTTGGGCACGGTGTCGCTGGTGGAAAACCAGGACGCTGGCTGGTACACCATCTTGCGTGGCGAATACCAACTGCCGCCCACTTCCAACCTGCTGCGCCTGTTGATTCAGCAATCGAACTGCTTTGTGGTGGTCGAGCGCAGCGCTGCGGGCATGAACGCGATGCAGCGCGAGCGCGCGCTGATGCGAAGCGGCCAAATGCGCGGGGGCAGCAACTTCGGCGGCGGGCAAATGGTCGCCTCTGATTACGCCTTGCAGCCCGAGGTGGTGTTCAGCTCCGACAACACCGGCGGCTGGATGGGGGCCGTGGGCGGCCTCATCGGCGGCGGTGGCGGCCAGGCCCTGGCGGCCATTGGCGCCAATACCAAGCGCCGTGAAGCCGCGGCCATGCTGACTTTGGTGGATAACCGCTCGGGCGTGCAGGTTTCGGCCTCGCAAGGCAGCGCGGGCAAGACCGATTTGGGCGGCTTTGGCTCGCTGTTCGGCGGCGGCGCTGGCGCAGGTTTGGGCGGCTACAGCAATACCCCGCAAGGCCAGTTGCTGACGGCCGCTTTCATGGATGCCTACAACCAAATGGTGCGCTCGCTGCGCAACTACCAGGCGCAGACCGTCAAAGGGCAGGGCCTGGGCGGCGGTGGGCGCTTGGGTGTGGATGGCGGCGTTGCCCCTTCCCAAACCCACGTGAAAGGCCCGCGCGTGAGCGTGCGCTCGGCGCAGCAAATGCTCAACGACATGGGCTACGACGCAGGCTCGCCGGACGGCAAGATGGGCCAGCGCACGGTTAATGCCCTGCGCGCGTTCCAGCGCGATAACGGCCTGGCGGTCACCGGGCGTTTGGACAAGGCTACGATGCAGGCTTTGTCGGAACAGTAAGAACAGTCGGCCATTGGCGCACTGCGGCCCCGTTGGGGGCCATGACGATCAGGCGGTCTAGCAAAGATAGGCCGCCTTTTTTGTGGCCCTGCAAAACGGCTTTGCAAATCCATCGTTGGTTATTGACGACACGGAAAACATCGTTGTCAATTGACGCCCGCGCCGACTTCCAGAACGGGCTATCGGGTGGCTGTAAGCGGTGGCTGGAGGGCGATAATTGCAGGCATTCGTATCTGCTTGCGAGGAAATGTAAACGTGGATATCACCCAACTGCTGGCATTCAGCGTCAAAAACAAAGCCTCTGACCTGCACCTCTCCGCAGGCCTGCCGCCCATGATTCGCGTCAACGGCGATGTGCGGCGCATCAACGTCGAGCCGCTCGACCACCGCGCGGTGTTTTCCATGATTTACGACATCATGAGCGATGCCCAGCGCAAGACGTATGAGGAATTTCTGGAGGTGGATTTCTCCTTTGAGGTCGATGGCTTGGCGCGCTTTCGGGTCAATGCTTTCAACCAGAACCGCGGCGCGGCGGCGGTGTTCCGGACCATTCCGAGCAAGGTGCTGACGCTGGAGCAGCTCAATGCGCCCAAGATTTTTGCCGATTTGGCGCTCAAGCCGCGTGGCCTGGTGCTGGTGACGGGGCCGACCGGCTCGGGCAAGTCCACCACGCTGGCGGCCATGATCAACCACCTCAACGAGAGCGAGTACGGCCACATCCTGACGGTGGAGGATCCGATCGAGTTCGTGCACGAATCGAAAAAGTGCCTGATCAACCAGCGTGAGGTCGGGCCGATGACGCACTCGTTCACGGCCGCTTTGCGCTCCGCATTGCGGGAAGACCCGGACGCCATTTTGGTGGGCGAGCTGCGCGATCTGGAAACCATCCGCCTGGCTTTGACGGCGGCGGAGACGGGGCACTTGGTGTTTGGCACGCTGCACACCTCCAGCGCGGCCAAAACCATTGACCGGGTGATTGACGTGTTCCCCGCAGAAGAAAAAGAAATGGTGCGCTCCATGCTGTCCGAATCGCTGGAGGCGGTGATTTCGCAAACCCTGCTCAAGACCAAGGACGGCTCAGGCCGTGTGGCCGCGCATGAAATCATGTTGGGCACGCCAGCGATTCGCAACCTGATCCGCGAGGCCAAGGTGGCGCAGATGTACTCCACCATCCAGACCAGCCAAAGCATTGGCATGCAGACGCTGGACCAAAACCTGGTGGAGCTGGTGCGGCGCAACGTCATCAGCGCACGCGATGCGCGCATGAAAGCCAAGATTCCGGAGAACTTCCCCCTGTAATCGGGAGTGCAGCGCGTGTGGTGGAATCGCTCTAAAAAATCGGCGCAGGAGCCTGCGCCCCCGCCCGTGGCGTCGCCAGTGCTGCCGTTAGACGGCATGGATGCGCCGGAGGGCTATCGTGCAGGCGTGGCGGGCGAATCCGTCTTGTTTCAATCACTGCTCGCCCCGAATGGCCCGGGCGCGGGGCTTGTCGTGCCGTGGCAAACCCGGGCGGACAATCTGGGCGCCAAGCGCTTAGGCCGCGACAGAGGCGTGATGCTGCTGCAAACCGCCTGGGCGCACCAAGGCCCCAATCAGCCTTTTAACCGCCAGGAACTCAGCGCCTTGGGGATGTTTTGGGATTACTTTCACGTTGCGGCCGACCGCGAAGTCATCCAGCAAGGTGAATACGGCGATTACATGCTGGTGCAGCTCACCGGCGCGATGGCCGTGGAGCGGCTGGATGCCGCCGGGAAAAACATGCGCCTGGCCGAGACCAGCGTGGGCGATTTGATCGGGGAGATGTCGCTGCTCGATCATGGCTTGCGCTTTTCTTCCTGCGTCAGCCTCACGCCCTGCGATCTGGCCGTGCTCACGCGCGAGGGGCTGGAGGAGATGCTGCACAATCAACCGCAATTGGCGGCCCGCTTGATACTGGTGCTGGCGCGCAAGCTCTCCATCCGGCTGCGCTCGCTCAGCGCCAAACTTGGCTCGTAACCGCAGTAACCGCAGACAGCGCCGCCACCGCAATTTTCAGCCGCCCCAGGGCTGGGCCACAGAGGAGAAATCATGGAACGCGATCAGGCCAGTAAATTCATCAACGACTTGCTCAAGCTGATGGTCAGCCGCAACGGCAGCGACTTGTTCATCACGGCCGACTTCCCGCCCGCGATCAAGGTGGACGGCAAGATCACCAAGGTATCGCCCCAGCCGCTCACGCCCGCGCACACGCTGGCGCTGGCGCGCTCCATCATGAGCGACAAGCAGGCGGCGGAGTTCGAGCGCACGAAGGAGGCCAACTTCGCCATTTCGCCAGCCGGGGTCGGGCGCTTCCGGGTCAACGCTTTTATCCAGCAAGGGCATGTGGGGTTGGTGCTGCGGGTGATTCCCTTGACCCTGCCCACCATTGATGGCCTGGGGCTGCCGCAAATCCTCAAAGACATTGCCATGACCAAGCGTGGCCTGTGCATTTTGGTGGGCGCGACCGGCTCGGGTAAATCGACCTCGCTGGCCGCGATGGTGGATTGGCGCAATGAGCACTCCCACGGCCACATCGTCACGATTGAAGATCCGGTGGAATTCGTGCACGCCCACAAGAATTGCGTCGTCACCCAACGCGAGGTGGGGCTGGATACGGATTCCTGGGACGTGGCCCTGAAAAACTCCCTGCGCCAAGCGCCGGACGTGATCTTGATGGGCGAGATTCGCGACCGCGAAACCATGGAAAACGCCATCGTCTTTGCCGAAACCGGCCACTTGTGCCTGGCCACGCTGCACGCCAACAGCGCCAACCAGGCGATGGACCGCATCATCAACTTCTTCCCGGAGGAGCGCCGCGCGCAGTTGCTGATGGATATCTCGCTGAACCTGCGCGCCATCATGTCGCAGCGCCTGGTCACGCGCCAGGACGGCAAAGGCCGCGTTGCCGCCATTGAAATTCTCCTCAACACGCCGCGCGTGGCCGATTTGATCTTCAAGGGCGAAGTTGCCGAGATCAAAGAGGCCATGAAACTCAGCCGCAACCAAGGCATGCAAACCTTTGACCAGGCCCTGTTCGACCTGTTCGAGGCCAACGTCATCAGCTACGAAGACGCCCTGCGCAATGCCGACTCCCTCAACGACTTGCGCCTGCAAATCAAGCTGCACAGCAACCGCGCGCGCACGAAAGACCTGGCCGCAGGCACGGAGCACCTGTCGGTGATTTGAGTGCGCTCTGGCGCGACGGGGCTGAGCTTGGATGGGCTTGGCGAGATATAGCGCAATTGCGGCACAATCGCGCCCCAATTTGCCCCCAATTTGCCCTGGCCTCCTGCCCGCGCCTGCCTCGCTCCGTTGTTCAACTCCGCTCCCATCAGGCTTTTGCATGCACTCCCCTCGCTCTTGTGCCATCGCCTTTCTGGTGGCCGCCGCTTTGGCCGCTTGCGCCAACCAGCCCCCGACGGCTTCCGGCCTGGCAATGGGCGCCAGCCAGGCCGAAGCGCGTAGCCTTTGGGGCGAACCGCTGGCCGTCTATGCCAGCAAACAAGGCAGCATCTGGTTTTACGACACGGGCGTGCGGACGTTGCAGCGCCAGCGCATCGTGTTTGACGCTCAAGGTCGCGTGCAGCAGCAAGGCTCTGCATGGAGCCGGGCGGCCTTTGCGCAAGTCCAGCCGGGCTGGGATAGCCAGCAGGTGCTGCACCACTTTGGCCCGCCAATCCGGCAAGAAGCGCCGCGCAGCTCCATCTTGCAAGAGCGCGACGATGCGCTCCAAGAGCGCTTGCGGGCCAGCCGCCCGCCAGCGACGGCCCAAGCCAAACACTGGCTGTATGGCTTTCGGGAGCACACGCGCTACTACGCCGTCGTGCTCACCGTCGAGAACGGAAGGGTGACGGCCGTCAACATCCAGGAAGACATGCCACAAAACTCCTTCTAATTACAAATCAAAAGAAAATAAATAAACTTGTTTCGGCATAACTGATATGAATTGATATTTCTTTTGATTTGAAATAAAAATTAACTGAAAAAATTTTTGCCCCATGCGCCTTGCTTTTGCTGGAACCCCTGAATTTGCCCAAACCGCCCTCGCCGCCCTGTTGCAGGCCGGGTTAACGCCCGCAGTGGTGCTCACCCAGCCCGATCGCCCAGCCGGGCGCGGTATGCGTGAACAGCCCTCGCCCGTCAAACAATTGGCGCAAGCCCACGGCATCCCCGTGCTGCAACCGCGCAGCCTGCGCCTGGATGGCCGCTTTGCCGAAGATGCCCGGGCCGCGCAAGCCGAGCTGGCCGCGCTGGATCTGGACGTGATGGTGGTCGCGGCCTACGGCCTCATCCTGCCCGCCTGGGTGCTGGAGTTGCCCCGCCTGGGTTGCCTGAACATCCACGCCAGCTTGCTGCCGCGCTGGCGCGGCGCCGCCCCCATCCACCGCGCCATTGAGGCGGGCGACACCCAGACGGGCATCAGCATCATGCAAATGGATGAAGGGCTGGATACCGGCGACACGATCGAGATGACGCCCCTGGCCATCGGCGCGGACGAAACCACCGCCGAACTGCACGACCGCCTGGCCACGCTGGGCGGCCAATGCATCGTGCGCGTGTTGCAGCAATGCCCGACAGGCCCCACGGGCGTGCGCGTGCGCTGGGCCGCCACGCCGCAGCCCGAAGCGGGCGTGAGCTACGCCCACAAAATCAGCCGCGCGGAAAGCGCCCTGGATTGGCGCCGCAGCGCCGAGGCCCTGGCCCGCCAAATCCGCGCCTTCAACCCCTTTCCGGCCGCGCAGGCAGAGTTTCTGGGGGCATTGCACGCGCAAGAACAAGGTGGCGAGACCAGCGCCCGTGGCGAAACCCTGAAAATCTGGCGCGCCCACGCCATCGCGCCCGAGGCGGCGGCAGCGGCTGCTGCGGGCGCGCAGCCCGGGCAAATCCTGTCGGTGGACCGCAAGCAAGGCATTGTGGTGGCCTGCGGCCAAGGCGCGCTGTGCTTGACGGAACTGCAACGCGCGGGCGGCAAGCGTTTGCAAGCCGGGCCATTCCTCAGCGGCTTTGCGATGGTGGCGGGCGAGCGGTTCGCACTGCCGCATTAGCCGCTTGCCCATACGCCTTTGCGGCACGCACATTCAGGCCGGCGGCACTGCCAGCGCCGCCCCTTTGGCTCCAGTTTCCGTTTCCCCTCAGCGCGTTGAAGAAGATATGAATATCGCTTCGCTTCTCTTGCTCATCCTGGTCTTGTGGCTGGTCGTGCGCGGGCGCAGCCAGGCGCGACGCATTCGGCTGCTGGCCGAAAATTTGTCCGGCCTGCAAATCGAGCAGCACATGCAAACCCTCACCACCGGCTATTTGCGCGCCATTCACGAGCCGGACTTGGCGCGCCAGGAACAAATCTGGCCGACCTTTGCCGCCACAGAGCGCGCTTTGGCAGCGCAAACCGAGCACTTGGCGCGCGCGCTGGCGCGCGTGCCAGCCGAGCAAACCCGCATGGGACGTCTGGCGCTGGATTTCCCCTGCATTGAAAGCTGGGTGCCCGGCACAACGCGCGACTTTCGCGCCCTGCTGAAGCTGCACGCCGAGGGCATTCGCCAAGCGGTGGACAACGTGCAAAACCTGGGCCCCAAAGATCGCGCCTATTGCCTGATGGCCGAATGGCTGCTGTTTCAGCACAGTTGCCATTGGTTTTGCAAGTCCCGCAATACGGCCGATGCCCGCCTGGTGCTCCGCCATCAGGTCACACGCGAAAAAGCCCTGGACTCGGTCAGTCCCAGCACGCGCCAGGCCTACCAGCGCTGGATGGAAACATGAAAATTACAAATCAAAACACATGAAAAAAACCGATTTCGGCATGATGGTGTTGCAGGAATCGGTTTTTTGATTTGGAAATTCAGGCGCGCCCTTGTGGCAGCTCCTCAAAAATGTGCTTGTAAAGCGCGTAGCGCGATGGGGCGATGCCGGGGGCTTCGGCGGCATTGGGTGCTGCCTCCGTAGGCTCCTCGGGCAGCACGGCGGCGCGCACCACGCAATGCGGCTCGTGGATGTGCGTGCAGTTGTGGAAGCGGCAGCCCGTGGCGTGGCGGGCGATGTCGGGCATCCAGCGCGCCAGCGCCTGGCGGTCGATGTGGTGCAGGCCAAATTCCTGAAAGCCCGGCGAGTCGAGCACGGCGCTGCCGCGTGCGCACTCCAGCCAATACCAGGTGGTGGTGGTGGTGGTGTGGCGGCCGCTGTTGAGCGCGCGGGAGATTTCGGCGGTTTGCGCCTGGGCATCGGGGATGAGGCGGTTGATGAGCGTGCTTTTGCCCACGCCCGATGGCCCTAGCACCAAGGTGGCGCGCCCTTGCAGCAGGGCCTGCAATTGGGGGAAGTCGTCGCCGCCGTGCGCGGCGTCCAGTTGCAGGCGCAGCACGGGGTAGAGCGGGGCCGGGCTGTGCGCGCTGTCGCCAGCGGGGAGGATTTGGCGGTATGCGGCCAGGCGCTGCCAGGCGCTGGCGTAGGCTGGGCCTAAATCCTGCTTGTTCAGGCCGATGAGCGCGGGGATGCCCGCAGCTTCTGCGGCGATCAGGGCTTTGGCCAGTTGCCGCTCGGAGAACACCGGCTCGGCGGCGATGAGGATGAGGATTTGGTCGATGTTGGCGGCAAAGGCCTTGGTGCGCATTTCGTCCTGTCGGTAAAACAGGTTGCGCCGGGGGGCGATGTGCTCGATGCTGCCTTCGTCGCCCTGGCCGGGCCGGGGGGCTTGCCATTGCACCCGGTCGCCCACAACGGCTTGGCTTTTTTTGCCGCGCGGGTGGCAGAGGTGGCGCTGGCCGCCCGCGCTTTCAACGATGTAGTGGCGGCCGTGGCTGGTGACGATCAGGCCCTCGTGCAAGCCATCTGACAAGGGGGCTGCGGGTGGGGTGGGGCGAGTGCGGCGCATGGCGTTAGCTGGCTGCGCCCGCAGGCAGGGTTTGCATGCGCGCCAGGCGCTCGGCGGCGGGCGGGTGGGAGTAGTAAAAGCGCGCGTACAGCGGATCGGGCGTGAGGGTGGAGGCGTTGTCCTCATACAGCTTGAGCAGCGCCGAGGCCAGCTCTTGCGCGTTGGCTTGTTCGGCGGCGTAGGCATCGGCTTCAAACTCCTGGCGGCGCGAGAGCTGTGCCCACAGCGGTTGCAGCAGGCCGCCAAAGACTTCGGCCAGCAGGCCAAACAGCACCAGGGCCAGGGCGCTGTTGGCGCGGGGATCGAGCGCGCCGCTGGCGGTATCCAGCGCGGGCTGCACGCCCAGCGCCAGGTAAAAGCCGCTTTGCTGCATCAGCCAGCCCAGCAGCGCAAAGCCTAGCAGGCTGAGCGCGCTGAAGGCGGCCAGGCGCTTGGCGATGTGGCGGCGCTTGAAGTGGCCCAGCTCGTGGGCCAGCACGGCTTCAATCTCGCCAGCGGTGAGCTTGCCCAGCAAGGTGTCGAAAAACACCACGCGTTTGGCGGCGCCCAGGCCGGTGAAATAGGCGTTGGCGTGGGCGCTGCGGCGGCTGCCATCCATCACGAACAGGCCTTGCACGGTAAAGCCGCTGCGCTGCATCAGCGCCAGGATGCGGGTTTTGACGGCTTCGTCAGTCAGTGGCTCGAAGCGGTTGAACAGCGGGGCGATGACGGTGGGCGCCAGCCACATCATCAGCAACTGAAAGCCCATCCACAGCGCCCAGGCCCACAGCCACCACAAATTGCCTGCGGCTTGCATCAGCGCCAGCACGGCGGCCAGCAGTGGCACGCCCAGCGCCAGCGCGATGAGCGCGCCGCGGCAGGCATCGGCCAGCCACAGGCGCAGGCTCATGCGGTTGAAGCCGTGGCGTTGTTCGATGACGAAGGTTTTGTACAGGCTCCAGGGCAGGCCCAGCAGGGCGGAAATGGCGCCAAAGGCCAGCAGCAGCGCCAATTGCTGCGCAAAGCCTGCGCCCAGCCAGTGCAGCAAGGTGTGGTTGAGGGCGTCCAGCCCGCCAAGCAAGGTCCAGCCCAGCAGTACCAGGGTGGAGAAGGTGGCCTCCAGCATGCCCAGGCGCAGGCTGTCGGTGGTGTAGTCGGCCGCGCGCTGGTGGGCCTGCAAGCTGATGGCGCTGGCAAAGGCTGCGGGCACGCTGGCGCGGTGGCGCTGGACGTGCCGGGCCTGGCGCGCGGCCAGCCAGAGGGTGAGCAGCAGATGCAGCGCGAGGCCGGCGGCGAAGGCGGCCAGAAGCCACCAGGCCAGCGGCGTCCAGGGTGAGGGGGCGATCAAGGTGTGTGTGGGCATGCAGGGGAAGGGGGCAAGGCGCAGCCGGGCACGAGGGGCGGTATGAGGCGTGATGCTTGGCTGCGCGCGGGTACAGGGCGTGAGCGTGGGTTGGAATATATTTTACAATCCAAAGTAAGAATCACTTTAATCCTATATTGCCGAAATAAGGCGATTTTATTTCTTTTGAACTGCAAATCAAACCAGCCGGGCGGCCTCCAGCTCTTTCTTGAGGTAAGCGTAGAACAGCGGGGCGGCCACCAGCCCGGCGGGGCCGAATACGGCTTCGCTGAGGAACATTACGGAGAGCAGCTCCCAAACGGCGATATGGGTTTTTTCGCCCACCACTTTGGCGTTGATGAAGTATTCGGCTTTGTGGATGAGCACCAGAAAGCCCAGGCAGACGGCCGCCGTCATGGGCGAGACGGACAGGCCCACGATGGTGATGACGACGTTGCACAGCAGGTTGCCCACGATGGGAATCAGCCCGGCCACAAACGTCAGCGTAATCAGCGCGGGCGTGTAGGGCAGCTTGAGCTGAAACAGCGGCAGCGCCACCAACAAAAAGATGGCGGTGAGCAAGGTGTTGAACGTGGCAATCCAGAACTGCGCGGCCACGATTTGCCGAAACGCATCGCCAAAGCGGGCCACGCGCACTTTGAGCGCATCGGTCAGCGGTGCATTCCATTTGTGCTGCGCGCGCACGGCAGCCAGCGAGCCGATGAGCAGGCCGATGTAGGCGTACAAAAAGCCCACCAGCCAGATCCGCCCGGCATTGGCCATGGCCGTGGCCTTGGAGAGCAGATAAAACGCAACGCTGCGCTGCACCTCCTCCGCCTCGGCGGGCAGCATGGCGGCCAGATCGGGCGGCAGCCGGTCTTTGAACTCCAGCACGGTGCGGGCGACGTAATCGGTCAACTCGCTGAATTGGTGCGGGGCGGTGAGCAATACGCTGCGGTAATGGCTGAAGGTGATGCTGAGGGCGACGATGGGGCCAAACACCACCAGCGTGGCCGCCAGGGCGGGCAGCCAGCGCAGCACGGCGTGCGGCGGGTTTTTCCAGCGCAGGCGCAACACATACACGGCCACGGCATTGATCCAGCGCGTGAGCAAAAAACCCAGGCAGGCGGCCAGCAGCCCCGGCAGCAGCCCGACAAACATCACCAGCAGCAGCCCTGCGGCCATCAGCAAGTAGCTGCTGATGCGCACGGACAGGGAAACGTGCGCATCGGGCGCGGCTTCGGGCGGGGCGAGTTGGGCCACTTCCGGGCCAAGGCGGATGGGGGCGGCGGGATCGTCGGCAGCGGGCATGGGGGGGGCGTTCGCGCGGCGGGGCGTCAGTGTGTCAATGCGCAAAGTTGCTCAAGCGGTGGTGGGAGGCGGCTTGCGCTCTCTGAATGGCGGTTCGCAATCGCTGCTTGGGCGGTGCGCGGCGCGGCAAGCACGTGCCAGCGCCGCTCGCGCCCGGAGGCCTTTTCGTCCACTTGCGTCAAGACTGGCAACACACTTGAGGCCATTGTTCAGGCGATTTGTACGGCTTGGGCGCCGCGTGCGCCGATGGCGCCGATGCGGTACACCGTCTCGCCCTGCGCGCGCAGGGTTTGGGCGGTGGCTTCGGCCTCATCGGCGGCGACGATGACGACCATGCCGATGCCGTTGTTGAAGGTGCGATTCATCTCCTGCGCGTCAATGCCTGCCGTGGCTTGCAGCCAGGCGAACAGCTCGCTTTGCGGCCAACTGCCCGCTTGCAGGTGCGCGCCCAGGTGGGCGGGCAGGATGCGGGGGATGTTCTCCAGCAGCCCGCCGCCGGTGATGTGCGCCAGCCCTTTGACGGGGTGCTGTGCCAACGCTGCCAACACGCTTTTGACGTACAGCCGCGTGGGGGCCATGATGGCTTCGCGAAACGGCTTGCCATCGAGCGTTTGCGGCAACTGGCTGCCAGCGCGCTCAATGCATTTGCGCACCAGCGAAAAGCCGTTGGAATGCACGCCGCTGCTGGCCAGGCCCAGCAGCACGTCGCCTTCGGTGATGCGCGTGCCATCAAGGATGCGCGATTTCTCCACCACTCCGACGGCAAAGCCAGCCAGGTCGTACTCGCCATCGGGGTACATGCCGGGCATTTCCGCTGTTTCGCCGCCGATGAGCGCGCAGCCCGACAGCTCGCAGCCGCGCGCAATGCCGCCCACGACGGCCGCTGCGGTATCCACATGCAGCTTGCCGCAGGCAAAGTAATCCAGGAAGAACAGCGGCTCGGCGCCTTGCACCAGTACGTCGTTCACGCTCATGGCCACCAGGTCAATGCCCACGGTGTCGTGCATGTTCCACTCAAAGGCGAGTTTGAGCTTGGTGCCCACGCCATCGGTGCCCGAGACCAGCACCGGCTCCTGGTAGCGTTTGGGAACTTCAAACAAAGCGCCAAAGCCGCCAATGCCGCCGAGCACGCCCTCGCGCAGCGTTTTGCGCGCCAGCGGCTTGATGCGATCGACCAAGGCATCGCCAGCATCGATATCAACGCCAGCGTCTTTGTACGTAATGGGGGTGGTGGTGCTCATGGCAAACAGAAAAAGGGGGAAAAAACGACCATGCGCCCTCGTGGGGCAGCATGGTCTTGTCACTAGAATGCGCGGCATTATGCCGTTGCGGCAATGCCCGTAAGGGGGCTTGTTGGCACTTTCTTTCCACGTCTTCTCGCGCTCACCATCATGCAATTGGTTCTGGACATCGGTCTGGCCCCCGAGCCTAGCTTTGCCCGCTTTCTGCCCGCCGGCAATGAGGCTGCCGTGCAATGCTTGCAACAAGGCGTGGCGGCGTTGGCGGCGGCTCAGTCCGATGCGTTGCTGCCGGTTTATCTGTGGGGAAGCCCCGGCACGGGCAAAACCCATTTGCTGCATGCGGTGGCGCGCGCCTTGCAGGCCCAGGGCCAGGCGGTGGGCTGGCTGGGCGCTGATGCCGCCAGCGGCGGCGAGGAATTCTCCCCCCACTGGCGCGCGGTGCTGCTCGACGATGTGCAGGCTTACGACAGCCAGCGCCAGCAGCGCGCCTTCAACTGGTGGATCAATGCGCGCCATCGCAGCAGCGGCGAGGCGCCGTGCTGGGTCGTCGCCGCGGGCAGCCTGCCGCCGGTGGATTTGCCCTTGCGCGAGGATTTGCGCACGCGCCTGGGCTCGGGCCTGAGCTTTGAGCTGCAACCCTTGAGCGACGCCCAGCGCCAGCAAGTGCTGCAAAGCCAGGCGCAAGAGCGCGGCCTGCACCTGAGCGATGAGGCGGCGCAATATCTGCTCAACCGTTTTGCGCGCGATCTCAGCAGCCTCAGCGCCTTGCTGACGCGGCTGGACGTGCACGCCCTGCGCACCCAGCGGGCGCTGACCATCCCGCTATTGCGCGAAGTGCTGCAAGAGCAGGCCGAGCGCTGAGCGCGGCCGCTGCCAACAAACCCGCATTCCCATTTGCCTTGCCTATCTCATTGAAAGGAGAGCTTGCCATGATCATGAATTACATCCGCAGCCAGTTCATCGACGTCATCGAATGGACGGACGATTCACGCGATACCCTGTCGTTTCGCTGGCCCGACGAAGACAAGGAAATCAAAAACGGCGCTCAGCTCATCGTGCGCGAATCGCAGCAGGTGCAATTCGTCGCCGCCGGGCAGTTTGCCGACCATTTCGGCCCCGGCAAGCACACGCTGACCACCGAGAACATCCCCATCCTCTCCACCATCCTGGGCTGGAAGTACGGCTTTCAATCGCCCTTCAAGTGCGATGTGTACTACCTCAACACGCGTCTGTTCACCGGCAACAAATGGGGCACCTCCAACCCCGTGATGATGCGCGACCAGGACTTTGGCGTGGTGCGCCTGCGTGCTTTTGGCACCTACGATTTCCGCATCGTCGATGCGCCCAAATTCCTCAAGGAAGTGGCTGGCACGGACCAGAACTTCCGCCTCGATGAATTCAACGACACCATGCGCTCGCGCATCGTCAGCGTTTTTACCGAAGCGCTGGCGCGCGCCCACGTGCCCGCGCTGGACATCGCCCAACGCTACAGCGAGCTGGGCGATGCGCTGTTGCCCATCATCAACCCGGCGGTGCGCGACAAATACGGGCTGGAAATCAGCAGTTTTATTCTGGAAAACGTATCCCTGCCGCCCGAAGTCGAGCAGGCCATCGACAAACGCTCCAGCATGAGCGTGATTGGCAACCTCAACGACTACGTCAAATACCAAATGGGTGTTGCCATGGGCCAGGGAGGCGAGGCTGGCGCTGCTGCCACCATGCCTGCGCAAATGGCCATGGGCTTTGGCATGGCGCAGGAAATGATGCGCAGCATGCAGGGTGCGCCGGGCGCTGCGCCAGCAGGTGCATCGGCAGCCGTGGCGCCCGCCGCCGCGCCGGCTGCCAGCGCGAGCGCGGCGGGGTTGGAAGTGCTCACGCCCGAGCAAGCCGCGCAGCTTTTGAGCGTATCCGTGGAAGATGTGATGGCCGCCATCGCTGCAGGCGATTTGAAAGCGCGCAAGCTCGGCAACGCTACCCGCATCGCCCGCAGCGCGCTGGAGGAGTTTCTCAAGGGTTGATCCAGCTTTTCAGAGGCAGTGCTTGGGCAAGGCTGATGACCGCCACGTCCACGTGGTGGTTGGAACCCCAAGCACGTTTGTATCTGAGCGGGGCAAGCCCCACGGGAGCCCCGCTTTCTGTCTGATTACTCAGCCTTGCTGCCACTCAATGTGTGGTTTGGTTCGTGAAAAGACGGTGGGGAGCTTCTTATAAGGGGAAAATTCGGTTTTATTTCTGAATGAAAATAAAGTGTAAAGTATTGATTTTTTATGTTTTGATTGATGAATTTTTTTGATAATTGAGTGGATTTTATTGACTGATGTTTATTTTTCTGTTAACGTGCAAGGCATGATTAATTGGATTTTTGGCATCCTGATAACTCAATAGGGTTGGTTGTGCTTTTCGAAATCCATTTAATTTTCTTTTATTCTTGAATTTGAAAGGAATTACATGAATTTGAATACTATTAAAGAGATCCAGTCCAAGCGATCCAACCCCAGCGTCACGATTACGCTGCCTACTTACCGTACCTCGCCCGACAACGACAAGGATCCCATCCGCTTGAAAAACCTGGTGAGCCAAGCCATTGAGCAATTGGAGTCGCAATTTGGCAAGCGCGAAACCTTGGAGATTGCAGATGCCATCCGGCGCATGGCCGATGAAGTCGATCACGAGCACAACTTGGATGGTCTGGTGATTTTTGCCAGTGCTGAATATGCCCAATCCTTCAAGCTGCCTTTCCGCCTGCCTGAGCGGGTGAGCATTGAGGATAACTTCCTGACCCGCGATCTGGTTTATGCCATGAATCGCAGTCCACTGTATCTGCTGGTGGTTTTGAGCGAGAACGGCACACGCCTTTTTATTGGTCGCAAGGATTATCTCAACGAAATTAACGATTATGGCTTCCCGTTCAGCCTGAAAAGCAGCGTGGCAAATGCCAACCCCAGCCAGGACATCAGCCATGTGCGCGATCAAATCGTGACCGACAACATGCGCGAGGTCGGTGAAGCGATTGCCGCAGCCCAGAAAGACACGCCCGCTCCGGTTGTGGTCGTGGGTGTGGATCGCAATATTGGCCATTTCCGTGACGGCGCGCGCAACAGCGATGACGTCATGCTCTACATCCACAGCGGCCACCACGATGAGGATGCGCATCAGCTGGCCAAGAAAATCTGGCCGCAAATCAAGGAGGCTCTGGATGAAGAGCGTCAGAAAATCTTTACCGAGCTGGAAAGCGCCAAGAGCAACCATCTATTCGTCGGCGGCCTCAATGAAGTCTGGCAGGCAGCGATCGATGGCCGTGTCGAGGTGTTGGTCGTGGAGGAAGATTTGAGCATCCCCGCAGAAGTTAGCGAGGATGGCCGCCAGCTCAAGCTGCTGGAGTCGGCGGAATTGGCCGCACCCTCCAAGGACAACAACGCTTATGAGGACATCGTCGATGAAATCATCGAGAAAGTCCTTGCCAATAACGGCCGCGTCCGTTTCGTGAATAACGAGAGCATGGCCAGCGTCAATCCGGATTTCGGCATGGCCGTGATCACCCGCTATTGATGGGGATTGACTGGTGATTGGAGGCCGCCTGATTTCAGGCGGCCTTTTTTTGTGCCATTGTTTGCTCAAACCCCGCGTGCGCGGTCGGTGGCAAATTGCTGGCGGAAGGCGGCAAAGCGGCCCTGCTCCAGCGCCTCGCGCACTTCGCGCATCAGGTTCAAGTAGTAGTGCAGGTTGTGGATGGTGGTGAGCATGGGGCCGAGCATTTCGCCGCAGCGGTCCAGGTGGTGCAGGTAGGCGCGCGAGAAGCCTTCGCGCCCGCCGTTTTCCCAGCTCACGCCGCTGCTGCCTGCGCAGGCGTGGCAGGTGCAGGAAGGGTCCAGCGGTTGGTGGTCGGCCTTGTGGCGCGCGTTGCGGATCTTCAAGTCGCCATAGCGGGTGAAGATGGTGCCGTTGCGCGCGTTGCGCGTGGGCATGACGCAGTCGAACATGTCCACGCCGCAGGCCACGCCCTCGACCAAATCCTCGGGCGTGCCCACGCCCATCAGATAGCGCGGCTTGTGTGCGGGCAGGCGGTGCGGCGTGTGGGCCATGATGCGGCGCATCTCCTCCTTGGGCTCGCCCACGCTGACGCCGCCCACGGCGTAGCCGGGAAAGTCCATCGCCACCAGTTGCTCCAGCGATTCCTGGCGCAGGTGCTCGAACATGCCGCCTTGCACGATGCCAAACAGCGCATTGGGGTTGTTCAGGCGGGCGAATTCTTCCTGGCTGCGGCGCGCCCAGCGCAGGCTCATCTCCATGGATTTGCGCGCCTCGGCCTCAGTGGTGATGTGGCCCTTGGTTTCGTAGGGCGTGCATTCGTCGAGCTGCATGACGATGTCCGAGTTCAGCGCTGTCTGGATTTGCATGCTGATCTCGGGCGACATGAACAGCTTGTCGCCATTGACGGGGCTGGCAAAGTGCACGCCTTCCTCGGTGATCTTGCGCATCTCGCCCAGGCTCCAGACCTGAAAGCCGCCGCTGTCGGTCAGGATGGGCTTGTGCCACTGCTCAAAAGCGTGCAGCCCGCCAAAGGAGCGCATCACATCCAGCCCGGGGCGCATCCACAGGTGAAAGGTGTTGCCCAGGATGATTTGCGCGCCCATTTCATGCAGGCTGCGCGGCATCACGCCCTTGACGGTGCCGTAAGTGCCCACGGGCATGAAGATGGGCGTTTGCACCACGCCGTGGTTGAGCGTGAGCGCGCCACGGCGGGCGTGGCTGGAAGAATCGGTGGTGAGAAGCTGGAACTGCAACATGGCGGGTGTGGGCGGGCAGATTTGATTATTTCAAATCAATGTAAATTTGATTTGTTATGTATGTTGCCAAAATATGGTGATTTTTTATCTTATTGATATGTAATTGATATGGGGTTTTGAGCTATGGGTTGTTTGCGCGGGCGGCTTTTTCGGCCAAGCCGCTCAAGCCCTCGCGTCGGGCCAGCTCGTGGATCACGTCCGCGCCGCTGAGGTTGAAGTGCGAGAGGGCCACCAAGGTGTGAAACCACACATCGGCCACTTCATAGACCAGGGCTGCGCGGCTTTGGGCGGCTTCAGCGCAGTGGGGGCCTGTGCCGTTGGCTTCGGCTGTGGCGAGTGCGTACTGGGCATCTTTGACGGCCATGACCAGCTCGGCGGCTTCTTCGCCGATTTTTTTCAGAAAAGCGTCGGGCGCCTTGCCATCGGCCAGCAAACGGGCCACGTAGCTGTGCGCTGGATCGCCACCTCGGTGGGGTTTGCGCGATTCAAAAACTTCGGCCAAATGGGCGAACAGGGCGTCGGCGGATGGGGTGTCGGACATGGTGCGTTATTGGCTGTAAATGCGCTGCGGGTCTTTCAGTACGGGATCGGAGGCTTGCCAGTGCGGGGCGGGGGAGGCGGGGTTTTCCAGTCGTTGGTAAAAGCAACTGTGGCGGCCGGTGTGGCAGGCGATGGAGGGTTGGTGGCCGTGCTGGGTGATAGTCAACAAAATAACGTCGTTGTCGCAGTCGGTGCGGATGGCGTGCACGGTTTGGAAGTGGCCCGATTCCTCGCCTTTGTGCCAGAGCTTGCCGCGTGAGCGGCTGTAGTAAACAGCCTGGCCTTTTTGCGCCGTCTGGCGCAGGGCTTCGCGGTTCATCCAGGCGACCATGAGGATGTCGCCCGTGTCTTTTTCCTGGGCGATGGCGGGCACGAGGCCGTTGGCGTCCCAGGCGATGGCGTCCAGCCAGGCATCGCTGGCAGGGGTGGGGGTGTCGGCAGGGGGGGGGGAGTTACTCATTCGCGGATCTCTTCAATCATGGATTGGCCGCTGCTGCCGTCGCCGTTGAGCCATTGCCATTGCTCGTGAAAGCGCAAGCGGCCATCGGGCAGGCGCTCGGGGGTGGACAGGCATTGGCCGAGCATGAACTGGCCTGCGCTGTTGAGGTGGTGGTAGCGCATGTCCAGGCGGCCATCGGGCAGCATGCGCGCCATGAGCTGGCCGCAGCGCACTTGCCCGCCCTCGTAGTGGGCGGTGACGATCTCGCCCCGCTGGCGGTAGTGAAAGCGGGTCTGCCCGTCCACTTCGCCATTGGGTGTGTTGCTGACGGAGCGAAAGGTTTTGCCATCGAGGTCGTACGGGAACATGGGAGGTGTGGCTGTGTGTTGGTGATCGGGGATGGATTTACAGCCGCACGGGGATGCCGCGCGCGGCCATGTGGCGCTTGGCTTGCTCGATGGTGTAGGTGCCGAAGTGGAAGATGCTGGCAGCCAGCACGGCATCGGCGCCGCCTGCGGTGATGCCGTCGGCCAGGTGATCAAGCGTGCCGACGCCGCCGCTGGCGATGACGGGCACGGGCACGGCGTCGCTGACGGCGCGGGTGAGTTCGAGGTCGAAGCCGCTTTGCGTGCCGTCGCGGTCCATGCTGGTGAGCAGGATTTCGCCTGCGCCGCGCCGGGCCATTTCACGCGCCCAGCGCAGGGCGTCCAGGCCGGTGTCTTTGCGGCCGCCGTGGCTGTAAACGTTCCAGCCGGGGCCAAGGGGCTGGCCGTCGGGGCCGGGGGCTTGCTCGGCCTCGGGGGGGCGGCGTTTGGCGTCGATGGCGACGACGATGCATTGCGAGCCGTATTTGCCGCTGGTGTCGTTGACCAGCTCGGGGTTGGCGATGGCGGCGGAGTTGATGCTGACTTTATCGGCCCCGGCGCTCAGCAGGCGGCGCACGTCGGCGACGCTGCGCACGCCGCCGCCGACGGTGAGCGGGATGAATACTTGCGAGGCGACGGCTTCGATGATGGGCAGGATCAGATCGCGCGCGTCGCTGGTGGCGGTGATGTCGAGGAAGGTGAGTTCGTCGGCGCCTTGTTCGTCGTAGCGGGCGGCGATTTCGACGGGATCGCCCGCGTCGCGCAGTTCAACGAAGTTGACGCCTTTGACGACGCGGCCGCCGGTGACGTCCAGACAGGGGATGATGCGTTTGGCAAGCATGGTGTTGAGTGGTGTCGATATTTTACAAATCAATGTGAACTCGATTTAAATACCATCATGCCGAAACAGTGGGTATTAATTTCTTTTTGATTTGTAATTTTGAGTGTTTTCAGCGGCTGGCAGGGCCGAACAGGGCGATTTCGTCGGTGATGATGCCGTCGGTGCCCAGGGCGATGAGGTGGCGGGCGGCGGCGGGGTCGTTGACGGTGTAGCTCAGGGCGCGCAGGCCGTTCTGGTGGGCAGCGCTGACGCGTGTGGCGTCCCACAGCGGGTAGTGGCAGACCAGGGCCAGGCAGCCCAGGGTGCGGGCGTGTGTGAGGCTGTCATCCTCCCACGCGTCCAGCAGCAGGGCGCGGGGCTGCTCAGGCCGGGCGGCTTGCGCGCCTTGCAGAGCCGGGCGTTGGAAGGAGGAGAGCAGCGGCTGCGGCAAATGCGACGGCCAGATGGCGGCGACGAGTTCGGCCACGGCCTGGCCGGTGGCGTATTCGGCGCCGGGGATGGGCTTGATTTCGATGTTGAGCAGAAGGTGGTTGGCGATGCACCAGCGCAGCAGGTTTTCCAGCGTGGGCAGGGGCTCGCCCGCCCAGCGGCGCGAGTGCCAGGCGCCTGCGTCGAGGCGGGCCAGGGCGCTCCAGGGCAGCTCGGCGGCGGGGCCTTGGCCGTTGGTGGTGCGATCCAACGTGGCGTCGTGCATGAGGTAGGGCACGCCGTCGTGGCTAAGTTTGACATCGCATTCGAACATGCGCCAGCCGTGGGCCGCGCCGCTGCGGAAGGCGGCCAGGGTGTTTTCAGGGGCGTGCTTGCCGGCGCCACGGTGGGCGATCCAGAAGGGGTAGGGCCAGGCGGTGGCTGTGGACATGGGCGAGAGGGGGATCAGGGTTGCGCAGAGTCGGAGTTGAGGGAGGGCGCTGGCGCTGCGTCGCCCGTGGGGGCTGCGGGGGCTGTGGCGGTGGGGGGGATGTCTTCGGGTGCGGCGATCGCTGGCGCTGAGGTTGTGGCCGTAGCAGTCGGTGCGGCGGCGGGTTGGGCGCTGGCAGGGTGCTCCGCTGCTTTGCCTTGGCCTTCGTCCTCGTCGTCATCGTCTTTTTCCGGCGCCATTTTGGGGGTGGCCAGTTGCAGGGCGTTGAGGCTGCGGGGCACGTCTTCACCGCGCTGGCGGGCGCGAAAGAGGGCGGCGCGCATCAGCAAGATGGTGGTGACGGGCGCGGTGATGGCAATGAACAGGCCCAGCAGCAGGATGTTGAGCGCGGGCTTGCCCGTTTGCACAGAGAAGTAGGTGATGGTGGCCAGCATCAGGCACCAGATGCCGGCGGTGGTGATGAGCGCGGGGGCGTGGAGGCGCGAGAAAAAAGTGGGCAGGCGCACCAGGCCGGAGGCGCCCAGCAGGCTGATGATGCCGCCGCCGAGGGCAAAGAAGGCCACCAGGATTTCCGCCCACAAGGGCAGGGTGGGGGCGGCGCTCATTCGATGACCTCGCCGCGCAGCAGGAATTTGGCCATGGCGGTGCTGCTGACAAAGCCCAGCAGGGCGATGAGCAGGGCTGCTTCAAAATAGGCGGTGCTGTCGTAGTAGATGGAGAGGCTGAGCATGACGTACATGCCCAGCACGTATAGCGCGTCCAGCGCCAGGATGCGGTCTTGCACGTGGGGGCCGATGAACAGCCGCACCGATGCCAGCACCATGGACAGCAGCAGCATGACGAGGGTGATGGGCATGGCCCAGGCGAGGATTTGTCCGTTCATTCAAAAATCTCCATCAAGGGGCGCTCGTAGCGTTCTTTGACGGTGCGAATGACCAGCTCGGGATCGATGCGCCCGTCGAAGACGTGCAGCAGTAAAGCGCTGCGGTCCATGGACAGTTCCGCCCAGGCATTGCCGGGGGTGATGGTGGTGATGACGGCCAGCGCGGCCAGGCCGTTGGGGTCGCGCATTTGCAGCGGAATGCGCACGAAGACGCCCTCGGTTTCGCGCGCCAGGCGCGGTTGCAGCAGGATGCGGATGACCATGAGGTTGGAATGCCATGCATCAATCATCACCACAAAGCACAGCCGGATGATGCGCAAAGGCTTGCGCACGCGTACATGCAAGGGGCGCAAACTGGCGCTGAAGATGGGCATGCCCAAACCCAGGATGACGGCCAGGGTGAGGTTGGCAAGCGTGTAGCTTTGCGTCATCACCAGCCACAGCGGCACCAGCAGCAGCGACAGCAGCGGCGCAGGAAACAGGGTTTTGAGGATGGAGCGCAGCAGCTTTTTCATGGCGCGCCTTTCTCGGCCGCAGCGGGCGCAGGAGCCGCAGCCGGTGCCGTGCCGGGCGCGGCTTCAGGCGCTGGGCGGGGCAGATCGGCCGGGTCGGAGACGGTGGGCTGGTATTGCGAGGGGTAGGGCTTGACCTGGGTTTGCAGCACGGACTGGATGTAGTCATCGGGCGCGTACAGCGCGTTGGAAGTGGCCTTCATGTAGCGCATCACGTCGTCAGCCTGCACGGTCAGCGCCACGCAAGCGCCTAGCAAGAGGGCCAATGGCAAGCCTTCGATGATTTTGACTTCTGGCGGGCTGCGGTCGTGCGAGGCCCAGAAATGGCGGATGCCCGCGCGCGAAAACGCAATCAGCGCCATCAGCCCCGAGGCGATCAGCAAGGCCATCAGCGCCCAGCCATCAATGCCGGGCGTTTGCCCGATGGAGGCGCCCATACCCAAAGGGTTGAGCAAGGCGGTGAGCATGGCGAATTTGCCGATAAAGCCCGATAGCGGCGGCAGCCCGGCAATGAGCAGGGTGCAGGCCAAAAAGCCCATGCCCAGCAAGGCGACGGCCGCAGGCATGGCGCGCCCGACCAAGGCTTGCTGGCGCTCGTCGAGGTTCCACGCTTGCAACTGGCCTTTGAGATCGGCGGTGAGAAAGGGCGCTTCATCCTCTGCTTCGTAGGGGGCGTAATCTTTGCCGTCGTTGCGCCAGCGATCCATCAAATCGGCGAGCAAAAAGCAGGCGCTCACGGCCAGGGTGGAGGTCACCAGGTAATACAGCAGGCTGGCGGTGAGCAGGTTTTGCCCAAAGCCGAGCGCGGCCAGCAGCGTGCCGGAGGACACGATGGCGCTGTAACCGGCCAGGTTGCCGATTTTTTGCGAGCTGAGCACGCCCAGCGCGCCCACCGCGATGGTGGCCATGCCCAGGTAGCTCAGCCATTGGCCGCCGTATTGGGCGGAGGTGCCCGCGTCGTAGCCGAACAGCAGCGTCCACAACCGCAGCACCATGTAGATGCCGACCTTGGTCATGATGGCGAACAAGGCGGCCGATGGCGCGGTGGCGGCGCTGTAGGCGCGCGTGAGCCAGAAGTTCATGGGCCAGACGGCGGCTTTGGTGAGGATGGCAATGGCCAGAATGCCTACGGCGGCGTGCAGCAGCGGCCGGTCTTGATCGGCCACGTCAGGGATGGCGCTGGCGATGCCCGCCAAATTGAGGGTGCCGGTGAGGCCGTAGAACATGGAGATGCCGATCAGCAGCATGGACGACGCCACCAGGTTGATGGCGATGTAGTGCAGCCCCGCTTGCACGCGCTGGCGCCCCGAGCCATGCAGCAGCAGGCCGTAGGAGGCGGCCAGCAGGATCTCGATAAAGACGAACAGGTTGAACAAATCGCCCGTCAGGAACACGCCGTTCAAACCCATGAGCTGCAATTGAAACAGGCCGTGGAAGTTCACCCCGGCGCGGTGCCAGCGCGCGGCGGCATAAAGGGCTGCCGACAGGGCCAGCACGGCCGTGAGCGCCAGCATCAGGGCCGAGAGCCGATCGAGCACCAGCATGATGCCGAAATCGGCGGGCCAGTTGCCCACGAGGTAAATGCTCATGGTCGAGGCTGCGCCTTGCTGGTCGCTCCACAGCAGCAGGTGAACGGCAACGGCGAGGCTGACGATGCAGGAAAAAACGTTCAGGTAGAGCTTGATGCGCTGGCGCTCCTCACGCAAAAAGAGCACCAGGGCGGCAGTGACCATGGGCACCAAAATGGGCGCCAGGATCATGTGGGGGGCAAGCTGTTGCAGCCAATCGGTCATCATGGTGTGCAGTTCGCTCTCACGCGTCGTGTTTTTCCGCGGCTAGGGAGCCGTCCACGTGGTCGGTGCCGCTCATGCCGCGCAGCGCCAGCAGCACGACGAGAAACAGCGCGGTGGTGGCAAAGCCGATCACGATGGCCGTGAGCACCAGGGCCTGGGGCAGCGGGTCGGCATAGTGCAGCAAATCTTGGGGCACGCCCGGGCGCAAGACCGGCTCGCGGTCGATGGCCAGGCCCAGGCGGCCCATGGAGAAAATGAACAAATTGACGGCGTAGCTCAGCAGGCCCAGGCCGATGATGAGCTGGAAGGTACGCGGGCGCAGCAGTAGCCACACGCCAGCGCCGGTCAGTACGCCAATGGCAATGGCCAGGATGATTTCCATGGTTGTCTCCTGTCCTTATCTCGGGGTGGGGGGCTGCCTGTTGAGGCGAGCGATTTCTGCATAGGCGGCGGCCTGCTTGGCGCGGGCGATGGCAGCCTCTTTGGCCTCGGCTTCGTCTTCGAGCTTGCGCGCGTGGTAGCGATGGCCGCGGGTGGATTGGTGGGCTAGCGCGGTGAGAATGAGCAGCACCGAGCCGACGACGACGGCAAACACCGCCAGGTCAAAAAACATGGCGCTGGCGATGTGGATTTCTTCGTTCAAATAGGGCAAGTGCACATGCATCATGTGCGTGGTCATGAAGGGGTAGTCGAAATACAGCGAACCGGCCCCGGTGACGATGGCGCACAGCAGGCCAAAGGCGATCCAGCGGCGCGGATAAAGCGTGATGTTGGCCTCAACCCACTCGGTGCCCGAGATGATGTATTGCAGCAGCAGGCCCAGCGAAAAGATCAGCCCGGCCACAAAGCCGCCGCCCGGCTCGTTGTGGCCGCGCAGAAAGAAATACACCGCCACCATGGTGGTGATGGGCAGCAGCAGGCGCACCAGCACCGCAGGAACGGTGAGGTAGCCAATGGCCGTGTCTTTAGCCTGGCGGGGGTTGAACAGGTCGGTAATCAAGTCACCGGGCAGCACGCGCTGCTGCATGGGCAAATCCATGGTTTCGCGCGCGGGGCGGAAGCGCCGCAACAAGGCGTACACCGTCAAGCCGACGATGGCCAGCACCACGATTTCCCCAAAAGTGTCGAACGCGCGGAAATCCACCAGCATCACGTTGACGACGTTGGTGCCGCCGCCTTCGCTGAGCGCGCGCTCCAGGAAGAAGGTGGAGGTGCTTTCGGCAAACGGGCGGCTGAGCATGGCGTAAGTCAGCAAAGCGATGCCGCAACCGGCCACCAGGGCGATGATGAAGTCGCGCGCGCGCCGCGCCTGGGCGATGCTCAAATCCACCTCGCGCACTACGGGGCGGATGGTTTTGTCGCGCACGGGCAGCCAGCGTAGCCCCAACAGCAGCAAGATGGTGGTGACGATTTCCACCGTCAACTGCGTCAGCCCCAGATCGGGGGCGGAAAACCACAAGAACGTGATGGCCACGCACAGCCCGGTGGCGCCCAGCAAGGTCATAGCCGCCAGGCGGTGGTATTTGGCTTGCCAGGCGGCGGCGATGGCGCAGAGCATGCCCAGGAACCACAGGGTGGCAAAGCCTGGCGAATGCGTCATCATGGGCCGCTCGCCAATCGTCAGCCCGTCTTTCCACAGAGGCAGGCCCACGGCCAGGAACGTCACCATCATCAGCCAGAACATTTGCCATTGCAGGCGCTGCGTCGTCAGGCGCGAGCGCAGGGCGCGGCTTTTGCGCGAAGTCCAGGCCAGCAGGTACTCAAAAATACGCTTGCCGGTCAACGTCCAGGTAAAGGCGTAATCCTTGAAGTAGTTTTTGCCGCGCAGCGGACGGATGACGAGGAAGAACAGCGCCAACCCCACACCCAGGGCGACCATACTCATCTGGAATGGCCGGTTCCAGCCGTGCCAGACGGCCAGGCTGTATTCAGGCAGATCGCCCACTACAGGCTGGGCGGCCACGGCCAGGAAATCCCCCACCATCAGGGCGGGGAAAGCGCCTACCAACAGGCACAGCACGACCAGCAAGCCCACGGGCACGTTCATCCAGATGGGCGGATCGTGCGGGGTCTTGGGCAAATCTTCCGTCGGCGGGCCAAAGAACACGTCGTAGGCAAAATGCAGCGAATAAATGACGCTGAAAATGCCAAATAGCACGGCCAATACCGGCAGGCTGGCTTGGATGTAGGCGGGCGCGTGCACCAGCACGGTTTCCGCGAAGAACATTTCTTTGGAGAGAAAGCCGTTGAAAAACGGCACGCCTGCCATGGCCATGGTGGCCACGATGGCCAGCGTCCCCGTCAGGGGCATGAGCTTGTACAGGCCCGAGAGGCGGCGAATGTCGCGCGTGCCGGTTTCATGGTCCACGATGCCCACCACCATGAACAGCGACGCTTTGAAGGTGGCGTGGTTGATGATGTGAAACACTGCTGCCACGGCCGCCAGCTCGCGGTTCAGGCCCAGCAGCAGCGTAATCAGCCCCAGGTGGGAGATGGTCGAATAGGCCAGCAGCCCTTTGAGATCGTTCTGGAACATGGCCATGAACGAGCCAAACAGCAGCGTGGCTGCGCCCATGCTGCTGACCAGCCAAAACCATTCTTCGGTGCCGCTGAGCACGGGCCAGAAGCGCGCCAGCAGAAACACCCCCGCCTTGACCATGGTGGCCGAGTGCAAATACGCCGAGACGGGCGTGGGCGCGGCCATGGCGTTGGGCAGCCAGAAGTGAAACGGCACTTGGGCGCTTTTGCTGAATGCGCCCAGCAAGATCAGGCATAAAGCGGTGGTGTAGGCGGGGTGGTTGCGGATTTGCGAGCCTGCCGCCAGCACATTGTCCAGGTCGTAGCTGCCCACGATATGCCCCAGCAGCAACATGCCTGCGAACAGGCACAGCCCGCCCGCGCCCGTGACGGTGAGGGCCATGCGCGCGCCGCGCCGCGCATCCTTGCGGTGGTGCCAGTAGCCAATCAGCAAGAAGGAGTAAATGCTGGTCAGCTCCCAGAAAAAGGAGAGCTGGATGATGTTGCCCGAGAGCACCACCCCCGCCATGGAGCCCATGAAGGCCAGCAAGAAGGAGAAAAAGCGCGGTACCGGGTCTTTGGGCGACATGTAATAGCGCGCGTACAGCACCACCAGCGCGCCAATGCCATAGACCAGCATGGCAAACATCCAGGCAAAGCCGTCCATGCGCAGATTGAGGTTCAACCCGTAGGAGGTTAGCCAGAGAAACTCTTGCTCGATCACTTCGCCACCGCTGATGGCGGGGTAGTGCAACCCCAGTTGCACCGCGCAAAACAGCGCGATCAACCCAGCCAGCGTCGATTCGCTATTGCGCGCATTGGACGGCAGGATGACGGCCAACAAGCTGCCGATGAACGGCAGCAAAACAATGGTGCTGAGAGTGACGGGCTGCATAGGGCGCGGATTTTACGGGCAGCCACCTCAGCCAACCGTAAAGAAATGGCATAAATGGCTTTTTTTTCAAAGGGTTGCGAGCGAAGGGGGCTGGGAGCCTGTTCTGAGGAAGCGCCTGCCGCGCCTTGGTTACGCGCTGGCCCGCTCCACGCGTACCCAGCGCCCATCTTGCAAAATTTCGCAAGGCAAAAAACGCGTTTTGTAGGCCATCTTGGTGCAACCCTCAATCCAGTAGCCCAGATACACATAGGCCAAGCCCAACTGGCGCGCCCAGTGGACGAGCCACAGGATGCTGAAAGTGCCCAGGCCTTTGATGGCGTCGTCGTAAAAGGTATAGACCGCTGACAGCCCCTGTTGCAGCACATCGACCACGCTGACCATGCGCAGTTGCGCGCCTCCCTGCTCGCTGGCAGCCCAGAACTCCACCAGTTGCGTATTGACGCGGCTGCGCAGCAAAAGCTGCTCGTAATCGCTGGCGCTGTCGCTCTCCATCCCCCCGCCGCTGTGGCGCGCTTTCAGGTAGCGCTGGTAGAGCGCGTAATGCTCGGCTTGCATTCGGGGCGCGGCGATGCGCACCGTGAGCGCCTGATGCTGCAGCCAGGTGCGCCGTTGGCTGCGGTTGGGTGCAAAAGACTGCACGGGCAGGCGCAGGGTTTGGCAGGCATTGCAGCCTTGGCAGAGGGGGCGATAGGTAAACAGGCCGCTGCGCCGAAAGCCTTTGTCCACCAACGCCGAATACACCTGGGTATCCACCACGTCCCCTGGTGTGACCAGCAGCGAGCGCGCCGTCGCCCCGGGCAGGTAACTGCATGGGTAAGGTGCGGTGACGGAAAGGGGCAGGAACGAGCGGGTGGTCATGGGCTGTATCGGCAAACGCCATCCTGGGAGTTGTTGAGATTGGGTTTGCGAAGCGGTTTTTCGAGGCAAAAGCCGCAGATGCACAGTTTTGACCAAAAACACCGCCGCAATACTGAATCTCAACGACAACTAGAGCGTGTGATGCACTTTGCGCTCCCCCTGCGGGGGGCGAAAAGTGCATCACACGCTCTAACGCTGGCTGCGTTTGCGCAGGGCGCTGGCGCAAGCGGCGAGCAAGGCGCAGGCGGCGGCGATGGCAAACGCGGTTTGCGGGCCTTGCAGAACGTGCGGCGGGGGCAGAAAGGCGAATACGCCAGCGGCCAGGGCAGAGCCGAGCGATTGCCCCGTCAGGCGCGCCGTGCCTTGCATGCCGCCCGCAGCGCCGCTGCGCTCGGGCGGGCCGCTGGTGAGGATGATGTGGTTATTGGGTGTTTGAAACAGCCCAAATCCCGCGCCGCTGAGCGCCAGCGCGGCGCCCATCCACCAGGGCGAGGCGTACAGCGGCATCCACGCCAGGGCGATCATGCCTGTGGCGAGCATCAGCATCCCCGTCGCACCCAGCAGGCTGCCGGGCCAGCGCCCGACCAGTCGCCCCGCCAGCGGCGCAATCAGGGCGATGCTGATGGGCCAAATGCTCACCAGCAGCCCAGTCCACAGCGGCGGGTGGTGCAGGATGGACATGCTCAAGAAAGGCAGGGCGATCATGGCGAGCATCTGGGCGCTGAAAGCGCTGATTGAGGCGCACATGGAGAGGGCAAACACCGGAATGCGCAGCAAATCCAGCGGCAGCAGCGGCGCGGGCAAATGCCATTGGCGGCGCACATACCAGGCCCCCAGCGTCAGTCCCAGAGCCAGTGCGGCGAGGGCCTGCCAGCCTTCGTCGGTGAGCCCGCCTTGCCCAATGCCGTGGGCCACCAGCCGATCCAGCCCCCAAAACAGCAGGGCGAACGTGGCGATGTTGAGCAGCCAATCCAGCGCGGCCAGGGGTGGGGGCGTGGCCGGCGGCGGGCGCGAGGGCAGGTGGCGCCTGCCTTGCCAGAGGGTGAGGGCGGCCAGCGGCGCGCTCAGGGCGAACAGCCAGGGCCAATCCAGCGCGGAGAGGATGAGCGCGGCCAGCGTGGGGCCGGTGACGGCGGCGATGGCCACCGTGGTGGCGTTGAGCGCAAAGCCGCGCCCCAGCAGGGCGGCAGGGTAGGTCAGGCGCACGATGGCGGGCGAAACGCCCATGATGGCCGCCCCCGCTGCGCCCACCAGCACGCGGCAGGCCACAAGCTGCCACAGGCTTTGCGCCAGCGTGCACAGCAGCGAGGCGGCGGCAAACACCGCCATGCCCCAGAGATAAACGCGGCGGTAATCGAGCCGCTCGCCCAGCGAGGCCATGGGCAGGATGAGGCCGAGCACGGCCAACTGGTAGCCGGTGACGATCCACACGGCTGCGGAGGCGGAAGTCTCGAAAGTGCGGGCGATGCGGGGCAGGGCCAGGGTGACGATGGAGCTATCGAGCACGACCAGCGTCAACCCCAGCAAGATGACGAAAACGCTGCGCCGCCGCGGGCCGGGCGGCAAGCCGTCGCCATAGTGGGCGCGGGAGGCGGGTGCAGGGCGGACAGGCGCGGTGTTCGAGGGCATGACGGGCTTTTTATTATCGACCAAAAGGAAAATAAATTGCCTTATTTTGGCTTGATGGTATTGGTATCAAATTTCCTTTGATTGGTTTTGCTGGCGTTGCGCCTTTGCCACTCATGCTGCTGGGGCGCTCAGGGTTGGGGCATTTCTCCACCGGCGGCGCTGTGGCTGTTGCCGCTGTTGGCTTCGCTGCCATTGCTGCCATCACTGCCATCGGGACGCTGGGCGGCTGGCTTGCGGCGTCTGCGGCGGCGTTTTTTGGCGGCGGGGGCATCGGTCGCGTCGTTGGCCTGCGGTGCTGCATGCGGGGCGCTGTCGTCGCTGTTGTTGCAGGTGGCGCTGGGGGCATCGGCAGCGTCGGCATCCGGCGTGGCGGTGGGTTTGCGCGTGCGGCGTGAGGATTTGCTTTTGCCGCCGCCGCCCGCTTGCTGGCTATGCAGGCGGGCTTGCTCCAGCAGATCGGCGCGGGCGTCGTCATCGGCCAGGCTGAGCGCTTCCCACCATTGCACCAGCGCTTGCAGCGGCTCGCCAGTGCGCGCGCGCAGGCGCAAAAAGTCCAACCCGGCGCGAAAGCGCGGCTGCTCAATGAGGTTGAGCGGGGCTTTGCCCGTGCGGCGCTCAAAGCGCGGCTGCATCATCCAGATTTCCCGCATTTCCGCCCCCAGCTTGCCGCGGCCGGAGACTTCGCCAACGCGGCGCTCGAAGACGTCGCTGATGGCGTCAGACAGCGCGGGCGTGGGGTGCTCGCCCTGGGCCAGGGCGCGCTCCCATTGGGTTTGCACATCGTCCCACAGCAGGCAGGCGAGCAAGAAGCTGGGTACTACGGGCTTGCCTTCGGCCACGCGGCGGTCGGTGTCTTGCAAGGCCAGGCGCACCAGCGGCCAGTCGGCGCGGGCCACGGCCAGATCGAGCAGGGGATAGACGCCACGGCCCAGCCCCAGCGCGCGCAACTGCGCTACCGAGGCCAGGGCATGGCCGGTTTGCAGCAGCTTGAGCATTTCGTCGAACATGCGGCTGGGGGGGATGTCTTCGAGCAGCGGCAGCAGCAGGGCGATGGGGCGGGCGGTGGCGCTGTCGAGGGTGAAGCCCAGCGCGTCGAGCTTGGCGGCAAAGCGGATGGCGCGCAGCATGCGCACGGGGTCTTCGCGGTAGCGTGTCTCGGCGTTGCCGATCATGCGGATGGTGCGCTGGCGGGCGTCGTCAATGCCGCCGTGGTAATCGACCACGGTTTGCGAGCGCGGGTCGTAGTACATGGCGTTGATGCTGAAGTCGCGCCGGGCGGCATCTTCTTGCTGGCTGCCCCAGACGTTGTCGCGCAGCACGCGCCCGCTGCTGTCCACGGCGTGGCGCACGCCCGCCAGGGCCTGGCGGCTGGTTTTTTCGTTGCCATGCACGCGCTCGGCGCTGGCGTTGTCGGTAAAGCCGCGAAAGGTGGTGACTTCGATGACTTCGTGCTCGCGCCCGCGCCCAAAGACCACGTGCACGATGCGAAAGCGCCGCCCGATGATGAAGGCGCGCCTGAACAGGCTTTTGACCTGCTCGGGCGTGGCGTTGGTGGCGACGTCGAAATCCTTGGGGCGCAGGCCCAGCAACAGGTCGCGCACCGCGCCGCCGACGATGTAGGCCTCATAGCCTGCATCTTGCAGGGTGTGCACGACTTCCTGTGCGCGCCGATCCACCAGTGTGGGATCGATCCCGTGGGCGCGTGCGGGCACTTCGTTGCGTTGGCCCAGGGGGTGGCCCGCAGCCGAGGCTTTGGCCGCAGCAGGGCTGCGCCTAGCGCGCGGGGCGGCAGTGGCGGCGCCTGTGCGGCGTTTGCCCAGCAGCTTGTCGATGAATTGCTTGATCATGTCTTGGTGAATAAATCCAGAATGCGCCAGCCGCGCGCCAGGGCGTGCTGGCGCAGGCGCTCGTCGGGATTGGTGGCGATCGGGGTGTCCACTTTCTCCAGCAGCGGCAAGTCGTTGCTGGAGTCGCTGTAGAAGGTGGTGTGCACATCGCCCCAATCCCAGCCGCGCTCGGCCAGCCATTGCGCCACGCGTGTGACTTTGCCCGCGCGCGAGGTGGGCACGCCTGCGATGCGCCCGTCGTACCAGCCGCTGGCATCGCGCTCCAGCTCCACGGCCAGCAGCTCGGGCACGTTCAGGGCCTGGGCGATGGGCTCGGTGACGAAGCGGTTGGTGGCAGTGACGATCAGCAGCGTATCGCCCGCTGCGCGGTGCTGCTCCAGCAGTTGCAGCGCGGGCGGCAGCAAGGCCGGCGCGATGACTTCGGCCATGAACTGGTGATGGGCCTGGGCGGCGGCTTCAGGGCCGATGCGGCGAATGGCCTCGGTGGCAAAGCGCACGTATTCCGCCAAATCCAGCGTGCCATCTTTGTACTGCTGGAAAAACTCCGCATTGCGCCGGGCAAAGTCGGGGCCATCAACCAGCCCCTGGCGGGCGGTGAACTGGCCCCATTCGTAGTCGGAATCGATGGGCAGCAGGGTGTGGTCCAGATCGAATAGCGCCAGGCGGGGCTTGGCACAGGGGAGGGATGCGGTGGATTCGGTCATGCCAGAAAGGGGCGGGACGGCCCAAGCATTGGGGCGATGCAAGTCGCCCGGCGCCCGGCGTGCATTGCGTGGCTTCGTGCATGGGAGGCCGCGTTAGGAGAGGGGGAAAACCTGCGCGCGGCGCCATGGCGCGCCCGGGCAAAGCGGGGCATTTTCTCACGGATGGGCGAGGCCCTGAAGGGGGCTGGCCGGTTTGCGATAATCGCGGCCTTTTTCCCTTATAGGGCCAGCCATGCTTTCTCGCCTGCGAGCCGATATCCGATGCATTCTTGAGCGCGACCCTGCCGCGCGCAACGCTTGGGAGGTGTTGACCTGTTACCCAGGCTTGCACGCGATTTGGATGCATCGCCTCGCTCATTGGTTTTGGCTGCGTGGCCTCAAATGGCTGGGGCGCTTCACCTCACACCTGAGCCGCATGGTGACGGGCATTGAAATCCACCCGGGCGCGCAATTGGGGCAAGGGGTGTTTATCGACCACGGCATGGGGGTGGTCATTGGCGAGACGGCTGAAGTGGGCGACGGCGTCACCATCTACCAAGGCGTGACGCTGGGCGGCACCTCTTTGCACAAAGGCAGCAAGCGCCACCCGACCATTGGCGCGGGCGCCATCATCGGCGCCAATGCGCAAGTGCTGGGCGGTTTTGAGGTGGGCGAAGGCGCCAAGATTGGCAGCAACGCCGTAGTTACCAAGCCGGTGCCTGCCGGTGCCACCGCAGTGGGCAATCCAGCGCGCATCATCCACGCAGAAAGCGATCAGCGCCGGGAGGAGGCATCCGCCCGCATGGGCTTTAGCGCTTACGGCGTCACGCAAAGCGATGATCCCGTTTCGCAGGCGCTCAAAGGCTTGATCGATACGGCTGCACAGTCGGAGGAGCAAATCCAGCGCTTGTGGCAAGCGCTGGAGCAACTGCGCCAAAACCAGCCGACAGCGCCCAGCGCCGCCTCGCGCCAGGACGCGCCCCAAGGCGGGCATGAAGGGCCAGGCCAAGGGGCCAGCGAACTGCAAAAGCTGCGCGAAATGATGGATGAATAAGCGCGGCCAGCAGCCTGGCTGCGGGCCATCCCGATCCGCGCTTTTGGGGCTTGTGGCGCTACCGTAAAAAGCCCTGCAAGCCTTGTGAAAAAGGGGGGCTGGCGCAAATCCAGGCGTATGGCAAGCCCCCCGATGAATGCCACTTGGTTTCGTCTGTCAAGCCGTTTCACCACTTGATATTTACAGGGGCTTGGGTGCAGAATACGCCGCTTTTCGCAACCACTGTTTCTTTTTCTCCCCCTCTCAATACTGCTATGTCTACTATCGTGGTTCGACCCGCGACGCTGCGCGACGCTAAAGCCATTGCCCAAATCCATACTGCCGCCATGCAGGCCGCTTATAAAGGCGTGGTTCCAGACGAACACCTCAAATCGGTCACTGTTGAAAAACGTGTCGCTTATTGGCGCGAAGCCATTGAATATTGCGAGCCGCAAGTGAAAGTCGCGGTGGAAAACGACAAAATCGTCGGCTTTGTCGGTTTTGACCGCTCGCGCGATGAAAAAACGCGCCCGACGACGGGTGAAATCTGGGCCATTTATATCGCTCCCAACCACTGGAATAAAGGCGTGGGCGCTGCATTATGGGACGCCGCGCGCGAGGGCTTGCACGAAGAAGGTTGCACCAATGTCACCGCCTGGGTGCCCCTGCACAACGAACGCGCCCTGAAATTCCATGAAACCGCAGGTTTCGAGCGTGAAGTCAGCAGTGCCAAGATCGCCAGCATTGGTGGCACGAAGCTGGAGGAAATCCGCTTCAAGCGCTCGCTGACCACGGGCCGCTGAGGCCAAGGCGACAGGCGCACAGGCCATGATGGATGCCGCGCCCTACGCGGGCGACATCACCCCAGAGACGGCTTGGCAGTGGGCGATGGCGGGCCAGGCCGTCATCATTGACGTGCGCACCCATGCTGAGTTGGTGTGGGTTGGTCAGGTGCCTGGCGCGCGCTCAGTGCCTTGGAGCCAGTGGCCTGACATGGCATTTAACGCCGATTTTGATGCGCAATTGCGCGCTGCGGCACCGCCAGACAAGAAAATCCTGATGTTATGCCGCAGTGGCGGTCGCTCGGTGGCGGCCGCTGCGCGTGCAGCGGCATTGGGATTCGAGGCTTTTAATATTCTGGAAGGTTTTGAAGGCAGTTTGGATAGAAATGGCCATCGCGGCACGCAAAATGGCTGGCGTTACCGGGGCTTGCCTTGGATTCAGTTTTGAATAGGGCCAGTTGTGCACGGCGCTTCGCTTATGGCGATTTGAGCTGATTCAAAACAGAAAAATCAAAAAACCCAGGCTTGTGTTTGGCCTGGGTTTTCTTTTTGCGCCTTATTTTCGGAATGGGGTTTTTGCGGCATTTTCCTTTTGCGCAGGGAAGGCAGCTTGAAAATCGGCCTGCGCCTTTGGCGCGCGATTTTCCCCATCGGGTCCCTCAAGCATGCTTGGCCTGCATTCAGGCCGGGGAGGGCTCAGTAGGGTGGCATCTTCCCAAATGCATAATTTGCAATTCAAAGAAAATTGGACTTATTTCCTGTGTTGCCGAAATAGGTGTATTTCTTTGCTTTTGATTTGTAAATTGATGGCCTGAGATGGGCTGGTTTCAGGCCCGGCCCGCTTTGTTGCTGGTTTCGTGCTCCAGCTTTAGCCCTTTGGGCAGGGGGAAATGCATGGTTTCCACAATGCCATCCATTTTGCGCACGGAGACAGCCCCGAGCGAGCGCAGGCGCTCGATCACGGCTTTGACCAGCACTTCCGGCGCGGATGCGCCTGCGGTCAGGCCCACGGTTTGGCGTTGCTCGAACCATTGCGCCTGCAGCTCGTCGGCGTTGTCCACCATGTAGGCGGGTGTGCCCAGGCGTTCGGCCAGGTCGCGCAGGCGGTTGCTGTTGGAGCTGGTGGGGCTACCCACGACGATGACGATGTCCACCTGCTGGCTGAGCTGGCGCACGGCGTCTTGCCGGTTTTGCGTGGCGTAGCAGATGTCTTGCTGTTTGGGCTCGCGGATGTGGGGAAAGCGCGCTTTGACGGCGGCGGTGATTTCCGCAGCGTCGTCCACCGAGAGGGTGGTTTGCGTGACCACGGCCAGGCGTTCGGTTTGCGCGGGCTGGACGGTGGCGACGTCTTCGACGGTTTGCACCAGGTGGATGCCTTCCGAGAGCTGGCCCATGGTGCCTTCCACTTCCGGGTGGCCGGCGTGGCCGATCATGAGAAATTCGTAGCCTTCGCGCGCGAGTTTGGCGACTTCGACGTGGACTTTGGTTACCAGCGGGCAGGTGGCGTCGAAAATCTGAAAGCCGCGCGCCTTGGCCTCGTTTTGCACGGCCTTGCTCACCCCGTGGGCGCTGAAGATGAGGGTGGCGCCTGCGGGGACTTCGGCCAGGTCTTCAATGAAGATGGCGCCTTTGGCCTTGAGGGTTTCGACGACGTAGGTGTTGTGCACGATTTCATGGCGCACGTAGATGGGCGCGCCGAATTTGAGCAAGGCGCGCTCGACGATGTCGATGGCGCGATCCACGCCTGCGCAAAAGCCGCGCGGCTCGGCCAGCACGATGTCGCGGGCGCTCATCTCACAGCACCCCGATGATGAGGACTTCAAAGCTCACGGGCTGGCCGGCCAGCGGGTGGCTGAAGTCGAACAGCACAGCGCCATCCTCGCGCACTTGCATGACGGTGCCTGCATAGCTGCCATCGCCGCTGGGGGTGAGAAATTCCACCACTTCGCCGGGGGTGTATTCGTCTTCAGGGTCGCCCTGTTCATCCAGCAGCTTGCGCGCAACCCATTGCTGCATTTGGGGATTTTTCTCGCCAAAGGCTTCGCCCGGCGCAAGGGAGAAGCAGGCGCGCTGGCCTTCTTGCATGCCCATGAGGCGCTGCTCCAGCGCGGGCGAGAGAGCGCCGGTGCCCAGCGTGAGGGTAGAGGGTTGGCCGCCTTCAAAAGTGTTGACGATGTCGCCCTGCGGACCGGCCAGGCGGTAGTGCAGTGTGAGGAAAGCGCCAGGGTGGACGGCTGCAGGGGCGGTGGCGTCGGAAGGGGCAGGGGCGTTCATAGGGTGCAGGTTCTGTGTATATAGGCATTGATAAACTGGGCGCGGATTGTACGTTTGCCCCTTTTTTTCTGCATTGCCCTATTGCCTATGCCCGTCAAGGATTTACCGCCCGAAGCGCGCCCGCGCGAGAAGTTGCTTGCGCGCGGTGCGGCGGCGCTCTCGGATACGGAGCTGCTGGCCATTATTTTGCGCACGGGGATTGCCGGGCGCAGCGTGCTGGCGCTGGCGGAGGATTTGTTGCGCTTGCCTGCGCGCAACGGCGCGCCCGCCGATACATCCCCTCCATCACGTGCGGCAGGTGCAGCGGAGGGCGGCGGCTTTGGCGGCTTGAATGGCTTGCTGCATGCGCGCCATGAAGACCTGGCCCGCATCAAGGGGCTGGGGCCAGCCAAGCGCGCCGAGCTGCTGGCCATCATGGAGTTGGCGCGCCGTGCCCTGGCGCAGCAGTTGCAGGCAGGCGATGCGCTGGCTTCGCCCGCCGCGGCCAGAAGCTATTTGCAGGCCCAGTTGGCGCATCGGCCGCATGAGGTGTTTGCGGTGGTGTTTCTGGATGCCCAGATGCGCATGATTGCGTTTGAGGAGCTGTTTCGCGGCACGCTCACGCACACCCAGGTCTATCCGCGCGAAATCGCCCTGCGCGCGCTGCATTGGCATGCCGAAAGCGTCATCCTGGCGCACAACCACCCCAGCGGCTCGGTGCAGCCATCGCCTGCCGATGTGAGCCTGACGCGGCACATCCGCGATGCCCTGGCGCTGTTGGGCATCCAGGTGCGCGATCACATCATCGTGGCGCAGGGGCAAAGCTGCTCGCTGGCCGATTCGGGGGTGTTATGAGCGGCGGTTCCGATCGCAAACCTGCGCGCCAGGCGCCCGCAGCGCCGGAGAAGGGGCAAGCGCTGCGCCTGCATGCTTTATCGGATTTGCGGCAGGTGTCCGCCCTGCTCAAGCTCCAGCAGCAAATGCGCCAACGCCAGGCCGAGCTGGAAAAGGCCCGCCGGGCGGAGGAAGAACGCCAGCGCAACCTGTTTCGCCACACGGTTGGCCCCGTGCATGCACTCAAAGCCCCGCCGCGCGTGCGCCTGGCGCCTGAACCTGCGCCGCCGCTGCCCTTGCAATTGCAGCTCGATGAGCAGCGCGCGCTGCTCGAATCCATCAGCGACGATTTCGATGTCAGCTCCCTGCTCGACACCGATGAGGCCCTGAGCTACCGCCAAAGCGGCGTCGCGCCCGAGGTGGCGCGCAAGCTGCGTCTGGGGCACTGGAGCATCCAGGCCTCGCTGGACTTGCATGGCCTGCGCCTGGACGAAGCGCGCGAAGCGCTGGGGCAATTCATCCGCGCACAGCGCCGCCGTGGCGTGCGTTGCGTGCGCATCATCCACGGTAAAGGCCACGGCTCGCCCGGGCGTGTGCCCGTGCTCAAAACGCGCGTGCAGCGCTGGTTGGTGCAGAAAAAAGAAGTGCTGGCTTTCGTGCAGGCGCGCGCTTGCGAGGGTGGGGCAGGCGCTGTCATCGTGCTGCTGGATCGGGCGCCCTGAGAGCCGCCCTATAAGCAAACATGCGTTTGCGCAGTCCGCCAGGCCAATGCCCCTGGATTTTTTAAGGGCGCTCAAGCAAAGCGGCGTAGCAAGGCCACACCCCTAAAATGCGCCCCCCGCGCGAAGGCGGCAAAACCGCCGAGCGCTGTTTTTTCCTGCAATGACACCAATTCACCGCATCCCATGACGGGCAAAACTCGCCTCCACGATTTGATTCAAGCCTTTGCTTATCCGCTGGACAAGGAATCCAAAGCCAAACCCCTCTCGCCTCAGCATTGGGCGATGCTGGATGGGTATTTGACGCGGATGGAGTTGAAGCAAGGGCAGACGCTGTTCCAGCGCGACCGCGATGAGCGCAGCCTGTATCTGCTGGAAAGTGGCCGTGTGACGGTGCATTACGAAAACGACAAAGGCACCTTGCGCATGGGCTTTGTCTCGCCAGGCAGCGTGTTTGGCGAAGCCAGCTTTCTGGGCAATATGCCGCGCCAGGCGGGCGCCACCGTGGCCGAGTCTGGCGTGGCGTGGGCGCTTGGCCGCATCAAGTTCATGGAGCTGTACCGCCGTGAGCCGGATTTGGGCATGGCGGTGGTGCAAATGGCCGCCTCCATCCTGGCGCGGCGCAGCCGCGACGCCCGCCGCCGCCGCGTGATTGCCTAGATTTTTCAGATCAAAGGAAATAAAAAATAACCCATGGCGCTTCTATGTTGCCATGGGATATTTTTCATTTTTCTTTGATTTGGAATCAAGGGGCTTGCAACAGCCTTTGCACCTGCTCTTGCAGCATGCTCGGCGTTGTGGCGGGGCCATCCAGGGCGGGGCCGATGTGCAGGCCCACGCGGTTGAACAGGCCGCGGCGCAGGGGGCGCACCATGGCGACGTTTTCGCCGTTACGCACTTCAATGCGCGAGAAGAATGATCCCCAGAGATTGGTCAGCGCCATGGGCACGATGGGCACGTCCAGCCCTTGGGCGCGGGCGTCGGCGACGATTTTCTGGATGCCGCGGCGAAAGCGCTGCAATTGCCCGTCGCGTGTGATCGCGCCTTCGGGGAATATGCCCAGCAAATCGCCGTTGCGCAGCACCTGCGTGGCCTGGGCAAAGGCGGCCTCGAAGGCTTGCGGGTCGTCCTTTTGCGGCGCGATGGGGATGGCGCGCGCCATGCGGAAAACGTAGCCCAGTACGGGGATTTTGAAGATGCGTGCGTCCATGAGGAAGTAAATCGGGCGCGGGCTGGCGGCCATGAGCAAGATGGCATCGACAAAGCTGACGTGGTTGCACGCCAGCACGGCCGGGCCTTGGGCGGGGATGTGCTCGCGCCCGCGCACGCGGAAGCGGTACACCAGGTGGGTGAGCACCCAGGCGATAAAGCGCAGCAGGTATTCGGGCACGAGCAAGAAGATGTAGCCCGCCACCACGGCGTTGGCGATGGCCAGAGTGAGAAAGATGTCCGCAATCTCCAGCCCCAGGTGCAGCAGGGCGGCGGTGATGAGGGCGCTGGCGATGATGAAAAGGGCGTTGAGGATGTTGTTGGCTGCGATGATGCGTGCGCGGTGCGTGGGCTGCGAGCGCGCCTGGATCAGCGCGTACATGGGCACGCTGTAAAGCCCGGTGAACAGGCATAGCAGGAACAAGTCCGCCATCACGCGCCAGTTCGCGCCGAGAGCGAGAAACTGCGGCACGCTCAGCGGCGCAGCGGGCGCGGGCAGGCTGCGCGTGGCCAGATACAAATCGGCCAGAAAAACGCTCATGCCGATGGCGCCCACGGGCACCAGGCCGATTTCGATCTGCTTGCGCGAGAGCGCCTCGCACAGCAGCGAGCCGGTGCCAATGCCAGCGGCAAACACCGCCAGCAGCAGCGGCGCGACGTTGGGGCTGCCGTGCAGCACATCCTTGGCAATCACGGGGAATTGGCTCATCAGCACGGAGCCGATAAACCACATCCAGCTCGCGCCCAGTACGGAGCGAAACACCACCGTGTTGCCGTGTGCGAGTTTGAGGTTGCTCCACACCTCGCTGATGGGGTTCCAGTTGATACGCAAGCCGGGGTCGGTGGCGGGCGCGGCGGGGATGGCGCGGCTGACCCAGTACCCCAGCAGCGCCAGGGCCAGGCAGGCGGCGGCCACGCTCACATGCCCCAGCCAGTAGGCATGGAGGACATCGCCCCCGGCGCTGCCCGCGCCTGCGGCACCCGATACGCCTGCCGCGCTGGGCGCATCGCCGGTGAGGCCGATTAGCACGCCGCCCGCCAGGCTGCCCAGCACGATGGCGACGAACGTGCCCATCTCCACCATGCCGTTGCCGCCGGTCAGCTCCGAGGGGTGCAATTGCTGGGGCAGGTAGGCGTATTTGACGGGGCCGAAAAAGGTCGATTGCAGCCCCATGCCAAACACGCAGCCCAGCAGCAGCGCGGGCGAGCCTAGCCAAAAGCCCACGGCGGCGATCAGCATCAGGCCCACCTCCCATTGCTTCAGATAGCCGATGAGGCGGTGGTGCGGGTATTTGTCCGCCAATTGCCCGGCTGTGGCGGAAAACAGCAAAAACGGCAGGATGAACACGGCGCCGATGACCAGCCCGGCCATTTCATGCGGTAGCCAGTCCAGGTGCATCTGGTAGGTCACCATCACCGTGAGGGCGAACTTGAACAGATTGTCGTTGGCTGCGCCGGTGAACTGCGTCCAGAAAAACGGGGCAAAGCGCGGCTGGGCCAGCAGCTTGAACTGGCTGACTTGTTCGGCTTTCAAAGGGGCGGCGGAATGGGGCATGGCAAAGCCTGGCGTGCAGGGGGGTGTGAAGGGGTGGTCAGGGTGGGGCGAAAGTATCGTGGCAGAGCTTGCCGAGCGGCGGCGGCAGAACGGTCGGCTTCTGAAACAACACAAGCCGCAAGGCAGCCGCCAGTGTTTCAGCTTTGGTCGTCAAAGTGGCGTTATTTGTATCAAAATCCAGGCTGAATCGACTTTCGGGATCGTATTGCGATACCTTTTTGCATTTTCCCCTTTTGCCTTCTCCTTTCCCATGAGCACCACCCAAGACCTCATCGCCGTCATCAAAAAAGAACTCAAAGCCAACCGCATGACTTACGCCGATTTGGCGCAGGAGCTGGGTATGGCCGAATCCAGCGTCAAACGCATGCTGGCCAAGGGGGATATGGCGCTGTCGCGCATTGATGCCATTTGCCGCGCGCTGGGGGTGGAGTTTGTCGAGCTGGCGCGCCGTGTGGCCGACCAGCAGCCCATGCTGGCGCAGCTCAGCGTGGAGCAGGAACGGGCGGTGATTGCCGACAAAAAGCTGCTGCTGGTGGCGGTCAACGCCATGAGTTTGTGGACGGTGGAGCAAATGGTCAGCGTCTATCGCCTCACCGAAGCCGAATGCGTGAAATACCTCGCCCAGCTCGACCGCCTGGGCATTCTGGAATTGCGCCCGCTCAACCGCTATCGCCTCAAGCTCGCCAAGACTTTCAAATGGCGGCCCAACGGCCCGGTGATGCAGTTCTTCCGCGAGCATGTGGCGATGGATTACCTCGGCGGCGCGTTTGCGCACGACGATGAGGGCCTGTACCTGGTGCACGGCAGCATCAGCCGCGCGGCCGCGCCGGGCATGCTCGAGCGCATGCAAAAGCTGGGGCAGGACTTTTCCCAGCAGCATTTGAGCGATCAGAAGGTGCCTGCCAGCGAGCGCGAGGGTTACACCATGATTTTGGCGTTGCGCCGCTGGGAGTATGCGGCCTTCAGCAATTTGAGGCGATAATTTTACAATTCAAAAAGAAACAAAATCATGCTGTTTTGGCATGATGGCATTGATGTTTGTTTTCTTTTGATGTGATTATTGCGGGGGCTGGGCAGCGCGGTCGAGAAAGCGCTGGAAGGCTTGCAAGGTGGCCTCGCTGACGTGGTGCTCCATGCCCTCGGCATCGCGGCGGGCGGTGGCGGCATCGACCCCCAGGGCCAGCAGGAAGGCTTCGACCAACTGGTGCCGCTGGCGGCTGTAGAGGGCGGTGGCCTCGCCGCGCTCGGTCAGCAACACACCCTGGTAGGGGCGCAAATGCACATAGCCCTCGGCCTCCAGGCGCTTGAGCATCTTGGCCACCGTGGGCTGCGCTACCCCCAGGCGCTGCGCAATCTGCACCTGGCGCGCCTGGCCGGTGCTGCGCAGCAAGTCGGAGATCAGCTCCACGTAGTCTTCAATCAGCTCCAGCCGATGCGCCTGGCGCACTTGCTGAAAGCCGCTGATTTGCTCTTGCAGATCGGGCAAGCCGGCAGCGGCGGAAGGTGGGGGCGGGGGCGAGGCAGTCATGGGCGCAATATCCGGGAGGGCAGGGGCCGCGATTATTGATCCGAAAGCCGATCCGAAAGCGAAGGGCCTGCGCGCGCGTGCGGCGCGCGGGCATGGTTGTATCGCTTCATGGCCCCATCCGTACGCGCTGGATGGGCGCGCGGGGGTGTTTTGGGCAAGATGCTGAACAGGCGCTCAATCCGCTTCTGGAAGTGTGGGCGGTGCTGGCATGGCTTGCAATGCCTGCACTTGCTGGCGCAGGGCGGCGACTTCTTCCATCAAGTCGGCCGCAAGGGCGGCCAGTTGCGGATCGGCGTCGTAAATGCGCTCCAACTGGGCGAGGCGGCGCGCGCGGGTCAGGGCGGCGCTGGCAAAGCGCCATTGGGCGGCGCTGGCGCTGGCGGCGCCTTGCGCGGGGTGCAGCACGCCCGCTTCAACGCGGGCGTAAACCCATTGGGCGCTCATGGCGCAGCCGCAGGCCAGTTGGTGGATGTCGAGCGCGGCGTCGTCCAGCAGTTCAACCAGATCGGCCGTCAGCGTGAGGGGGGTGGGCATGGTGTTCTCTCCTGGGTGGGGCGCGCTCAGGCGCGGCGGGGATCGAAGCCGGGGTAGCTCTGGGCCAAGGCTTGCCAGGCGGCTTTTTGCGCTTCGGTGACGGCGCCGGGCACGGCGATGTCCAGCTCCAGATACAAATCGCCCGCCTGGCCGCTGGCGCTGCTGGCGGGGATACCGCGGCCCTTGAGGCGCAGCTTGCGGCCCGAGCCGGAGCCTGCGGGCACGCCAACGTGCACGGTTTTGCCCTCGGGCGTGTGCACTTGGACTTCGCCGCCCAGGGCGGCTTCCCACGGAGTGACGCGCAGTTTCTGCGTCACATCGCGCCCCTCGACGCGCCAGCGCGGGTCGGGGCGCAGATGCACTTGCAGCAAAACGTCGCCCGCAGGGCCGCCGTTGAGGCCGGGGCTGCCCTGGCCAGCCAGGCGGATCATTTGCCCCTCTTTCACCCCGGCGGGGATTTTCACGTGCAGCGTGCGCTCGTCATGGACGATGTGGCCCTGCGCGTCAAAGCGGGCGTCGCGCAGGGTGAATTGGCGCTCGGCGCCACGGTAGGCGTCCAGCAGCTCCAGCTCGATGCGCGCGTGCTGATCCTGGCCGCGGTGCGGGGCAGTGTCGCTCGCGCGCGCCTGGCTTTGGGCGCGTGCGCGGGCCTGGCCAAACAGGTGCTCGAAGAAGTCGCTGTACTCGCCCCCGTCGCCGCCCGCAAAGCCGCTTTGGCCAAAGTGGCGCGCGAAGTCTTCGGCGCTGGCGCTGCTGCTTTGATGCCAGCCGCTGTTCCAGCCCGGCGGCGGGCGCACGTCGTCGCCCGAGCGCGCGCCTGCGGCCCAGGCCTGGGCGCCCACGGTGTCGTAGGCGGCGCGCTTTTCGGGGTCGCCCAGCACGGTGTTGGCCTCGTTGATTTCGGCCATGCGGGCGGCGGCGTCAGGCGCTTTGCTCACGTCGGGATGGTATTGGCGCGCGAGCTTGCGGTAGGCCTTGCGGATGTCCTCCTGGCTGGCGTTTTTAGCCACGCCGAGGATGTCGTAATAGTCCTTGAATTGCATGTGTCTGAGTGTGCTGAAAGTCCAAAACCATGAGTGATTTGGTGGCCAGAGCGGCCATTGCAAGCCTGTAGCCGCGCAGGCTGGCACATGGGCGGGGGCAAGAATGCCCTTTTGCGCTCACCCTGTAAACAGGCGCTGCTTGGCAGGCGCTGCGAGGCGGGGTGGGGCGGGGCGACGGTGGCAAGATGGCGGGCTTTGCCTTCTGGAGGACTTTGCCATGCCTGAACTCACGCTGTATTCGGCCCGCGGCACTTGCGCGCTGGCCACCCACATTGCCTTGCTGGAAGCGGGGGCGGATTTCGATTTGGTGCTGCTCGATTTTGCGCAGCAGGCCCAGCGCAGCGCGGGGTATCTGGCGCTCAACCCCAAGGGGCGGGTGCCGCTGCTGCGCACGCCGCAAGGGGTGTTGACGGAAACACCTGCGCTGCTGGTCTATGTGGCGCAGCGCTTTGCCCAGGCGCGACTGGCGCCGCTGGAAGATGCGTGGGCGTTTGCGCAGATGCAAGCGTTCAACAGCTATTTGGTCAGCACGGCGCACGTGGCGCATTCCCACCGCTTGCGCGCGGCGCGCTGGAGCGACGATGCCGCTGCCCGGCAAAGCATGGCGGCCAAGGTGCCGCAGAACATGCGCGATGCGTTTGCCTACATCGAGCAAAACTACCTGCCCGAGGGCTGCGACTGGGTGATGGGCGATGCCTACACGGTGGCCGATCCCTACCTTTTCACGGTGGCGGGCTGGCTGGCGGGCGATAGCGTGGATATCGGGGAATTCCCGAAAGTGGCGGCGCATTACGCGCGCATGCAGCAGCGCCCGGCGGTGCAGCAGGCGTTGGCGCAATTGGAGGCGCAGCCGCTGGCGCGTGTGTGAGGGTTGGCAGTTTTATCGATCAATAGGAAAATGCCAGATTGGCATGCGTTGCCGAAAACGGGTGGTTTTCTTGCCTTTGGTGTGTAATAATCTTTACATATCCAGAGGAAAAACGACTTGTTATCCACCATGCCGAAACAAGGTGATTTCTTTTCTTTTTGATGTGTAATAAAAACGGCGCCCTAGCGCCGTTTGCTTTGTGCGGGAGGTCAAGCGGCCGCTCAACGCACGCGCATGCCCGGCTGCGCGCCGGGGAAGGGTTCGAGCACGTAAATGCCCGGCTGGCTGGCTTCATCGGCGTGGCTGGCGGCCAGCACCATGCCTTCGGAGAGGCCGAATTTCATCTTGCGCGGCGCGAGGTTGGCGACCATGACGGTGAGCTTGCCCACGAGCTGCTCGGGCTGGTACATGCTGGCAATGCCGCTGAAGACGTTGCGGGTGATGGGTTGGCCGCTGGCGTCCCTCTCGCCCGCATCCAGCGTCAGTTGCAGCAGCTTGGTCGAGCCCTCCACGCGCTGGCAGGCGAGGATTTTGGCGATGCGCAGGTCGATTTTGGCGAAGTCGTCGATGGTGATGGTGTCGCCCAGCGGCTCGCCGCCGGGGGCGTTGGGATCGAAGGCGGGGGCGGTTTTCTTGCTGTCTTTCTTGCCGTCTTTTTTCGCTGCGGTTGGCGCTGGCGCGGCGGCATTGGCGTCGGCGGGCGGCTCGAACAGGGCGAGCAACTGCGCCTGCTCCACGCGCTGGATCAGGTGCTTGAAGCCCGCAATGGTCTGGCCCGCGCCCAGCGGCGTTTGCGCATCGGCAAAGGTGAAGGGGGGCACTTGCAAAAAGCCTTCGACCTGCGCGGCCAGCGCAGGCAGCACGGGCTTGAGGTAGATGGTGAGGATGCGAAAAGCCTCGATGCAGGTGGTGCAGACGTCGTGCAGGCGCTCGCTCTGGGCGGGGTCTTTGGCCAGCTCCCAGGGTTTGTTGGCGTCCACATATTCGTTGACGCGATCGGCCAGCAGCATGACTTCGCGCAACGCGCGGGCACTGTCGCGACGCTCGAAGGCGTCGGCGATGTCATCGGCCTTGGCGCGCAGGGTTTGCAGCAGCGCATGGCCGTCGCCCGAGGGCAGGCCCAGGCGGCCATCGAAGCGTTTGGCGATAAAGCCAGCAGCGCGGCTGGCGATGTTGACGTATTTGCCCACCAGATCGGCGTTGACGCGGGCCATGAAGTCCTCGGCGTTGAAGTCCACATCCTCGTTGCGGCCGTTGAGCTTGGCGGCCAGGTAGTAGCGCAGCCACTCGGGGTTCATCTTGAGGTCAAGGTATTTGAGCGGATCGAGGCCGGTACCACGGCTTTTGCTCATCTTCTCGCCGTTGTTGACGGTGAGAAAGCCGTGCACGCAGATTTGGTCGGGCGTTTTGCGGCCACTGAAGTGCAGCATGGCGGGCCAGAACAGGGTGTGGAAGGTGACGATGTCCTTGCCGATGAAGTGCACCTGCTCCAGCTCGGGGTTGGCCAGGTAGGCGTCGTAATCCTCGCCGCGCTGGGTCAGCAGGCTTTTGAGCGAGGCCAGGTAGCCCACGGGGGCGTCGAGCCAGACGTAGAAGTATTTGCCCGGCGCGTCCGGGATGGGGATGCCGAAGTAGGGCGCATCGCGGCTGATGTCCCAATCGCCCAGGCCCTCGCTGGTGCTGCCGTCGGGGTTGGTGCGCACGGTGAACCATTCCTTGACCTTGTTGGCCACCTCGGGCTGCACGTGGCGGCCGTTTTGCGTCCACTCCTGCAAAAAGGCCACGCAGCGCGGATCGGAGAGCTTGAAGAAGAAGTGCTCGGACTCCTTGAGCACGGGCCTGGCGCCCGAGAGCGCGGAGTACGGCTCGATCAAATCGGTGGGGGCATAGACGGAGCTGCACACCTCGCAGTTGTCGCCGTACTGGTCTTTGGCGTGGCATTTGGGGCACTCGCCCTTGATGTAGCGGTCGGGCAGGAACATGCCCTTGTCGGGGTCGAAAAACTGCTCGATGGTGCGCGTCTCGATCAAGCCCGCTTGCTGCAAATCCCGGTAAATCTGCTGCGCCAGCTCGGTGTTTTCCGGGCTGTGGGTGCAGTGCCAGTGGTCAAAGGCGATGTGAAAGCCCTCCAGATAGGGCTTGCGGCCCGCGGCAATATCGGCCACGAACTGCTCGGGCGTTTTGCCCGCCTTCTCGGCCGCAATCATGATGGGCGCGCCGTGCGCGTCATCCGCGCCGACGAAATCCACCCGGTGCCCGCGCATGCGCTGAAAGCGCACCCAGATATCGGCCTGGATGTACTCCATGATGTGGCCGATGTGAAAAGCGCCGTTGGCGTACGGCAGGGCGGTGGTGGCAAAAATCGTGCGTTGGGTCATGGGATGGGCGCGGGTGCGTTGGGCTGTCTTGTCTCGTGCTGGCGCTGATTGCGCCGGGCAAAGCGCGCGATTCTAGAGCGTGCAGCGAAACGTAAAATACGCCCCTTTATTCCCACCCCCTTCATCCCCCCTTCACCCCATTTGCAGCGGCAGCGCTTGCCTTTTGGCGTCGGCTGCCGCTTGTTGCTGTCCTTTGCCCACCATGAGCCAGACCACCCCCGCCCAACCCGGCCTCGCCAGCCTGTCCAAATCCTTTGAACCCGCCGCCATCGAGGCCCAATGGGGCCCCGCGTGGGAAGCCGCAGGCTTAGGCGCGGCGGGCTTTCGCGGCACGGGCGCGCCCAGCGCCGAGGCGGCGGCCAAGGGCGAGAACTTCGCCATCCAACTGCCGCCGCCCAACGTGACGGGCACGCTGCACATGGGCCATGCCTTCAACCAGACCATCATGGACAGCCTCACGCGCTACCACCGCATGCGGGGCTTCAACACGGCCTGGGTTCCGGGCACCGACCACGCCGGCATTGCCACGCAAATCGTGGTCGAGCGCCAGTTGCAGGCGCAAGGCATCAGCCGCTACGACATGGGCGCCACGCCGCCCGAGGCGCGCAAGAACTTCGTCGCCAAGGTGTGGGAGTGGAAAGAGCAAAGCGGCAACACCATCACCGAGCAAATGCGCCGCATGGGCGACACGGTGGACTGGAGCCGCGAGTACTTCACCATGGACGAGAAGCTCTCCAAGGTGGTGACCGAAACCTTCGTGCGCCTGTATGAGCAGGGCCTGATTTACCGCGGCAAGCGCCTGGTGAACTGGGACCCCGTGCTCAAAAGCGCGGTGAGCGATCTGGAGGTGGAGAGCGAGGAGGAAGACGGCTTTCTCTGGCACATCGCCTACCCGCTCACGGACGGCAGCGGCAGCCTGACAGTCGCCACCACGCGGCCCGAAACCATGCTGGGCGACGTGGCCGTGATGGTGCACCCCGAGGACGAGCGCTACCGGCACCTGATCGGCAAAACGGTGACGCTGCCGCTGGTGGGACGTGAAATCCCCGTGATTGCCGATGAATATGTCGATAAGGAATTTGGCACTGGCGTGGTCAAGGTCACGCCTGCGCACGACGTGAACGACTACGCCGTGGGCCAGCGCCACGACCTGCCGCTGATCGGCGTGCTGAATCTGGACGCCACCATCAACGACAACGCGCCTGAAATCTTCCGCGGGCTGGATCGCTTCGTGGCACGCAAGGCCGTCGTCAAGGATCTGGAAGCCATCGGCGCTTTGGTCGAAACGAAAAAACACAAGCTCATGGTGCCGCGCTGCGCCCGCACGGGCCAAATCGTCGAGCCCATGCTGACTGACCAGTGGTTCATCGCCATGACCAAGGTGGGCGAAGGCGAAACGAAATCCATCGCGCAAAAAGCCATCGACGCCGTGCAAAGCGGCCAGGTGCGCTTCGTGCCCGAGAACTGGGTCAACACCTACAACCAGTGGATGAACAACATCCAGGACTGGACCATCAGCCGCCAGCTCTGGTGGGGCCACCAAATCCCCGCCTGGTACGGCGAGGACGGCAGCGTGTACGTGGCCCGCAACGAGGACGAAGCCCGCGCCAAGGCCGCTGCCGCAGGCTACACCGGCGCATTGGAGCGCGACCCCGACGTGCTGGACACCTGGTACTCGTCAGCGCTCGTGCCCTTCTCGACCATGGGCTGGCCCGAGGCCCAGAGCACGGACGGCAGCAGCAATGCCACCGCCGACTACAACCTCTACCTGCCCAGCAGCGTGCTGGTCACCGGCTACGACATCATCTTCTTCTGGGTCGCGCGCATGATCATGATGACGACCCACTTCACCGGCCGCGTGCCCTTCAAGGACGTGTACATCCACGGCCTGGTGCGCGACGCGCAGGGCAAGAAGATGAGCAAATCGGAAGGCAACGTGCTCGACCCCGTGGACTTGATCGACGGCATCGCGCTGGAGCCGCTGCTGAAAAAACGCACCACCGGCCTGCGCAAGCCCGAAACCGCGCCGCAGGTGGAAAAAGCCACGCGCAAGGAGTTTCCGGACGGCATCCCCGCCTACGGCGCGGACGCGCTGCGCTTTACCTTCGCGGCGTTGGCGAGCCTGGGCCGCAGCATCAACTTCGACAGCAAGCGCTGCGAGGGCTACCGCAACTTCTGCAACAAGCTCTGGAACGCCAGCCGCTTCGTGCTGATGAACTGCGAGGGCTACGACTGTGGCGATGAAAGCAGCACCCAGCACCGCAGCGCCGCCGATCGCTGGATCGTCAGCCGCCTGCAAAAGACCGAGGCCGCCGTGGCCCAAGGCTTTGCCGACTACCGCCTGGACAACGTCGCCACCGCCATCTACGACTTCGTCTGGAACGAGTATTGCGACTGGTATCTGGAAATCGCCAAGGTGCAAATCCAGACCGGCACGCCCGAGCAGCAGCGCGCCACGCGCCGCACCCTGCTGCGCGTGCTCGAAGCCGTGCTGCGCCTGGCGCACCCCGTCATCCCGTTCGTGACCGAAGCGCTGTGGCAAGTCGTGGCCCCGCTGGCAGGCAAGACCGTGCCGCCCGGCGGCAGCATCGCCACCGCGCCCTACCCGCAGGCGCAGGCCGAAAACATCGACGAAGCCGCCGAGGCCGAAGTCGCCCAGCTCAAAGCCCTGGTGGACGCCTGCCGCACCCTGCGCGGCGAGATGAACATCTCCCCCGCGCAGCGCCTGCCGCTGTATGCCGTGGCCGATTCGGCCGCCGCCAGCCAGCAACTGCAAGCCGTGGCGCCCGTGCTGCAAGCGCTGGCCAAGCTCAGCGAAGTCAAGGTCTTTGCCAGCGAGGCCGAGTGGGCGCAAGCCGCCGCCGCCGCGCCCGTGGCCGTGGTGGGCGATGCGCGCCTGTGCCTGTTCGTCGAAATCGACGTGGCCGCCGAAAAAGCCCGCCTGAACAAGGAAATCGCCCGCCTGGAAGGCGAGGTGAAAAAAGCCCAAGGCAAGCTCGCCAACGAAGCCTTCGTCGCCAAGGCCCCGCCCGCCGTCATCGAGCAGGAAAAGCAGCGCGTGGCCGACTTCGGCGCCACGCTGGCGCGCCTGCGCGAGCAGTTGGAAAAGCTCGCGCGGCTGGGCTGAAGTGAGCGGGTGTGAGGCGGCCCGAAGGCTTTTGGGGCTGCCTCAGGTCTGTTTTTTACAAATCAATAGGAAATAAAATTGCCTTGTTTCGGCAAGATGGTATTAAAGCCATTTTTACTTTGATTGGATGGCTTTGCGGATACCCAGGGCGCTCTCCCCACAACGGCACAATGCGCTGTGCATTGCCCAGTTGTTCACAGGAGATTGCCCAATGACTTTGATGCCCCGTCCCGTGCTCTCCGCCCGCAAGGTTGCCAGCGCTGCCTTGGCGGGCTTGTGCATCGCTCTGGCAGGTTGCAGCAGCACGCGCGTGCTGGAGCACGATGTGCAGGCCTATTCCACGCTGGCGGCCATGCCCCAGCCAGCCACCTATCGGCTGGAGCGTCTGCCTTCGCAGCAGGCGGCCAGCCCCTGGCGCGACATGGTTGAACGCCAGGCCAGCGCGGCCCTGGCTCAGGTGGGCATGCAGCGCGACGATGCCCACGGCGCCATGCGGCTGGAGATCGAGGCCCAGGCCCACACCTACCGCCCCGACTGGCCCCATTACGGTGGCTATTTCAGCGGCTATTTCGGCTACGGTTTTTTGAGCTGGCACCCCTTGTGGGGCTGGGGCTATTGGGACGATGGGCGCGATCGCCCGCCCACGCTGTACTTGCGGCAAGTGCGCCTGATTTTGCGTGACGCCCAAGGCGCCGTGGCGTATGAGAGCAGCGCCCGTTACGACGACATCTGGGCGCCCGATGAGCTGGTTTTCCGCCAGCTTTTCCAGGCCGCGCTGGAGGGCTTTCCCACCCCGCCGCAGGGCGAGCGCCGCATCCGCTACGTCATCGAGCGTTAAGCCAGCCCCTGCGCCAAGCCTATTGAAAGCCTCGCCATGGCTCGGACTGTGGCGAGGCTTTGTTTAGAGCGTGTCATCAACATCCTCGCGCTGCGCTCATCCTCAGGATCGGGCGGTCTGCGGTTTTTGCCTCGAAAAACCGCTTCGCAAGCCAAATCTCAACAACCCCTCGTCTGGCGCGCCGTAGGCGTGCTTGCGCCCAGCGCCGCAACAGGGCATCAGGGCATACCCCTACGCGCAGTGGGGCGGCTGGTTTGTGTCTGCAGGATGACAATTAAAATTGTTATCAAACTTACAAATCCTTGAATCCGGTTTCACTTGCGGTTGCATGCCGCGTTTCATTTTCTTGAGGAGCTTTTCAACCATGCAGCAGAAAAAACGCCCTTTGCCTGCTGGGCAGGTGTCGGCCGTTGTCATCGGTGTATCGGCCATGTTGGCGGCGCTTGCGGCGCAGGCGCAAGGCGCAGAGCAGGGCGCGGTGGATGAGGCCGCTTTGCAGAGCTTGCCTGCTGTCAACGTGACGGCGAAAGGCTATGCCGCAGAAAGCGCCCAGACGCCGGTCTCCACCACGGAAGTCGATCGCGCGCAGCTTGATCGCACGGCGGCGGCCAACTTGGGCGATGCCTTGCGCGGGCAGGCGGGGCTGGCGGTGGCCTCTGACAGCGCGCAGGGGCAAAACCCGGTGATTCGCGGTTTGCAGAAGGAGTCCGTCGTGCTCATGGTCGATGGCGTGCGGCTCAATTCGGCGCAGCCGGCCGGGGCGATTGGCTCTTTCCTCTCGCTGGGGCTGGCCGAGCGCGTGGAGGTGGTCAAAGGCCCGGCTTCGGTGCTGTATGGCACCGGGGCTTTGGGCGGGGCGATCAATGTGCAATTGCCCCAGGCGCGCTTCGAGTCGGGGGCCAGTTTGCGCACCAGGGTCGATTACGACTCGGCCAGCAAAGGCTGGCGTGGCGCTGGCGTGGGCCATTTCAGCCAGGGCGATCATGCGCTGATGCTGGGCGCTTCGCTGGCGCGGCCCGACGATTACAAGGCGCCGCAGGGGCGGGTGGCGCGCACGGGGTATGACTCCAAGGCTTTCATCGGCCAGTACCGCTTCCGCCTGGATGCGCAACAGCAATTGCGCCTGTCCGCGCAGCGCCAGCAGGACAGCGATGTCTGGTATCCCGGCACGAGTCGGCCGCACCCCATGCCGCGCGTGGGCCAGCTCACCATCCACTCGCCCGAGCAAACGCGCTCGCTTTATGAAGTGGGCTACAGCCGCCGCAGCGGCGGCGAGCGCCCGCTGAACATGGATGTGCGCCTGTACCGCCAGGAGATGGCGCGCAGCATCGATGCGTGGGCCAGCGGGCTGGGGCGTGACATGTCGCAAACGCGCGTGACGTTTGCCACCAACGGGCTGGATGCCAAGGCCGACTGGCTGGCGCATCCGCAGCATCTGCTCTCCATCGGCTTGAATGCGTGGCAAATGAAGGCCGACCCCGACAGCCGCAGCGCCATGCCGCCGACGTTTGCGCTGCAATCGAACAAGCCCTTCCACGAAGGGCAACTGCGCGCAATCGGCCTGTATGCGCAGGACGATATGCAGTTTGGCGCGCTGAAGGTGCTCGCGGGCTTGCGCTACGACAGCGTGCGCGGCTCGGCGGCGGCGATGAACAATGGCCGCATCACCTCCGGCATCAACCGCAGCGACAGCGCCGTCTCCGGCAGCCTGGGGGCCTTGTACGAAATCACCCCGTTGCTGCGCCCCTATGCCAGCGTGTCGCGCGGCTTCCGCGCCCCGGACTTGCGCGAGCGCTACCAAAGCGGCCCGCGCCAGGATGGTTTTTACTGGGCGGGCAGTCCGCACATCGCGCCTGAAAAAGCCTTGCAATTCGAGCTGGGCATGAAGGGCGATGCAGAAGATGTCAGCTATGCCGTGGCCTTGTGGCGCAACCGCATCAGCGACTACATCACCGGCGTGCAACTCAGCGGCCCCGCAGCCGTGCGCGCTTGCGGCCAGCCGCAGGCGATGGCTTGCAAGCAAACCGTCAACCTGGGCCACGCCACGCTGCATGGTCTGGATGCCAGCGTGCGCTGGCGCCTGGGCGGCGGGCATTGGCTCCAGGCCGCTTACTCGCACGTGCGCGGCACCAATAACGATTTGAACGAGCCGCTGTTCAACGTGCCAGCCGACAGCCTCAGCCTCGGTTGGGAAGGGCGGATCAGCCCCAGCCTGTCGCTGGATGCCACGGCCTTGCTGGTCAAGCGCCAAAACCGCGTTGCCACCGTGTTTGCGCGCGGCACGGAAAACCCCACGGCAGGCTATGGCCTGCTGGATGTGGGTGCGTCCTGGCGTCCCCACAAGCAGCACACCTTGCGCCTGGGCATCAAGAACGTGGGCGACAAGCGCTACCACGAGCACCTGGCGGCAGGCTTGCCAGGGCGGGAAACGCCCGCGCCAGGCCGCAGCCTGACCTTGTCCTGGCAAGGGGTGTTCTGATCCGCGCCAGGCGTGCGCGCCGCGATGCAATGCAATGCCTGGCGCGCGCCTGATGCAGTGATCCGCCTTGGCCCTGTGCCAAGGCGCGCGCAGCCGGGGCGGTTTGCCCGGCGGGTTATCGAAACAACAAGCCGCTGATCGCGATGCGCTGCAAAGCGCTTTGATCTGGCGGCGCTGCTCCCACGATGGTTTCGCTTTTCTTCACTCTCTTTTCAAGGAGCAAACCATGCAAGCAACCCCTTTTTCTTCGCGCGAAGCCTTGCCGCGCCGCGACTGGCTGAAAAACACATTGATCTCTGGCGCAGGCGTTTCCATGGCGGCCGCGCTGAGTGTGCCGTTGCAAGCCTGTGGTGGCGATGCGGGCTGTGAGGATCCATCCATGACGGGTTTCCCTTCCTTCTTCGCGCAGGCCCCCGTGCTGCGCGTGCAAGACAAACTGGCCGAGTTCCTGGGCGCGGCCGAGCAAGGCATCATGGAATACCGCTATGTGGATGCCGTGCGCCTGGCGGGCCACTCCTGCCCCACGGTGGCGGGGGCGTATCTGATGACCGTCAAGGGCATGCAGGCGCTTTACGGCAGCGCCTTGCCAGAGCGCGGCGGGATCGATGTGCTGATGAGCGATGGCCGCGAGGAGGGCGTGACGGGCGTGATTGCCTCTGTGGCCACCTTACTCACCGGCGCAGCGGCGGAGACAGGCTTTCCCGGCATGGGCAAGGCCAACCGCTTCAGTCGCAAGAATTTGCTGAGCTACGACAACAATTTGCAAGGCGATCTGGCCTTGCGGCGGCGTGACAATGGGCAGGCGGTGCTGGTCAAGCTCGATGCCAGCGTCACGCCCTGGACGGAGGAAATGCGGGCGCTGATCCCGCTGGCCGTGGGCGGCAAGGCCACGCCCGAGCAGCTCAAGCGCTTTGCCCAGTTGTGGCAAGGCCGGGTCAAAGCCATGCTGATCGACCATGTGAACGACCCGCGCCTGGTGCAGGTCACGCCCTGGACGGCCGCAGGCTGAAAGTATCCGACCTGGATAATTTCCAAACCATAAAAAATGCCATGGCTTTTATATCAAGCCATGGCATATAACTTTTTTTGCTTTTGATTGAGAAAATTCTGGGGGATATCAGCGCCCTCCAACTGTGACAGCGAGAGAGGCGGCTGCGCTGTTCAGGTCGCCTGGCATGAAGTTCAAACTATGAATCAAAGTAAATCAAGTTTGTTTTCCATCAAGCCAAAACAGTGTGGTTTATTTTCCGTTTGATTGGTAAAAAATCAAACCGTTTCGGCCGCTCCAGCCGCAGCAGGGCTGGCGGGCATGGCCCAACGCAGCAGCAGGCCCACGGCGGCCAGGGCTGCGCCCACGGGGATGGCCAGATACACCCAGGAGATGGACACCTCCAGCCCCGCCAGGCTTTGGAAGCGCACGCGATAGGTCATCTGCGCGCCGACCCAGACGAGAAACACCAGAAACCCCAGGCAAATGGTGTGGATGAGATGCTCCAGCGCACGCCGGGCCGGGCCGCGCAGGCGCGAGCGCAGAAACTCCACCGCAATCATGTGCCCTTGGCGAAACGCCAGCGCCACGCCCAGCATGACCGACCAGATGATGGCCGCGCGCGTGAGCACCTCGCTCCAATCCAGCGGCGAATGCAGCACAAAACGCGCAATCACCTGGAAAAACCCCGTGGCCACCGCCAGCCACAACAGGCCCTGGGCCAGGAGGGAGACAAGCGCAAACAAAGCGCGATCGATGGTGCGAGGGGACATGGCAAGCAGTGGGTGCGGAGGTTGGGGTTGTCAGAGCCTGTTCAAAATCTTTGCACGGCGGTCAAGAGAGTGGATTTGGGCGGTCTGCGGCGTTGCAAAGTCTCGCCATAGCGGGCGCTATGGCTGTGTTTTGCGCCTTGCAGCCCATCCCAAACCGCTTCTTGTCCACTCGCGCCGAGATTTTGAACAGGCTCTCAGAAGCCAGGGCGGGCGTTGCGCTGATCCGCCCTGGTGTGCGCGTGCGCCCTGGTTGAGCGCTGGCGCTAACGGGCTTACTTCGTGTTGCGGATTTGCTCGATCAGCTTGGGATCAAAGCGCTTGTTGTACTCCGCATAAGCGGGCTGCACGGCCTTTTCAAACGCGGCGCGATCGACTTCGGTGACGGTCATGCCCTCGCTCTTGAGTTGATCCACGCCGGTTTTCTCGATGTTGGAAACGAAATCGCGCATGGCTTGGCCAGCGTTTTGTGCGGCTTTCTGGAACAGGGCCTGATCCTCCTTGGAGAGTTTTTCATACACCATCGGCGAGACGACGATGACGGCAGGCGCGTACACGTGGCCGGTGAGCGAGAGGTGCTTTTGCACCTGCGAGAGCTTGGCCGAGGTGATGACCGACAGCGGGTTTTCCTGCCCGTCGATCGTGCCTTGCTGCAAGGCGGTGATTACTTCAGGCCAGGCCATGGGCGTGGGCAGGATGCCGATGGCGCGGAAGGCGGCAATGTGCAACTGGTTTTCCGTCGTGCGCACTTTCAGGCCCTTGGCGTCTGCGGGCGTGGCCACGGGGCGCACGTTGTTGGTCAGGTGGCGAAAGCCTTGCTCGCCCCAGGCCAGGGCCACCAGGCCGCGCTTGTTGAACTCGGTCAGCATTTTCTGGCCGATCTCGCCATCGAGCACCTTGCGCGCGTGATCCAGGTCGCGCAGCAGGAATGGAATGTCGAACACCGCCGCATTGGGCACGAAGTTCATGGTCGCGCCGGTGGAGAGCACGGCCATGTCGATGGTGCCCAGTTGCAGGCCCTCGATCACTTCACGCTCGCCGCCCAGGGCGCTGTTGGGGAACTGCTGCACCTTGTGCTTGCCTTGGCCGCCTTCTTCCAGCGTCTTGGCAAAGGCGTTGCCTGCAGCGCCGTAGTGCGATTGCTGGCTCAGGGCATAGGCCATTTTGTAAGTGGTTTGCGCCGCAGCGGGCGCGACGGTGAGGGCCGCCGCAGCCGCCAGCAGCGTGGGGGCCAGCCATTGGGCGCTTGGGCGCATGAATTTCAGGGACATGGTTTCTTCCTTTGCAAAGTTGGGAGACAAAAGTCCAGGGAACGGAAACAAAACAACAGCCACCACCCGCACGGCGGGGGCGGCTCATTGCAAGAGATTATCCATGCAGATTTTTCCGCTCCGAGTGCGGGCGAGCCAGTACAGTGCTGCGCCTGCATTCATAGAAAGCCTTTGCTGTATGTCTTCACCCACCAGTGCGCCGCGCACGCGCGTCAAGTTCTGCGGCCTCACGCGCGAGCAAGACGTGGCCGCAGCCGTGGCCGCCGGGGCCGATGCCGTGGGCTTCGTGCTCTACCCCAAAAGCCCGCGCCACGTCACGCCCGAGCGCGCCGCCGCGTTGGCGCGCGCCCTGCCGCCCTTTGTCACGCCCGTGCTGCTGTTCGTCAACGCCAGCCAGGCCGAAGTCGATACCGCCCTGGGCCTGCTGCCGCACGCCTGGCTGCAATTTCACGGCGATGAAACGCCCGAGGACTGCCAGCGCCTGAGCCACCAAGGCCGCCACCCCTACCTGCGCGCCGCGCGCATTCCGGTGGCAACGGACGGGGCCGGGGCGGCGTTCGATCTCGTAGAATTCGCCCGTCGTTTCTCACAGGCCCAGGCCATTTTGCTGGACGCCCACGTCACGGGCTACGGCGGCGGCGGGCAAACATTCAATTGGTCACTTCTACCAACAAGCGTCACATCTCACCTCGTCTTAAGTGGTGGGCTCACACCATCAAATGTGATCGATGGCATCGCTGAGCTGCGCCATCGCGGCCTGTCGCTGGCCGTCGATGTGAGCTCCGGCATCGAGCAGGATGGCCCCGATGGCCGGGCGCTCAAAGGCATCAAGGATGCCGGCAAGATGATGCATTTCATGGCCGCAGTGCGGCAGGCCGATGCAAGCCAGGGCTGAAAGCCTGGCGATCGCGCCCCGCTTGGCACGCAAGCGCGGCCATTTCAGGATGAGAAAGATGACCACCACAACCACTCCATACGCCCTGCCCAACGAACAGGGCCATTTCGGCCCTTACGGCGGCCGCTTCAGCAGCGAAACCCTGACCTACGCCATCGACGAGCTGACCGCCGCCTACGCCCGCTATCAGCACGACGCGGATTTCCAGGCCGAATTCCAGCGCGAGCTGGCGCATTACGTGGGCCGCCCCTCGCCCATCTACCACGCCGAGCGCACCAGCCGCGAGCTGGGCGGCGCGCAGATTTACCTCAAGCGCGAAGACCTCAACCACACCGGCGCGCACAAGATCAACAACGTCATCGGCCAGGCCATGCTGGCCAAGCGCATGGGCAAGCCGCGCATCATTGCCGAGACCGGCGCGGGCCAGCACGGCGTGGCCACCGCCACCATCTGCGCGCGCTACGGCCTGCAATGCGTGGTCTACATGGGCGCGGAAGACGTCAAGCGCCAGTCGCCCAACGTCTATCGCATGAAGCTGCTGGGCGCCACCGTCGTGCCGGTAGAGTCCGGCAGCAAGACGCTGAAAGACGCCCTCAACGAAGCCATGCGCGATTGGGTGGCGAACGTGGACGACACCTTCTACATCATCGGCACCGTCGCCGGCCCCCACCCCTACCCCATGATGGTGCGCGACTTCCAAAGCGTGATCGGCCGCGAGTGCCTGGCGCAAATGCCCGATATGCTGACCGCGCAGCGCATGGCCGCCACCCAGCCCGATGCGGTCATCGCCTGCGTGGGCGGCGGCAGCAACGCCATGGGCATCTTCCACCCCTACATCCCTTATGAAAACACGCGCCTGATCGGCGTGGAGGCCGCGGGCCAAGGGCTGGACAGCGGCAAGCACTCCGCCAGCCTGCAACGCGGCAGCCCCGGCGTGCTGCACGGCAACCGCACCTACGTGCTGCAAGACGACGACGGCCAAATCCTCGAAACCCACAGCATCAGCGCCGGGCTGGACTACCCCGGCGTCGGCCCTGAACACGCCTGGCTCAAAGACACCGGCCGCGCCGAATACGTGGGCATCACCGACGCCGAAGCCCTGGCCGCCTTCCACCACCTGTGCCGCACCGAGGGCATCATCCCCGCGCTGGAATCCAGCCACGCTTTCGCCCACGCCATGAAGCTGGCCCCCACCATGCGGCCCGACCAGGTCATCCTCGTGTGCCTCTCTGGCCGCGGCGACAAGGACATCGGCACCGTGGCCGACCTGGACGGCGTGGACTTTTACGACCAGCCCTCCATGCGCGGGCATGTGGTTAAGGGGGCTGGGAGATAAGCCCCAACGCGCATTGCCAGTCCGTACCTGCCGAGCAGCATCGCAGTGTCGGTAATGGGACCGGCTTTGTGTTTGGGCCATTCCGACAAAGCGATGCAAAGCAGTCAGAGATCACCGGATGACCTCCGCCTACCACGCCAAGTACTACGCCCACGAGCTGACGCGGCGACACGCCGCCGATGGCGTAGATCGCCTCTCCCAATCGCTGTTCGATGCCAGCGTCGATCTGACCCGCACCAGATCGAGGCGGCGCTGTTCGCCCTTCGGAACCCATTGCAGGAAGGCGTACTGCTGGCTGACGAGGTGGGGCTGGGCAAGACCAGCGAAGCCGCGCTGGTGGTTTGCCAATACTGGGCCGAGCGCCGGCGGCGGCGGCTGGTCATCTGCCCGGCCAGCCTGCGCAAACAATGGGCGCAGGAGCTGCACGACAAGTTCGCCGTGCCCGCCACCGTGGTGGATGCCGTTTCTCTGCGCAAGCAGTCCGCCGGCGACATGCTCGCCACCCTGCAACGGCAGGTTGGCAAGGCGGTCATCATCGTGTCCTACCAGTTTGCCGCCAAGCTGGAAGCCGAGCTGCGCGCCCTGCCTTGGGACGTGGTGGTCATCGACGAAGCGCACAAGCTGCGCAATGCGCACCGCGCCAGCAACCGTATCGGGCAGGCGCTCATCCAACGCGAACTGCCAGAGCCGGAGCGCAAGCAACGCCGTCAGCGGCAGGAAATTTTTGCCGTCGAAGACGACATCATTGCCAAGCGCGACGAGTTGATCGAATCACTCCAGCAGCGCCTGCAAGAAAAAACAAGCAACGAGACCCTGTTCAGCGTGCGCTGGCAGGTCATCTAACTCGCCCCCAATATTCCGAGACCAGGGCAAACCATGACCAATCAACAAAACCCCAAATTCCAGGAGCTTGTCGCCAAACTGCGCGAGATTTTCCAGATCGACCGCCCGGAACTGGACTTTGGCATTTACCGCATCCTGGGCGCCCGCGCAGGCGAGATCAACGACTACCTGCAAAACCGGCTGTTTGAAAAAGTACAACAAGCGCTCTGTGCAGGCAGCGCCGCCAGCGCCCAGCAATTGCAGAGCGACCTGGACGAAGCGATCAAGCAGGCGCTGGCGCTGGGCGCAAACCCCGACGATCTGCCCAAGGTCAAGGATTTACGCGCCCGCCTGAAGGATGCGACCGCAGGCAGCAACGAGCATGAAAATGCCGTGTTCTCCCATCTGCTGGCCTTTTTCTCCCGCTACTGGCAAGACGGCGACTTCATCAGCCAGCGCCGTTACAAGGGCGACACATACGCCATCCCCTACGCGGGCGAAGAAGTGGTGCTGCACTGGGCCAACAAGGACCAGTACTACACCAAGAGTGGCGAGAACTTCAGCAATTACAGCTTCAAGCTGCCTGAAGAAAATGGAAAACCTGGCCGCACGGTGCATTTCCGGCTGGTGGCCGCCGACACCGCCAAGGACAACCGCAAGGACAACGACAAGGAGCGCCGCTTTGCCCTGATCGCGGCCCAAACCCGCACCCGCGTGGATGACAACGGCGACGAAATCGAAGAAACCCTGCTGCCCGTGGAAGAAATTCCCGGCAACGATGGCCAGCGCGATTTGCTCATCCGCTTTGAATACGCCGCCCAGCCCAAGGGCGCCAAGCAAGAGGCGCTGATCGCCCAAGCGGTAGAAGCCGTGTTGGCGGATGCTGCCGTCAAGGCCCGCTGGCTGGCGCTGGCCCAGCGTGCGCCCACCGAGAAAAACCCGCAGCGCACCCTGCTGGAAAAGCACCTGAGCGATTACACCGCCAAGAACACGGCCGATTACTTCATTCACAAAGACCTGGGCGGCTTTTTGCGCCGCGAGCTGGACTTCTACATCAAGAACGAAGTCATGCATCTGGACGATGTGCAAAATGCCAATGCCTTTGCCGACATCGAGAAAAACCTGCGCATGATCCAGTGCCTGCGCAGTATTGCCTTGGAACTGATTGCCTTTCTGGCGCAACTGGAGGATTTTCAGAAAAAACTGTGGCTGAAAAAGAAATTCGTCGTTTCCAGCCATTACTGCATCACCCTGGATCGTGTGCCCGAGGCGCTTTATCCCGAAATTGCCGCCAATGAACGGCAGTGGGCGCAGTGGAAGCAATTGGGCGTATGGGAAAGTGATGAACCGGGGACGCTGGAGGACTTGAAGGCGGCGCCGTATCGTATGGTGGATACGGCGCTATTCAATGACGAATTTAAGCAGTGCCTTTTGGCAAATATCGAAGATATCGAAGCAAACCTCGATGGCATCGCCATCAACGGGGATAACTTCCAGGCGCTTGCTCTCTTGAGCCAGCGGATGGCAGGTGAAGTCGATTTCATTTACATTGATCCTCCATACAACGCAATCACGAGTGAAATAGCCTACAAGAATGGCTTTAAGCATGGTTCTTGGATCACGCTCATGGAAAACCGGCTGTCTCAGGCAAGAGAGTTAATGCGGCCTGATGCGCCAGTTTGTGTTGCAATTGATGAGAACGAGAGGGAGCACCTGTCTCTGCTAATGAAAGACCTGTTCTCAGACGGGGACATAACTCAGATCAGCGTAATCCACAATCCGCGTGGCATTCAGGGTAGCGGGTTCTCCGTGACAAACGAATCAGCTATTTTCTTCAGACCTGAAGGCAAGCTATTGGGAAAACGCAGTCTTAGTGACTCGAAGTCCAAACCACTGATGAAAACGGGCAGCGAATCAGAGCGGCACACAGCAAAGAACTGCTTCTATCCAATTTTCGTTAAAAATGGGGTGGTAGTAGGGTTCGGAGACGTTCCCGGTGATGATTTTCATCCGCACAGTGCATGCACTGAAGTTGAAAATGGAGTGCTGGCGGTGTGGCCAATCTCATCGACAGATGGATTGGAGCGTAAGTGGCGTTACGCAAGACAATCGGTCAATTCCACTATCAATAATCTTGAAGTTAAGACTGGGAGAAACGGACTACCCTCCATAAATCTCGCAAAGGACAAGGAGTCCTATAGGACTGTTTGGAGCGACGCCGAGTTCAATGCGGCCGAATATGGGAGCACCTTGCTAAAAAATATCGTTCCCAGCAATGGATTTTCTTTTCCAAAGTCGCTGCATACCGTTCGTCATGCGATCACGGCGGCGAATTGTCGCTCCAATGGGGTGATTATGGACTTCTTTGCAGGGTCTGGAACTACCGCGCATGCGGTAATTTCCTTGAATCGAGAAGAGAAGCTTGATCTTTCGTATGTAATGGTTGAGCAAGGCGATTACTTTGAAACCGTCTTGAAACCTAGAGTTAAGAAAATCATATTTTCTGCTGATTGGTTAGAGGGGAAGGCGACTGGTCCCGAAACCGGCATTTCCCACTGCTTCAAAGTCCTCAAACTCGAAAGCTACGAAGACACCTTAAACAACCTGCAATTGCGCCGCACGGCTGCGCAGAATGAGATGTTCGGTGCCCTGCCGCAACAGGCCAGGGACGACTATCTACTGCATTACCTACTGGACGTGGAAAGCCGCGGTTCGCTGCTGTCGGTAGAGGATTTCAAAAAACCGTTTGATTACATGCTCAATATCGCCGCCGATTCCGCGGGTGCGTACGAGAAACGAAAAATCGACTTGGTCGAAACCTTCAATTACCTGATCGGCCTGCGGGTCAAGCACATTGATGCTCAACCGCAGCGCGGTTTCGTCACCGTCACAGGCGCGCTACCCAGTGGTGAAAGCTGCCTGGTGCTGTGGCGCGATTGCGAGGTGCTGGATTACGAAGGCATTGCTAAGCTGTGCGACAAGCTGGCCATCAACCCGGCGGACAACGAGTTTGACCTGGTCTACATCAACGGTGACCACAACATCCCCACCGTGCTGACGCAAACGGCCGAGGAAGGCGGCGCCACCCGCGTGCTCAAGCTGCGCCAGATCGAGCCGGAGTTTCTGAATCGCATGTTCAGCGTGGAGGATGTGTGATGGCTAATTTTGGAACCCCTGGCATTCAACAACAAGAACCAGAACCGGCACGCATCAAGTCCGTCACCATCGAGGGATTTCGTAGCCTGCGCAGCATCCAGAATCTGGAACTGCCGCAGCTTTCCGTGTTGATTGGCGCCAATGGCGCGGGTAAATCCAGCTTGATTCGTTTCTTTGAAATGTTGAGCTGGATGCTCAAGTCGAAGAACCTGCAAGAGTTCGTATTTCGCCAGGGCGGCGGGGACGATCAATTTTTCATGGGCGCGCGAAAAACGCCGCGTATCCATGCAGAGCTGTGCCTTGAAACCAGGTCGGGGCTGAACGACTACCGTTTCGACCTGGAGCATGTTTCGGGTGGGGATTCGGTCATTTTGATGAATGAAGCGTATCGCTACTCGGCACATGGCATCCCGACCAAGGCGAAGTGGACGGAAATTGGCGTAGTAGGCAAGGAATCTGCACTTCTGGAACGGAAGGACAGGACAGCCAGGACGATTGCCAATCTCTTGCGGCAGTGCTCCACCTACCAGTTTCACGACACATCGCCAAACTCAGCTATCCATCACCGCTGGGATGTGACCGAATCATTTCGCCTTCGTTCGGATGGAGGCAATCTCGCCGCCGTCCTTCTGGACTTGCGTAGCGCAGATGGCAAACGCTATGAATTGATCGTGAAGCAGATCCGCCGCGTACTGCCTGCTTTCAAGGATTTTGTGCTGGAGGAGGAAGCAGGCAAGGTTCTGTTGCGCTGGGTAGGCAATCAAAATGACAAGGTATTTGGTTCGCACTTGACGTCGGATGGCTCGCTGCGCTTGTTCTGCCTGCTGACCTTGCTGAACCTGCCACCGGGGCGGTTGCCGGACGTAATGTTGTTTGACGAACCCGAGCTGGGTCTGCATCCGCATGCCATCACCTTGGTGGCCGAGATGTTCAAGCGACTGTCCAAGAAACGGCAAATCTTCATTGCCACGCAGTCCCCTTACTTGGTGGATTGCTTCGAGTTGGAAAACATCATCGTCGCCAGCGCGGACAATGGCGAGACGCTGCTGCGCAACCTGCCGCGAGAGCAGTACCAAGAGTGGCTGGACGATGACTATCAGTTGTCCGATATCTGGCTGAAGCAGGTGGTGGGGGGCATGGAATGATCCGCGTCTGCATTGTTTGTGAAGGGCAGACCGAGGTGGAATTTGTCAAAAGCTGCCTTGCGCCTTACCTGCTGAGCCATCAAGTACTGGCTTTTCCGTCGCTGCTCCAGTCACCATCTGGCAATCATCGTGGTGGTCGCGTCACGGTGGAGCGTTTGGTGAAGTTCATGTCGCATCAGTATCACCAGACCGATCGAATCACCACGCTGGTGGATTTCTACGGCTTTCAAGACCGCAATGGGCGAAATCGTGCACAACTGGAGGCGGACATTCGTGCCGGCGTTGCCGCCTCAACCACTGGGTATGACGAGCGTTTCGTCTTGCCCTATGTGCAGATGTATGAGTTTGAGGGGCTGCTGTTCACCGATCCAGAGGCATTTAAGTGCGTACAGGATGGCTGGAACGAACAAAGCCATGCAGCACTGGAACAAGTACGACAAGCTTTTTCATCGCCCGAAGACATCAATGACGGCCTACAAACTGCGCCATCCAAACGAATCCTGTCGATTTTCGAGGAAGGTACCTACTCCAAGACGGAGCATGGGCCGTTGATCGCCGAGGCGATTGGTATTAATGCGATACGTGGGCAGTGTCCCCAGTTTGATGCCTGGGTAACACAGATTCAGGCATGGGGAAATTGATATGGCACGTGCAGCGAAACCAAAAGTAAAAAAGCGCAGCTTCCACCAGGAATTGGTGCTCAACCGCTGGGTGCTGGGTTTCTTTCAGGGCGGCACGCTGGCGGCGCTCAAAATGCGCTTGGGCGATGACCGCTTTGAAGGCATCGACGAGGACGGCCAGACCAGGTTCTTCCACGAACTGACGCGAGGATTGTTCGATCCCAACAAGGTGCCAGAGGCCGCGCTGCGGCGTTACGACTTGAACATCGTTGCACACTGGCAGGCCATCACCGCCCAGCGCAACAAGCAGGGAGGCCATGCGCTGCAAATGAAGTACTTCCAGTACCTCTCGCTGCTGTTCACCGAGCTGTATCTGGATTGGTATTTCAACCGCCGCCAGGAACTGCTTGACGGCCTGAACGAGGAAATGGCGCGTTACCGCAGCGAGGCAGGCGCAGAACCGTTTCGTGACTTTGAAGCCGACGATCTGAACAAGATCGCTTTCTGGAATGCCACGGGCAGCGGCAAGACCCTGCTGCTGCACGTCAACATCCGCCAGTACCTGCATTACTTCCAGGCGGGGCATGATCACCATTACCCCGACAAGATCATTTTGCTCACGCCCAACGAAGGCTTGAGCCGTCAGCATCTGGATGAGCTGCACCTGTCCGGCTTCGGGTTTTCGCAGTTCTTCAACAAGGCCCAGTCACCCGCGCGCGGCGCCATCGAAATCATCGACATCAACAAGCTTGGCGATGAGATGGGCGACAAGACCGTGGCCGTGGATGCCTTCGAGGGCAACAACCTGGTGCTGGTGGACGAAGGCCACCGTGGTACGGGTACGGCGGCCGGCGCATGGATGGCGCGGCGCGATGCGCTGGTGCGTGGCGGCTTTGCCTTCGAGTACTCGGCCACCTTCGGGCAGGCAGTGGCCAAGGGCATGACCGTGGCGGCAGCGGAAGAAGACATCCAGAAAAAGCGCGCCAGGATGCTGTTTGGCACCACCAGTCTGCGCAACCTGGATGACGGGCAGAAAGCGCAGCTTGCGCTGACGGCCGAGGACAAGCGCCGCGCGCGCATCACTGCGACGCGCGAGATTTACGCCAAGTGCATCCTGTTCGATTACTCGTACAAGTTTTTCTATGAGGACGGCTATGGCAAGGAGTCGCTGATCCTCAACATGAGCGGCGAGGCCTACGCGCAGGCGGACGACGCGCGCAAGTATTTCACCGCCTGCCTGCTGGCCTACTACCAGCAGCTTTGGCTGTGGAGTACGCACCGCGACAAGATCGCCGATTTCAATATCGAAAAGCCGCTGTGGGTGTTCGTAGGCAACACCGTGTCTGGCGAGGAATCGGACATCCTGGAAGTGGTGAAATTCCTCGCCGACTTCCTGAACAGCGAAGCGCAGATCAAGAGCTGGCTGACCGACCTGATTGCGGACAAGGCGCAGATTCTGGACGCCAAGGGCAACAACATCTTCAGCGGGCGTTTCACGGCCCTGATGGGCTTCGGCGGTCGCGTGGATGCTCTGTACGCCGACATCCTGCTGCGCGTATTCAATGCCTCGGCCCGCCAGCGATTGAAACTGGTCAACATCAAGAGCAGCAAAGGCGAGCTTGCCTTGCGCGTTGGCAATGCCGAGCCCTTCGGCCTCATCAACATCGGCGATGATGCGAGATTCTTCGGGATGGCGGAGGACGTGGCGGCTTTCGACACCGAGCGCGACGACTTCGGCGGCGCACTGTTCGGCACGCTGAACAACAGGGACAGCCGCCTCAACGTGCTGATCGGCTCGCGCAAGTTCACGGAAGGCTGGAGCAGTTGGCGCGTGTCCACGATGGGCCTTTTGAACATGGGCCAAGGTGAAGGCTCGCAAATCATCCAGTTGTTCGGACGCGGGGTACGCCTCAAGGGCAAGGGCTTCTCGCTCAAGCGCACTTTGCCGCAGGACCGGCCCAAGGGTGTGCACCTGGACAAACTGGAGGCGCTGAACATCTTCGGCGTGCGCGCCAGCTATATGGCTGCGTTCAAGGACTACCTGCGCGAGGAAGGCATCACGCCCAGCGATGAAGTGCTGGAGCTGGACTTTCCAACGCGGGCCAACCTGCCCAAAGGCAAACTCAAAACCTTGACGCTGAAGGATGGTTACAAGGACAACCAGAAACTGGGGTTCAAGCGCACGCACTTTCCGTGGCTGTACGAAATCCCCACGCAGTTCCAGGGCAAGATCAAGCCGCCCCATGTGGTGCTTGACCTGTACCCGCGCGTAGAGGCGTTATCCAGCAAGGACAAGGGCACACCCCCCACGACGGAAGCCCGCAACAAGGGCAAGCTGAATCAGGCGCTGTTCCCGGCTTTCAATTGGGATCGCATCTATCTGGCCTTGCAGGATTACAAGTTGCAGCGCAGCTGGAGCAACCTGCGACTGGATCGGCAGAAACTGATCGACTTCTGCGCGGGCGCGCAGGATTGGTACACGCTGTTCATCCCGGCATCTGAGCTGAACGTGACGGCCTTCGCCGATATCCGCAAGCAGGAAGACATCCTGCTTCGACTGCTGACGGATTACACCGACCGCTTCTACAAAGCCCTGAAAACGGGCTACGAAGGCCAGTTCTACGACATCACCCACATCGATGAAGATCACGGCTCGATGCTCAAGCTGTACCAGTTCGAGATCGAGAACAGCGACGACGGTCTGGAGTATCAGAAAAAGCTGGAAGTGCTGAAGAAGCTGGTGGCAGAGGGCAAGATCGGCGAGGCCAGCCAATGGAATGCACCGCACATGGTGGCCATCAGCTTCGAGCGCCACTTGTACTACCCGCTGCTGGCATTGAAGGACAAGGATGCGGTGCCGCTGAAACTGCGCCCGCTGGCCTTTGACGCGCCCAGCGAATGGGCGTTTGTCCGCGATCTGGAGGCGTTCTACAACTCCAGCGAAGGCAAGCAAGCGATTGGCCCGCGCAGTCTGTACCTGCTGCGCAATGCGGATCGGGAAGAGAAAGGCCTGGGCTTCGCGTTGGCGGGCAACTTCTATCCGGACTTCCTGCTGTGGCTGGTGGACGAGGCCAGCGGCAAGCAGTGGCTGACCTTTGTCGATCCGAAGGGGCTGCGCAATCTCGACCTGTCGCACCCCAAGCTGAGGCTGTACAAAGAAGTAAAGACTCTGGAAGCAACGCTGGCGGCGCAGGCCAAGGCGGGTGAAGCGCCGTTGATCTTGAATGCCTTCATCCTTTCACCAACGAAGTTTGCCGACCTGCTCAACGTGGGTAATGCAACAGAAGCCGATCTGGAAAGTCGTCACGTACTGTTCATGGACAAAAAGCATTACTTGCAAACCATGTTTTCCAAGCTGCATTGACAGGCCGCCGCCGCGGCTGATTTTTTGGCATTTACCGAATTTTTCCATCACCCATGTCCCGCATCCAAACCACCTTCACCACCCTCAAGCAGCAGGGCCGCACCGCCCTCATTCCCTACGTCACCGCTGGCTTTCCCTACGCCGACATCACTCCCGCCCTCATGCACGGTATGGTCGCCGCCGGGGCGGACGTGATTGAGCTGGGCGTGCCCTTTTCCGACCCCAATGCCGACGGCCCCGTCATCCAGCAAGCGGGCGAGCGCGCGCTGGCGCTGGGCGTGGGGCTGGCCAAGGTGCTGGGCATGGTGCAAACCTTCCGCGAGCAGGATCAGCAAACCCCCGTCGTGCTGATGGGCTACGCCAACCCGGTGGAGCGCTACGACCAGAAGCACGGCGCGGGCAGGTTCATCCGCGATGCGGCGGCTGCGGGCGTGGACGGGCTGCTCATCGTCGATTACCCGCCCGAGGAATGCGCAGACTTCGCCGCCGCGCTGAAAAACGCAGGGCTGGATTTGATCTTCCTGCTCGCCCCCACCAGCACCGAGGCGCGCATGCAGCAGGTGGCCCAAGTGGCCAGCGGCTACGTCTATTACGTCTCGCTCAAGGGCGTGACTGGCGCGGCCAGCCTGAACACCGCCGAAGTGCAGGCCGCACTGCCGCGCATCCGCCAGCACGTGCACATCCCCGTGGGCGTGGGCTTTGGCATCCGCGACGCCGACACCGCCCGCGCCATCGGCGAAGTGGCCGATGCGGTGGTCATCGGCAGCCGCTTGATTCAGGTGATCGAGAACCAGCCGCCCGAAGGCGTGGTGGCCGCCGCCCAGGATTTCCTGCGCCCCATCCGTGTGGCGCTGGATGAGCGCGGGGCAGCCTAAATATTATTTTTATCAATCAAAAAGAAATAAATTAACCTTTTTTCGGCATGATGGTTAATGGATTGTTTTTCCTTTGATTGAAATTTTCGGGGTGCATGCGTGGGCGCCGCTACTGGGCGAGGGTGGCGCTTGGCTCCCAGAACGGGTGATGCACTTTTTGCCCCCTGCAAGAGCGCAAAGTTCATCACATGCTTTATGGAACGTGGTGGCGTTGCCCTTGCATGGCGGCTGACACGAATCAAGCCAAACACGTTTCCGCTTCGGCCTTGGCAGAGCTTCTGAGGGTTTGCACCACGAGTCAAACCAGGGCGCGATTGCTAGGATAGCGGCCGGTTTGTGAGGGTATCCGCTTCACTCAAGCCGTGGCCTTGTGGGGCGACATACTTTCCTTACACGGCCGTTTTTTTCCTGGGGAATGTCCTTTGCCAAGGGGCTGGCCGTGTGCGCCATGCTCCAGCGGGGGCGGCCCCGTAACCAATGGTGGACACAATCCACTGGGAGACATTAGCAATGCGCAAATCCAAGGGCCTCGCTCAAGGCCCCGGCAAAGGCAGGCTGCGCCTGCAAGTGCCCGAGCCATCCGCACGGCCGGGCGAGAAGACCGATTTTTCCTTTTTGAAACTCTCCAAGGCGGGGGAGGTGCCCCGCCCGGCGGTGGACTGCCCTTATGAGGAGACGATTGCGCTGAAAAACAGCCTGATCCGCGTGCTCGATGAGCAAGGCCAGGCGCACGGGCCGTGGAAGCCCGAGGTCAGCGTGGAGGACTTGCGCCGTGGCTTGCGCCTGATGATGCTCACGCGCGCTTTCGATGCGCGCATGGTGATTGCGCAGCGGCAGAAGAAAACCTCCTTCTACATGCAAAGCCTGGGCGAGGAGGCCATTGGCGTGGGCCAGGCCATGTCGCTCAACCAGGACGACATGTGCTTTACCTCCTACCGCCAGCAAAACATCCTGCTCACGCGCGGCATGCCGATGGTGCAGATGATGAACCAGATCTACTCCAACACGGCCGACCCGGTGAAGGGCCGGCAGTTGCCGGTGATGTACTCGGCCAAGGACTATGGCTTTTTCTCCATCTCCGGCAACCTGGGCACGCAATACGTGCAGGCCGTGGGCTGGGCGATGGCATCGGCCATCAAGCACGACTCGCGCATTGCCACGGCCTGGATTGGCGACGGCGCCACGGCCGAGGCGGACTTCTACACCGCGCTGGTGTTCGCGCAGGTCTACAACGCGCCGGTCATCATGAACGTGGTGAACAACCAGTGGGCGATCTCCACCTTCCAGGCCATTGCCGGGGGCTCTACCGCCACCTTTGCCGCGCGCGGCACGGGCATGGGCATTGCCTCGCTGCGCGTGGATGGCAACGACTTTCTGGCCGTACTGGCCGCCTCGCGCTGGGCCGCCGAGCGCGCGCGCGGCAACCACGGCCCGACGCTGATCGAGTGGGTCAGCTACCGCGCTGGCCCGCACTCGACTTCGGACGACCCGAGCAAATACCGCCCCGCCGACGATTGGCAGCGCTTCCCGCTGGGCGACCCGATTGCGCGGCTGCGCCAGCACCTGACGCTGCTGGGCGCCTGGAGCGATGCCGAACACGAAGCGGTGCAGGCCGAGGTGGAAGCCGAGGTGCTGGCCGCGCAAAAACAGGCCGAGACCTATGGCACGTTGATGAGCGGACCGCAGCGCACAGCGGCGGATATGTTCGACGACGTGTACGAGCACATGCCCGCGCATCTGATCGCGCAGCGGCAGCAACTTGGGGTCTGAAGGAGGTCTGCAAATGGCAAAAATGACAATGATCCAGGCCCTGCGTTCGGCCATGGATGTGATGCTTGCGCGCGATGAAAACGTGGTCGTTTTCGGCGAGGACGTGGGCTATTTCGGCGGCGTGTTCCGCTGCACCGAGGGGCTGCAATCCAAATACGGCAAAAACCGCGTGTTTGACGCCCCCATTACCGAAAGCGGCATCGTTGGCGCGGGCGTGGGCATGGCCGCCTACGGCTTGCGCCCGGTGGTGGAAGTGCAGTTCGCCGATTACGTTTACCCGGCGCTGGATCAAATCATGAGCGAGGCGGCGCGGCTGCGCTACCGCTCGGCGGGCGATTTCTCCGCGCCGATGGTCATCCGCATGCCCTGCGGCGGCGGCATTTACGGCGGGCAAACGCACAGCCAAAGCCCCGAGGCGCTGTTCACGCACACCTGCGGCATCCGCACCGTGATGCCCAGCAACCCTTACGACGCCAAGGGTCTGCTGATCTCCGCGATCGAGAACAACGATCCGGTCATCTTCCTGGAGCCCAAGCGCCTGTACAACGGCCCGTTTGACGGCCACCACGACCAGCCCGTTGTGCCCTGGTCCAAGCACGAGCTGGGTGAAGTGCCCGACGGGCATTACACCGTGCCGCTGGATTCGGCCAAGATCGTGCGCGAAGGCAAGGCCGTCACCGTCATCGCCTACGGCACCATGGTGTTCGTGGCCGAAGCCGCCGCGCGCGAAACTGGCATTGATGCGGAGATCATCGACCTGCGCAGCCTCTGGCCGCTGGATTTGCCCACCATCGTCCAATCCGTGCAGAAAACCGGCCGCTGCGTGATCGTGCATGAAGCCACGCGCACGGGCGGCTTTGGCGCCGAGCTGTCGGCGCTGGTGCAAGAGCACTGCTTCTACCACCTTGAATCCCCCATCGAGCGTGTGGCGGGCTGGGACATCCCCTATCCCCACGCGCAGGAATGGTCGTACTTCCCCGGGCCGGAGCGCGTGGGGCAAGCCCTGAAAAAAGTGATGGAGGTGTGAGATGGGTATTCATGTAATCAAGATGCCGGACATCGGCGAAGGCATTGCCGAAGTCGAGCTGGTGGGCTGGCATGTGCAAGTGGGCGACATGGTGCGCGAAGACCAGCCGCTGGCCGATGTGATGACCGACAAGGCCGCGGTGGAAATCCCCTCGCCCGTGGCGGGCAAGGTGTTGGCGCTGCAAGGGCAATTGGGCGAAATGATGGCGGTAGGCTCCGAGCTGATCCGCATTGAGGTCGAAGGCGAAGGCAACGTCAGCGCCGACACCCCGGCCCCCAGCCAGGCAGCGGCCCCGGCGCCTGCACAAGCCGCAGCGGCCGCTGCACCTGCTGCGGCCAGCGCTGCCCCCGCGCAGGCCGCAGCGCAACCGGCCGCCAAGGCGCCCGCACCTGCGGCGGCATCTGCGCCTGCCGCACGCAGCGCTGCGCCCAGCGGCCCCACGCGGCCCTACGGCGAAGCCCCGCTGGCCTCGCCCGCCGTGCGCCGCCGCGCCTGGGATCTGGGCATTGCGCTGCAATTCGTGCAAGGCAGCGGCCCGCACGGCCGCATCCTGCATGAGGATTTGGACGCCTACATGCAAACCCAGCAGCACGGTGGTGCGGCCAGCGGCGGGGCCAGCGTCACGCCATACGTGCCGCGCACCGGCGTGCAGCAGGTGCCCGTCATCGGCCTGCGCCGCAAGATCGCCGAGAAGATGCAGGAGTCCAAACGCCGCATCCCGCACTTCACCTATGTGGAGGAGGTGGACGTTACCGAGCTCGAAGCCCTGCGCGGCAAGCTCAACGCCCAATATGGCAAAGAGCGCGGCAAGCTCACCATGATCCCCTTCATCGCCCGCGCCATGGTGGTTGCGCTGCGCGACTTCCCGCAAATCAATGCGCGCTTTGACGACGACGCGGGCATCGTCACCCGCTACGACGGCGTGCACCTGGGCATTGCCGCGCAGACCGATGGCGGCCTGGTCGTGCCTGTGCTGCGCCATGCCGAATCGCGCGATTTGTGGGGCAATGCCGCCGAAGTGGCGCGCCTGGCCGAAGCCGCTCGTGCGGGCAAGGCCACGCGCGACGAACTCAGCGGCTCGACCATCACCCTCACCAGCCTGGGCGCGCTGGGCGGCATCGTCAGCACCCCGGTGATCAACCACCCCGAGGTGGGCATCGTCGGCGTCAACCGCCTGGTGGAAAAGCCCGTGGTGCTGAACGGCCAGATCGTGATCCGCAAGACCATGAATCTCTCCTCCTCGTTCGACCACCGCGTGGTGGACGGCATGGACGCGGCGCGCTTCATCCAGGCCATCCGCGCCTTGCTGGAAACCCCGGCGCAGTTGTTCATCGAGTAACTTCATTTCCCGATCACAAAGGCAGCGCCAGCGCAAGCGCAGTAGCGGGGCAGAGCAGGCCAGTGTGCCAGCAGCCCCGCACGCGCTGCCGATGCGACACCACAATCGCTTATGCAAACCCTCCAAACCAAACTGCTGATCCTCGGCGGCGGCCCCGGCGGCTATGTGGCCGCCATCCGCGCCGGACAATTGGGCATCCAGACCACGCTGGTGGAAGGCCAGGCCTTGGGCGGCACCTGCCTGAACATCGGTTGCATTCCCTCCAAAGCCCTGATCCACGCCGCAGGCGAATTCGCCCGCGCCCAGGCCCAGGCCAGCGGCAACAGCCCCTTGGGCATCCAGGTGCAAAAGCCCACGCTGGACGTGGCGCAAACCATCGCCTGGAAAGACGGCATCGTGCAGCGCCTCACCGGCGGCGTGGCCGCGCTGCTCAAGCGCCAGAAAGTGCAAGTCGTGCAAGGCTGGGGCCACATCGTCGATGGCAAAACCGTCGAAGTGCGCGACGCCCAAGGCCAGGCTACGCACCGCATCCAGTGCGAGCACCTGCTGCTGGCCAATGGCTCGCTGCCCGTGGAGCTGCCTGTGCTGCCTTTTGATGGCGAGCGCGTCATCTCCTCCACCCAGGCCCTCTCGCCTAAGCAACTGCCGAAAAAACTGGTGGTGGTCGGCGGCGGCTACATCGGCCTGGAGCTGGGCATCACCTACCGCAAGCTGGGCGTGGAAGTGGCCGTGGTCGAGGCCGCGCCGCGCATCCTGCCCGCTTACGACGCAGAGCTGACCCGTCCCGTGCAAGCGCGCCTGCAAGAGCTGGGCATCACCCTCTACCTGGGCCACCAGGTGCTGGGGCCAGCGCAAAGCAAGGGCAAAACCGTGGGCGTGGAAATCCGCCCTGCGGGCGCCGAGCACGAAAAAGACAAGCCGCAAGTGCTCAAGGCCGACCAAATCCTCGTTGCAGCCGGCCGCCGCCCGCACACCGAAGGCTACGGGCTGGACGGCCTGCAACTGAGCATGAAAGGCCGCGCCGTGCAGGTGGACGACCAATGCCGCACCAGCATGAAAAACGTCTGGGCCATTGGCGACCTCACCGGCGAGCCGATGCTGGCGCACCGCGCCATGGCCCAAGGCGAGATGGTGGCTGAGATCATCGCGGGCAAAACCCGCCACTTCCAGCCCGCGCAAATCCCCGCCGTGTGCTTTACCGACCCCGAGGTTGTCAGCGTCGGCCTCTCGCCCGATGAAGCCAAGGCCGCAGGCCATGAAGTGCTCACCGCTCAATTCCCCTTTGCCGCCAATGGCCGCGCCATGACGCTGGAGGACACCAGCGGCTTTGTGCGCGTCGTCGCCCGCAAGGACACGCACCGCATCCTCGGCTGGCAAGCCGTGGGCGGCCACGTGGCCGAGCTGGCCGCCGCCTTCGCCCAATCCATCGAAATGGGCGCGCATCTGGAGGACGTGGCCCACACCATCCACGCCCACCCCAGTTTGGGCGAGGCGGTGCAGGAAGCCGCGCTGCGCGCGCTGGGGCAGGCTCTGCACGTTTAAGCGCTTCGTTTAACCGTTTTTTTTGCGAAACTGCCCATCGCCCGTGCCGCAAGCTTGTGGCACGGGCTTTTTCGTGCCTGCAAAAGTGTGAATTTTTACCAATCAATGAGAAAAACTGGAAATTGATTTCGGCATGATGGTATTGAAAAATTCAATTTGAAAAATTGATTTGATATGGAAAATAAATCAACCCCTGCCCCGCAGCCTCTGATTCTGGACACCAACATCGTGCTGGACTTGCTGCTGTTTGGCGATGCCGCCATGGCCGAGCTGCAAAGGCAATTGCAAACGGCGGTTGCCGACGCCCAGCGCTGGCGCTGGATTGCCACCGCCCCCATGCGCGATGAGCTGGCCCATGTGCTGGCCTACACGCACTTGCAGCCCCGGCTGGCGTTTTATGGCCACACGCCCCTGGCCATCCTGGCGCGTTTTGACGCGGCGGTGCAGCAAGTGCCCGTGGCCGCGCCCACGCCCATTCGTTGCAAAGACGGCGATGATCAAAAGTTCATCGACCTGGCCGTGGCCCACCAGGCGGTGTTGATCTCCAAGGACAAGGCCGTACTCAAACTGCGCCGCCGCCTGGCGCGCGCAGGCGTCTGGGTCGGGCCGACGGTGGCTGCTGCGCAGGAAGCGGCCATGCGGGCGCAGCAGCTGGGGTGATGGCGCGCACTTGAAAAGGAAAAGGGCGTTTTTCGAATTGAATTTACCAATCAATCCGAAATAAAATCAACCAATTTCGGCATGATAGTATTGAATTCTAATTTGCCATGAATTGGAATTGCAAAACGGCGGCAGCCCCGGCGCGTTACACCGTGCCGCCCACCGTCAGCCCCTCGATGCGGAAGGTCGGCTGGCCCACGCCGACGGGCACGCTTTGCCCCTCCTTGCCGCACACGCCCACGCCGGTGTCGATTTGCATGTCGTTGCCAATCAGGCTCACTTGCTTGAGCGCCTCCGGGCCGTTGCCCACCAGCGTGGCGCCTTTGACGGGGTAGAGCAGCTTGCCTTTTTCCACCCACCAGGCCTGGCTGGCGCTGAAGACGAATTTGCCCGAGGTGATGTCCACCTGGCCGCCGCCGAAGTTGGTGGCGTACAGGCCGCGCTCGATGCTGGCGACGATTTCCTGCGGGTCCATGTCGCCGCCGAGCATGTAGGTGTTGGTCATGCGCGGCATGGGGATGTGGGCGTAGCTCTCGCGGCGGCCGTTGCCGGTAGGGGCGGTTTTCATCAGGCGGGCGTTCATGGCGTCTTGCATGTAGCCCACCAGGATGCCGTCCTCAATCAGCACATTGCGCTGGCTGGGGTGGCCTTCGTCGTCCACATTGAGCGAGCCGCGCCGCCCGGCCAGGGTGCCGTCGTCGAGCACTGTTACACCCTTGGCCGCCACGCGCTGGCCGATGCGGCCGCTGAAGGCGCTGGAGCCTTTGCGGTTGAAATCCCCCTCCAGCCCGTGGCCCACGGCTTCGTGCAGCAGCACGCCGGGCCAGCCCGGGCCGAGCACCACCGTCATCTCGCCGGCGGGCGCGGGGCGCGAATCCAGGTTGACCAGCGCTGCATCCACCGCCTGGGCCACGTATTGCTGCACCAGCGCATCGTCGAAATAGGCCAGGCCAAAGCGCCCGCCGCCGCCAGCGGAGCCGACTTCGCGGCGCTGGCCCTGCTGGGCGATGACGGTGACCGACAGGCGCACCAGCGGGCGCACATCGGCGGCCAGCGTGCCGTTGGCGCGCGCCACCAGCACCACGTCCCATTCGCTGGCCAGGCTGGCCATGACTTGCGTCACGCGCGGATCGCGGCTGCGCGCCAGCCGATCGACCTTGCCCAGCAAATCGATTTTTTCCTGGCTGCCCAGGGTGTCGATCGGATCGAGTCCGGCGTAGAGCGCGCGGCTGCTCGCCAGGCTGCGTGCGCCCACCTTGGCCTTGGCCCCGCTGGCGCGGCCTGCGCCGATGGCACGCACGGTGGCGGCAGCATCGAGCAGCGAGGCGGCGGAAATGTCGTCCGAATACGCAAACGCCGTTTTCTCGCCCGCCACGGCGCGCACGCCAAAGCCTTGGTCGATGCTGTAGGAGCCGGTTTTGACGATGCCTTCTTCCAGGCTCCAGCCCTCATGGCGGGTGTATTGGAAGTACAGATCGGCATCGTCCACCTGGCGCTGGCGGATGTGCTGCAAGGTCTGTTGCAAATGGCTTTCCTGCAAGCCAAACGGCTCCAGCAGCATGCGCTGGGCGATGTCGAGGCTGTTTTGGGTGGCTTGCAGCGTTGGGGCGTCGGCCTGGCCGTGGCCGCAGGCGGATGGCAAGGCGGCAGAGGCGGCGGATGTGGCCTGGGCAGGCGCGGCAGAGGGGGCGCGAAGGGCGGTAAATGTCATGGGGTGGCATTGTAGAGGCGGGCCTGAAATGACGCCTGCCAGCCGGATTCGGCGCGGTATGGCTGGCCTAGAGCGTGTGATGCACTTTGCGCTCCCCCGCGCTGGCCCCAAAACCGTGTAATCGCAAGGCGTCACGCGCGGCCAAGGCTGGTTGCCTTGGCAAGCGTGGCAACGCAGCGAGTGCATGGTTTTGGGGCCAGCCCGAAGGGAGAAGCGCCCCGGCATGTGCATTGCGGCGTTGCCGTCCCCTTGCAGCGCAGCCAGGCTGCGGCGGGGACTGCGCCTTGCACTGCACCCGCCGGGGCGCTCTCGCGGGGGGCGGAAAGTGCATAACACGCTCTAGACTCCGCCTTTGGTTCGCTCGCCTGGAGCAGGTTCTGAAACAGGCCCCTCACATCCAACCAACCCACAGGAGACTTCCCCTATGCCAACCCCTTCCCTGCAGCAGCTTTTGGCCCCGACGGGGCGTTTGCGCGCCTCCATCAACGTGGGCAATCCCATTTTGGCCGGGCGCGATGCCAGCGGCGCGCCAGCGGGGGTGTCCATCGACTTGGCGCGCGCCTTGGCCCACAAGCTGGGGCTGGAGCTGGATTTGGTGGTGTGGGAGACCGCGGCCGATTCCGTCAAGGCCGTCGAAGCCGGGCAGGCCGATTTCGGCTTTTTCGCCATTGACCCCAAGCGCGCCGAGCACATCGCCTTCACGCCGCCGTATGTGCTGATTGAGGGCAGCTATCTGGTCAAACAGGATTCGCCGCTGCAACGCAATGAGGAGGTGGACCGCCCCGGCCACCGCGTGACGGTGGGGCAGGGCAGCGCTTACGACTTGTACCTCTCGCGCACGCTGGCGCACGCCACGATTGAGCGCGCGCCCAGCTCGCCCGCTGTGGTGGCGCATTTTCTGGCCCAAGACCATGAGGTGGCCGCCGGTGTGCGCCAGCAAATCGAGGCCGAGGCCGCGCGCGTGGGTGGCCTGCGCTTGCTGCCCGGGCATTTCATGCTGATCCGCCAGGCGCTGGGCCTGCTGCGCAGCAGGGGCGAGGCGGCGGCGCAAGCGCTGGCCGATTTCATCGAACAGGCCAAGGCCGACGGCACGGTGGCGCAAGCCTTGGCGCGGCATGGGATCGAGGGGGCCTCGGTGGCGCCAGCGGACGCGGGTTAGGGCGCCCTGGTGCAGCCTTGCAACATGTCTTTGAATTACAAATCAAGATAAAAATAATATATTTATCATCATGCCAAAAAAAGGTGTTTTTGTTTCTTTTTGATTGGTAATTCAAGGGGCTTTCCGTTCTTTGGGAAAGCCTTCCTCAAGCTCGGGCGCTTGGCTGGAGGCTGGTGAGGCCGGGTGCAGCGCGGGCGGGCGAGGGGGCGGCAGGATGGGGGCCAGGCCCGCGTCCGCAGGGCGGGGTGTTTGCCGTGGCGGCTTGGGGGATAAGCCGGTGGGTGGCGCAATGGGGGGCGCAAGCAGCGGCGCATGAGGCTGCACTTGAGGCGGCATGGCGGGCGGCAAACCGTAGGACGGCGGCGGGTGGGGCCACGGATCGGGGTGCCAGGGCGGTAGCGGCCAGGAGGGCGGCACGGGCAGCAGCACGATCGACGGGCTGGGCGGCACGGCGGGCCGGGTGTGGCGGGCGATGGCGCGCTGGCGCTGCACTTGGGCGTAGCCCTCGGGGCCTAAGCAGGCGCGATCGGCGACGTCCTGCGCTTGCTCCAGCGCCTGGCGGTCTTCCTGGCTGTAGCGGCCATCGCGCGGCATGGCCTCTTGCACGCGGCGTTGCGCCGCGCGGCAGGCGGCGCTGGCGGTGTAGTCCGGCTCGGTGTGGCGGGTGGATTGGCTGATGGCTTGCAGCGCTTCGATTTCCGCCTTGGCGCGGCGCTCTTGCAGGGCGTGCAGCCGCTCTTGCTGGCGTTGCTGCCGCAGGGCTTGGGCCTGGGCATCGCGCTGGCGCTGGGCGGCGAGTTCCTCGGGGGTTTTGGCCGCTTCGATTTCCAGCGCCTGGGTGTGAGCAGGGCAAGGGCTGTTGGTGTAAGTCACCTTGCCATCGGCGGCGGTGCAGCGCAGCACCTGGGCAAAGCCGCCGCTGGCCCACCCAAGGCCGGCGGCGATGAGCGCGGCATGGAGGGCGGCGTAGAAGGGGGCAGGGCGTGGCATCACTCGCTTGGGGGAAAACCCGCTTCAGGGAAAGTCCGGCTCCAGCCGACGGGGGGCAGGGGCGGTGCGCTCGTCGCGCTCGTGGAAGGGCTGCTCCAGCAGTTGCCGCATGCGTTCGCGCTTGCGCGCTTGCGCCTCGTTGTCTTGGATGCGCGCGCGCGGCGGCGGCGCATCGGGCCTGTAATAGCCCGGTGGCGCATAGCCGGGCAGGGGAGGGTGGCGGGGCCAGTAGCCATCGTCATGGCCGTAGTAGCGGTGGCGGGGCCAGGGGCCGGGTTCGTACCAGGGGCCAGCGCCGTAGTGGCGGTAGTCGGGGTGATGGCGGTGGTAGTGGCCGTAGCCGTGACCATAACCGGGGCCGCCATCGGCTTGCCAGGGCTGCTCGTAAGCCGTGTGCGTGGCGCAACCGGCCACGGTCAGCGCCGCGCCGCATGCCAGCAGGGCCGATAGCCTGCGTCGGAGCGTGTGCGGCCAGTTTGGGGATAAGGAAAAAAAGTGTTGCATGGTGCAAAAAGAGGTTTTTTGAACAGGTGAGCAGGTTTGTGAATGGGGCCGCTCAGCCGTGCCAGCAGGCAACGCAAGCAGCGCTGTGGCGTTGACCTGGCGGCGCTGCAAAACGTGCGCAAAGCCTGGCCTGGCGTGGCTTTGCGCGTCCTTGGCTTGTCTTATGATCGCGCACCCGCTGACACACGGCATCCCCTTTTCTAATTGCATTCCACCCACACTCAGGAGCCCCAATGGCAAAAACCGTCGATGACGTCATGGACATGATCCGGGACAACGAGATCAAATTCGTTGATTTCCGCTTCACCGATACCCGTGGCAAAGAGCAACACGTTACGGTGCCGATCTCCCATTTCGATGAAGACAAATTCCAAAGCGGCCATGCGTTTGACGGCTCCTCCATGGCGGGCTGGAAAGGCGTTGAGGCTTCGGACATGCTGCTCATGCCCGACCCCGACACCGCCAACATCGACCCCTTCTTCCAGGAGCCCACGCTGTTTCTGACCTGCGATGTGGTCGATCCGGCCGACGGCACGCCCTACGAGCGCGACCCGCGCAGCATTGCCAAGCGCGCCGAGGCCTATCTGAAAGCCTCTGGCCTGGGCGATACGGCCTACTTCGGCCCCGAGCCGGAGTTCTTTCTGTTCGACGGAGTGCGCTGGGAGAACTCCCCCGGAAAGGTCAGCTTTGAAATCGAAGAATACGAAGCGCCCTGGAACAGCGGCGTCAAGCTCGAAGGCGGCAACCGCGGCCACCGCCCCGGCCCCAAGGGCGGCTATGTGCCGATGCCGCCGGTGGACAGCACGCAGGACATGCGCGCCGAGATGTCGCTGGTGCTCGAATCGCTGGGCATCCCCGTCGAAGTCTTTCACCACGAAGTGGGCGCGGCCGGGCAAAACGAAATCGGCACCCAGTTCAGCACCTTGGTCAAACGCGCAGACTGGACGCAGCTGCAAAAGTACGTCATCCACAACGTCGCCAACCTCTACGGCAAGACGGCCACCTTCATGCCCAAGCCCATCGTGGGCGACAACGGCTCGGGCATGCACGTGCACCAATCGGTCTGGAAGGATGGCAAGAACCTGTTTGCCGGCGACGGCTATGCGGGGCTGTCGGACTTTGCGCTGTACTACATCGGCGGCCTCATCAAACACGCGCGCGCGCTCAACGCCATCACCAACCCCGGCACCAACAGCTACAAGCGCCTGGTGCCCGGCTTTGAAGCGCCGGTCAAGCTGGCCTACTCGGCCAAGAACCGCTCGGCCTCCATCCGCGTGCCCTTCGTCACCAACCCCAAGGCGCGCCGCGTGGAGGCGCGCTTTCCCGATCCGCTGATGAACCCCTACCTGGGCTTTGCCGCGCTGCTCATGGCCGGGCTGGACGGGGTGGAAAACAAAATCCACCCCGGCGAGGCGGCCACCAAGGACCTGTACCACCTGCCGCCCGAGGAGGATGCGCTGATTCCCACCGTCTGCCACAGCCTGGACCAGGCGCTCGAAGCACTGGACGCCGACCGGGCCTTCCTCACCAAAGGCGGCGTGTTCACCGACGCCATGCTGGACGCCTACATCGAGCTGAAGATGGGCGAAGTCACGCGCTTTCGCCAGGCCGTGCACCCGCTGGAATTCGAGATGTATTACTCGCTGTGAGCGCCTATTGCTGATCTCTTGCTCACTTGCGCTGGAGCGCGTGCGGCTTTTTAGATGTCTTGTATGCCAATGCGGTAAGCCTTGACGAAATCTGGCCAATCCCGGTGCAGATCCAGGTCGATGTCGTCATCGACGCGCAGTTTGGCGGCCGCACGATCGAACAGCGCGATGCTTTTGGCCGGGTAGTTGTTGCGCGATGGATAAAGCACGCCGTCGAACAATGGCTGGCCGTTGCACCCTTGCAGGGCATGCACCTGGGCCGACAAGCGCTGTGTGTGTGTGCGTAGTCCCGGCAGGCCAGCTGCGCCAGATTCATGCCCAGGCCAGCGGCCATGAAGCCCGGTGCCGTGACATCGGCCAGGTGGATGTTGGCCATCACCTCGATGACGCGCACCATCCGCTGCCGAACCTCCTGCAGCGTGATGGCGCGGCTTGGAGCCTCAAGCCACAGGTGTTTGTGAAACACCGACTCCATCAGCGCAGTGGCCAGCTCAAAGCCCAGATAGAGCACGCCATAGCCTCGTGCCGGATCGTCGTAGCGGTTGGCTGCATTTCGGCCAAAGTGCAGGGGCGTGTGCCGATAGGCGGTGCGGCTTACATGCTGCAAGAGTTCACCGGCCTGGATCTGAAATGACGGCCAGTCATGCATGGGCGCGCCGCATCAGCGTGCCTGAACGCCCAGGGCGTTGCACACGGCTTCGAGTACGGATTGGAGCGTCTCAGGCGTCACCGCTGCCACCGGCGAGCGCCCCCCCAGACCTTCCAGCGGTTCGGACAAAGCGCGGTAGAGGCTCCAGTGATCAATGCCTGGGAGCTGCTCAAGCGCGGCCTGTGTCAATTGCTGCTTGACCGGATCAAGCTGCCAGTCAGGCAGTCTTTGGCGCTGCGGGCCCACTTTCAGCGCCAGCAGTTTGCGGGCAGCGATGTCCTTGTAGATTTGCTGGCGCGACTTGTCTGCCAGTTGGGCGAAATCCGCAGGGCTGAGGTTGTGCGGCTGCTTGAAAGCCTGCAGCAGCATGGCGCGGCCTCGTTGAATGTCGGTTTCACTGGGCGTCCAGCGCGTATCCGCATGCAGCGCGGCCGCCTTGCTGACAAACGGTTGCGAGGAGGCCGCGTCCACCGCAGGATTGGGCATAGACAGCTTTGCTGCGGCAAGGCGCTCCTGGAAAAAGGCCTGCAATTGAGCCGCAAAGGTCTTGGCATCGCGGATTTCGATGCTGTTTGCAAAGCGCTGCACATCGCGCACCGTCACAGCTGGCAGATGTTCGCTCATGAATTCGATGGCTTTGGGCATACCGGTCTCTGAACTGGGTTTGTGATGGCGAGGAAGTTATTCTCCTTTGTCGCGTTTGTCAATTTTGACTCGTCTGAATCCCATGCCTGACTGTCAGAGCCCCCGCCTATGGCTGCATCGTGCAGTCGCCCGCTCAACAGGTGCCAAGGCAATGGACGGAGCGGCTTTTTCAGAGCCTGTTCAAAGTCTCGGCGCGAGTGGGCAAGAAGCGGTTTGGGATGGGCTGCAAGGCGCAAAACGCAGACGGGCCGCGTGGCCCGGCGAGGCTTTGCAACGCCGCAGACCGCCCAAATCCGCTTGCTTGCCCGCCACTTTGAACAGGCTCTCAGGCCCGCCACTGCCTGGCGCCTTGCTGGGCGCGCCAGAGGGCGGCGTAGCGGCCATCTTTGGCCAGCAGTTCGGCGTGCGTGCCTGCCTCCAGGGCGCGGCCCTGGTCGATGACGATGATTTGCCCGGCCCCGGCGATGGTGGAGAGGCGGTGGGCGATGACGATCACGGTGCGCTCGCGCACCAGCGCCTCGATGGCGCGCTGCACGGCCAGCTCGCTTTCGGTGTCCAGCGCGGCGGTGGGCTCGTCCAGCACGACGATGGGCGCGTTTTTGAGCAGGGCGCGGGCGATGCTGATGCGCTGGCGCTCGCCGCCCGAGAGGCTGGCGCCCATTTCGCCGATGCGGGTGTGCCAGCCCTGGGGCAGGCGCTCGATGAAGTCCAGGCACTGCGCGGCGCGGGCGGCCTGGTGCACTTCGTCCTCGCTGGCTTCGGGGCGGGCCATGCGGATGTTGACCAGCACGCTGTCGTTGAACAGGTACACGTCTTGAAAGACGACGGAAACCAGCCGCCCCAGCGTCTCGGGCGGGATGTGGCGCACGTCCACCCCGCCGATGCGCACCTGGCCGGCCTGCGGGTCGGCGTGGCGCATGAGCAGGCGGGTGATGGTGGTCTTGCCCCCGCCTGAGGGGCCGACCAGCGCCGTCATGCCGCGCGCGGGCAGGCGGGCGCAAAACCTTTGCAGCACGGGCGGGGCGCCGTCGGCGTAGGCGAAGTCCACGTTCTCAAAGGCAATGTCGAAGGCCGTGGGCGCCTGCGCGGGCGCGGCCTGCGGCAGCGGCGGCACGGCCAGCAGGGCGTGGATGCGCTCCAGCCCGGTTTCGATGAGTTCCACGATGGCGGTCATCGACACCACGGTCGAGAGCGGCTCGCCAAAGCGCGCCAGCATCACGGCCACGGCGGCCAGCACGGCCACGTCCATCTGCCCGCGCACGGCCCAGCTCACCCCTGCGGCCATGACCAGCAGCAGCGACAGCTCCACCACGCTGCTGATGATGAGGTTGGGGCGCAGCCCTTTTTTCTGCCCCAGCGCCTGCATGCGCTCCAGCCGCTCGAAGCTCTCTTGCAGGCGCGCGGCGCGCGCGCCGGTGCAGCGCGCCGCGCGCAGCACGGCCAGGCCCTGGGCGTATTCCAGCACGTCGCCGCTGCACTGCGCGTTGGCCTCGGCCAGCGCGCGCATGCCGCGCCCGAAAGCGGGCCGCCGCCAGCGGTACAGCGGTATCAGCGCCGGAAACACCAGCAGCAGGGCCAGGCCCAGCCGCCAGTCCCAGGCCAGCACGCCCAGCGCGGCGGCCAGCGGCGTCAGCGCCGACTGGGTGATGAGCGTGGCGATGGTGATGGTGTAGTTCAGCCCCTCGTCCACGTTGCCCAGCAGGGCCGCGCCCATTTCGCCCGCGCGTTTTTGCTGCAGTTGCAGCAGCGGCATGCGGCGCAGCTGCTCGCCCGCCAGGCTGCGCAGGCGGTGCACGGCGTCGGCCTGCTGGCCGCCGTAGTCGAACCACTGCGCCCGCCAGCGCAGCGCCAGCGCGGCCAGCGCCAGCGCCCCAAAGCCCAGCAGCCAGGGCAGCGCCGCCGCCAGCGCCTGCGCGCCCGCTGCGCGGCCCTGCGCCGCAGGCAGCAGCGCGCTGAAGATGGGCAGCATCAGCGCCAGCGCCAGCCCTTGCAGCACGGCGGCGGCGGCCAGCATCAAGAGGCTGCGCCGCAGCGCGTGCGCATGGGGCGCGGCGCTGTCGATGAGCAGCCGCCAGGTGGCGCGCCAAGACCGGGAGCGGGTGGGGGCGCGTGCAGGGGCATTCATACCTGCCCCCCTGGCAGGCGCCAGCCCTGCGCCTGCTCCCAGCTGTGCCACAGGCGGGCGTAGCGCCCGCCGCGCGCCAGCAGCGCCGCGTGCCGCCCCTGCTCCAGCAATCGGCCCTGGTCAAACACCAGGATCTGGTCGGCGTCCTGCACGGTGGCCAGGCGGTGCGCCACCAGCAGCACGGTCTTGCCCCGCATCAGGGCTGCGAGCGCCTGCACCAGCGCGGCCTCGTTCTCGGGATCGGCAAAGGCAGTGGCCTCGTCCAGCACCAGGATGGGGCGGCCCTGCAAGATGGCGCGGGCGATGGTGATGCGCTGGCGCTGGCCGCCCGAGAGCTGCACGCCGCGCTCGCCCGCCGGGCTGTCGTAGCCCTGTGGCAGCGCCATGATGAAGTCGTGCGCCTGCGCCGCGCGGGCGGCGGCCATCACCGCGTCCATGCTGGCCTCGGGGCAGCCCAGGCGGATGTTGTCGGCGATGCTGCCGGCAAAGAGAAAGGTGTCCTGAAACACGAAGGCCACTTGCTGCATCAGCGTGTCGGCCCGCATCTCGCGCACGTTGGCGCCGCCCACCAGCACGCGGCCCGCGCTCACGTCCCAAAAGCGCGGAATCAGCCGCGCCACCGTGCTTTTGCCCGCGCCCGATGGGCCCACCAGCGCCGTCACGCGGCCCGCCGGGGCCGTGAAGCTCACCCCTTGCAGCGCGGGCGCGCCGCCTGCTTCGTAGCTGAAATGCACGTTGTCAAACACCACGCTGGTGTCCTGCGGCTGCGCGCCTGGCGCGGCCACTTCGGGCAGGGGCGGCTCGGCCAGCAGGCGCTGGATGCGGCCCACGCTGAGCTTGGCCTTTTCGATCAAGTGGTGCAGGCTCATCAGCGGCATCAGTGATTCGGCCAGCCCCGCGCCCAGCAGCAGCGCCGCCACCCACACATCGAATGTCAGCTTGCCGCCCGCCAGCAGCCAGGCGCCCAGCCCCAGCAGCACCGCCAGCGTGGGCAGCATGGAGAGAATGGCGATCGAAAAGCGCGCCACGAAGCGCACGCTGGCGTACCAATCCCGCAGCACCTGCCGGTAGGCCGCCAGCGCCGCCTGGTAGCGCCCGAAGCTGGCGCTGCCCGTGTCAAAGGTGCGCACCACCGGCATGGCCTGCACGAACTCGACGATGGCCTCGGCCACCTGCTCGCGCGCGGCGTTGTAGCGCGCGCTCACCTCGCGGCTGCCGCCGACGACGAGCGCCATCAGCGCAAAGCCCAGCGCGGGCACGGCCAGCGCCGCCAGCGCCAGCCGCCAGTCCAGCCACAGCAGGGCCGCCAGCGCCGCCAGCGGCGCGGCGCAGGCCCGCGCGAGCAGCGGCGTTGAATCGGCCACGAACACATGCAGCGCCTGCACGTCGTCGTGTATCACCTTGGCCACAGGCCCCGCCCCCAGCGCCTGCGCCCGCCCCAGCGGCAGCCGCGCCATGTGCGCCGCCAGACGCGTGCGCAGCAGCACCTCCAGCCGGAAGGCCGCGTGGTGCGACACGTCAAAGGCCAGCAGCCGCAGCACGAAAGCCGCCACCGTGCACAGCGCCAGCGCCAGCATGGGCGCCCAGGGCCACTGCCCTGGCGCCAGCAGCAGCGCGCGCAGCGCCAGCGCCAGGCAGGCCAGCGCCCCCACGCCCAGCACCGCCGAGGCGCAAGCCAGCGCCACGGCCAGCCCCACGCGGACGCGCACCGGGGCCATGATGCGCCAGGGGCTGTCCGTGGCGGGCGGCTGCTCAGAAGCGGCGGACGCGGCAGGTACGGCGGACTCAGGCGCTTGGCTCATGGGCGGGCAAGAGGTTTGTTGCGATCACAAGCCCATCTGCTTGCGCACCTGGGCTGCTGGGTCAAATCCAGTCTGGCTTGATGAAGCTTGATGAGATCAGAAGTGGTGCGTCAGCCCGACGCCGAAGCTGCGCCCGCGCGCGGGCATGCCCGCTTGCAGGCCGGGCCTGATCTGATAGCCGAAAAGGTCGTAACGCTCGTCCAGCAGGTTGTCGCCCCACAGGTACAGCTCGGTGTTGCCGCTGACCAGGCCCAGGCGCAGGTCCACTTTGTTGTAGCTGTCCAGGTCAAAGCTGTTTTGCACATCGGCGGCGCGTTTGCCCACGTGGCGCAGCGTCAGGCGCGCGTTGAGCACGGGCGAGCGCAGGCTCCAGAAGGCAGGCAGCGCGCGCTGCCACTGCACGCCCAGCAAGGCCGACAGGCGCGGCACGTCAGGCAGGCGGTTGCCCGCGCGCACGTCGCCCGCCGGGGTGTTGGTGACCACGTCGCGGCGGATATCGCCATTGATCCAGCTCAGCGCACCGCTGAAAGTCAGCCCGCCTCCAGCGCGCCACTGCGCATCCAGCTCCAGCCCCTGGCTGCGGGCATCGGCGTTGATGTACTGGTTGGCCAGGGTGCTGGGGTTGAAGGCGATCAGGTGGTCGTTCTTGACGCGGCTGGCAAACAGCGCCGCGTTCAGGTGCAGGAGGCCGCCTGCCAGCTCGTTTTTGACGCCCAGCTCCAGCGTGTCCACCTTGCTGCTGAGGTAGGGCACGCCGTCGGCTGCCTGCGTGGCGTATTCGTTGAAGCCGCCGGCCTTGGCGCCGCGCGCATAGGTCAGGTAGACGTTGGTTTGCGCACTGGCGGCCCAGCCCAGGCCCAGGCGGCCGGTGGTCAGGCCATCGCTCAGGCTGCGGCTGTCGGATGTGGTGGCAAAGCCCCGCGGGCTGTAGAGAGCGCCGTAGTTTTTGCGCTCGCGCGTGTGGCGCAGGCCGGTGGTGAGCTTGAGCTGCCGGCCCAGCGGCCAGGTGGCTTCGCCATAAATGGCGCTGGCGCGGGTGTCCATGTCGTGGTCGAACAGGCCGCCAGGGTGGCTTTGCATGTAGCGGCGGCCGCTCCGATAGTGGTTCAGGCCCGCGACCCAGAAGGTGCGGCTGCCCGGCAGCGAGGCAAGGCGCAGGTCGTGGTTCCAGTTCGTGCCGTCTTCCAGCACCCGCTGGGGCAACTCCATGTTCACGCCGAGCATGGGCAGGACGACTTCGCTGCCGGTCATGTTGATGACATCGCTGTCCGTGCGCTCATGGCTGCTGGCCGCCGTCAGCCGCGCCCAGGGCAGATCGTGCTGCAATTGCACGGCGTATTGGCCGATCTGGCGGCGGTTGTCGTCGATCAGCCCGTCGCGGCTCAGGCTCTGGCCCGGCGGATCGCCATAAGGGCGCAGCAGCATGGATCCCTGATAGCGCCGGGCGTCGTGGCCGCTGGCGCGCAGCACGACCTCGGTAGCGGCCTGCGGCTGCCACAGCAAGCTGGCGCGCCAGCTCAAGTCGCGCGGACGCGAGACGGGCTTGCCCGTGTTCAGGTTCACGTAGTCGTAGTCCTGCGCGTTGTGGCGCAGGGCCAGACGGGCGGCGGCGCGCTGGCCCAGCGGCAGATTGAACGCGCCTTCGGCCAGATGCTGGTGGCCGCTGCCCGCTTCGGCGCGGGCGTGGCCGCCGGTGTGGCCCAGCACGGGGCGGCGGGTGTGGATGTTGATCGCGCCCGCGCTGCTGCTGCGGCCAAACAGGGCGTTTTGCGGGCCTTTGAGCACTTCGACCTGTTCCACATCGAGCAAGCCCAGCGCTGCGTTGCCCGCGCTGGTGGGAACGCCATCCACATCGACGACCACGGACGTGTCGTCCGGCCCTGACTGGTAAAGCGAGCCGATGCCGCGTATGCGCACGTTGGCGTTGCTGGCGCCGCCCCAGGTGTTGACCTCCACGCCCGGCGTGCCGCGCAGCAGATCCTCCAGATGGTTGAGGCGGCGCTCCTCCAGCTCAACCTCATCCACGGCCTGCACCGTCAAAGGCAGGTCGCGCGCCTGCTCGGCGCTGCGGCGGGCCTGCACGGTCACGGCGGGCAGGGTGGTGGCGTCCTCCGCACCGGCAGGGGCGGCCGGCGCCTGCCCCGCGGCAGGCAGTGCGGCGCAGGCCAGCAGGGCGGCGGCCAGAGAAGGGCAAACACGGCCCGGGGGCCAGGGCTGAAGAGGGGGCACGGCAGTCTCCTTGTCCCTTCACGAAGAAGGCGGGTGCAATGTTTGAATGCAAGTCATTTTTGTTGACTTGCCATCGCCAAAACGGGAAACGGCTGGCCCGGACGGGAAATTAATCAGGCGTCAGGATGTGCGCTCGCGCAGGCTGGAGGGCAGGTGGCCGTGCGCCTGCGCAAAGGCGCGGGCAAAGCGGCTGGCGCTGGCATAGCCCACGTGGCGGGCCACCTCCTGCACACTCAAGCGCCCTTCTTCCAGCAAGGCCGCGGCCTGCTGCATGCGCAACTGGCGCAGGTAAGCGGCCACGCCCAGGCCGGTGCGGGCCTTGAAGTCGCGCTTCAGATAGCACTCATTGGTGCCGATGCGTCGCGCCAGCGTGTGGATGGAAAGGGGCTGGGCGTATTCGGCGTGGATGATGTCCAGCGCCTCATCCACGGCGCGGCGCTGGCGCGCGTGCAAGGGGCTGTGCGCGTGCGCATCGGGCAGGGCCAGCCACTGCCCCAGCAGGCCCAGGGCCAGCCCTTCGAGCTGCAGGCTGTGCGCCAGGGTCATGCCCGGCGCGCTGCCTGGCCCGCTGCTGCCCTGCCAGGCCATGTGCAGGGCCAGCAGGCGGGCGGCGTCGCGCCGCATGGCCGCGTTCATGGGCAGGGCGTTGATGGGCTGCAAATCATTGCGGTGCCGCAGGCAATGCAGCAGGCGCTGCTCGGCCAAGTGCCCTTCGGGCTGGGCCAGCCAGTGCAGCAAGGCGGTATGCGGCAAGGCCAATGCCACGTAACGCACCGTGCCGGGGTGAACAAGCTGACCCCTCTGGCAATCGGCCACGCCGCAGCCCCAGTACATCGCGCCCTCGCCATCCATGTGCTCGCGCTGCCCGCTGCTGTCGCGCCAGCTCATGCCGCCAGCAATCGGGTAGAACAGGGTGAGGGCGCAGGCATCGGGCTGCTCTGCGGGCTTGAAACAAACCCCTTTGGGCGTCTGCATGTGAAAGCTGCACAACGCCAGGCCGCCGGGCATTTCCGCCAGGCCCGCGCAGCCGCGCATGGCGCTCTCGGCGAACACGCTGCGCGCCTCGCGCCGCCCGCCGGCCACGTTGCTGACCGGCAGCCAGCGCCCCAGATTGCGCTGCATGCAGTCAAACGGCAGCAAAGGCTCGCCGCCGCTGGCCGTGGCCGCAGCAGCGGAGGCAGACAAGGCATCAGGGGCGGACGACATGCGGCAAGGCTCCAATCCGGGGTGTCCCGGCAGTGAGGCAACCCGGCAGGGCGGGCCTGCGGAATGCCGTATTGCAAATGACTTGCATTTTGCATCAAGGGGCTGGCCGCGCCGTTCACATCGCTTGATGAGGTGTATGGCTGCCGCACGATGGAGCTTGCCAATGGGTTGCGGGCCGGCCCACTTTCAGCGCCGGCAGTTTGCGGGCGGTGATGTCCTTGTAGATCTGCTGGCGCGACTTTGTCTGCGAGTTTGGCGAAATTGGAAGGGCTCAGATTGTGAGGCTGCTTGAGGACCTGTTCAAAATCTCGGCGCGAGTGGGCAAGCAGGGGGCAAGTAGTGGGCTGGGATGGGCGGCAAGGCGCAAAACACAGCCATGACAGTCGCCTCAGGCTATGGCGAGGCTTCGCGGGCGCCGCAGGCTGCCCAAACTTTTTGATGCTGAACAGGCTCTCGGTGTAAGTGTCGGCTCTGCGCATGCCGTATTGTCTTGTGCTTTGGATCAGGGGAAGGGGTTTGTCAGCAGCCTGCTAAGGCAGCCGTCCCTCACCTGCGGGGCGCTGCCTTTTTTCTTTCGCTGGCTTTTTCTTTTCCTGCTCGCCATGAACAGCGTTTTTCTGCTCATTGTCTTCATCGCTTTTGCCACTGCGGCCTGGCGGCAGTGGCACTGGGTTGCGCCCGCTGGTGACGCTGGCAATGCCGCGCAGGCAGCGCAGGCCGCACAAGCAGCACAGACTGCAAGTGGCCCGATGGAGCAGCTCTCTTCGTCCATGATCGCCGCCGCTGGCAGCGCCATTGAATTGGCCATTGGGCTGGTGGGGGTGATGGCCTTGTTTCTGGGCCTGATGAAGGTGGCCGAGCAAGGCGGGCTGTTGATCGTGATCGCCAAGCTCATCCGCCCGCTGATGGTGCGGTTGTTTCCGCAGGTGCCGCCCAGTCACCCGGCCATGGGGGCGATGATTTTGAACATGTCCGCCAACGCCCTGGGCCTGGGCAATGCGGCCACGCCCTTTGGCATTCGCGCCATGCAGGCGCTGGACGCGCTCAACCCCCGGCCGGGCACGGCCACCAACGCCATGGCCTTGTTTCTGGCCATCAACACCTCGGGGCTGACTTTGCTGCCCGCCAAGGTCATCGCCATTCGGGCGTCGGCGGGGTCGATGGATCCGGCCGGGATTTTGCCCACCACGCTGTTTGCCACCGTGGCTTCCACGCTGGCGGCGATTGCGGCGGCCTTGTGGTTTCAGCGCCTTTTCCCGGTGGGCGCGCCCAGCGCGCAAGAGCTGGCGCAGGAGCAGGCCATGCCCCGCCCGTGGGTGGCGCAGTTTGCGACGGAGGGAGCAAGGCGAGATGCGGACGATGTGGGCGCGTATCCCCTGTGGGTCAGCCTGCTGGCTTTGCTGGGGGTTGCGCTGGCGATTCCTGCCAGCATCGTCTGGGGCAAGGCCATTGCGCCGTGGATCGTGCCGGGGATGATGCTGGGCTTTTTGCTCTATGGCGCGGCGCGGCGCGTGAGGGTGTACGAGGCATTTGTGGATGGGGCCAAGGAGGGTTTTGAGGTGGCCTTGCGCATCATGCCCTACCTGGTGGCGATTCTGGTGGCGGTGGCCATGCTGCGCAGCAGCGGCGCGCTGGAAGCCATCGTGGGCACGCTGGCCATCGTCACCGCCCCGCTGGGCTTGCCCGCCGAGGCTCTGCCTATGGCGCTGCTGCGGCCGCTGTCGGGTTCAGGCTCGTATGGGGTGATGTCCTCCATCCTCACCGATCCGGCCATTGGGCCCGATAGCTACACGGGCTATCTGGTGTCGACCTTGATGGGTTCGTCCGAAACCACGTTTTACGTGCTGGCCGTGTACTTTGGCGCGGTGCAGGTGCGCCGCATCCGCCACACGTTGATCGCGGCGCTGCTGGCCGATGCGGTGGCGGTGGCGGCTTCGGTGGCCATTTGTCGCTATCTGTTTGCTTGATTTGCAATTCAATGTAAAAATTGTTTGTTGCCAAACATGCCGAAACTGGGTGATTTTTTATCCCATTGATTTGTAATTTCTGGATGGTTCGTGGCCGCAGCGGGCAAAGGGCGCGCTGCGGCCACAGGCTTTGGGAGTGTGCTTGAAGCGCTCTTAAAACGCCACCCGCAGCCCGGCGGTGAACTGCCGTCCGCGCAGGGGGGAGGCTTCTTTCACGAACGAGGGGTGGTTGAAGGCCAGTTGGTTCAGCGCGTTGTCCACGCTGGCGTAGAGCTGGTAGCTGGCGTGGGCGCCCAGGCGTTGCTGCCAGGCCAGGCGCAGGTTGAGCATGTTGTAGGCGCGCGTGGGTGTTTCGTGGGCGGCGATGCGGGTTTGGGCGAAGTTGCGGTACCACTGGGCGCTGGCGCTCCAGGGGCCGGCGCTCCAGTGCGCATCCAGCCCCAGGCGGTGCGAGGGCACGCGCGGCACGGCGCCGCCGCGCACAAAGCGTGCGCGCACCACGTCGCCCGAAATGCCCAGTCGCCATTGGGCGTGGGCTTGCCAGCTCAGGCGCGCCTCCAGCCCGCGGAAGATGGCGTTGCGCTGGCGGTAGTCGATGAGGCGGAAGTTTTCATGCCGGTCGGTGGTGCGCGCGTAGATGTAGTCGTGAATGCGGTTGTAAAAGCCGCTGACTTCGTAGCGCAGCGCGCCGCTGGTTTTGCGCACGGCCAGATCGAGGTTGTGCGAGCGCTCGGCGCGCAGGCGCGGGTTGCCCCGCTCCCAGGTGTTGGAGGCCAGGTGGATGCCGCTGGCAAAGAGTTCTTCCGCCGTGGGCGCACGTTCGGAGCGCGAGGCCGAGAGCGCCAGCACATGCCCGGGCGCAAAGCCCCAGCTCAGCCCGGCCGAGAGCGAGCCCATGTGGTGGCGGACGGTGCCGTGGCGGCGCTGGCCTTGCAGGCGGGCGGTTTGCCATTCGTAGCGGCCGCTCCACTGCAGCCGCCAGTCGCCCAGGCGGTATTCCTGCAAGCCGAAAAGGGCGCGGGTGCGGGTGTCGGTCGGCTCGACGTAGGCTTCCTGCCCGACGGCGCTGAACTCGCGCCGTCCGTGCTGCATGCCGATGAGGCCGCGCAGTTGCCCCGCGCCGATGGCCAGGCTTTGGTGCTCCAGCTCCAGGCGGGCGTCATGGGCCTGGTTGTTGAAGGTGGTGCCGATGACGCCGTGATCGATTTCGTCGTGGCGGTAGTCGGTCAGGCCCGCGCGCAGGCGGGCGCTGGTAAAGCCGGGCAGCGGATCGCGCCATTGGCCGCGCAAATCCCAGCGGGCGGTGTCCATATCGACCAGGGCGATGTGCCCTTCTTCACCGTGCCCGCCGCCGGGGCAGTGCAGGTGGTCGCCATGCCAGTGGCAGCCGGGCGGGGTGGACTCGTGCGGGTGGCTGCCGTGCCCGTGGTCGGCCTCGCCGTGGCTGCCGCAGTGCAAATGGTTGCCGTGGGGGTGGCAGTCCTCATAGTCGTGGCTGTGGCCGGGCAGGCCGTACTGGCTGCGCAGGCGGCTGTAGGCCAGGCCGATAAAGCCCCGCTCGTGGATGAAGGAGGCCCCCAGGCTGCCATGCCAGGTGCGGTTGTCCGAGCCTTCCACCACACGCTGGCTCCAGCCGCTGCCGGGGCGGTAGGCGTCTGCCGAGCGTTTCAGCCCCTCGACGTGCAAGGCGATGGGGCCTGCGCCGCCGGTGAGGGCGAACAGGCCCGTGCCTTCGCGCCCGTTGCTGGCTTTGCGCAGCTCAATGCGGCCTTCGTGCCCGCCAGCGGGCAGAGCCTGGGGGACGCGCTGGTCGCGCACGTTGACGACGCCGCCGGTGATGCCGCCGCCGTAAAGCAAGGTGGAAGGGCCGCGCAGGATTTCCACTTCGCTGGCGAGCATGGGCTCCAGGCCCACGGCGTGGTCGGGGCTGGAGGTGGAGGCGTCTTGCACTTCGCTGCCGTCGGAGAGGATGCGCACGCGGGCCGAATCCGCGCCACGGATGACGGGCCGGCCCGCGCCCGCGCCGTAGTGGTTGTTGCGCACGCCGGGCAAGCCTTCGAGCGTGTCGCCCAGGGTGGCTGCGCGGCGGTGCAGCAGGGCATCGGCATCGAGCAGTTCAACGGGCGTGGCCGATTCGCTCACGGGAATATCCAGCGCGCTGGCGCTGACGCGCACTTCATCGAGCGTGGCGGGCGTCTGGGCCTGGGCCAGCGCCTGCGGGGCGCAGCAGGCCAGGCAAGCCCAGGCCAGGGCATGCAGGGCAGGGGAGGCGGAGCGAGGGGAGGTTGTGTAGCGGCGGGACATGGGGGCGTGGGTGTTGGGTTTTGGTTATGTTACAAATCAGTGTAAATTGATGGCATTTTCTATCATGCCTAAACAAGGGTATTTTGTTTCTTATTGATTTGTAATAAAAGGGTTTGAAGGCGTAAAAACGGCGCCGCCGCACAAGGCGGGGCGCCGCTTGGCTTGCGACGAGGCCGTGAACAGGCGCTGAGGGGTTAGTGCGTGTGCTTGCGCAGCCCCAGCCAGGTCATGCCTGTGGGGGTGAAGTTCACGGGGATGCTGCCTTCAATCTTGGCGTCGTCGATGTCGATGGACAGCAGGCGCTTGCCCTGCGGGTCGCTCAGCCAGGCATCGTCGTCGGCTGCGCTGATGGCAAAAGCCGGGTAGGGCGCCTTGGTGGGCATGTTGGCAATCACGCCGGGGATCTGGGCGCGCTTGCGCCAGCTTCCCACGCTGAGGATGTGCAGCGTGCCCTGGTCGTCAAGAATCAGCAGGTTTTTGCCTTCGGCATCAATGGCGTGCGCGCGGCGCTTGCGGCCTTCGGCCCACTGAATGCGTGTGATGGTGCCCGCAGCGGGATCGACTTCAAAGAAATTCTCGGCCCCGGCAATGCCCACGAACTTGCCGTAATGGGCGTGGCCGAGCAAGGCGCCGATGCGGGTTTTCTCGCCCATGTCGGCGGGGTTGGCGATCTTCTTGGCCGTGAACTGATCGCCGTTTTGCTGCACGACCAGCACGCCATCGCTGCAACCAAAGGCGCTGTACTGGGCGTTGGAATAGCTGCCGTGCAGGCCGGGGCATTGCGCGTCAAAGCGTTTTTCCACGTGATAGTGGTCGTCGTGGCGGTGGTACAGCTCGACCTGGCTGGGCAGTGTGGACTGGGCATCGGCGGCGCGCCAGGTGGTCAGCAGATAGTCGCCGCGCGGCTCAGCCGTGCCGTGCATGGGCGCATCCAGCCCCTGGCGCGCCAGGGTCGCGCCCGCCTGGCCTTTGCCCAGGCTGGCATCGCTGATGACGGCCACTGCGGCTTTGTCGCCTGTCTCCTGGTTGCCGTCAAAGAAGATTGCGGCCTGGCCCGCGTGCGATTCGTAATGGGTGGGGCGCACGCCCGTCAGCCGCGTGGCCAGCAGCGCTGGCGGCTGCATGTAATCGTGCATGTGGTTGCCGTGGTCCTCCTGCCAGATGCCGCCATCGACGACTTGCACCTGGTTTTGCGCGCGTTGCATCAGCAAGGCGTAACGCTGGCCGGGGCTGGCGTACACCGCGGAGGGGACGTGATCGGCCGTGTAGCTTTGCATCACGCTTTTGCGATCCAGATCGACCACATGCACCTGCGGGCTGCCTGCCTCCAGCACGACCAGGCGGCCTTTGGTGTCGATATGGATGTGGGAGTGGTCGTGATCGTCGTCCACATCGCTGCTGCCGCCGCCACAGCCAGCCAAGATGGCCGAACAAGCCAGAGCCAGCGCGCTCCATTTCCAGACAGCAGAGGTTTGCATGGTGTGATTCCTTTCGTGGTGTGCACAAGGTGTGCCCACAGGTTGTGCCAATGGGGAAAAGGGCGCGAGTATACGCCTTGATCGATATATCGTTATCAAAGTTACAATTTTCCGGGGCAATTTTCGATGCGCAAAAGCCTGATCTGCGAGCGCATTCGGCCAGGCCAAGTCGGGCACAATTGCCGATGGATTTTTTTCACTTTTCACCTCTGTCATGACCCTTGCCTCCCAAGCCCCTTTGCCCACCCAAAGGCCGCAATTGCTGCGGCGTTTGGCCGATACGCCCGCCTTTGACGTGCTGGTGATTGGCGGCGGGGCAACCGGCCTGGGCGTGGCGCTGGATGCCGTCACGCGCGGGCTGTCGGTGGCGCTGGTGGAGGCGCACGACTTCGCCAAAGGCACCTCCTCGCGCGCCACCAAGCTGGTGCATGGCGGTGTGCGCTACCTGGCGCAAGGCAATGTGGCCCTGGTGCGCGAAGCGCTGCACGAGCGCGCCGCTTTGCTGGAAAACGCGCCGCATTTGGCCCAGCGGCTGCCGTTCATCATGCCCTCCTACAAACTGTGGGAAACCCCGTTTTACGGCACCGGCCTGCGCATGTACGACGCCCTGGCCGGGCGCGACGGCCTGGGGGCGACGCAATGCCTGTCGCGCGAGCGGGTGCAGGCGCTGGCGCCCAACGTCCTGGCGCAGGGCTTGCGCGGCGGCGTGCTGTATTGGGATGGTCAGTTTGACGACGCGCGCCTGGCGCTGGCGCTGGCGCGCACCGCCGCCCAGCACGGCGCGCAGGTGCTGAACTATTTGCGCGTGGAGCAGCTTTTGCACGCCAGCGATGGCCGCGTGTGCGGCGCGGAAGTGGTGGATCAGGAAACCCATGCCCGTTTTGCCATCCAGGCCACGTGCGTCATCAACGCCACCGGGGTGTGGGTGGATGCACTGCGCCAGCTCGACGAAGCCGGCCGCCAAGGCAGCGCCGCCGTGCCCCCGATGGTCAGCCCCAGCCAGGGCACGCACATCGTGGTGGATCGGCAGTTCTGGCCTGGCGAACACGCGCTGCTGGTACCCAAGACGCGCGATGGCCGCGTGTTGTTTGCCGTGCCCTGGCTGGGCAGCGTGATTCTGGGCACAACCGACCGCGCCCGCAGCGATTTGCCGCTGGAGCCGCGCCCGCAAGCCGAGGAAATCGGCTTCATCCTCCAGGAGGCCGCGCGCTACCTGGCCCAGCCGCCCAAGCTGGAAGACGTGCGCAGCAGTTGGGCGGGCATGCGCCCGCTGGTGCGCCCCGTGGCCGCTGACGGCAGCAGCACCAAAACGCTCAGCCGCGAGCACACCATCCACACCTCCGCCTCCGGCATGGTGACCGTCACAGGCGGCAAATGGACGACTTACCGCGCCATGGCGGAAGACGTGATCCGCCACGCCCAACTGGCAGGCGTGCTGCCGGCCAAGCTGCCGCCCAGCCAAACACGCCATTTGCCCCTGGTGGGCAGCCCGCAACCGCGCGAAGGCGCAATGCAAGCGGCCGCCATGCCGCAAAGCAGCCTGCACAGCGTGCCGGGCCTGGCCGTCTATGGCAGCGAAGCCGATTACGTGCGCACACTGCAAGGCAGCGACGTCGAGCTATCGCCCGCCCACCAGTTGAGCGAAGCCATGGTGCGCTACGCCGTGCGCCACGAATACGCGCGCAGCGTGGAAGATGTGCTGGCGCGCCGCAGCCGCCTGCTGTTTCTCGACGCCAAAGCCGCCGCCGCGCTGGCGCCGCGCGTGGCCCAGATCATGGGCGAAGAACTCGGCCACAGTGTGGACGCGGCCGTGTTCCAGCAACTGGCCCAGCAGTACGCCGACGCGGGTTGACGCCTGAAATGCCTTCACTTCAATCAAGGGAAAATTGGAGTATTGCAAATATTGCCGAAATGGCATTATTTATTTTCCTTTGATTTGTAAAACAAGGTGTTTCTGGCGCGCTATAATGCCCGGCTTTGCAAACAACATCCACAGACTTTTAGGAAACCTCCACCATGGCAACCAAACCCGCCAAGAAAAACCCCCGTCTGGCCTCTGGCCGCAAACGCGCCCGCCAGAACGTGGCCCTGAACGCTGCCAACACCTCGCTGCGTTCCAAATACCGCACCTTTGTCAAGAACGTTGAGAAAGCCGTAGCCGCTGGCGACAAAGACAAGGCCACCGAAGCCTTCGCCAAGGCCCAGAGCGTGATCGACAGCGTGGCCGACAAAGGCATCTTCCACAAGAACAAAGCCGCACGCGACAAGAGCCGCCTGTGCGCCAAGATCAATGCTTTGGTGAAAGCCGCTGCTTGATCGCAGTTTTTGAGCGCTTGACTCATCCCTTTTTCGTTACAACCCCTCAGCACGGGCCAGCCCTACCGCCATACGCCGTAGCAAGGCCCGCCGTTTGAACCGGGTGCGCTGTTTGCAAGGCAAAGCCGCTTGGGAGCAATCCCCAGCGGCTTTTTGCCGTCCAGCGTCCGGCACTTAACACCGCCACGCAACCCCAGCGAGCAATAGCAGCACGCAGCGCTTTGTCCCCTGCACAGCTGCGCTCCACCGGCACAATGGCGGGCAGCAATATTGCGCCGTTTGATTTTGGACATTTTGGAAATGGAGTGAATCCATGAGCACCACCGCCGCTGCCAACCCTCCCCCCGCTGCCGATGCCACGGTCGCCCAGCGCATCGTCGATGGCTTGCACGGCGCGGGTATTCACATTGATGGCCAGGCGTTGCAGGACGCCACAGCCCAGGTCGGGCAGCAGATTGAGCAGGTCGGTCAGGCGCTGGGCGGCATGGACATGAGCCATTTGCTGGCCCTGGCCGCCGCGCTGGGCTGGGCCAGCGGCTTGCGCCTGTACGCCGTGGTGTTTGCGCTGGGCTTGGCGGGCGCGATGGATTGGCTGGCACTGCCGGGGGCGCTGGGCGTGCTGCAAAGCCCGGTGGTGCTGTTTTTCAGCGGCATTTTGTTGTTCATGGAGTTTTTTGCCGACAAGATTCCCGGCCTGGATTCGCTGTGGGATTTGCTGCAAAGCGTCGTCCGCGTGCCTGCGGGGGCGGCGCTGGCGGCGGCGGTATTCGGGGCGGACAACGCCTCCATGGCCATGGTGGCGGCGCTGATGGGCGGCACGCTGGCAGCCACCAGCCAGGCGGCCAAGACGACCTCGCGCGCGGCCATTAACACCTCGCCCGAGCCGTTTTCCAATCTTGGCGCCAGCCTGGCCGAAGACGGCCTGAGCCTGGGGGCCGTCTGGCTGGCGCTGGTCGATCCCTTCACATTCACGATCGTGCTGGTGATGGCCGTGTTGCTGATGTGGGCGATGACGTGGCTGCTGTGGCGCTTTCTGCGGGTGGCGTGGCAGCGCCTGCGCGGCTGGTTGGGGCGGGCAGAGCCAGCGGCTCAAAGCGTGCCTGCGCTGCCTGTGCGCAAAGACTGAGAGAGCTACACCGGCCCCCCAATGAGCATGCATTGCACAAGACTCTTTTGACCCTTTTCCGCGCGCAGGCGTAGATGACCCGTATCAACCTCGTTCCCCCCGCCGAGCTGTGCGACCAGCATTTGCTGGCCGAGCACCGCGAACTCACCCGCATCCCCAACGCCGTTGCCAAAGGCCGTTTTAGCCTGGCTGGCCAGCCCGCCGATTACAAGCTGGGCGAGGGTCACGTGCGCTTTTTCTTTGACAAGCTGGCGTTTTTGCACAGGCGCTACGAGGCGCTGCACCAGGAATGCCTGCGGCGCGGCTTCAACGTCAGCCACATCTGGCCCGACAACTTGCCGACGACGCAAAGCCTGTGGCAGGACTACGAGCCGACCGCGCAAGCGCTGGCGCTTAACCGCGCGCGCATCGCCGAGCGCATGCCAGCCAAGGCGCGGTTTACGCCGCACAAAGCAGCCGATGCGGATATTTGAGGCGTTTGCGCTTCAGTCAAACAGGCGCAGCCAACAGGCCAGCACCAGCAAAGTGCAGGCGGCGGCGATGAGGTCGTCCCACAACACGCCCCAGGCGCCGCGCCAGCCCATGCTTTTGAAATATTGATCGGCCCAGCGCACGGGCTGGGGTTTGGCCGCATCGAAAAAGCGAAACAGCGCAAAGGCCAGCAACTCCAGCCCCCAACTGGCGGGGGCGAGCAGCCAGAGCACCAGCCAAAAGGCCAGCATTTCGTCCCAGACGATGCAGCCGGGGTCGGCGCTTTGCAGGCTCTCCATCGTGCGCTTGCAGGCCCACCAACCCACCACGCAGGCGAGGATGAGCCACAGCGCCATGGCCGGATCGCTCAAGCGCTCCAGGACGAGCTTGTAGAGCAGCCAGGCCCACAGCGTGCCGACGGTGCCGGGGGCAAAGCGGCTAAGCCCGCTGCCCATGCCCAGGGCGATGGCATGGGCGGGGTGCTTGAGAAAGCGGAGGGGAAGTCGTGTGCGCGCAGTCATAAGCACCGATTGTGAAGCGGGTTGGAGGCAGTGGAGGGGCAAGCTGCCCAAAAAAAAACGGCAGGGCGTGAAGCCCTGCCGCGAAGGGGTTGTTTCTTGTTTCCGAGAGCCTGTTTGGCTTTCCAGGCGCTCAACAGGCTCTCATCAAGGTGGAATTTTTCAATTCAAAAAGAAACAAAAATATGCCTTTTTGGCATGTTGGGTAATGGGTTTGTTTTCTTATTGATTGGTTGTTTTGGGGTGGCTCAAGCGCTGGCTTCCAGGCGCAGCAGTTCGGCGCCGTCCATGACCTGATCGCCAGGGGCGAACAGCAGCTCGGCCACTTTGCCGTCGCGCGGGGCGGCGATGGTGTGTTCCATTTTCATGGCTTCCATCACGGCCAGCGGCTGGCCTTTTTTCACCACGTCGCCCACTTGCACGGCAAAAGAAACGACTTTGCCGGGCATGGGCGCGGTGAGGGCGCCGTCAGCGCCTTGGTCTTCGCCCTGGGCCAGCGGGTCGATCCAGGTGATGCTGTCGTGCCCGCGCGCGGAGAACACTTCCACGGCGCCGCCGTTGCGGTAGATGGACAGGCGCGCGCTGCGCTGGGCGAACTGCACTTCCAGCGCATCGCTGTCGGGTACGGGGGCAAATTCCACAAGGCCTTCGCGCAGCGGCGCGGCTTTGTAGTCGCCGTGCGGGCGGATGCTCAGGTGCAGGCTGCCGTCGTTGAGGTAGCTGATGGTGGCGTCCAGCTTGGCTTCGCCCTTGGCAAAGAGGAAGAAGCGCTTGGCCACGCCCCAGCCGCGCCAGCCGTCGCGCTGGGCGAAGGGGTCGCGCTCGGGGCTGGCTTCTTCTTTGTGCAGCATGTCGGCCACGGCGGCGGCCACGGTGTATTCCACGGGCCAGGCGCTTTGGCCAAAGAGTTGGGCGGCCTCGCGCTGGATCAGGGCGGTGTCGAGCTTGGCCTGGGCGAAGGATTCGGTCTTGATGGCGCGGCGCAGGAATTGCACGTTGTTGGGCAAGCCGACGATGTGCAGCTGCGAGAGGGCTTCATCGAGCCGCGCCAGGGCTTGCTCGCGCGTTTCGCCGTGCACGATGAGCTTGGCGATCATGGAGTCGTAGAACGGGCTGATGGCGTCGCCCTCGCGCACGCCGTCGTCCACGCGCACTTCGCTGACGGCAAAGCTGCTGGAGGCGGGCTTGCGGTAGAAGTGCAGCGTGCCGGTGGCGGGCAGGAAGTCGTTGTCGGGGTTTTCGGCGTTGATGCGCGCCTCAATGGCGTGGCCGTTGAGGTGCAGCTCCTGCTGCTTTTTCGGCAGCGCTTCGCCTGCGGCCACGCGCAGTTGCCATTCGACCAGATCCAGGCCGGTGATGGCCTCGGTGACGGGGTGCTCGACTTGCAGGCGGGTGTTCATCTCCATGAAGTAGAACTTCATGTCCTCGGGCTTGTCGTAGCCGCCGGGCTGCTCGACGATGAATTCCACCGTGCCCGCGCCCACGTAGCCCACGGCGCGCGCGGCGTTGACGGCGGCCAGCCCCATTTGCTGGCGCAGGGTGTCGGTCATGCCGGGGGCGGGCGCTTCTTCCAGCACCTTCTGGTGGCGGCGCTGCACGGAGCAGTCGCGCTCGAACAGGTACACCACGTTGCCTTGCGTGTCGGCAAAGACCTGGATTTCAATGTGGCGCGGGCGCTGCACGTATTTTTCGACCAGCACGTTGTCATCGCCAAAGCTATTGATGGCCTCGCGCTTGCACGATTGCAGCGCGGCGGCGAAGTCCTCGGCTTTTTCCACGATGCGCATACCCTTGCCGCCGCCGCCGGCGCTGGCCTTGATGAGCACGGGGTAGCCGATGCGATCGGCCTCGTGCTGGAGCAGGGCTTCATCCTGGTCGGCGCCGTGGTAGCCGGGCACCAAGGGCACGCCCGCTTTTTCCATCAGGCGTTTGGATTCGGCTTTCAGGCCCATGGCGGAGATGGCGCTGGCGGGCGGGCCGATAAAGACCAGGCTGTTATCGGCGCAAGCCTGGGCGAATTCCTCGTTCTCGCTCAAAAAGCCGTAGCCGGGGTGGATGGCTTGTGCGCCCGTGGCCTTGGCGGCATCGATGATGCGCTGCCATTGCAGGTAGCTCTCTTTGGGTGTGTTGCCGCCCAGATGTACGGCCTCGTCGCACACTTGCACGTGCTTGGCCTTGGCGTCGGCGTCGGAATACACGGCCACGGTTTTGACGCCCAGACGATGGGCGGTGGCGGCGACGCGGCAGGCGATTTCGCCGCGGTTGGCGATCAGGATTTTGCTGAACATGGTGTGGAGTCTCCTAGGCATCAGCCGGGCAGCGGAACGCATATGCGCGTCGCGGGCGCTCTCCGGCGGTGCCTGAAGTTTCGGCTGCTCTTTGGCCCGATGGGCATTTGTTTTTCAAGCCAAGGATGCCAGGGGCCTTGATTGGCAAGAATGGCGACTTGGCGCGGCGCTGGGCGGGGTTGGCTGGGGCGATGCGCAGGCGCTTGGGCGCAGCAGCATGCATGTGGGCCAGAGGGGCGCGGGAGGTTTTGCGCTCAACAAGGTTTTCAAATCAAAAGAAAATCGACTTGTTTGCCACCATGCCGAAAGCATGGTATTTTTGTTCTTTTGATTGGTAATTATTTGGTGCGCTTTACGCCTTGCAGGCCCTCAAACCTGTTGCACCTTGTCCTTGAGCTTGTTGCTGGCGTGAAAGGTGACGACGCGGCGTGCTTCGATGGGGATGGCTTCGCCGGTGCGGGGGTTGCGCCCGGGGCGGGGGGCTTTGGAGCGGACCTGGAAGTTGCCAAAGCCGGAGATGCGCACGCTTTCACCTTCAATCAGGCGACGGGCGATCAGATCGAAAAACGCATCCACGATGTCTTTGGATTCCCGCTTGGAAAGGCCAATGCGCTCGTAGAGCAGGTCGGCAAGCTGGGCTTTGGTCAACGAGGCTGGCTCGAAGCGATCGATGTCGATGGCGAGTTCGGTCATGGGGCGCTCGGCTGAGGGGCTAAAGGCCGGAAAGGGCCGAAAAGGGTGGGATGGCAGGCGGGCGAATGATAAGCGCCACAGCCTGCCGGGCGACACGCTTGCCGCGTGTGGTGCGTGTGGCAGCCACGCTTGCCAGGCGTTCGTCGTGCAGTTAGCCGCGCAGGCGCGCGCCGGTGCTGGCTTGCAGCTTTTGCACGATGGCGTCGATGGCGGCATCGATATCGGTATCGGTCAGCGCAGCGCCGTGGCTGTCAAAGCGCAGGCGTATCGCCAGGCTTTTCTCGCCCTGGGCTACGCCGCCTGTGCCAGCGGCGCTGGCTTGGCCGGGGGCGGGGCGATAGACGTCGAACAGCAGCACGTCAGAGAGCTGGGCAGCCGTTTGGGCAGTCGCTTGGGCGCTCGCGCCGCCAATGGCTTCTTGTACCTGCGCGAAGCCGATGCCCTCGGCCACGACGATGGCGATGTCGCGCTCAATGGGCTGGTGCTTGGGCACGGGCCGGGCCTTGGGCAACTGGCGCGCCAGCACGGCCTGCCAATCCAGCTCGAACAGCATGGGCGCGTGCGGCAGCTCCCATTGCTGACGCCATTGGGGATGCAGTTCGCCCAGCACGCCAATGGGCTGGCCGTCCAGCAGCACCTGGGCGCTGCGGCCGGGGTGCAGCGCAGGGTGTTCGCAGGGGATGAATTCGGCCTGAGCAGGTGCCAGCAGGGCTTGCACGTCGCCCTTGAGGTCGTAGAAATCCACGCGGCGCTCGGTCTGGCCCCATTGGCGGCCAGCGGCGTCGCCATAGGCGATGCCGGCCACGCGCAGGGGCTGGTGCACGCCTTGTACGCTGGCCTCGCTGGTGGTCACGCTGGCATCGCGCGCAAAGACGCGGCCGACTTCAAACAGGCGCACGCGGCTGGCTTTGCGGTCCAGGTTGAACTTGAGCACGCTCAGCAGCGAGCCCAGCAGGCTGGAGCGCATCACGCTCATGGGCGCGGCGATGGGGTTGAGCAGGCGGATGGGGTTGGCGTTGCCAGCCAGGTCGCGCTCCCAGCTCTCTTGCACGAAGCTGAAGTTGATGGTTTCCTGATAACCCAGGCCCGCCAGCAGGCGGCGCACGGCGAATTGGCCGCGCTGGGTTTCGCTGGGGGCTTGCGCGACGATGGGCGCCAGCGGCGCGGTATCGGGCAATTGGTTGAAGCCGATGATGCGGGCGACTTCCTCGATCAGATCGGCCTCGATGGCCAGGTCAAAGCGGTAGGGCGGGGCGGTGACGCGCAGCACTTCGCCTTCGGCATGGGCCACGCGCTCGCAGGGCAGGCCCAGGCGGGCAAAGACCTCCTCGCACTGCTGGGCGCTGATGGCCATGCCGATGACCTTGGCGGCGCGCGCCACGCGCAGCTCGATGGGGCGCGCCTCGGGCAGGCGCAGGCGCTGGTCGTCGATGGGGCCTACCTGGGTGTGCGGCGTGCCGCAGATCTCCAGTACCAGGGCGGTGATGCGCTCGATGATTTCTACCGTGCGGCTGGGGTCCACGCCGCGCTCGAAGCGGTGGCCGGCATCGGTGGCGAAGTTCAAGCGCCGCGAGCGGCCCTGGATGGCCTCGGGATGCCAGAAGGCCGCTTCGATGTAGATGTTGCGCGTGGCATCGCCCACGGCGGTGGCGTTGCCGCCCATGATGCCCGCCAGCGATTCGACCTGGCGCTCATCGGCGATGACGCCCACCTGCTCATCCAGCGCGACGGTGTTGCCGTTGAGCAGCTCCAGGCTTTCGCCCGCGCGGGCCCAGCGCACGTGCAGGCCGCCCTCGATCTTGTCCAGATCGAAGATGTGGCTGGGCTGGCCGTACTCGAACATGACGTAGTTGGAAATGTCCACCAGCGGCGAGACGCTGCGCTGGCCGCAGCGCGCGAGTTGCTCGACCATCCACGCCGGGGTGGTGGCCTGGGGGTTGACGCCCTTGACGATGCGGCCGGAGAAGCGCCCGCACAGATCGGCAGCCTGCACCTGCACGGGCAGGGTTTCGCTCATGGTGGCGGGCACGGCGGGGATGGCTGGTGTGTGCAGCGGCGCGCCGGTCAACGCGGCCAGCTCGCGCGCGATGCCGTACACGCTCAGGCCGTGCGCCAGATTGGGCGTGAGCTTGATGGTCAGCAGCGCATCGTCCAGGCGCAGGTACTCGCGCACGTTCTGGCCCACGGGGGCATCGGCGGGCAGCTCCAGCAGGCCGCCGTGCTCGTCGGAAATGCCCAGCTCGCGCGCCGAGCACAGCATGCCAAAGCTTTGCACGCCGCGCAGCTTGCCGACCTTGATCTTGAAGGGCTTGCCATCCTCGCCCGGCGGCAGCTCGGCGCCGACCATGGCGCAGGGCACCTTGATGCCCACGCGCGCATTGGGCGCGCCGCAGACGATGTTCAGCAGCGCGCCATCGCCCGCCGCGCCCACGTCTACCTGGCAGACGCGCAGGCGATCGGCATCGGGGTGTTGCACGGCCTCCTTGATCTCGCCGATGACGATGCCGCCAAACGGCGGCGCGGCCGGGCGGATCTCCTCCACCTCGAAGCCGCCCATGGTCAGGGTCTCGGCCAGTTGCTCGGTGTTCAAAGGCGGGTTGCAGAAGGCGCGCAGCCAGGATTCTGGGAATTGCATGGTGTGTGCTTTAGGTTTGGGCGCTGCGCGCATCGCGCGCGGGCGCATGGTCGGCAAGGCGTTCGAGGGCGGCCACTTGGCGCGCCAGCAATTGGTTTTGTTCTTGCACCGAGGCCAGCAGATCTCTGGAATAGCACAAGCTGTTGGAGCGCCGCATCAGCCACAGCCAGACGCCGATGAGCAGCAGCATGGGGCCCCAATTGAGCAGCAGCCGCATCCAGATGGTTTGCGCAAACGCCGGAGCTTGCGGGCCGCTGCCGGCTTCGGTGAATGCACCCGAAATCAGGCGGATTTGGGCGCTGGCGTAGCGCCCGGCTTCGTGACGGGCGCGGTCGCTCAGGCGCACCATCATGTCTTGGCCGGGCGGCAGGTTGAGTCCGTAGGTGGACTCGCTGAAAGCATCAATGAGCTTGCCCTGGGCATCGAAGAATTGCACCTCGAACGTGGGATCTTCCAGCGCTTGATCACTGGTGTTGGTGGCCTTGCCCAGCACAGTCAGCGTGCCGCAGCAGGCTTTGCCTTCGGCGGGCGCGTTGTAGCTGAAATCGATGTCGCTCAGGCGCACGGTGTCGTAGCCGGGCGCGGCGGCGCTGGCTGTTGCACCTGCAAGCGCCATTGTCAAAGCCAGGGTGGCAGTGAACAGGGCAGGGCGTTTCATGCGGTCGATCCGGCAGATGGGGTCAGCGGAACTGCTGCAAAAAGCGCACATCGCCGTCAAAGAACAGCCGCAAGTCGTTCACACCGTAGCGCAACATGGCCAGGCGGTCGATGCCCGAGCCGAAGGCAAAGCCGATGAAGCGCTCCGGATCCAGCCCCATGTTGCGCACCACTTGCGGGTGCACCTGGCCGGAGCCGGAGACTTCCAGCCACTTGCCCGCCAACGGGCCGCTTTGGAACTGGATGTCGATCTCGGCGCTGGGCTCGGTGAAGGGGAAGTAGCTGGGGCGAAAGCGCAGCACCAGGTCATCGGCCTCGAAGAAGGCGCGGCAGAAGTTCAGGTAGGTAGCCTTCAAGTCCTTGAAGCTGACGTTCTCGCCCAGCCACAGGCCCTCGACCTGGTGGAACATGGGCGAGTGCGTGGCGTCGTTGTCCACGCGGTAGGTACGCCCGGGGGCGATGACGCGCACTTCCTGCACCTCGCCGCGCGCCAGGGCGGCCGCATGCTTGCGCGCATGGGCCGTGGCGTAGCGGATTTGCATCGGGCTGGTGTGGGTGCGCAGGCAGTAGGGCTGGCCGTCCTCGCCCTGCATGTCCACGTAGAAGGTGTCCTGCATGGAGCGCGCCGGGTGGTTGGGCGGGTTGCCCAGCGCGGTGAAGTTGAACCAGTCGTTTTCGATTTCCGGGCCATCGGCCACGTCAAAGCCCATGGAGCCGAAGATTTGCTCGATGCGCTCCCAGGCCAGGGTCACGGGGTGCAGGCCGCCTGCTTCGCGGCGGCGGCCGGGCAGGCTCACATCCAGGCGCTCGGCCTGCAACTGGCGCTGCAACTCGGCATCGGCCAGGGCCTGGCGGCGCGCGTTCAGCGCCGCTTCGATGGCCTGCTTGGCCTGGTTGATGGCTGCGCCCTGGGTTTTTTTCTCCTCCACGCTGAGCTGGCTCAGGCCTTTCATCAGCGCGGTGATCTGGCCGCTTTTGCCCAGGAAACGCGCTTTGGCGTCTTCCAGGGCAGCGGGGGTGTCGCTCTGCGCAAACTGAGCCTGGGCCTGCTCGACCAGGGCTTGCAAGTCGGCGCTCATTGCAGTGCTCATGGGTTCATCCTCATCATGCGGATATGCCGCTTTGGGTGTTGCGTTTCAGATACGGACACGCATGGCGTGCGCCATGAAAAAAGGCTGGCGCCCAGGAATCTGCATGCAGATTCGCGAAGCCCAGCCTTGCGGTGCAAGTTCAGGGGCGGCATGCGCGCCGCCCGTTTTCCGAATTACGCCAGCTTTGCTTTCGCCTGGGCAACCAGGCTGCCAAAAGCGGCTTTGTCATGCACGGCCAGATCGGCAAGCATCTTGCGATCGATTTCGATCTGGGCCTTTTTCAAGCCGTTGGTGAACTGGCTGTAGGTCAGGCCCAATTCGCGCGAAGCGGCGTTGATACGCGCAATCCACAGTTGGCGGAATACGCGCTTTTTGGTGCGGCGATCGCGGTAGGCGTATTGGCCTGCCTTCATCACCGCTTGCTTGGCAACGCGGAAGACGTTGCCGCGGCGGCCGCGGAAGCCTTTGGCCAGTTTCAGGATTTTCTTGTGACGAGCATGTGCCGTGACACCACGTTTGACGCGAGGCATGTGCGTGACTCCTTCTGATTACAGACCCGCAAATGGCAGCATTTGCGCCATGTGGCCGAGGTTGGTTTCATGCACGTTGGCGACGCCGCGCAGTTGGCGTTTGTTCTTGGTGCTCTTTTTGGTGAGGATGTGGCGCTTGAACGCTTGGCCGCGTTTGACGGTGCCACCTGGGCGAACGCGAAAACGCTTTTTCGCGCTGCTCTTGGTCTTCATTTTGGGCATGGTTGATGTCCTGTGACTGTTTGAGATTGCGCTTGCCAGGCGTGCCGGGCTTTGCCTAGAGGCAAAACATCGGCCCTTTCGATCGTTGGGCCTGCATGCGCTTGTGTTTTCCGCCCCAGCTAAGCCAAGGCGAAACGGCGGATTATACGCGCAAGAGCAGGGCTTGCGCTGGCTGCAAGTGACTCATGAGCAAGCTCAGCCGTGCCTCGTTGGTGTATGGCCTCAGGTCAGGGCGTACTGCAACCAGTGGCGCAGCTCGGCGGCAACCTCCTGTGGGTGCGTCAGCGGCCATAAATGGTTGCGATGCGGTTTGGTCACGATGTGAGCTTGTGGCGCGGCGGTGGCAAAGCGCCTGGCGTGAATGTGCAACTGATCCCAGCTGCCGCCCAGCAGCAGGATAGGGCAGGCCACTTGCCGCAGTTGGTGTGCGCCGCAGTGGCGCATGACTTCGCCCCAGGCTGTGCGGATTTGCTCGAAGCTGCCGCCGCGGGCGCGCACTGCAGCCCAGGTGGGCGCGTGGGCCACGCGGCCCAGCCACAGCGCATCCAGGCGCGCCATGCCAGTGGGGCCGGCAGCTTCCCACAGGCGCGCCAGCTGCCGGTACATCCAGGCGCCTGCGCCGCGTGGCTCGGCCGCACAGCCCATTAGTGCCAGGCCGGCCAGACGTTGCGGGTGTTGCTGGGCGTAGCTCATGGCGACATAGCCGCCCAGCGAATGGCCACCCAGCAGCACAGGGCGCGGGCCGGCCTGAGTGATCAGCTCGTCTATTTGTTGTGTGGCGAGTGCCAGAGAGAAGGTGTCGGCTGCGCGCAGGCCGTGGCCGGGCAGGTCGGGCGCCAGCACCTCGGCGATGTCGTGCAAGAGCGGGCCGTAGGCATGCCACTGTGCGCCGTTCAGGCGTGTGCCATGCAGCAGGATGAGCAGCGGTCGTGCGCCAGTATCAGTGGCGGTGTGGCTGGCAGCGGCATTTCCTGTGGCGGACATGGGTTTACGACGTGCCCGCAAAACCGTTTTGCCGCCAGCCTTCGAAGACGGTGACGGCCACGGCGTTGGAGAGGTTGAGGCTGCGCTGGCCGGCGCGCATGGGCAGGCGCAGGCGCTGGGCGGGGGGGAAGGTTTCGCGCAGCGCGGCGGGCAGGCCGCTGGTTTCGCTGCCGAAGACGAGCCAGTCGCCGGGCTGAAAGCGCAGCTCGAACAGGTTGCGGCTGCCGCGGGTGGTGAGGGCGAACATGCGTGCGGTGTCGGGGCGTTGGCTGTGCAGGAAGGCTTCCCAACTGGCGTGGCGCTGTACGGGGGCGTATTCGTGGTAGTCCAGCCCGGCGCGGCGCATGTGGCGGTCGTCCATGGAAAAGCCCAGCGGCTCGATCAGGTGCAGGCGGCAACCGGTGTTGGCGGTGAGCCGGATGATGTTGCCGGTGTTGGGCGGGATTTCCGGGTGGACGAGGACGATTTCAAACATGGGGCAGGGGCGCGGCATGGTGTCGCGCAATGCTGCATGGTTTGCAAATCAAAGGAAATTGAGTTTATTGCTCATCATGCCGAAACATGCAAGTTTATTTGCCTTTGATTGATTATTTCTTGCCACGCCACGGCGGCGCGGGTTGCGCCGCCGTGGCGTGGCTGGTTTGGGGCTTGCTTGGGGCTTACTTGTCAGCCTTGGCGCTGCGTTCCAGCAGCGGCACGGCGTCCTGGCTGTGCGAGAGCAGGCCGGTTTTGGAGTAAATGCCCAGTTTGGCGCGGGTGTCCACGATGTCCAGATTGCGCATGGTGAGCTGGCCGATGCGATCGGCGGGGCTGAAGGGCGCGTCCTCGACCTTTTCCATCGACAGGCGCTCGGGCGCGTAGGTCAGGTTGGGGCTTTCGGTGTTGAGGATGGAGTAGTCGTTGCCACGGCGCAGCTCCAGCGTGACCTCGCCGGTGACGGCGCGCGCTACCCAGCGCTCGGCGGTTTCGCGCAGCATGATGGCTTGCGGATCGAACCAGCGGCCCTGGTAGAGCAGGCGGCCCAGGCGCAGGCCGTTGATGCGGTATTGCTCGATGGTGTCCTCGTTGTGGATGCCGGTGACCAGACGCTCATAGGCGATGTGCAGCAGCGCCATGCCGGGGGCTTCGTAGATGCCGCGGCTCTTGGCTTCGATGATGCGGTTTTCGATCTGGTCGCTCATGCCCAGGCCGTGGCGACCGCCGATGCGGTTGGCTTCGAGCATCAGCTCCACGCTGTTCTCGAAGGTCTTGCCGTTCAGCGCCACGGGCACGCCTTCCTCGAAGCGGATGCTGACTTCTTCGGCCTTGACCTCCACCTCCGGGCGCCAGAAGGCCACGCCCATGATGGGCTGCACGATGCGGATGCCGGTGTTGAGGAACTCCAGATCCTTGGCCTCGTGCGTGGCGCCCAGCAGGTTGGAGTCGGTGCTGTAGGCCTTCTCGGTGGACATCTTGTAGTCGAAGCCATTGGCGATGAGGAATTCGCTCATCTCCTTGCGCCCGCCCAGCTCGTCGATGAAGCGCTGATCCAGCCAGGGCTTGTAGATCTTCAGGCGCGGGTTGGTCAGCAGGCCGTAGCGGTAAAAGCGCTCGATGTCGTTGCCTTTGAAGGTCGAGCCATCGCCCCAGATGTTGACGTCGTCCTCCTGCATCGCGGCCACCAGCATGGTGCCGGTGACGGCGCGGCCCAGTGGCGTGGTGTTGAAGTAGGTGATGCCGCCGGTGCTGATGTGGAAGGCCCCGGTCTGGATGGCGGCGATGCCCTCGTGCACGAGCTGCTTGCGGCAGTCGATCAGGCGCGCTTTTTCGGCGCCGTACTGCATGGCCTTTTTGGGGATGGCCTCGTAGTCGGATTCATCGGGCTGGCCCAGGTTGGCGGTGTAGGCGTAGGGGAAGGCGCCTTTTTGCTTCATCCACAGTAGCGCGGCGCTGGTGTCGAGGCCGCCGGAAAAAGCAATGCCGACCTTTTGGCCGGCAGGAATGGATTGCAAGATGGTGTTGGACATGGAGGGTGTGCGCGAAAAAGCGGCAAAAAAAGAACTCGAAGGCGGGCGATTCTAGAGCGTAGAACGTGCGGCGCAGGGGCCGCTTGCGGGGATGTGGCGGTTTGCGCCTTTTTTCATATCATTGAAAAAATGATTTGAATGGCATGCTGCCGAAATGGGGTTATTTTTATTTCTTTGAATTGGAAATAAAGTGTGGTGCATGCGCGATGTCGCTGGCGCAGAGGCTTGTTTGGCGTTGCTCGGGCGCTCATCAGGCGCGCAGCAGGCGCACATCAGGCGTTCAGGCCAGCGCCAAGTCGTAGCCAATGGTCAAGGGTGCGTGGTCGGAGAAGCGCTCGGCCGTGTAGATGTGCTCGGTGCGCGCCAGCTCGGCCAGGGCGGGCGTGGCCAGGTGGTAATCGAGCCGCCAGCCCACGTTGTTGGCGCGGGCCTGGCCGCGGTTGCTCCACCAGGTGTAGCAGGCGTCGGTGGCGTCGGGGCGCAAGCGGCGGTACACGTCCACCAGCGGGCGGCGGCCTTCGCTGGCGTCGCTGAGCAGCTTGGTCATCCAGGCGCGCTCTTCGGGCAAAAAGCCGCTGTTTTTCTGGTTGCTGCGCCAGTTTTTCAGGTCGATGGCCTGGTGGGCGATGTTGATATCGCCGCAAAGGATGAATTCACGCTGCTGCTGCAAGGCGTTGAGATAGGGGTAAATGCCGTCCAGAAAGCGGTATTTGGCCGCCTGGCGATCCTCGCCCGAGGAGCCGCTGGGAAAGTACGCGCTGATGATGGACAGCCGCCGCGCGGGCGTGTCAAAGCGCAGCTCCACGCAACGGCCTTCGGCATCGAACTCGCCGCCATCCCAGCCGTACACCACATCGCTGGGCGTGTGGCGGGTATAGACGGCCACGCCGGAGTAGCCCTTTTTTTGCGCCAAATGAAAATAGCCTTGCAACCCGGCCAGTTGGGTCAGCTCGGCCTTGTCCAGCTCGGCTTGCTGGGCCTTGAGCTCCTGCACGCACATACAATCGGGCTGGGTTTTTTCCAGCCAGGGCAGCAGCCCCTTGTTGACGGCGGAACGAATGCCGTTGGCGTTGAAACTCACAAGCTGAAAGCGTTTTTGGGTCATGAAGGAAAGTGTGGGAATGGGCAATTTGCAAACAGCCAGCGCGGCCGCGCAGCAGGGCGGCGAAACGGGCGCACAAGCGCAGGACTTTGTGCGTTTTGCCATCGAGAGCGGGGTGCTGCGCTTTGGCGAGTTCACCACCAAGGCGGGGCGGTCAAGCCCTTATTTTTTCAACGCGGGGTTGTTCAACGATGGGCGGCGGCTGTTGCGGCTGGCGCAATTTTATGCAAACGCCATTGTGCGCAGCGGCATCGAGTTCGACATGGTGTTTGGCCCGGCCTACAAGGGCATCGTGCTCGCCGCCGCCGTGGCGATGGAGCTGGCGCGCCTGGGCCGCAACGTGCCCTACGCCTACAACCGCAAAGAGGCCAAAGACCACGGCGAAGGCGGCACGCTGGTGGGCGCGCCGCTGCAAGGCCGCGTGCTGATCGTTGACGATGTGATCTCCGCCGGCACTGCCGTGCGCGAGGCCATGCGCATCATCGAAGGCACGGGCGCCAAGGTGCACGCGCTGGCCATTGCGCTGGATCGCCAGGAGATGGCCACCGAAAACGGCCAGGATGTGCCCTACAGCGCCGTGCAACACGTGCAAAATCAGTTGGGCTTGCAGGTATGCGCCGTGGCCACGTTGGAGGATATCCTGGCGTTTTTGGGCAGCGACGCTGCGGCGGCCATGCCTGCGGCCCAGGATTTGCAGGCGTATTACGGCAAGGTGCAGGCGTATCGCCAGCGCTACGGTGTGTATTCGAAAGGTTGCCAATGACAAAGTCTCCCGAACGCGCGCGCCGCTGTGGCGCTGGCGCCCTGCCTATGGCGGCCTGGGCTTGCTGCCTGGCTTTGACGGCAGCTCAAACAGTGGTGCAGACGGCCCAGGCCTCTGACCAGCGCGCCCGCATTTACACCTGCGTGGATGCGCATGGCCGCACGCTGACCTCCGATCGCCCCATCCCCGCCTGCAACGACCGCGAGCAGCGCATTCTGGATGGCGTCACCGGCCACCAAAGTGGCACGCGTGCGCCCAGCTATACGGCGGAGGAACGGCGCGAGATGGCGCAAAAAGAGCAGCAGCGCCAAGCTGAGCTGAAGCGCCTGCGCGACGCTCAGCAGCGCGAGCGCATTTTGCTGATGCGTTATCCCGACGAGAAGGCGCACGGTGTGGCCCGCGAAAAGGCCAAGGAAAACGTGCGCGCGGTGATTGCTGGCGCGCAATTGCAGTTGGAGCAATTGCAAGAAGACAAAGTCCGCCTGGCAAACGAGCTGGAGTTTTACCAGAACGACATCAGTAAAGCGCCGCCCATGCTGCGGCGCAACATACAGGCCAACCAGCAAAACATCGAGGAGCAAGAGCGCTTCATCGCCGGCAAGAGGGGAGAGGAAAAACGCATCGATGAACAATTCGACGTTGAATTGGCCGAGCTTCAACGCCTGTGGGCGCGCTGAGAGCCTGTTCAGAGTCTGCAAAGCCTGAGCCTGCCTGCGCCAACGCCCGGAAACTGCCCTTGCCTGCCGCGCCCGTTGGCGCGGCGCTTTTTTCAACCACCCCCCACTTACCGTTATCCCATCATGGCATCCACACTGAGCGACAAACTTTCGCGGCTGGTCAAGGAAATGCGCGGCCAGGCCCGCATTACCGAGGCCAATGTGCAGGACATGCTGCGCGAGGTGCGCATGGCCTTGCTCGAAGCGGACGTGGCCTTGCCCGTGGTGCGCGACTTCATCGCCCGCGTCAAGGAAAAAGCCCTGGGGCAGGAAGTTGTCGGCTCGCTCAAGCCCGGCCAGGCGCTGGTGGGCATCGTCAACAAAGAGCTGGCCGCCACCATGGGCGAAGGGCAGGCGCAGCTGCGCCTGAATGTGCAGCCGCCGGCCATCATCCTCATGGCGGGCTTGCAGGGCGCGGGCAAAACCACCACCACCGCCAAGATTGCCCGCCTGCTGCGCGAGAAGTTCAAGAAAAAGGTGCTCACCGTCTCGGGCGACGTCTATCGCCCGGCGGCCATTGAGCAGCTCAAAACCGTCACCGCCCAGGCCGGGGCGGAGTGGTTTCCCAGCACGCCCGAGCAAAAGCCGCTGGAGATTGCCCGCGCCGCGCTCGATTACGCGAAAAAGCATTACTTCGATGTGCTCATCGTCGATACCGCCGGGCGTCTGGCCATCGACGAAGTGCTAATGGAAGAAATCAAAAGCCTGCACGCCGCGCTCGACCCGGCCGAAACCCTGTTCGTGGTGGACGCCATGCAGGGCCAGGACGCCATCAACACCGCCAAAGCCTTTAGCGAAGCGCTGCCGCTGACGGGCATCGTGCTGACCAAGCTCGATGGCGACTCGCGCGGTGGTGCGGCGCTGTCGGTCAAGCACATCACCGGCGCGCCCATCAAGTTCGCGGGCGTGAGTGAGAAGATCGACGGCATCGAAGTCTTCGACGCCGAGCGCCACGCCGGGCGCATCCTCGGCATGGGCGACATCGTGGCGCTGGTGGAGCAAGTCTCCGCTGGCGTGGACATGCAGGCGGCGCAAAAGCTGGCGGAAAAAGTCAAAAGCGGCGAGAGCTTTGACCTCAACGACTTTCTGATGCAACTGCGCCAGATGAAGCAAATGGGCGGCCTCTCGTCCCTGATGGAAAAGCTGCCCGGCGAGCTGGCGGAAAAAGCCGGCCAAGTCGATATGGATCGCGTCGAGCGCGACGTGCGCCGCAAGGAAGGCATCATTTGCAGCATGACGCCCCAGGAGCGCCGCCGCCCCGAGCTCATCAAAGCCCAGCGCAAAAAACGCATCGCCGCAGGCGCGGGCGTGCAAGTGCAGGAAGTCAACCGCCTGCTCAAGGAATTCGACCAAATGCAAGGCGTGATGAAAAAGATGAAAGGCAGCGGCATGATGAAGATGATGCGCAAGCTCGCAGGCGCCAAATCGCTGTTGGGCGGCGGCGGTGGCTTTCCCAAAATGCCGTTTTGAGCGCTGCCTGCCCTTCTTCATGTTTTCAATCAATAGTTAATTGAATGTAATGCATACCATGCCGAAACAGGCGTGTTTTCTTTCTCTTGATTTGTAAAAAATCTTTGCGCCATGCCCGCTGCCCAGCCCCTCTCCCTCTTTTTGCCCTGCGCTGCGCAAGCCGAGCCGTGGTTGGCTGACGAAGTGCAGCGCATCTGGGCCGCCACGCTGGGCGTGGATGCCGCCGCCCAGCCCGTCATCGAGGCCCAGCGCGGCGGCGTGCGGGTGCAATGGCCGGGGCAGGGCGCCGACCTCGGCGTCTGGATGGACGGCGTGATGCGCCTGAACCTGCACAGCCGCCTGGCCCAGCGCGTGCTGCTGACCCTGGCCAGCGCCCCTTACCGCCATGAGGACGATCTCTATGCGCTGGCGCAAGCCGTGCCGTGGGAGCAATGGTTCTCCCCCGCGCAGACCATCAAAGTCGAAGCCACCGCGCACAAAAGCCCGCTGAAAAGCCTGAACTTCGCTGCCTTGCGCGTGAAAGACGCCGTAGCCGATCGCTTCCGCGCCCAATGCGGCCAGCGCCCCAGCGTGGACACCCAGCGCCCCGACGTGCGCCTGCACCTGCATCTGGACGCCACCCACGCCAGCCTGGCGCTGGACACCAGCGGCCAGGCGCTGTTCAAACGCGGCTGGCGTGAAGACAAAGGCGACGCCCCGCTCAAGGAAACGCTGGCCGCCACCATGCTCGCCGCCTGTGGTTGGAATCCCGCCGAGGGCGTGCCGCTGTACGACCCCTGCTGCGGCAGCGGCACCATCGTCATCGAAGCCGCCCAAATCGCCTGCGGCATCGCCCCTGGCGGACAGCGGCGCTTTGCGTTTGAAAAACTCCAGCCCTTCCAGCCCGCCGCCTGGCAGCGCCTGAAAGAGCAGGCAAAAGCGCAAGAGCACCCGCCCAGCGCCCCCGTTTTCGGCAGCGATATTGCCCACCGCATGGTCGATTTTGCCCAGCGCAACGCCGCGCGCGCAGGCGTGGCCCACGCCCTGCAACTGCGCGGCGGCGACGCCTTGCAGCGCATGCCCCCTTGCCCCCGCCCGGGCGTGATGCTGCTCAACCCGCCCTACGGCACGCGCATTGGCGCGGCCGGGCAAGCCGGGCGCAACTGGCAGCAGCGCCACAGCGCAGGCTTTTCCGCCCGCAGCGCCCGCGAGTTTGCCGATGGCGACGACGGCGCGGCCTTCTTCCAGCAACTGGCCGCGCACTGGAAAAGCCACTACGCGGGCTGGGTGGCCTGGCTGCTCACCCCCGACATGAAACTGCCCGGCAAGCTGCGCCTGAAGGAAACGCGCCGCGTACCCATGCACAACGGCCCCATTGATTGCCGCCTGTTCCGCTTCGACGTGCAAGGCCGCGCTGAAACCACGCTCTAAGCAGGCTCTAAAACCTGCGCTATGCGGCATGCGTTAATACGGGATTGGGGATTTTTGAAAAAATGCAAAGTTACAAATTGGCTCTTTTGCAATCATTGGTTATGGGCTATGCGCATATGGGAATTAAAAAACCAAAGTAAAAAGCCGATTGCTGCGTCTAGAATGCAGTCCAACACCCGGACTTATTGGGTGGCTTTTTGAAAAGGAGTTAAAAATGACATTTTCCAAATTGATGCTGCCCGTTGCTTTGGCCGTTGGTTTGAGCGCATGCATGAGCAACCCCACGCCCCCCAGCCAGGCGCGCTCCGCAACGGTAGCCCCTGCTGCAACCAGCCAACAACATGTTGCTCCGGCGCCTGCCCAAATGGCACAGGAAATGCGCTTTTCTTGCCAGAATGGTTTGACAGTACAGATTCGTTACCTCAATCCCGATCAAGTGGAGCTGAAGCTCGACGACAAGAAAGCGATGCTGACCGCTGCTGTTTCCGGTTCGGGTGAGCGCTATGTGGGCAAGACGGGTTTATTTGGTCGCGGCGCTGAATGGCATCAAAAAGGCAAAATGGGCATGCTGAACTTTGCAGACCCTTATGGCAATATGGTGGAAACCTCTTGCCAAGCTCAGTGAGCTTTGACGATTTTTAAAAAATCGGCTTGTGGTGGCTGTTGGATTTGAATTTTCAAATAGCGTCGCTACAGGTTTTAGATGAAAAAGCAGCGCTTTGAATGCGCTGCTTTTTTTTATATGGCATATGGCTTTTTTGCGCGTTGTGTGCGATTGGGCGGGAAGCGGCTGGAAGACACGATTTGCAGAGCATGCGCCCAAAGGCAAAAAGGGGTCAGGCCTGGCAGAGGCCAAGTGACGGACATAACACGCTCTAGAATGCAGCCCCGGCGCGCCGGTGCATGGGTGTGCCTTGCATGGTTTGATTTTTAGATCAAAAGGAATGAAAACAGCCTTGTTTCGGCATGATATTCAAATGTCATGCTTTCTTTTGTTTTGGAAATTAATGTAAGCTGCAGAAGCCCCGGCGGGCCTTTGTGTTTTCTCCTGTTCATCAAGCGATTGAATCCGTATGTCCCTGAGCAATGTTTCTCCTGGCAGCAAAGCGCCAGAGGTGTTTAACGTCATCATCGAGATCCCTCAAAACGCCGATCCCATCAAGTACGAGGTGGACAAGGAAACGGGCGCGATTTTTGTGGACCGTTTCATCAACACGGCGATGTTTTACCCGGCCAATTACGGCTATGTGCCGCAAACGCTTTCGGGCGATGGCGACCCGGTGGATGTGCTGGTGCTCACGCCTTATGCCTTGCAGCCTGGCGTGGTCGTGCCTTGCCGCGCGCTGGGCATGCTGCGCATGGAGGATGAAAGCGGCGTGGATGCCAAGGTGCTGGCCGTGCCGACGGAAAAAATCCTGCCCGCTTACGCCCACATGAAAACCATTGCCGACGTGAACGAAGGCACGCTCAACGCCATTTCCCACTTCTTTGAGCATTACAAGGATTTGGAAAAGGGCAAGTGGGTCAAGGTGCTGGGCTGGGTCGGCATTGAAGAGGCGCACAAAGAGATTGCCGACGGCATTGCGAATGTGAAGAAGTGATGCCCAAGGCTGGCTGGGCGGGCAGAGCTTGCCGGGCTGGCTTATGATTTTTTGAATTCCAATTCAATAAAAACTTGAGATGCCTATTTCATTGTCGAAATAGGCATTTTTCTTTTCTTTTGATTTGAAGTTTTGGTGTACTGCAAGGTAAGCCTTGAAGCAGGCTCTCAGGGCACCATTGAGTCGTCACCCTGCCGTTGCGTGCGTTGTTGCAGCACGGCTTCGCCCAGTTGCAGCACGGCCAGGGCGTAGTAGCTCGATTGGTTGTAGCGGGTAACGGCGTAGAAGTTTTCCGTGCCCGCAACGTAGTGCGCGGGGCGGTTGCCGTTTTGCAGTTCGATCAAGGCCATTTGCCCGAAGTATTGCTGGCCTTCGGGGAGCAGTTGCACGCCCAGGGCGCGCAGGGCGGCGGCGTCGAAGGTGGGCAGGATGTCGGGCGCCAGGAGCTGGGCCATTTGCTCGGCGCTGGCGTTGAGGGCGATTTCGAAGTAGGCCGGTTGCTGGCTTTTCCAGCCGTGGGCCAACAGGTAGTTGGCCACGGAGGCGATGGCGTCTTCAGGGCTGTCGATGAGGTTGACGCGCTGGTCGCCGTCACCGTCTGCGCCGTAGAGCAGCCAGCTCGATGGCATGAATTGGGGGATGCCAAGGGCGCCGGCAAAGCTGCCGGTGGCGTTGAGCGGATCGAGCCCGTTGGCCAGGCACAGGCGCAGGAATTGCTCCAGTTCTTTGCGGAAGAACTGCGCTCGCTCCAGCGCGCGGGGGTGTTGCTGGGGGTAGTCAAAGGCGAGGGTAGCCAGGGCGTCGAGCACGCGGATGCTGCCCGTGTTCTGGCCGTAGGTGGTTTCGATGCCGATGATGCCGACGATGACGTGTGCGGGCACGCCGGTGCGCGCTTGTACGTCGCGCAGGGCGCGCTCGTGCCGTTGCCAAAATTGCAATCCAGCTTCGATGCGCGCGGCGGTGATGAGGCGTTGGCGGTAGGCGCGCCAATCGCGCACGGTGGGGCTGTTGCGCTTTTGGGCCGGGGTCATCAGCCGTTTCACGCGTGCGTTGTGGCGGGCTTGGCCGAGCACGTGGCCAGCCCATTCGGCGGGGATGTCGGCGGCGAGCGCGCTGGCAAAGGTGTTGATTTGGGCGCTCCAGTCTTGTTGCGCGGCTGGTTGGCTGCGGATGGGCGCGGGGGGCAGGTCGGAGGCCGCTACCGGGGGTGTTGCCTGGGCCGTTGTTTGGGCCTGCGTGGGGTTGGTGAGGATGGCGCATAGGCCGCAGAGCAGCGCGGCGGCGCGCGTGCAAGCCAGTTTGTGCCAGCGTTGGGGCAAGGGGCGCAGGGCTGGGGGAAGGGCGGCGCCAGGCCGCAGATGGAGCGTCATGAATGTGGGTGTTGAGGCCAGCTCAGGCGGCGCCAACGGCGGGCCAGTTCGGGCAGGGTCAGGGGCGCTTGGCGCGCGTAGCGCAGTGTGTGCATGTCTTGCAGCCATTGTGCTAGATCGGTGGCGCCGGGGCCGAAAAATTGTTCGCAGGCCTGGGCCATGCGGGCGGGCGGGGTGTGCTCGGGCAGCTCCAGCCCGGCGGCGGCGAGTTTGCTGCGCGTTTGCGCCAGCAGATGGAGCCAGGGGTCGCGCCGACGCTGGCGCAGCAGGGGCCAGATGAGGTAGGTCAGGCCGGTGGCCAGGGTCAGGCCGACGGCGGTGAGGGCGATTTGCTGCCAGTTCAGGCGGCGCAGGCCCAGGCTTTCCAGTAGCGATTGTTGGCTTTTTTGGTCGTAGTTGATGACCCATTGCGTCCAGCGGTAGTCGATGGCGTCTTGCAGGGCGCTCAGGCGCATCATCCAGCTCCAGCCTGCGCCAAAGGCGGCGGCGCGCACGTCGTTGCCTTCGGGTACTTGGCTTTGGGCGAGTTCGATGCGCTCGGGGGCGATGGCGCCGGTGGGGTCGATGCGCTGCCAGCCGTGCCCGGGCAGCCAGAGTTCGACCCAGGCGTGGGCATCGGATTGGCGCACCGTCCACACGCCATTGACGGGGTTGGCTTCGCCGCCCTGGTAGCCGGTGACGATGCGCGCGGGGATGTCCGCCGCGCGCATGAGGATGGCGTAGGCGGAGGCGATGTGCTCGCAAAAGCCGCGCCGGTGGGTGAACCAGAATTCGTCGGCGGTGTGTTCGCCGTACAGGGGCGGCCGCAAGGTGTAGTGAAACTCCTGCTCGCGCAGCCATTTCAGGGTGTACCCGATGAGGGCACGGTCGGCCTCGGGCTTGGGCAGGTGGGCAAATTGCGTGCGCAGCTCTTGCGCCCAGGCGCGGGTTCGGGGGTTGTCGCCACCGGGCAGGCGCAGGTAGCGGGCCAGCTCTTGCGCCCGCATGTGGCGGCCCTGGCGGCTTTGCGGGTAGCTGATGCCCTGGTAGCGCGTGGCCGATTGCAGCGGGCGATAGCTGCTCCAGACCAACTCTTGCGAGAGCATGCTGCGGGGCTGGTCGATGCCGTCGTTTTGCCCCTCGCCTGCACCCAGCTCCAGCGGCAGCAGCCAGCGCAGGCGGTGTGGCTCCAGCACGGTGGTATAGCGCACGGCGGGGCCTTGGCGCTCTTGCGGGTTGTAGGCGCTGCCCGCAGGGGCGTCGGATTGGACGGGCAGCGGGTCGAAGGCGCGCCAGTGGCGCCCTTGCAGGTGGCCGAGCACGGGGCCACGGAAATACATTTGCGATTGGGCGGGGATGGGGCTGCCGGGGGCGAATTCCACCCGCAGGGCCACGTCGCGGTTTTGCGCCAGTTGGCTGATGGCGCCGACTTCCATCGAATCGGACAGGCCGGTCTGGCCCTGGCCGGGCGCGTTGGGGATGCCCCACAGCGGAGGAAAGCGCGGGAACAGGGCATACAGCGTGGCAATCAGCGGCAGGCCGATGAGCAGCAGCTTCACGGCTGTGAAGGCCGATTCTTTCAACGGGGGCTTGCCCACGGGTTTGTGGGCGTTGACCAGCGCCGTCAGCAGCCCCCAGAACAGCAGCACCATCAGCAGGGCGACCGGCAGGCTCTGGTTGAACAGGAAGTTGGTGACGATGCAGAAAAACGCCAGAAAAAACAGCACCATCGAGTCGCGTTGGGTGTGCATTTCCAGCGTTTTGAGCGCTAGCAGCGTGAGCAGAAATGTCAGCGCCGCGCCGGAGACGGAGGCCTGGCTGATGAGCTCAAACAGCACGCCGCCCAGCGACAGGGCCAGCAAGCTGATGCGCAACCAGCGTTTGGGCAAAGGCTTGGCGCGCCAGGCCAACGTGGTACGCCAGGCCAGCAAGGCCAGCGCGAAGCCGCCCGCCCATAGCGGCAAGGCGCGCGCCATTTGCAGGGCCAGGGCGCTGAGGATGAGCAGCAGAAACAGGCTGTCGCGCGTTTCGCGCGGCAGGCGTGCGGCCCAGGCGGAAAAAAAAGTCATGGCGTGCGCTCGGGTGGCGGGTCAGCTCAAGGCCAGCGCCCGCAAACATTGGTGTTTGTGGGCAGCGCCCTGGCCCGGCTCGATCTGTGTTTGGGGTAGGCGCAGGCCATAGCTCAGGCCCAGCGCATCGGCCTGGATGACCCAGGCGCACAGGCGCGAGAGCACGGCTTCGGGGTGGTGCAGGCCGGTACTGGCGTGGTCCAGCCACAGCTCGGTAGCGCCCAGTTGGGTGTGGTCGCGCCGCACCCAGTCGCCCGAGCCGGTGGCCAGGGCGGTGGCGGTTTTTTTCCAGAGGATGGATTTGATCGGGTCGCCCCGCTGGTAGCTGCGAAAGCCCTCCATCTCGAACGAGGGCGAGCGCGTGGCCGCCAGGCCCGCCGCGCCTGCGGCCTGGCTTTGCGGCAGCGCAGGCGCGTTGCTTTCGGGCGCGGGATAGACCAGCAGCGAGACAGCAGGCCGCCAGATCGACCAGACGCGAAATGCGCCCATGGGGAAGCGCGTTTCGATGGCAATAGGCGGGCTGGCGTGCAGGCCACGTGGCAATGCGGGCAGGGTGAGGGCGTGGCCCGAGGCTTCGCCCGGCGGCACGTCCAGCAGCAGGCTGGGGGCAGTGTGGGCGCTGTGCCCGTCCAGAAACCGCAAGCCGATGGCAAAGCGTTTTTTTCCCCCTGTGTGCTGCACGAACACGGGCAGGCTGGCAGCCTGGTGTGCGAACACGGGCGCAGGCTCTTGCGCGCGCCATTGCAAGCCGCGCAGGTTGCCGTGGGCCATGAGCACGCTGACAAAAGTCACGCCTGCGAGCATGAAGGCGAACAAAAAGCCCAGGTTGATCTGGTAATTGATGGCGGCGATGAGCAGCAAGGCGCTGGTGGCGCCGAGCATCCAGCCCGCGCCGCTGGGCAGCACATACAGGTTGCGCTGCGTCAGCACCCAATGGTTGGTGCGGGGCAGGCGCTGGGTGATCCAGCGGTGCAGGCGGGTGCGCAAATTGGCGCTGGGGCCGGCCGTGGCAGGCGCGGCGGCGTGGGCCAGGGCAGGGTTGGGGGCTGTCATGGCGGGGCCGCTCACCGCAGCGGCACGGCTTGCACCATGCTGCGCACTTGCTCGCTGGCGCTGCGGCCCGATTGCGCCAATGGCACCAGGCGGTGGGCAATGGTTTGCACAATGGTGTCCTGCACGTCTTCGGGAGCGATGTGGTCGCGTCCCAGGATCAAGGCTCGCGCCTTGGCCACGCGCACCAGCGCAATGGCCGCGCGCGGGCTAAGGCCCTGCACAAACCACTGGCCTGAGCGGCTGGCCTCGATCAAGTCCAGCACATAGTCCAGCAGGGCCGGGGCGGCGTGCACGGCCAGCACGGCCTGCTGGGCGCGCAGCACATCGTCGGCGTTCATTTGCGCAGCCAAATGCGGCACCTGCTGGCGGTGGCCGTTGGAGGCCAGCAATTGGCGCTCGGCCGCGCGATCGGGGTAGCCCAGGGAGACGCGCATCAAAAAACGGTCCAACTGCGACTCTGGCAGCGGATAAGTGCCCAATTGCTCGCGCGGATTTTGCGTGGCGATGACGAAAAACGGTTGCGGCAGCGCGCGCGTAACGCCTTCGGCGGAGACTTGCTGCTCCTCCATCGCCTCCAGCAGCGCGCTTTGCGATTTTGGGCTGGCGCGGTTGATTTCGTCGGCCAGCAAAATTTGCGAAAACACCGGCCCGGGGTGGAACACAAACCCCTCCTGCCCCCGGTCGTACACGGATACGCCCGTCAAATCACTGGGCATCAAATCCGCCGTGAACTGCACGCGCGCAAATTGCAAGCCAAAGGTGTGGGCCAGGCCGTGCGCCAGGGTGGTTTTGCCCACGCCGGGCACGTCTTCAATCAGCAAGTGCCCGCCTGCGAGCAGGCAGGTGACGCAATCGAGAATTTGAGGGGATTTGCCGACGATGAGCTGGTTGAGCTGATGCAAAACCGCATCAATCTGGGTGTGTAGCGACATGGAATAAAAATGGCCTGGAAGTAGGGGTTCCCCCGGGGGGCGGTTGCCAAACGAGGCGGCGCATTGCGTTTAACCTTGGGGGGCCAGAGCTTGGAGGCTGCTGCGTGTATGACAGCGTATGAAAAAGTAAGCGCTCGTATCAGCCGAGCTGATGGTAAACCATAAGAGGCAAACAACATGGCTACAGGATATTTCACCCACAGAGATTGCTGGCTGCACGAAATGGGCCCGATCCACCCCGAATGCCCGCAGCGGCTGGACGCCATCGAGGATCGGCTACTCATCAGCGGCGTGATGGACATGCTCCAGCGCTTTGATGCGCCCAAAGCCTCGGTGTACGACCTGGAGCTGGCGCACAGCCGCATTCACATCGCCTCGCTGCTGGGCCTGGATGTGCTGATGCAGGAAGAGCTGCGCGCGGGCGGCGACGGCTACTCCCAGATCGATCCCGACACCATGCTCAGCCCCCACACCTGGAACGCCGCGCTGCGCGCCGCCGGGGCGGTGATTGATGCGACCGACCGCGTCATCGCGGGCGATTTGCAAAACGCCTTTTGCGCCGTGCGCCCGCCCGGCCACCACGCCGAGCGCGATAAAGCCATGGCGTTTTGCTTTTTCAACAACGTGGCCGTGGGGGCCATGTACGCGCTGCACCGCCACCAGCTCCAGCGCGTGGCGGTGGTGGACTTCGACGTGCACCACGGCAACGGCACGGAAGACATCCTGCACAAAGAGCCCAAGGCGCTGATGGTCAGCTTCTTCCAGCACCCCTTCTTCCCCTACAGCGGCGAGACGGCCAAAGGCGAAAACATGCTCAACATCCCCGTGCCCGCGTACACCAAGGGCGTGGACGTGCGCGAGATGATCGACATGATCTGGATGCCGCGCCTGGAGGCCTTCGCTCCTGAAATGATCTTCATCAGCGCAGGCTTTGACGCCCACCGCGACGACGACATGGGCCAGATGATGCTCAACGAAAACGATTACGCCTGGATCACGCAAAAAGTGGTGGAAGTGGCCGAACGCCACAGCAAAGGCCGCATCGTCTCCAGCCTGGAGGGCGGCTACATCCCCGAAGTGCTGGCGCGTTGCGTGGAGTCGCACATTCGCGTGCTGGCCGGGCTGTAGGAGTCTGTGCAAAGCCGCTGCACGGCGGCAGTTGCGTGAAAAGCCCGTAAAAAAAACCGGCATCCTTTGAAAGGATGCCGGTTTTCCATATCAAACTTTATTTTCAAAAGGCCTTATGGCACGTCCATCAAGCCATAAGGCATTTTTGTATTTTCTCTTGATTTGCAATTGGCGATCAGGCCAGCTCGCGCAGGGTTTGTCCCACGGCGTCGAACAGGCTGTCCAGCTCGGCGGGCGTGGTGGTAAACGGCGGGCCAAATTGCAGCGTGTCGCCGCCAAAGCGCACGTAAAAGCCCTTTTTCCACAGCGCCAGGCCCGCCTCGTAAGGGCGCACGATGGCGTCGCCCTCGCGCGGAGCGAGCTGGATGGCGCCCGCCAAGCCGCAATTGCGGATGTCCAGCACATGGGCGCTGCTGCCGCGCAGCGCGTGCAGGGCCTGCTCGAAGTGCGGCGCCAGCTCGGCCACGCGCGGCACCAACTGCTCGCGCTCGAGCACATCCAGCGCCGCCAGGCCCGCCGCGCAGGCCACCGGGTGGGCCGAGTAGGTATAGCCGTGGCCGAACTCCACCGCGTGCAGGGGCGCTTGCTGGTTCATGAAAGTGTCGTAAATCTCGCTGGTGGCCACCACCGCCCCCAGCGGCACGGCGCCGTTGGTCACTTGCTTGGCCACCGTCATGATGTCGGGCGTCACGCCGAAAAACTCCGCGCCGCTGTACTTGCCCATGCGGCCAAAGCCGGTGATGACTTCATCGAAGATCAACAAGATGCCGTGCTGATCGCAAATCTCGCGCAGGCGCTGCAAATAGCCCTCGGGCGGCACGATCACGCCCGCAGAGCCAGCCATCGGCTCGACGATCACGGCGGCGATGTTGGAGGCGTCGTGCAGCTCGATGAGCTTGAGCAGCTCATTGGCCAGCGCCACGCCGCCCGTGGCGGGCATGCCGCGCGAGAAGGCGCAATCGGCTTGCAGCGTGTGCGGCAGGTGATCGACATCCATCAACTGCCCGAACATCTTGCGGTTGGCGCCGATGCCGCCCAAGCTGGTGCCGCCCACGTTCACGCCGTGGTAGCCGCGCGCGCGGCCAATCAGCTTGGTCTTGGCGGGCTGGCCCTTGAGACGCCAGTAGGCGCGCGCCATCTTGAGCGCCGTATCGGCCGACTCCGAACCCGAATCGGTGAAGAACACATGGCCAAGCGTGCCCGGCAGCAGGGCCGTCATCTTTTCGGCCAGTTGGAAGGACAGCGGATGCGCATATTGGAACGCGGGCGAGTAATCCAGCGTGCTCAACTGCGCCGCCACGGCCTGCTGGATTTCCGCCCGGCAATGCCCCGCGCCGCAAGTCCACAGGCTCGAGAGGCTGTCGTAAATCTTGCGGCCCTCTTGGTCGTACAACCAATTGCCCTCGGCGCGCACGATGATGCGCGGGTCTTTCTGGAACGCGCGGTTGGCGCTGAAAGGCATCCAGTGCGCGCGCAGATTCAGCGCCTGGCTCAGGCCGGCAGGTTGGAAGGCGGGGAAGTTCATGAGGCATGTCTCCATCAAGTGGTTTTGGGATGTTTGACGCCTGCGCATTCTAGGGCGTGCAACACGCTGTCCATGCAGGCTGGTGACTGGCGGATTTTGAGAATGCTTCGATGCATATTGCGCCAGTCATTCGGTTGGCATTCTGCAAATGCCAAGACAGGTTGGGGTAAATCTGCTGAGGTGGATGGGTATCAGTCTTCATCAGTCATCAAAAGGCTGAAGCAGGCTTTGCACTTCACCGTACTTGAGAAATCTGGAGAAAACCTCTGTCACCCCGGAAAAGTTGAAATCATCTATGCGAATCAGTCTTTCAATGGTGAAAAACGCCCACGCAACGGTATGGCCTTCAACATTTTTATATGAAGATTCTTGCTCCACAGCATAGCGCTCAGCCAGCTTGAGTGCCTGCTCCTCAGAGGCAGCTTGCAGCAATACGATTTGCTCCTCCCAAATGTTGGAGTTATCGGAGTCGCCATTGATGGAGGAACGGAAAAAAATGGATGCACTGTAATAGTTTTGGTCTGGTTTTATTGATGATTGTTCGATATTTTTTGATTTCATGATTTTTATTTAAAAGTATCAAAGATACTCATATTTAGATTATCATAGATATGAATATGATGATTTTTCCCTTCGCCTCTCCTGGCGTGTTCACTTCCCCCTGCAGGCTCCCCTGGGTAGGCGGATACACGGATTTGCCCATCTGCATAAATGGTCAAAAGCCCCTCCGGATCCACAAAATTCACCGGATCCTGCAAAACATAGCCATAGAGGTTGGAATCCCCACCATCAAACAAGATGGGATCCTTGGCCGTCCATCGCCCAGTTTCTGCGTCGTAGTCTCTTGCCCAAAAGCGGGTCAGGCCGGTGTCTGGGCCGTACAGGTCACCCGCAAATCCAAAGGGCTGGAAGCCCGGCTGGCTGTCGTGGGTGACGCGGCCCCAGGCGTCGTAGTCGATGCGTTGGCCGATCTGGCCGGTCTCGGCGTCGATGACCAGGCGGATGCTGCCCAGGTGGTCGGCGATCAGACGCCAGGTTTTGCCGCCCTGCAGCATCAGGGTAGGGGCATTGCTGCGGTCTGCGTACACGAACAGGCTGCGAATGTTGCCCTGCTGGTCGAACTCGGCCAGCGGGTGCAGCTTGTCGAGAAACAGCAGGCGGTATTGCGCCTGCCCGTCCTTGCGCTTGCCGATACGGCGGCCCAAAGGATCGATCTCGTAATCAATACGCTGGCCGCCAGGCAGCTGCACTTGGCGCAGGTTGCCCTGGGCATCGTATTGTTAACGGGTTTGCCCTTGCGGGGAGGTTCTGGTTGGCTTTTCTTTCTTGAACCGCATTCATGTCATAAAACCCAATCTACCCCATGCAAATTTACTCCTTTCGTTTTATTGATTTCATGACTATCCTTGATTTTAAAATAATGATAAAAATTACAAAAAGACAAATAAAAAATATCCCAAGATGAAAGAAGGCTACATTCAAAAAATATTGCTTATCACCTCCTGGTGGGCCACTATAGAGCCAAAGATGCGCAAGAAAACTGTTTAGATACAAAATTGCGGTAAACCCAAAAAATAAAATCGCCGCAGTCGCTATTATCAACATAACATATATCATCTTATTCTGCATCCGTTTATTATTTCATTAACAAATGACTGGCAATTATTTGTTGGGCCCCACCTTCCCAAGGGCTTCCCAAGCCACATTGCAGAGTTTACGCAGTCTTCGTCAACATTGGGCTGCATAATGCATCTGGAGTTTTTCTGGATTGCCTCTTCTTTATGATCAACTACAAATACCTGAACTCCTGGAAGCGAGCTATCTCCATTTTGTGCTGGTATTACTCCTTGGATTGTTCCCATTCCTCGCTCAATGGAGTCCGTTAATATCCACTCGTGATCAAAAATGCCTAATATAAAAGGCAGATCGGCAGGGCGACCGCAAACATATACCTCTTTTCCTTCTGGATCCACAAAATTCACCGGATCCTGCAACACATAGCCATAGAGGTTGGTATCGCCGCCGTTGAACAAGATGGGATCCTTGGTCGTCCATCTGCCCGTTTCTGCGTCGTAGTCTCTTGCCCCAAAGCGGGTCAGGCCGGTGTCTGGGTCGTACAGGCCGCCCGCAAACCCAAAGGGCTGGAAGCCCGGCTGGCTGTCGTGGGTGACGCGGCCCCAGGCGTCGTAGTCGATGCGTTGGCCGATCTGGCCGGTCTCGGCGTCGATGACCAGGCGGATGCTGCCCAGGTGGTCGGCGATCAGACGCCAGGTTTTGCCGCCCCGCAGCATCAGGGTGGGGGCATTGCTGCGGTCTGCGTACACGAACAGGCTGCGAATGTTGCCCTGCTGGTCGAACTCGGCCAGCGGGTGCAGCTTGTCGAGAAACAGCAGGCGGTACTGCACCTGCCCGTCCTTGCTTTCACACGCAAACTATTCGGAACAAGGATAAAAACTCACTTCCAAATCCGCGCCCATCTTCTCAATTACGGAAATCACACGTCCACCAATTTCCGTCGAAAAAAATGCAACACCATCGGACGGATAGACAAAAAAAGCAACCCTAAACAATTTACTATCGAACGCAGAAAAATCAATGCCTGACACCACATCAAGGAAATCGGTCATCATTTCATCCAAGTCAACATCCTGACTCTTTTTGTAAACCATTGAGAGATGCCGATCGCTTTTTTCTACAAAAATGTCATGACTCTTCGGAAGAATAGTTTTTCCAATATTTTCGCCAAAACAAGATAGAGAAATTTCTAAATCCATATCACTCACCTTTCTTTTCTACCCAGGTATTAGTACAGGGATCCCAGTCGAAATGACAGTCCATTGTCGAGCACGCGAGCGAGCGAGCGAGGCTGAAGAAACCAAGGTATCAAAAACATCTCAATCATCTCTTGAAGAAAATCCATATCAATAAAACCATTTTGCTTGTTATTTATGGGCTTCCATTCTTCAAAGTATGCCCGAGCATCTTCTTCTGGAACCATTTTTGTTTTTGGATCCTTTAGCGCTTTCATCTCTTTACCTCCATCCAATTTATGAAACCAATGCCAAAATTCTTTTGGCAAACCGTAAAGCTTGTCCCATGGACCTGTTCCTAACGGATCCACTCCATTCACCGGATCCTGCAAGACATAGCCATAGAGGTTGGAATCCCCACCATCGAACAGAATGGGATCCTTGGCCGTCCATCTGCCCGTTTCTGCGTCGTAGTCTCTTGCCCAAAAGCGGGTCAGGCCGGTGTCTGGGCCGTACAGGTCACCCGCAAATCCAAAGGGCTGGAAGCCCGGCTGGCTGTCGTGGGTGACGCGGCCCCAGGCGTCGTAGTCGATGCGTTGGCCGATCTGGCCGGTCTCGGCGTCGATGACCAGGCGGATGCTGCCCAGATGATCGGCGATCAAACGCCAGGTTTTGCCGCCCCGCAGCATCAGGGTAGGGGCATTGCTGCGGTCTGCGTACACGAACAGGCTGCGAATGTTGCCCTGCTGGTCGAACTCGGCCAGCGGGTGCAGCTTGTCGAGAAACAGCAGGCGGTATTGCACCTGCCCGTCCTTGCGCTTGCCGATACGGCGGCCCAAAGGATCGATCTCGTAATCAATACGCTGGCCGCCAGGCAGCTGCACTTGGCGCAGGTTGCCCAGGGCGTCGTGCTGGTATTGGTATTCGGCGGGGAAGGGTCATATAGAAATAAATTCTAAAGATATTCATCCTTGGAAATTAGTATTGGCATACTTGCAAATGAGTAGTCCCAGTTGACGTCAAAAAAATGATGGCAGGCACCCCTATGATATCGGACGAGTAGCAAATGTTTTATGAAATCTTCACTGGATTTGCGGGAGAAGGATATATGGGAGTCGGTGCTTGAAATATGGATGATATTTTTTCGTTGTTTTGTTTTTATTTTAAGATTGATGCTGCCCATTGGAAGAAATGCCTTCAAGGAATGAATCTCCGCTTCATTGTTTTTTTTTAATAATTCAATTAAGCTATCGAGGCCAGCATTGTCGGCTGCTATTAATAGGGATTTTTCCCATTTTTCAAAAACTGCTGCAAAAATCATTATTTTCTCGGCGGCAATCCGCCGTGTGGAACGTTTTGCCAAGGAGAGCTTGGTCTGTCGTGAGGATTGTAGTCCCAATGAGGGTTATGCCATTTATCACCAGGGAACCATCGCCATTCTCCTCCATTTTTATCCCAAAGGCTCTTGCCGCCCTTATTTTTTTCAGACTCTCGACTAGCATCACCCGGCTGGCATTGTTCGCCTTCTGGAATAGGTGGATAAAGACCCTCAGGAGGGAGGCCTCGCTCTGGAATTTCATTATTACTAACGTCAATTTCTTCATTAAAAGTACATACGCCCGCAAGCACACACGCGGCTACGCCGCCGACCACCGGGCCTAGTGCTTGGCGGGCCATGCTTCGGATTGCACTGGAAAAAGCAGCGCCCCCGACAACTCTAATCCCTATCGCAATGGCGGGTGCGATGAGGCCATTGGGATCTTTGAGGTTCACCGGATCCTGCAAAACATACCCATAGAGGTTGGAATTCCCACCATCAAACAAGATGGGATCCTTGGCCGTCCATCGCCCAGTTTCTGCGTCGTAGTCTCTTGCCCCAAAGCGGGTCAGGCCGGTGTCTGGGTCGTACAGGCCGCTGTATTGACCCAGCAGAACCTGCACAGGTCAGGCCGCTAAAGCATAAGCCTCAGCGGGCGTCTTCATGCCCAGCGCCTGGTGAGGACGCTGGTGGTTGTAAAAGCCGATCCAATCGCCGATCACGCG
>NZ_RDQM01000007.1 GCF_003703475.1 Allofranklinella schreckenbergeri | reverse complement strand
GGTGATGGTGGCTGTGGGAGCGGCGATGGTGACTTTGCGCTCAATGGGGCCGTTGTTTTGCAGTTGGGGCGCCAGTTCGCCGGTGTCGGCGGCGGCGCCTGTCACCTGGGAGCGGAAGGTGCTGTCCGCGCCAGAGCCAACGATGGTGATGGGCAGTGCGAATGTTTTGTGGTTTTGTGCGGTGATGGCGCCCAGTGTGCATTCCACTTCAGAGGGCGCCGGTTTGGTGCAGCCTGTGGGCAATGCGGTGTCATCCACTTGCGCTTGCGCTGGCAAAGTGACCACGACTTTGCCGCCAGCGGCGCTGTCGCTTTGGCCATGGTTGTCTACCTTGACGGTGAGCGTGCCGTTGCCGCCTACTTGCAGGGGCGAAGAGAGGGTGATGGAGGGCACCAGATCGGCAGTCGCCACGGTTTTCACCTGGCAGGCGCCCGCAGAGTCTCTCGCGGCAGCCATGATGCTATTGGCTAGTTCGCCTGCTTGTGCCGGAGCGGAGGCCAGAGCGAATTGGCTGGTGTCGCTAAAGGCGATCACACAAGCGCTGCCATTGGTGGCTGCGCGGGGGACGACGATGCCATAGGCCTGTACTTTGTCCGCAGCTGCTGGCATGGATGCGGGCGGGGTGTCGGCAGCGGCAGGGGCCAAATAGACGGCGTAGGGAGCGGGGACGTTGACGTATTTGCCATAGACCTCGGCAGCCAGTGGGTCCAGGGCAGCGAAGTTGTCTTTGTAGGGCGAGTTGGTGTTGAGATAGACGGAGTTGCCTTGGGGGGCCACGCTACCGACTCTGGTGATCTCGTCCGCGGCGCTCAGGCCCAGGCTGTTGTTGAGAAAGCCCGCAACGCTGCCAGTGTCCGAAGGGCGGCAGCAACCGTCGTTGAGGAAGACGAAGGTCAGGTCGCTGCGGGTTTTGGCCCAATCCATGACTTTGGCAAAGCGCGTCGCATCAACGCCGTGCTGCACACCTGTGACGGTTTGATTGGGTTGGACGGTGGCGACCACCACGATGTCCACATCGGCGGGTACGTCGGCAGGCAAGGGATCGGTCGCGCTGGCATGCAGCAGACCGCGACCGTCAATGGTTTCCGTGGGGCCGCCAGCAGCAGTTTCAAATGTGCTGTAGATGGAGTTGACGATGCTGATGCCTGTGTTGTAGCTGGACAGTCCTTCCTTGTCGGAGGACAGAACCCAGGTTTTGGCCTGGGCAGCGCCGGTGGCGCACAGCAAGCTGGCAGCGAGGGCTACGGTTTGTAGGGTGAAACGAGGGGTGTGCATGGGTTGGTAACGAAGGTGTGAAAGAAAGGGGCCGAATGGGCTGAAGGAGCGCGATTCTAGGTGGGTTGCTTGCTTTTGGGCTTCCGAGCAAACCATTAAATACGGGGTTGGCAGTGTTGTGGAGGGTTATTTTTCTAAATCATGTGTAAAAGTAATTTCATTGTGGATATGCCTATATAAGGTCAAATTTTTTCTTTATGAATGCATGAAATGCACAAGGGCGGTTGCCCGCCCTTGTGCATAAGTGTTTCTAAGAGCCTGCTGGTGCGGCAACCTCGAAGAGCATCACTGAAGTCCTCAGAAGTTCAGCGTGCGTTTGTCCACGGCCAGAGCGGCTTCTTTGGTGGCCTCGCTCAGCGTGGGGTGGGCGTGGCAGGTGCGGGCGATGTCTTCAGCGCTGGCTTTGAATTCCATGGCCATCACGCCTTCGGCGATCAGTTCGCTGGCCATGGGGCCGATGACGTGCATGCCCAGCACTTCGTCGGTTTTGGCATCGGCGAGGATTTTCACCAGGCCGGTGGTGTCGCCCAGTGCGCGGGCGCGGCCGTTGGCCATGAAGGGGAAGCTCCCGGCTTTGTAGGCCACGCCTTCGGCCTTGAGCTGCTGCTCGGTCTTGCCCACCCAGGCGATTTCCGGGCTGGTGTAGATGACGTAGGGGATGGTGTTGAAGTTCACATGCCCGTGCTGGCCAGCAATGCGCTCGGCCACGGCTACGCCTTCTTCCTCGGCCTTGTGCGCCAGCATGGGGCCGCGCACCACATCGCCCACGGCCCAGATGCCGGGCACGTTGGTGCGGCAATCGCCATCGACGACGATGGCGCCGCGCTCATCAAGCTGCACGCCCACGGCTTGCGGGTTCAGCCCTTCGGTGTGGGGCACGCGGCCGATGGAGACGATGAGCTTGTCCACCTTCAGGCTTTGGGCCTGGCCTTTGGCGTCGGTGTATTGGATGGTGGCGCCGGTCTTGGTGGTTTTGACTTCTTCGACTTTCACGCCCAGCTCGATTTTCAGGCCTTGCTTATCGAAGGCCTTTTTGGCTTCTTTGGCGATGGCTTCGTCGGCGGCGGGCAGAAAAGCGGGCATGCCTTCGAGCACGGTCACGTCCGCGCCCAGGCGGCGCCAGACGCTGCCCAGCTCCAGGCCGATGACGCCCGAGCCGATGACGCCGAGCTTTTTGGGCACGCTGGCGATTTCCAGCGCGCCGTCGTTGGAGAGCACGATTTTTTCGTCAAACGGCACGCCGGGCAGCGCACGCGGGCTGGAGCCGGTGGCAATGATGATTTGCTTGCCGGTCAGGGTTTCGGGCTTGTCGCCGCTGACCTGGATTTCAAAGCCGCCCTCGACGGCTTTGGTGAAGGAGGCCAGGCCGTTGAAGAAGCTGACCTTGTTCTTCTTGAACAGGTAGAGGATGCCTTCGTTGTTTTGCTTCACCACGCTGGCTTTGCGCGCCAGCATTTGGCCGACATCCATGCTGACTTTGCCCACGCTGATGCCGTGCTCGGCAAAGTGGTGATTGGCTTGCTCGAAGTGCTCGCTCGATTGCAGCACGGCTTTGGAGGGGATGCAGCCGACGTTGGTGCAGGTGCCGCCGGGGGCGGGTTTGCCGTCCTTGGTTTTCCAGGCGTCCACGCAGGCGACGTTCATGCCCAACTGGGCGGCGCGGATGGCGGCAATGTAGCCGCCAGGGCCAGCGCCGATGACGATGAGATCGAATGCTTTACTCATGGTGTGAATTTGGGAGGGGTGGGTTGGGGGAAATGGACTTTGACGATCTGGCCGTCTATCTCGAACACCATCGCCGTGTTGGTTTGCCAGGCGATGCGGCAGGCGCTTTCATAGGCGCGTTGCAGGGCGCGTTCGATGCCGGTGAGGTGATCCGTGGGTGGAGATGTGTGGGTGAGTGCCTGCGGTGCAGAAAGCGGAGCGCACGCAGGCGTCAGATTGGGGACAGGGGGCGGCTTTTCAGGAAGCATCTTTCAAATGCACGTGGCGCGAGGCAGCAATCAGGCTGCGCAATGCGGCATTGAGTTCCTTGGCAGTGGGGAAGGCCTGTAGCACATCGCTGTCGATTTCCACCATGCGTTTGGCGCGCATGGCTTGCTCGAAGTATTTGCCACGCACGGGCGTCTGACGGGCAAACAGTTCGCTGTAGTCGCGCTGCATGTCATCGGTTGTGCCATTCATAAGACTTCCTTTCTTCCAAAGTCGCCTTGCGGGCGCTGATGATGCGGATGGCCTCCTGCCGCTCGGTGCTGACGACCAGCAACATGCGCGAAGACGCGGAGTAACCGATGGTAATCCAGCGCTCTTCGGCCATGGAGTGGGCATCGTCGAAGAAGCTCAGGGCAAGCGGATCTTCAAACACGGTCGCGGCCTCCGCAAAGGCCACGCCGTGCTTGCGCAGGTTGAGGCCGACCTTGGCCTCGTCCCACTCGAATGCGCTCATGCCATCAGATGTCAAACAGCAAGCGTGCCGGGTCTTCCAGGGCGTCCTTCATGGCCACCAGCGACAGCACGGCTTCGCGGCCGTCGATGATGCGGTGGTCGTAGGACAGGGCCAGGTAGTTCATCGGGCGCACCACGACCTGGCCGTTTTCGACCACGGCGCGCTCCTTGGTGGCATGGATGCCCAGGATGGCCGATTGCGGCGGGTTGATGATGGGGGTGGACATCATCGAGCCGAATACGCCGCCATTGCTGATGGAGAAGGTGCCGCCGGTCATTTCCTCAATGCTGAGCTTGCCTTCCTTGGCCTTGGCGCCGAACTCGGCGATCTTCTTCTCGATGTCGGCAAAGGAGAGTTGGTCGGCGTCGCGCAGGATGGGCACGACCAGGCCGCGCGGCGAGCCCACTGCAATGCCGATGTCGAAGTAGCCGTGGTAGATGATGTCGTTGCCATCCACGCTGGCGTTGACGATGGGGTACTGCTTGAGCGCATGCACGGCGGCTTTGACGAAGAAGCTCATGAAGCCTAGGCGCACGCCGTGTTGCTTCTCGAACTTGTCCTGGTACTTCTTGCGCAGCTCCATGACCGGGGCCATGTTCACTTCGTTGAAGGTGGTCAGGATGGCGTTGGTGGCTTGCGATTGCAGCAGGCGCTCGGCCACGCGGGCGCGCAGGCGGCTCATGGGCACGCGCTGCTCGGGGCGTTCGCCAGCGATGGCCGGGGCCACGGGCGCGGCGGCTGGCTTGGCCGCAGTTTGGGCGGCAGGGCTGGCGGCCAGCGCGTCGGCCTTGGTGACGCGGCCATCTTTGCCGGTACCGGCAACGCTGGCGGCGTCAATGCCTTTTTCCGACAGGATCTTGGCGGCGGCGGGCATGGCGACCCCGGCTTTGCTGGCCGATGCGGCAGCAGGCGCGGCGGCAACAGGGGCAGCAGCCTGGGCAGCAACTGGCGCGGGCGCGGCGGCAGCGGGGGCTGCAGCGGCCTGGGCGGCGGTGTCGATACGGGCGATCAGTTGATCCGAAGTGACGGTGGCGCCGTCGCCTTCGACGATTTCGGCCAGCACGCCAGCCGAGGGGGCGGGCACTTCGAGCACGACTTTGTCGGTTTCGATTTCGATGAGGATTTCGTCGGCGGCGACGGCTTCACCGGCTTTCTTTTTCCATTGCAGCAGCGTGGCTTCGGAAACGGATTCGGAGAGTTGGGGAACTTTGACTTCGATGACGGCCATGGGAATGTCTCTTAGTGGGGGTTCGAGGAAAGGGGCGGGGAAAAAAGCGAAAAAGCAGCAGAAGAAGGCTGCCGCCCTGGTTGAAGATCAGGGCGACAGCCTTGGCGGGGCTTACTTGGTCAGCACAAAACCTTTGAGGCGCGCAAAGGCGGCTTTGACCAGCGCTTTTTGCTGCTCTTGGTGCAAGTGGGCATAGCCCACTGCGGGCGAGGCCGATGCGGCGCGCCCGGCATAGCCGAGCTTTTGCCCCGAGAGCATGTTTTCGTAGATGTAGTGCTGCACGAAGAACCAGGCACCCTGGTTTTGCGGCTCGTCCTGGCACCAGACGATTTCCTTGGCGTTGGGGAAGCGTTTGACTTCCGCGCCAAAGGCCTTGTGCGGGAAGGGGTAGAGCTGCTCGATGCGGATGATGGCGACGTTGTCCTCGCCCAACTCTTCGCGCTTTTTCACCAGGTCGTAATACACCTTGCCGGAGCAGGCGATCAGGCGCTTGACCTTGTCGGCCTTGGCCAGGATGGCCTCGTTTTGCTCGCCGATCACGGTGCGGAAACGCCCTTCGGTGAATTCGCTGATGGGCGAGGTTGCGTCCTTGTTGCGCAGCAGGCTCTTGGGCGTGAAGATCACCAGCGGGATGCGCAGCGGGCGCAGCACCTGGCGGCGCAGCAGGTGGAAGATCTGGCTGGCGGTGGTGGGCTGCACCAGTTGCATGTTGGTGTCGGCGGCCAACTGCATGAAGCGCTCGATGCGCGCCGAGCTGTGCTCGGGGCCTTGGCCTTCGTAGCCGTGCGGCAGCATCATGGTTAGGCCGTTCAGGCGCCCCCACTTCACCTCGCCGGAGGCGATGAACTGGTCCACCACCACCTGCGCGCCGTTGAGGAAGTCGCCGAACTGCGCTTCCCAGATCACCAGCGAGTGCGGGTCGTTGGAGGCGTAGCCGTACTCGAAGCCCAGCACGGCTTCTTCCGAGAGGATGGAGTCGATCACCACGAACGGCGCCTGGTTTTCGGCGATGTTTTGCAGCGGGATGTACACCCCCTCATCGTAGGCGGCGCGGTTCTGGTCGTGGATGACGGAGTGGCGGTGGCTGAAGGTGCCACGGCCGCTGTCTTCGCCCGAGAGACGGATAGGGTAGCCGCTGGCCACCAGCGAGGCAAAGGCCATGCCTTCGCCCATGCCCCAGTCCACGGGGATTTCGCCACGGCCCATGGCGGCGCGGTCGGTATAGACCTTTTTCACCAACTGGTGCGGGGTGACGGTTTCGGGCAAGGTGGTCAGGCGTTCGGCCAGGCGTTTCCACTCGGAGAGGGGGATGGCGGTGTCGGCCTCGTCCGTCCACTTGCTGCGGTAGGGCGCCCAATCGACGGCGTACTGGCGCTTGAAGTTGGTCAGCACCGGCTCGACGGTGTTCTTGCCATGCTCGAGCACGGCGCGATAGGCGCGGATCATCTCCTCGGGGCCGTCGGCATCGAGCACGCCCTGGGCGATGAGCTTGTCGGCATAGACCTTGCGCGTGCCGGGGTGCTGGGCGATTTTCTTGTACATCAGCGGCTGGGTGAGCATGGGGGTGTCCTGCTCGTTGTGGCCCAGCTTGCGGAAGCAGATGATGTCCACCACCACATCGCGGCCAAAGGTCATGCGGTATTCCAGCGCGAGATGGGTGGCCAGCACGACGGCCTCGGGGTCATCGGCGTTGACGTGCAGCACGGGCGCTTCGACCATTTTCACCACATCGGTGCAGTAATAGGTCGAGCGCGTGTCGCGTGGGTCGCTGGTGGTGAAGCCGATTTGGTTGTTGATGACGAAGTGCACCGTGCCGCCAGTGGTGTAGCCGCGCGTTTGCGACATGGCCAGCGTCTCCTGCACCACGCCTTGGCCGGCGATGGCGGCGTCGCCGTGCACCAGCACGGGCAGCACTTGCTTGCCTTGCGGATCGCCGCGGCGGTCCATGCGCGAGCGCACCGAGCCTTCCACCACGGGGTTGACGATTTCCAGGTGCGAGGGGTTGAAGGCCAGCGTCAGGTGCACGGGGCCGCCCGCGGTGGGCACGTCCGAGCTAAAGCCCTGGTGGTATTTCACGTCGCCCGCAGGCAGGTCTTCGGGCGCGGTGTGCTCGAATTCGGCGAACAAATCCGCAGGCATTTTGCCTAGCGCGTTGACCAGCACGTTCAGGCGGCCGCGGTGGGCCATGCCGATGACGACTTCTTGCACGCCTGCCACGCCAGCGGCTTCCACCAGCGCGTCGATGGCGACGATGAAGCTCTCGCCGCCTTCGAGCGAGAAGCGTTTTTGGCCGACGTATTTGGTGTGCAAGAAGCGCTCCAGCCCTTCAGCAGCGGTGAGCTGCTTGAGCACGTGTTTTTTCTGCTCGGCGTTCAGATGCGGATTGGTGCGCGCGCTTTCGAGCTTTTCCTGCCACCAGCGCTTTTGCGTCTGGTCGGTCAGGTACATGTATTCGGCGCCGATGGTGGTGGTGTAAGTCTCGCGCAGGGCGTTGAGCAGCTCGCGCAGCGTCATCGTGTCTTTGCCGAAGAAGGTGTTGCTGGTGTTGAACACCGTTTCCAGATCGGCATCGGCCAGGCCGTAGAAGGCGGGCTCCATCTCGGGGATGTGGGGGCGCGGCGTGCGTTTGAGCGGGTCCAGATCGGCCCAGCGTTGGCCTACGTTGCGGTAGGCGGCAATCAACTGTTGCACGGCGGTGCGTTTGCGGCCCATTTCGGTGTCGGCGCCGCTGGCCACGACAACCTGGGTCACGCCCTGGCGGGCGCGTTCGGCAAAGGCGTTGATGACGGGCTGGTGCGGCACGTCGCGGCTGAAGGTGCCATCAGCGGCCGGGGTGTTTTGCAGCGCGTCGAAATATTCGCGCCAGCTTTCGGGGATGCTGGTGGGGTCGGCCAGATAGTTTTCGTACATCTCCTCGACATACGGCGCGTTGCTGCCGAACAGATGGGTGTTGCCCTGGTATTGCTGGTACAGGGTGGGATCGCTCATGACTCGCGGGACCTCGGCGCTCCTTGGGAGCGCATTAGTTGGTTTGACAAAAACCTTCCGCGACACGGCTGAACCGATTGGCGGATGCGGGGCGTGGGGGAAGGCGCCGGAAAAGAATGGGCACGATTGTGCCACTGCCACCACGTACGCGCAGGGCCTTTTTGCGCGCCTGGGTGGCTTTGGGCGGTGTTTGGCGGGTGGTATGGGCCGGGTGTGGCGGTTTCGCCCCAGTGGGTGGCGCTCGGCCCTGGCGGCATGGGCGGCGGCGCGGTGCGATTGGGTGTGATCTGGTGCGGGTGTGCAGGGCGTTTTGGTGTTTTTTGCGATTAATTCCATTTAGTAAAAATGGTTTTATTGTCATCATGCCAAATTAAGGTAATTTTATTTCCTGATGATTTATAAAATAATTGTCTTTTGACGGGTTTTTGACAGGTGCGGGAGGGCTTGCACGGGCAGCGATGGCATGAGCGTGCGGCAAAATCGCCCGTTTCTTCATTTCCCCGCCGCTTGGCCCCGTTTTTCTTTCAAAGGATGAGCATGCAATTTCAAGGCTCCGATCAGTACGTTGCCACCCAAGACCTCAAGCTGGCCGTGAACGCGGCCATTGCCTTGCAACGCCCGCTGCTGGTCAAGGGCGAGCCGGGCACGGGCAAGACCATGCTGGCCGAAGAAGTGGCCCAGGCCCTGGGGCTGAACCTGCTGCAATGGCACATCAAATCCACCACCAAGGCGCAGCAGGGCTTGTATGAGTACGACGCCGTCAGCCGTCTGCGCGATTCGCAATTGGGCGACGACCGCGTCAAGGACATCCACAACTACATCGTCAAAGGCGTGCTCTGGCAGGCCTTCACCGCCGAGCAGCCCACGGCGCTGCTGATCGACGAGATCGACAAGGCTGATATCGAATTCCCCAACGATTTGCTGCGCGAGCTCGACCGCATGGAGTTCTACGTCTATGAAACGCGTGAACTCATCCGCGCGCGCCAGCGCCCCATCGTGTTCATCACCTCCAATAACGAGAAGGAGCTGCCCGACGCCTTTTTGCGCCGTTGCTTTTTCCACTACATCAAATTCCCCGATGCCGACACCATGCGCCAGATCGTGGCCGTGCATTTCCCCAGCCTCAAGGGCGAGCTGCTGAGTGCGGCGCTCAAGAGCTTTTACGAAATCCGCAGCGTGCCTGGCTTGAAGAAAAAGCCTTCGACCAGCGAGCTGATCGATTGGCTCAAGCTGCTGGTGGCCGAGGACATCCCCCTGGAAGCGCTGCGCAGCCAGGACGACAAAATCACCCTGCCGCCGCTGCTGGGCGCTTTGCTGAAAAACGAGCAAGACGTCACCTTGCTGGAAAAACTCGTTTTCATGAACCAGCGCAACCGCTGACCACTGCCAGCCACCGCTGCCCCCGCCTATGCCTCTGGATGCTCCCGCCCGCCTGCGTGTCTTGTCGCGCTCCCGCCCCTGCCCCCGCTCCATCGTGGCCGCGCTTTGCACCGCTGCCCTGGCCGCTTGCGGCGGTGGCTACGACGTGCAAGGCGCGCTGGTCTGGCGCCCCCGGCATGACGACGCGCAGGCCCATATCGCCATCGTCAAAAGCCAATGGGCGGGCGCAGCTGCTTCAGCCACCACCGCTTCCCACGCCGCCGCCCACGTTGTCATCGAACGCCCGCTGGCCCAGGCCAGCGCGGCCGCCCGCGATGCGCTGGCGAACTTGCGCACGCAAGAAGCCGGGCCATGCGAAATCGGCGCGCCCATTTACGAACTGACCTTGACCGACCGCACCGGCACCCAGCGCTACCGCTCCGCCAACAGCGCCTGCCCCGGCAGCGATGACGGCCAAAGCGTGAGCGGCCCTATCGGCTACATCGCCGCCGAGGACGCGCAGCGCCTGGCCGAGCTGCTGGCGGCCGCGCCATCCTTTCGCCCTGCCTCCCCTGGAGAACAGCCATGAACTGGGCCATCGCCCCCACCACCTTGCACGCCGACGGCCTGCGCCTGGAGCCGCTGCAACCGCACCACGAAGACGGCCTGCGCGCCGCCGCCTGCGACGGCCGGTTGTGGGAACTGCGCGTGAGCAGCGTGCCCGAGCCGGAAAATGTGCGCGCCTACATCGAAACGGCCTTGCAGATGCAGCAACAAGGCCAGCGGCTGCCCTTTGCCGTCATTGAGGCCGCCAGTGGCGAAGTGTTGGGCAGCACCAGCTACCACGACATCCTGCCCGCCGTGCGGCGGCTGGAGATTGGCTACACCTGGTATGCCCAGCGCGTGCAGCGCACGCACGTCAACACCACCTGCAAACTGCTGTTGCTCACCCATGCGTTCGAGACGCTGGGCGCGCGCGTGGTGGGCTGGCGCACGGACAACTTCAACTACGCCAGCCAGCGCGCCATCGAGCGTCTGGGCGCGAAAAAAGACGGCGTGATCCGCGGCCACGCGCTGCGCCGCGACGGCACCATCCGCGACACCGTCATGTACAGCCTCACCCGTGAAGAGTGGCCCGAAACCCGCGCCCATCTGCTGCACCAGTTGGCGCGCCACCAGAGCCGCGATCAGGCCCGGCAGCCAGCCTAGCGCCACGCAAGGCTTCTTGCCGACTTTCCCCACGCCTCCCACACCCCGCCACCGACTACGCCGCCATGCTGATCGACTTTTTCTACACCCTGCGCGCGGGCGGCCTGCCCATCTCCGTCAAGGAATTTCTGGCCCTGCTCGAAGCCTTGCAAGCGGGCGTCATCGGCCCGCTGGCCGACCCGCAAGACGTGGGCGACATGGACGCCTTCTACCACCTGGCGCGCACCGTGCTCATCAAGGACGAAAAGCACTATGACAAGTTCGACCGCGCCTTCTCCGCCTACTTCCACGGTGTGGAGCAGCGCGCCGAGCTGGCCCGCGCCATTCCCCAGGACTGGCTCAAGCAACTGCTGGAGCGCGAACTCACGCCCGAGCAAAAAGCCGCGCTGGAAGCGATGGAGTGGGACGAGCTGATGGAGACGCTGAAAAAGCGCCTGCAAGAACAGCAAGGTCGCCACGAAGGCGGCAACAAATGGATTGGCACCGGCGGCACCAGCCCCTTTGGCCACGGCGGCTACAACCCGCGCGGCATCCGCATCGGCGGCAAGGGCGGGCAAAAAAGCGCCGTCAAGGTGTGGGACGCGCGCATGTACCGCGACTATGACGACACCCAGGAGCTGGGCACGCGCAACATCAAAGTCGCCCTCAAGCGCCTGCGCAAATTCGCGCGCACCAGCGCCGAGCTGGAGCTGGACTTGCCCGGCACCATCAGCGCCACCGCCGCCAACGCGGGCTGGCTGGACATCAAGATGGTCCCCGAGCGGCACAACAGCGTGAAAGTGCTGCTGCTGATGGACGTGGGCGGCACCATGGACGAGCACATCCCCCGCGTGGAGGAGCTGTTCTCCGCCGTCAAAAGCGAATTCAAGCACCTGGAGTTTTATTACTTCCACAACTGCGTCTACGACTTCGTGTGGAAGCACAACCGCCGCCGCTTCACCGAGAAGTTCGACACCTGGGACATCATCCGCAAGTACAACAAGGACTACAAACTCATCTTCGTGGGCGACGCCACCATGAGCCCCTACGAAATCCTGCAACCGGGCGGCAGCGTCGAATACCACAACGCCGAGGCTGGCGCCGAATGGCTGCAACGCCTCACCAACGCCTTCCCCCAGCACGCCTGGATCAACCCTGAGCCGCAAGCCTCCTGGCCCTACCGCCACAGCATCGACCTCATCAACCAGCTCATGGGCGGGCGCATGTTCCCCCTGACCATCAAGGGGCTGGAGGACGCCATGCGCTTGCTGTCCAAATAAAAAAGCGGCTTGGAGCCGCTTTTTATTATTCTTACAAATCAAAAGGAAATAAAACATTGCCGTTTCGGCAATGTAGTATTGATGTTGTATTTCTGTTGATTGGTAATGAATGAGGCTCTCACGCCCCGGCGCGCTCGTACACCCAATCGCCCGCCACACACGTAGCCTGCACGCGCCCTGGCATGGGCACTTGCTCGAACGGCGTGTATTTGCCCTGGCTTTGCAGCGCAGCGGGGGTGACGGCCCATTCCGCCTGTGGGTTGTACAGGCACAAATCGGCCATGCCGCCCGGCGTCAGGCGGCCCGCGCTGGCGCTCAAGGTGCCCAGCGCCACGCCCAACACGCGCGCCGCGCCCGCGCCCACGCGCGAGAGGGCTGTGAGCAGCGGCACGCCTTCCTGCTCGGCCCATTTGTGGGCCAGGGGCAGCAGCAGCTCCAGCGCCGTGGCGCCCGGCTCGGCATCGGCAAAGGGCACTTCCTTGGCATCGTCGGCCACCGGGGTGTGGTCGGAGACGAGCGCATCGATCGTGCCGTCGGCCAGCGCTTGCGAGAGCGCTTCGCGGTCGCGCTGCTGGCGCAGCGGCGGCAGCAAGCGGGCGCGGCTGTCGAAGTAGCCGATGTCGGTATCGGTCAGCAGCAGCGAATGCACGCTCACATCGCACGTCACCGGCAGCCCTTCGGCCTTGGCCTGGCGCACCAGCGCCACGCCTTGCGCGCTGCTGATGCGGCACAGGTGGACGTGGCAGGGGCAGGCGCGCAGCAATTCGAAAATGGTGTGCAAGGCGATGGTTTCCGCCGCCACGGGCACACCCGCCAGGCCCAGGCGCTGGGCCAGGGGGCCGCTGGCGGCCACGCCGCCGCCCAGCGACGCATCCTGCGGGCGCAGCCAGACGGAGTAGCCAAACGTGCTGGCGTATTGCAGGCTGCGCAGCAACGCCTGGTTGCTGCGCATGGGCGACTCGGCCTGGCTAAAGCCCACGCAGCCGGCCTCGGTCAGGTGCGACATTTCGGTCAGCACCTCGCCTTGCAGGCCTTTGGTCAGCGCGCCCAGCGGAAACAGGCGCGCGGCCTGGCGCAGGCGGCTGGCGCGCAGCTTGAGCATCTCGATCAGGCCAGCCTCGTCCAGCACCGGGTCGGTGTCGGGCGGGCAAACCAAGGTGGTGATGCCGCCGGCCACGGCCGCGCGCATTTCGCTTTCCAGCATGCCCGCGTGCTCGTAGCCCGGCTCGCGCAGGCGGGCGCACAAATCGACCAGGCCGGGCAGCACCCACAGGCCGCGCGCGTCGATCACGCGCTCGGGCGCAAAGCCCGCGGGGGCTTGCCCGACGGCGATGATGCGGCCGGAGGCGATGGCCACATCGCCCGTGGTATCGAGTTGGCTGGCCGCGTCAAGCAGGCGGCCTCCTTGGATCAGTGTTTTCATGGGCGGGGTTTCTTCACGAATGCCGGGGACGAGGGGCGCGTGTGCGCAAGGGGGAATGCGGTGCGCCAACTCGCCCGCGTCCGCAGAGGGCCTGCGAACGCGGAATTATAGGTTTGCCCAGATGGACCAAAGCGCGCCTTTTGACGGGCGCGCCTGGTGTTTTTACATTTCCAAAGGAAAATATTCATGCCTTTTTCGGCATGTTGGTCATTGAATCAAATTTACATTGGTTTGTAATTCCGAGTGCATTCAATGCGCGGCCTGCTTTTTGCCCAGATAGGCTTCGATGACTTGCGGGTGGTTGGCCACTTCCTGCGCCGGGCCGTGCAGGGTGATGGCGCCCAGCTCCAGCACGTAGGCGTAGCGGGCGGCGCGCAGGGCGGCGCGGGAGTTTTGTTCCACCAGCAAGATGCCCAGGCCCTGGGCGCGCAGGTCTTCGATGATGGCAAAGACTTCGTTCATGATTTTGGGCGCCAGGCCCAGCGATGGCTCGTCGAGCATGAGCGCGCGCGGGCGGCTCATGAGCGCGCGGCCGATGACGAGCATTTGCCGCTCGCCGCCGGACATGGTGCCCGCAGGCTGCTTGCGCCGCTCTTTCAGGCGCGGGAACAGGGCAAAGATCTCTTGCAGCAGGGCCTGGCGCTGGGCCGCGCCCTGGTGGCGCAGCAGGTAGCTGCCGAGGATGAGGTTGTCCTCCACGCTCATGCTGGCAAACAGCTCGCGCGTCTCGGGCACCAGCGCCAGGCCGCGTTTGACGCGCTGCTCCAGCGGCAGGGCCGAGACATCCTGCCCGGCAATACGCACCGTGCCGCTGGCGTTGCCGTTGGCGGGCAGGCAGCCCATGAGGGCGTTGAGCAGCGAGGATTTGCCCGCGCCGTTGGGGCCGATGACACACACCAGCTCGCCCTGGCCCAGTTGCAGCTGGGCGCCCAGCAAGGCGGCGCTTTTGCCGTAGCGCACGTGCAGGTTCTCCACGGCCAGCAACGGCGCGGCGGATACGGCTGGCGCGGCGGGTGTGGGGGCTTGGTGGGCGTGGCTCATGCGCTGGCTCCTTCTGGGCGGCTGGCGGTTGGGGTGGCGGTGGCTGCTGCGTCTGCCGCATCTGCTTTTGGGCTTTCCGGGGCGGTTTCCCCGTCGATCTCCACGCCGCCGAGGTAGGCGCGCAGCACGGCGGGGTCGTTGCGGATCTCCTCGGGCTTGCCTTGGGCGATGCGGCTGCCGAATTCCATGACGACGATGCGGTCCATCAGGCCCATGATGAAGTCCATGTCGTGCTCGACGATGAGCACGGCCATGCCTTCGCTGCGCAATTGCGTCAGCAGCCGCGCCAGGGCTTGCTTTTCTTGCAGGCGCAGGCCGGCGGCAGGCTCGTCCAGCAGCAACAGCATGGGGTCGGTGCACAGGGCGCGGGCGATTTCCACAATGCGTTGCTGGCCCAGGGCCAGGCTGCCCGCGCTTTGGTGCATCACGTCTTGCAGGCCCACGCGCTGGATTTGCCAGGCGGCCAGGCCCAGCAGGGCAGCTTCCTCATGGCGATCGGCCCGGATGGACGCGCCCAGCATGCTGGTTTTGCCGCGCAGATAGGCGCCGATGGCGACGTTTTCCAGCACGCTCATCTCCGGCATCAGGCGCACGTGCTGGAAGGTGCGGCCAATGCCGTGGCGCACGATTTCACGCGCGGGCAGGGCGTCGATGCGCTGGCCCAGAAAGCGGATTTCGCCGCTGGTGGCAGGCAGCACGCCGGTGATGAGGTTGAACATGGTGGATTTGCCCGCGCCATTGGGGCCAATGAGGGCTACCAGCTCGCCCGCGCGCACCTCGAAGCTCATGTCGTTGACGGCCACCAGACCGCCAAACTGCTTGCGCGCCTGCTGCACCGACAGCAGCGGCTGCCCGGCGGCAGGCTTGCTGCGCGAGGGCAGGGCTGGCTCGGTCTGCACCGGGCCGATGGCGTGCGCCAGGCGCGCGGCGGGCCGCCAGCGCGCGGGCAGCCGCCCCACCAGCGCAGGCCACAGGCCGCGCGCCGAGCGTTGCAGCGCCAGCACGATGATGGCGCCAAAGACCACCAGCTCCAGATTGCCCACGGAGCCAAAGAGCTTGGGCGCCCAATCCTGCAAAAAGCTCTTGAGCATGGTCAGCGCCGTGGCCCCGACGATGGCCCCCCACAGGCTGGAGAGGCCGCCCACCACGGCCATGAACAGGTACTCGATGCCGGTGTTCAGCCCGAATGGCGTGGCGTTGATGGCGCGCTGCAAATGGGCGTAAAGCCAGCCGGCAATGGCAGCCATCAAGGCGGCACAGACAAAAGTCCACAGCCGGTAACTGGGCGTGTTGGCGCCCATGGCTTCGGCCATGCCTGCGCCGCCGTTGAGGGCGCGGATGATGCGACCGGGGCGCGAATCGAGCAGGTTGCTCACCAGCAGCAAAAACAGCGCCACCACCATCCAGATGGGGATGAGCATGGCGCGCGGCGAGTCCAGCGCCACGCCCAGCAGGCCGATGGGGGGGATGCCGCTGATGCCGTCGTACTTGCCCAGAATTTCCAGCGTGCCGAACAGGTAATAGATCGACAGCGCCCAGGCAATGGTGGCAATGGGCAGGAAGTGGCCCGAGAGGCGCACCGTCAGCGCGCCAATGGCAATGGCCGATACGCCTGCAATGGCCATGCCCGCCAGCAAGCCCAGCCAGGGCGAGAGGGCGTAATGCGTGCTCAGCACGGCGGTGGTGTAAGCGCCAATACCCACGAACGCGGCCTGGCCGAAGGAGGTCATGCCCGCCATGCCGGTGAGCAGCACCAGCCCCAGCACGACCAGGGCGGCGATGCCGACGTAGCCGCCGATGGTGTACCAGTAAGGCGGCACGGGCAGCCAGGGCAGCAGCGCAATCCAACCGAAAAAAGCCGCGATGGCCAGGCGATCGATGCGCAGGAGGCTGCGCGCCGGGCTTTGCGGCGCTGAAAGGGGGGTAGAAGGTGGCACAGCAGGGGGGGCGGAAGAGGTCATGCGATCCATCTCAATGCTCCTCCGAATGCGGGTTTTGCAGGGAGCGCCAGACCAGCACGGGAATGATCAGCGTGAAGACGATGACCTCCTTGTACGCGCTGGCCCAGAATGAGCCAAAGCTCTCCACCAGCCCCACCAGCACCGAGCCGACCCAGGCCAGCGGATAGCTGGAGAGCGCGCCCACCATGGCTGCCACAAAGCCTTTGAGGGCGATGAGAAAGCCCGTGTCGTATTGCATCGTGGTCAGCGGCCCGGCCAGCACGCCCGCCAGCACAGCCATCAGCGTGGCCAGCGTGAAGGCGATGGCGCCCGATTGCGCTGGGGCAATGCCCATCAGCCGTGCGCCGGTGCGGTTGATGGCGGTGGCGCGCAGTGCCTTGCCGGTGAGGGTGTGCTCGAAAATCAGGTACAGCGCCACGATCATCGTCATGGAAGCTGCAATCACCAGCAGGCCCTGGCCGGAAATGCTCACCGCGCCCAGTTGCCATTGCCATTGGCTGAGCGCCTCGCTGCGCGCGCCCTCGGGGCCCAGCACCAGCAGGCCCAGGCCCAGCAGCATGAAGTGCACGCCCACGGCAATGATGAGCAGCACCAGGGTGGAGGCCTCGGCCGCCGGCTGAAAGGCCAGCCGGTATAGCATTGGCCCCATGGGCACCACCAAAAGCGCCGTCAGCAGCAGTTGCGCGGGCAGGCCGCTTTGGCCCAGGCTGGTGTGCGCCAGCAGCGCCCAGGCCAGCAGCGGCAGGCCGAGGTTGAAGGCGGCGCTGCGGCCCAGGTTGGCTGCGCTGCGCTGGGTGCCTGCGCGCAGCCGCCACAGGGTGACGGCGGCGTCCACGGCAAAGGTCAGCATGCCCAGACCCAGCAGCAGCCACAGCACGCCGGGCACTACGCCTTCCTGCAATTGCGCCATGGCAATGGCGGCAAAGGCAATCAGCTCGCCATGCGCCACGAAGATGACGCGGGTGACGGAAAAAATCAGGATCAAGGCCATGCCCACCAGCGCATATACCGCGCCATTGGTCAAGCCGTCCTGCAACAAAATGGATGCGATTGAAAAGTCCATTCGGTGCTCCTTGCCGCCTGCGCTCAGGCTTTCTGGAAAACAAAGGCATCGCTGAAAAAGCGCTCTGGCGCCAGCCCGGCTTGCACAAAGCTCTGGCGCGCGGCTTCCACCATCAAGGGGTTGCCGCAGGCATAGACCTCAAAGCGCGAGAGGTCAGGCCAATCCTCCAGCACCGCCTGGTGCACCAGGCCGCGGCGGCCGCGCTCTTGCGGCGGCGCGTCGGAGAACACGGGCACCACGCGCACGCCGGGGTAGCGCGTCTGCCAACTGGCCTCATCGCCCAGCGCGTACAAATCCTGGCGCTGGCGCCCGCCCCAATACAGCACGGCGCCGCGCCGGGCCAGCTCGTCCAGGTGGGTGTGCAGAAAAGAGGCAATGGGCGCATAGCCCGTGCCCGAGGCCAGCAGCAGCACGGGCGCGTCGCCGCCTTGCAGCGTGAAGGAGCCAAACGGCCCCTCGATGCGCAGCATGTCGCGGGGCTTGAGCGCGTCGTAGGCGTGGGGCGAGAAGCGCCCGCCCTCGATGCGGCGGATGTGCCATTCGATCTCGCCCTTGTCGTTGGGCGCGTTGGCCATGGAGTAGCAGCGGCGGCTGCCGTCCTTGAGGATGAGGTCGGCGTACTGCCCGGCCTCAAAGCCCCAGCCCGTGGCCGGGGGCACCTGGGCCTTGACGACGACCACGTCGGCGCTGACGCGCTCGACCTGTTGCACGCGCGCCAGCGCCTTGACGATGCGTCGCCCCGGCTCGGCGGGCACGCCAGGGGCGTCCAGCGTCATGTCCGAATCGGGCACGGCCTGGCAGGCCAGGAACTGCCCGGGCGCCAGGCTTTGCAAGGTGGCAGCGTCGGCCTCGCCCTTGCCTTCGTCCGCACTGCGGTAATGAAACTGGCCGGCGAGCACCGGCATGGCGCAACTGCCGCAACTGCCCGTGCGGCAGCTATGGGGCAGCCAGTAGCCCGCCTCGGCCGCGGCCTCCAGCACGGTTTGGTCTGCGCGGCAGCTGAACTGGCCGCCCGCTGGCTCCAGCCGGATGTGGTGGATGGGTGCCTCGCTCATGGCCTCACCCCGCTTCGCTCATGACGGGGATGATGGGGTCGCGGTCATGGGCTTGTTGCTTGAGCAAGTCCAGCGCCACATCCACGATCATGTCCTCCTGGCCGCCCACCATGCGGCGGCGGCCCAGCTCCACCAGGATGTCCACGGTTTTGAGGCCGTATTTGGCCGCGGCTGCTTCGCTGTGGCGCAGGAAGGAGCTGTACACGCCCGCGTAGCCCAGCGCCAGGGTTTCGCGGTCCACGCGCACGGGGCGGTCTTGCAGCGGGCGCACGATGTCGTCGGCGGCATCCATCAGGCGGTACAGGTCGCATCCGTGGTGCCAGCCCATGCGCTCGGCAGCGGCGATGAAAACTTCCAGCGGCGCATTGCCCGCGCCTGCGCCCATGCCCGCCAGGCTGGCGTCGACGCGCTCGCAGCCTTCTTCCACGGCGACGATGGAGTTGGCTACGCCCAGGCTGAGGTTGTGGTGGGCGTGGATGCCCACTTGCGTCTCGGGCTTGAGCGTGTCCTTGAAGGCGCGGATGCGCTCGCGCACGCCGTTCATGGTCAGCGCGCCGCCGGAATCGACCACGTAGCACACGGTGGCGCCGTAGCTCTCCATCAGCTTGGCCTGCTCGGCCAGGCCCTGGGGCGTTTGCATGTGGCTCATCATCAGAAAGCCCACGGCCTCCATGCCCAGGTGGCGTGCGTATTCGATGTGCTGGCGCGCCACGTCGGCCTCGGTGCAGTGGGTGGCCACGCGCACGATGCGCGCGCCCGCGTCGTAGGCGGCCTTGAGGTCGTGCACGGTGCCAATGCCCGGCAGCAGCAAGGTGGCGATCTTGGCGTGTTGCACCACGCTGGCAACGGCCTCGATCCATTCCAGATCGGTGTGCGCGCCAAAGCCGTAATTGAAGCTGCCGCCTTGCAGGCCGTCGCCGTGGGCCACTTCGATGGAATCGACCTTGGCTGCATCCAGCGCGCGGGCGATTTGCTGGGCTTGCGCCACGCTGTACTGGTGGCGGATGGCGTGGCTGCCATCGCGCAAGGTCACGTCGGAAATGTAGATTTTCTGGCCGCTGTGCATGGGGCGGATCTCCTGATGGTGTGTGGGGTGGGCTGATGGGGCGGTCGTTCAGGCCGCGCAGGCTTCAAGCGGCGCGGGCCATTTGCCGCGCCATGCGCTGGGCGATGTTCAGCCCGGCGCTGGTCATGATGTCCAGGTTGCCGGCGTAGGCAGGCAGGTAATGGGCTGCGCCCTCGACTTCCAGAAAGATGGAGGTTTTCAGGCCCGAGAGCGCCTGCCCCACACCGGGGATGCGCAGGTCTTTGACGCGGTCGAACTGCACGCGCTGCTTGAGGCGGTAGCCGGGCACGTACTGCTGCATGGCCTCGACCTGCTGCTGCACCGATTCGGCGATGCGGTCTTCATCGGCCTCGTCGCTGAGGGTGTAAACCGTGTCGCGCATGATCAACGGCGGCTCGGCCGGGTTGAGGATGATGATGGCCTTGCCCTTGGCCGCGCCGCCCACGGCCTCGATGGCGCGGGAGGTGGTTTCGGTGAACTCGTCGATGTTGGCGCGTGTGCCTGGCCCAGCACTCTTGCTGGCGATGGAGGCCACGATCTCGCCGTAATGCACGCGGGCTACGCGGCTGACGGCGGCGACCATGGGGATGGTGGCCTGGCCGCCGCAGGTGACCATGTTGACGTTGGGCGCGTCCAGGTGCGCATCGCCATTGACGGCGGGTACGCAGTACGGCCCGATGGCCGCTGGCGTGAGGTCGATGACGCGAATGCCCGGCTTGGCGCGGCGCAGCGCGGCATCGTTTTCCACATGGGCGGCGGCGCTGGTGGCGTCGAAGACGAAGTCGATGTCGGCAAAGTCCGGGTGGGCGATCAGCCCCTGCACGCCTTCGTGCGTGGTGGCCACGCCCATGCGCGCGGCGCGCGCCAGCCCGTCGGAGGCGGGATCGATGCCCACCATGACGCCCATTTCAATGGGGCCACCGTGGCGCATGATCTTGATCATCAAATCCGTGCCGATGTTGCCGCTGCCGATGATGGCGGCCTTGCGCGGGCGCGGTGCAGTGGGGGATGTGGTGTGGCTCATGCTTTGCTTGCCTTTTCAATGATGAGGATGTCGGGATCGGCCTTGCCGGCGTACAACCGTTCTACCTGGCTGGCGCGCCGCTCCAGGATGGCGCGCTGGTTGAGATAGCCCTTGTCGGTGATCTCGCCCGCGTCCACATCGGGCGGCTCATCCAGGATCAACAGCCGCGAGGGCGCCTGGGCGCTGCCTGCGCCTTCGTCGTGCAGGCGTTGCAAGCCTGCGCGCAAATCGCGCTCCAGTGTTTCGCGCGGCACGTTGTGCGCAGCCGGGGTGAGAAAGACCATCAGCCCCACGGCTTCGCGGTTGTGGCCGGTGACGACCACGTCTTGCACATGCGGGGCCATGGCGCCGATGGCGCGCACGCGCAAGGGGCCGACGGAAACCCAGGTGCCGCTGGAGAGCTTGAAGTCTTCGGCTACGCGCCCGTCGAACACGATGCCGCTGGCGGGGTTGCCCGGCTCGGCGAACAAACCGGCGTCGCCGATTTTGTAAAAGCCTTCTTCGTCAAAGGCTTGCTGCGTCAGCTCGGGGGCGTGCAAATAGCCGGGGAAGACCGATGCGCCGCGCACGCGCATTTCCATCTTCTTGCCGTTGGGCACGAACTTCAGCTCCATGCCGGGCACGGGCAGGCCGATGCAGCCCGCGCGCTCGGTGCGCCAATGCAGTGTGGTGATGACGGGGGCAGTCTCGGTCGCGCCCCAGGCAGAGGTAAACCACACGCGCCGCCCGACTGCCCGCTGGGAGATGGCCTCGATGCGCTCCCAGGTGGAGGCCGATAACGCCGCACCGGCGTAGAACATCACTTGCAGCCGCTCGAAGAACTGGCGCGCCAGCTCCTCGTTTTGCTCCAGCAGTGGCGCCAGGGCGTCAAAGCCGCGTGGCACGTTGAAGTACATGGTGGGCTGCACATCGCAGAGGTTGCGCACCGATTTCTCCAGCAGGCCCGGCAGCGGGCGGCCTTCATCGATGTAGAGCGAGCCGCCATGCGCCAGCACCATGTTGAAGTTGTGGTTGGTGCCAAAGGTGTGGCTCCAGGGAAGCCAGTCCACCACCAGCGGCGGCTGCTCGTGCAGGAACGGCCAGACCTGGGCAATGGCCGCCTGGTTGGCGCACAGCATGCGGTGGGTGTTGATGACGGCCTTGGGGATGCCGGTGGAGCCGGAAGTCAGCAGGTATTTGGCGTGGTCTTCGGGGCGGATGCGTGCGAAGTGCTCGGCCACGGCGGGCGTTTCGCGCGTATCCAGCAGCGACTGGAAGCTGTGCGCGCCGGGAATGGCGTCCGCGCCGGTGGTAAAGACTTTGGGCACATCGGGTGCAGCCTCGACCGACCGTGGGCCGTACACGCTGGCATCGGCGGCGTAAATCAGCGCCGGGCGCACCAGCGCCAGCATTTGCTGCAAGCGAGAGGCGTCTTTGGCCAGCCGGGTGTAGGCGCTGGAGATGGTGCAAAACGGCCGGCCAATGTGCATGGTCGCCAGCATCAGCAAGGCGTGGTCGATGCTGTTGTCCGACAGCGCCACCACGGGCTGGCCTGCGGGCAAGTCCATGTCCAGCAGCGCCTGGGCAATGGCCCCTACGCATTGGCGCACCTGGCGGTAATTGAGGCGACGCCATTGGCCATCGGCATCGCGCTCGGCCAGAAAAGTGTGTTCGGGGCGCTGGGCGGCCCAGTGTTCAAGCCAATCGCCAATGCAGCGCGCTGGCTCGGCCAGCGACATGGGCGAGCGCAGCACGAACGCGCCAGCGCCTTTGGCCTGCACATGCACGTTTTGAGGGGCGAGTTGGCCCTGGGCGGCGAAAAGATCGCGCCCTGCAACGGGTGGGTTTTGCATGGTTTTCCCCTTTACTTGAGCAGCTTCCAGGCGCCTTGATCGACTTGCAGCAGCACGCGCGAGCGCGCGTCAAAGCCCGAGTGGTTGCCTTCGGACATGTTGATCACGCCGTGCGTGACGGGCAGCTCGCTGGTTTGCTCCAGCGCCTCGCGCAGCGCCTGGCGGAACTGGGGCGTGCCAGGCTGGGTGTTGGCTGCGGCTTTGGCGACGGCGTGGTCGAGCAGCAAATAGGCATCCCAGGCATAGGCGCCAAAGTTGTTGCGGCTGCCAGCGCCGTGCTTGTCCTCGTAAAGCTTGACGTAAGCCGCGCCTGCGGCCTTGCTGGGATGGGCGTCGTCCAGTTGCTCGACCACCAGCACCGGGCCGGAGGGCAGGATGGCGCCCTGGCTGGATTTGCCTGCCACGCGCAGGTAGTCGTTGTTGGCAATGCCGTGGGTCTGGTAGATCTGCCCTTTGTAGCCGCGTTCATGCAGCGCGCGCATGGGCAGGGAGGCGGGGCTGCCGCTGGCGCCGATGAGCACGGCATCGGGGCGCGCGGCGCTGATCTTGAGCGCCTGGGCGGTCACGGAGGTGTCGTTGCGGCCATAGCGCTCGCTGGCGGTGATTTTGAAGTCGCCCGCTTTTTCGCGCGCTTGCAGCGCCTTGAGCCAGGCTTCGCCCCAGGCATCGGCAAAGCCGATGAAGGCGACGGTTTTCACGCCCTTGGCTTTCATGTCGTCGAAGATGGCACCGCCCATCACGTCCACCGATTGTGGTAGCGGAAATACCCAGGGCAGTTGTGCGGCCTTGGGTTCAAAGGGGGCCAGGGCGATTTGCGGCGTCTGGCTTTGGGCGGCCACTTCGGCAATGGCCAGCGAGGGCGGCACGGCCGAAGAGCCGATGATGACGTCGGCCTTGTCGCTTTCGACCAGGCGGCGCGCGTTTTTGGCTGCTTGAGAAGGGTCGGTGGCGTCGTCGAGCACGACGTATTTCACCGGCAGGCCGCCCAGGGTGGCGGGCAGCAGCTCAATGCTTTGTTTTTCCGGGATGCCCAGCGAGGCGGCCGGGCCGGTGCTGCTGACCGATACGCCTACGGTGACGGGGGTTTGCGCCAAAGCTGCTCCAGCGGCCAGGCATGCGGCGGTCGCAGCCGCGATCCATGTGCGACGTTTCATCGTTGTCTCCTGCGGGGTTTTCAGAGGTTGTTGCCTGAAAGGGTCTCAGGCGCTTTCAATACAAACCAAAGGAAATTCAGGCATTTGACTGACTTGCCGAAAAAGGCTTGTTTGTTTTCCTTTTGATTTGTAATTTCTCGGGGCTTGGCCCCCGGCGGCGGGCGCGCTTATTCCAGGTAACAGCGCACGCGGCCCAGGCCGCCGATGTCCAGATCCAGGTGCTGGCCTGCTTGCAGCGGCGTCATCGGCCCCAGCGCGCCGGAGAGCACCACGTCGCCCGCCTTGAGCGGCTGGCCCAGCGCGGCCATGGTGTGCGCCAGCCAGTAGGCCGCGCGCAGCGGGTGCTGCATGCAGGCCGCGCCGCTGCCGACGCTGACGGTGTGCGCGCCCGCGCGCAGCTCCATGCCTGCGCTGGCCCAATCCAGCGCGGTGAGCGCGCGTGGCTGCGTGCCCAGCACGTACAGCCCGCAGGAGGCGTTGTCGGCCACTGTGTCCACCAAGGTGATGCGCCAGTCGCGGATGGCGCTGTCGACGATTTCCAGCGCGGGCAGGGCGTATTCCACGCAGTGCAGAAACTGTCCCCAGGACAGGTGTTCGCCACTGGCATCGCGCCCCATGACGAAGGCGATTTCGCCCTCGGCCTTGGGCTGGATGAGGCGGCCCAGCGCCAGCGTATCGCCGTCGAGCAATTCCATGTCGGTGAACAGCACGCCGTAGTCGGGCTGGTCCACGCCCAGTTGCTGCTGCACGGCGCGCGAGGTCAGGCCGACCTTGCAGCCCGCGATGCGCCGCCCTTCGGTCAGGGCGCGCTGGGTGTTGTGGCGCGCCACGGCATAGGCGTCTTGCAGGCTGTGGATGCCGAACTGCTCGGAGATGCGCTCAATGGGCGTGCGTGTTTGTCGCGCCTGGTGCAAGGCGTCGGCCGCCTGGGTGATGGCCGCAGGTGATGCAGCCATTGCCGTGTTGGGGGAATTCGTGGAGGTGTTCATGCCGTTGCCTCTTGATGGGAATGCATTTTTTGGTAGAGCGCGCTGGCTTGCTCGCACTCTTGCGCCAGCGTGTGCAGATAGCCCGCGTGCAGCTCTTGCACGATGGCCGCTGCAGGTTGGGGCTGCTGCACGGCGCCCACGCCATGCCCGGCCGACCAGACGTGCTTCCAGGCCTTTTTGCCTGCGGCGATGTCGCCGGAGAAATCGATCCTGGCGGAGTCGATTTGCGCCGCTTCAGTTGCTTCGCTGGAGATGCCCGCGCTCTCAAGCGTCTGGCGCAGCCAGTTGGCGGGCACGCCCGAGACGGCGCTGGAGAGCACCAGATCCTCCATGGCACTTTGCGCCAGCAGCTCGCGGTAGGCCGGCTCGACCAAGCTTTCCGTGGCGGCAATGAAACGCGTGCCCGCCAGCACGAAGTCCGCCCCCAGCAACTGGGCGGCGCGGATGTCGCGCCCGGAGCTGATGGCCCCGGCCAGGCCCAGCGGCCCTTGCCAGAACTGGCGCACTTCGGCGATGAAGGCAAAGGGGTTGTACTGCCCGGTGTGGCCGCCCGCGCCCTGGGCCACGAGGATGAGCACATCGGCGCCCGCCTCGGCGGCCTTGCGCGCCAGCTTGGGGCTGATGACATCGGCGGCGACGATGCCGCCGTAGCCATGCACGGCATCGAGCACGCGCGCGGGGCTGCCCAGCGCGGTGGAGACGATGGCGGGCCGGTAGCGCTGCACCAGGGCCATTTCCTGCTCGAAGCGGTCGTAAGTGCGGTGCACGATCATGTTCATGGAGAACACGCTGCCTGGGCCGCATTGGGCCACGCCAGCGGCGGTGCGCGCCATCCATTCGTCCAGTTGCGCAATGGTGCGCGCGTTGGCAGCCGGGAAGCTGCCGGCCACGCCCGCTTGCGCGCAGGCGATGACCAGCTCGGGGCCGGAGACCAGGAACATGGGCGCGGCCATCAGCGGCAGCCGCCAGCTTTGCACCAGTTCCAGAAAGCGGCGCTGGGGTGCGCTGAGCGCTTGCAGGCGTTCGGGGGAATGGATCGTCATGGCGCACTCCCGGCGCGGGCCGTGCCGCGAATTTCCCAGCCGCCATCGCTGTGGATGATGGTGGCGGTGGTGGCTGGCGAGTTGGTGCGCGAGGCCAACAGCACGTAGTGCCCGGTGTGGTCTTGCGGCTGGGCCATGAAGCCCAGCGGCATGGCATCGGCCACGGCCTGCTCGAAGCCCGGCAGGGCCGAGAGGCGCTTGTCGTGCTTGCCCAGGCTGGCCGGGCCGCGCAGCGGCGTTTGCGTGCCGCCCGGAGCCACGGCGTTGACGCGCACCAGCGGCGCCAGTTCGTAGGCCAGTTGGCGCACCAGGCCGACGCCCGCGTGCTTGGAGGCCACGTACAGCGGCCCGCCGCCGCCGGGGTAGAAGGCCGCGTTGGAGAGCGTGAAGATCATGCTGCCGCGGCTTTCGCGCAGTGCCTGCATGGCCGCGCGTGCAGCCAGCACATAGCCTTTGACGTTGACAGCGAAGATTTCGTCAAAGGCCCGATCCAGCTCCTCCAGCGAGAGCTTTTGCAGGCTGGCAAAAAAATCCCACACGCCGGCGTTGGCCACCAGGGTGTCGAGCTTGCCAAAGCGCGCCAGCGTGGCGTCCACGGCCCTCTGGTTGTCGCTGCCGCTGCGCACGTCGCCCTGCACGACCACGACGCGCTCGCCAAACTCCTGCTGGAGCGAGGCCACGTGCTCGTCGCTGCGCACCAGCGCGCCCACGCCGCGCGCGCCTTCGTCCAGAAATCGCTTGAGCACGGCGCGCCCGATGCCCGAGCCAGCCCCTGTGACCAGGGCCACATCATCTTGAAGCCATTGCATGCCGACCTCCGCTTACAAGAAGGTGTTGAGGTTTTTGGACATGAACAGCGATTGCGTGATGAGGATGGTGCGCCGCGCCAGCCGCCAACCGTCCTCGGTTTCGCGCCAGAGGTCTTCGCGGCGGCCCACCAGCATGTCGTTGTCGGCTTCGCCCCGGCTGCGGTAGTTGACGAAGTTGGAATGCACGCGGTATTCGCCCTCGACTTCGGTGCGAAAGCACTCCACATTGCTGATGACGTGCACGCAGCGCGTGGCCGGGTCTTCGGCCCAGGCCGATGGCTGCTTGAAGCGCGAGACGCGGATGGTCAGCTCGCGCAGGCTGTCGTCGTAGTACGCGCCGCGCCCGGGCTCCCAGGCGCCGAGCTTGTCGGCACGGCGGCGGTTTTCCACGGCGGGCATCCAGTAGTGGATGTCTTCGGCCATCAAGGCCAGCCATTGATCCCACTTTTCCTCATCCAGCAGGCGCGCTTCGCGGTAGAGCAGCTGCTCAATGCGGCGCGCCAGTTCGGCGTCCACGGGGATCTCGGCGGGGGCGGCAGCGGCTGTGCCGGGGGTGTTGGTGGCGGGCTTGTTCATGCGGCCTCCTGCGGGGCGTCGTGGTGGAAGGCGGATTCGTCCAGGCGGTTGGGGTCGCGCACGGGCACGTCGGCCCAGCTTTGCGCTTGCATCAAGTCCAGCCAGCGGCGGTAGAAGGCGCGCTGGTTGGCTTCGTTGACCTGGTTGCGATAGACGTTGCAGGGCAGCTCGGTGTCTTGCAGGCGCGTGCCCAGTCCCAGGCCCATGTACAGGTTTTGCTGGCGGGTGAGAAAGCCGGCGTTGGTGCGGGTGGAGAACTCGAAGTTCTCGCCATCGTCCATCTCGAAAATGCCGCTGGGCGAGAAGGTCAGCATGGCCCCTTTGCGCCAGCGCTCCTTGATGTCTTGCGGGGCGGATTTGTTCACCAGCGTCCAGGTGTGCAATTCGATGCGGCCCGGCCCGCGCGGCTGCCAGACGCGGAAGGTGTTTTGCCCCGGCAGAAACGACATGTTGGGAAACACGCTGCACGAGGAGATGGCGCCAATCATCTTGGAGCGCAGCTCGCCCAGGCGAGAGGCCACGGTGGGCTGGATGCCGTAGAGGTATTTGCGCAGCTCCTTGTCGCCCAGCGTGGCGCAGTTGCCTACGGTGTCGAGGTTGAACTCCCAGCCGTGGCCGTTGTGGTTGACGTGGAAGGAGTGCTCGTCCTTGTACACCTCGGCCACCGCGCCGCCGAGCACGGCGCGGGCGGCGCTGTCGTGCGTCCACAACGCGTGGTAGATGTCGCCAATGAAGTTTTCGGTGGGTACCTTCCAATTGCAGTGGATGACCGACTTGACCGGGCCGCCGACGAACTCCGTGCCCTGGCCGTCCATGTCCAGCATCACATCCAGGTAGTAGCGGAAGTCGCCCAGGTATTCCGACAGCGGTGGCGCGTTCGGGTCCATGTTGCCGAAGACCAGCCCCTTGTAGGAGGCCACTTGCGCCACGGGATGCAGGCCATGCTCGGCGCTTTTCATGCCGCTGGCGTCGAACAGCTCTTGCCCGGCCATGCCTTTGAGCGCGCCGTCGATGCCAAAGCTCCAGCCGTGGTAGTTGCACACGAAGCTGCGGGCGTTGCCAAAGTCGCTGAAGCTGACGCGGTTGCCTCGGTGCGGGCAGGTGTTGAGAAAGGCCTTGAGGCTGCCATCGCGCTGGCGCACCAGGATGACGTGGTCTTCGGCCATGTAGGTGGTGAGGAAGTCACCGGGCTTGGGCAGTTGCGATTCATGGCCCAGGAACAGCCAGCAGCGGCCAAAGATTTTCTCCAGCTCCTGCTGATAGACCAGATCGTCCCAGTACACGCGCCGCGATAGGGTGCCGCGCTCGAAATCGGCCAGTTGCTCCAGGTTGGGCAGCGGCGGCGTGGAGGCCGGTTGCAGCAGGCGGTCGTGCGTGCAGTTGCCGCTGCAAGCTTTGTCGTGGGTGGTGCTCATCGTGGTGTCTCCGTCTTTTGGGTCAGATGGATGCCTGGCTGGCATCCGAAGGCTGGGAAAGATCGGCGTGGATTTCGTCGCCTTCTTCGATGATCTTGTAGGTCTGCAAATCCACTTCGCAGGGAAAGCCCATGGCCTGCCCGGTGGGGATGTGGAACATGCCGTCATGCACCGGGCAGGCGATCAGGTCGCCATCGACGATCTCGCCCTCGGACAGCGAGGCCGTGGCATGGGTGCAGGTGTCGTGCGTGGCGTAGAACTGGCCTTCGACGCGGTACACGGCAATAGGGCAGCCGCTGGGGCTGACGACCTTGCGCACCTGGCCGTCTTCCAGTTCGTCGCGGCGCATCAGAAACACTTTTTGGCTCATGATTGGTTCTCCTTTGCATGCGTGATCAGCGGATTTGCATATGCACGAAACCCAGGCCAGTGACCCACTCGGGCACGGGGGCGTAGTCGATCAGCTCGCCCGTGTAGGGGCCGGCGGCAGCCATGGCGCACAGCCAGTTGCGGATTTCCATGCCGCCGTTGCCGCCTTCGGCGAGGATGTATTCGTCCGTCAGCGCGGCCATGCCGTCCACGTCGCCGCGCAGGGCGAAATCGAGAATGCGGCGGTCAAAAGCCTCGCTGACCCGGCCCATCTCGGCCGTGCCGACCCAGTGACTCAGGCCGCCGCTGCCGATGACGGCCACCCGCACGTCTTGCTCGAAGGCTTCCACGGCCTGGCGAATGCCTTGCCCGACCTGGGCCGCGCGTGCCAGCGTGATGTAGGGATCGACGCCAGAGGCCAGATAAACAGGCACGGTGCCGATGCTCTGGCTCGCCTCACGCGCGGGCTTGATGATTTTTTGCTCTGGAATGGCGATGGCGTGATCGACTGTCAGGGCGCGCGCTACGGCCCAATCCAGACCGTTGGCGCGGCCATGCGAGGCGATGAAGCCCGCCAGCGCCTCGTGCGCGGGGATGGTTTCGCGGCGCAGGCCGGGGAGTTGATCCAGCGGCCCATCCACATCGCCCGTGCCAATCAGAAAAGCCGGCAGGCATGAAGTGCCAAACAACATGTAATGGTCGGAGCCGACCACGACGACGGCATCGGCCTTGAGCGCGGCCAGACGCTGCGCGCATTGCTCGAATGCGCCCCACATGCGATCGCGGATTTCCTGCGTGGGCGCTTGCGGCGCCACAAACATCACCGGGTCATGCGGCACCAGAAAGCCGCCTACGATTTTTCCCATGGTTCACACCTTTTTTACGGTACAGTGGCCCCTGCCTTGCAGCGCCCTTTGGGGCGCTGCTGGCATTGAGCAATACAAAAATGGGGGGTGGCTTACTGCTTGATGGCGGCGACGTGCACAGCCTCGCCATCGGCCACGGGGCGCAAAGCCCGCATGTACTGGCGCATGTCACGCGTGGGCGCCAGTTCTTGCCAGAAGCCCATGGTCAGCATGGGATTGACGCCCATTTGCTGTAACGCGGCCACGTCAAAGCCCTTGAGCAAGCTGCGTTCGTGCTCGCTCAGCGCAAAACGTGCCAGGTAGCCATCCGCATCCTCGCGAAAGCGCTGCTTGGCGCTTCGGTCTACGGTCAATTGGTGCAACACCCTCTCAATGACATTGCGGCTCATGGCATTACTCGCAGAAGTTGGCAACGAGTTGGAGGAAGTCCGCGCGGCGCTCCGTTTGCACCCAGTGCCCGCAGCGCCCGAAGACGTGCAGATCGGCCGCTGGAATGGTTTGCCCCAGCAGCATGCCGCATTGCAGCGGCACCACGCGGTCTTCACGCCCGTGCAGCACCAGTGTCGGCGCCTGGATTTGCGCCAGCGATGCCTCGGGAAAGCCTTTGACCATGGTCACCCCTTCCGTGCGCGGTTTGGGGATGAGCTTGCGCAGCGCGTCCTGCGCGCCAGGGCGGGCGCTGGCCTCGTAGCGGGTGCGCACCATTTCTTCGGTGATGATGCTTTGATCGAAGGGGAACAGGCGCATGGTGCGCTCCATGTTCTCCATCGAAGGCTCGTACTCCCAGGCCGAGCGCAGGCCGGGGGTTTGTTCGAATTCGCCCGCTGGCGTGCCCAGCAGCACCAGCTTGTCCACCCGCTCGGGCTTGAACAGCGCCAGACCGATGGCCAGCGCGCCGCCGAAGGAATTGCCAACAAACGAGGCCTTTTCGATTTGCAGCGCGTCCATGATGCCCAGCAGGTGCTTGGTCCACAGCTTGATGTCGTACTGGTTGCCTTCCTTGAATTCGGTGAAGCCAAAGCCGGCGATGTCGGGCACGACCACGCGGAACTGGCGTGCCAGCTCGGGCATGACTTTGCTCCAGTTCGTCCACCCGGACACGCCAGGCCCCGAGCCGTGCAACAGGAACAAGGGCTTGCCTTGCCCCTCGTCAAAATAATTGGTCTGGTGGTCGGCAGCCACCAGCGTCTTGCCGATTCCATCGTGGTTCATGTTGTTCTCCATACAGGTCTGTATGTGTATTGTATGGGGGATTAAATCGATTGAACTACTACTTTTCATAGAGGAATACACCTAGGTATTAACCATTATTCAGTTCAGATGTGTATGTGAATGTTGTCGGGTTTTTTTGTCCTTTCTCTTTCGTTAGGAGCTTTGCATGTCTAGCCCCGTTCAATCGAACTCTCCTTCTAATGAGCCTCAATCGCGCACGGCTGCACGTGCGCAGAAGTTGGCGCAAAAAAAAGCCGCACGGCCTGCGCGCGTGCAGCTCACGCCGCAGGACTGGATTGATGCGGCGATGGAGTTGCTTGTTCAGAAAAGCATTGATGCGGTGAATGTGGATGCGCTGTCCAAGCAGTTGGGCATTACCCGTGGCAGCTTTTATTGGCATTTCACCGACCGGGAGGATTTGCTGGCGCGCTTGCTGGAGAGTTGGCGCGATGCGTCCACCCATCAGGTCATCGTGCGATTTGAGCGCCAAGGGGCTTCGCCCAAGGAGCTTATTGCAGAGCTGTTAACGCTGCCTTTCCGTGGCGAAACGGCCAAGCGAGCCGCCTCCATTGAGTTGGCCATTCGCGCATGGGCCAGGCGCGATGAGCTGGCTTACCAGGCCGTGACGGCTGTGGATGCGCATCGCCTTTCCTATATCGCCCAGTGTTTTGTGGCCTTGCAGTTCGGTTTGCACGAAGCGCAGGCGCGCGCTTTCATGCTCTACAGCTATATCCAGGCGGAGTCCAATGTGGGTACCCATTTGCCCGAAAGCGTACGTCTGGAGCGGCGCGAGGCTATTGAGCGGCTGCTGCTCTCGCCCCAAAGACCTGTGGCGCCGGAGGCGGGCAGCGCTTCGTCGCCGTGATGGTGCGGGGCGTTTGGTTTATTTCCAGTTCTAAAGGAAAATATTTATGCATTTTTCGGCATATTTATCATTGATCTGAATTTACATTGGTTTGTAATTTTGGGTGCATTCAATGCGCGGCCTGCTTTTTGCCCAGATAGGCTTGGATGGCCTGAGCCGGGCCGTGCAGCGACGTAGCGCCATGCGCCAGATCCTTCATGCACAATGCGCCGCTGTTTTTCCCCCTCTTTTTTGCCTATTTGGAGAGCATTGCCCATGACCGCCATTGCCCCGCACGACAAAGCCCACATCCTCTCGCAGGCCCTGCCGTATATCCGCCAGTTTCATGGCAAGACGATGGTCATCAAGTACGGCGGCAACGCCATGACCGATCCGCAATTGCAGGCGGCGTTTGCCGAGGATGTGGTGCTGCTCAAACTGGTGGGCATCAACCCTGTGGTGGTGCATGGCGGTGGGCCGCAGATCGAGACGGCGCTCAAGCGCCTGGGCAAGCAAGGCCATTTCATCCAGGGCATGCGCGTGACGGATGCGGAGACGATGGAAGTCGTCGAATGGGTGCTGGCTGGCGAGGTGCAACAAGACATCGTGGGCCTGATCAACCAGGCTGGCGGCAAGGCCGTGGGCCTGACGGGGCGCGATGGCGGCATGATCCGCGCGCGCAAGCTCAAGATGGTGGATGCGCAAAACCCCGGGATGGAGCACGATGTGGGCCAGGTGGGCGATATCGAGCACATTGATCCGGCCGTGGTCAAGGCGCTGCAAGACGATCAGTTCATCCCCGTGGTCAGCCCCATTGGCTTTGGCGCGAGCAACGAGAGCTACAACATCAACGCCGATGTGGTGGCCGCCAGCCTGGCCAAGGTGTTGCAGGCCGAGAAGCTGCTGATGCTCACCAACATCCCCGGCGTGCTGGACAAGCAAGGCCAGTTGCTGCCCGAGCTGACGGCGGCGCGCATTGATGCGCTGGTGCAGGACGGCACGATTTCCGGTGGCATGCTGCCCAAGATTGCCGGGGCGCTGGATGCGGCCAAGAGTGGCGTCAATGCCGTGCACATCATCGACGGGCGCGTGCCCCACGCGATGCTGCTGGAGGTGCTGACGGATACGCCTTACGGCACCATGATTCGCAATGCGGCGATGGGTTGATGGGCCTCTGAGGATTGATCGGTAAATTATCAATCAAAGGAAATATCAAAAAAGCCTTTCGGCAACATGGTATTGCCGAAAGGCTTTTTTGTTTCTTTGTTTGATCTGGAATTTTTGGGGTGTGAATCAGCGCGCGAATCAGCGGGCATTGGCCGGGGCGCTGCCGCCGACGATGACGGTGGCCAGGGCGTCGGGGCGCAGCACGCGCTGCACGGCGCGGTGGATGTCCTGGCCGGTCAGGGCTTGCACGTTGTGCGTCCAGGTATCCAGGTAATCGAGCGGCAGGTTGTTCCAGGCGATGTTGGCCACGTTGCCCAGCAGCTTGGCGTTGCTGTCCAGCCGCAGGGCAAAGCCGCCGATGAGGTTGGCTTTGGCGTCTTGCAGCTCCTTGTCCGTGGGGCCTTGGGCGACGAATTCGGCCACAACCTGGAGCACCAGATCGGCCGCAGCCTGGGCCTGGTCGGCGCGGGTTTGCAGGTGGATGCTGAAGGCGCCTTCGTGGTTGCCGGGGCTGAAGCTGCTGTAAACGCCATACGTCAGGCCGCGCTTTTCGCGCACCTGTTCCATCAGGCGCGAGCCAAAGCCGCTGCCGCCCAGGATGTGGTTGGCCACTAGCAGGGGCAGAAAGTCGGGATCGCTGCGGCGGATGCCGGGCTGGCCGATGAGCACCTGGGCCTGTTGCGCGGCAAAGGGCAGGCGTTGCTCGCTGGGGCCTGTCAGTGGCGCGACGGCGGGCAACTCGGGCAGCGCGACGCACGCCTCTTGGGGCAGGCCGGAGAGCAATTGCGCCACAAGCTGGCTGGCTGGCTCGCGCTCGATCTGGCCGACGATGGAGACTTTGGCCCGGCAGGGCTGCACATGGGCGGCGTAAAAGCGTTGCATGTCGCCCACGCTGATGCGCGCCAGCGTTTGCTCTGTGGTTTGGTAGCCGTAGGGGTGATCGCCATACACGGCGTGCGCAAAGGCTTGCTGGGCGATGGTGGCGGGGCGCGTTTGCGCTTCGCGCAGACTGGCGCTCCAGCGCTGGCGCTCGCGCTGCCAGACGGCTTGGGGCCAGGCGCTGTGGCCGATTTGGCGCGCGGCCAGCGCCGCGGCCTGGGGCAGCAAGGCGGCATCGGTGAGGCTGCGCAGGTGCAGGGTAAAGCGGTCTTCGCTGGCGCTGGCGCTAAAGGATGCGCCCAGATCGGCCCAGGCCTGGCCCAGTCCGTCCTCATCCAGCGCGGGCTGGCCCGCCTGGGCGCGCACGCCTTTGGTGAGCATGGCGGCGGTGGCGGCGGCCAGGCCAGCTTGGTTGGCCGGGTCGCGGCGCGCACCGCCGTCGAAGTCGATCTGCACATCCACCATCGGCAAGCTGGGGCTGCGCACCAGCCACACCTGCGCGCCGTTGGGCTGACGCCAGTGCTCAATAGGCAACAGGCCTGGCGGATTTTGGGTGTGGGGGAGCTGGGCTTGTGGGGGTTGGGCGTGCGCCAGTGGCAGCAGCAGCGCGCAGGCCATGCTCGCCAGCACAGCGGGGCGGACGAGAGGACGGGCGCAAACAACAAACGCCGCCGAGCGGCGCAGCAAAGCAATCGGGTTCATCGGCATGGTGCAGAGGGTGAAAAAAAGCGCCGCGCATGATAGAGCGTGTTATGCCGTTGGCGACGGGGTTGGTAAGGAGGCTTTTAATATCCAATCAAAGGAATGGAATTTCCCATATTTCGGCAAGATGGTATTAATCCAATATTTCTTTTGAATTAAAAATAAAGGATGTCGTGACGGACTGAATCTCTTGGAGGGCGGCGCGCGCGTGGTGGGGCCGATTCTGTCTCGCCAGCGTCAAAATCGCACTGAATTCGTCGGGCAAAGAGAGGATGGAAAGGGCTTCAAGCCACAATCGGAAACATTTGATTCACAGTGGCATGAAGCCGTGCGCACCAACCTCAGTCCAACCAACCGTCCAGCCGGGCGGGCCAGCACGTGGCGCTACACCTTGCAGGGTGTAGCGTCTTTGCTTTGGGTGGTGCAAGCGTGGTGGCTGGCGGGGGCCTTGGCGGCCTTGCTGGCGTATGCGCAAGGGGCGGCCCAGGATGTGACCACGGGCGAGCAGGCGCGCGCCGCGCTGGTGGCCGCGCCGTGGGCCGAGTTGTGGTACGCCGCTGGCGTTGTGGTGCTGGCGGGCGTGCTGCGCGCGGCGCTGGAATACGCGGGCGCGCGGGCCACCTACGGCTGGGCCAGGGCGCAGTTGACGGCGCTGCGCCAGGCATTCGCCGCGCGTTTGCGCGCCACATCGCCGCTGGATGCCCGCCGCCCTTCCTCCGGCCAACTGGCCAGCGCCTGGGTGGAACAGGCCGAGGCTGTGGTGCCCTGGCTGGCGCGCTACCGCGCCGCGCAGTGGCGCGTGATGGTGGTGGCACCCGTGGTGCTGGTGTGCGTGGCCATGCACACGTGGGTGGCGGCGCTGCTGCTGGCACTGGCGGCGCCCTTGATCCCCTTGTTCATGGCGTTGGTGGGCTGGCGCGCCCAGGCCATCAGCGAGCGACAAATGCTGGTGCTGGGGCATCTGCACGGCCATTTGCTGGAGCGCCTGCGCGGCTTGCCGACCTTGCGCGCGCTGCATGCCGTGGACAGCGCGGCGGCGCGCCTGACGCAATTGGGCGAGACGGTGGCGCGCCAAACCATGCGCGTGCTGCGCGTGGCCATGCTTTCATCGGCGGTGCTGGAGCTGTTTTCCGCGCTGGGCGTGGCGCTGGTGGCGGTGTATGTCGGCTTTCACCTGCTGGGGCAGTTGCCCTTTGGCGCGTGGGGCGAGCGGATGAGCCTGCACCAAGGGCTGTTTGTGCTGATGCTGGCACCCAGTTTTTTCGAGCCGTTGCGCGAGCTGTCGGCCGTCTGGCACGACCGCGCCAACGGTCTGGCCGCGCAGCGCACCCTGGCGCATTTGCTGCAAGGGCTGACGCCCCTGGTGCAGGCCGATGAGGCCGACGATGCCGACGATGCCGATCAGGCAACTGGCGCCGGGGACATGCCGCCAGCGCAGGGCTTGGAGGCCGATGAAGCCCAGGCGCTGCAAGGACCAGCGCCGTCCGTCGCGCTGTGCGGCGTGATGCCGACCATGCAGACGCAGGTGGAACCAAGCACCCAGGCTGCGCCGGTGCAAGAGCCAGCGGCAATGAGCGCAGTGAATGCAGCGCAGGCCACTCGTCAGCCCTGGCACATCGACATCCCAGCCGGGGCGCACGTCGCCCTCACGGGCCCCAGCGGCAGCGGCAAAAGCACTTTGCTGGCCCTGGTGGCCGGGTTGGTGCAGCCGCAGCAGGGGCAAGTGCGCATTGGCGGCGTGCCCTTGCACAGCGGCACAGTTGCCCGCTTGCGCCGCGCCATAGGCTGGCTGGGCCAGCCACCGCATTTTTTGGCAGGTTCTCTGGAGCGCAATCTCTATTTGGGCCGCGACATCCCCGCATCGCCAGTCCAAGCCCGCGCCGCTTTGCGCGATGCTGGGCTGGCCGCTTTGGCCGATCGCATGGCCGAGGTGCGCTTGGGTGAAGGTGGCAGCGGCATTTCGGGCGGCGAGGCGTTGCGGCTGGCGCTGGCGCGTTTGGCCGTGGCGGAGTCGACGCGCCTGCTGCTGCTGGATGAACCGACGGCCCATCTGGATGCCGCCACCGCTGCCCAGGTGCGCGCCAGCGTGGCCCGCTTGGCCCAGGGCAAAACCCTGCTGGTTGCCACGCACGACCCGGAGCTGGCGGCCAGCCTGCCTTACGAATTAAACCTGGACGCCCAAGGCCAAGCGCAATGGCTGCGCAGGCCTGCACAGCCTGAGGCGTTGCCCGCCGAAATGCCCCAGGGCGGGCAGGAGGCGCAGCCATGAAGCGCGCGCGCACATTCACCCCGGCAGGCAAGCGCGGCGCCATGCGGCGCTTGTTGGGGGCGCTCTCGTCGGGCCACGAGCGGGCGATGGCGCTGGGCCTGCTGTTGGCCTGCGCCACGGCCTTGATGGGGGCGCTGCTGCTGGGCGTCTCGGGCTGGTTCATCACGGCCACGGCCATTGCCGGGCTGGCGGTGAGCACGGCGCTGGCGTTCGACATCTTTTTGCCTTCGGCCAGCATCCGGCTGCTGGCGCTGGGGCGCACAGGCGGGCGTTATGCCGAGCGCGTGCTTACCCACTCGGCGGCCTTGCATGCCCTGGTGGGCCTGCGCGAGCGCCTGTTTCGCGGCTTGGCGCGGCCACCGGCCAGTGCGCGCACGCGGGCACAGCAGCACCGGCAATGGCGCTTGCAGCCCGCGCGCCTGCTGCTGCGCCTGACGCGGGATTTGAATGCGGCCGAGGCCTTGTATCTGCGCCTGCTCACGCCCGCGTGCGCCGCGCTGGCGGCTTCGCTGGGGCTGAGCGCCTGGCTGGCCTGGCACCACTGGGGCTTGGGGCTGGCCGGTTTGCTGTGGCTGCTGGGCGCGGGCCTGGGCGTGCCCTGGTGGCTGTTGCGCGCCAGCGCGCGGCTGACGCTGGCCCAATCGCGCCACGGCGAGCGCCTGCGCCAGCACGCGCTGGATTTGGCAGGCGGGCAGGCCGAGCTGGTCATGGCCGGGCGCTTTGATGCCCAACTGGCGCGCTGGCTGGAGCAAGAAGCCGCGCTGGCGCGCCTGGAGGATCGACTCCAGCGCTGCGATGCGCTGGCGGCCGCCGCGTGGCAGATGCTGCACACCCTCACGCTGGCGGCAGCCGTCGCAGCGGCGGGCTGGCTGGTGTTGGCGCGCGATATGGCCGTGCCTACGGCGGCGTTTTTTGTATTGATGGCGATTGCGGCGATGGAGCCGTTTGCCGCCCTGCGCCGTGGCGCGGCGGAGTGGGCCAGCACCGCATTGGCGGCGCGGCGCTTGCAAGCGCCGTTGCAACAAGCGGCCGCGCCTGCGCCCGCGGCCTTGCCTTTGCCCGCGCCGGGCCTGGCCGCCAGCCTGGATGCGGTGCGCATGCAGGTGCAGGGCTGGGGCGGCGTGGAGGCAGAGGCAAAGGCAAAGGCAGAAGGCGATGCGGCCCCAGGCTGCTCCTTGCAAGTAGAGGTTGGGGAGCGGCTGGCCTTGATCGGCCCCAGCGGCAGCGGCAAATCCACCCTGTTGCAATACCTCAGCGGTGAGCTGCTGCCCAGCCACGGCAGCGTGCAGGCGTACCCCAGTGTGGGCCTGCCGCAGCAAACGGTGCTGTTTGGCGACAGCGTGCGCGCCAATGTGGATTTGCAGCAGCGCGGTTTGCCCGACGCGGTGGTATGGGCCGCGCTGCAAGCAGCGGGCTTGCAAGAAGCCATCGCCGCCCGCCCCGAGGGCCTGGACGCCATGCTGGGCGAGGGCGGCCTGGGCCTCTCGCGCGGGCAAGCCCGCCGCCTGGCGCTGGCGCGCTTGTTTGTGTGCGAGGGCGATTTCTGGCTGCTGGATGAACCCACCGATGGGCTGGATGCCGACACTGCCGCCGATGTACTGGCCCGCCTGGACGCTGCCTTGCAGGGCAAGACGGCGGTGATTGCCACCCACTTGCGGCGCGAAGCGGCGCTGGCCGATCGCCTGGTGTTGCTGGAGCATGGACGCATCGCCGCGCAGGCCGTGCGGGGCACGCCCGCATTCACCCGTTTGCTGGAAGGCTTGCGCGATGACTAGAGCGTGTGATGCACTTTGCGCTCCCCCGCGCTGGTCCCAAAACCGTGTAATCGCAAGGCGGCGCGCGCCGCCAAGGCTGGCTGCCTTGGTAAGCGGGCCAACGCAGCGAGTGCATGGTTTTGGGGCCAGCCCGAAGGGAGAGCGCCCCGGCATGCGCATTGCGGCGTTGCCGTCCCCTTGCAGCCCGCCAGGCTGCGGCGGGGACGGCGCCTTGCACTGCACACGCCGGGGCGCTCTCGCGGGGGGCGAAAAGTGCATCACACGCTCTAAAGCCATACGCAATGGCGCCAGTGGTAGTCGCTGGTGCGCGCGCAGCGGTCAGCCGTCCCCATGGTTGCGCGGGCCGCATGGGCCACGCTGGCCGCACTGGTTGCAACGGCGGCTGCATCGCCTGCCGCTGGCTTGGGCGGCGGCGCTGGTGGTGCTGGCGTTGCTGCTGCGCGCGCTGGTGCCGCAAGGGTTTATGCCTGGGCGCGGGGCGTTTTCGTCGGCGTTACCCGTGGTGTTGTGCACTGCCCAGGGGCCGCTGGTGGTTGCTGCCGCCGGGCAGCCGCAAGAGCTGCCCGAGCACAGCGCCAATGTGTGCGCCTGGGCCGCGGCGGGCTTGCAAGGCGAGCTGGATGAGCCTTGGCCCGTGCCGTTGCTGCTGCTGTTGCTGGCGCTGGGCTGGCAGTGCCTGGCGTGGCCGCGCTACCGCGCGCCGGTGCGCACGCCGTGCCTGCTGATGCGCGAGGCCAGAGCGCCGCCGCTGTAGCGCCTGATCGGCTGCAAACCCATTATTTTACAAATCAAAAAGAAATAAAATCCACTTGTCTAGGAATGATGGATATAAAGTAGTTTTTATTTTGATTTGAAATAAAGGTGTGCGGCACAGCGCGCTGCTGTGGGGGCTTTTGGCCTTCGGAAAGTGGCTGGCTGAGCATTTTTTAAAAAAACTGTGGTGTCTCCCCCGGCGCGGGGGGCATCACGCATTCGTCAATCCCCGCATGAATCCTTGGAAAGGTATCCCTTATGGATCTTGATATCGTGGGCCTGTCACGGCTGCAATTTGCCTTGACGGCCCTCTACCACTTTTTATTCGTGCCCCTGACGCTGGGGCTGTCCATCCTGCTGGCCATCATGGAGACGGTGTACGTCATGACGCGCCGGCCCATCTGGCGCCAGATGACCAAGTTCTGGGGCACTCTCTTTGGCATCAACTTCGCCATGGGCGTGGCCACGGGCATCGTCATGGAGTTCCAGTTCGGCATGAACTGGAGCTACTACAGCCACTACGTGGGCGACATCTTCGGCGCGCCGCTGGCCATTGAGGCGCTGATGGCCTTCTTCCTGGAGGCCACGCTGGTGGGCATGTTCTTCTTCGGTTGGGAGCGCCTGTCCAAAGTCAAGCACCTGGTGGTGACCTGGGCCATGGCCATTGGCACCAACCTCTCGGCGCTGTGGATTTTGGTGGCCAACGGCTGGATGCAATTCCCCGTGGGCGCCAAGCTCAACCCGCACACCATGCGCATGGAGGTGGACAGCTTCTTCGACGTGGTGACCAACCCCGTGGCGCAGGCCAAGTTCGTGCACACCGTCTCGGCCGGCTACACCGTGGCGGCGCTGTTCGTGCTGGGCGTGGCCGCCTGGTTCGTGCTCAAGGGCCGTCACGTCGAGTTGGCCAAGCGCTCGATGACGGTGGCCGCCGCCTTTGGCCTGGCCGGCTCGCTGTCGGTGGTGGTGCTGGGCGATGAGAGCGGCTACCTCTCCTCCGAACACCAGAGCATGAAGCTGGCCGCCATCGAAGGCATGTGGGAGACCGAGCCTGCGCCCGCCTCCTTCACCGTGGTGGGCCTGCCCGATCAGGAGGCGCGCAAGACGCACTACGCCATCCACATCCCCTGGGTCATGGGCCTGATCGGCACGCGCAGCCTGGATACGCAAATCCCCGGCATCAAGGATTTGGTGGCCTCCGCGCAGCAGCACATCCGCAACGGCCTGATTGCCTATGACGCGCTGGAGCAAATCCGCGCCCTCAACGGCAAGCAAGCGCCGCAGGCGCTGATGGAGCAGTTCGAGGCGCACAGCGACCGCCTGGGCTACGCCCTGCTGCTCAAGCGCTATGTGGACGATCCGCGCCAGGCCAGCGCCGCGCAGATCGAACAGGCCGCCTGGGACACCGTGCCGCAGGTCGCGCCGCTGTTCTGGACCTTCCGCATCATGGTCGGCCTGGGCTTTTTCTTCATCGTGCTGACGGCCACCTTCTTCGTGCTCTCGGCGCGCCGCCGCCTCGATGCCCACCCCTGGCTGCTGAAAGTGGCCGTGTGGTCCATCCCGCTGCCCTGGATTGCCGCCGAGTGCGGCTGGTTCGTGGCCGAGTTCGGCCGCCAACCCTGGGCCATCGAAGGCGTGCTGCCGGTGGCCGTGGCCGTCTCCAACCTGGGCGCCAAAACCGTGCTGCTGACCATGCTGGGCTTTGTGGCCATCTACACCGTGCTGCTCATCATCGAGATGAAGCTGATGCTGGCGGCCATCCGCAAAGGCCCCGATGCGCGTGAGCTGCAAGCCTTGCCCGGCGATTTGTCGCCCGCACCCGCGGGCCACGCCGCCGCCCCTTCTTTGACCCCTCGTACTGCTGCTGGAGAGTCCGCATGATCTTGCATGAACTACTGAATTACGAAGTCCTGCGCGTCATCTGGTGGCTGGTGCTGGGCGTGGTGCTGGTGGGCTTTGCCGTCACCGACGGCTTTGACCTGGGCACGGGCACGCTGTTGCCCTTCGTGGCCAAGACGGATACCGAGCGCCGCGTGGTCATCAACACCGTCGGCCCCGTGTGGGAAGGCAACCAGGTTTGGCTGATTCTGGCTGGCGGCGCCATCTTCGCTGCCTGGCCGCAGCTTTACGCCGTGTCCTTCTCCGGCTTTTACCTGGCCATGTTCGCCATTTTGTTTGCGCTGATTTTGCGACCCGTGGGTTTCAAGTTCCGCAGCAAGGTGGAGGACAGCGCCTGGCGTAACCGCTGGGACTGGATGCTGTTCATCGGCGGCCTTGTGCCTTCGCTGGTGTTCGGCGTGGCCATGGGCAACGTGCTGCAAGGCGTGCCCTTCCGCATTGAGCCGGACATGCAAATCCACTACGAAGGCTCGTTCTGGGCGCTGTTCAACCCCTTCGCGCTGCTGGCGGGCGTGCTCTCCGTGCTCATGCTCACCTGCCACGGCGCCACCTGGCTGCAACTGAAGACCGAAGGCCCCGTGCAACAGCGCGTGCGCCAATGGGGTATCGCTTGCGCCATCGGCAGCGCCGTGCTGTTCGCGCTGCTGGGCCTGTACCTGGCCAAGGGTGTGGAGGGTTACCGCATCACCAGCGAGGTGGTGGTCAACGGCCCCTCCAACCCGCTGTACAAAACCGTGGTGGTGGATGGCGGCGCTTGGTTTGCCAACTATGCTGCAGCCCCCGTGCTGTGGCTGGTGCCTGCATTGGGCATCGTCGGCTTCGCGCTGGCTGCGCTGATGTTGGCTGCTCGTCGCGAAATCCTCGCCCTGCTGGCCAGCGGCGTGGGCATCGCCGGCATCATCCTCAGCGTGGGCGTGTCCATGTTCCCCTTCATCCTGCCCTCCAGCTCCAACTTGGCGGCCAGCCTGACGGTGTGGGATTCGTCCTCCAGCCACATGACGCTGTTCATCATGCTGGTGGTCACCCTCATCTTCCTGCCCATCGTGCTGGCTTACACCAGCTGGGTGTACTCCGTCATGCGCGGCAAGGTGCGCAACGCGGACGTGGACGACGAAAAAGGCCACGCCATCTACTGAGCGCGGCCCAACACCGAATCAACCATTTTTGAAAGGAACTCACAATGTGGTATTTCGCCTGGATGCTGGGCCTGCCGCTGGCCGCCGCCCTGGCCGTGCTCAACGCCATGTGGTACGAGCTGATGGACGACGCCGAGCGCGCACGCCAAACAGGCTCTGGGAGCCTTTGATCTAGAGCGTGTTATGCACTTTGCGCTCCCCCGCGCTGGCCCCAAAACCGTGTAATCGCAAGGCGGCGCGCGCCGCCAAGGCTGATTGCCTTGGCAAGCGGGCCAACGCGGCGAGTGCATGGTTTTGGGGCCAGCCCGAAGGGAGAAGCGCCCCGGCATGCGCATTGCGGCGTTGCCGCCCCCTTGCAGCCCGCCAGGCTGCGGCGGGGCCAGCGCTTTGCACTGCACACGTCGGGGCGCTCTCGCGGGGGGCGGAAAGTGCATCACACGCTCTAAACCATTGAAAAGTCCCAAACCGCCGCAGTGGATTGCCGCTGCGGCGGTTTTTTGTGGAAAACGCCAATGCATGCGGGCTTTCTGGCCCCTTTGTCGGGGCTGGCGTGAGGGCGGCACAGTCCCTGACACGCTCTAGAATCCGCGCCTCGTTCACCCACCCTTTTCAGAGAACGCCATGATCACACTAGCCCTGTCCAAAGGGCGCATCTTCGAAGAAACTTTGCCGCTACTGGCAGCGGCTGGCATCCAAGTGCTTGAAGACCCGGAAAAATCCCGCCAGTTGATTTTGCCCACCAACCGCGAGGACGTGCGCGTTGTGCTCGTGCGGGCCAGCGATGTGCCAACCTATGTGCAGTTTGGCGGCGCAGACATGGGCGTAGCGGGTAAAGATGTGCTGATTGAACATGGTGGCCAGGGCCTGTTTCAACCATTGGATTTGCGCATTGGGCGCTGCCGCGTCAGCGTGGCGACGCCTGAGCATTTCGATTACCACAACGTCGTGCGCCGCGGCGCGCGGCTGCGCGTGGCGACCAAATACACAGGCATTGCACGCGAATTTTTTGCCCGCAAAGGCGTGCACGTGGATTTGGTCAAGCTCTACGGCAGTATGGAACTGGCACCGCTGACGGGCATGGCCGATGCGATTGTGGATTTGGTTTCCACTGGAAATACTTTGCGCGCCAATCGCTTGAAAGAGGTGGAGACCATCATGGAAATCAGCTCTCAACTGGTCGTCAATCAAGCGGCGCTGCGCCTGAAGCAGGCCCAATTGCGGCCCTTGATCAATACCTTTGCGCAGGCAGTTCGTCACCAAGATGGCTGAAAAAGAGGCAAGATGTGGACTAAATGCAAAATCCGAGCAATTTGCGATACAATTGGCCCCAGCCGCGAGTCGGCGGCTACAGCGCATGAGTTCATTCCATAGGCGAATCCTGAAGGGAATCGTTTGAAATTGCGAGAACTATCCAAGACCCTTTTAACCCCGCTTCCCAGCGGGGTTTTTTTTGCGCTGCGCTGGTGTGTTGGCGTTTTGCCGCGCCACCGCCTGCCCTGTGTACAGGGCCAGCCCATGCGGGCTAGAATCGTTGAACCATTTCCCAAAGCAAGAATCGTGCCGTGATGAAGAAACTCTGGATCTCCCTGGCGGTACTCGCCGCAGCCTGTTCCATGGCGTCAAACGCGCTGGCCTTGGCCAGCGACCGCAATCAACCCATGAATGTCGAGGCCGATGGGCTGCGCCACGATGATGCGGCCCAGGTGACGGTGTTTTCCGGCAATGTGGTGGTGACTAAAGGCACCATCGTGCTCAAAGGCGACAAGCTCACGGTGCAGCAGCGCGCCGATGGCAGCCAGTTCGGCACGGTGGAAGCCTCAGGCGGCCGCCGCGCTTTTTTCCGCCAGCAGCGCGATACGCCCAAAGGCGCGCCTGTGGAGGTGGTGGAGGCGCAGGCTGGGCGTATCGAGTACGACAGCAAGGCAGATCAAGTCAAACTCATAGGCAAAGCCGAGTTGCGGCGCTTGCAGGCCGGGCGCCTCAATGACGAAATCGATGGCGCGGTGATTGTTTACAACAACACCACAGGCGTGTTCACGGTGGATGGCGCCCGCAAGGCCGGGCAGGGCGGCTCGGGCCGTGTGCGCGCGGTGATTGGCGCATCAACCGCTTCGGGCACCAGCGCACAGGGGGCGGGAGGCGCAGGCGGTGCGGCGCTTCAGCCGAGCAGCCGCTTGCAAGGCCAGTGAGGCGGCGATGGTGGTATCGCTCCAAAGTGCAGAGATCAGCGCCGCCGATCGGCAGGCCAAGGGTGTTTCCAGCCTGCAAGTGCGCCATTTGCAGAAAAGTTATGGCGGGCGCAAGGTCGTCAAGGACGTGTCCCTGGATGTCGTCAATGGTGAAGTGATGGGCTTGCTTGGCCCCAATGGCGCTGGCAAGACGACGTCGTTTTACATGATCGTCGGCCTGGTGCGCAGCGATGGTGGCGATATCTTCATCGACGGCCATTCCATTGCCGATATGCCCATTCACAAGCGCTCGCGCCTGGGCTTGTCCTACTTGCCGCAGGAGGCTTCCATTTTTCGCCGTTTGACGGTGGAGGAAAACGTGCGCGCGGTGCTGGAGCTGCAAGTCGATGCGCAGGGCAAGGCGCTATCGCGCGCGGAAGTCGATGCGCGGCTGGAGCGTTTGCTGGGCGAGCTGCGGGTGGAGCATTTGCGCAGCACGCCTGCGCCTGCGCTCTCGGGCGGTGAGCGCAGGCGCGTGGAAATTGCGCGGGCGTTGGCGACGCAGCCGCGCTTTATCTTGCTGGATGAGCCTTTTGCGGGCGTGGATCCCATCGCGGTCATGGAAATCCAGCGCAGCATTGCATTTCTCAAAGAGCGCGGCATTGGCGTGCTGATTACCGACCACAACGTGCGCGAAACCCTGGGCATTTGCGATCGCGCCTGCATCATCAGCGAAGGCTCCGTGCTGGCGCAAGGCCCGGCGCAGGAGATCATCGAGAACCCCGACGTGCGCCGCGTCTATCTGGGCGAGAACTTCCGCATGTGAAGCGAGGCAGCGTGCCATGAAGCTCGGCGTCTCCCTCAAGACTTCGCAGAACCTGGCGCTCACGCCCCAGCTTCAGCAGTCCATTCGGCTGTTGCAGCTCTCCACGCTGGAGATGCAGCAAGAAGTCGAGCACATGCTGGAGGTCAACCCTTTTTTGGAACTGCAAGAGGGCGAGGAGCGCGCCGAGCGCGAAGAATTCGGCTTGAGCGCCGCCGATGCGCCCGTGCCCAGCGGAGAAAAAGCGCTGGAGCGCGAGGCCTTCGGCGACGACGCTGGCGATGAGGCCGCCGCTGCCCACGAGGCCGAAGGCCAGGCCTTGGCCGATGCCCCTGCCGATTGGGATGGCGATGGCTCGCTGGACATTTCCCCCAACGACGATGAATGGGGGGGCGACGCCCCGCCGCGCGGCCAGGGCGGCGGCGATGCCGATGTGGATGCCGCCGACATCCGTGGCGCGCACATCTCGCTGAGCGACTTCTTGCACCAGCAGGCCGGGGAATTCTTCCTCTCGCCCACCGACCGGGCCGCGCTGGACTTTCTCATCGAATCGCTCAATGAAGACGGCTATCTGGAAGACACGCTGGAGGACCTGGTCCTGCCCCTGGCGCGCAGCCTGGAAGAGGTGGACGAGCTGCTGCACCATTTCCAGCTCGCGCTCAATCTGCTGCACACCATGGAGCCTGCGGGCGTAGGCGCGCGCGATCTGGCCGAATGCCTGCAACTGCAAATCCGCGCGCTGGAGCGCTCAGAGGACTACGCCGGGGACATGGCCGTGCTGGCGCTGGCGCGCAGCCTGTGCGCGCAGCCGCTGGAGCTGATCGCGCGGCGCGATGTGCGCCAGCTTTGCGCGCTGCTGCATGCCCAGCCCGAGCCGGTGCGCCAGGCGCTGGCGCTGATTGCGCGGCTCGAACCCAAGCCCGGGCGGCGCTTTGCTGATGTGGAGCGCAACCTCATCGTGCCCGATGTCATCGTGCGCCCCGCGCCGGGCGCGCGCGGTCGGCAGGGCGAGTTCGAAGTGCGGCTCAACCCCGACGTCATGCCCCGGCTGCGCATCCACGAGGCCTACGCCAGCGCCCTGCGCCGCAGCGGCGCTGAAGGCGCGCCCTTGCAGCAGCATTTGCAGGAAGCGCGCTGGTTCATCAAAAACATCCAGCAGCGCTTTGACACCATCTTGCGTGTGGCCAAAGTCATCGTGCAGCGCCAGCAGGCTTTCTTCCAGCACGGTGAAGTGGCCATGCGCCCCTTGGTGCTGCGCGAGGTGGCCGAGGAGCTGGGCATGCATGAATCGACCGTCTCGCGCGTGACCACCGCCAAATACATGGATACGCCGCACGGCACCTTTGAACTCAAGCATTTTTTCGGCTCGGGGCTGGAGACGGACTCGGGCGCCAGCGCCTCCAGCACCGCCGTGCGTGCGCTCATCAAGCAGCTTGTGGCGGCAGAAAACCCGCAAAAGCCGCTGTCGGACAACCAGATTTCCGAGCTGCTCAAAACCCAGGGCATCGAATGCGCGCGCCGCACGGTAGCCAAATACCGCGAAGCTCTGCGCATTGCGCCCGCCAATTTGCGCAAAAGCCTGTAAGCGCAGAGCTGCGCCGTCATCTGCTGGGCAATTCAAATCAAGAGAAAATTGATTTGAATACCATCATGCCGAAACAAGGCAATTTATTTTCCTTTTGATTTGGAGTATAAAGGAGGTTTCCAGCCGCAAGCTCAATTGGGGGCTGGTTCGGCCGCGGCCTGTGTGGCGGGGTGGGCCTCAGGTTGGCGCTCGGAGTCGGGCGCCAGCTCTTGTTCCTGGATGAGTGCGCGCAGCAGCTCCACGCGCTGGGCGGTTTCGCTGAGCAGGCATTCGCTGGCCGTCAGGCGCGCCTGGCTGCCGCCGTCGGGGGTCAGGTAGAAGTGGCATTGGGCGTCGCGGTATTGCTGCCAAAGGGTTTGCACCTGGCGAAATTGCGTTTGGCGCGCCTGGCCCAGCCCCTCCAGATACTGGTGCAAGGCTTGGTTGAGGCGGCTGTCTTGCACCTTCAGCTCTTGGGCCATGCAATCGAGGGCGTCGGCGGTGACGCTGGCGGCTTTCTCCAGGCAGGCGGTGTAGGCGGTGGTGTCGTTTTGCGCATGGGCGAGCGGGGCCAGCGCCCCCAGCGCGGCGATGGCGCTGAAGGCGAAGGCGGCTGGGCCAACGGCTGGCGGGGCGGTTTTCGGCATGGGGCTTTTGTCTCGGCGGGCGGTGCGAAAGGCGGCGTGAAAGGCGGTACAAGGTGGCAGCAGGAGATGAGAAGGGGCTTATCCCCCCAGCGCCTCCCAGCGCTCCAGCGCTTGCAGCAATTCGTCCTCAATGGCGGCGGCGCGTTCGGCCAGGGCGGCGGCTTTTTGGTGGTCGCTGGCGTACAGGCTGCCGTCGGCCAGTTCGGCGTGGATGCGCGCTTGCTCGGCCTCCAGCGCCTCGATGTGCGCGGGCAGGGCGTCCAGTTCGCGCTGCTCTTTGTAGCTGAGCTTGCGTTTGGCGGGCGAGGCGGTGGCGTTTGGGCTCTCGGCGCGGGCGGGCGCTGGCGCAGGCTTCGATGATGCAGCAGGTGGGTTGGCGGGGGCGGCTTGCTGCGCCTGGCGCTGGGCGGCCAGCTCGCGGCTGCGTTGCGATTGCAGCAGCCAGTCTTGCACGTTGCCTTCGTATTCGCGCCAGAGGCCGTCGCCTTCGGCGGCGAGGATTTGGGTGACGACGTTGTCCACAAAAGCGCGGTCGTGGCTGACGAGAAAGACCGTGCCTTCGTAGGTTTGCAGCAGTTCTTCGAGCAGCTCCAGGGTTTCGATGTCCAGATCGTTGGTGGGCTCGTCCAGCACCAGCACGTTGGCGGGCTGGGCGAACAGGCGCGCCAGCAACAGGCGGTTGCGCTCGCCGCCCGAGAGCGAGCGGATGGGCGAGAGCGCGCGCCGGGGCGAGAACAGAAAATCGCCCAGATAGCTTTTGACGTGCTTGCGCTGGCCGCCGATTTCAATCCATTCGCTGCCCGGGCTGATGAAGTCCTCCAGCGTGGCATCGGGGTCGAGCGCGTCGCGCATTTGGTCGAAGTAGGCGATGCGCAGGTTGGCGCCTTGGCGGATGTGGCCTTCATCGGGCGCAAGCTCGCCGAGGATGAGCTTGAGCAGCGTGGATTTGCCCGCGCCGTTGGGGCCAAGCAGGCCGATTTTGTCGCCGCGCAGGATGGTGGTGTCCAGCCGGTGGATCAGGCGCTTGTCGCCAAAGGCTTTGCTGACCTGGGTAAGCTCGGCGACGATTTTGCCGCTGGCCTCGCCCCGGTCGATGTCCATGCGCACCTTGCCCAGGGCGGTGCGGCGCTCGGCGCGTTGCTGGCGCAGCGCGTGCAGGCGGGCGACGCGGCTGGCGCTGCGGGTGCGGCGCGCTTCCACGCCTTTGCGGATCCAGATTTCCTCTTGCGCCAGGAGTTTGTCGGCCTTGGCGTTGTCCACCGCCTCTTGCGCGAGCTGTTGCTCCTTGAGTGCGCGGTATTGGCTGTAGTTGCCGGGGTAGGAGCGCAGGCGGCCGCGGTCGAGTTCGACCACGCGCGTGGCGATGCGGTCGAGAAAGGCGCGGTCGTGGGTGATGACGACGATGCTGCCGCCAAAGCCCAGCAGCAATTCCTCCAACCAGGCGATGGAGTCCAGATCGAGGTGGTTGGTCGGCTCATCGAGCAGCAGCACATCGGGCTGTGTCACCAGGGCCTGGGCCAGCGCCACGCGCTTTTTGTTGCCGCCGGAGAGGGCGCCAATGCGCGCTTGCGGCTCCAGGCGCAGGCGGGCGAGGGTTTCCTGCACGCGCTGCTCCCAAGTCCAACCGCCCTGGGCTTCGATTTGCGATTGCAGCGCGTCCAGATCGTCCTCGGGCGCATGGCGCAGGTAGCGCTCGCGCAGGGCGATGACGTCGGCCAGGCCTGCAGAAACGGCTTCGAACACGGTGTGCTCGGGCGCCAGCTCGGGCTCCTGGGGCACATAGGCCATGCGCACGCCGCTTTGCACCTGGATTTGGCCATCATCGGCCTGGGCCAGCCCGGCCATGATTTTCAGCAGCGACGATTTGCCCGCGCCGTTGCGGCCGATCAGGGCGATGCGCTCGCCTGCTTCGACGGAGAAATCCGCGCCGTCGAGCAAGGCCACGTCGCCAAAGGCCAGTTGGGTATTCAAAAGGGTGATGAGTGCCATGGGCGGTGATTATCCGTGCCCGCGCGAGTGGGTCGCATGTGTCAGCCTGGGCGCTGGTGGGGCGTTGTAGGCGCTTGCGTGTCAGGGCGCAAGCGCTGCGTGCGCGAAACTGGAGTGAAACCGCAGCGAAACGCCGCCTTTGGCTTGCGATATGCGCGCTTTACACAGGCCGCCTAAGCTGCTTGCGTTGGCAGCGCTGCTGCCTTGATGTTTGTTGTGATTTTGGGCTTGCCGCTGCGGCAGGCTGTTTTTTTGAGGAGTTATTACCCATGCGTTCCAGCACGACTCGCCTGGCTTTGGCCTGTGGCGCTTTGGTTTTGGCCGGCTCGGCCACCGCGCAGTATGGCGATGCGGAGTATCGCCCTTACGTGCGCCCCTATAGCTCGTATGAGCGCCACACCAACGACCTGCATCACTACAGCTACGACCGCAACAGCTACGAGCGTTTTGAGCAATACCGCCGCAGCGAGAGCGAGCGTGAGCGCAAGCGCCGCCGCGATCGCAATGCGGAGATTGCCGCAGGCGCGGCGGTGGTCGGGGGGATTTTGGGTTACGCGCTTTCGCAGTCGCAAACCCCGCCGGTGGCGCCCAGTGCGACGCCGGGCTACGTGGCCCCGCCCGTGCAGCCGGTGTATGTGCAGCCCACTTACACGCCGCCGCCGGTGTATGCCCCGCAGCCGTATTACCAACAGCCGCAGTATCAGCCGCAGTACCAACAGCCCTATCCGCAGGGCTATCAGCCCTACCAGTACAACGGCAGGACGTATTACCGCCCGGCACAGTGACTGCTCAGGCTGCGGCTCAGGGTTTCGGATAGCTAAAAAATGCCCGTTTTTGAACGGGCATTTTTATTTCAAAGGAAATAAATCATGCCTATTTCGGCATGTTGGTATTGAAGTGGTTTTTATTTTTGATTTGTATTGTTGAGGGGCGGCGTCCGAGCCTCAAGCCGAGTGCTTGCGCCAGTCGTTGCGGGCCTGGCTGGCTTTCTGGATGAGCTGCTCCAGCGCTTCGGCGTCTTCGCTGTGCAGGGCGCGCTGGAATTCCTGGATGGCCAGCACCATGTGGCGCAGTTGGCCGGTGATTTCGGTGCGGTTGGCCAGCAGCACGTCGCGCCAGAGGGCGGGGTCGCTGGCGGCGATGCGGGTGAAATCCCGAAAGCCCGGCCCGGCCAGGCGCAGCAGGCTGTCGCTGTGGGGTTGGCCCAGCAGGCTGTTGACGTAGGCAAAGGCCAGCAGGTGCGGCAGATGGCTGACGGCGGCCAGCGCCGCGTCGTGCTCTTGCGGCGACATGATGCGCACGTCACTGCCCAGCGCCGTCCACAGTTCCTGGGCGCGTTGCACATGATCCAAATCGGTGGCAGGCGTGGGGGTGAGCACGACTTTGGCGCCGTAATACAGCATGGCATCGGCGTGCTCCACGCCCGAGCGCTCTTTGCCGGTGATGGGGTGGGCAGGCACGAAGTACTGGGCGCCCCAGCCCAGGTGTTTCTCGGCGGCCAGCACCACGTCGTTCTTGGTTGAGCCGACATCCATGGTCAGCACATGGGGGTGCACGAACTGCCGGATGGTTTTGAACATCTCGCCCGAGGCGGCCACGGGCACGGCCAGCACGATCAGATCTGCGCCCGCGCAGGCTTGTATGGCGGAGCTGGCCTCGATGTCGATGACGCCGAGCTGGCGCGCCAGCGTGGTGGTGGTGGGTGATTTGCTGTAGCCCACCACTTTCTTGACCAATCCCTCTTTTTTCAGCGCCAGGGCCAGGGAGCCGCCCATCAGCCCGCAGCCAATCAGCCCTAGCTGGTTGTATTTTTTTGCCATAGATGTGTGGGTGTGAATGAATGCCGTGATCAGCTTTTGATGGGGTAAGCGCCCAGCAGGCGGAAGAAGGCGCTGAGGTTTTTCAGCTCCTCCAGCGCGGCGGCGACGTGGGGCTGCTGGGGGTGGCCGTCCAGGTCGATATAGAAGTAATACTCCCACTGGCCGGTGCGCGCGGGGCGCGATTCAAAGCGCGTCATGGATACGCCGTGCTTTTTCAGCGGTTCCAGCAAATCGTGCACCGCGCCGGGGCGGTTGGGCACGGCGATGACCAGGCTGGTGGCATCGCGCCCGCTGGGCTCGGGCATGGCCATGGTTTGCGGCAGGGTGATGATGGCAAAGCGCGTGCGGTTGTGGGCATCGTCCTGAATGGCGGGGGCAACGATGTGCAAGCCAAATTGCGCGGCAGCGCGGGCGCTGGCCAAGCCCGCCCAGGCGGGGTTGGTGGCGGCCAGGCGCGCGCCTTCGGCATTGCTGGAGACGGGGCGGCGTTCGGCATGGGGCAGGTGCTTGGCCAGCCAGGCGTGGCATTGCGCCAGGGCCTGGGGGTGGGCCAGCACGGCTTCGATGCCCTCGGCATCTTCACGCAGGCGCAGCAGGTTGTGGCGCACTTGCAGGCTGACCTCGCCCACCATGTGCACGGGCGATTGCAGCAGCAAATCCAGCGTGCGGGTGACCATGCCTTCGTTGGAGTTCTCCAGCCCCACCACGCCAAACTGGGCGTTGCCTGAGAGGGTGACGTGGAAGACTTCATCGAAGCTGTTGCAGTACACGAAATCGGCCGCGCCGCCGAAGTATTCCAGCGCGGCTTGCTCGCAGAAGGTGCCCGTTGGCCCGAGCACGGCCACGCGCTGGGGCGATTCCAGCGCCAGGCAGGCGGAGGTGATTTCGCGCCAGATGCCCGCCACGTGGGCGGTTTTGAGCGGGCCGGGGTTGGCGTTGGTGATTTTGCTGATGACCTGGGCGACGCGGTCGGGGCGAAAGAACGTGGTGCCTTCTTTCTTCTTCAGCTCGCCGACCTCTTGCGCGACTTTGGCGCGCTCGTTGAGGGTTTCGAGCAGTTGGCGATCGAGTGCATCAATGCGTTGGCGCAGCGCCAGCAGCTCGGGTGTGGCAACAGGTTCGGGGGAGGGCGGGGTGTTGTGGCTGGTTGTCATGACAGGGCAGGCGGTGGATGGGGTCAGGCGCTGGTTTGCTCGAAGTCGCGCAGGTAGGCAATCAGCGCATCCACGCCTGCCTCGGGCATGGCGTTGTAAAGGCTGGCGCGCATGCCGCCCACGGAGCGATGGCCTTTGAGCTGCAGCAATCCGCGCGCCTTGGCCCCGGCGAGGAAATCGGCATTGCGGCTTTCATCGGCCAAAAAGAACGGCGCGTTCATGCGCGAGCGTGCGGCGGGCTGCACAGGGCAGCGGTAAAAGCTGCTGGCGTCCAGAAAGTCGTACAGCTTGCCGGCCTTGCGGATGTTGCGCGCCTCGATGGCGGCCAGGCCCGTCAAATCGCCTTCTTGCTGGCGCAGCACCCAGTCGAACACCAGCCCGGCGACGTAAATGCCCCAGGTGGGCGGGGTGTTGTACATGGAGTCGTTCTTGGCGACGGTGGCGTAATCGAAGGCGCTGGGGCAAATGGGCAGGGCGTGGCCGATCAAATCCTCGCGCACGATGACGATGGTCAGGCCCGAGGGGCCGAGGTTTTTCTGCGCCCCGGCAAAGGCCAGGCCAACGCGGCTCCAGTCGATGGGGCGCGAGGCGATGTGCGAGGAGCAGTCGATCACCAGCGGAATGTCCGCGCCCAGCGCGGCCAGATCGGGCAGCTCGTGGAACTCCACGCCGTGGATGGTTTCGTTGCTGCAAATGTGCAGATAGGCCGCATCGGGGCTGATCTGCCAGGTGACCGGGTCGGGGATGGCGGTAAAGCCGCCTGCCTCGCCGCTGGCGGCGCAGCGGGCGGTGGCGTATTTGGCCGCTTCCTTGAGGGATTTCTGGCTCCAGCCGCCGGTGACGACCACATCCACCACGCCGCCGCGCGAGAGGTTCAGCGGCACGAAGGCGTTTTCGCCCAGGCCACCGCCTTGCATGAACAGGATTTTGAAATGCTCGGGCACGGCCAGCAGCGTGCGCAGATCGCGCACGGCTTTTTCATAGATGGCGATGAACTCGGGGCCGCGGTGGCTCATCTCCATCACGCCCATGCCGCTGCCGTGCCAGTCGAGCATTTCGGCGGCGGCGGTTTGCAGGACTTCTTCAGGCAGCACGGCCGGGCCGGCGGAGAAGTTGTAGGGGCGGGGGGCAAGGGCGGAAGGGGTGGACATGATGGCAGGCAGTGAAAACAAACGGCAAGCAGGCGGCAATGGTGATTCATTTACAAATCAAATGTAAATGAAATTTAATGCATGACATGCCGAAACAAGGGTATTTTGTTTCTTTTGATTTGTAGTAAAGAGGCGCTCAAGAACGCGGCGCCAGAACCAAAGGCCAAATTATGCGACTGGAGCGCCTACCGCAGCGCCGGGGCGTCGGGGGCGCTCAGAAAGGCGTTGACGGCAGGCAAAAAGACGGCCCTGGCCTGCGCATGCGCGGCGTGGTCGGCAAAGGGCAGGATGAACACGCCTGCGTTTGCGCCGGTAATGCGCTCGCGCAAGGCCTGCACTTCGCTCACGGGCATGAAGGGGTCGCGATCGCCGCAAATCAGCAGCGTGGGCACGGCGATGTGCTCGACCATGTCACCGGGGTAGCCGGTGGCGGGGTCGGCATCCAGCCACAGCGCCTTGACTTCTTCCAGCAAAGCGTCGAAGTCGGGCTGGGGGTTGCCCGCTTCGTAGCGGGCAACGGCGCTGGGGAACAGGCTTTGCCACTGCTGCCGCGTCAGCCCTTGGAAGATGGGAATGCAGGGGTCATCGGGCAGCAGTCGCCATTGCGAGCCAATAGTGGCCAGCGCCCGCACGCGCTGCGGGTTTTGCGCCGCCAGCCGGTAGCCGATGATGCCGCCATCGCTAAAGCCCAGCAGGTGGGCGCTGGCGATCTGCATGTGATCGAGCACGGCCAGCACATCGGCCTGGTATTGCGCGTAGCTCAAAGGCGCCGTGCCGCGGCTGGAGCGCCCTTGGCCGCGCAATTCCAGCGCGATCAGGCGCAGGTGCTGCGGCAGGCCCGTCACGATGGATTTGAAGTCGTACACATCGCCCAGGCCGCCGTGCAGCAGCAGCACAGGCTCGCCGTCGGGCGCGCCCGCTTCGGTGACGAACAGGCGGGCATCGCCGACGTCGAGATAACGGTTGCGGGCGGCGTCGTAAACGTCATGGGGCATGGGGTGCGCTCCTTTCTCTTTCCATCAATTGGGCCATCTCGTGGGCCATGGCCTGATCCGTTGCCGCGCCGCTGGCGCGCAGCCCGGCGATGACGCCTTGCCGGTTGGCTTCGGGCTGGTTCTGGCTGGCCTTGCATTTGCCTTGCAGGCGGGTGATGCGAATTTCGATGCCGACCACGGCGCGCAGCATGGCGTCGATGTAGTCCGCCGGCGCATCGCCCACTTGCCAGGGCTGGGCAAACGCGGCTTCCTGCTGCTGCGTCAGCGCCTGCACTTGCTGCATCAGCCAATGGGCATCGCGCACCACGCGCAGCGCGCCCCAGGCGTGCACGGCCAGGTAGTTCCAGGTGGGCACGACTTTGCCGGTCTCGGCCTTGGTGGCGTACCACGCGGGGCTGACGTAAGCCTGCGGGCCTTGAAAAATCACCAGCGCCTGGGCCCCTTCAGGGTGCTCGCGCCACAGCGGGTTGGCCTTGGCGATGTGGCCGCGCAGCACGCCCAGCTCGCCCTCTTCGGCGCTCAGGTGCAAGGGGATGTGGTTGGCCTCCAGCGCGCCGCCTTGGGCCAGAGTGACCAAGGTGGCCAGCGGCTGCGCCTGCATCAAGGCGTGCAGCGCGGCAGTGTCGTTGTGCTGGAAGTGACGCGGCTGGTACATGGCCTGAACGGGGTGCGTGGGGGGAGGGGCGGCCTATGCGGCAGGGGCGGCCAAGGCCAGCGGCCCCGGCCTTGGCATCGCTCCCAAGCGCATCAGGCGCTGCCGCCTTCTTCGGGGGCGCTGGCCTCGTCGTCGCCAGCGGCATTGGGTGCAGCAGCGCCAGCATGGCCCTCTGCCGACGGCGGGGATGCGGCGCCCTGGCCCTCGCTTTCGCACGTCTCGCCGCGCTCGTCACGCTCGCCGTTGGCATCGTTTTCGACGATGCGTTGCAGGCCGTTGAGCTTGGCGCCTTCGTCCAGCGCGATCAGCGTCACGCCCTGGGTGGCGCGGCCCAGCTCGCGGATTTCCGCCACGCGGGTGCGCACCAGCACGCCGGTGTCGGTGATGAGCATGATTTCGTCCTCGGGGCCAACCAACGTGGCGGCAACGACCTTGCCGTTGCGCTCCGATTGCTGGATGGCGATCATGCCCTTGGTGCCACGGCCGTGGCGGGTGTATTCGGCAATGGCGGTGCGCTTGCCATAGCCGTTTTCGGTGGCGGTGAGCACGCTTTGCGCGCTGGGGTCGCCTTCGGCCTGGGCCACCAGCATGGCAATCACGCGCTGGCCTTCCTCCAGGTTCATGCCGCGCACGCCACGGGCGTTGCGGCCCAGCGGGCGCACGTCGTTTTCGTCAAAGCGCACGGCCTTGCCGCCGTCGGAGAACAGCATCACATCGTGCGCGCCATCGGTCAGCGCCGCGCCGATGAGGAAGTCGCCCTCGTCGAGCGAGACGGCGATGATGCCTTTCTTGCGCGGGTTGCTGAACTCGGCCAGCGCGGTTTTCTTCACCGTGCCCTTGGCCGTGGCCATGAAGACGTAGAGGTGCTCGGGGAAGGTGCGCGCATCGCCCGTGAGCGGTAGCACGACGGTGATTTTTTCGCCGTCTTCGAGCGGGAACATGTTGACGATGGGGCGACCGCGCGAGCCGCGCGAGCCCTCGGGCACTTCCCAGACCTTGAGCCAGTACAGCCGCCCACGGTCGGAAAAGCACAGGATGTAGTCGTGCGTGTTGGCGATGAAGAGCTGGTCGATCCAGTCGTCCTCTTTGGTGCTGGCCGCCAGCTTGCCGCGCCCGCCACGGCGCTGCGCGCGGTATTCTGACAGCGGCTGGCTCTTGATGTAGCCGGTGTGGCTGAGCGTGACCACCATGTCGGTGGGGGTGATGAGGTCTTCGGTGGAGAGATCCTGCGCGCTGTATTCGATCTGGCTGCGGCGCGCGCCCAGCTTGGTCTCGCCATACTCGGTTTTGATAGCGGCCAGCTCCTCGCCAATGATGGCGGCCACGCGCGCGGGCTTGGCGAGGATGTCCAGCAGGTCTTCGATCTGCGCCATGACCTCTTTGTACTCGGCCACTATCTTGTCCTGCTCCAACCCGGTCAGGCGCGCCAGGCGCATGGCCAGGATTTGCTCGGCCTGCACTTCGGAGAGGCGGTACAGCCCATCGCGCCCCAGGCCGTACTGGCGGCCCAGCGATTCGGGGCGGTAGTCGTCGGCGTTGACCACGCTGCCGTCCTCACGCGCGCGGGTGAGCATTTGCTTGACGATCTGGCTGTCCCAACTGCGCGCCATCAACTCGGCTTTGGCCACCGGCGGCGTGGGCGACTCGCGGATGATGCGGATGAACTCATCAATGTTGGCCAACGCCACGGCCAGGCCTTCGAGCACGTGGCCGCGCTCACGCGCCTTGCGCAATTCAAAAATCGTGCGGCGCGTGACGACTTCTCGGCGGTGCTCCAGAAAGACTTGCAGCAAATCCTTGAGGTTGCACAGGCGTGGCTGGCCGTCGATCAGCGCGACCATGTTCACGCCGAAGGTATCCTGCAACTGGGTTTGCTTGTAGAGGTTGTTGAGCACCACCTCGGCGACCTCGCCGCGCTTGAGCTCAATCACCAGACGCATGCCGGATTTGTCCGACTCGTCCTGAATGTGGCTGATGCCTTCGAGCTTTTTCTCGTGCACCAGCTCGGCCATGCGCTCCTGCAAGGTCTTTTTGTTCACCTGGTAGGGCAGCTCATCGACGATGATGGCCTGGCGCTGGCCGCGGTCGATGTCCTCGAAATGCACCTTGGCGCGCATCACCACCCGCCCGCGCCCGGTGCGGTAGCCATCGCGCACGCCATTCATGCCGTAGATGATGCCGCCGGTGGGGAAGTCCGGCGCGGGCATGAATTCCATCAGCTCGTCGATGTCCGCCTCCGGCTTGTGCAGCAGGTGCAGGCAAGCGTTGATGGTCTCCGACAGGTTGTGCGGCGGGATGTTGGTGGCCATGCCCACGGCAATGCCGCCCGAGCCGTTGACCAGCAGATTGGGAAAGCGTGCCGGCAGCACCAACGGCTCCTGCTCCGAACCGTCGTAGTTCGGGCCGAAATCCACGGTTTCCTTGTCGATGTCGGCCAGCAGCTCGTGGGCGATCTTGGTCAGGCGCACCTCGGTATAACGCATGGCCGCAGCGTTGTCGCCATCGACCGAGCCGAAGTTGCCCTGCCCGTCCACCAGCATGTGGCGCAGCGAAAACGGCTGGGCCATGCGCACGATGGTGTCGTACACCGCGCTGTCGCCGTGCGGGTGGTACTTACCGATCACATCGCCCACGATACGGGCCGACTTCTTGTAGGGCTTGTTCCAATCATTGCCCAGCTCGCGCATGGCATACAGCGCCCGGCGATGCACCGGCTTGAGGCCATCGCGCGCATCGGGCAGCGCCCGCCCCACGATCACGCTCATGGCGTAATCCAGGTAGCTGCGGCGCATCTCCTCTTCCAGGCTGATGGGCAGGGTTTCTTTGGCGAATTCAGTCATGTGAGAAAGAAATGGCGAGCTGAAGCCAGCGAGCGGCAAAAGACAAGCGGGCGCGCAAATAATCAGTGGGGCTACGCCACCAAATCGCCCTGAAAGCTGCCAGATAGAGGGGAAGATTGTAGCCCTGCCATGGGCTGTAGCTATATCGCAACATCCGGCCCACTCATTCGCGTTTTGTGCCAACTCGCCGCGGTTTGCCTGTGGCGGCCATCCAAGCCGCTATGGCACAATCAATCCAACGTTTTTGGTGCGGATCCCCTGCCAACGGCGTCCTTTTCTCTCGCAGCGCGGCTGCGCCCTTTCCCCAAGAGGAGAACTATGAAGAAACTCAATATGGTGGCGGTTTTGTTTGCCTCTGCTGCGTTCGCAACAGCCGCTGCACACGCGCAAACTCTTGCCAATGGTAGCCAAGTCAAAGTGCAAGCTGCTGACGGCGGCAAGGTCATCGACAACTGGCAAAACGGCTCTGGCGAGCTGATCTGGGTGAACGGCACCAACGAACTGTGCTGGCGCAATGCTTTCTGGACGCCCGCTACGGCTGCTGTTGGCTGCGACGGCGCTTTGGTGCCTCAGGCTCCCGTGGCTCAGACGCCTCCTCCCGCTCCCGCCCCTGCTCCTCAAGAGCCTGTTTGGGTGAAAGAGACTTTCTCGGCCGACGCTTTCTTCGACTTCGACAAGTCCACGCTCAAGCCTGAAGGCCGTGCCAAACTGGATGAGCTGGCACGCCGCGTGCAAGCCCAGAACTTCCAAATGGAAGTGATCATCGCTGTGGGGCACACCGATTCCGTCGGTACCGACAAGTACAACCAAGGTCTGTCCGAGCGTCGTGCTGCTGCTGTGAAGGCCTACTTGGTGAACAAGGGTATCGAAGCCAGCCGCGTTTACGCAGAAGGCAAGGGCGAGAAAGATCCTGTGGCTACCAACAAGACCCGCGAAGGCCGCGCGCAAAACCGTCGCGTGGAAATCGAAGTGGTGGGCCAAGCCCTGCAACAACGCGCCAACTAAACGCACCACAACTGGGCGTGTTCCCAGTTGTGGTGTGTCTAGGACGGTTGAACGGAGGGCCTCATACCTTCGTTCATGCAGGCCCAGTAGAAAGGTTTGCGTCAAAAGCCCCTCATCAGAGGGGCTTTTTTATGCCTTTTGAATTCAGCCGCAGCCGACTGTGGTGGTTGCTTGCGCCGGGCAGCTTGGCCCCGATGAAATCTTGAACAGGCTCTCAAAATGGCGGGTGGGTTTGGGAAAAATCACACGCAATTTGCGGAACCAATTGCTCGCATTGCTTTCTCAGCGCTCTGTTTCGTCACTTCAAGAAAAGGATTCGTGGATGACTTCTGCATCAATTAAAGGCTCTCTCAAAACGGCTGCGCTGGGCCTGGTGGCAGGCGCTGCGTTGGTGGCAACGGCTGGTTATGCACAACAAGCGCCTGTTGTTGTCGGGCCAGTGGCTGGCCCAGTAGCTGGCTCAGTGGCGTCAGCAGCGGCACAGTTGCCTGATTTCACGCGTTTGGTGGAGGCTGTGGGGCCATCGGTTGTCAATATTCGCACGACGGCGCGCATGCCTTCGCGTCAGTGGCGTGGCTCCATGGATGAGGAGATGCTGGAGTTGTTCCGCCAGTTCGGCTTTCCTGTGCCCGGCCTGCCTCAGCCGCGCCGTGGCGGGCCGGATGCGCCATCGCGCGTGGTGCCCAGCGGTGTGGGTTCGGGCTTCATCATCAGCGCCGATGGTTATATCTTGACCAACCACCATGTGGTGGAGGATTCGGAAGATGTTTTGGTCACGCTCACCGATCAGCGTGAGTTCAAGGCCAAAGTGATTGGCTCGGATGAGCGCACCGATGTGGCGTTGATCAAAATCGAGGCAGAAAACCTGCCCGTCGTGCGCATTGGCAATGTGAACCAGCTCAAGGTGGGGCAGTGGGTGATGGCCATCGGCTCGCCGTTTGGGCTGGAAAACACGGTGACGGCCGGCATTGTCAGCGCCAAGCAGCGCGATACGGGCAGTTATTTGCCGTTTATTCAGACGGATGTGGCCGTCAACCCGGGCAATTCGGGCGGGCCGCTGCTCAATATGCAAGGCGAGGTGGTTGGCATCAACAGCCAAATCTATTCGCGCTCTGGCGGCTTCATGGGTATTTCGTTTGCCATTCCGATTGATGAGGCCATCAAGGTGAGCGATCAATTGCGCAGTGGTGGCCGGGTGGTGCGTGGTCGTATTGGTGTGCGCATTGGGCCGGTGAATCCGGACGTTGCTGAATCCCTGGGTTTGGAGCGCCGCAATAACGGGGCGCTGGTGGCTGCGGTGGAGCCTGATTCGCCTGCGGCCAAAGCGGGTGTGCAGGCTGGCGACATCATCACCCACTTCAATGGCAAGGCGTTGGAGAGTGTGTCGGACTTGCCCCGTCTGGTGGGCGATACCGCGCCGGGAACGGCGAGCGCTTTGCGCGTGTTCCGCCACGGCAAGAGTGTGGATTTGCCCATCACCATCGGTGAAGTGGCCGAGGCAGCGCAGCCGCGTAGCCAGGGTGATGAAAAGCAAGGCAGCGCCAAGGCCGAAGCATTTGGCTTGTCGGTGCAGTCGCTTGGCGAGGCGCAGAAGAAGGAGCTGGGCGTGCGCGGCGGTGTGCGGGTCACGGCCGTCCAGGGCGCGGCCGCGCAGGCGGGTTTGCAAGCGGGCGATGTGATATTGGCGGTGGGGCAGACGGAGGTGCTGGATCACCAGGCTTTCAGCGAAGCGATGCAAAAGGCCAATCCCAAACGCCCCTTGAGCGTGTTGGTGCGCCGTGACGATTGGGCGCAATATGTGCTGATTCGCCCGCAGGATTGAGTCAAGCGCAGTAGCCTATAACATAAGGCCAAACCGCCTGGCGAGAGGCTGCTCTCTCGCCAGGCGGTTTATTTTTATAAATCAAAAAGAAACAAAAATACCGTGTTTTGGCATGATATGCATAAAGTAATTTTTATTTTGATTTGAAATAATTGTGACGACCTCTTAGCCGCGCTCCAAGTGAAAAACCGCTGTAGTGGCCCGCAAATTGGGCAGCATGCGCACGGCTTGGCCGTTGCGCAAGCCGAAAGCGTCGCGGATGCGCAGGTGGTTTTTGCGCGCCAGGATCTCGAAATCCTTGAACGTGCCCACGCGGATGTTGGGCGTGTCGTACCACTGGTAGGGCAGGCGGCGGGTGACGGGCATGCGCCCGCGCAGGATGGACAGGCGGTTGCCCCAGTGCGCAAAGTTGGGGAAAGCGATGATGGCGGCGCGCCCCACGCGGGCGGTTTCGCGCAGCATGGTTTCGGCGTTGCGCAGGTGCTGGAAGGTGTCGATTTGCAGGACGACGTCGAAGCTGTCGTCGGCAAAGATGGACAGGCCCAGATCCAGGTTCATTTGCAAGGCGTTGACGCCGCGCTTGACGCAGGCCAGCAGCTTGGCATCGTCGAGCTCCACGCCGTAGCCGCTGCAAGCGCGCTCTTTCTGCAGATATTCCAGCAAGGCGCCGTCGCCACAGCCCAGATCGAGCACGCGCGATTGCGTGGGCACCATTTGCGCGATGGCCTGCATGGTGTGGCTGTCGCTCATGCGCGCTCCTTCTCTTGCAACTCTTGCGCAATGCGCTGGAAGTAGGCGGCCACCAGGCTGTGGTAGCGCGCGTCGTCGAGCAAAAAGGCGTCGTGCCCGTGCGGGGCGTCGATCTCGGCGTAGCTGACCTCGCGCTGGTTATCCAGCAGGGCGCGCACGATTTCGCGGCTGCGCGCAGGGGAAAAGCGCCAATCCGTGGTGAAGCTGATGAGCAGGAACTTGGCCTGCGCACGCGCCAGCGCCAGGCTGAGATCGCCGTTGAAGTCGCGCGCCGGGTCGAAGTAATCCAGCGCACGGGTGATGAGCAAATAGGTGTTGGCGTCGAAGTATTCGCTGAACTTGTCGGCCTGGTGGCGCAGGTAGCTTTCGATTTGAAATTCGATGTCCTGCGTGCTGTAGCGCAAATCCAGCCCTTCGCGCAGTTGGCGGCCGAATTTCTGGTTCATCACATCGTCCGAAAGGTAGGTGATGTGGCCGACCATGCGGGCAATGCGCAGCCCGCGCCGGGGCACGGCGCCGTGCTCGTAGAAATGGCCGCCGTGAAAATCCGGATCGGTCACGATGGCGCGCCGCGCGACTTCGTTGAAGGCGATGTTTTCCGCCGTCAGATTGGGCGCGCTGGCAATGACCAGGGCGTGGCGCATGCGCTGGGGGAATTGCAACGTCCACGACAGCGCTTGCATGCCGCCGAGGCTGCCGCCCATGACGGCGGCCAGTTGCTCGATGCCCAGCGCATCCAGCAGGCGCGCTTGTGCGGCCACCCAGTCTTCCACCGTGACGACAGGGAAATCCGCCCCCCAGGCGCGGCCCGTGGCCGGGTTTTCGTGCATGGGGCCGGTGGAGCCAAAGCAGGAGCCCAGATTGTTGATGCCGATGACGAAAAAGCGGTTGGTATCCAGCGGCTTGCCCGGGCCGATCATGTTGTTCCACCAGCCCTCGCTTTTAGGCTGGCCCTCATAGCTGCCCGCTACATGGTGTGAGGCGTTGAGCGCGTGGCACACCAGCACGGCATTGCTGCGCTGGGCGTTGAGCTGGCCGTAGGTTTCATAGGCCAGGCCATAAGGGCCGATCTGCGCGCCGCTTTTGAGCGGCAGCGGATCGGCAAACTCCATGAACTGCGGATGGGCGATGAAGGACATGCCTGTGCGGGGCCTTTCTGCTTTCTGTCAGCGCGCCGATCAGCTCGTCAGGCGTTGCATGGCTTCGTTGTATTTGGCGGCGGTTTTTTCAATCACTTCCTGGGGCAGGCGCGGCGCGGGCGGGGTTTTGCTCCAGGGCTGGCCGTTGATACGCACGGCCTCCAGCCAGTCGCGCACGAATTGCTTGTCGTAGCTGGGCGGGTTTGCACCGGCCTGGAAGGCCGCTTCGTACTCTTGCGCGGGCCAGTAACGCGAGCTGTCGGGTGTGAGCACTTCGTCCATCAGCGTCAGCGTGCCGTCGGCATCCAGGCCGAATTCGAATTTGGTATCTGCAATGATCAGGCCCTTGGCCAAAGCCAGCTCAGCGGCTTTTTTGTACAAGGCCAGGCTGGTATCGCGGATTTGCGCGGCCAGCGGCTCGCCCACCATCTCCACCGTCCGGGCGTAGCTGATGTTTTCATCATGCTCGCCCACGGCGGCTTTGGCCGCCGGGGTGTAAATCGGCTCGGGCAGGCGCGCGGCGTTGCTCAGCCCTGGCGGCAAGGCCACGCCGCACACGGATTGGCTTTCCTGGTATTCCTTCCAGCCGCTGCCAGCCAGGTAACCGCGCACCACCGCTTCGATAGGCAGGGGTTTGAGGCGTTTGACCAGCATGGCGCGCCCTTGGACTTGCGGCAGCTCGTCGGCGGTGACGACGCTCTCGGGCGCCTCGCCAGTCAGGTGGTTGGGGCAAATGCCCGCGAGCTTGTCGAACCAGAACAGCGCCATTTGCGTGAGCAGCACGCCTTTGCCCGGAATAGGCTCGCCCATGATGACGTCAAAGGCGGAAATGCGATCGCTGGCGATCATCAAAATGCGATCGTCGCCAACGGCGTAGTTGTCGCGAACCTTGCCGCGCGCCAAGAGCGGCAGCGATTTCAGGGATGAAGTGTGCAGGGCGGAGGTCATGGTCTGAACGCAGAAAGCCAGCAAAACAAGGGCCTGCGCAAAGCGGGCAGGCCCCCGAAGTTCACCGCGTATTCTCGCCCATAAGTGTTGGGTGCAAGCCTTCTGGGTGGATAACCGAACAAAGTCTGGGCGCGCTTGCATTCGCACTTGCCATTCGCGCGCATGCGGCGCATAGTGCGCGCACGGCAGAGTGGTTTTGGGTCACTTTGCCGCGAGGTGCGGCCCGGCTGGCTAGCCCATGCTGCGGAGCCGCGCAAGTGGATCAATGAAAAGGAGCAAGCCTTATGAACCTCACTATCAGCGGACACCACTTGGAAGTCACGCCTGCGCTCAAGGAATTCGTGAGCAACAAGCTGGCCCGTGTGACCAAACGATTCGACCAGGTGATTGACGTGCGTGTGTTGCTCTCGCTGGAGAACACCAAGGAAAAAGAGGGGCGCCAAAGCGCCGAATGCACCATGCTGCTCAAAGGAGGAGATATCCACGTCAAAACCTCGCATGAGGATTTGTACGCCGCAATTGACGAGATGGTGGACAAGCTCGATCGCCAGATCGTCAAGTTCAAGGACAAGATCAAAGACCACGACCATCAGGCGCACAAGAAAACGCTCTCCGCCTGAAGCGTTGGCGGCGTGAGGATGGGGCTTGAAATGTGCTCCCTATCCTCGCGCCCAAGCGCCCCTCTCGACAGCCAGCCAGCAATGCCTGGCTGGCTTTTTTTGGCGGGGGACAGGCTTTCTACCCAAGTGATCGCCTCTTGCAAAGAGGAAATACCTGTAAATTATTGTCAAACGCTCGCATAGGCATAATATTCGCCCACTATGAATCGTCTATCTTCCATTCTTCCGCCCGAGCGCGTGCTGGTCAGTGTGGATGTCACCAGTAAAAAGCGCGCCTTTGAGGAGGCGGGCCTGCTGTTCGAGAGCCTGCATGGCCTCTCGCGAGTGGTGGTGACCGAAAGCCTGTTTGCGCGCGAGCGTTTAGGCTCCACGGGCCTGGGTCACCGCGTGGCCATTCCCCACGGGCGTATTCGGGGGCTGCATGCTCCCATGGCTGCCATGTTCCGCCTGGCGCAGCCCATTGGATTTGGCTCGCCTGACGAGCAGCCGGTGAGCCTGATGATCTTTCTCCTTGTGCCGGAAGCGGCGACTGAGGAGCATTTGCAAATCCTGGCCGAAATCGCCCAAATGCTCAGCGATATCGATTTGCGCGATGCCTTGATCGCCTCCAACGATGCGCAGGAATTGCACGACCTGATTGCGCATTGGCGCTCGCCCGAGCTGCAAGCGGGCTGATTTTCTTTCCCCCCTTTCCCCATCGCGCGTTTTTGTGCGCTTTTTTGATCGCGCGCTTTTGCCGTGTTCGCCATGCCCAATACTGTTAGCGCCCAGGCCATTTTTGATGAGTTTGCCGATATGCTGGGCTGGCAGTGGATTGCCGGGCGCGCCGCCTATGCCAGGCGTTTTGACGAGCGCGCGGTGCAATCGGCGCGGGCCAGCGCCGATTTGGTCGGGTATCTCAACTACATCCACCCTTTTCGTGCACAAGTGCTGGGCGAGCGGGAAATCCGCTACCTCACCAGCTCCACACGGGCCGACTGCGCGCGGCGCGTGGCGCGCATCACGGAGCTGGAGCCGCCCGTGCTGGTTCTCGCCGAAGGCCAGCAAGCGCCGCCCGAATTGATGGCGATGTGCGAGCAGGCGCAAATCCCCCTGTTTGCCACGCAAGAGTCCGGCGCGTATGTGATCGACGTGATGTGCAACTACCTGTTCAAGCTGTTTGCGGCCAGCACCACGTTGCACGGCGTGTTCATGGATATTTTGGGCGTGGGCGTGCTGATCACGGGCGAGTCTGGGCTGGGCAAAAGCGAGCTGGGGCTGGAGCTGATCTCGCGCGGCCACGGTCTGGTGGCGGACGATGTGGTGGATATCGTGCAAATCAGCCAGGACGCGCTGGAGGGCAAATGCCCCGAGCTGTTGCGCAATCTGTTGGAAGTGCGCGGCATCGGCTTGCTGGATATTCGCGCGATTTTCGGAGAAACCGCCGTGCGCCGACGCATGCGGCTGCGCATGATTGTGCATTTGGTGCGTCGCCAAACGATGGAGCGCGATTACGAGCGCCTGCCGCACGAGCCGCTGATGGAGCCTATCTTGGGCGTGCCCGTGCACAAAGCCATCATTCAGGTGATGGCCGGGCGCAACTTGGCCGTGCTGGTTGAAGCCGCTGTGCGCAACTATGTGCTGCGGCTCAGAGGGGTGGATACCTATGCCGAGTTCATCCGCCGCCAGCGTGAGGCGATGGAGGCTGATGCAGCCAACGACCGGTCTGCCTTGGATTGAGGCTTTATTCCAAATCAAAGTAAAAATGGCTTTAGGTGTACCATGCCTAAAGCCATATATTTATTTTCTTTTTGAAATGTAATTTAGACTCGGGAAGTCAGGTTCCGGCCTTTTTGCTCTTGCCTGCGGGCTTGGCCGCGCCAGACTTGTTGTTGCCCACGCCGGGGCTGACGCCATAAATGGTAATGGCGTGGCCATGCACCACCCAGCCACGCTCTTCGGCGATTTCCTTGAGGCGCCTGTCGATCTCGGCGTCGTAAAACTCCTCGACCTTGCCCGTGACGGTGCACACCATATGGTCATGGGGCTGGCCCTCGTTGAGTTCGTAAATGGCTTTGCCGCTTTCAAAATTGCGGCGATCCAGAATGCCCGCCTGTTCAAACTGTGTCAGCACGCGATACACGGTGGCCAAGCCGATGTCGGAGCGCTCATCCAGCAAAATGCGGTACACATCTTCAGCCGTCATGTGGCGCTGCTCGGCTTTCTGGAAGATTTCCAGAATTTTCAGGCGTGGCAAAGTGGCCTTCAGACCTGTGCTTTTCAGTTCTTCAATATTGCTGGTCATTGCAAATCCAATCGTGAAATGGCACCTGTGCACAGGCCCCGGCGCAGCCAAAAGCAGCCGCTACAATCGCTTGATCATAACTTTGAATCACAGGATCGGCACGGGTGGTGACAATGGATTGGAGCTTAAAACAGGCCCTGCTGGGCGGTGCGCGAGTGGTGTGTGCGGTCATGCTCCTGGCTGGCTTGTCGGCGTGCTCATCGGTTGATCGTGCCAGCGGCCGGATGGTGAACGCCATCACCCCCTATCAAATCGAAGTGGTGCAGGGCAATTTTGTCTCGCGCGAGCAAGTGCAGGCCCTGCAGCCGGGCATGTCGCGCGAGCAAGTGCGCAATATTCTGGGCACCCCCTTGGTCACCAGCGTGTTCCACGCCGATCGCTGGGATTACGTCTTTACCATCAAGCGCAAAGGGCTGAAGTTTGAGGAGAAAAAACTCACCGTCTTTTTCAGCGGCTTTGTGCTTGATCGCGTGGAAGGCGACGAAATGCCTTCCGAGCACGAGTTCGTCGCCCTGCTAGGCCAGGCCAACCGCAAGCCACGCGTGCCGCGTCTGGAGGCTACGCCCGAGCAACTCCAGCGTTTTGCACCAGCAGCCGATCGGCAACCCCCGGCAGCCGAGCAGGCCGCTGAGGCCTCTCCACCGCGCCTGAGCTATCCCCCTCTGGAGTGAAGAAGCCCAGCGCCAAGCCGCAAGCCGCATCCGGTCGTGGCCAGGGCATGCCGCCCTCGCCCGCATTTGCAGATTGGCGCTTGCAATCCCCGCATTGTTTTCCCCATCGTTGAGGCCCGCTGCTGCAACAGCGGGCCTTTGTCCATCCCCTTCCTGGCATTGCCCCTATTCCTATGAACACCCCTTCTCTGAACATCGCCGTTGCAGGCGCCAGCGGCCGCATGGGCCAGATGCTGATCGAAGCCATTGCGCGCGGCCAGCGCCACCGCCTTTGCGGCGCGTTTGACCAACCGGGCAGCGCCCGCGTGGGGCAAGACGCGGGCCTGTTTGCCGGTCTGCAAACAGGCGTGACCGTCTGCGACAGCGCCCAGCAGGGCCTGCAAGGCGCCGATGTGCTGATCGATTTCACTCGCCCCGAGGGCACGCTGGCGCATTTGGCGCTGTGCGACGCCTTGGGCGTGAAATCCGTGATTGGCACCACCGGCTTTAGCGAGGCGCAGAAAAGCCAACTGGCCGATTTCGCCACGCGCAACGCCATGGTGTTCGCGCCCAATATGAGCGTGGGCGTGAATGTCACGCTCAAGCTGCTGGAGATGGCCGCCCAGGCCTTGTCCACGGGCTACGACATTGAAATCATCGAAGCGCACCACCGCCACAAAGTCGATGCGCCCAGCGGCACGGCGCTGAAAATGGGCGAGGTCATCGCCCAGGCCTTGGGGCGCGACCTGAAAGATTGCGCCGTCTATGAACGCTATGGCCACACGGGCGAGCGCGATCCCTCCAGCATCGGCTTTGCCACCGTGCGCGGCGGCGATATCGTGGGCGATCACACCGTGCTGTTTGCGGGCACGGGCGAGCGCATCGAAATCAGCCACAAAGCCTCCAGCCGCGCTGGTTATGCGCAAGGAAGCCTGCGTGCGGCGGAGTTCCTGGCCGGGCAGCGCACGGGGCTGTTCGATATGTTTGACGTGTTGGGGTTGCGGTAAGCGCTGGTGTCGCGCCTTTGAACAGGCCCTCTTGGCGCCTCAGCGTGCCCGTGCGCCCACTACGGCGGCGCTCAGAATCAGCCCTGTGGCCAGCGCCACGTTCCAGCTCAGCGGGCGTCCTGTCGTCCACAGCAAGAGCAGGGTAGAGAGCAGCGGCGTCAAATAGCTCAGCACGCCGATTTGGCGGGCATCGCCCAGTTTGAGGGCTTTGTCCCACAAGAAAAACGCGCCCCCCAGCGGCCCCAGCGCCAGGGCGGCGATCAGCGCCATGTCGCGCAGCGACAGCGCCACGCGTGGCTCCCACAGCCAATGGCAACCCAGCGCCAGCAAGCCCGAAACCAGCCCGAATGTGCCAATGGCCGCGGTGGGGAAATCCCGCCCCGTCATCGCCAGGCGCTTGGTCAACAGCGAATAGCTGGACCAGATGAACGCCGCGCCTATCGCGCAGGCATAGCCCACTGCCGGATGCGCCGCGCCTGCTGCATCCGTCGCGCCTGCTGCATCCGTCGCGCCTGCCGTGCCGCTGCTGCGCCCCGCGATGGCGATGGCTGCCCCGGCAAACCCCGCCAGCGCCGCCGCCATGTGCGCGGGCGTCAGACGCACGCCGGGCAGCAACAGCGGCGCCATCAACACAATGCCAAGCGGCCACAAGTAGTTGAGCAAATTGGCCTCCACCGCAGGGGCCAGCCCAAAAGCCGTGAACAACAGAAAGTGGTAGCCAAACAAGCCATAAACGCCAATGGCCAGCGTCGGCCAGGGCACGGCCAGGCGGCGCAGATCAAAACGCACCATGGGCAAGGCGATCAAGCTGCCAGCCAGCAAGCCCAGGCCCGTGAGCAAAAACGGCGGCACATGCGTGAGTGAAGAGCCTAGCGCCCCGAGGGAGGACCACAGCGTGATCGTGGCAAGGGCCAGTAAATGGGCCGTGTGGCGGCTGGCAGAGGAGGGCGACATGGTGGCGTGCAAAAACAAACAAAGACCGGGAAAGACCCGCAAACGGGGCGCCAAACAGCGCGCTGCACAGCATGTCCGACAAGAGGTGCGGCGCGCGGCGGCGGTGGATTCTGGCATGGCCGCCTTGCCGGTTGGCCCGCCAGCCTGGCCTTGTTTTGCACCCCGCACACCGGCACCAGCCGCTGCTTGCCCCCGTGCGCAGAGGCGAGATCGCGCGCCAGCTCCAGGAAAAAGCCCATTGAGCGCTTGCAATGCACTCGCAATGCGCTTGCAAGGCTGGCGGACGCTCAAGCCGGTGCTATCCTGCCGAGAAAAGCCACATTTCATGAAAGGTCTGACTATGAGCCAACCCGCCCCCCTCACTGCAACGCAACGGGCAGAGCTGAAAGCCCTGCTGGAGGCGCGTCGCCAGGAACTCAACCAGCAAATGGAGCAAAACCGCGCGAACTTGGCCCCCGCAGATGTGACTGCGGGCAGCGTCTCGCAAGACGAAAGCGCACGGCTGAAGAACATCACGCGCGAAGTCGATGGCGCGCTCACCGCGTTGGATGTGGCCGATCTCGCCCGCATCGAGCGGGCGCTGGAGCTGATCGAGACCGACGAATACGGCCTGTGCGATGAATGCGGCTGCGCCATCCCCTTCGAGCGCCTGAAGGTCGAGCCGATGACGCAGCACTGCGTGCAATGCAAATCCCGCTGGGAGCAGGCGCAAGCAGCGCATTGATCGCCGCGCTTGCTGTAAGCGCCCGTTCAAAAAACCGATGGGGCCTGCTGGGCAGGCGGCCATCGGTTTTTTTCATGGGAATAAAAATTGACCTATTTTGGCTTGATAGTATTGATTGGTATTTTCTTTTGATTGGATATTTGGGGCGGATGGCATGCGGGCTCGGCTGCGTTGGCAGCGGGCAAAGCTCCTTTACACTGACCGCTTTCGACCACCTTCAACAAAGAAAGAGGAGATTGGCTATGCAAACCACTCAACTGATGGCCATCGTCGTTGCGGCCGCTGCGCTGGCGGCATGCGGCAGCGCGCCCAAGCAGTCCCCACAGCCCAGCCAGGCCGATGTGGCCCAGCAGCAGGCGCTCATCAGCCCCACGCAGTCGGGCGATGGCGTGCTGATCGGCCCCAAGGGGATGACGCTTTACACCTTTGCGAAAGACACGGCCCACAGCGGCACATCGGTCTGCAATGGCCAATGCGCCGTCAACTGGCCCCCGCTGGCGGTGGACAGCAAGGCCAAGCCGCTGGGCGACTACACCATCATCATCCGCGCCGATGGCGCCAAGCAGTGGGCCTACAAGGGCATGCCGCTGTATTACTTCGCCAAAGACCAAAAGCCTGGCGACAAGCTCGGTGATGGTCTGCTCAACGGCGCGTGGAAGGTGGCGCGCCCGTAACCATTGGGAGCGACACCGCCGGCCAACCCGCCAGGCAAGCGCCCAAGGCTTGCCTGGCGGGTTTTGTTGTTTTGATTTTTAAATCAATAGGAAAGAGAATCACCTTGTTTCGGCCTGATTGGCATAAGGTTGATTTTCTTTTGATTGAAATATTGTGCTGGGGTACGGCGCAATTGTGGGATTCAAGAGGTTTTGCACCATGCACAACACACACGCGCAACCAACGATTGCCTTTCTGGGCACAGGCCTGATGGGCTTGCCCATGGCGCAGCGCCTGCTGGCTGCGGGCTATCGCCTGCACGTCTGGAACCGCACGGCGGCCAAGGCCCAGCCGCTGGCGGCGGCGGGCGCGCAGCAGCACGCGCGGCCCGCCGATGCCGCTGCGCAGGCCGATGTGGTCATTGCCATGCTGGAAAACGGCGACATCAGCCGCCTGCTGCTGACCGAGCTGGGCGTGGCCGATGCCATGCGCGCGGGCAGCTTGTTCATCGACATGGCCTCCATCCAGCCGCGCCAGGCGCGCGAGCACGCGGCCTTGCTGCACGCGCGCGGCGTGCGTGCGCTGGATGCGCCTGTCTCGGGCGGCACGGTGGGGGCCGAGGCGGGCACGCTGGCCATCATGGTCGGCGGCGAGCAGGCCGATTTCGATGCCGCGCAGCCTGTGTTTGCCGCGCTGGGGCGGCCCACGCGGGTGGGCGGCCACGGCGCGGGGCAGTTGGCCAAGCTGGTCAACCAGCTCATCGTCGGCATCACCATCGGCGCGGTGGCCGAGGGGCTGCTGCTGGCGGAGAAGGGCGGCGCCGATCCGGCCAAGGTGCGCGAGGCCATTGCGGGCGGCTTTGCCGACAGCCGCATCCTGCAACTGCACGGCCAGCGCATGGTGGAGCAAGACTTCACCCCGCGCGGGCGCCTATCGGTGCAGCTCAAGGACATGCGCAACGCCCTGGCCACCAGCGCCGAGCTGGGCTACCAGGCCCCCATCACCACGCTGCTGGAGGCGCTGTTCGCCCAGGCCGCACAGCACGGCTACCAGGATTTGGACCACAGCGCCCTGTTTCTGGAGCTGGCGCGCTGCAACGGCATGCATGGGCAAAACGGCGGCCCCAACGGCTAAGGAGGGCAGACACCGCAATGGTCAAGATGCTGAAACGATGGCGACGGCGCGCGCGCGCGGCCGTGCTGACGGCCTTGGGCCTGGCCGGCGGCCTGATTGGCGGCTGGGCGGGCGGCTGGTGGGATGTGCCCTGGCTGGACGATTTGGGCATTTTGGGTGGCTTGGGCGGCAACCGCACGCCGCAGGCCTGCATCGTCACCAAAGTCTCCGACGGCGACACCCTCCAGGCCCGCTGTACCCAGGGCAGCCGCAAGCCCGCGCTGCACAAAGTGCGTCTGCGCGCCATCGACGCACCTGAGCTGCGCCAGGCTTACGGCCAACAGGCGCGCCTGGCGCTCACCCGCTTGTGCCTGAGCGCCAGCTTCACCCTGCCGCCCAAGCCGCGCACCGACCAATATGGCCGCTTGCTGCTCGACCTCGAATGCGGCGGCGTGGACGTGGCCCAGCGCATGGTCGGCACCGGCATGGCCTGGGTGTATCACCACGAAGCCCAGCGCTACCCCGCGCTGGTGGCCCTGCAAGCGCAAGCGCGCCGCAGCGGCAAGGGCTTGTGGGGCCAGGCCAAGCCGCAGGAGCCGTGGCTGTGGCGCAAGCAGCATGCGCGCTGATGTCCTGCCGCTTTATTTCAATCATGGGAAAAATCACTTCATGCTAGAATTGCCGAAAAAATGTGATTATTTTTCCTTTGATCGATAAATTGGGGTGATCCAAAGGCCCTGCGGCTTGGCATACACTGCCGGGCTTTGCCACTTCGCCAGGATTTGCAAGGATTTGCCATGCCCTCATCCGCTGCCGCCACGTATCCCCCCATTCGCAAGGCCGTATTCCCCGTTGCCGGGCTGGGCACGCGCTTTCTGCCTGCTACCAAGGCCGCGCCCAAGGAGATGCTCAATGTGGTGGACAAGCCCATCATCCAATACGCGGTGGAGGAGGCTTACGCCGCAGGCATCCGCCACATGGTCTTCGTCACCGGGCGCAACAAACGCGCCATTGAAGACCATTTCGACACCGCCTACGAACTGGAAAGCGCGCTGGAAGCCGCGGGCAAAACCGCCCTGCTCGAACTCGTGCACAGCGTCAAGCCCGACGACATGGTTGTCACCTACGTGCGCCAGCCGCGCGCCCTGGGCCTGGGCCACGCCGTGCTGTGCGCCGAGCCGCTCGTGGGGCGCGAGCCATTTGCCGTGCTGCTGGCCGACGATTTGATGACCGGCCGCCCCGGCGGCCCCAACGTGCTGCGGCAAATGGTCGATGCCTATGCGCAAACGGGCGCCTCCATCCTCGCGGTGCAGGAAGTGCCGCTGGAGGAAGTCTCCCGCTACGGCATCGTCGCTGGCCAAGCGTTGGATGCGCGCATCACTCACGTCGAACACATGGTGGAAAAACCCAGCATCGCCAACGCCCCCTCGCGCCTGGCCGTAGCCGGGCGCTACATCCTGGCGGGCGAGATTTTTGACGAAATCCGCAACCTGCCCAAAGGCGTGGGCGGCGAAATCCAGCTCACCGACGCCATCGCCAACCTGCTGCGCCACAAGCCCGTCTATGCCCTGGCCTATGAAGGCAAGCGCTACGACTGCGGCAGCAAAGAAGGCTTTTTGCAAGCCACGGTGGAAATGGCGCTGCAACACCCGCAGGTTGGCGCATTCTTTCGCGACTACCTGCAACGCATCGATCGCAACGCGCCAGCGGCCAAGTAAAGCGCGCCTGGCCCCGCAAAGCCCCCCAAGTCGCCGCTCGCCTGCAGGCCCTCCGCCTGTGCAGGCCGCTCGTGCGCCATTTGGCCGCAGCAGCAACCCGCCAGGCGTTTTCGCCTGCTGCGTTGGGTGCGGCACTCGGTTTCGGGCCTGCCGCCTTGGCTTACCATCGCCCGCTGACCTTGGGCCGCCGGCCCGCCATCCCTTTCACCCGACTGAACAAGCAAGGAGACAAACCGTGAGCGAAACCTCATCCGAAGTGCTGTCCGAAATCCGCGGCAAAGTGGGCTTCATCACCCTCAACCGCCCCAAGGCGCTCAACGCCCTCTCGCTGGGCATGGTGCGTGAGCTGCGCCGCGTGCTGGAAGCCTGGAAGAGTGATCCGGCCGTGCTGGCCATCGCCATCCGCGGCCAAGGCAAGGAAGGCCCCTTTGGCGCCTTCTGCGCAGGCGGCGACATCCGCTTTCTGCACCAGGCCGCTAGCGACGGCCATCCCGCCGTGGAAGACTTTTTCACCGAGGAGTACCAGCTCAACCACCTCACCCACCACCTGGGCAAGCCCTACATCGCCTTCATGGATGGCGTCGTCATGGGCGGGGGCATGGGCATCTCCCAAGGCGCCAGCATGCGCATCGTGACGGAGAAAACCAAAATGGCCATGCCGGAGACCGGCATCGGCCTGTTCCCCGATGTCGGCGGCGGCTACTTCCTCAGCCGCGCGCCCGGCCATGTGGGCGAATACCTGGCGCTGGTGGGCAACATCATCACCGGCGGCGATGCCATCGCCTTCAACCTGGCCGATGGCCTGCTGCCCGCCGCGCAGCAACAAGCCGTGTGGGACGGCCTGGCAGGCGACTTCGCCAGCGCCGAAGCCATCGAAGGCTATGTGCGCCAGCACTGGGTGGCCGCCGACTCGCCCGCCAGCGCCCGGCGCGCCGACATCGACCGCATCTTCGGCCTGCCCAGCGTCAAAGCCATCATCGACACGCTGGAGCAAGAAGGCCAGGCGGGCAACGCCTGGGCGCAGGAGACAGCGCAAACCCTGCGCAAACGCTCGCCGCTGATGCTGCACGTGGTGCTGGAGCAAATCCGCCGCGGCCGTAACATGACGCTGGCCCAGGACCTGCGCATGGAGCGCGACCTGGTGCGCCACTGCATGTTCCTGCGCCCCGAGCGCCAGAAAAACAGCGAAACCCTCGAAGGCATCCGCGCCCTGGCGGTGGACAAAGACCAGAACCCCCAGTGGAAACCCGCCCGCATCGAAGACGTGGACGCAGCCGAAGTCGCCGCTTTCTTTGAAAGCCCCTGGCCCGCGATTGCGCACCCCTTGGCGATGTTGAAGTAAAGCCCTCTTTTGAACAGGCTTCGAAAGGCCTTGTGCCGTTGCGCTCGCCTATGCGTGTGCGGCGGTGCAGCGCCAGGGCGTTGCACGGGCACTGGTACACAATGACTGCCCCGTCAACACACTTTTTGGAGGATTACCGTGAAAAAACATGTCTTGCTGGCGGCCACACTGGCTGCCTTGAGTGTTGCAACGCCCGGTGTGTACGCGGCACCCCCGGAGGGGCAGTCGTCGGCCAAGCAACGCAAAGCAGTGGATGAAGAGGCTTTGCTTGAGCAGGCGGATCGAGGCGTCGACGAAATGGCGCGTGAGTTGCATGAGAAACGCTCCAAAGGCATCGGCCTGACAAAAGTCATCACGCAAGAGCGCATCAATGCCCATAAAGTCAACGACGGATTGCGGGCCAAACTGGCACTGGCAGCAGCCAAAGAGCTGAACGAGGGCGCCCTGTTCAAAAACAGGCTTCGCAAAGGCTTTGCGATCGATCACAAGCTCTCTACCAACGATCTTGCCAGCATGCTGCAAGATCGCTTTTTGTCTGATGTGTACATTTGCGGCCGGGAGGATCCGAATCGGTGCAGCATTGCCTCGGGCTCAGAAGTGTCAGCAGACCAGATGACGGAACAGCAATGTCTGGACTATGGCGTAGTCCCTGAGATGCAGCAGGGCGAGCCGAAAGAAATCCGTGTGCTTGAGAAAGAAAAGCGCTTGTACATCAAAGTCCACGCCATCGATTCAAGAAAGGCCTCGCACATGTTCAGCGTCTGGGATGCGTACAGGACGCGCTGTTACCACTTCGATCTTGCGCCGGATGATCCTCAAGAGATCGAGGCGCTGGCGCGCGCAATCACGTGGTGATTTTGGGATGCTGTGCCCCGGTCCATGCGCGCACGCACGTTCGGCGCATAGGGGCGCGCAGGGCGTTTGATTGGGGTTCTTCCCGATCGCTTTTTGTGTTGATCGGCCTGTTGCCTCTATACAATCCGCCGCCTATGCAAGCTCTCTACGCAACAACGCCCCAAGCGCGCTACGGCGCGCTTGGGGCGTTGTTGCGTAGAGAGCAGCAAGCAGCAAGCAGCAAGCAGCAAGCAGCAAGCAGCAAGCAGCAAGCAGCAAGCAGCAAGCAGCAAGCAGCAAGCAGCAAGCAGCAAGCAGCAAGCAGCAAGCAGCAAGCAGCAAGCAGCAAGCAGCAAGCAGCAAGCAGCAAGCAGCAAGTTTGACCGTCCTCTCTTAATCATTCCCGCCCGGCTGAAAAACTTTCAGCCGTTTGCACTTTCCCATCGTTTCCTTGGCTCGCCCGGCCGCGCTTTACAGCGCCGCCGGGTTTTTTGCGTTTCTGGCGTGGCCCGGCTCGTGGCCTGGCGCACGTTGCGCGCTTGCACATGCCAGCCGCGTATTCGCCATGTTTTCTTCCCCCAACCTGCAACCAAGTGAAGGAGGCTTTCACCATGCAATCCACGCCCCGCCAGCGCTCTGTGCGCTGGCTGACCCAAACAGCCCTGGCGGCCATGCTTGCCCTGTCTGCCCAGGCCCCTGCCAGTGCGTCAAATGATGCGCTGCCCCCCGCCCTGCAAAGCGTGCAGGAGCTTTACCTGGCCTTTTACCAACGCCCGGGCGATCCGGCTGGCATGCTTTACTGGGCTGACGTAGCCAGCCGCGACTTTCGCGCGGTGCTCACCGAGTTCTCAGGCGCTCGAGAGGCGGGGCGCCTTTACGGCCCCATCAATGCGCAAACCATTGGCAGCGTGATTGACAAGATTTACCTGGCCCTGTTTGGCGCCGCGCCCGATGCCGCAGGCCGTCAGTACTACATCGACAACTTCAACAATGGCCGCTTTACCGCTACCGATCTGGCTTACAGCATCCTCAAAGGGGCGCAGGATGGCGTGCGCCCGGACTTGACGGCGGTGCGCAACAAGCTCATCGCCGCCAACCGGTTTGTGCGCGCGCTGGATCCCGAGATGGATGGGCGCAACCTCCAGGCGACGTACAACGCAGACGATGAAATCACCGTGCGCGCCTGGATGGTGCAAGTCACCGCCAGCCGCCTTTACACCAGCGCGCAGGTGCGCGACTTCATCGTCAACCAGGTGGCCGCGCCTGGCGATCCGATTCGCGTTGGCACGCCCACGCCGCCGCAGGACATGGCCCCGAAACTGCCGCATACGGGCGTGACCGACCAGCAGTGTCTCCAAGTCGGCACAGACGCCAGGGTGCCTTGCAACAGCGCCCAAGCCATTGCACTGAGTGGCGCGGGCAATCAGGATGGCATGCGCGCCCACATCAACCCCATGAGTTACAGCGAAGTGCCTGGCTACGACCGCACCGAGTGCGTCAAAGACAACGTGACGGGCCTGATCTGGGAAGGCAAGGTCAATATCCCCGGCCATTTGCGGCATTTCGAACTGCGCTACACCAACCAGGGCGATGGCAGCGCGGGCGATGTCAGCGAATACATACAGCATGTCGTCAATGCCAAAGGGCTTTGCGGCTTTCACGACTGGCGCCTGCCCACTGCCGAGGAGCTGCATGGCCTGGTGGACTACAGCAAATCCCGCTGGAAGGTGCACATCAATAGGGAGTGGTTCCCCCACACACAGCGTGAGCGTTATTGGACCTCAGACGCCCAATCGCGGGACCCCAGCAACACAGCCTGGTACATCAACTTCGATGATGGGGACGTCGATGATGACTCGCGGTCCTTCTCCTACGCGGTGCGCCTGGTGCGCTCCGGCCGGTGATGCCATGCCTGCGGCTTGAGTGCTGGCAAAAAGGGCGACGGTTTTTGGCGCCGGTTGCGCCCCCCGTGCTTTTGCGGCCCAGGCTTTGTTTTCTCTGTTTTTCTTTTCTTTCTAAAGGGGAACCCACCATGTATTCCCATTTCACGACCGCTCTTCGCTTGACCGTTGGTGCCTGTACTCTGGCAGCCGTTGCTGCCCAGGCCTGCCCCAGTACGCAGCCAGGGCGTTTTGTGCCCAACGGCGCTGAGGTGCTCGATACCCGAACCGGCCTGATTTGGCAGCGTTGCAGCGCGGGCCAGACCTGGAACGGCGAGACTTGCACTGGCAGGGCTACGGATATGAACTACGACGCCGCCTGGGCCTATGCCAAAAGCCAGCCGGGGTGGCGTTTGCCCAACGTCAAGGAGTTGTTCAGTCTGGTGGATCGTGCCTGCTTCGACCCAGTCATTGACGCTACGGTGTTCCCGGCAACGGCCACCAGCTACCACTACTTGACTTCGACGCCTTCGCCTTATGGCGTTCGGCATGTCAACTTTCAGTACGGCACGGTGGATGAAAGTTATCTTCACAACACCAACCGGGTTCGCCTGGTGCGCTCCAACCCCTGATGGAGCGGCGTAGCCGCCAGGGTTTCAAGGCAGGCGCAGGGGCCTGCCTTTTTTTCTGGGTGCGGGCGGATGCCCATTTTCTGGACGCGCTGCATGGCGTTGGGCGGGCCATCCGCTCGTTCTTTCTCTCCTCTGCTGGGATCTGTGCATCCCTGTTCACATCCGCCAGGCCCGCCACAGCAAGGTGGGGATGTCGCCCCGGGTGATGGTGGGGCGGTGGATGTAGCACTCGTAGCCCGATTGCTCCATTTTCTCCAGCACGCGCAGGCCGCCTTGCACGACTACGCGCAGCTCCCAGCCGGTGCGCCCGCGCAGGCGGTGCACCAGCGGCGCGCCTTGTTCCATGCAGGCGCGCGTCCATTGCACCAGCTCGGCCATCAGGTTGGTCAGCGCGGCAGGCTGGCGGCCTTGCGCCAGCGCTTGCTGTTGTGTGGGGCGGGAGATGCCAAAGGCGCTGGCGTCTTGCTCGGGCACGTACCAACGCCCGCGCGGGATGTCGTGCTGCAAGTCTTGCCAGAAGTTGATGAGCTGCAAGGCGGTGCAGATGGCATCGCTTTGTTGCAGTGAGGTTTCGTCGTCCACGCCGTGCAGGTGCAGCACCAGCCGCCCCACGGGGTTGGCCGAGCGGGCGCAGTAGTCGAGCAGCTCGGCGCGGTCGGCGTAGCCGTGGCCGGTGCCGGTTTTGCGCACGTCTTGTTCAAAAGCGTCCAGCAGCGCCTCGAAATGCTGTTGCGGCAGGCCAAAGCGGGCGATGCTGTCGTGCACGGCGGCCATGATGGGCTGCCAGTGCGTGTGGCTGGGCGGCGCGCTGGCTTCGCCGCGCAGGCAGTGGCGGTATTCGCGCAGCAGGTGCAGCCGCTCGGCCACGGGCAATTGGCCTTCATCGGCAATGTCGTCGGCGGTGCGGGCGTAGTGGTAGATGGCCGCAATGGGAGCGCGCAAATGGGCCGGGCACAGCCAACTGGCTACGGGGAAGTTTTCGTAGTGGGTGACGGGGCGGTAGGCTGCATTGGGGGCGGGCATGAGGCGTATTAGAACCGAATCCAACCGGGGATATGGGGCAAATGGCGGGGGCAATGGGCATGGGATGGGAGTGCGTTTTGGGGTATGCCCGAAGGGAGAGCGCCGCGCACTCCCTCTCCCGCTTGCGGGAGAGGGCTGGGGGTGAGGGTGTGCGCCCGCCTCCTGCCAATACACACGGGCTGTCCTGGCTGCCTACCCTGCTGCTCAATCCAGCCAGTTTTCCAGCGCGATGCGCCGCAGTTGGCGACGCCGTTGTTCCCAGTCGGGGAGGGCGGCTGCGACGTGCGCCCAGAAGCGCGGGCTGTGGTTCATTTCCCGCAAGTGTGCCAGCTCGTGCACGAGCACGTAGTCGAACAGCGCGTCCTCCATGTGGATAAGACGCCAGTGCAGGCGGATGGCCCCTTGTGCGCTGGCGCTGCCCCAGCGGGTGCGGGCGCTGGTGAGCGCCAAGCGGGCGGGGCGCACGCCCATGCGCGGTGCCCAGTGCTGGGCGCTTTCGTGCAGCTGGGCCTGGGCTTGCTGGCGCAGCCAGCGCTCGGCAGCAGCGGCGATGGCGGGCGCGGGGGCGTCGGGCGGCAGGGGCAGATGCAGCACTTGGCGCACGGGTGAGGGCTCGGCCAAGGCGGCGATGGCGGCAGCGCCTGCCTGCCTGCGGGCGGGGTGCAAGGCTTCAGGTGCTGGCAAGCGCTGAAGGGCGGCGCGCCGCCCGGCCAGCCCCAGGCTCAAGCGCAGCCACTGCCCGCGCCAGGCAAGGTAAGCGCCATCGCTCCAGGCCGGTTGCGCCGGGCTGGCGGGGGCGTGGGCTGCGCGCTCGGTGAGCTTGGCGATGATCCAGCCCGCGCGCGATTGCAGGGCGGCATCCAGATCGGCCGGGCGCAGCCAGTGCGGCGCACGCACCTGCAAGCCTTCGGCGGTGATGCGCATGCCGACGCTGCGGCGCTCGGCGGCCGTCCAGACGTAACCGATGCGCAAGGTTCGCCCCCCGCTGCTCAGGCGGATTTGCCGGTTGGCGTGCGGGTGGCTCAGGCTGGCGGGGGGTGTTGGCATTCAAGATGGCGTTTGGATAAATTTGTAAATCAATGTGAATTGAATTTTATGTACATCATGCCGAAATAGGCATATTATTTTTCTTTTGAAATGTAATTTTAAGTATTTTCCGGATAGGCTTGCGGATCGATGCGGCGCATTTCGGCCTCGATCCACGCCTGCACTTGCGCCAGCAGCTCGCTGGCTGTTTTGCCTTCGGTGGAGATGGGCGGGCCGATGGAAACGTCCACCACGCCGGGGTATTTGACGATGGCGCGCGGCCCCCAGCAACGCGCCGAGGCCACGGCGACGGGCACCACCGTGGCCTGCGTATCGACGGCCAGGCGCGCCCCGCTGGCTTTGTAGGTGCCCGTTTCGCCGCGCGGCACGCGCGTGCCTTCGGGGAACATGATGATCCAGTTGCCCATCTCCATCAGGCGGCGGCCTTGCTCGAGCACCTTGTGGAACGCCTTGGCTCCGGTGGCGCGATCGATGTGCACCATGTCCATGCGGCCAATGCCCCAGCCGAAAAAGGGGATGGAGAGCAGCTCTTTCTTGAAGACGTAGGACAGCACCACATGGCGCAGCACCAGCGGCATCAGAAAAGTCTCATACGTCGATTGGTGCTTGACCAGCAGCACCACGCCTGGGGGCGGGCTTTCAGATTCGCCCCCTTGCGGCGCGCGCGCAAAGGCAGGCAAATGCTCCATCCCCTGCACCCGGTAGCGGATGCCCAGCAGCCAGCGGGCGCTGCTGACGCACCAGTTCAGCCACGCCACGCCAATGCGGTAAATCGGCTCGCCGCGCACAAACAAAGCCGCAACCAGCAAAACCAGGGCGAAAGGCACCAGCGTCATGCCCATGAGCAGCAAATGCAGCCAGGAGGCCACAGCCGCGCGGAGGTAGGAAAACAAAGAACGGCGAGGGGGTGTCACGGTATCGATCAGGTGGATGCAAAGGCGCTGAGGGTACTACCGAATTGCAGCGCGCTGGCGCATGGAAAGCAGGGGCTTGACTGCCGCCCCGCCCCACTGCTGGGCCGGGCGGGGAGGGATGGGCGGCAAAGCTGCGATCAGCTCGCGCCCGGCGCGTTGGCGTCGAACTGCTCGGCTTCCATGCGGCGGCGGCGCTCGTCGAGCAACTCCCCCTCGAACAGCCAATGTTCCGAACCACTGGCCGTAGGCGTGCGATAGCCCAGCCGGTGCAGCGCGGCCAGCGCCGCCGCCGACAGGCTCATTTCCTGCCCCTGATAGCTCACCCGGTTGTCCTGCTGCACCGTGGCGGTGATGGCCTCATCGCGCGAGAAATGCAGTACCGCCCCCTGATGGATGCCGAGCGCGGCCAGGCGGATACGCGGGCGGCGCGCCTTTTCCTTCTCCAGCGCCTGCCGATCCTCGGCATCGGCTGCGATCTGTCCGGGCGTGACCTCCGTGAACTTGCCAATGCTGATTGCCAGCACTACCTTTTCCGGATCAACACGAAAGAACTCGCGGCGCGGATTGATGCGCTGCTCGGAAAACAACTGGTGCAGGATGCTCTCGATCCGGCGGCAGGCCTCCACCTCCGCGGCGAAGTAACACTCGAACGGCAGCGGCACGCCGCTGTGCGCATTGAGCTGGGCCAGGCGCGATTCCACCGAATCGGCTTCGGTCATGCCGATCTTGACGATGCCGGGCATGGCTTCATTGGTCAGGACATAGACGATCTGGGGCATGGGAAAAGAAAGGCATGAGTGGCGCCAACGCTGTCAGTCTGTTGAAAGTTTTTGTATGGCCGACAAGAAAACGGATTGGGGGCTGCAGCGCCAGAAAACCCTCGCTCTGCTTTGAGCCAAGACTGCATGGTAGGTGCAGGTGGTGTTTTGCATCGCATCCCAAGCCATTTTTTGCCCATTGGGACTCAGGCCTCAATAGGCTCTTAAGTAACAATGGCCTACCGCATCAGTTGCCTGCAAAGTTGATGGAAAGGCCGTGAAATGTGCTGCAATCTCCCTCCCCTCAACGAAAACAATCAATCCAAAAGTCAAACGATAGCCGAACATTGACAGATCAGCAGCATGAATGACAAGGCTGTAGGTATTACGGCGCATTAAGGAAAACGGATGATGCAGCGCTTTCTGCCCCCCCACCAATCCCAATACCTCGCTTGGCAACTCACCCGCCAGGCCGAGAGCGGCAGCGTGGCTGCGCTGGCCAGCAGCCTGGTGGATGCGCAAGTGGATTTGAACCCGCACCAGGTCGATGCCGCCTTGTTTGCCTGCCGCAACCCGCTCTCCAAGGGCGTGATCCTGGCCGACGAAGTGGGCCTGGGCAAAACCATCGAGGCCGGCCTGGTCATCCTGCAACGCTGGGCCGAGCGCAAGCGCCGGATGCTCATCATCGTGCCCGCCAACCTGCGCAAACAGTGGCATCAGGAGCTGCAAGACAAGTTCGGCCTGCAAAGCCTCATTCTGGAAGCCAAGAGCTACAGGGAGCTGCGCAAGCAAGGCCGCGGCAACCCGTTTGAACACGCGGGCGGCCCCATCATCTGCTCCTACCAGTTTGCCAAGGCCAAGGCCGACGACCTCAAGCGCCTGGCCTGGGACCTGGTGGTGCTGGACGAAGCCCACCGCCTGCGCAACGTCTACAAAAAAGGCAACGTCATCGCCAGAACGCTCAAAGATGCGCTGGCGCACGTGCCTGCCAAGGTGCTGCTCACCGCCACGCCGCTGCAAAACACCCTGCTGGAGCTGTACGGCCTGGTCAGCCTGATCGACGAGCGCGTGTTTGGCGACCTGGAGAGCTTTCGCACCCAGTTTGGCGCCAAGGCCACCGAGCAAAGCCTGCACAAGCTGCGCCAGCGCCTGGCCCCCGTCTGCCAGCGCACCTTGCGCCGCCAGGTGCAGCCTTACGTGTCCTACACCCGGCGCAAGGCCATCGTGCAGGAATTCACCCCCTCGGCAGACGAGCAGGCGCTTTCCAGCCAGGTGGCCGACTACCTGCGCCGCCCCAGCCTCAAGGCCCTGCCCGAAGGGCAGCGGCAACTGATCTCGCTAGTGCTGTGGAAACTGCTGGCCTCCAGCAGCCACGCCATTGCCGGAGCCTTGGGCACCATGGCGCAGCGCCTGCGCACCGTGCTGGCCGAAACCGCCCCCGGCTGCGATCTGCTCGAAACCCTGGACCAAGACTACGAAAGCCTGGACGAAACCGCCGACGAATGGAGCGACGAGCCGGGCACTGAAAACGGCCAAAGCGCCCCTGCCCCGCCCAGCCAGCCCAACGAATACCAGGCCATCCAGGCCGAAATCGAAGAGCTGGAACACTTCCAGCAACTGGCCACCCGCATCCGCCAGGATGCCAAAGGCCAGGCCCTGCTCACCGCGCTGGGCAAAGCCTTTGAAGAGCTCGAACGCCTGGGCGCGGCGCAAAAAGCCATCATCTTCACCGAATCCAAACGCACCCAGGACTACCTGCAAACCCTGTTGGCCGACACCTCTTACGCCGGTGAAAGCGGCCAGGGCATCGTGCTCTTCAATGGCAGCAACAGCGACGCGCAAGCACAAGCTATTTACAAAGACTGGCTAAAGCGCCACGCGGGCACAGACCGCATCACCGGCTCCAAAACCGCCGACACCCGCGCCGCGCTGGTGGAGCACTTCAAAGAACGCGGCACCCTCATGATCGCCACCGAGGCTGGTGCCGAAGGCATCAACCTCCAGTTCTGCTCCCTCGTCATCAACTACGACCTGCCCTGGAACCCCCAGCGCGTCGAACAGCGCATTGGCCGCTGCCACCGCTACGGGCAGAAGCACGACGTCGTCGTCGTCAACTTCGTCGACCGCAGCAACGAAGCCGACGCCCGCGTCTACCAACTGCTGGCCGAGAAATTCCAGCTCTTTGAGGGCGTCTTCGGCGCCAGCGACGAAGTGCTGGGCGCCATCGGCAGCGGTGTGGATCTGGAGCGCCGCATTGCCGACATCTACCGCACCTGCCGCAGCCCGCAAGAAATCCAGGCCGGCTTTGCCAGCCTGCAAGAAGAGCTCTCCGGCGAAATCAACCAGGCCATGATGCAAACTCGGCAAACCCTGCTGGAAAACTTTGACGAAGAAGTGCAGCAAAAACTGCGCCTGCGCCACGACGACAGCCGCAACACCCGCAACCAGTTCGAACACATGCTGCTCGCCCTCACCCAAAGCGAGCTGGGCCCGCACGCCCACTTTGACGAACACGGCTTCACCCTGCACAGCCTGCCGCCCGGCCTGCACGGCGTGGAGCCCGGCCGCTACGAACTGCCCCGCAAGAACGGCCACGCCCACCTCTACCGCACCGGCCACCCCCTGGCCGAACACCTGTTGCAACAAGCCCGCCAGCGCGCCAACCCGCCCGCGCGGCTAACGTTCGACTACGCCGCCTACGGCAACAAAATCAGCACCCTGGAGCCCTACCGCGGCCAAAGCGGCCAACTCGCCCTCAAACTGCTGCGCGTGCACGCCCTGGGCCACACCGAAGAACACTGCCTGCTGGCCGCCGCCACCGCCAGCGGCCAAGCCCTGCACCCCGAGGATGCGGAAAAACTCCTGCGCCTGCCCGCCACCGCAGCCAGCATCCCCGCCCCCAGCGCCACACCGCCCCTGCTGGACGCACTACACACCCGCCGCCAAGCCCTGCTGACGGGCATCCAGCAACGCAACCTCGGCCACTTCGAGCAGGAAGTGCAAAAACTCGACGACTGGGCCGACGACCTCAAACTCGGCCTGGAAGAAGCCATCAAGGAAACCGACCGCCAAATCAAGGAAGTACGCCGCAGCGCCACCCATGCCGCCACCCTGGAAGACAAACTGCACTGGCAAAAACAGCAACGCCAACTGGAAGCCCAGCGCAGCAAACAGCGCCGTGAACTGTTTGAACGGCAGGATGCGATCGAGGCGCAGCGCAACCAACTGATCGAGGGGCTGGAGGGGCAGTTGCAGCAGCGGGTGGAAGAGCAGGAATTGTTCTTGATTGAGTGGATATTGATATAAGGGGAAGAGCAATGTCAAAAACTCAGATAAAAAAGTTGACAATTGAAAAGTTTCGCGCATTAAATAATGTGGAAATTGAATTCGGCGATCACATTACAGTCATTTGCGGAAAGAATGGAACATCAAAATCATCCATTCTCGGCATCGCAGCGCAAATTTTTAGCTTCGAGAAAGATTACACCAAAGACAAGGAGATCAATTATCAGCAAATTGCTGGAAGCTCGTTTAAGTCTCAATACAGCGAGCATTTCAGAATTTCAAAAGAATTCGACCAGCCCGGATCAATGATTGTTAACATAGAATTACATGACGGCCACACCAATCAGGATGCAACCGCAAAACTTGAGCTAATGAAGCGAGGCGCGTCACCAAGACCGGTAGTTCGCAATAACAGTACAGTCAAAAAGGGAGAAAACACAAGTCGCAACTTCACTCATCCAGTTATTTTCCTTAGCTTAAAGCGACTTTACCCCATTGCAGACAGGAAATATGAAATTAATAATTTCGATTATTTGGAGGAGCACAAGGAAGAATTCATTGGGCTAACTAATGAACTATTAAATCGCCAATCCTCTCTGGCCACAGGGACAGGAGGAACTATTAGTTCAGCGGTGGCGCATGGCGAAAACTATGATCAAGATTCTGTTTCTGCTGGTGAAGACAATGCAGGGCAAATCATCTTGGCGTTGATGTCGTTTCGCAAGCTGAAGGAAGAATATACTGACTACAAAGGTGGCCTGCTGCTTATAGACGAAGCAGATGCCGGGCTTTTTCCAACAGCACAAGTAAACCTGTTGAAAATTTTGGAAAGGGAGTGCAGAGAACTTAATCTTCAGGTCGTGATGACCTCTCATTCGCCTACACTGATTGAGTATGCCTACCAACAAAGTCAGTTATACCAACGTAAATATAAAACTGTCTATTTAAGCAACACGTTTGGTGATGTGCAGGTGATGAAGGACTGGTCTTGGCCACGGATCAGTGCAGACATCAACACCCAGACTGTTGCAGTGGGGACAGGCGAAAAGCTTCCCAAGGTCAATGTTTACTTCGAAGACAAGGAGGCAGCGGACTTCTATGCTGCCCTGATGAACCGGCAGTCCATCAAGAGATTTACAAATTCACTGCCAGAGGTGACTTTGGGCTGTTCAAACTACCTGCAGTTAATCAAGCATGGCGTACCGGAGTTCTCAGAGAGAAGCATCATATGCTTGGATTCGGATGCTGCTCATCAGGTTGGCAAGAAGAACCCGAAGACCGTGGTTATTCTTCCGGGAAAATTGCCTCCTGATCAGTTGATCTTCGAGTATCTATACAACCTCCCTGCTGATAATGATTTTTGGGGAAATGATTTGGGGTATGCTCGCCCAAATTTTACCCAATCAGCGGCAGAGGTCATCCGTGAATTTTCCATCAATGGAGATCGGGTTGATGTAAAAGAAAACCTAAAAAATTATCAAGGCAACAAGAAGCCACGAGAAGTCTTCAAGCGATTCTACAAGGATTCCGAGTTTCAAAAACTTGTTGCCTTGCCATCAAAGTCGCGCAACCCGTGGAGGCACTGGATCGAAAATAATCGAGATGCCTGCAATAAATTTTTAGAATGCTTCGAACTGGCTCTTCGCGGCGTAATGAGTAGCGGCTATGCTGTTGATGCCAGCAAGCTGGCTGTATTAAAAACAAAGCCAAAGTGAGGTTAATTGTGTATTCGAATAAACTATATAGCCCGCTGCGCTACCCTGGCGGCAAGGGACCATTTGCCACTTTTATTGCAGATGTGATGCGGAAGAATGGGCTCTTGGGAGGGCACTACTTGGAGCCGTACGCTGGTGGTGCTGGAGTAGCGTTGGAGCTATTGCTCCATGGCCACGCCAGTCATATTCATATCAATGATGCTGATCCAGCGGTGTATGCCTTCTGGATTTCTGTAACCAAGCATTCCCGTGAATTGTTGCGCTTACTCGACTCTACGCCCATTACCATTGAGGAATGGTTTAGGTGGCGATCTGTTTTACGCGGAGAAGCCAAGGCGAGCATGGTTGAAAAGGGGTTTGCAACACTGTTCATGAACCGAACGAATCGTTCCGGAATTCTCAAGGCGGGAGTCATTGGAGGTCAGAAGCAAAATGGTGATTACAAGCTGGATGCGCGCTTCAAAAAGGATGTCGTGGCCGCACGCATACAAGCAATTGCAAATTACTCCTCCAGTATTTCCGTTTACTGTGAAGACTCCCTGAATCTTCTGAATCGATGCTCGGATTTCTTGCCGAAGAAATCGCTCATCTATCTCGACCCACCCTACTACGTGAAGGGTAAAGGGCTGTATCGTAACTACTATGAACACGATGATCATGCTGCCATAGCAAAAAAACTACAGCAAAAAAGCTTTAAATGGCCATGGGTTGTGTCCTATGACAATACTGGGGAAATTTGCGCCATGTATCAGATGAGTCAGTCATTGAGTTATGGTCTGAACTACACTGCACAAAAACGATACGTAGGGAATGAGGTGATGTTCTTCAGTCAAAACATTGAAATCCCGGAGGAAGGGATCCCGCAAGCAAAGGCTGTGAGCTGAGCAGGAAATTTTGATGAATAGCAAAAACCAAAAACTCGAACTCACCTGGATTGGCAAAGACAAGCGGCCGAAGCTGGAGGCGCGGATTTTGCTGGAGAATGGGGAGCGGTCGTATCACGCTGGGCGGCGGGTGTCGGAGGTGGATGTTTTTGATAACCGGCTGATTTTTGGGGATAACCTGCTGGCCTTGAAGGCGCTGGAGGCGGAGTTTGCGGGCAAGGTGAAATGCGTGTTCATTGACCCGCCGTACAACACGGGCAGTGCGTTTACCCATTACGACGACGGGCTGGAGCATTCGATTTGGCTGGGGCTGATGCGCGACCGGCTGGAGATCATCAGGCGTTTGCTTTCAGATGATGGTTCGTTGTGGATCACGATTGATGACAACGAGGCACACTATTTGAAAGTGCTGTGTGATGAGATTTTTGGGCGATCGAATTTTGTATCCTCATTTGCATGGGAAAAGGATAAGGGGAGAAGAAACGATACTGATATCTCTAGCGCGCACGATCACGTGCTTCTCTTCGCAAAAAATAGGGAGTCTTGGAAAAGGGTACGCAACCCTTTACCAAGAAGCGATGCTCAAAAATCTCGTTACCGCAATCCAGATAATGACCCGCGCGGAGTTTGGCTTCAAGGTGATAATGGAACCGCAAAAAGTGGAGGCGATTCACTTCTTTACCCAATCACGTTGCCATCTGGGCGAGTTGTAACGCCACCAAAAGGTAACTATTGGAGGTTTTCAAAGGAAAATTTTGAAAAAGCTAGAGCAGAAGGAAGAGTCTACTTTGGCGCAAATGGTGATGGAATGCCGTTGATAAAAAGATATCTTGCGGATGTGAAGGACGGGGTTGTTCCCAGAACTTGGTGGCCTGCTGAAGAGGCAGGCTCAAATCAGTCGGCTAAACGTGACCATTTGAGGAAGTTGCTACCTGATATTGAGCCATTTGCAACACCAAAGCCGGAGGAGTTAGTGGGGCTTATATTGCATATAGCCACCAACCCCGGTGATCTCGTCCTCGACTCCTTCGCCGGTTCCGGCACCACGGGTGCTGTCGCGCACAAAATGGGCCGCCGCTGGATCATGGTGGAGCTGGGCGAGCATTGCCATACGCACATCATTCCGCGCCTGAAAAAAGTCATTGATGGGGAAGACCAGGGCGGTATTTCCAAGGCGGTGAACTGGCAGGGCGGCGGGGGCTTTCGCTATTACCGGCTGGCGCCGAGCCTGATCGTGAATGACCGCTGGGGCAATCCGATCATCAACCCGGCATACAACGCGGCCATGCTGGCCGAGGCGCTGGCAAAGCTGGAGGGTTTTACCTATGCGCCTTCGGAAACGCTGTGGTGGCAGCATGGGCATTCCAGCGAGCAGGATTTTATTTTCGTGACCACGCAAAGTTTGTCTGCCGCGCAGTTGCAGGCGCTGGCCGATGAGGTGGGCGATGGCCGCAGTTTGCTGATTTGCTGCTCGGCCTTTCGTGGCGTGACGGCGCAGCAGGCGCTTGAGCGCTGGCCGAATCTGACGCTGAAGAAAATCCCCAAGATGATTTTGGCCCGCTGCGAGTGGGGGCAGGACGATTACAGCCTGAACGTGGCGAATTTGCCGTTGGCCAAGCCGGATGCGCAAGCGCCTTCAAGCCCGCCTGCTGCCAAAGGGAAAGGGCGAAAAGCTGCCGACACGGCAACGGCAGACATGTTTGGCGGCGACGAAGAGGATGCCTGATGACGAAGAAGAAGCAGGAAGTTTCCATCGTCCGGTCCTCGGCGGCAGAGTATCTGACTTATGTCGCGGCCACGGGTGATCAGCCTCAATCGGTTGAGATGCGCTATGAAAATGAAAACATCTGGCTGACGCAGAAGATGATGGCAGCGCTTTACGATGTGACGGTGTCTGCGATCAATCAGCATTTAAAACGAATATTTGACGATGGGGAGTTAATGCCTGGGGCAGTTATCCAGGATTACTTAATAACTGCCAGCGACGGGAAGAACTACCGTGCCAAGCATTACAACCTTCAAGCCATCATTGCGGTGGGCTTTAAGGTCAACAATGCGCGTGCGGTGCAGTTCCGCAAATGGGCTGGGGGCATCGTGAAGGACTACACCATCCAGGGCTGGGTGATGGATGTGGAGCGCCTAAAGCATGGGCACATGTTCACGGATGAGTATTTCGACCGTCAGCTGGAATATATTCGTGAAATTCGCCTGTCGGAGCGAAAGTTTTATCAAAAAATTACGGACTTATACGCAACTGCTTTTGATTACGACAAGGACGCTCAGACCACGCGAACATTTTTTGCGCTGGTGCAAAACAAGCTGCACTGGGCTGTGCATCGTCACACGGCAGCAGAGTTGATTGCGGCTCGTGCCGATGCAGACAAGGCACACATGGGGCTGACGCATTGGGAAGCTGCGCCGCACGGGAAGATTGTCAAATCGGATGTATCGGTAGCCAAGAATTACCTTAGCCCGCAAGAAATGGATTATCTGGAGCGAATTGTTTCCATCTATCTTGATTTTGCAGAGTTGCAAGCGATACGGAAGATCCCCATGTCCATGCAGGATTGGGCCAAGCGCCTGGATGGTTTTCTGGAGTTCAATGGAAATGAGTTGTTGACCGGGCCTGGAAAAATTTCGCATGAACAGGCCAAGCTGCATGCGGAAACCGAGTTTGAAAAATACCGCATCGTGCAAGACAGGCTTTTTGAAAGCGATTTTGACCGGATGCTCAAGCAGCTAAGCGCGGGCGAGGGGGAATAAACCATGAACACCCGCGTACAACACCATGTCAACGGTCGGCTATCGCTGCGCGCGCCGCAGGCGGAATCACTGGCAAAGCTGATCCAGGCCATTGAGGCCGCGCCGGAAATGCTGACGCATGAGCGCGAAGGCCATGACCGCGATGTGGCAGCCATTTTGAGCAGCCTGAAGGCGCAGTTTGCAACGCTGGATGACTTTGAGCGCGACTTCCCTTCGCTGTGCTTTGCGCTGGCCACCGGGGTCGGCAAGACGCGGCTGATGGGGGCGTTTATCGCCTATCTGCATCTGGCGCATGGCATCCGCAATTTTTTCGTGTTGGCGCCCAACCTGACCATTTACAACAAGCTGATTGCCGACTTCACACCCAACACGCCCAAGTACGTGTTCAAGGGTATTGCCGAGTTTGCGCAGCAGCCGCCCCTCATCATCACTGGGGATAACTACGAGCAAAGCGGCGCGGCGGTGGAGGTGCAGCCGCAGGGGCTGGGCATGGGCTTTGTGCAGGACGTGCGCATCAACATCTTCAATATCAGCAAGATCAATTCCGAGGTGCGCGGCGGCAAGGAGCCGCGCATCAAGCGCATGCGCGAGGTGCTGGGCGAGAGCTATTTCAACCACCTGGCGAACCTGCCGGATCTGGTGCTGCTGATGGACGAATCGCACCGTTACCGCGCCCAGGCGGGGATGCGGGCGATCAATGAATTGCAGCCGCTGCTCGGCCTGGAGCTGACGGCTACACCATTCGTGGAGAGCAGCCGCGGGCCGGTGGCATTCAAGAACGTGGTGATGGATTACCCACTGGCGCGGGCGCTGGAAGGTGGCTTTGTCAAGGAGCCGGCCGTGGTGACGCAGCGCGGCTTTGATGCCAGCGCGCACACGCCGCAGGAGCTGGAAAAAATCAAGCTCGAAGACGGTGTGCGCCTGCACGAAGCCACGAAGGTGGAGCTGCTGACCTATGCGCGCGAGAACGGGGTGAAGCCGGTCAAGCCCTTCATGCTGGTGATTGCGCGCGACACCACGCATGCCGCCGACTTGCTGGCCTTGCTGGAGTCGCCCGCGTTTTACGAGGGGCGCTATGCGGGCAAGGTGATTCAGGTTGATTCCAGCAAGAGCGGCAAGGATGAGGAGCAGATGATTGCGCGCCTCTTGGCCGTGGAGAGCGTGGATGAGCCGACCGAGATTGTGATTCATGTCAACATGCTCAAAGAAGGCTGGGACGTGACCAACCTCTACACCATCGTGCCGCTGCGCGCGGCCAACGCGCGCACGCTGATCGAGCAAAGCATCGGGCGCGGCCTGCGCCTGCCCTATGGCAAGCGCACCGGCGTGGCGGCGGTGGATCGGCTCAACATCGTCGCGCACGAGCGGTTTCAGGAAATCGTGGACGAGGCCAACCGGGGCGATTCGCCCATTCGCCTGAAGCAAGTCATTCTGGAAGCGCCGCAGGCGGATGAGAAAAAGGTGAGCGTGCAGGTCAGCGCGGGCGTGCATGCGCGTCTGGGATTGGAAAGCGCACCGGAAATCGTCCAGGTTCCGGGCAGCAACACCCCCGCCCCGCCTGCGCCGGCGTTTGCCAGCGAAGCGGAAAAACAGGCCGCGCGCGCGGTGATGGACGTCATCGGCCAGTACGAAACCCGGCGCGATGTCGCCCCTACCCGCAGCGCGCTGCTGCGACCCGAGGTGCAGCAGACCATCGCCGCCGAGGTGGCCGAACGGCTGCGCCCCATGCAGGGCAGCCTTTTGAGCGGCTTGCCGGCCGACGCGGATGTGGCCGCGCCTGCGCTGGACCTGTCTGCCGTGGTCGCCAAGACATTGGATGCTGTGGTGCAGCAAAGCATCGACATTCCGCGCATCGCCGTGGTGCCCAAGGGCGAGGTGCGCACGGGCTTTCACCCCTTCACGCTGGATGTGAGCGGGCTGCACCTACAACCGGGCACGCGCGAGATCGTGGGGCAGATGCTGCACAGCAATGCCCAGTTCAGCCTGGCGGCGGAAATCGGTCTGAAGGAGCAGCGCGCCGAGGACTATATCGTCCACGCGCTGCTGGACGTTGACGACATCGACTACTTCACCCAGTCCGAGCTGCTGTACGAGCTGGCTGGGCAGATGGTACGGCACTTGCGCAGCTATCTGACGGAGGAGGCCGACGTCATCAACGTGCTGGATCGTGACCGCCGTCTGATTGCGCGTGAAATCCATGCGCAGATGCAAGCGCATTTCTATGAGGAGGCTGCGGGTTTCGAGGTGCGCATCAGCCGTGGCTTCACCCAGCTCAAGGCCTGCCAGTACACCGTGGCCGCAGGCGAGGCCGCGCGCCACTACCGCGAGACATTGGCCGAGCCTGGCCGCATCAAGTCTCTGCTGTTTGGCGGCTTTGCGCGCTGCCTGTACCCCTTGCAGAAATTCGACTCGGACACCGAGCGGCGCTTTGCCATCCTCCTGGAGCGCGATGCGCTCAAGTGGTTCAAGCCCGCCAAGGGGCAGTTCCAGATCTACTACAAGCTCGGCAGCGAGCAGTCCGAATACGTGCCCGACTTCGTGGCCGAAATGCAGGACTGCATCCTGATGGTGGAAACCAAGGCGCGCGGCGACATCGCCAGCGCCGAAGTGCAGGCCAAGGCGCAGGCCGCCGCCCAGTGGTGCCAGCACGCCAGCGACTACAGCGCCAGCGTGGGCGGAAAGCCCTGGCGCTATGTGCTGGCGCCGCACGACGAGGTGCTGGAGTCGAAACGGCTGGCGGATTTTTTACGATTTGAGCACAAAGCCTGAAACACACTTCAAGGTGACGTGGAGTGCTGCTGCTAGCCACCCGGCAGCCGCAGCCAGCACAGCCCCGGCATCTTGTGGCCCAGCGGGGTTTTCTCGATCAGTGGGATCAGCCAGTGCAGCGGGCCGCGCGGGAATAGGAAGGTGACGTTGTGCACCTCGACCGGCTGGCCGATCCAGCGCGAGAAGCTGGGGGCGAGCTGGTCGCGGTCGATGCCCCAGGGCATGGGCGGGGTGCGATAGTGGCGGGTTTTCATCCAGCCGCGCTGGCTCAGGGTGCGGCGCGAGAGGGCGCGGCTGAGGTAATCGAACATCAGGATGGCGTCGGGAAAGCGCGCGGCCATGGCGTTGACGAGCTGAGCCACGTCCTGCTCGCGCAGATACATGAACAGCCCCTGGGCGCAGATGAACACGGCCCGCCCGGGCGGTACGGCGTTGAACCAGGCGGTGTCCAGCGCGCTGCGGGCGATGTGCAGGTGCTGTGCGTCGGGCTGGATGAAGCGTTCGCGCACGGCGATGGCCTCGGGCAGGTCAATGCTCAGCCACAACGCCTGCGGCGCGTTGATGCGAAAGCGCTGGGTTTCCAGCCCTTCGCCCAGGTTGACGATGACGCCATCGGGGTGTTCGGCCAGAAACTCGCGCAGGCGCGCATCGCACAACTGCGAGCGCACGCCGTGCGAAGGCTCGGCGCGGCCGAAGCTGCGTTCGTAGTCGTAGTCGATGGCGCGGTAGATCTCCAGGCACTTGGGGTCGCGGATGCAGCCGTCGGGCCGCGCGGCCTCGCTGGCGCGGTTGTGCAGGGTCCATAACATGGTTTCGGGGACGTCGCTCAGGCTGGGGGTGATGGGTTTCATGGCGTGATGGGGAGGAGTGGTCGCCCTTGGTCGGCCTGCGGCAGGGCACGGAGTGCTCGGCACGCATCAGGCGGCAGGTGGGGCTGTGATCGGGGCGGGAAACGGGGATGGGTAGTGCGACCGACGGCGCGCCCCTGATGGCGTTGTATGGCAACGTGGGCAGTCGAGGGGCGCACAGCGCGGCCGTGCATCAGGTGGCGGCCGGGCATGTTGCACGTGGCGCAGCAGCTGCTTGAAGGGGCGGGAGGGATTGGCGGCAGGCATGCGGGCTCCATCCAAAAAAGCCGTGCACATGCCTGGCGCCGGGTAGGGCGAGGCTGCGCACAAGCGGGCAAGATTTGGCTGGCACCGGCGCGGCCACGACCGCCAGGCGCTTGGCTGAAGGCGGCAGTATAGGTTTGAGTTTTTCCCCTACGCTTTGTGCTGATCTGCTGCTCAATCCTGCTGGGCGCTGGGAGAGGCCGCCACCGCATCGCGCAGCCGCCAGCTCAGCGCGCAAACCAGGGCCAGCCAGACTGTCAGTGCGCCCAGCATGGCGCCGTGGCCCAGACGGTCGAGCAGTAGGCCGGCCAGCAGCGGCGCCAGCGAGCGGGCGCTGATGAACAGGCTGGACTGGATGCCGTAGTCCAGCGCCTGCAGCGGCGTGCGGGTGTGGCGCATCATCAGGCCGAACAGCAGCGCTGCGCTGGCGCCCATGGCCATGGCCAGCGCAGTGGCGGCGGCCAACAGGGCCGGTTTGCCCAAGCCGCTGGCCACGGCAGTGCCCAGAGCGGCCATGGCCAGCAGGTTGAATCCGGCAAACAGTGGCAGGGTGCGGCGCACGCCCAGCTTGTGGGTCAGGCGTGCGCTGGCCAGGCTGGCCAGGGCGCTGAGCAGGCCGCCGGCCACGCCAACACCCCAGGCAATGTGTTCTTCGGCAAAGCCTTGATCGAGCAGCAGGGGCTTGAGATACACCCAGCCAGCGCCCACGGCGGGGAAATAGCACAGCAGCAGCAGCGCCCAGGCCCGGCGCGGCTTGGGCTGGAAATAGGCCAGTACATTGGCTGGCACATCGGTCAGCCGAGCTTTTTGGTGTGCCGCTGCGGGGGGCTGCCCGGCGCCTTGGGGCGGTGGCGGGATGGCTGCCGTTGTGGCGCTCGTGTGCAGCGGCAGCAGAAGCAGGGCCAGGATGCCGACGAGCACGGCGGCGGCCAATGCGGCAAAGGGCCAGAACCAGCCCAGCCGGGCGTGCATCACCAGCATCAGACCGCCGCCTGCGATGGCGCCCAGCGAAGTGGCGGCCGAGCGGATGGCGCCCGCGCGCGTGTGTTCGGATGCGGGCAGGATGCGGATGGCCAGAGCATTGCTGGGCACGTCGGCCCAGGTGCCCAGCAGGCTGGCGAGCATGAGCAGGGCGAACAGGGTTTGGGGCGCGGTGTTGTGCAGCGGGTGCAGCGCCAGCGCCATCAGCGCGGCGGCGTAGGCCAGGCCCAGCGCCAGGGCCCAGTTGCGGTAGTTGAGCGCGCCGTGCCGGTCAGCATCGCTCCGGTCAGCGCCACCCCGGACAGCGGCACGGCCCGAGCGCAAAGGCCAACGGTCGATGGGGGCGGCGAGGGCGAATTTCAGCATGGCGGGCAGGCCGGCCAGTTGCAGCAGGCCGATCTCGGTGCCGCTCCAGCCGTGCTGGCGCAGCACCAGCGGTAGGCCGATGAACAGATAGACGGTGGGCGCGGTCAGCGCCAGGTTGAGCCAGCCGATCAGCCCTTGCTGCGGCCACCAGTGGCGCGATGGCGTGTGCGTTTGCCGTGTGTGCATGGGGTTTCAGTTCAGTGGCGCGCGGCCTGCATGTACCCAGACCGGGGCCATGGGCAAGGCAGCCAGGCCCAGGGTTTGGATGTCCGTCAGGCCCGCCTGCGCCATGAGGCGGGGGATTTCGCCTTCCAGCGGCAGGTATTGGCCGCGCAGGGCCAGCGGGCCGTAAAAGGGCAGGGTTTGAGCCGCCAGTTCGGCGTGGCGGGTCTGTTCGGCATGGGCCAGCAGCAACAGGCCGCCGGGCCGGAGTGCGGCGCGGGCCTGACGCAGCAGCGCCAAGGGCTCGCGCAGAAAGTGCAGCAGGGCCGAGCACCAGATCAGGCCGTAGCCTTCTTCCCCCGCCAACGCGGGAAAGTCCTCATTCAGGTCGCAGGCCTGGGCGCGCAGGCGGGCGCTCAGGTCCGCAGCCTGGATGTTCTCCTGTGCCACGGCCACCGCTTCGGCCTGGTCGCACACCGTGCCCTTCCAGCCGGGCAGGCGCTGCGCCAGGGCGATGGCAACCCAGCCCGGCCCGCCGCCCAGGTCGAGAAAGTGGCCGCTCCCAGGCAGCGCGGGCAGGGTGTCGAGCAAGGCAAGGGCGACCGGTGCGGTGATGGCCTGCTGCTCTTGCGCGATGTGCTGGCGCGCGGCTTCGCCCCAGGTGGTCAAGGGTGCGGGCGCGGCAGCGGGGGCGTTGCCGCCGTGGCGCAGCAGCGCAGGCCATTGCGCGGCGAACTGGCGCAGAAAGCGCATGCGAAACAGCCAGGCCTGGGCGATGTTCTCGCCGCTGCCTTCGGTCAGAAAACGCTGCGCCTGGGGTGAGGCTGCGTACAGCGGCGCACCAGGCTGGGCTGCGCGCTCGTGCCGGGCCAGCCAGCCCATGCTCCACAGCAGCTCCAGCCACAAGGCCGTGGCCTTGGGGGCCAGCGCCAGGCGCTGGGCCACGGCATCGGCAGGCAGGGGCTGGCGCAGCAGGGGCAGCAGGCCCAGCTCCAGCGCCTGCTCCAGTGCGTTGGCCTGCATGGGGGCGGCGGCCATGGCCCACAGCGATGGCAAGGGGTTGTTGTGCAAAGGGTCATGCCAGGACATCGCGCGCCTCAATGCTGCCAGCTCAGGCGCAGACTGATTTCGCGCGGCAGGCTGTAGACGGTGACAAAGCCGTTCTGATAGCCCACGGCGTCGTAAGCGGTGTTGCCGGCATTGCGCACATGGGCGCTGATCTCCCAAGGCCCGCGCTGGTAGCCTGCGGCCAGGTTGAGCAGCACGTGGCCACGGCGCTGGTGGCGGTTGGCGGCATCCAGATAGACCTTGCCGCTGCCCGTCAGGCTGGCCTGGGCGTACCAGCCCTGCGGCGCGTCGTAACGCAGGCTGGCATGGCCGCTCAGGCGCGGCGCAAAGGGATTGCGTTTGCCGCTGTAGTCGGCCGCGCCATCGACGAAGCGCGCAAAGCGCGTGCGGTTGGCGGCCAGCCCGGCCTTGAACTGCCAGCCCCCGCCGAGCAAATAGTCCAGATCCCACTCCAGCCCCTGGGAGCGCGCGCTGGCGGCATTGGTCAGGTACATGAAGCCCGGCCTGGGCATTTGCATCACCTGCATGTCGCCGATGCGCATGTGGTAGAGCGCCAGTGTGTAGCGCAGGCGCTTGTCCAGCGCCCAGCCCTTGAGGCCGGTTTCGTAGGACCAGCTCGTCTCCGGCGCGAAGGGCGCGTGGTCGGTGGCCACCGACAAGGCATTGAAGCCGCCGCTGCGCACGCCCCGGCTGACGCTGGCATACCACTGCTGCTCTGGCCGCAGTTGGTATTGCAGCGCCAGCTTGGGTGAGAGGTGGTGCCAGGACTGCCGCCGCGCGGCCTGGCCCTGCGGCGTGATGCGGGCGCGCTGCTGCTCAATGCGTGCGCCAGCGGCCAGGCTCCAGCGCTCGCTCAGCGGCAGGCTCCAGTGCGTGAACCAGGCCAGCGTGCGCTTGTTCATCTGCGAGCGCGGCTGGTCGAGCTGGCCCATGCGCTGGCTGCGGTAGTGCAGGCGGTGGCGGTCTTGCGCAAGGTAGAGGCCGCCCAGCCATTGGGCCTGGCCCAGCTGGCCTTCCAGCCGCAATTCCTGCGAGAGCGTGCGCAGCCGGTTGTCGCGGCCGACGTGCAGTGCATCGGCCGGGCCGAAGTCCGTGTCCTGCTGCGTGTGGTCGGAAAAACGGCTCCAGGCCGTGATGGCATGCCAGCGCAGGCCCGCGCCCCCATCGTGCGTGGCGTGCAGCGACAGCGATTGCCCGCCTGAGCGGTTCCAACCGGGCGTGCCCGAGGCCACCTGCGCGCGCGGCTGGCGCGGGCTGCCCCAGCGGTTGGCGCCATCGTCGTAGTCCTGCCGCGCGTAGCGCAGCACGGCCTCGGTGTGGGCCGTGGGCGTCCAGCGCAGGCCCAGCTTCAGCTGGCTGTTTTGGCGTGCGTCGTCCCGCCCGCCCGTGTGCTGATTGCGGATGAAGCCCTGCTGGCGCATGGCGCTGGCGGCAATGCTGGCGTAAAGCCGGCCCTCGACCACAGGCCGGCTGAGCGCGAACTGCGCGCGCTGCAAATTGCGGCTGCCCAGCTCGGCGGCCACGCGGGTGCGCGGCGTGCCATCGATCGGTTGGCTGTGGATGGCGATCACCCCGGCCTGGGCGTTGGCCCCGTACAGCGTCGATTGCGGGCCGCGCAGCACTTCGATGCGGGCCACATCCAGCAGCGCGTCCTCAAAGCCCTGCGCCGAGGGCGTGGGCACGCCATCGACCATGAGCAGCGCCGAGGTGGCAAAGCTGTTGAAGTTGGCCGTCAGCCCGCGCAGCACTGGCGCATTCAGGCCCGCCTGGCCAAAGGGCTGGAAGGACAGGCCCGGCGCTCGCCCTTCGAGCTGGCTCAGGCTGTGCAGGTTGTCGGCCTGCACGTCCAGCGCATCGAGCACGGCCACGCTGGCGGGCGTTTGCTCCAGCGCCTGCGGCGTTTTGTCGGCGGTGACGATGATGGCGGGTAACTGCGCCGGGGCGGCCGCGCCCTGTGCCAGGGCTGTGGCAGGCAAGGCCAGCGCCAGCGGCAAGGCGCTGGGCCAGCGGGAAAAACGGGTTCTCATGTCGTGCTCCGAAAGGCGTTTTTGTGCCTGGGCACTGTAAATTTTTTGTGAGAATTGCTCTCATTCAAAACATAGGCATTCCGGAGCAAGACATAGGCAATCCGGACTGTCAGGCTCCCGCGTGCCAAGGCTCAGGCACCCAAAGCCACAAGCCAAGGACGACGCCATGCCAGAACCCGCCGCAACCGCCAGCGCCGCAAGGCCCATCGAAGACACCGCCATCACCAGCCCAGACGGTGCGGCCAGGGCGCGCGGCTGGCAGCGCCAGGCGCTGCCGCCACAGGCGGGCGAGTGCTACAGCGAGTTCCTGCCCGTGGCCGATGGGCTGACGCTGGCCTATTCGCACTACGCGCCCCGCCGCGATCTGGTGCAGCGCAGCGAGCAATCCCACGCCGGGCGCGTGCTGATCTTGACGCTGGGCCTGCAAGGGCATTCCTTCACCCTTGATGGCGCAGGCCAGCGCTTTGACTTCGCCAGCGGGCACAGCACCATCAGCGCCTTTGCCCACGTGCAGGGGCAAAGGCATTTCCCCGCCGGGCAGACCACCCGCCAGTTGCGCCTGCTGGTGCAGGAGCGCGCCTTGCACCAGTACGGCCTGCAAGCCGCGCTGGCCGATATGGCGCAGGCCGAGCAGGCGCGGCTGCTGTTCTTTGGCCGCAGCGATGGCGCGGCCCAGCATCTGGCCCAGCGCCTGCTGCACCTGCGCGCGCAAAGCCGCGCATCCCTGGGGGTGAATTCGAGCATGACTGCGCCCAGCCCCTTGCAGTGGCACATCGCCAGCCTCAGCCTGCTGGCCGAGCTGCTGCGGCATCTGCCAAGCGGCGCACCAGCCACGGCCAATGCCACGGCCCCTGCGCGCCGTTTGCGCGGCAGTGAGCAAGACCGCCTGCTGCGCGCCCGCGAGCTGCTGATGCAGCAGTATGCCCAGCCGCTGAGCATCGGCTACCTGTGCACGGCCGTGGGTTTGAGCGAATGCCAGCTCAAGCGGGGCTTTCGGGCGCTGTTTGGCACCAGCGCCTACCGCATGCTGACTGCCATCCGCATGGAAAAAGCCCGGGAGCTGCTGGAGCAGGGGCTGTACGTCTCCACCGTCGCCTACCGCGTGGGCTACCAGCATCCATCGAGCTTCAGCGCCGCCTTTGAGCGCTACTACGGCATGCCGCCCAAGCGCGTGGGGCGTCAGCCATGGATGGGTAGTGGTTAATCAGATCAAAGGAAATCGACCATTTTGACTATCAAGCCAATTAAAGGGCATTTTATTTCCTTTGAATTGGAAAATTACCGCCTTCCGCCCGAGCGGTATTCCTCATCCATATCCACGCCCGTGGCTGAGCGCAGCACGATGCGGTTGGCGTCGAGCACGACGGTGAACATGGCCGAGTCGGTGGGCGTTTTCAGATAGCGCCAATCCACATGGTGTTCGCGCTTGAGCGGGTACCACACATCCTTGGCCGGTTTGCCCAGCATGCGGCGCACTTGGTCGTAGTGCATGCCCGGTTGCACTTTGGCGAATTCGGCCTCGGTGAGCACTTGGCGGATGGCTTGCAGCTTGCCGTCGGCGCCCAGCGTCAGCATGTAGTTGACGTGCCCGGCGGGCTGGCGGTTGTATTCGAAGGTGCGCACGCCTTGGCCATCGTCCCAAATCATTTCAGGCGTGCCCATGGCGTCGCGTACGTCGGCCTCGGTTGATTGGCCGGGTTTGAGCTTGTCCAGCGCGAGCGGATCGCAGCCTGCCAGCGCCACTATCACGGCGACAAAGAGGATGGCCAGGGCCAGCGCCCAGCCTGAGTTTGTGTGTGTGCCCACCGCTAAAATCCCCGTTTTCATCGGCTGCCAAGAGCTGCCCAAAAGCTGCTAAAGGCCGCCAAGAAGCAGCGCGAAGGCTGCAAAAAAGGGGCGTATCTGGCGTGTTTTCCAGCCGCCCCGTTTCACTTACAGCAAGAGTCTATGTCATTCTTCCAACGCCCCCACTACACCTCCGAAGCGACCCAGTTCATCGACAACCTCAAAGCCGAGCGCCCGCACCTGGATGCGCAGCAGCAAGCAGGCCGCAATTTGCTGTGGGACAAGTTGGTTGATCGCAAGCTGTGGCAGGAGTATCAGGCGGGTCGCGTGGCGCAAAAGCCGTATGTGTACCAAACCAACCCGGATGCCGAATAAGCCGCAGGCGGCAGGCCATTGAGCAGCGCAAGCGCCTGTGCAACAAGAGCAAACCGCGCTGGAGGCTGTGGCCATGCGAGCGCCAGAGTCCGGGTCAGAGCCTGAGCCAGCGCCAGCACCAGCGCCAGAGGGAGAAGATGCCGCCGATGTGGCCCAGGCTGCGGCTTTGGCGCGCCTGTATGGCGAGCCGCTGTTCGAGCTGCCCGCCGATTTGTACATCCCGCCCGATGCGCTGGAGGTGTTTCTGGAGGCGTTTGAAGGCCCGCTGGATTTGCTGCTCTACCTCATCCGCAAGCAAAACTTCAACATCCTCGACATCCCCATGGTGCCGCTGACGCAGCAGTACATGGGGTATGTGCAGGAAATCCGCGAGCGCAATCTGGAGCTGGCAGCCGAATACCTGCTGATGGCCGCCATGCTCATCGAAATCAAATCCCGCATGCTGCTGCCGCGCCCGCCAGCCGTGCAGGAGGAGGAGGCCGAAGACCCGCGCGCCCAGCTCGTGCGCCGCCTGTTGGAGTACGAAAAAACCAAGCTCGCCGCCCAGGCCCTGCACGCGCTGCCGCAGCAAGGGCGCGATTTCTGGCTGCCGCACGCGCATTTCGATCTGGGGCTGGCGCCCGTGCTGCCGCGTGTGGAGCCGGAGGACTTGCGCCGCGCCTGGCTGGCCATTGTGCGGCGCAGCAAGCTGGTGGCGCACCACACCATCACGCGCGAAAAACTCAGCGTGCGCGAGTTCATGAGTCAGGTGCTGCGCGACTTGCGCGGCAAGCCCTACGTGCCGTTTGAGGATTTGTTCGACCCCCGCCAAGGGCTGCCGGTGCTGGTCGTCACCTTCATCGCCATGCTGGAGCTGGCCAAGGAAACGCTGATTGAAATCACCCAGGCCGAGGCGTTTGCGCCGATTTACGTCGTCGTGCGCCATCAGGCCGATCCTGCCGATCTTGCCGAGCAGGCGCGCCCGGAGCGCGAAGGCGCAGCGCCGCCAGAGCTTGCTGGGGACGCATTCAGCGCGTAAAACGTTGGCGCTGCTGCCGCGCCCGGTGGCGGGCCAGCAGTGCGTGCAGCGACTGCTGCCACAGCCGCGCGCCGTTGGGCGCGGTGTTTGGCTTTGCACTGGGCGCAGTGCAAGTGGGGCGAGAGGGCAAGGGCCAGACGGGCGGCGAAGGCAAGGTATGGGGCATGGCAATCCGAAAGCATGTGGGTTTCACGGCTCCACGCGGCGGGGCCTGGCCGTGGGACTTGAAGCGCCCAAGCATGGCGCCGCTCCATGAAGCGCTGTCGAAATCTGCGTGAGGGCACGATGAATGCATCCCGTGGACGGGGATCTCGAGGTTTCCATATAGGAAAAATGATTTCATTTCCATGTTGCCTAAATAGGGTGGTTTTTATTCCTATTGATTTGTAAATAAGGGGTTGGGAAAGCCCTCAACCTGCCAGGGCGCGCAGGCTGGGGCGATGGGGAAGATGTGCTAAGGTGCGCCGTTTTTTTGCCGAGACGCGCCCGTGACGCCGCAAGCCGCTTCCCCCCCTTCCGCTCCCAGCCCTCAGCCCCACCGCGCGCCCTTGTGGCGCTGGCTGCTGCTGGCCCTGGTGCTGGTCGTGCTCGATCAGGGCATCAAGCTCTGGATCGTGCAGAACTACGCTTGGGGCCATTCCTCTGCCATCACCAGCTTTTTCAACTTCGTGCGCGTGCACAACACCGGCGCGGCTTTCTCCTTTCTGGCCGGGCACGATGGCTGGCAGCGCTGGTTCTTCGTCGGCATCGCTGCCATCGCCAGCGCCTTTCTCATCTGGCAACTGCGCAGCCACGGGCAGCACAAACTGTTTGCCTTGGCCTTGACGCTGATACTGGGCGGGGCCATTGGCAATGCGATCGACCGGCTGGCCTACGGCTACGTGGTGGATTACCTGGATTTCCACTGGGCGGGCCGGCACTTTCCCGCCTTCAACCTGGCCGATATGGCAATCACCGCAGGCGTGATCGGCATGCTGCTGGTGGAGTGGCAACGCTGGCGCGAGGAGCGTCGGCAGCAAGCCTCGTCAGCGCATGGTGCGGGGCAGGGGCCTGAGCGCTGAGCGCAGCGCCCCGGGCAGCCCCCCGACCTCTTTGCCGCTTGGAGTGCTGTTTGAGGTGCCGCTTTTGGTACCGTTTTTTGAAGGAGAAATCCGCCGTGAAGATGCTGCTGCGCTTGGGTTTGATCGCTCTGGCTTTGATGTGTAGCGCCTGGGGATCGGCCCAGGCCAGCGGCGCGCGCGGCCAGCCTGCGCAGCCAAGCCCATCCCCCACTTCCGCCAAAGCGGAGCGCCGCATCCAGCCGCAAGACGGTTACTGGCGTTGGGATATGGGGCGCGCCCAAGCCAGCGCCACCTGCATGCCTGGCCTGGTGGAGTCTTTGCAGCGCCTGTTGCCGCAGCAAAGAGGGGAGCACATCGGCTTTCAAAAACCCTTTCACCCCGCGCAACTGCTTGGGCACCCAGCCGTGCAATGGCAACAGCGCGGCCCCAACCACTTCATCGCCAGCGCCCGCGGTGTGCAGGTGCAGGGCCTGGCGCTGCCCTTGGATGTGCAATACGAGTTGCGCGTGCTCAGCCCTTCGCGCATGTCAGGCCAAGGCTTGGTGTACATGCAGCTATGGCAGCCGTGCGCGGTTTCCGCGCCCTTTCATTTTGAGCGGGCCGGGAAACAGCCAGCAGCCAAACCAGCCTCTCAAAATTACAAATCAAAAGAAAAATAATCGCGCTGTTTCGGCAATTTGGTATTGATTGGTGTTTTCTTTTGATTGATTTTGCAACACAAAGCGGGCGCAAGGCCCGCTTTGTGTTGCCTATGCCGATGGGCTGGCTTGCCTCACTCGGCCAGCTTTTTCCAGGTCTCTACCACGCTATCGGGGTTGAGCGAGATGGAGGAGATGCCTTGCTGGGCCAGCCATTGGGCGAAGTCGGGGTGATCGCTGGGGCCTTGGCCGCAGATGCCGACGTATTTGCCCTGGGCCTTGCAAGCGCCAATGGCGCGTTGCAGCAGGGCCTGCACGGCGGGGTCGCGCTCGTCGAAATCGGCAGCCAGCAACTCCATGCCGCTGTCGCGGTCCAGCCCCAGGGTGAGCTGGGTCAGGTCGTTGGAGCCGATGGAGAAGCCGTCGAAAAATTGCAGGAATTGGTCGGCCAGGATGGCGTTGCTGGGCACCTCGCACATCATCACCACCTTCAGGTCGTTGACGCCGCGCTCCAGGCCGTGCTGGGCCAGCAGCCGGGTCACGCGCTCGGCCTGGCCCAGCGTGCGCACGAAGGGCACCATGACTTGCACGTTGGTCAGGCCCATGTCGTCGCGCACGCGCTTGAGGGCTTCGCACTCCATGGCGAAGGCAGGGCCGAAGTCCTCGCTGATGTAGCGCGCCGCGCCGCGAAAGCCCAGCATGGGGTTTTCTTCTTCGGGCTCGTAGCGGCTGCCGCCGATGAGCTTGCGGTATTCGTTGCTCTTGAAGTCCGACAGGCGCACGATGACGGGCTTGGGCCAGAAGGCGGCAGCAATGGTGGCCACGCCTTCGGCGACTTTGTCCACGTAGAACGCGCGGGGGCTGGCGTGGCCGCGCGCCACGCTTTCCACGGCTTGCTTCAGGTCGGCATCGACGTTGGGATAGTCCAGGATGGCCTTGGGGTGCACGCCGATGTTGTTGTTGATGATGAACTCCAGCCGTGCCAGGCCCACGCCATCGCCCGGCAGTTGGGCGAAGTCGAAGGCCAGTTGCGGGTTGCCTACGTTCATCATGATCTTGGTGCCGATGGCGGGCATCTCGCCGCGCTGCACTTCGGTGACTTCGGTCTCCAGCAGGCCGTCGTAAATGCGGCCGGTGTCGCCCTCGGCGCAACTGACGGTGACCAGCGTGCCGTCCTTGAGCTTGGCCGTGGCATCGCCGCAGCCGACGACGGCGGGAATGCCCAGCTCGCGCGCAATGATGGCGGCGTGGCAGGTGCGCCCGCCACGGTTGGTGACGATGGCGCTGGCGCGCTTCATCACAGGCTCCCAGTTGGGGTCGGTCATGTCGGTCACCAGCACGTCGCCAGGCTGTACGCGCTCCATTTCGGCGATGTCGTTGACCAGGCGCACCGGGCCGGTGCCGATTTTCTGGCCGATGGCGCGGCCTTCGCTGAGCACGGGGCCGGTGCCCAGCAGCTTGTAGCGTTGTTCGGCTTTGTCTTTTTGCTGGCTTTTGACGGTCTCAGGGCGCGCTTGCAGGATGTAGAGCTGGCCGTCGGTGCCGTCTTTGCCCCATTCGATGTCCATGGGGCGGCCGTAGTGTTCTTCGATGATGAGGGCGTAGCGGGCCAGCTCATGTACCTCGGCGTCGGTGAGGGCGTAACGGTTGCGCATTTCGGCGGGCACGTCCACGGTTTGCACCAGCTTGCCGGTGGCGGCTTTTTCCTCGGGCGAGGAGAACACCATCTGGATCAGCTTGGAGCCGAGGTTGCGGCGAATCAGCGCCTGGCGACCGGCCTTGAGGCCGGGCTTGTGCACGTAAAACTCATCGGGGTTGACGGCGCCTTGCACCACGGTTTCGCCCAGGCCATAGCTGGCGGTGATGAAGACGACTTGGTCAAAGCCGCTTTCGGTGTCGATGGTGAACATCACGCCAGCGGCGCCTTTGTCCGAGCGCACCATGCGCTGCACGCCGACCGAGAGGGCGACGACATCGTGCGCAAAGCCTTTGTGCACGCGGTAGCTGATGGCGCGGTCGTTGTAGAGGGAGGCAAAGACTTCCCGGGTCTTGGCCAGCACGTCTTCAATACCGACGACGTTCAGGAAAGTCTCCTGCTGGCCAGCGAAAGAAGCGTCGGGCAGGTCTTCGGCCGTGGCTGAGGAGCGTACGGCGAATGAGGCTTGATCGTTGCCTGCGCTGAGCGCGGCAAAGGCATCGCGGATGGCTTTTTCCAGCTCGGGCGGAAAGGGCTGGGATTCGACCATGTGGCGGATCTCGGCGCCTGCCTCGGCCAGGGCGCGCACGTCGTCCACATTCAGCGCGGCCAGGCGCTGGCTGATTTTTTCAGCCAGGCCGCCGTGCTTGAGGAATTCGCGGAAAGCATGGGCCGTGGTGGCAAAGCCCGTGGGCACGCGCACGCCCTGGGGCAGTTGGGAAATCATTTCGCCGAGCGAGGCGTTTTTGCCGCCTACGACTTCGACGTCGCTCATTCTCAGGTTCTCAAACGCGACGACCAAGGCGGTCGCATCGAAACGTTGTGCCATGAAAAGACTCCAGAAGTGAAAGAAACAGTCAAGCGCCTGTCTTGCGCTGCGCAGGAGATGTGGTGGCAGTGGCAGGCGCGTCCTCCCCACGCAGGCCGTGCTCTGCATGGCAGAGTGCGCTTTGTGGGTTCTGTTCTAGGCGCGAACATGGCAGCAGGGGAGAGGGAAAACTGGGTGCGGGAGCTGAGAGCCTGGGGGTGCCGAGGCTGGGGCGATCAAAGCTCTAGTGGGACAAGAGAGTCAGTCGTCAATGTGAAAGAGAAACTCAATGCTGGCGAGGCGAACACGGTCGCCGTGGGTGAGCTTGACGCCAGCCTCCGTGACCGGGGATCCATTGACGGTGGCGGGGTGCTCGCCCTCCAGTTGTTTGAGGATGTAGAGGTTGAGCTTGCGCGTGAGGGAGATAACGCCCATGCCCGGGGTGCCAATGGTGGTGACCACTTTGGTTAAAGGCAGTTTGCGACCGACGCTGGAGCCAGAGCCTGCGGTGAATTCAATGGAGGCGCTGCGGTAGTCCAGCATGCTGGGGACGGTGTTGGCAAAGATGCTGGGCTCGGAGCCGGTGTCTTGATGTGCATCGGTGATTTGTGCCTGCAGCGTGATGCGGTAGGGGCCGATGACGATGGCATCGCCCAAACGCAGTTGACGCATAGTGTGTGGCTCCAGCCAGTCGCCATTGACGTAAGTGCCGTTGGTGCTGCCGAGGTCTTCGATTTGGACCTTTTGTGCAGGCATGCGGAGGACGGCGTGCTTGCCGCTGACGGTGGCGTCTTCCAGCACCAGATCGTTGTGATGGCGACGGCCTACTTTGGTTTCTCCGCGCAAGAGGTGCTCGCGCAGTATCTGATTGTCTTTGGAGATGATGAGTTTGTAGGCCATGGTGCGATCGGACCGGGTTTGCCGCCGGGGCCTCGCGCGGGCCTTTGGGCGTGGGCGGCGATTATGCCAAAACCCGGTTTCAGGGCTGTTTTCGGGGGATCAGGCGATCGATATGCAGCGGGTGCTGGCGAAAGCTGTTGAGTTCCTGGGGGGCTGGCTGATGGGAGTGGTTGTGCGTATGCCCATGGTCGTGCCCGTGGTGCAATGTGTTGCTGACAGCGCCCACCAACAGCATGCCGCCCAGCAGCCAGGCCACTTGGGTGGCGATGCCCAGCGCGCTGAGTTTGAGTTGCAGTTGCGGAATCAAGTCGGCCAGAGCGACGTAGATGAAGCTGCTGGCGGCCAAGATCAGGAAATACGCTTGCCAGCGCGCGCCCAGCCAAGCCAGCATGGCGTATCCCGCGATGCCGCCGAGCAAGGTGACGGCGCCTGCAATGGAGACTTTGATCAATGCCAGCTTGCGCCGCTGCTGTGGCCCCGCTGCGTGCGGCTGCGCACGGGTCAGCACAATCAGATCGCTGATGTGATGCGGGATTTCGTGCGCCAGCACGGACAGGGCGCTGAGGATGCCCAGGCGTGCGTCCACCAAGAAAGCCGAGGCGATGAGAACGCCATCGCCAAAACAGTGGATGCTGTCGCCAGCCAGAATGGCCCAGCCGCCAGAAGGGGCATGGCGATGGGCGTGACCGTCGTGTGTGTGGGCGGCCTCGTGGGCGTGATGCGGGGGATGGGCGTGTTCATGCCCGTGGTGCCAGATTTCCGCTTTATCCAGCAGAAAAAACGCCAGCAGGCCAGCCAGCAGGATGGCAAACAGGGTGCGTGTGTCGTGGGCGTGCGCCTCCAGCGCTTCGGGCAGCAGGTGGATGAAGGCGGTGGCCAGCAAAGCCCCTGCGGCAAAGCTGAGCAAGTGGTGCTCTTGCACGCGCGTGCCGTCGCGCCCAATCCCCAGGCGGATCAGCGCCGCCGCTATCCAGACGCTGCCAACGCCCGCAACCAGTGTGGCCAGCACAATCAATCCCAAAGTCATAGCAGTTGTGCAGACGGCCCGTGACGCTCCGTCACAATTAATAACAGGCACTCATTATAGCGATTGGCTTTTGGGTGGGGCGAGGGCGTGCGATAATCCGCCGTTTCGCTGCAATCGCAAAGCGAATTCCAGCGGCTGTAGCTCAGTGGATAGAGTATTGGCCTCCGAAGCCAAGGGTCGTGGGTTCGATCCCCGCCAGCCGCGCCAACAGATGCAAGCAACGGCCTGCCAGGTCTTTTTCCTGGCAGGCCGTTTGGTTTTTAGGGAAGGTTTGGGCGGATCACCCCGTTGCGTTTTGCTGGTTGATGACTCAATTTTTCTAAAATTTTATATTTCAAAAGAAATAAAATTATGCTTTTTTGGCATCATATACATGATGTGAATTTTAGTTTGATTGAAATAACAAAGGCCGCTGGCTATATGCCGAGCGGCCTTTGCTTTTTGGGGCGGCGGCGCGTCAGCCTTGGCCACGCACCAGCGCCAGGATTTTGCTGGCGTCCAATCCCCGGGCCTGCTCTTGCATTTGGGGCAGGTATTGGTTGTAGAGCGTGCGGCCATCTCCCAGGACGTGGTTGTACGCATCCTTGAGCATTTGCGTCGAAAGCGCCCGCCCGCCTGCGTAATACTGATTGGCCACATGCCCCAGCGCGTAGGTGGAGGCAAAGCTCATGCCCGAGCTGACGGCTTGTTTGCCCAGGCCGCCCAACAAACCTTTGCCGGCTTTACCCAGCAAGCCTTTGAGCAGCTTGCGCCCGGCTTGCTCCAGGTATTGCGAGGTCATGCCCACGCCGATGGTGGCCAGAAAGTCGCGGATGTGGCCTTTGTCCAGCTCGTAGCCGTAGCTTTGGCCGATTTGGTACACCAGGCGCATTTGCAGCGGAATGATGGCCATGGTGGAGAGTGATTCGGGCAGCAGTTCAATGGCGCCGTTGAGGATGGCGGCGCGCAGGATTTTGCTGTCCATCTCGGCGGTGCTGAGGGTGCTGTTGCGCCGCGAGGCGGCAGGGACAGGCGGCAGTTGCGGGTGCGGGGCGGGTGCGGGCGTCAGCGCGCCGGTGATGGCGCTGGCGGCTGCGCCAGCGGCCATGCCTGCGCCCAGCACGATGGTGTTGGCCAGGGCGGGGTTGGCGGTTGGCGCGGCAACGGGTGTTGTTGTGAGCGCTGCCTCAGGCGTTTGCAGCGGGGCTTGGGCAAGGGCTTGCGTTTGCGCGAAGGCATCGTGGGCGAAGCGCTGATCGAGCGCGAGTTTTTCGCGCAGCGTGTCCAAAAACGCTTGCTCTTTGGCGCTGGTGATGTCGTCCGCATCGCAGACGCACACGGCCATTTCATAGGCCAGATGGCGGCCTTCTTCCGAAGGCAGGGCCTGCACGGCATCGTCCAAGGTGATGCGCTTGAGCAGCACGTCCTGGTATAGGCCGGGCAGGTTGATTTCGGGCGTTTGCACCAGCCCCTCGGCAATGCGGCGGATTTCCTCGCGCTCGCGGGCGTGCTTTTCGCTGTCGGCGTAGGCGGCCAGCAGGCTGATGGTGAGGATGGCGCGGATTTCGTCGTTGTTCATGGTGTTGGCTCCTTCAATGCGTTCAGGGCAAAGCGGCTGCGATTGCCGCAGCGGCGCGAAGGTTCCCCACGCGCCGCGCCGCACAGGTTGTGAGCAGGCTCGGGTATCAAAGATCAAAGCCTTCGTCCACCAGCTCGGCGGCGCGCAGCAGGGCGCGGGCTTTGTGCTCGGTTTCGCGCCACTCCATTTCGGGGATGGAGTCGGCGACGACGCCAGCGGCGGCCTGCACGTACAGTGTCTGGCCCCGGATGACGCCAGTGCGGATGGCGATGGCCACATCCATGTCGCCGGCGTAGCTGATGTAGCCGCAAGCGCCGCCGTAGATGCCCCGTTTGATGGGTTCCAGCTCGTCGATCAATTCCATGGCGTGCACTTTGGGCGCGCCCGTGAGGGTGCCAGCGGGAAAGCTGGCGCGCAGCACGTCCATCGGCCCCATGCCGGGCAGCAATTTGCCTTCTACATTGCTGACGATGTGCATCACGTGGCTGTAGCGCTCGACCACAAAGGCTTCGGTGACTTTGACGCTGCCGATCTCGGCGATGCGGCCAATGTCGTTGCGCGCCAGGTCGATGAGCATGACGTGCTCGGCGCGCTCTTTCGGGTCGGCCACCAGCTCTTGCTCGGCGGCTTTGTCTTGTTCGGGCGTGGCGCCGCGCGGGCGTGTGCCCGCCAGCGGGCGGATGGTGATGGTGTGGCCGTCGTCGCAGCGCTCCTGGCGCACCAGGATTTCGGGGCTGGCGCCTACCACGTGCAGGTCGTCCCCTTCTGCCGCACCCGGGCCTGCCGCTGCGTGGCTGAAGTGGTAGTAGTACATGTAGGGGCTGGGGTTGAGCGAGCGCAGGGCGCGGTAGAGCGAGAGCGGGCTTTGCGTGTAGGGGCGCTCGATGCGCTGGCCGATTTGCACTTGCATGAATTCGCCTGCGGCAATCATGTCCTTGGCGCGCTCCACCGCCTTGAGGTAGTCGGCCTTGTCGAAGCGGCGCAGCGGCGCGGGGCTTTCACTGGCGGGGGCGACGGGCGGGGCTTGCACGCTGGCATGCAGGCGTTCGCGCAGCTCGCGCAGGCGGCGTTTGGCGCGGCTGTAGGCTTCGCTTTGCGTCGGGTCGGCCCACACCAGCAGATACAGCTTGCCCGAGAGGTTGTCGATGACGGCGACTTCCTCCGTGTGCAACAGCACGATGTCGGGCAGGTGCAAATCATCGGGCGGGCAACTGGCTTGCAGTTTGCGCTCAATGTGGCGCACCGTGTCGTAGCCGAAATACCCGGCCAGCCCGCCCGCAAAGCGCGGCAGCCCCGGGCGCAGGGCGACTTTGAAACGGTTTTGGTAGCTGGCGATGAAGTCCAGCGGGTTGCCCTGGTGCGTTTCGACCACTTGCCCGTCGGTGACGACTTCCGTGCGGGCCTGCTCGCCAAAGCCGCTGGCGCGCAGCAGGGTGCGGGCGGGCAGGCCGATGAAGCTGTAGCGACCGAAGCGTTCGCCGCCGACGACGGATTCGAGCAAAAAGCTGTTGCCCCCGCCGCCCTGGCTGTGGGCGAGCTTGAGGTAGAGCGAGAGCGGGGTTTCGAGATCCGCAAAGGCTTCAGCCATGAGCGGAATGCGGTTGTAGCCTTCGCGTGCGAGGCTTTGGAATTCAAGATCGGTGATCACGTCGCATGGTGCCCGCTTGGGGCGGTCGTTGAGGGCGGTGGCCAGCCTATGTCTGGCGGTGCAAGCCAAAGACAAAGGGCGAGGCAGTGTAGCAAAGGCCCAATGCAGTGCAGGGACTGTAGAATCGGCCCCCTTTCGGGCCTGCGCCGTCGTTTCGCAGCGCCCTTGCAGTCGCACCGTGGGATTTGGCGTCCCCGAGTGCAGCCTGGTTGGTCACAACCCCCTTCATTCATCTTGAGGTTGTATCGCCATGACTTTTGCCTTGATTGCCCATCCGGGTTGTGCGCACCCTGAAGCGCCATCGATTCGGCCCCAGCGCCGCTACCGCATGGATCGCGCCCTGATCGTGTGGTAAGGGCGCCAGCGGTCGCTGGCCCTTGGCCTGTTCTCCTTCTTCCCCCCCCTCTTTTCCCTCTGCCCTGTGCGAAATATGGCTTGGCGACCCTGCTGGGCAGCCGTTTGCTTGGGCTGATTTCTGAGCCGGCGCGCACCGTGTGACTGCTGTGAACGCCACCGCCTGTATTGGAGTTTCCTGAATTGACAACCACCCTCGCCAGCCTGCCTACCCCGTTCTATTGCATTGACGAGCAGGCCCTGCTCGTGAACATGCAGCGTATCGCCCGCCTGCGCGAACTCTCCGGCGCACGCGCGCTGCTGGCGCTCAAATGCTTTGCCAGTTGGGCCGTGTTTCCGCTCATGCGCCAGTACATGGATGGCACGACCTCCTCCTCCCTGTACGAAGTGCGGTTGGGGCAGGAGAAATTCGGCGGCGAAACCCATGCCTACAGCGTGGCTTACGCCGATCATGAGATCGATGCGGTGCTGGCGCATGGCGACAAGATCATCTTCAACTCGCTGAGCCAGCTTCAGCGTTTTGGCGACAAGGCGCGTGCGGCGGGCAAGCCTATCGGGTTGCGGGTCAATCCCGGCACCAGCAATTCGCCCTATTTGCTGGCCGATCCGGCACGTCCGCACAGCCGTTTGGGCGAAGGCGATGCGGACAAAATCGCTGCCGTGATCGACCAGCTCAGTGGTTTGATGTTTCACAACAATTGCGAAAACCGCAGCTTCGACAGCTTTGACCAGATGTTGGGCCAGATTGAGGCGCGTTATGGCGCGCTGCTGGCGCGTGTGCAGTGGGTCAGCCTGGGCGGCGGCATCCATTTCAGCGACCCGGACTATCCGCTGGAGCGCCTGGCCCAGCGCCTGCAAGACTTTGCCCAGCGCCACGGCGTGCAGGTCTATCTGGAGCCGGGCGAGGCGGCCATCAGCGGCGCGGCCACGCTGGAAGTCAGCGTGCTGGATGTGGGCTGCAACGGCAAGCAACTGGCTATTGTGGACAGCTCCACCGAGGCGCACATGCTGGATTTGCTCATTTACAACCTGGATGCGCGCATGGAACCCAATACCGGCGCGCACGAATACCTGGTGTGCGGCAAAACCTGCCTGGCGGGCGATATCTTTGGCAGCTTCCGCTTCGAGAAGCCTTTGCAAGTGGGCGACCGCCTGAGCATTCAGGACGCAGCGGGCTACACGATGGTCAAGAAAAACTGGTTTAACGGCATTGCCATGCCCGCCATTGCCGTCAAGCGGCTGGATGGGCGTGTGGAGTTGGTGCGCCAGTTCGGCTATGAAGACTACGCCGCCAGCCTCTCTTGAAGGCTGGCGGATAGCGCAGAAATGGGGCAGGCCGTGAGCCAAAGGGCCACGAGCTTGCTGCAACCGTTTTTTTCCAGCCGCAATCGTCGCGGCGCTTTTTACAGGGGGCTTTGTGCGAAATGAAAAAGAACGTTTTGATCATCGGCGCTGGTGGAGTTGGGCAGGTAGTGGCGCATAAGTGCGCCCGCCACAACCAGCTGTTGGGCGATATCCATATCGCCTCGCGCAATATCAAAAAGTGCCTGGCCATCATTGATGGCATCCATGAAAAAGGCGCTTTGCAAAATCCCAAGGGCGTGCTCAAAGCGCACCAGGTGGACGCCATGGACAGCGCGGCCGTGCGTGCGCTGATCGAACAGACCGGGGCGCAAATCGTGCTCAATCTCGGCCATGCGTTCGTCAACATGTCCGTCTTGCAAGCCTGCATCGAAACTGGCGCGGCCTATCTGGATACCGCCATCCACGAGGATCCGGCCAAAGTCTGCGAAACCCCACCCTGGTACGCCAACCATGAATGGAAGCGCAAAGCCCTGTGTGCGGAAAAAGGCGTGACGGCGATCCTCGGCTGCGGCTTCGACCCCGGCGTCGTCAACGCTTACGCCGCCTTGGCCGTGCGCGAATACTTCGACGAAGTGGACAGCATCGACATCATCGACATCAACGCCGGCAGCCACGGGCGTTACTTCGCCACCAACTTCAACCCCGAAATCAACTTTCGGGAATTCACGGGCCAGGTCTGGTCCTGGCAGGGCGGGCGCTGGCAGTCCAACAAGATGTTCGAAGTGCAGCGCAGCGACGATTTGCCCGTCGTGGGCGTGCAAACCTCCTACCTCACCGGCCATGACGAGCTGCACTCGCTCTCGCAAAACCTGAATGTGCCCAATATTCGCTTCTGGATGGGTTTTGGCGAGCACTACATCAACGTCTTTACCGTGTTGCGCAACCTTGGCCTGCTGTCGGAAAAGCCCGTGCGGCTGGACAACGGCCAGGAAGTCGTGCCCCTGCAACTCATCAAGGCTGTGCTGCCCGACCCCGCTTCGCTGGCTCCTGGCTACGTGGGCAAAACCTGCATCGGCAACCTGGTCAAAGGCCGCCAAGGCGGTCAGGCGCGCGAGGTTTTCATCTACAACGTGGCCGACCACGTCGAAGCCTTTGCCGAGGTGGGCAGCCAAGGCATTTCCTACACCGCAGGCGTGCCCGCAGCGGCGGCGGCCATCCTCATTGCCCAGGGCGATTGGGACGTGCAGCGCATGGTCAACGTGGAAGAGCTGCCCTACCAACCCTTCATCAACTTGATGAACGGCATGGGGCTGCCCACGCACATCCGTGAAGCGGGCCAGGCCGACAAGCTGGTGCAGTTTGAGAAGGCTCCCGCTGCGGCCGAGCTCGTGGCGACGTGCGCGAGCTGACATACGCCATCAGCCCGGGGTGCAGCGGCCGCTGGCAAGAGCAAGCCGGCGCGCTCCCTCAATTGCTGCGCGCCATCCCCTACTTCATGACGGGGCGGCTCATCCCGCCGCTGGCGGTGGTCAATGACGTATTGCGGCAGGGCCAGGCCGACGCGGGAATGAGCGGCGCCGTGCAGTGGCAGCCTTTCCAAATCGATGCGCAGGAACATCGCCAGTTGGTCGAGCGATTGATCCAGGAGGGCATGCTCTATGAGGAGCCGCCCGCCTGGGTCGATACCCGCCAGGCCTGGAGCATCTGGTTTGCTTACAAGGCCTACCACATCCCCTGTGAGGAACACCAAAGGCTTTGGCAGCTTCGCAGCACCTTGCGCGAGCAAATGGAAGCAGCCCGCAAAGCCGAAGACTGGGCGCGGTTTGCCCAATTGGCGGATCAAGACTTGGAGCTGGGCCGGGAGGAGATGGCGTTTCTCGAGCGCCATAGGCGACCCAACCCCCATTACCTGCGCCGCCAGGGTGTGTGATGCACTCTGCGCTGTTGGGGCGGAAGGGGCGGCTATGGAGGAGGGGCGTGCGCTGGTCCCTATCTCTTTGCTTTGAAAAATGCAGCAAACCTGCCTGCTCTAGGCATGAATGGTTTCTAGAATGGCCGTTTTGATGGATTTCCATAAGGGCTGTACGGAATTGATGGCCCAGTGCCTAGGCTATATTGCCTAGGCACTGGGTAAATCAGCCAAACCAGTCAAACGGAATAACCCATACGGCGGCAAACGGATGCAGCGAGCGTGCAGCTCGGCTGTTGGGGCGTGGTCCCCCGTCTTTGCGCCGCCCAGCAGCATGAAAGGATGCTTCGGATGCACATAGGCGTACCTTTGGAAACGTTTGCAGGCGAGACGCGCGTGGCGCTGACGCCCGAGACGGCGAAGAAACTCGTGGCGCAGGGCCACACCATAGGCGTGCAATCTGGCGCGGGCGTGGCCGCTTCGGTGACCAATGACGCTTACGTGGCAGCGGGCGCGCAAATCGTCGATGCCGCAGCCGCGTTGGGCGCGGATCTGGTGTTGAAGGTGCGTGCACCCTCGCCCGAAGAGCTGGCGCATTGCAAGCGTGGCGCCACGCTGGTGGGCATGCTCGATCCCTTCGACGCGGAAGGCCTGCAACGCCTGGCCGATGCCGGGCTGACGGCTTTTGCCCTGGAAGCCGCCCCGCGCACCACGCGTGCGCAAAGCATGGATGTGCTCTCCTCCCAGGCCAACATCGCCGGTTACAAGGCAGTGGTGCTGGCCGCCAGCGTGTACCAGCGCTTTTTCCCCATGTTGATGACGGCGGCGGGCACCATCAAAGCGGCGCGCGTGGTGGTGTTGGGTGTGGGTGTGGCGGGTTTGCAGGCCATTGCCACCGCCAAACGTCTGGGGGCGACCATCGAAGCCAGCGACGTGCGCCCGAGCGTGAAAGAGCAGGTTGAATCGCTGGGCGCGAAGTTCATCGACGTGCCCTACGAAACCGATGAGGAGCGCGAAGCCGCCGAAGGCGTGGGCGGTTATGCCCGCCCGATGCCTGCAAGCTGGCTGGAGCGCCAAAAACAAGAGGTGGCCAAGCGCGTGGCCGCGGCGGATGTGGTGATCAGCACGGCGCTGATCCCCGGTCGCCCGGCGCCGACGCTGATTACCGAGGAGATGGTGCGCGCCATGCGCCCCGGCTCCGTCATTGTCGATCTGGCCGCAGGCCGTGGCGCCAATGGCGGCGGCAACTGCCCGCTGACGGTGGCTGATCAAACCGTGCAGCACGATGGCGTGACGCTGCTGGGGCCCACCAACCTGCCCGCGCAAATGGCCGCCGATGCTTCCGCGCTGTATGCACGCAACGTGCTGGACTTCCTCAAGCTCATCCTGCCCAAGGATGAGGGTCTGAAGATCGATCTGGAAGACGACATCGTTGCCGCCTGTCTGGTCGCCCGTGACGGGCAAGTGCTGCGCGGGCGCTGATTTCGGCCCGGCGCGCTTTGCCGCTCACCGCCTCCCCCCATCTATTGAAGTCAGAAACCATCCATCGCAGGAGCCGCACCATGGATTTCGTCTCGCCCATAGTTACCAATCTCATCATCTTCGTGCTGGCCATTTACGTGGGTTACCACGTGGTCTGGAACGTCACCCCCGCGCTGCACACGCCGCTGATGGCGGTGACCAACGCCATTTCCGCCATCGTCATCGTTGGCGCCATGCTGGCCGCCGCGCTCACCGAAGGCGGCTTTGCCAAGCTCATGGGCGTGCTGGCCGTGGCGTTGGCAGCAGTCAACGTCTTTGGTGGCTTTTTGGTCACGCGTCGCATGCTGGAGATGTTCAAGAAAAAAGAGCGCAAGCCCGCCGCTGAGGCCAAGAAAGGCGGTGCAGCATGAGCATGAACTTCGTCACCATCCTGTACCTGATCGCCAGCGTTTGCTTCATCCAGGCGCTCAAGGGCCTTTCGCACCCCACCACCTCCATCCGCGGCAATCGCTTCGGCATGGTCGGCATGGTGATTGCCACGCTGACCACTGCTGCGCTCATCATCAAGCTCGCTGGCGGCGCTTTGGGCCTGGGCTGGGTCATCCTGGGCCTGTTGATGGGCGGCACCGCGGGCACCATCATGGCCAAGCGCGTGGAGATGACCAAGATGCCCGAGCTGGTGGCCTTCATGCACAGCATGATCGGCTTGGCCGCCGTCTTTATCGCCGTGGCCGCCGTGGCTGAGCCGTGGGCTTTCGGCATCAGCGCCAAAGGCCAGCCCATCCCGGGCGGCAACCGCATCGAGCTGGCGCTGGGCGCCTTCATCGGCGCCATCACCTTCACCGGCTCGGTGATTGCCTTTGGCAAGCTCTCGGGCAAGTACAAATTCCGCCTGTTCCAGGGCAAGCCCGTGGTGTTTGCGGGCCAGCACTGGCTGAACCTGGCGCTGGGCGTGTTGTCGCTGATCTTCGTGCTGGCTTTCTGGCGCAGCCAGGGCGCGTTCTCCATGACCATGGTGATCGCCTTGGGATTTGCGCTGGGCGTGCTGCTCATCATCCCCATCGGCGGGGCGGACATGCCTGTGGTGGTGTCCATGCTCAACAGCTACTCGGGCTGGGCCGCAGCAGGCATTGGCTTCTCGCTCAACAACAGCATGCTCATCATCGCTGGCTCGCTGGTGGGCAGCTCGGGCGCCATCCTCAGCTACATCATGTGCAAGGCCATGAACCGCTCGTTCTTCAACGTCATCCTGGGCGGCTTTGGCGGCGATGCGGCCGCCGCTGCGGGCGGCGAGCAGGAGCAGCGCAGCGTCAAGAGCGGCAGCGCCGACGATGCGGCCTTCGTGCTGGGCAATGCCGACAGCGTGGTCATCGTGCCCGGCTACGGCCTGGCCGTGGCGCGCGCGCAGCATGCCGTCAAGGAGCTGGCGGCCAAGCTGACGGAAAAAGGCATTGACGTGAAGTACGCCATTCACCCCGTGGCAGGCCGCATGCCCGGCCACATGAACGTGCTGCTGGCCGAGGCCGAGGTGCCTTACGACCAGGTGTTCGAGATGGAAGACATCAACGGCGAGTTCGGTCAGGTGGATGTGGCCATCGTGCTGGGCGCCAATGACGTGGTCAATCCCGTGGCGCTGCAAAAAGGCAGCCCGATCTACGGCATGCCCATCCTGGAGGCCTACAAGGCCAAGACCGTCATCGTCAACAAGCGCTCCATGGCCGCAGGCTATGCCGGGCTGGACAACGAGCTGTTCTATATGGACAAGACCATGATGGTTTTTGGCGATGCCAAGAAGGTGGTGGAGGACATCACCAAGGCCATTGAGTAAACCCAACCCTTCACGGGGCCGCAGCCTGGGCGCTGCGGCCTTTGTGTTTTCTGTAGCGAAGAAAAAACCATGAACAAACAAGAATGGGCCGCTGGCCTGGAAATCAACGGCATCACGCCGCCGCTGTCGCTCAAGGACTTTCGCCTCATCGCTTTTGATATGGATTCCACGCTGGTCACCTCCGAGTGCGTGGACGAGATTGCCGACGTGGTGGGCAAAAAAGCCGAAGTGGCAGCCATCACCGAAGCGGCCATGCAAGGCGTGATTGCCGATTACAAGGAAAGCCTGCGCCAGCGCGTGGCTTTGCTCAAGGGCGTGACGCTGGAGCAGCTCGAGCAGGTTTACGCCCAGCGCGTCGCGCTCACGCCGGGCGCGCAGGAGCTGGTGCAGGCGTGCCAGCAGGCCGGGCTGAAAACCTTGCTGGTCTCGGGCGGCTTCACCTTTTTCACCGATCGCGTCAAAGCGCGCCTGGGGCTGGATTTTTCCCGCTCCAATTGGCTGGAGGTGGAGGGTGGCGTGCTCACCGGCCGCATGCGCGATCAATCCTGGGGCGATATCTGCGATGGCGAAGAAAAGCGCCGCGCGGTGCTGGATTTGGCCTCGCTCATGGGCATTGCGCCCGAGCAGGTCATCGCCGTGGGCGATGGCGCCAACGACATTCCCATGATGCAGGCTGTGGGCCTATCGGTGGCCTTCCACGCCAAACCGCGCGTGCGCTCGGTGGCCAAGGTCAGCATCAACCAGGGCGGGCTGGATCGCTTGCTGGAAGTGGTGCGGCCTTGAGGGGCTGTTCAGCGGATTCAAAACTTGAATTCCATATCAAAGTAAATATCGATTCATGCCTATATTGCCGAAATTGGGTGAATTTTTTTCTTTTGAAATGTAAAAAATACTGTATTGCAGGCGTGTTTTCGGGCCTGCTCCCATCGCCCTTCAGAAAAACCAACGCGCTACGCCAGAAAACTGGCGTAGCGCGTTGGTTTTTGGGGCAGTGGCGTGAAGCGGGTTTTTTACGCCTGGGGTTTTTCAGCGCCCGCTTCAGTGGCAGGGCTTGCATTCGCCTCCGCCGCATGCAGCGCGGTATCGGCTTCGCCCTGGGCATGGGCGGGGGGCGCGCCGCGCCGCAGGGGTTGCATGGGGCCAACCAGCGCATACCAATCGATGTGGCGCGTGCCCAGCATCAGCGCGGCCAGGGCGGCGAACAGCAACAGGCTGCCCATGAGCAAGGCGTTGTCCTCCGAGAGCAAGATGGCGTAGAGGATGCCGTACAGCGCCGCAATCCCCGCGCCAAAGGCGGCGCCGTGCCAGCGGTTGCGCAGCGCCGCGCCAAGGTACAGGCTCAGCAGCGTCACGCAGGCCAGCGCGGCGGCGAGGTAGGACAGCCAGAACGGCAAATGCTCGGACAGCGAGATCAGCAGCAGAAAGAAAATCGCCAGCGCCGCGCCCGCCAGCAGGTATTGCATGGGGTGAATGGGCTGGCGGCGCGTGGTTTCGATGAGGAAAAAGGCGGCAAACGTCAGCGCGATGAACAGCAGCCCGTATTTGACCGCGCGCACGGCTTGGGCGTAGATGTTGACGGGGTCAAAAAACGTGATTTGCAGCGATTCGCGCTCGGCATGCGCTCCGCTGGCCGCGTGCAGGGCGCGCTGGTAGTTGCGCGCCAGGTGCGAAACGCTCCAGCTGGCGCTGTAGCCCTCGGCGCTGACCTCGCGTGTGTCGGGCAGAAAACGGCCCTGGAAGCTGGGGTGGGGCCAGTTCGAGCGCATCTGCACTTGCGTGAACTGCGCCGTGGGCGCAATAGCCAGGCGCTGCGAACCCATCAAATCCAGCTCCAGCTTGAAGGGCCAATCGTGCGCCTGGCTCAGATCGATGTCGCCCAGATCGGCGTGGATGGCGGGCGATGGCAGCACGTCGCGGCTGCCAGCCTGGAAGGTGGCGCTGCGCTCGCCGATGTGCACCTGGGGGTTGTTGCTGATGCCGCGCTGGTCGCTCACGCCCAGCACCAAAAAGGCCCGCGCGCCCAGCAGGCGGCTGGGCTGGGAGTGTTGCGCCGCCAGCGTCTGGGCCAGCTCGGGTACGTCGATGCGCCCTTGCACCTGCCATTGCGAGCGGTACAAATTGGCGTGGTAAATGCCGCGCTGGCGCTTTTCCACCTGCGCCTGGCCGGTGAGCTGCACGGTTTGCGGGGCGATCACGCGCGAGCCTTCGACGATGCGGGTGTGTTCTTTATGGTGCCCGGTGAGCACGTCGGCTTGCACCTCGCGCACTTCTTGGCGGTATTCGATCAGCAGCAAGGGGCCGATGAGGGTTTGCTCGCCCGCGGCGGAGGCGGCGATGTTGTCTGCTACCGATTCCTGCGCGTGTTGCCGTTCGCGGATTTGCGACCAGATCATGGACAGCGCAATTTGCAGCACGATCACGATCGCGCCGATGGTGATGATTTTGGTGGCCAGTCGAAAAGGCATGGTTGCTCCCAGAAGGTGTGCGCGGCAAGGCGCGCGATGTGCCGCAGTGTGGCGGGCCTGGGAGAAAAAACCGCGAACGCAGCAAGAAGCCGTGCGAAGCCGGTGTGAAGTGTGCAGCGCGGGCGTGCAAAAAGCGGGCGAAAGCCCGCTTTTTACAAATCAAAAAGAAAATAAATCACCCTATTTTGGCATGATGATATTGAAGTTGATTTCAGTTTGATTTGTCATGATGGTGGATGGTTGGGAGGGCCGCTCAGTAGATGTCCACGCCAAAGTAGCGCTCGGAAATCTTCTGGTAGCTGCCATCGGCGCGGATTTCTTCAATGGCTTTGCTGAAGCGATCGCGCAGGGCAGTCTCGCCTTTGCGCACGGCTACGCTGGCCTTGCCTTCGGTGCCGGGGATGTCGCCCAGCAGCTTGCAGCAATCCTTGCCGCTCTTGTTGAGCCACTCCAGCAGCGGCAGCTTGTCGTGGACGATGGCGTCCAGACGGCCGTTGATGAGGTCGGTGCCCGCTTCATCGGGCGTGGGGTAGAGCTTGACGTCGGCGCCGGCCTTGCCATAGACGTCTTCGGCATACGCGCCTTGCGTGCTCGACGATTGCGCGCCCACGGTCTTGCCTTTCATGGAGGCGGCGGCCACGTCGGCGATTTTGGAGTCCTTGGGCACGGCCACGGCCAGCGAGGCGCGGTAGTAGGGCTTGGAGAAGTCCACCTGGCGGCTGCGCTCCTCGGTTTCGACCATGGAGGAGACGATGGCGTCGAACTTCTTGGCCATCAGCGCGGGGATGATGCCGTCCCAATCCTGCGCCACCAGCTCGCACTTGGCCTGCATCTTGGCGCACAGGGCGTTGGCGATGTCCACGTCAAAGCCGTGCAGCTTGCCCGCAGCATCGACCGCGTTGAACGGAGGGTAAGCGCCCTCGATGCCGATGCGGATGGTGTCTTGCGCCTGCGCGCTCAGCGGCGCCAGGGCGCACAGGCTGGCAGCGGCCAGCAGGGTTTTGAGAGTTTTCATGGGTGATCTCCTTGTGTGTGTTGAGAGGGGAGAGGAGGGAAACGCGCGATTGTGCCGGGCTTTTGGCGCATGCCTGGTGCATTTGGCGCGCGGCGCGCGGGCGGTGCATGTTCTGCTGATGTGCAGCTCACGTGCCTTTGCTGACGGTGATGGTGGGGAATTTGTGCGAGTAATCCTTGCCGCGCTGGGCGATTTTGGCCCCCACGCGGTGGGCGATGGCGCGGTACTGGGCGGCGATGGCCCCTTGCGCATCGGCCACCACGGTGGGGGCGCCGCCATCGGCTTGCTCGCGGATGCGGATATCCAGCGGCAGCGCGCCCAGATAGTCGATGCCGATGTCGGCAGCCAGGCGCTGGCCGCCATCGGCGCCAAAGATGTGCTCGGCGTGGCCGCACTGGCTGCATACGTGCACGGCCATGTTCTCCACCAGCCCGAGGATGGGCACGCCGACTTTCTCGAACATGCGAATGCCTTTGCGCGCGTCGATCAAGGCGATGTCCTGCGGCGTGCTGACGATCACCGCGCCGGTGACGGGCACGCGCTGGGCGATGGTGAGCTGCACATCGCCCGTGCCCGGTGGCATGTCGATGAGCAGGTAATCCAGATCGCTCCAGTTCGTCTGGCGCAGCATTTGCTCCAGCGCCTGCACCACCATCGGCCCGCGCCAGACCATGGCATCGTCGGGCTCAATCAAAAAGCCAATCGACATGGCCTGCACGCCGTGCGCGTGCAGCGGATCCATCGTCTTGCCGTCCACGCTGCGGGGCCGCTCGTGCACGCCCAGCATGGTGGGCATGCTGGGGCCGTAAATATCGGCATCGAGCAAGCCCACGCGCGCGCCTTCCTGCGCCAGCGCCAGCGCCAAATTGGCGGCGGTGGTGCTTTTGCCCACGCCCCCCTTGCCGGAGGCCACCACCACGATATTGCGCACCTGCTCCAGCACCTTGATGCCCGGCTGCACGGCGTGTGCGGCGACTTTGAGGGCAAAGTCCACCTGCACCGATTGCGCGCCCGCGCTGCGCGCGGCAGCCTCGAACTGGGCGCGCAGGCCCTCGTGCAGCGACTGCGCCGGGTAGGGCATCTGCACCGTCAAATGCACGGCATCGCCCTCGATGCGCATATCGGCAATGCGTTTGGTGGAGACGAAATCCTCGCCTTGAAAATCTTTCACGCCCGCAAGCGCTGCGAGCAGGGTTTGTTGCTGCACCATGTTTTTTTGATGAGAAGTTGTGGGGGAGCGCGCTGGCCTGGTGGGCGGCCGTGCGCGAAAAAGGCCCGCAGGGGCCGCGCAAGGCAGGGGCGCAGCGCGGGGGCGGCAGAAGGCGGTGGGCGTGCTGGCTGGGCGGGACAAGAAACGGGCTTTCTGGCACACTCTCGCCCCCCGATTCGGGCCGCCGTTTCGGGCTTTCAGCGCCCCTTTGTTTCAGTTTCATCCCATCGTGAAAATCACTATCCCGCGCCACACGCTTTTCGGTTTGCTGCTGCGTTCGCCTTGGTGGGTCAGCATTATGCTGGCGCTGGCCCTGGCGGCCGTGCTGGGGGTGTTTATCCCGCGCGAATACGCACTGTTTGCGCTGGCGGGCACCTTCCCCTTGCTGGTGATCGGCCTGCTGGCGTTTTGGCAGCAGTGGCGCACGCCCAGCGATGAAAAGCGCGCCCAGGCGCTGGAGCAGGTGCGGCACATGGGGTGGGATGACTTTGCCCAGCGCCTCACCCATGCCTGGCGCGTGCTGGGCGTGCATGCCAGCGCGTCTGAGCACCGTGGCGCCGATTGGCGCATCGCCCGCGAGGGGCAGTACACGCTGGTGTACGCCCGGCGCTGGAAAGCCTCGGTGCATGGGCTGGAGCCGGTGCGCCAGTTGGCCGCCGCGATGCACGACAGCGGCATTGGCCAAGGGCTGTACCTGGCCGCGGGCGGTGAGGTCAGCCCCTCGGCGCAGCGCTTTGCGCGTGAGCACAACATCCAGATCTGGCTGGGCGATGAGCTGTCGCTGCTGCTGCTGGGCAAACAGCCGGAGTGATTGGCTCTTTTTCAAATCAAAGGAAATCAACAAAACGGCCCATGGCTGGGTAGGAAAGCCATGGGCCGTTTTTTTATGACCGCTTGATCGGTATGGCCTGTTGCCCGGTTGTGGCAACAGGCGCTCAGTGCGGGTGCACCTGTGCCAGCGCTTGCGCCAGGTCGGCCTGCAAATCGTCGGGGTGCTCCAGCCCAATGCACAGGCGGATCACGCGCGCGCCGCGCACATGCTGCGCGCCGGGGCGCTGGGCACGGCCTTGCAGGTCGTAAGCCATCACCAGGCTTTGCGGCCCACCCCAGCTATAGCCAATGCCAAAAAGCTGCAAGGCTTCGCAGAAACGGTCGATGTGCGCGCTCGTCCACGCCGCATGGGGCACGAAGGAGAAGATGCCCGCCGCCGCGCCCTGGCCACCCCAATCGTTGGCCGCCTGACCGCAGATTTGTTGCCAATAGACATGGCCGGGGGCGTCGGGCAGGGCTGGGTGCAGCACCTGCGCCACGGCCTCATGCCCGGCCAGAAAGCGGGCCAGTTGGCGCGCCGCGCGGTCTTGCGCCTGGTAGCGCACGGTCATGCTGGGCAGGCCGCGCAGCACGGCTTCCACATCGTTCATGCCCACGCCCAGGCCGAGCTGCATGTGGCGGCGCTTGAGGGTTTTGAGCATGTCGTCATCGCGTGTGCAGACGCTGCCCATCAGCACATCGCCGCCGCCGCTGGGGTATTTGGTCAGGGCGTGCACGCTCACGTCCAGCCGCAGGGGCTGGCCATCGGGGCCGGTCAGATCGAAGGGGGCGAAGGCCAGCCCCGCGCCCCAGGTGTTGTCCAGCGCCGTCAGCACGCCGCGCGCGTTGCACACGGCCAGCAGGCCGGCCAGGTCGGGGAATTCCATGCTGATGGAGCCAGCCGCTTCCAGCCAGACCAGGCGCGTGCTGGGCTGGATGCGCGCGGCCAGGTCGGCGGCGTCCAGCGGGTCGTAAAACGCGTGGGTGACGCCGAAATCGCCCAGGCAATCGGCAATGAACTCCTGATTGGGGCCGTACAAATTCAGCGGCAGCAGCACTTCGTCGCCCGGGCGCAGCAGCGCCAGGTTCACCAGCGTGACGGCGGCCAGCCCGCTGGGCGCGAGCAGGCAATGCCTGGCCCCTTCCAGATGGGCCAGGCGCTCCTCCAGCACAAAGCTGGTGGGTGTGCCGTGCAGGCCGTAGGTGTAGCTGGTCTTGAAGGCCCAATCGCGCTGGCGCACCGCGTCCATGCTGGGAAAGAGGATGGTGGAGGCTTTGTGCACTGCCACCGCCGTGCCCGCAAAACCGGCTGGCGGCTGGTAGGGGTGGTGGATGAGCGAGGTGGCAAGCTGGGGCGTGGGGTGTGGCGCGGTCATGGCTGGGAGGGACAATCTCGGGGTTTGTTTGAAATAGCGGCACTGCACGGTCTGCCGTGGCGGCAGGCCATAGGGCAGGGCAGACGCATAGACATAGAAGGTACGGGGCCGCGATTCTGCCGTTATTTCGCGCGTCGCCCCCCGGCTTGCACAGAAAGGAGTTTTCACCGTGGATCGCACCATCGTCGTCATCGTGGGCAGCTTGAGCGCCCAATCCCTCAACCGCCGTCTGGCCCAGGCGCTGGCGCGCATGGCGCCGCCGGGGTATCGGTTTGAGTGGATGGAGCTGGGCGATTTGCCGCTGTTCAACCGCGATGCGGAGCATCAGCCTTGCGCGGCGGTGGCGCGCATCAAGGCCCAGGTGGCGCAGGCCGACGGGCTGCTGTTTGTGACGCCGGAGCACAACCGCTCCATCCCCGCCGCGCTGAAAAACGCCATTGACCACGGCTCGCGCCCCTCGGGGCAAAGCGTGTGGTTTGACAAGCCCGGCGCCATCATCGGCGCCTCCCCCGCGCCCGCAGGCACGGCCGTGGCCCAGCAACATTTGCGCGCCATCCTCAGCGCCCAGGGCGTGGTGCTGATGGCGGGGCCTGATCGCTGCGTGCAGTGCGACGAGGCCAGCTTCACCCCCGAGGGCGAGCTGGCCGAGGCCCTGCGCCCGCGCTTGCACAAATGGCTGCATGCGTTTGTGCAATGGGTGCACAAGCAAGGGCAGGCGTGAAGAATGGGGGTGGCGCCCGCCGGGATATTTTCAAATCAATGTAAATTTGATTTGAACGATATGTTGCCGAAAATGGGCGATTTGTTTTCTTATTGATTTATAGAAAAAGAGCCTTGGCTGGCCTCGGCCTGCACCAGATCCGCAAACGTCTCGCGCGCGCGGATCAACTCGTGGCGCTCGCCATCGACCAGCACCTCCGCCGCGCGCGGGCGGCTGTTGTAGTTGCTGGCCATACTCATGCAATACGCGCCCGCCGAGCACACGGCCAGCCAATCGCCCTGGCGCACGTGCAGACGGCGCTCGCGCCCTAGCCAATCGCCGCTCTCGCATACGGGGCCGACGACGTCGTACACCTGCCCCTGCACGCCCGCAGCCGGGGTTTGGCGCAAGGGCGCGATGGCGTGATAGGCCTCGTACAGCGCCGGTCGGGGCAAATCGTTCATCGCGGCATCGACGATGCAGAAATGCCGCTCCTCGCCCGGCTTGAGGTAGAGCACCTCGGTCACGCACACGCCCGCATTGCCCACCAGCGAGCGGCCCGGCTCGGCCATGAAATGGCGCTGGCCAAAGCCGCGTGCATCGGCGCGCGCCAGGATTTGCGCCCACAAATCGCCCGCGCGCGGCGGCTGCTCGTCCTGGTACTGAATGCCCAGGCCGCCGCCGCAATCAATGTGCGAGAGGGCGATGCCCTCGGCCTCCACCGCCGTCACCAAATCCAGCAGGCGATCTAGCGCATCCAGATACGGCGCGCCCGTGGTGATTTGCGAGCCGATGTGGCAATCAATGCCCTTGACGGCAATGCCCGGCAGGCTGGCCGCCAGCCGATAGGCCGCCAGCGCCTGATCGTGGGCGATGCCGAACTTGTTGCTTTTCAGGCCGGTGGAGATGTAGGGATGGGTTTGCGCATCCACATCCGGGTTCACGCGCAGGCTCACCGGCGCTTGAACGCCCAGGCTTTGCGCCACGGCGTTGAGAGTGTGCAGCTCAGCCAGGCTTTCCACGTTGAAGCAGCCCACGCCTTTTTGCAGCGCCAGGCGCATTTCGTCCTGGGTCTTGCCCACGCCGGAGAACACGATGCGCGCCGCATCGGCCCCGGCCGCCAGCGCGCGCAGCAGCTCGCCGCCGGAGACGATGTCAAACCCGCAACCGCGCTGGGCGAAATAGCGCAGGATGGCCAGATTGGAATTGGCCTTGACGGCGTAATGGATGCTCACCTGCCGCCCCTGCACGCCCGCCAGATAAGCATCGAGCGCGCTGCCCAGCGCCGCCTTGGAATAGACGAACAGCGGCGTGCCGTAGGCCTGGGCCAAGCTGTGCAGCGGCACGCTCTCAACGAACAATTGGCCGTCTTGGTAATGGAAAAAGGGCGAGCCGGGCAGTGTGGACATGGTGAAAAAGCAGGCAAAAAAGGGGCAAAAAAAGCCAAGGCCACACAGCAAAGCATGGCCCACAGCAAAAGGCAATGGGAGAGCGCTAAGAGCCTACAGGCGCTGCAGGCGCGGGGGCTGGCGCAGGCGTTTGCACAGGGGGCGTGGCGGCGGGCGATGGCGCTGTGGCATCTGGCAAATACAGCGGCCCGGTCTGGCCACAGCCGCCCAGGGCAGTGGCCGCAGCGGCTGCCAGGGCCAGTGGCGCAGCAGCGCGAATTACAATTTCTGCGAAGAAAGGCATCGCGCCATTGTAAATAGACGCCCCCCAACGAAAGCGACATGACAGACCTGGAATACGCCGATTTGGCCGATGCCCTGCTTTTGCAGATTGAGCAGGCTTGTGACCGCATCACCGAAACCACCGAGATCGACCTGGACGCCCAGCGCGTAGGCGGCATGGTGACGATTGTTTTCCCCAACCGCTCGCAAATCGTGGTCAACCAGCAAAAGCCGCTGCACGAAGTGTGGCTGGCCGCGCGTGCCGGGGGCTTTCATTTCAAACACGAGCAAGGCCGCTGGCAAGACACCAAAGGCATGGGGGAATTTTTCGCCCTGCTCAACCGTTTTGCCTCGGAGCAAAGCGGCCAGGCGCTGGATTTTTCCCCTGTCTGAGGCGCGCTAAGGCACGCAGCCGCGCAAGTGCGCTGGTTTAGAATTTTTCCGCATTCAACACAGAGGGGGAGGGGGCAGCGGCCCTTGCTTTGCGCAGGTTCGCCCGCGCTGCCCGCCCGCATTGGCGTAGCCCACTGGCGCACCCCGTTGGTGCATGGCATCGGCGCGGGGTTTGCGCATTGATTTAGGACGTTCCCATGAAAACATCATCGCTCAAGTACCTCGGTGCGGCTTTGCTGGCGCTGTATGGCACGGCTGCGTTGGCGCAGCAGCGTGTGTACCGCTGCGGCAACGAGTACACCAATGCCGCCAGCGCGGCCAAGCGCAAGGATTGCCGCCTGGTGGAGGACACCAACGTCACCATCATCCAAAGCTCCGCGCCGCGCCGCGCCAGCGCTTCTGGCAGCTCCAGTGCGGGTGCGTCCGCATCGTCTGCGCCGCGTGCCAGCAGCGCCGCGCCCTCGCCTGTGCCCAAGGTGGCCAACAACGCCCAGCGCGACCGCGACGCCGATGCGCGCACCATCTTGCAGGCCGAGCTGCGCAAATCGCAGGAGCGCTTGCGCGCCTTGCAAGAGGAGTACAACGGCGGCTCACCAGTGCGCACGGCGCTGGAGCTGCGCAATCCGCAAGGCTACATCGAGCGCACGGCGGAACTGAAGGCCAATATCGAGCGCACCCAGGCCGATATCGAGGGGATTCAGCGCGAGATCAACCGCTTGCGCTGAACGCCGCGCAGGTTTTGGCCTTGGCACAGGCCCCGTATACCCGCAGTCTGCAAGGGCTGCGGGTTTTATTTTTCAAAAGAAAATTGAATTGACTAAAATATTGCCTAAACAGGGTTATTTCATTTCTTTTGATTTGTAATATTTGAGGTGCCCGCGCCCCATTCACAGCCGCTCGCGCAAAAACGCGGCGATGGCTGCATGCGCCTGGGCGGCTTCGGGCAGGGCGCGGCCCATTTTGATGAATTCATGCGTCACGCCCCGGTACAGCTCCAACTGCACGGGCACGCCCTCCATGCGCAGGCGGTCGGCGTAGGCAATGCCTTCGTCCACCAGCGCATCGCACTCGGCCAGCACCAGCAGGGCGGGGGCAGCGCCCTCCAGCTCGGGCGCCAGCAGCGGGGCAAAGCGCCAATCCTCGCGCTGGGCGCGGTCGATGTAGTGCTGGAAAAACCAGGTGAGGAGCGTCTCGGTGAGTACGGGGCCGGTGGCAAAACGCTGGTGCGAGGCGGTGTCCTGATGGGCGCTGGCGCCGGGGTAAATCAGGCATTGCGCTTGCAGCGCCAGGCCCGCATCGCGCGCCATCAGCGCCAAAACGGCGGCCAGGGTGCCGCCAGCGCTGTCGCCCGCCACGGCCAGGCGCGCCGGGTTCAGGCCCCAGTCGCGGCCATGCCGGGCCAGCCATTGCAGGGCGTCCCAACTGTCCTCCACCGCGGTCGGGAAGCGGTATTCGGGCGCCAGCCGGTATTCCAGCGAGAGCACCGCCACCTGCGCGCCTGCGGCCATGCGGGCGCACAGCACATCGTGCGTGCCAATGCCGCCGATGGTGAAGCCGCCGCCGTGCAGGTAAAGCACGCCCGGCAGTGTTGCGGGCAGCGGCGATGCGGCCGGCGGGCGGGCGGCGCCAGGCGGGCTGGGCAGATACAGGCGATAGGGCAGGGGATGGCCATCGCGCGCGGGCAGGCAGCCATCGCGCCAATGCACGCCCGGCGGCATGTTTTCTTCCAGCACCTGGGCGGCCTGGCTGTAGCTTTGGCGCGCTTGCTGCGGCGTTTGCGTGTGCATGGGCGGCAAGGCCGCGCGCGCCATGCCCAGCACGACGCCGCGCATGGCCGGCGTCAGCTCAGGCCACCAGGGTTGTTGGGTGGGGTCTTGGTGCATGGGGGCAATAGGGAAAATAGAGGGAGCAAGGCGGCATCATCCAGCAGGCTTGGCCGAGCGCGCCCGCAGCACCGTCGCCAGCAGGCCGCCCAGCACGATCAGCGCCACGCCCACCCAGCCCCACAGGCCGATGCGCTCTTGCTCAAACAGCAGCACGCTGTAGAGCGAGGCGAACAAGATGCCCGAGTATTGCAAGCTGGCCACGACCAGCGTATTGCGCGCGCTGGCGGCGGTGGAGTAGGCGTGCGTCATGCACATTTGCCCCAGGGCGGCCAGCAGTCCGATGGGCAGCAGCCACCAGGCGGCGGGCGTGAGCAGCGTGTGCACGTCAGAGGCCAGCATCACCAACGCGCCCGCCCCCGCGCTGCCTGCGGCGAAGTAAAACACCACGCGCGTTTCCGGCTCGCCAATGCGTGCCAGCACCACCACCTGCATATAGGCCAGGGCGGCGAGCATGCCGGAGATCAAGCCCACCAGCGCCGCAAAACTTTGCTGGCTGGCAAAGCTGGGGCGCAGCATCAGCACCACGCCCACAAAGCCCAGCATGATCGCCAGCAGCAGCCCGCCGTGCAGCGGCGGGCGCGCCTGGCCGGGGCGCGGCCGCCAGCTCAGCAGTGCGCCGGCGACGACGAACACGCCAATCCACACGCTGCTCATGTAATTGAGCGTCATCGCCGTGGCCAGCGGCAGCTTGCCCAGCGCATAAAACCACGCCCCCAGCGCACCCACGCCCACGATGCTGCGCCAGGCGTGCATGCCGGGGTAGCGCGTGGCCAGCGACACGCCCTGACGCCACGCCAGCAGGCCCAGAAACGCCATGCCGATCAGCCCGCGGTAAAACACCATCTCCGCCGCCGTGAAGTGGGCCGAGGCAAACTTCACGCACACCCCCATCGTGGCGAATAAAAAGGTGGCCAGAACCATCCAAAGCGCGTGCATGGTGCTTCCCAAAGCAAAAGAGGGCGAGTGTAGGGGCCTTTGCAGTGGGCGGGCGGCGGCAGTGCCCAAAAGCGGCAAGCGCTGCGGGCCTGCCAATCATTGCCAAACCATCGGAAAAGCAGCTTGATTGCCATCAAGCCGAAACGGGGTGGTTTTTTTGCCTTTGAATTGCAATTCATGAAATGCGGAATTGCAATTCAAAGAAAATAGGGCTTGTTGCACAAATTGCCGAAACAGGGTGGTTTCTTTTCTCATTGATTTGTAAAAGTGATATTTTGAGCGCGGCGCCCCCACGCTCGCCCTGCCAGCGTGTCCTGACGTGCCATGACGTGCCCAGTTTCCGCCAGAGCCGGGCCGAGCATCCCTAGAATCGCTCGCCCGTTCTGCTGCGCCCCTCTCATCCATTCAGCCCATTGAGTCCAGCGCGCCAGGGCGGGGTTTGTCCGCTTTTGCCTGCCATGACTTCATCCCCCTTGCCGCCCGCTTTCCCCCCGCCTGCGCCTGCCCGCGCGCCCGGTTTGTTGCAGCGCAGCCTGGCCGCCGTGTGGCACCCCTGCACGCAAATGCAGCACCACCTGGGCGCAGGCCCCAACGCCTTGCCGCTGCTGCCCATCGTGCGCGGGCAAGGCGTGTGGCTGTATGGCGAGGCGGGCCAGCGCTGGCTGGATGGCATCAGCTCATGGTGGACCAATCTGTTCGGCCACGCCAACCCGCGCATCAATGCGGCGTTGCGCGAACAGCTCGATCAACTGGAGCACGTCATGCTCGCGGGCTTTACGCATGAGCCGGTGGTGGCCTTGTCCGAGCGCTTGAGTGCGCTCACGGGCGGGGCGCTGGGGCATGCCTTTTATGCGTCCGATGGCGCATCGGCGGTGGAAATTGCGCTGAAGATGTCCTTCCACTACTGGCAGAACCGGGGCCAGAGCGCCAAGCGCCGCTACGTGTGCGTGGCGGGCAGCTACCACGGCGAAACGGTGGGCGCGCTGGCCGTGACCGATGTGGCCTTGTTCAAACAGGCCTACGGCCCACTCACGCAGCCCGCTTTTGTCGTGCCCAGCCCCGATGCCCGGCAGGCCCAGAGCGGCGAAACGGCAGCCGACGTAGCCCGCCGCGCCGCGCAAGCGCTGGAAGCATTGCTGGCGCGCGAGCATGAACACATCGCCGCGCTGATTGTGGAGCCGCTGGTGCAATGCGCCAGCGGCATGGCGATGCACGACCCGATCTATCTGGCGCAGGTGCGCGCGCTGTGCGACCGCTATCAGGTGCATTTCATTGCCGACGAAATCGCTGTGGGCTTTGGCCGCACGGGCAGCTTTTTTGCGCATGAACAAGCGGTGGTGGATGGCAAGCCCATCCGCCCCGATCTGCTGTGCCTGTCCAAAGGCATCACGGGCGGTTACTTGCCGCTGTCGGTGGTCTTGGCCAGCGACGCGATTTACGAAGCGTTTTTGGACGAGCAACTCGCGCGCGGCTTTTTGCACTCGCACTCCTACACCGGCAACCCGCTGGCCTGCCGCGCGGCGCTGGCCGTGCTCGACATCTTCGCCAGCGACGATGTGCTGGCCGCTAACCGTGCCAAGGCCGCCGCATTCAGCCAAATGCTGCAACCGCTGGCAGCCCATCCCCGCGTGCGCCACCTGCGCCAGCACGGCATGATTTGGGCGCTGGATGTGGACAGCCGCGACGCCGCCTTTGGCCGCCGCTTCTACCGCGAAGCCCTGGCACGCGGCGTGCTGCTGCGCCCCTTGGGACACACGATTTACTTCATGCCGCCCTACGTGGCGACGCTGGATGAGCTGGAATTTCTCGCCACGCGCGCCGCGCAGGCGCTGGACGCGGCTTTGGCCGATGACGGCGCTGCGCCCCATGCCGCCGCATCGCCTGCGTTTGCCGCGTGACGGCAGTGATGGAAATGACGGGACAAAGGCCGCCCATGATCTGGAACGAACTCGAATCCGCCCTGGCCCAGCGCCGCGAGCAAGGCCTGCTGCGCACGCGCCGCACGCTGCAATCGCCCGCAGGGCCGCAAGCGGTGGTGGACGGGCAAGCGCTGCTCTCTTTTTGCAGCAACGACTATCTGGGTCTGGCCGCCGATGCGCGCGTGGCCGCTGCCGTGGCCGAGGGCGCGCAGCGTTGGGGCGCGGGCAGCGGCGCTTCGCATCTGGTGTCGGGCCATCTGGAGCCGTTCGATCAACTTGAAGAGCGCTTGGCCGCTTTCACTGGCTTTGAGCGCGCGCTGTTTTTTTCCACCGGTTACATGGCCAATCTGGCCATCGTGCCCGCGTTGGTGGGCCGGGGCGATGCAGTGTTTGCCGATCGGCTCAACCACGCTTCGCTGATCGATGCGGTGCAACTCTCTCGCGCCGATCATGTGCGCTACGCCCACAACGACATGGCCGCGCTGGAGCGTTTGTTGGCGCAATCCAGCGCACGCCGTAAATTGATTCTGAGCGACGCCGTTTTCAGCATGGATGGCGATCTGGCCCCCTTGCGCGAACTGCTGGCGCTGGCCGAGCGTTTCGATGCCTGGCTGGTGCTGGACGATGCCCACGGCCTGGGCGTGCTGGGGCCACAGGGCCGCGGCAGCCTGGCGCATTTGGGCTTGGCCGCTGCGCCGCGCCTCATCCTCATGGGCACGCTGGGCAAGGCCGTGGGCGTGAGCGGCGCGTTTGTGGCTGCATCGACCACGGTGATTGAATGGCTGCTGCAAACCGCGCGCACCTATATCTTCACCACGGCATCCAGCCCCGCCGTGGCCTGCGGCGTGCTGGCGGCGCTGGAGATATTGGCCGGCTCGGATGGCGATGCGCGCCGCGCCCACTTGCAGCGCTTGATTGCACATCTGCGACAGGCTCTGGCCGATGCGCCCCGGCGCTTGCTGCCGTCCCACACGGCCATTCAACCCCTGCATGTGGGCGACAACCACGCCGCGTTGGCGCTGCAACAACATCTGATGCAGCAAGGGCTGTGGGTGCCTGCGATCCGCCCACCCACCGTGCCTGCGGGCACGGCGCGGCTGCGCATTTCTTTATCGGCCGCGCACACGCTGGCCGATGTGGATCGGCTGGCGGCCGCCTTGCTGCATGCCAGCCATTTGTTGACGCCGCCTGCGGCAGAAACCCCAACCCCGCCATGCAATTGACCCTGACACCGATGGATGCCCGCGCGCCGAACGCCCCCGGCGCCGCAGCGCTTGCCCCCGCCCCCTTGCATGACGCCGCGAGCCAAGCGGCTACAGGCGCGCCCGCGCCGCTGGTGCTACTGCACGGCTGGGGGCTGGATCGGCGCGTGTGGCTGCCCCTGCTGCCGCATTTGCGCGACGCTGCGCCGCATCTGCCCGTGTACCTGGCCGATTTGCCCGGCTACCACGGCAGCGCTTACGCGGGCGAGGATGCGCAAGCCGTAGCACACGCTTTGGCAACGCAATTGCCGCCCGGCTGCACGCTGGTGGGCTGGTCGCTGGGCGGCATGCTGGCGCAATTGGCGGCGAGTTCGGAGGCGGGTTCGACGGCCACGCAGCCGGGCAGCCGCATCGCCCGCCTGGCGCTGATCGGCAGCACGCCCAGCTTTGTGCGCCGCGAGGGCTTTGCCTGCGCCCAGCAGCCGGTTTTGCTCAGCGCCTTTGCCCAAGCCGTGCGCGCTTTGCCTGCCAGTGTGCTGCCGCGTTTTGCCACGCTCAGCAACCAGGGCGATAGCCGCGCCAAAGCCATCAACCGCCAATTGCTGGCGCTGACCCAGCCGCCGCTACCCGATCAAGCCGCGCTGCTGGCCGGGCTGGATTGGCTGCAAACGCTGGATTTGCGCGCGCAGGCCGCCCGCATCACGCAGCCCACGCTGATCCTCCACGGTGGGCAGGACGGACTGATGCCACTGGCCGCCGCTCAATGGCTGGCCGATCATTTGCCACAGGCCGAACAATTGACCCTGCCGGACGCCGCCCACGCCCCTTTCTTGCACGACCCCGCCCAGTGCGCCGCCGCGCTGGCCCGTTGGGCGGGGGCGATGGATGCCCAGGCATGAACCCAGCCTCTGCCACCATGTCTTGCCCACCCGCTCCTATCGCAACGCCTGATGTCGCGCGCCCGGCTCGCGCACACGTCCGCGCCGCCTTTGATCGCGCCGCCGCCAGCTACGACGCGGCCGCCCAGGTGCAGCGCCAGGCAGTGCAAGGCTTGCTGGCGCAATTGCAGGCAAGCGCCTGGCCGGTGGCTGTGCCAGTGCTGGATGCAGGCAGCGGCACGGGCTATGCCTTGCCGTTGCTGGCTGAATATGTGGCTGCGCATGGGAGTGCGCCCTGCTCAGCCCCCTACCTGCTGGCGCTGGACGCTGCCCCGGCCATGTGTCAGCGCAGCCAGCAAGTGCTGGCGCGTAGCCCGCAGCGCGGCGGGGCCAGCGTCTGCGCCGATTTGCACGCCCTGCCGTTGGCTGCGGGCAGCGTGGGCCTGTATTGGTCCAGCCTGGTGTGGCAGTGGTGCCATGCGCCCACGATTGCGGCCCAGGCGCGGCGGGTGTTGCGCCCCGGCGGCGTGCTGGCTGTGGCCACCCTGGGCACGGGCACGCTGGGCGAGCTGGCGCAAGCCTTTGCCGCTGTCGATGCCCATCGCCACGTATTGCACTTTGAGGAAGAAGCCAGCCTGCGCGCCGCCCTGGCCGCCGCTGGCTTTGTGGATGTGCGCGTGCAGCGCGCCACGCTCACGGCGCATTACCCCAGTGTGCGCGCCGTGCTGCAAGCGCTCAAGGCCGTGGGGGCCAACCGCGTGGGGCCGGGAGGGCGCACCACGCCGCTGGGCCGGGCGGGCTGGGCGCGGCTGGAGCAAGCCTACGAGCGCCAGCGCACCGCGCAGGGCTTGCCTTTGAGCTATCAGGTGATTTATCTGCTGGCGCGGGCGGGGGATGCCGTGCCCCCGGAATCTTCCGCGCCCACAACGCCCACAACGCCCACAACCCGCATGCATCCATGACCGCCGCACAAGCTTGCCCTCATACCTATTTCATCGCGGGCACCGACACCGGCATCGGCAAAACCTTTGTCACCGCGCTGCTGCTGCGCACGGCGCATCTGTCGGGCCTGCGCGCCCTGGGCATGAAGCCCGTGGCCGCCGGGGTGGATGCCCACGGCCGCAATGAAGATGTGCAGGCGCTGGTGGCCGCCAGCAACGTGCCGATGACGGACGCCGTGCGCGCGGATGTGAACCCGTTTCTCTACCAGGCGGCGGTTTCCCCCCACATCGCCGCGCGTGAAGAAGGCCGCCCGGTTGACCTGGCCGCCATCGCCGCCGCCCGCCAGCGCCTGGCCGCGCAGGCCGACGTGCTGTTGGTGGAGGGCGTGGGCGGCTGGCGCGCGCCCTTGTCCGACACGCTCGACAGCGCCGATCTGGCCTGCGCCCTGCAACGGCCGCCGATGCCCGTGGTGTTGGTGGTGGGCCTGCGCCTGGGCTGCCTCAACCATGCCTTGCTCACGGCCGAAGCCATTGCCGCGCGCGGGTTGCGCCTGGCGGGCTGGCTGGGCAACCACATCGACCCGGCCATGCAGCGCCAGGCCGACAACGTGCGCTATCTGCAAGCGCAGTTGCAGCAAGCCTATGGCGCGCCGTGCCTGGGGCTGGTGCCGCATGTGGCGGGCGAGGCCGAGCGAGGCGGCCCGGCGCTGGATGCGTTGGCGCAACGCCTGCTGCCACGGCTGCGCCTGCCGTGGTTGCCCGAGGGGGTGAAAATGCTCCCGGATGCTGGTTTTTTATAAATCAATAGGAAAAATAACTTCCTTGTTTCGGCATTTTGGGTGTAAATCTGTATTTCTTGTGATGTAGAAATTTGCGGGGCGGGCAGCTTGCCGAAGGCGCCTGCCAAATGCCGTGCTAAATGCTGTGTCAAACGCCCGTATCAACCGCAGCCGCTGCCCAACTCGTGCGCATTGGCTGGCTCCTGGCAACCCTGCAGCCCGTCCTGCCGGGGGCCGAAAAGGATGGCGCCCATGTGCCACAGGTACAGCGCAAACGCCAGGCACCAGGCCAGGCCCGAGGCCATCAGCCAACGCTCGAAATGCTCTGCCCCCGCAGGCATGCCCGCCCAGGCGCGCAGCAGGGCCGAGAGCAGCAGCGCCAACGCCGCCAGCGGTACCCATACACGCTGGTCAAGCCAATGGCCGCAATGCTGGCGCCCGGCAATGCACATCACCACCAGAATGGACAGGCCCATTGTGCCAATCGTCAGCAAATGCCGCCCCGCCGTTGGCGTCAGCGGCGCCCAGGGTGCTTGCAGCCACGTCAGCCCCATCAAGGCATAGCCCAGCGCCAGCATCCAATAGCACACATACAGGCCCAAAGCCCAGCGGTTGAACAACGGGCGGCCGATATGCCAATCGTTGAGCAGCCCCAGCACCGCCGCTGCCGCCGCCAGGGCGCACCAGCCCGTCACTCCCTCGGGCGCGCCGAAAAACTCCAGCGCGCTGCACAACACGATGGTGAAAATGGCGAAATTGCGCCGTGGCGGGCGCGCCAAATACACAGCCGCGCCCGGCAAAGGCGGGTGTAGCACCCCCGCCACGATGCGGCTGTTCACAATGCGCATGGAAATGCGGCTGGCCGCCACAATCGTCAGCGCCATCAGCGCGCCCACTGCGGCGTTCAGCCAGCGCAAAGCCTCGCCCTCCGTGCAAAGCGCCCACAAAAAACCGGCCTGCAAGCTCGCCAGCGCCAGCAGCGCGTAGAGAAAGGCCAGATGCAGCCGCCCGGCCGTGCTGAACAAGCGCGGCGTCACCAGCGCCAGCAACAGCGCGAAAAAAGCCGCCTGGGTCAGCGCCATCAGCCCCACGCTAAGCGCCAGAGGCAGCGCAGGCGCGGCCAGCCAAACGAGGCGGGCGGCCAGCCAGCACAGGCACAACCAGGCCAGCGCGTGGCGGCCCATCGGCGCGCTTTGGGTGAATTCGGGCACCGCCACGAGCAAAAACCCCGCAACCGCAGCCATGCCAAAGCCAAAAACCAGCTCATGCGCATGCCAGACGATAGGCCCCCCGGGCATCAGCGCCAGCCACTGGGCCACTTGCGCCTGCCCGGTGTAAAACAGCAGCCAGGGCGGGATGCACACCAGCGCGCTGATGGCGGTGAGCAGAAAAAAAGGCCGCAGCCCGCACATCATCACGGGCTGGGCCAGCAGCGTTTGCCAAAGGCGAGAGGTAGGCATGGCGGTGGAAATGGAGCGTAGAGGTAAGGGCCTGTTCATGGTCTTGGCCGGGCAGGCAAACCTTTGCGGACAAATCTTTGCAGGGCTGGCGCGGGACTGGTGGGCCATCAGCGCCAGCGGCTGCCCGCCTGTGGCGCTGGCATGCGCTGCGCCAACGCACCGGGCATCAGGCTTTGGGTGTGCGGCGAAACAGCTTTTGTGCGCCGGTGACGACGGCCACGATCAAGACGCCAGCGATCACGCCGACAAGGGCGTTGCCCAAGGTGTTGATGAGGGCATTGGCCGGGTTGCCGGTGAGCTGGGCGCTGACGTGCTCGACAGCGTGGTGCAGGGCAGGTGCGCCATGCACCAGGATGCCGCCGCCGACCATGAACATGGCGGCCATGCCGACGATGGAAAGCGTTTTCATCAGCCAAGGCGCAGCCCACAAAATCGCCTGGCCCAGGCCGCGGCGCAGGGCGTCGCGCTGGCGCGCCAGCCACAGGCCCAGATCGTCGAGTTTGACGATGCAGGCCACCAGCCCATAGACGGCGATCGTCATCAGCACCGCCAGCAGCACCAGGACGACGGCTTGCTGGGCGAAGGGCTTGCCATCGACCACGCCCAGCACAATGGCCATGATTTCGGCGGAGAGGATGAAGTCGGTGCGCACGGCGCCTTTGATTTTGGCGGCTTCATCCAAAGGCGCTTCCTGGGCGGCATCGGCATGCCCTTGCTCGGCGTGGCCGTGGGGCAGGAATTTGTGCAGGATTTTTTCCGCCCCCTCAAAGCACAGGAAAGCGCCGCCGATCATCAACAGCGGTGTGACGAGTTTGGGCGCAAACGCGCTGATCAACAAAGCCAGGGGCACCAAAATGGCCTTGTTGATGAAAGAGCCTTTGGCCACAGCCCAGACGACGGGCAGCTCGCGCGCAGAGGCCACGCCAGTGACCTGCTGGGCATTGAGGGCCAAATCGTCGCCCAGCACGCCGGCCGATTTCTGGGCGGCCACTTTGGTCAAGACGGCCACATCGTCGGACATGGCCGCGCCTTTGCGGGCGGCCACTTTGGTCATTACAGCCACGTCGTCCAACACGGTGGCGATGTCGTCGAGCAGGGCCAGCAAGCCTGCAAATGCCATGGGAATCCTTTTGCGATTGATTTAGACTGGCGCGATCATAGGTGAAATGGATGGAGGACAAATGGGCAATCGGCTCAGTGCAATCACGACGCGTACGGGCGATGACGGGACGACGGGGCTGGGCGATAACACGCGGCTGTCCAAGGCGTCGCAGCGCATCGCGGCCATTGGCGATGTGGATGAGCTCAACTCCCATATCGGCTTGCTGCTGTGCGAGCCGCTGCCAGGCGATGTGCGCCAGCAATTGGTGAACATCCAGCACCAGCTTTTCGATCTGGGCGGGGAGCTGTCGATGCCGGGCTTTGTCTTGCTGAAAGAGCAGGCGTTGCAGGATTTGGAGGTGGCTTTGCAGACCTACAACCAGCAGTTGCCCAGGCTCAAGGAGTTCATCCTGCCTGCGGGCAGCCGCGCGGCGTGCCTGGCCCATGTATGCCGCACGGCGGCGCGCCGCGCCGAGCGTTCGGTGGTGGCGCTACAGGCGCAAGAGGCGATGAATCCCGGCCCGCGCCAGTACCTCAACCGCCTCTCGGATTGGCTGTTTGTGCTCTCGCGCTATTTGAACTTGCACCACGGCGAAGGCGAGGTGTATTGGCAAAGCGAGAAGCTGCGCCAGCAGCAGATGCAAGACGATGGCTAATTTTTCAAATCAAAAGAAATATGAAAAATTGATTTCGGCAACACTGTAAATAAAAAATTTTTTGAAAATTGTCTTTTGATTTGTAGTCAATAAGATTGTGGGCGTAAAAAAACGCGGCCGTGGCGGCCGCGCTGGCAAGAGTCCCATCGGCTGACGCTGTATCAGCCGCAGCCCTGTGTTTGAGCAGGCGCTCAGCCCTTGCCGCCTTTCATGGCTTTGCGCTCCTGCTCCACCAGATAGTTGACCACCTGCAAGGCGTTGGCCAGGTTGCGCGCCATCGTGCCGTCGGTGTAGTACTTGCCCGCCACGCCCAGCGCAGGCACGCCTTGCACGTCGAAGCTGTTTTGCAGCGTCGTGGCGCGGCGAATCAGGTTGGAGATGGTGAAGGAGTTGTACATCTTCTTGAACTCGTCCAGATTCACGCCCGGCTGGCCCTTGACCCACTCGAACACGGCATCGTCGGAGTTCAGGCGCTTGCGCTCGGTGTGCACGGCGCGGAAAGCGGCCATATGCAACTTGTCCAGCAAATTCAGCGCTTCCAGCGTGTAGTACAGCTTTTGCTGGGGTACGAAGTTGCCGTTTTGCTGGAAAGCAATTGGCACGCGGCGCACGATGACGTCCTCGGGCTGGGCCTTCTTCCAGGTCTCGAACATCGGCTCGAAGGAATTGCAATGAGGGCAGGAGTACCAGAAGAATTCCAGCACTTCGATTTTCCCAGCAGGGGTGTCCAGGTTGACGGGCGTAGCCAGCTTGGCGTACTGCTGGCCTTCTTTAGGCGGCTCCTGCGCCCAGGCGGGCAGGGCGCTCAAGCTGGTAGCGCCCAGCAATACTGTGGAAATGGAAAAGTCGCGACGGTTAATGGACACGGGAAACTCCTCTGGTCAAATGGTAATGAATGCGCGCACCGCTCCAGGCGCTGGCAAGGCCGCCTGGGAGGCAGCGCGGGCGGAAAAGTTCCGTCTGCGCTCCTGCGCACCGTGCATGGGCATAAGAACAAACCCTAGGACAGCAGCGAATACGCTATGGCGGGCGCTCAATGTCGATTGTGGCATGCAAAAATTACGCTAAGCTAGTTGCTCACAATTGATTGAAAACGAAAGGTTCGCATGCAAAAGGAAGTCACCATCGTGCTCTCTGCCTCGCAAGAATTTCACTTGCCCGTGCATCAGGCCATGCCCTCGCTGGAGGCGCGGCAGTGGTTGGATGCCCAGTTCGTTGCACTCGATTGTGAGCCTCTGCGCGCCAGCGGCAAGGTCTTGGTTGCCGACAAGGTGCTGGCGATTGCCTCTACCGCCAGCGTGGCCCAGTTGCAAGATGAAAAGTGGGCTGAGTCGTTCGCTTCGGCCGTGCTCGGTGCGGTGGGCAAACCCGTTGTGCGTATCGATATTCCGGCGGTTTCCGTCAATTATTGAGAGGGGGGCGTGGCCGTCGAGGCCTCAGCCTCTCACAAGATGCGAAAGCGCTGCGGCCCGGTTGGGCCGCAGCGCTTTTTTTACGGGTGCGCAGTGCGGGGTCAATGCGAGAGGATTTTCTGCAAAAAGTCCTTGGTGCGTGGCTGGCGTGCTTCTGGATTGCCGAAAAACTCTTGCGTGGTGCAGTCCTCCAGGATCTTGCCGCCCACATCCATGAAAATCACGCGGTGGCCCACCTTGCGGGCAAAGCCCATTTCGTGCGTGACGACCATCATGGTCATGCCCTCGCCAGCCAGGCCCACCATCACATCCAGCACTTCGCCCACCATTTCCGGGTCCAGCGCCGAAGTTGGCTCGTCAAACAGCATCACGATGGGATCCATCGCCAGCGCGCGCGCAATGGCCACGCGCTGTTGCTGGCCGCCGGAGAGCTGACCGGGGAACTTGTCTTTGTGCGCCATCAGGCCGACGCGATCGAGGTATTTAAGACCGTGGGCCTTGGCATCGGTGGGGTTGCGCCCCAGCACCTTGACTTGCGCCAGCGTCAGGTTCTCCGTTACCGACAGGTGCGGGAACAGTTCAAAGTGCTGGAACACCATGCCGACGTGGCTGCGCAGCTTGGGCAAATCGGTTTTTTTGTCGTGTACGGGCACGCCATCGACCCAAATCTCGCCTTTTTGGAAGGGTTCCAGGGCGTTGATGGTTTTGATCAGCGTTGATTTGCCCGATCCGGACGGGCCGGCAATGACGACGACCTCCCCTTTGGCGATGCGCGTGGTGCAATCGTTGAGGACTTGGACCTCGCCATACCATTTAGAGACGTTTTTCAGTTCAATCATGAGTTTCTCGATGACGCGTTAGCGAATGATGGCGATTTTTTTATGCAGTTGCTTGACGGCTGCCGACAGGCCAAAACAGATGACGAAATACACCAGCGCAGCGGCGATGTAGGCTTCCATCGGGCGACCGTAGTTTTTGCCTGCCGTCTCAAAGCCTTTGAGCATGTCATAAGCGCCGATGGCGTAAACCAGCGAAGTGTCCTGGAACAAGATGATGGTTTGTGTCAACAGCACGGGCAGCATGTTGCGGAACGCCTGTGGCAGCACGACCAGGCGCATGTTTTGACCATAGGTCATGCCCAGCGCCATGCCCGCGTGCACCTGGCCGCGCGGGATGGATTGAATGCCGGCGCGCATGATTTCGCTGAAGTAGGCCGCTTCAAACGCGATGAAGGTGATGACGGCGGAAAACTCGGCCCCGATCGGGCGTCCGATGATGAGTGGCACCAGCAAAAAGAACCACAAAATCACCATCACCAGAGGGATGGAGCGCATGCCGTTGACGTAAATGGTGGCAGGCAGCGCCAGCCATTTCTGGCTGGAAAGGCGCATCAACGCCAGCACGGTGCCCAGCAAGATGCCGCCTAGCGTGGCAATGACGGTGAGGTACGCACTGAAGTACAAACCTTTGAGGACATAGTTGCCAATCATGTCCCAGGTGAGAAAGCTCCAATCCAGTGTCATATCAATGCCCCCCCGCTGCGCCAGCGATGAAACCGGGCACCCGTGTGCGCTTTTCGATGAACGCCATGATGCGGTTGATGATGAAGGCGGAGACGATGTAAAGGCCCGTGACGGCCAGATAAATCTCCACACCGCGGGAGGTTTCCTCCTGCGCCTGCATGGCGAACATGGTCAGCTCGGAGATGGAGACGGCGAAAGCCACCGACGAATTTTTGAAGATGTTCATCGACTCGCTCGTCAGCGGCGGAATGATGATGCGAAACGCCATCGGCAGCAGTACGTGGCGGTAGCACTGCGCGGTGGTCAGCCCCAGCGCCATGCCCGCGTTGCGTTGCCCGCGTGGCAGGGCCTGGATGCCGGCCTTGACCTGCTCGGCAATCCGTGCGGAGGTGAAAAAGCCCAGGGCGCATACCACCAGCACAAAGCCGGAGACTGAGCGCATGGCGGGAAACAGCGCAGGCACGACGTGGTACCAGAGAAAAATCTGCACCAGCAGCGGCACGTTGCGCAGCAGCTCCACCCAGGCGTTGCCCAGGCGAACCAGCCAGGGGTTGTTTGGCAGCGTACGCAGCGTGCCAATGACGGAGCCGGTGACCAGCGCCAGCAGCAGCGCCAGCAAGGAGACGGAGACCGTCCAGCCCCAGGCCGAGAGCAGCCAGTCCAGATAGGTAATGTCGCCGCCTTGGCCAAAGCAGCCGCTGACGACTTCGTTGGTGATGTTGTCCTGGCAGAAAACTTGCCAATCCCAAGTCATGGTGAGTCCTTGTCCCTTTGTCTGTCGCTGTGGTCTGTTGTTTTCAAGGCCATCAAAAACGCTCCACGCGCCAGGGCATGGCGGTCGCGGAGCGTGATGCGGGCCGTGGCGGCAAGCCTCAGGCCCTGTGCCGATTACTCGACTTTGTAGTCTTCAGCGGGTTTGTTGTTGGGGTTGGCCCAGGCTTTTTTGGTGCTTTCAGACAATTGCAGGTTGATGACGGTGTTGGCCGGCGGCGTAGGTTGCAGGAACCACTTGTCCCACAGCTTCTCCAGCGTGCCATCCTTGATTTGGCGCTCAATGCTCTTGTTGATGGCGGCTTTGAAAGCCTCGTCGTTTTTACGCAGCATGCAAGCGATTGGTTCTACGTTGAGCACTTCGCCCACCATATGGTAGTCGCCGGGCTTTTGCGACTTGGCGATGTTGGCGGCGAGGATAGTGCCATCCATCACAAACACATCGGCACGGCCAGTTTCCAGCAGCAGGAAGCTGTCGGCATGGTCTTTGCCCATCACTTCCTTGAAGTTCACGCCTTCGGCGCGGCGGTGTTTGCGCAGGGTCTGCACGGAGGTGGTGCCGGTGGTGACGGCGACGGTTTTGCCTTTGAGGTCAGCCACGGAGTTGATGCCCGAATCTTTTTTGGTGGCCATGCGTACCTCTTCCACGAAGGTGGTGTGGGCAAAGTCCACGTCTTTTTGGCGCGCCAGGTTGTTGGTGGTGGAGCCGCATTCGAAATCAATGGTGCCGTTGGTCACCAGCGGAATGCGGTTTTGCGATGTGATGGGCTGGTATTTGATTTTGATGGGCTTGCCGACTTCTTTTTCGAGATCTTTGATGATGTTCTCGGCCATTTCGGTGTGGAAGCCCACGTATTTGCCGTTGCCCAGGGTGTAGCCCAAGCCGGAAGACTCGCGCACGCCCAGGGAGATTTCGCCGGAGTTTTTGACTTTCTCCAGCGTGTTGGCTTGGGCGAAGGCGGCCGTTGTGGCCACGGCCATCAAGGTCAGTGCGAACAGGTGTTTTTTCATGGGTTGCTCCTGCAATAGGTGAAAACGAACGCCCCAGCATGGGGTGCTGGCGGAAAGCGCAGGCTCGGCAAGCTTGCCCTGGGCGTGGCGGGCATTATGGCAAACCCCCGGCGCACTGAGCCTGGCTGGGGGGGAGGGTATGTGCGGGGGTGCGCGGTTTACATTTTTGAGGCTGTGAATAGAATTTACATTTTTAAACTCCGTACGCAATATCGCAGGGGGAAGGCAGAAAAAACTGCTTGGCCCTTCCGGGAATTTTGACTTTCAAGCCTTTGGGCCGAAAGACATGGCTGGCGGCGCGGTGGGCGCTGCCATTTTTTGCGCGTGTGTTTTTGCGTTCCAAGGCGGGCATGTTGCTGGCGTGCGGTTTGGATGTTGTGAGGTGCTCTCTATGTTGCTGCTTCTCGGACGTCGCGCCTGCATGGCGCTTGCCTTGTTATTGCTGTCGGCTACGCACGCGCAGGATTGCCCCAGCAGTGCGCCGAGCCGTTTTGTAGGGCGGGGGGCAGAAGTCAAGGACGTTCACACCGGCTTGGTTTGGGCGCGATGCAGTGTTGGGCAGGTGTGGAATGGTCGCGACTGCGTGGGCGTGCCAGAAGTCATGACCTATGCCGATGCGTTGCAATACGCGCAGCAACAACGGGGGTGGCGTTTGCCGGAGGTGAAAGAGCTGGCCAGCTTGCTGGATTGGGCGTGTGCGCAACCGGCGATTGACGAGACGGTGTTCCCCAATACCCACAGCCGGTTTTTCTGGACGGCTACGCGCCGCTACAGCGCAGGGGCTGATGGCGTTTGGTGTGTGAACTTTGCCGATGGCTCCATCAAATGGAGTGGGCGAAATAGCCACAGCGGTGCTGTCCGGCTGTTGCGTGTGGCGCATGAGTGACTTTATAAATCAAAATAAATTCATTTCATTGATTAATTTGCCAAAATGGGCGGAAATTTTTTCTCTTGATTGATAATTTTGTGATGCTCATCTGGCCCTGCTGTCTCTTCTGAGGCATCCCAATCGGCGATGGCGTGCAGGGCGCTTTGCACGCGCTGCACGATGTCAGAATCGCCTGCGCAGGAGAGGGTGAGCCGCTCGGTGGCGCGCGTCATGGCCACGTAGAGCACGCGCAATTCTTCTTCCAGTGGATGTTTGCCAGGCATTAAATCCACCCGCATGAGAAAGACGTGGGGGAACTCCAGCCCTTTGGAGGCGTGCATGCTCAGCAGTTTGACGCTGCGCTCGCCCCAATCGATATTGCCGTTTTGCCCGCGCGAGTTACGCTGGCCGCGTGTTTGCCAGGGGATGTCGCGGCGGCTGAGCTCGGTTTGCAGCATGGCCCAGTTGTACTTGTCGCGGCAGAGCACGGCGATGTCTTCGGGCGGTGTGCCCGCTTCAACCAGCGCGGCGATGTGCTCGGCCAGGGCTTGGGCCTCGTCGCGCCCGTTGGCAAAGCGCAGCAATTGCGGCATGGGGCCGCGCCGCCCGGCGCTGGCGGGGCGGATGCGCTGCATATGCGCGTCGCTCTCGCCCACTTCGGTGAGCAGGGTGTTGGCGCATTGCATGGCCAGCGCCAGCACTTCCACGGTATTGCGGTAATTGAGCCGCAGGATGCTGGTGCGCCCTTTGGCCTCAATGCCTACGCTGGCGAAGCTGAAGCGCTTTTGGCTGGGTTTGTAGATGGATTGGGCGTCGTCGTAGAGCACCAACAGCGAGCGCGTTTGCGGGTTGACCATTTGCGCGGCGATGCGCAGCCAGGCGGCGTCGAAATCGTGCGCTTCGTCAATCAGCAGCGCGGCGTATTGGCCTTGCGGCAACTGGCCGGTGTGCAGGGCGCGCTCGACTTGCTCGGTCAGGCTTTGGAAGTACTCGGGGCTGCGCCGCGCACAGGCGGGCGGTGCGATGTGGTGCTGGCGCAGCATGTCTTCGCACCAGGCGTGGAAGGTGCGCACGACCACGCGCTCCGGGGCCACGCCGTGCGCAGCAAGCTGGTGGGCGATGCGATCGGCCAGCGGCCGGTTGTAGCAAAGCACCAGCACCGGCTGCCCCAGCGCTTGCTGCGCCAGATAGCGGGCGCGATAGACCAGGATCATGGTTTTGCCCGAGCCAGCCGCGCCGTGGATGACGCGGTGGCCCCGGCCCAGCGTGCGGGCGGTTTGCTCCTGGTTCAAATCCATCACCTGCATCAGATCCGGAATGGCGAAAAGTTCTGCCTGTTGCGCAGCCTGTTGATCTGCCGTGCGCACCCCCGCGCGTGGTGTGGCACTGGGATGGGTGATGCGGATTTCGGGGAACAGGTGCCAGCGCACACGGTCTTGCTGCGGCGGCGTCAGCGCGGTGGGAAAGCGCGCGGTGAACAGGCTCCACAGTCGCTCCTGGAATGCTTCGGGGGCGACTGTGGAGCCCAGATCGTCGCGCGTCAGCGTGCGTTCGGCGGGGAAGAGCGCTTGCGCATCCGTGTCTTGCCACTGGCTTTGGTGCACGTTGCTCATCACCGCGCCCCAGCCATAGGGCACGGCGCATTGGCCCTGGTAGGGCGCCTCGGTCTGTTTCAGGCGGGCGTCGCGCGCCAGCACATTGTTGATTTGCAGCGCACATTGGTAGGCCTGCTCTTGCGGGTGTTGGCAGCTTGTGATGCCGCCTTCGAGCAGCAATTGCACGCGCGTGCGGCTGCCGCCGTGGATGCTGGAGAGCTTCCAGTGCTTGACCTCCAGCACCAGCACGCCACGGCTGGGGTTGAAGATCACGAAGTCCGGCCGGCGCTGCAACGGGCCGACGGGAATGTCGTGCCAGACGATGCAATCGTCGCCCAGGCAGCGGCGCAGTTGCTCCAGCACCAGGCGCTCCCCGGCGTTCTCGCAGCGTTTGTGAATACGGCTGTAAATCTGTGGAAACAAAGCCATGGCGCGCCCTGATCGATAATCGATAATGACTGTTATTTGCAGGCAAACAAGGAAAGGAGAGCCGCTGCATGAGTACGCCCACATCCATCACATCCCGCAGCCCCGCCCGAATGTACCAAGCTGTAACACCGCGTCGGCGCATGTTGGCCGCTTTGAGCGCATGCGCCGCGGGCGTCGCGCTGCTGGCCTGGTCCCAGGCGGCGCTGGCGCAACAGGGCGGAGCTGCCAAGCCCTTTCCCAGTCAGACGATGACCATCGTCGTCAACGGCGGAGCGGGCAGCCTGCCGGATATTTTTGCGCGGCCCTTGGCGGAAAAGCTGCACGCGGCGCTGGGCCAATCCGTGGTAGTGGACAACCGCCCCGGCGCGGGCGGCATGGTGGCGTTGCAACACCTCAAGAGCAGTGCGGCCGATGGCCACACCCTGGCCATCGTCACCAACGCGCATATGGTGTGGAACCCCTACGTCTTTCCCAAACTCACCTACGACCCGGCCAAAGACCTTCAGCCCGTCAGCCCCGTGGCGGTGTTGCCGATGGCGATGGTGGCAAGCCCCAAAGCCGGGGTGAGCACGCTGGCCGAGCTGGTCGCCAAAGCCAAAGCTGCGCCCGGCACGCTCAATTACGCCAGCTCCAGCAACGGCAGCCCGCCGCATGTGCTGTTCGAGTTCTGGCGCAAGCAGGCGGGTGTGGACATCGTGCATATCCCCTACAAAACCGGCCCCGATGCGCTGACCGCCACCGTGGCGGGCGACACCCAGGTGTATTTCGCGGGTACCGCGCTGGTGGAGCCATTGGTCAAGGATGGGCGGCTCAAAGCCTTGGCCGTCAGCCCAAAGGTCGATAGCCCCACCTTCGCCCAGGCGCCGACGCTGGAGCAAGCGGGCTACCCCGGGTTTGAAAGCGCCGTCTGGCTGGGTGTGGTGGCGCCTGCGGGCACGCCCGATGCCGTTGTTGAGCGCTTGAACCAAGCCATCGGCCAAGCGCTGCAAGATGAGGGCTTTCTCAAAACCATGCGCGCCAACGGCTCCATCGCTCTGCACGAAAGCGCCGCTGCATTTGCACAGCGCATCGCCCAAGAGCGCACGCAATGGGGGCCGCAGTTGGAGAAGCTGGGCCTCAAGCCCCAATGAGAGCGCATTAAGTAAAAAAGAGCCGCATAAGCGGCTCTTTTTTACAAATCAATAGGAAATAAAATTGCCTTGTTTTGGCAATATAGTTGGGGAATTGTTTTTACTTTGATGTGAAGTGGTGGAGAGGCGGCCAAACGTGGGCTGAAGATGCCTTAAATCAACCAGCGCTCGACCAGTCGGGCGAAATAACTCGCCCCCAGGGGAATGATCTCGTCGTTAAAGTCGTAGCTGGAGTTGTGCACCAGGCATGGCCCTTGGCCGTGGCCGTCCAGGCGGTGGCTGCCGTCGCCGTTGCCGATGAAGGCATAGCAGCCGGGCACGCGCTCAAGCATGAAAGCAAAATCCTCCGCCGCCATGATCGGGCTTTGCTGGAGCAGCCGTTTGGGGCCGACGAGCTTTTTCAGCACCTCGCGGGCGAAGTTCGTTTCCGCCTCGTGGTTGTGGGTGGCGGGGTAGATGCGGTTGAACTCCAAAACGCTGCTGGCCCCGTGGGCCTGCGCGATCATTTCGGCCACCTCGCGCATACGCGTTTCGATCAAATCCAGCGTTGGCGTGGTGTAAGCGCGCACCGTCCCGCCCATCATGCAATGGTCGGGGATGACGTTGAAGGTGTCGCCAGCGAGCATGGTGGTCACGGAGATGACCGCCGACTCCAGCGGCGGCTTGTTACGGCTGATGATGGTTTGCAGCGCGGGGATGATTTGCGAGGCCACGATGATCGGGTCCGCCGTCAAATGCGGCATTGCGGCGTGCCCGCCCTTGCCCTGGATGAGCAGCTTGAATTCGTTGTTGGAGGCCAGCACCGGCCCGCTGGAGAGGGCAAAACTGCCAGCCGGGATGCCGGGCATGTTGTGCAGGCCAAAAATGGCTTCGAGCGGAAAACGCTCCAGCAGCCCTTCACGCAGCATCACATTGGCGCCGCCGCCGAACTCCTCGGCGGGCTGAAAAATCACCGCTACGGTGCCAGCGAAATCGCGCGTTGCCGCCAGGTACTGCGCCGCGCCCAGCAGCATGGCAACGTGCCCGTCGTGCCCGCAAGCGTGCATGCAACCGGGGTGACGGCTGGCATGGGCAAAGGTGTTTTGCTCCTGCACGGGCAGGGCGTCCATATCCGCGCGCAAGCCCAGCAGGCGCGTGCGAACCGGGCGGTGCTTGCCGTGGATCAGCCCCACCACGCCCGTGGTGGCCAGGCCGCTGTGCACCTCAATGCCCCAGTCCAGCAGCTTGTTGGCAATCAGATCTGCCGTGCGGTGCTCTTCAAAAGCCAATTCGGGGTATGCGTGGAGATCGCGCCGAATAGCAGTCAGCTCGGCATGTTTCTCGGCAATGGCAGCGATAGAGCGCATGGCAATCCTTTGGTGAGTGGGGGGGAACGCGCCGCCACGCCTGGTACAGCTTTGTGGGCTTGAGCCCTGCGCAAAAGCATGGCCCAGCGCGTAGGAGCGCTTGTGGGTACGCCTTGAGGTGAGAGGCTGCAAGCGCCCGCCTCCAGCATCCCTACAGCGCGGGATTAGGCAGTGGGCTGGGTTTTGGCTGCCGCAGTTTTGGCGGCCGACTTCGTGGCAGCTTTGGTTGCGGCCTTTTTGACTGCCGATTTGGCTGGCGTTTTGGCGGCAGCTTTAGTGGTGGCCTTGGCGGTGGTTTTCGTGGCTGCCTTGGCCGGTGCTTTTTTGGCCACCGCTTTGCGCACGGGCGTGGCGGCGTCTGGCGATGCTGCCGCCTTGCGTGAGGAGGCTTTGCGTGCGCTGGTTTTCACGGGGGCAGGGGCTGCACCTTCGTCGGTCGTTTGCGCATTGTCGGCCGCGGTTTTTGCGGCCGCTTTCGTTGCCGCCTTGCTGATTTTTTTCGCTGTCAGCTTGACGGGTTTGTCCCCCCAGATTTCTTCCAGGCGGTAGTAGTCGCGAATGGCTGGCTGCATGATGTGGGCCACAATGGCACCGCAATCGACGGTCACCCACTCGCCGTTGTCTTCGCCACCAATGCTGGGTTTGTTAAAGCCCGCCTCGCGCACCTTGTCGCGCACGCTTGCCGCCAGGGCCTTGGTCTGGCGGCTGGAGCTGCCAGAGGCAATGATGACGCGCTCAAACAGCGGGGTAAGCTCTGTCGTGTCGAACACCTGGATGTTTTGCGCCTTGATGTCTTCCAATCCATCAATGATGGCGGCTTGCAGTTGGCTCACTTGCTTTTTGGCGGCAGTTTCGCTGAGGGGCTTCATGCAGTAGTGCGGTCAGGGGAAAGTAAAAAAATGATTCAGGAGTGTAACGCAAGCCTTTGGCCGGATGGGCTGCTTGTCAAGCCATGGGCTACGCGTGCCAGAGGGCATATGCCCGCATAATCGTCAGCGGCTGCGTTGCAGGGGGGGCCTCTTTAGGAGAAGATCCGCACAGGGCGCTATCCCGGCGCGCGGTTCGGCAAATGTTTTTTTAAATTTTGCACACAATGCCCGGCACATTCGGGCGGGCAGTGAACTGTTATTGCCCAGTACAAACGCCATATACATGAGCAAACCATTTTCTACTTTGATGCTGGCCGAGCCTATCCAGCGCGCCATTGCGCAAATGGGCTATCAGGATATGACGCCGATTCAGGAGCAGGCCATCCCGGTCGTTCTTGCCGGGCAGGACGTCATGGGCGCGGCGCAGACGGGCACGGGCAAGACGGCGGCGTTCTCGCTGCCACTGTTGCAGCGCATGCTCAAGCATGAGAACAGCTCGGCCTCGCCTGCGCGCCACCCCGTGCGCGCACTGGTGCTCTTGCCCACGCGCGAGCTGGCCGATCAGGTAGCCGACCAGGTGGCCCAATTTGCGCAGCACACCAAATTGCGCAGCGCTGTCGTTTTTGGCGGCATGGATATGAAGCCGCAAATCGCCGAACTTAAAAAAGGGGTGGAGATATTGGTGGCCACGCCGGGGCGTCTGCTGGACCATCTGGAAGCGAAATCGGTCAGCCTGGCGCAAGTGGAATATGTGGTGCTCGATGAAGCGGATCGGATGCTGGATATCGGCTTTTTGCCGGATTTGCAGCGCATTCTGTCCCACCTGCCCAAAAAGCGAACGACGCTGCTGTTTTCCGCCACCTTTTCGCCCGAAATCAAGCGTTTGGCAGAGAGTTATCTGCAAAACCCCGTGTTGATTGAGGTCGCTCGCCCCAACGCCACAGCCGCCAGCATTGAGCAAAACTTCTTCCGCGTAGGGGAGGACGATAAGCGCCGGGCGGTGTTGCAGCTTTTTCTTGAGCATGGCCGTCAGCAGGCATTTGTTTTCGTCAACAGCCGCCTGGGGTGCGCCCGGCTGGCGCGCGCTTTGGAGCGCGATGGCGTGCGAACGGCGGCGCTGCATGGCGATAAAAGCCAGGATGAGCGGCTCAAGGCGCTGGATGCATTCAAAGCGGGCGAAGTGGAGCTGCTGATTTGCACCGATGTGGCCGCACGCGGCCTGGACATCAAAGATGTCCCCGCCGTGTTCAATTACGACGTGCCGTTTCACGCGGAGGACTACGTACACCGCATTGGCCGCACGGGCCGGGGGGGCGCGTCGGGTTTGGCATTCACGTTGGTGACTGTGCGCGAAGATCGTCAGTTGGCTGAAATCGCGAAGCTCATCGGTCGCAAAATTCAAGCTGAGCCGCTGGAGCTACAGCGAACCAGCGGCCGACTGGCGCGCGCTGGGCAAAACGAAGAGCGGCGCAGAGAGCGCGTGCAGCGTGACGAGCGCAACCGCTATCGAGATGAGCGTAGCCGCGACCGTTACGAAGACCACGGCAGTGCGCGCCAAGCGGGCAACACGCTGGCTTATCGACGGGGTGCAGCCCAGAGCGATCCTTTGTTCGATCAGCCTTACGAGCCGCCAGCGACCAGTGACGTTCCTTCTTGGGAGGCATCGGTGCGCAAAAGCGTGACGTATCGCCGTTCGACCAATATCAAGCCCAAAGCGCGGGTGGCTGCTTTGTTGCGCGCTGCGCCAGCGCCGCAAAAGCAGGATGGGTGATTGTGCTGTTTTAATTTCCAGATCAATCGGATTTTTCGGTGAAGCTTTTCGGCTTGGCTGGAAAGGGTTAGTGAAAAATTCTTCTTTCTTTGATTTGTAAATTTGCGCATAAAAAAACGGCTGGATCGTGAGATCCAGCCGTTTTTTGTGACGCTAAGCGTTATCAGAACAGGTGGCGCAGACCCACTGCAAAGGAGCTGAAATCCTTGCCAGCAGGGCGGGCGCTGAGCGAGTAGCCGTAGTGGGCGTTTTGCTCGTTGTCGATGCGGGTGTAGAAGCCGTAGAGCTTGGTGCGCTTGCTCAGGTTGTAGTTGTAGCCGAGGGTCAGCTGGGTAGCGCCGGTCTTGGCCATGTTGTCGTACTCGTCAGCCCAGCCTACGTTGACGTGGAATTCAGAAGCGCCAGCGGTGTAGGCGGCAGCCAGGCGGGCAGAGAGGCGATCGGCCGTTTGGTTGGCAAAGCTTTGCTCGTCGTATTGCACATAGCCACCCAGTGCAAAGTTGCCGGTGGTGTAGAGCGCACGCAAGGTGTAAGCCTCAGCCTTGTCGTGCTTGGCAAATGCGCCAGCCAGGTCGAAGTTGCCAGCCTTGTAGCTCAGGCTCAGGTCATAGGGGGATTTGCCGCCGTGGTTGTCTTCCAGGCCGTAACCCACTTCAGCGGAGAAGCCGCCAAACTCGGGCGTAACGTAGCCGATCTTGGCTTCATTAGGGACGATGTAGGCAAAGAGTGCATCAGAGGACGAACCTGTGTCATGGTTATGCATGCTGATGTAATCCGCAGTTGCCGTGTATGCGGTGGAGTTGTAGTTACCCACGCGCAGCTTGCCGAAGTTGCCACCCAAGAACAGCTCGGACTGACGTGCAAAGCCGTTAGATGCACCATTAGTGGAGTCGATGGCTTGCTCCAGTTGGAAACCGGCTTTCAGACCGCCGCCGAGGTCTTCCACACCGCGGAAACCGATGTAAGAGCCGTTGGTGTGCATGGCGGTCTTGGCGGATTCACCTTGGAATTTTTGGTGCTCGACCGTTGTGTTGACGCGACCGTAGAGCGTGACGCTGCTTTGCGCATGGGCTGCGCCGGCGACCAGCAGGGGGAGCAAGACGAGAGGGAGATGTTTTTTCATGGCTTTCATGGACTCAGGTCGAACAAAAAATGTGCCGCAATTTCACGCGGACTCGCTGAAAAATGGGGCGCCAGGTTCCGCATTGGGACACAGGCGTGAAAGTTTACGTCTGCGAGGCGCTTAGACCAAGGCCATGCACTCGAAGGCGCTCGCAAATGAGGATAAACCCTCATCTTCTGTCGTGATGAAACAACTTTTGAGGTTTTATGTGGCGATGCCATGCATCCAGGGGCCACGTGTTGAAGCCAGGCGAATTGGCTTGCAACCCTGATAATTCCGCTTTGTGTTTTTTTACTTGTGAGTCTCTATGTCTAAGCGTATTTCTCTCACCCGTTATTTGGTAGAGCAGCAGCGTGTCAATGGCCACATTCCGGCCCAGTTGCGCTTGTTGCTGGAGGTGGTTTCGCGCGCCTGCAAACGCATCAGTTTCGAAGTGAATAAAGGGGCGCTTGGAGGAGTGCTTGGCGCCGCAGGCAGCGAGAACGTGCAGGGCGAAGTGCAAAAGAAGCTCGACATCATTGCCAACGAGGTGCTGATTGAGGCCAATGAATGGGGTGGGCACCTGGCGGCTATGGCTAGTGAGGAAATGGAAGGTATTTACCTCGTGCCTAACCGTTATCCCCAAGGGGAATATTTGCTGTTGTTTGATCCGCTGGATGGCTCGTCCAATATCGATGTGAATGTGAGTATTGGCACGATCTTTAGTGTGCTGGAAAAGCCGCAAGACCAGCGCGGAGTGACAGTGGATGATTTTTTGCAGGCGGGCGCCAAGCAAGTGGCTGCAGGCTATTGCATTTTTGGGCCGCAAAGCACGCTGGCGTTGACGGTGGGCAATGGCGTGGCCATGTTTACGCTGGATCGGGAGCAGGGATCTTTCGTGCTGATTGAAGATGGCGTGAAGATTCCGGAGGACACCAAAGAGTTTTCCATCAATATGAGCAATATGCGGCACTGGGATCCGGTCGTGCGTCGCTATATAGACGAGTGCTTACAGGGCGAGGATGGCCCGCGCGGCAAGAATTTCAATATGCGCTGGATTGCGTCGATGGTGGCAGACATCCACCGCATTCTTACGCGGGGGGGCATCTTTATGTACCCTTGGGATAAGCGCGAGCCACATAAGCCGGGCAAGCTGCGCTTGATGTACGAAGCCAATCCCATGGGATGGTTGATCGAGCAAGCAGGTGGCGCAGCGACCAATGGGCGCCAGCGCATTTTGGATGTGCAACCGACTCAGTTGCATGAGCGCGTGAGTGTGATCATGGGCTCCAAAAATGAGGTCGAGCGCGTGCAAAGGTATTACGCGGAATACGATGCAGAGCAACAAGCCGTGTCAGCTTGAGCGTCTGCTTGTAAGTTTGTGGTGGCCAGAGCCGTCTGCTGTTACGCCAGGCCCAGCTTGCGCGCAATAGCGACGGCTTCAGTGCGGTTGGATGCTCCCAGTTTGCGTAGTACGGCGGTCATGTGGGCTTTGATGGTTGCTTCGGATAGGCCTAAATCATGCGCAATTTGTTTGTTGAGTCGCCCAGCGGCCACCATTTGCAGGATGCGGGCTTGTTGTGGCGTGAGTTCGGCTATGCGGGTGGCGTGAAAATCGTCTTCGGCACTTGGAGTGCCATGGGTGATGTCCTGTGGGAACCATGGTTCGCCTTCAAGAATTGTGTGCAGAGCTTGAGACAGGGTGTGCAGGTCGGACGATTTGGGGATATAGCCCAATGCGCCATGCTCCATGGCGCGTCGAATGAGCTGGGAGTCTTCATGCGCGGACACGATGGCTATAGGCAATTGTGGGTGGTGGGCGCGTAGGTGCAGTAACGGATCCAACCCCACTCCTCCTGGCATGCCAAGGTCAAGTAATAACAAGTCGGCTTGGTTGTGCTGTGCCGCCAAGGCATACAAGGCCTGTACATGCTCGGCTTCATGGATGGCGGCGTTTGGCCAAATTTTGAGTACCGACGTGCGTAAAGCATCGCGAAAAAGAGGGTGGTCGTCGGCTATCAAAAATTTCAACATGATAGGTTGTTGCACGGTGGCGGATGTGTTGGTGACAGCATGCTTATTCCCTGCGTTGAAGCGTAGGAAGTGGCGCAAAGGCTTTGAGTGCGATGTGCTAGCGCCCCGCCCCTCATCCCAGAGCATGCTTTGCGTAGGTAAACCAGAATTAAAATCCGGAAGCGTGCCGAGCCTAGACGAATAGTTGACCACACTGGAGTACACGATGACTTTACCTTTGAACCGCCTGCATGAGTTCGTATCAGCAGAAGACGTTGCTCGCTTCAATATGATTGAACAGCAGATTCGTCCCTGGAATGTAGAAAACACGCGGGTGTTTGAAGCACTTGCAGCGGTCAAACGTGAAAATTTTGTGCCTCAGGCTTGGCGTGCCCGGGCATTCATGGATATCAGTATTCCACTGGTTCCCGAGGATCAAGTCGTGTCACGACCGGACGCTTGCATGTTGCCGCCCAAAATAGAGGCGCGCATCCTTGCGACTTTGGATGTGCAGCCCGATGACTTCATCCTCGAAATTGGTGCGGGTTCCGGCTATATGGCGGCTTTGTTGGCTGAGCTTGGTCGTGGTGTAGTTTCCATGGAAAGCGCAGCGGATATGGTGCAATTGGCAACGGCAAATTTGGAAAAGAACCGTGTCAAAAACGTGGAAGTGCGGCATTGCAACGGCAATCAGGGAATTTTCGATGGGCGCTTTGACGTCATTGTGTTGAGTGGCTCAGTTGCAGCCGTTCCAGATGCCTTTAAGGAAGCATTAAAAGAGGGGGGGCGCTTGATGGCTTGCGTTGGCCATGAGCCATCCATGCAGATGCAACTGATTCGCAAGGCCAATGGACGCTTGCATGCCAGCAGCCCCTGGGATTACAACCTGCCTCGTCTCCAGGGGTTTGAAGAGCCGAGCTTATTCGAGTTTTAGGTCTTTCCCGTAACTGGTTTCGGAACAGGGAAGCTTTCCGTCTGTGTTAGTGGAAAAAGACTCTGTGGGGCTTTATCTGAGCGCCCTATGGAAGGCCTGGAACCGAAGGAGCTTCGTTTTTTGTGTGCTTTGGGTAACCTCATCTATAGGGATGTAGCGGCGCTGGTTGTTATTGAGTGCTTCTGGATGACGGCAAGAAGTGGGGGATATGCACTCATCCTACAATGTCCTTATGTCGAATACAGATTTTGATGTGTGTGTCCGAGGTTCGGGCATTGTGGGTCGCACTTTGGCGCTCTTACTCGGTCGGGCCAAGTTACGTGTTGCCTTAGTCGAGCCAGCTACCCAGACGAACGCCGGTGCAGCGTCTATTGGGCGAGACATTCGAGCCTATGCGCTCAATCATGCCTCACGGCAGTTGCTTGAAACGATACGCTGCTGGCCCAGCAGTCCTGCAACCACCCCCGTCAAACAGATGTGTGTGTTTGGTGATGCAGGGGGAGTCATTCATTTCGATGCGGGGGCAGGTGAGGCTTCCAACCTAGGAGACGCATTGGCGTGGATTGTTGATGTCCCTTCACTGGAAGATCGATTGGAAGATGCCCTGAGTTTTCAGCCCTTTGTCGAGCGGGTGAATGAGCCCGTGGAGGCACCGTTAACGGCCATTTGCGAAGGTAAGTTCAGTGTAAGTAGAGAAAATCTGGCTGTGGTTGTGGATACTTATGCGTATCCCCAGCACGCCATCGCTACTCGAGTGCGGGCCAGTCGGTCTCATTTGGGTACGGCTAGTCAGTGGTTCTACGGCCCCCATATCCTAGGCCTGCTGCCGCTTGGTGGGGGGCAGGGGGATGAGTATGCAGTTGTCTGGTCTACTTCTATTGCAGAGGCTGATCGCTTACTAAGCTTAAGTGATGATGCCTTGAGTTTGGAGATGCAAGCACTTATTGCCAGCGCAGAAGGTCACAGTCATGAAAAAGGCAGTCAAGATGTGACGACGGCTACTGCTTTTACGGTGACTGGAGTGCGTGCGCGGTGGCCGCTTCGTTTAGCCAAAGCTCAGCAGTGGGTTGGGACGATGCCGGGCGCTCCTGATCGATCTTGGGTTCTCTTGGGCGATGCTGCACATACCGTCCATCCACTGGCGGGTTCTGGTCTCAATCTCGGGTTGGGTGACGTTGGTTTACTCAGTCAAGCGCTTCAGCAGCGCCCAGTTTGGCGTAGTGTTGCGGATCGGCGTTTACTGCGTCGCTATGAGCGTGAGCGCAAATCTGCGTTGCTGCCGTATGCTTTCGTAACGGATCGGCTGCAGTGGTTGTTTTGGCAGGATCAGCCTTGGGTTCAATCCTTGCGTAATTTTGGGATGCGTGGTTTTGCAGCCAGTCCGTTTAAGTCTTGGGCGCTCAATCAAGTCCGTCACGCCTAATTTTCTCTTCAAGCCTTTTCCATTTGCTCATGCGATTTCTTCGGTTTGCTATTCCTACAGCGCTGGCCTGCATTGCGTTTGCGGCGTTTCCCGCCCTTGCTCAGCAGGTGAATTTGTCTAATCCGTCTGGAGCTTCGGCGAGCTCCAAATTGGACACTCAGGCGTTGCGTACGACATTAGCTCAGCGCATTCCTCAGCTAGCAGCCATTGAAGAGATTCGCCCCACGCCGATGGAGGGGCTGTACGAAGTGCGTGTGGGTACGGATTTGTTCTATGCCAATGCGAATGGCGATTTTCTTATCCAGGGTGAGTTGTACGACACCAAAGCCCATCGCAACTTGACAGAAGACCGTATTAAAGCGCTGACAGCGGTGGACTTTACCAAGCTACCTATTCAGGACGCTTTTGTTCTTGTGCGTGGTGATGGCAGTCGAAAAATTGCCATTTTTGAAGATCCCAACTGCGGTTACTGCAAGCGCTTTGAGCGCGATATGGCTAAGCTGGATAACGTTACGGTGTACGTTTTCCTCTACCCCATTCTCAGTCCTGACTCGTTTGAGAAGTCACGTGATATCTGGTGCGCTAAAGATCGCGTCGAGGCGTGGAATGGCTGGATGATTCATGATCGTATTCCAGAGTCGCAACCATCGTGCGATAAGCTGGACGCCATTCAGCGTAATTTGGCTTTTGGCAAACAGTACAAGATTACGGGAACTCCCACCGTTATTTTTGAAGATGGTGCACGTATTCCTGGGGCCATTCCTTCCGCCCAGGTTGAGAGGAAATTACAAGAGATTGCGCAATTACCAAAAACCTCATCAAAATAAGAATTTTCGTCACCGCAAAAGGCCAGCATCCAGCTGGCCTTTTGTGCGCAGGACTCTCCTCATTATTTGAGCTAACCTTGCCATGGAAGCCATCCATTACGTTGTCCACCCTGCCGATTTGCATGGACACTACTTCTCGGTTTTGTTGACGATTACCGATCCGGTGCCCGGTCAAACTGTCTCGTTGCCTGTTTGGATTCCCGGAAGTTATCTTGTGCGTGAATTTTCACGGCACCTGTGTAGCTTGGAAGCCAGTCAAAACGGCCAGGCCGTATCTGTGCAGGCTTTAAGCAAAAATACTTGGCAAATCGCTTGTCAGGGTTCAGATGCAGGCACATTGCAACTCAGTTACCGTGTATATGCTTTCGACAACTCTGTACGCGCTGCTTGGTTGGATGCTGCGCGTGGTTTTTTTAATCCAACCAGTTTGTGCCTACGTGTACATGGGCAAGAAGAGCGCCCTCATGGCTTGACTTTGAGAGAGCCCGTTGCGCGTAGCCATTGGCAAGTCGCGACGGCCTTGCAGCCTGTGGATGTTGATGCACAAGGTTTTGGCAGTTATGTAGCAGTTGATTACGATGAGTTAGCCGATTCGCCTGTTGAAATAGGCTCCTTTTGGCGCGGTCGGTTTGACGTCTTGGGGATTCCGCACGAATTCGTTGTTGCAGGGGCCTTGCCATCTTTCGATAATGAGCGCCTACTGGCCGATACACAGGCCATATGTGAGACCGCTATGCGATTTTGGCATCCGGAAATTAAAGATGACGCGCGAGGAGTTGTGCCCCACGATCGCTACGTCTTTATGCTTAATGCTGTGGGCAATGGTTATGGCGGGCTAGAGCACCGACACAGCACTGCATTAATCTGCAAGCGTAGCGATTTGCCCTCGTACGAAGGGGTAAAAACTGAAGAAAGCAAGCTCAAGGAGGGCTACCGCACGCTGCTGGGCCTTATCAGTCATGAGTATTTCCATACTTGGAATGTCAAACGCTTGCGTCCGAGCGAGTTGGCGCGTTACGACTACGAGCAGGAAAACTACACTTATATGCTCTGGTTTTTTGAGGGCTTTACCAGTTATTACGACGATTTGTTATTGAGGCGTGCAGAGCGTATTGATGACGGCGCTTATTTGCATCTGCTGGGTAAAACTTTGTTCCAGGTTATTCAAACTCCAGGTCGTACCGTGCAAAGCGTGGCCGAAGCGAGCTTTGACGCGTGGGTTAAATACTATCGACAGGATGAAAACACAGCGAATGCCACTGTCAGCTATTACACCAAGGGTGCCCTCGTTGCGCTCTGCCTGGACTTGTGCCTGCGCCAAGAAGGAGCTGCCACTCTTGACGCAGTCATGCGCCAACTTTGGAATAACAGCCGAGGTGGTCCCATTAGTGAAGCAGACGTTCTGGCTGTGCTGAAGCAACTAAGTGGGCGCTCTTGGCAGCGTGAAATCGACGACTGGGTGCATGGTCGGGATGAGCTGCCAGTGGTAGAGCTGCTAAAGAGAGCTGGGATTGCTGTGGAATTCCAAGCGGCAACTTGGGAGCAGCGTTTAGGGATTCTCGTGGAGGAGGGTGCGGGGAGGATTATGGTGCGTCGGATTCAGCGCCTCAGTCCCGCCGAGCGTGCAGGTATGGCAGTGGGAGATGAGTGGTTGGGTGTTCGCCTTCGCAGGCATGCAGACGAAATAACCTCTGATGCAAGCATCACCGAAGAGACTGGCGCCTGGCGTTTGCATAAGCTTTCAGAGCTTGATGATCTTCTGCCTAGTCCTCAGGACGAGCATGTGCTGGAAGTTTTGGTGGCACGCGACGCTCGCTTGCTCTGGTGCGCGTTGGACGCTCCTAGTGCGCAATCTTGCTTGGGTGAACCTAGACTGCGGATAGCTGACAGTGAGTCTGCGTATGATTGGTTGCTCAGCAGAAGCTGAGTGCAGGAAGTTTCTTTTCAATGTCTACGCATCTGATCGATTGAGCGGACAAGCGCCGTGGAGGCTTGCTAAAAATTCCCCAAAATTTTTTTTGTGGTTTGCTGAAGTTGTGTTATAGTTCACGGCTTCGCTGCTTCGGAATGATTTTTGGGGTTTGCGAGAGTTGGTTGGAAGTTTTGTTTGTTGCTCTGCATTGAAAGTTTTCTGTGCGGGGTGA
>NZ_RDQM01000006.1 GCF_003703475.1 Allofranklinella schreckenbergeri | reverse complement strand
TTGTCTCGTGATTACGAGCGATTGCCAGACGTACTGGGGGGATTGCACTTCGTGGTCTTTGCCATTCTCATGCTGCCCAATGCCATGCCGTTGATTCGGTTGGCTCAAAGTTCATAACACGCTCTAGAGCGTGTGGGAATCCTTCTCTGCCGCAATCGCCCCGGGGAAACGCTGGGCCAGGCGGCATGGGGCGCGATGCGCGCTATGGCATGATGGCGCGCTTGTTCTTTGTTTGTTTTTGCCCATGTCTGAATCGCCCGTGGCCGCCTCGCCTGAGGAAGCATCCCCTCAGAATGCCCCATCCCATTTGGAGTCTCCCGCTTTACAACCCGAGCTTGCCGCCAAAGGCAAAAGCGCTCGTGCAGATGTGCGCCCCATCTTGCAAGAGTTGGCGCAAAAATGGCCGCAACTGTTTGGCGAGCGCCCGCTGCCGCTCAAGCGCGGTATCTTCTCCGATTTGGCACAAACCTGCCCGCACATCGAAGTCGAAGCGCTGAAGCAAGCGCTGGGCATGCATACACGCTCAACGCGTTATCTGCAAGCTATTGCCGCGGGCCAGCCACGCCATGATTTGCAGTTGCATGCGGTGGAGGACATCGCCGCCGAACATGTTTTCCACGCCCTGACGGAGCTGTACCGCCGCAAACTGCGCCGCGCTGAGCGCGCAGCCCCGGCGCAGCAAAGCGCTCAGCAGGAGCAAGCGCGCCAGTGGCTGGCGAAACGCTTGGGGCTGGCCATGGAGCACTCGGCGCTCAGCGTGGCCGAGTTCGTCCAGGCCGCGCACACCCGCGATGCCGCTATCGCAGCGCTCTTGCAGCAAGTGGCCGAGCAGCAAACACAACGCGGCGCACGCGACGAGGCCATGTTGCGCGCTTATGAAGCAGGCGGCGTCAGCCTGGAGGATTTTGCAGAAATGTATGGCTTGAGCACGCGCGAAGCCAGCGCCATCCTGACGCGCGCCCGACGCCTGGCGGCCAAACAAGCCCCAACGGCTACGGGAGCCGATGCCGCCCCAGCCTCGACTGCCGTTTCCGAATAAACGCCGCCCATTGCCCCCATTGACACTCCCCATTGCCATGCCTGTTTTGACATTGCCCGCCAAACTCACGCGCGATGAAGTCGCCCAATGGCTCCAGGATGTGCAAACGTCACTGGCACAGTCTGCCGCCAAGGGCGGCGAGGCGGTCTGGATAGACGCCGCTCACCTGACGCAGTTCGACTCCACGGCCCTCTCGGCGCTGCTGGCCGTCCAGCGCGCTGCCCATCGGCATGGCTTGGCATTTGCCGGGATTGAAGGCATGCCCACAGCGCTGCAAGCACTGGCCGGGGTTTACGGGGTAGAGCGCCTGCTCGCGGCGGCCCAGCCCGCCCATGCACATTGACAGGTAGAGAGCCGCCGTTTCTGGGGCAAGAAACGGCTCAAAGTCGTCAATCGAGGCGAGGCTCCTTGCCATGCGCAGCCAAGTCTGGCCCCAGCGCATCCAGATCACGGGACGTGATCGGCCCCAAATGCGGCTCGGGCTGCGACGCAGGCTCCTGCCGAGGGGCCAGGCGATGCAGGCGCTCCACAGCGTGGCGAATGTCCGCCTCCACCGGCCCATTCAGGTTGTGGCCAAACTCGTGCAGCCACTCCTCGGCCTCGGGGATGTCGCCAGAATGCGCCAGCACGTCGGTCATCATGTCCAGCACGGCATCCAGCGGGGGGAAGCCGCGCAAATCCAACAAACGGGCGTCGTACTGGGGCAGCTTCTCATAAAGAGCACGCAAAATCTCCGCGTGCTCGAACGCCTTGGCGTACTCGCCCCTATCGCGTAAGGCGCAAGCGTAGTACAGATGCATGGCCGCCGCGCTCAGACCGGAGCTGTCGAGGTTTTCGTTGTGAATTTTGAGCGCCTGTTCAAAAGCGCTCGCCCCTTTGACCAGCTCACCGGCCAAGGTGGCGGAGGTGACGACATTGAACCAATCGCCCACAGCCTGAGTGCGCTCGGCCAGCTTTTCAAAAATCGGCCAGGCTTGGGCGTATTGCTGCTGATGGAAATGCACCAGCCCCAGCAGCCGCATCCCGTTCTCAGCCACATCGGCCACGTTTGATTGCGCCAACTCTTTCGCCTGGCTTTCCGCCTGCGCGTATTGACCTTCCTGCAAGGCTTGGCTGGCCTGCTCCAGCAACGCACGCTGCTCGTCCTCGGAGAGCCAGAGCGGCTTTTTCGGGACGTCTTTTCGCCAGAGTTGCTTGATGCGATCCCACATGGGTCAGGGGCCTTTTCTTTGAATAGTGATGATTGCCTGCAGGCTGCGCCAGCCTGTACCAACGCCAATACTAATCGAATGTGGCAGCCCGGGCCGGGTCTTGGGCAGGCAGAGTCGTTACCAAATGCTGGAGCCGTCCGCCGTCACGCGCGCGGCTCGGCATCGGCATTGAGCGCCTGCAAACGTTCGGGCGTGCCCACATCCGTCCAGGCCCCCTGGTACAGCGTGGCGCCCACCCGGCCTGCGGCTACCGCCTGGCGCAGCAACGGCCCCAAAGGTGCGGGGCGGCCTTGCGGGTTACCCCGGGGCACATCGCACCATGGCGGGGCAAACAAGTCTTGCCGCAACAGGGCCAGCGTGCTGTAGGTGTAACTGGGCGCGCCCGCAGCCAGCGGCAGGGCGCGCCCTGCGGCATAAGCAAAATCGCCTTGAGGGTGATGCGCCGGGTTGGGGGCCAGCCACAGGTGCGCCAAATCTCCCGAGGCGGCAAAGTCGCGCCGCAAGGTATCGTCAAACGCCCAGGATGGCATGAACACATCCCCGGCCACCAACCAGAATTGCGCTTCCAGCATGGGCAGCGCGCGGGCGATGCCCCCTGCGGTTTCAATGCCTGCGCCAAAGTCCACGTCCTCGCGCGAGTAGCGCAAATGCACATCGCCATATGCCGTGGCGTACTCCGTGCCCAGCCGCTGGGGAATTTGCGCCCCCAGCCAACCCGTGTTGATCAGCACGCGGCGCAGCCCCGCGCGCGCCAGCGCCTGCAAGTGCCACTCCAGCAGCGGCCTGCCTTGCACACTCAACAGCGGTTTGGGGGTGTGATCGGTCAGCGGCCGCATGCGCTGGCCACGGCCTGCGGCCAGAATCATGGCCTGTGCCAGGGGGGGAGTGCCTTGCATTTAAAATTTACCAATCAAAAGTCATTTATAAAAAATTTATTTCAATACAGACTTGTCAAAACAAGAATATCAAATTTCCTTTGAATGATAAAAATCAATGCTTGTGATGATGGTCTTTGCGAATCATGTCCATCTCATGGGCGATCGCGGCGGCGTGGCGCTTGAGGTTATGGCGATACCACAGCGCAATCAGCCCCGTCACGCCCAGCACCAGCAGGCCAAAGGCCGTCATCGCCAGCGGGGCGGACAGGCCCCACTTCGTCGCCAGCGCGTACAGCAGGCCCAGGCCCAGGATGCACAACTGCTCATTGAAGTTCTGCACCGCTATGGAGCGCCCGGCCCCCATCAGGTTATGCCCGCGGTGCTGCAACAGCGCGTTCATGGGCACGACCAGATAACCGCCCAATACGCCTGCGACGACGAAAAACCCCATCGCCACGTACATGCTGTCCACCCACTGCATGCCCACCACCACCAGGCCCATCAGCATCCCCAGCGGCAGCACACGGCTGGCGCGTTCGAGCTTGACCATGAACGAGGCCAGCACCGCGCCCACCGCCGTGCCCAGCGCCACCACGCCCAGCAAGGGGGCCGACTCGGTGGTATTGAGGCCCAGCACCGCCGCGCTCCAGGCCAGCACGATGTAGCGCAAATTGCCTGAAGCGCCCCAAAACAGCGTGGTGGCCGCCAGCGCAATCTGGCCCAGCTTGTCGCCCCACAGCCGATTGTTGGAGGCGATGAAATCGCGCATCAGCGCCTGCATGCTGCCCACCGGCCCCAGCGTGCCCTTCCACATCGGGCGCGGCACCACGCCCGTGCGCGGGATGAACACATTGATGACGGCCGCCAGCGCATAAATCACCGTAATCGTGCCCAGCGCAGCCTGAATGGGATCGTGAAAAATCGCCCCCAGGCCAGCGGCGTGCGCCACCCAGCCGTAATACACATCACTGACCAGCGCGCCGCCCAGCATCACGCCCAGGATGATGGAAGCAATCGTCAGCCCCTCAATCCAGCCATTGGCCTTGACCAGCATGGAAGGGGGCAGCAGCTCGGTGAGGATGCCGTACTTGGCGGGCGAATACGCCGCCGCGCCCAGGCCCACGATGGCGTAGGCGAGCAAGGGGTGCGAGTCGTAAGTCATCATCAAACAGCCCATCACCTTGACCGCATTGCTGATGAACATCACCCAGCCCTTGGGGTGCGCATCGGCAAACGCCCCCACAAACGGCGCCAGCACCACGTAAAACAGCGCAAACATCGGCACCAGGGCCGCCCGTTGCCACTCCGGCGCGGCGCTGCGCAGCAGCAGCTCGACAGCCACCACGAACAGCGCGTTATCGGCCAGCGAGCTGAAAAACTGCGCCGACATGATGGTGGAAAAACCAGACTTCATGATCGAATCGTTGTGCGGATCGCGCCAGCGCCAGGCAAAGGCGCGGCCATCCGTAAAGGGCAGCGGGAGCCACCGCCCGAACAAAAAGCCGCGCTTATATCACGCCCCGCCAACCCCGCTGCCCCTGGCTGGGCCGCCGCCCGCGTGGTGCGACAATCCGGCGCCGCGCGACGACCGCTGCCGCGCCATCTGCACGCCTTCCGTACGCCTTGCGCCACTGCTGCCCGCCACCATGCCCCGCCCCATCCACGCCATCGTCCACCCCCAAGCCTTGCGGCACAACCTGCACACCGTGCGCCGCCACGCGTGCGACGCCAAAGTCTGGGCCGTGGTCAAAGCCAATGCCTACGGCCACGGCATTGAGCGCGTGTTCGACGCCCTGCGCGGCGTCGATGGCTTTGCGCTGCTGGACTTGGGCGAAGCCAGCCGCGTGCGTGCGCTGGGCTGGCGCGGCCCCATCCTGCTGCTCGAAGGTGTGTTCGAGCCACGCGACCTGGAGCTGTGCTCGCGCCTGGGCCTGTGGCACGTGGTGCATTGCAGCGAGCAAATCGACATGCTTGCCGCCCATAAAACCCACCAACCCCACCGCGTCTTTCTCAAGCTCAACAGCGGCATGAACCGCCTGGGCTTCAAGCCCCAAAGCTACCGCAGCGCCTGGGCGCGTCTGAACGCCCTGCCGCAAGTCGATGAAATCTCGCTGATGATGCATTACAGCGATGCCGACGGCCCCAGCGGCATCGCCGCCCAGCAAGCTCTGTTCGCCCACGCCAGCGACGGCCTGCCCGGCGAGCGCAGCAGCAGCAACAGCGCCGCCACGCTGCGCTTTGGCCAGCAAAGCCAGGCCCGGCACGACTGGGTGCGCGCAGGCATCGCCCTCTATGGCAGCGCGCCCGATTACCCCGCTGGCGACATCGCCTGCTGGGACTTGCAACCGGCCATGAGCCTGCGCAGCCGCATCATTGCCGTGCAGGATTTGCAAGCGGGCGAGACCGTGGGCTACGGCTCCACCTTCACCGCACCGCAAGCCATGACCATCGGCATCGCCGCCTGTGGCTACGCCGACGGCTACCCGCGCCTGTGCGGCACCGGCACGCCCGTGCTCGTCGATGGCGTGCGCACCCGCACCATTGGCCGCATCAGCATGGACATGCTCGCCATCGACCTCACAGCCCCCCGCGCTGCGGGCCGGCCCGGCGGCTTTGGCAGCGAAGTCACCCTCTGGGGCCAGGCCAGCGCCGCCTACGGCAGCGCCGTGCTGCCCATCGACGAAGTGGCTGCCTGCGCGCAAACCGTGAGCTACGAGCTGATGTGCGCCATCGCGCCCAGGGTGCAATTTCTGGACGAAACCTGAATTTCAATCAAAATAAAACACAAATCAAAAAAATCAGGCCATAAAAAGGCTTTTTTATTTCCTATTGATTTGCAAATACCCCCTCACGCAGGGTTATCGATCTCGATGAACTGGTGCTCCAGCCCCAACTGCGCCGCCACATACGCGCCCAGCGCGGGCGCGCCGTAGCGCTCCGTGGCGTGGTGGCCTGCGGCGAAAAAGCTCACGCCACATTCGCGCGCCAAATGCGCCTGCGGCTCGGAAATCTCGCCCGTCACAAACGCATCCGCCCCCGCATCAATCGCCTTCTGGAAATAGCCCTGCGCCCCGCCCGTGCACCAGGCCAGGCGCGCAATCGGGCGGCCGCCATCGATCCACATCGGCGCGCGGCCCAGGCGCTCGTGCAACTGCGCCGCCAGCGCCGCCGCATCGCAGGGCGACACCTGCGCCTCAAACACCAGCGAGCCTGCCGCCAGCGGCGCGCCCGCGCCCCAGCCCATGTGCAGGCCCAATTGCGCGTTGTTGCCCAGCGTGGGGTGCGCATCCAGCGGCAAGTGGTAGGCCAGCAAATTGATGTCGTGCGCCAGCAGCTTGCGCACGCGCTCGCGCAGCCAGCCGGTGAGCGTGCCATCCATGCCGCGCCAGAACAGGCCGTGGTGCACCAGCACCGCATCGGCGCGCGCGGCAATGGCCGCATCGATCAAGGCCGCGCTGGCCGTCACGCCACTGACCAAGCGCTGCACCTCGCGCTTGCCCTCCACTTGCAGGCCATTGGGGCCATAGTCCTCAAACTGTTTGGGCTCCAGCGTTTCATTGAGCACGCCCAGCAGCGCATCACGGGTTGCCATGAGATAAAACTCCAAGGGAAACAACACAAAAGAAACGGCGCTCGTCGCACTGGCAAACGCCACCCATAGTACAAATCAAGGTAAAAAACAAACAAACACCATCATGCCAAAACAAGGCGATTTTTTTGCTCATTGATTTGTAAATACAAAAGCCGATGCCACCACACCAGCCCAGGGGCGGATGAGTATATGCTTGCCCCCTGCAACTGGCCGTCAGCGCCGCAGCGCACGCCACGGCCCGCGCCGCCCCGGCGCGCAGGCTTTTCCCCCAACGATTTCACCTACCCCGCACTGCCCACCATGCGTCGTTACTGGCTCGTCTTTTCCCAAAGCGTCACCGTCTTGCTGGCCGCTTATTTCGTCATCTCCACCCTCAAACCCCAATGGCTTGGCAGCCCCGCTGCCAGCAACGCCACTGCCCCCGCCACCGTCTTGCTGCCGCCCGCGCCCACGGCGGCCACCGCGCCCGCCCAGTCCAGCCTGCCAGCTCCGGGCAGCCTGCGCGCGGCAGCGCAACTGGCCGCGCGCTCCGTCGTCAGCATCAACACCCGCACCACGATGCAGCATCCATTTGCCAACGATCCCTTCTTCCAATACTTCTTCGGCCAGGCTCCAGGCCGCTCGCAAAGCGGCCTGGGCAGCGGCGTCATCGCCAGCAGCGATGGCTACCTGCTCACCAACAACCACGTCATCGAAGGGGCTGACAGCATCCTCGTCACCCTGCACGACGGGCGCGAATTCCCCGCCCAGGTCATCGGCACCGACCCGGAATCCGACCTGGCCGTGCTCAAAATCAACGCCCGCAACCTGCCCGCCATCCACCTGGGCAACTCCGACCAGCTCGCCATCGGCGACAGCGTGCTGGCCATCGGCAACCCCTTCGGCATCGGGCAAACCGTCACCAGCGGCATCATCAGCGCCCTGGGCCGCAGCCATCTAGGCCTGAACATCTTCGAGAACTTCATCCAGACCGACGCCGCCATCAACCCCGGCAACTCCGGCGGCGCGCTGGTGGACATCAACGGCCACCTGGTGGGAATCAACACCGCCATCTACTCGCGCTCGGGCGGCAGCATGGGCATCGGTTTTGCCATCCCAGCCGCCACTGCCCAATTCGTGCTGGAAAGCCTGGTTCGCGAAGGCCGCGTCACGCGCGGCTGGCTGGGCCTGGCCGCCGACCCGCTCACGCCCGAACTGGCGCAAGCCATCGGCGCAGGCGCGGGCGCGGGCGAAGGCGTCATCGTCACCGGCGTGCTGCAAGGCGGCCCGGCCGCGCGCGCGGGCATCCGCCCTGGCGACATCATCCAGCAAGTCGGCGAGCACCCCGTACGCAACGTCCCCGAGCTGCTCACCCGCGTCGCCGCCCTGCGCCCCGGCCAAAGCACCCCCTTGATCCTGCTGCGCGAAGGCCAACCCCGCACCATCGCCATCACCCCCGAACAACGCCCCCAGGCCCAGCGCACGCTGCGGCAGCGGTGAAGTCGGGTTGAAAACGGGGAAAAGCCTGCTCCCCCGCCCCTTCAAACTCTTCAAGTAAAGTGGCCTCGCTGTTGCGTCCGGAAGCCTGTTCGGCACGGTGAGAAATACGTGCTACTCTCCACCCACCCGCGCGGCCGGGACACGGTGGCGCAGCCCGCCACGCCTGGATCGTTTGCCGACCCAAAAAAGACAATCCCATAATTGTCAACCGGCAAAAGTGACAAACCAGCAAAGTCACCACCAGTTGTTCCCATTGGGCAATTCACATATCAGACAAGTTTTATCCCTCCGTAAATAATCATGAAAATCGCATGCATCACGCATGCGATTTTCATTTTTCATGCCACAGAGAATATTCAATCGATTTCAATCGCCAGCACAGCTTGCGCCACGGATATCCACAAAGCATTGCCAACAAAATGAATATCCCGCACATTAGGCAAGCGGTAGCGGACAGGGGCATTGAGATAATCCTCGGGAACGGCGGGTATCTCCGCGCCACCCAAAACTTGCTTGGCCTGCGTCAGCGTCTGGCCTTCCTGCACGCCCCAGGCTATGCGGTAAATGGCGGACCATTTTTCCTCCAGGGCGTCATCGCGAACGGCCAGCAGCAACACCCCATTTTTGACGGCCATGCTTACATTCGGCCTGCCATATCCGGAAATGGCGAAATCGCGCCGCTGCCCGTGCGGGCCCACGACGCCCAGTTGGTGCCAGCCATACAGATCGCTTGTCGCGTTGTACGCCAGCAGATGCACTTGACCTTGCGCATCAACATCCAGATCCAGCGCCACATCGCCAGGCTGCAAACTCGGCAGGTTGAGCGTGCGCACATGCCATTGGGCATCCAGGCTGCGTACCTGCCCGTTATCAACAAAATACTGCAAGCCATCACCACCCGTGACCAAGCCATGCGGCGTGTGCAAGCGCGCCTGATCGGGCGGGCCATCAACCACAGTCAGGCGAACACGATCTTGCTCGGTGAACGCCTTTGGCGCTGGTGTCACGCGCGTATGCGAGAAATAAACACCGTTCTCTGAAGGGCCTCGATACCGATAAAACGCAGGCCCTTGCCTATGGTAATCCACCGCGCTCATCCACTCTGATATTTTCAGTTCATAACCCGCATCTGCATACGCACTCAAAATATTGAGCGTATAAACTCCATCTGGCCGCACAAAAAATCCGCTTGGCCGGTCATAATACTGGTATGTGGGGATTGCCAAATCCGCCGTTCTTTTTGGTATATGCAGACCGATTTTCCCTTCTGAATTCATGCGAAACACTTCGGAGCCCGCCGGCGCTGGCGGCAGGCATTGTTCCACGCCTGCGTCCTGAATGAAGTAAAAAGCATCGCCAATCGTATAAATGCGTTCCAACGCATGGAAGCGCGCTTTGTTCCAGCCAATCGGCGTCATGCCGGGAACAGAACCATCCAGCGCGCCCCAGGACAGCGGTTTGCCATCCACATCACGCAAACATGGATAAGCCATGTATTTCAGAGACCCAAGCACCAGCGTGAGCCTATCTTTCACTGGCGTGGGCAACGCCTCGGAGGAGACTGGAGGCAGCGGGAGAGGTGGCGACTCCGCATCGCCGCCGCCGCATCCAGCCACAACCAACGCCAAACTCAGCATTCCCACAGACCTCACCGTTCTTTCCATATCAAAATCCATAAACCTCAACCTCAACCACGGCAAACCAGCTTGTGGGGTTCATGCCATCTATTCTCAAGGAACGGTAATTTCCATTCAAAGGAATAAAAATTGGCACCCTTTCATACTGAAAAGGCTCAGTATGATTTTTTATAAGCACAGATGGCGCAAAATAATAATAATTTAAAGGATTATTTTGCAATGCCATGGAAGATCCAAATACCTGAAAATTAACAGGATTATTTCCAGGAGAAGAAGTCTCCAAAACAATACGGACACCCTTCACATCTCTCACTTGACCCAAATCAACCGCAAAAGAACCAAAATTATCAGAGGATGTCCAAAACTCCTCAGGACGCTGAAAAAAATTATTATCTCGAATATATCCAATTCGATGATTATTTACAGGAGCAATCGCCTGAATAACAGGATGATGTCGCAAAACCCCCACAGGATTCGTAGAGTAACGTGGAATTTTTATGGGACGACCGCCATCATTATAGCCCGTAGGCATTAAAATTGATTTAACATAACTCTCCCGAACCAAAGGCTTCGTCTGGGTATCACCGTATCTGGAAGCAATTGCAGCAACAATAGGAGCCGCATACGAAGTTCCCGAGCCAAAATTCAATTGATTATTTTGATTTACATAAGCATAAATCTCCCCTCCCGGAGCATAAAAATCGACACAAGGCCCGCTACGTGACGCGATTGGGGTAGGATAATCCCCAGGATAAAAATTTATGGAATCCATCATTCTATCCCCCGTCCGATCTATCGCCCCAACAGAAAGGATAGCATCATTATCCAATATTGCACCATCCACATTATATACATGCGGACATGCATCCCCATTAAAATGACCAGGCTTGGCATTTCCCGCACTCTGAGTAACAAGAAAACGATTACTGGCACGCAACATCGTCTTACCAGTCTCATCATGAGGATTCGTAGAATAAGGATCCCCCGCAATTTCATCACCATTATTCATGGATATATTCAAAACCGCATTTACCCCCCTCACATCTGCATGATGGATTGCCGCCTCAATAGCCGGCACAACAAAAATAAAGCTCGGACTCGTTGCCGCCAGGTATAACGGCTGCCCAGGATTAATACCACGACTAAAAATCAAATTCCTTTTAGCACCAACAATTCTTGCAATCGCAGAAGAATGATAACTATAATCTCCGGCACCCGCCGAGGCATAAATCACATTTACATCATACTCCGACGTGCTCTGCAATGCACCAGGATGAACATCAACATAATAAAACGGATTAAACACCGAAAAACCATCATCAGAATTCACCGCCACCTTGGCCCAAGACACCAATTCACCACCACCATTATAATCATAGTACGGAAAAGAAGAAATCTCCATTTCAGAGTTTTTAATTTCATTGACAAGAGTAACCTCAGGCATTTTTCTAACTCTATCATACTCCAATTCATTCAACGGAAGCACAACAGCGGAAACAATGTTGCTAACACGAACCTTTCTGGATACAACAGACTTGTTAACAGCCTGCAAAACACGAGCAACAACCACCTTCTTCCCAGAAGAAAAATCATTATTCATTAAATAACTTGAAAATTTCTCCTCCCAATCCACTTCAGAGTATTTTAATTTATCTTTATTTTCTCGAAACATTTTCTCCGACTCCTCGCGAATAAGAAAAGGATTCAAATATACTGCATACATCTTTTCTCTAGCAAAAATATCAATTTCTGACCTGTGCAAACTTCCATCACTCCAGATGGGTTGCGCATAACCCAATGGAATCGAAACCGAGAAAAAAGCAGCAAAAACAAATTTCTTCATACACACCTCGAACAAGATTTCAACAAACTGCATACCAATCCTACTTCTTCTCCATGCAAAAAAATACAGGGGGGAAACCCCACCCCTCATCATCATTTACCGTCATATTTTTTCTTTTCGAGTATCATCTGGCCGTTTTTGCGTTTGAAAACCCTCCATTCATTCCAATCAGGAGAGCCTTGACCATGCCATCCACCCTCGCCCAACAAACCGCCGCCATCTTGCAAAAGCTGGGGGTCGATAGCGCCGATTACGTCGGCGGCAGTCTGGCCGTGCACAGCCCCGTCGATGGCTCGGCCATTGGCGCCTTGCGCACCCACAGCGCCGAGCAAACCCGCCAGGCCATTGCCCAGGCGCAGCAGGCGTTTGCCGCCTGGCGTCAGGTGCCCGCGCCGCAGCGTGGCGAGCTGGTGCGCCTGCTGGGCGAGGAGTTGCGCGCCGAAAAGGACACGCTGGGCCAGCTCGTCTCCATCGAGGCCGGGAAGATCCTCACCGAGGGCCTGGGCGAGGTGCAGGAAATGATCGACATTTGCGATTTCGCCGTCGGCCTCTCGCGCCAGCTCTACGGGCTGACGATTGCCAGCGAACGCCCCGGCCACCGCATGATGGAAACCTGGCACCCGCTGGGCGTGGTGGGCGTGATCACCGCGTTCAACTTCCCCGTGGCCGTCTGGGCCTGGCCGCCGACCCGCTCACGCCCGAACTGGCGCAAGCCATCGGCGCAGGCGCGGGCGAAGGCGTCATCGTCACCGGCGTGCTGCAAGGCGGCCCGGCCGCGCGCGCGGGCATCCGCCCTGGCGACATCATCCAGCAAGTCGGCGAGCACCCCGTGCGCAACGTCCCCGAGCTGCTCACCCTCGTCGCCGCCCTGCGCCCCGGCCAAAGCGCCCCCCTGACCCTGCTGCGCGAAGGCAAACCCCGCACCCTTGCCATCACCCCCGAACAACGCCCCCACGCCCAGCGCACGCTGCGCCAGCGGTAAAGGGACGCCATAAGCTGTTTTTTTGCCCAATCGCATTCAAGCCCCTACTTGCTTGTTACTTTTCGTGGCCGCCTATTGCCCTGTTTTTCAGTAGAGTGACCGCGCCGTTGCATCCGATGGACGGAAACGGCTTGCATGGCCGGGGTAACGCCGGGCTTCTCCTGAAAAACCACGCGAGGACGTCATGAAAAAACCAGCCCTTCCATTGCTTTGCATTGCCGCCTTCTTGAGCGCCTGTGGCGGGAGTGACAGCGATACGGCTTTGCCGCCGCCACCGCCACCACCGCAGCCACCCCCTCCCGTTGACTCTGGCTGCGATCCCGCCCGCTACCCGGCCCTACCGGCAGGCCAGACCTACGCGGTCGAGCAAATCGTCAACCAGCCCGCGCCCGGAAAAATAGGCCGCACCTCCAAATTCGTAGCAGCAGGCTTTGGCATCCCCGCCAATCAAGGTTATGGCGACATTCACCTCACCCCTTTGGATGCACGCCATCCTGGCGAGAAGATGCGCCTGCAAATTACCCATCGCAGTGGTTGCAGCCATGTCGTGATGAACAACCTGCAAGCCACGCTGCACGACGATGAAACCGTGGCCTCGTTCTTCAGAAACTTCATGTCGTCCGACCGGGAAATCGCCCAGCGCTACGTGCTGGAGGGATTTTCTTATTACAGCCAAGACAATAACGAGCCCAAAAAAGTCGAGTTCCACATCGATCCCGCCAAATACCCCACAGCCACAGTATTCGACGAATCCACGCTGCGCATTTGCCGGGTGTTTTTCAACACCTTCGTCACCTCGGCCCAGTGCTACGACACGCAAGTGCGACGCGCTGGCGACTGGGTGATTGCGCAAGCGGAGGTTCCGGGCGATGGCGATCTGGCGCTCACCTCCACCCAGCCGCGCGGCATCACCACGCATGCCACCACGCCGCCCGTGGCGGGCATCGAGCCGCCCGCTCACAAACCCGAAGCCAACCCCGCCGTGCCCAAAGCGCCCAACCACCCCCAATCCTGCGGCCCGCATTACCCGGCCATCCCGCCCGGGCAGACTTTCGCCGCCACACAGGTGCAAAACCTGCCCTTGGCCGCAGGCGGCGTCGGCGCGTTTTCGCAATTCGCCCTGGCGGGCACGGATATTCCCATCGACAAGGGCTACGGCAGCTTGCGGATTTCGCCGGTGGATGCCTACAGCAAAGTCGTTCAGTTCATGCGGCTGGACATGGCCGCGCTGACCGATTGCGCCTGGGGGCGTTTGTCCAACGTGCAGCGCACCTTGCATGCGCAAGACACCGTTGCATCCTTCGCGCGCCACAAGCAATTCACCAGCGGGCAGGAGTTTTTGCCGCTCTACGTGATCGAGGCTTTCGCCTACCAGGGCTACGACCCCCACATCACCAAACGGGTGACCATCCAGGTCGATAGCCACAAATACCCGGACGGCGTGGCCTACTCCGACCGGCTCAAACTGTGCCGCTTGCGCTACCGCGCCGAAACCACCGAGGTGCAATGCTCGCCAGCCCGCGCCAGTGGTCACGGCAGCCTCAAATTCATGAACATCAACGCCGAATTCACCGACGCCAACGCCTACGGCACATGGGCGCTGCACGATGAGGAATACGTGCTGGTTTCCACCCATTCGCGCGGCAGGGATACCTTGGCGCAGCCATCCATGCCTTGATCGCTCAGCTCTCAAAAAAGCGCGTGTCTGATGCACGCGCTTTTTTGCGCGCTTTCTCTATCCAGCCAGCCTGCGCGAACGCCAGCGGGACAAAACGATGTGTTCCAGAGCTTGCCCTCAACCCTCTCCACCACCGATTGCGCCAGGCCGAGCGATTTCTCTCAACGGCGAAAAGGACAACAGCCGCAGGCGCGAATCCGGCTCGGATGCCTGCAAAGCCTGTGGGCGCCATGCGCGCATGGCTGGCCTCAGTCCGGCAAACGCTGCACCGCCGCGGGCAGCAGGCCCTGGCGGCAAAAGTCCAGCGCCTGGGCGTCGCTGAGCGCTGCGCCCTGGGCCAGCACCCAAGCCTTGCGCGCGCCTGCGCGCAGGGCGGCTTCTCTGAAGGCCCGGCTCTCCACCTGCGTATAGCCGCCTTGCGCCTCGGGCAGCAAATGCACGATGACCACCGGCGCGGGCGTCAACCAATGCCGGGGCAACAGCGCCGCGTACGCCTGGCGCAACAGCGTTTGCACGGCGAAATAGTCGCCCATCAGGGTGCGCGGGTGCGCCAAGGCCGCGTGTTCGGCCAACCACTGTGGCCCTGCTGGCTGCGGTTGATCGGCGACAAGGCGGGCTTGCAACTGGCCTGGCTGCACGCATACGTAAATGCAGTGGCCCCACATGCCGTCCGCCCCATTCAAGCCGAGAGCAGGCTTGGCTCAAGAAGAACAGGCGCCGGGCGCGGCCTGGCTGGCGATGATGGGGATGCGAATGGCCCCAGCAGCGCCTTCTGTCTCGGGGCCGTGCGCGGCATCGCCCAGGGGCTGGGCAAAGGTTTCGGGATCAAAGGCGATGTCGCCATTGGGATCGGCCACGCCCGTGGCCTGGGCGTTGCGAAAGTCGTGCAGGCGCGCGTCCATCATGTGGGTGGTGACGATGTTTTGCATGGAGCGGAACATGCTCTCCAGTCGGCCGGGGAATTTGCGGTCCCACTCGCGCAGCATGTCGCCCACGATTTGGCGTTGCAGGTTGTCCTGGCTGCCGCAGAGGTTGCAGGGGATGATGGGAAATTGCTGGTACTGGGCCCACTGGCGCGTGTCCTTTTCCGGGATGTAGGCCAGCGGGCGGATCACCACGTGCTTGCCGTCGTCGCTCACCAGTTTGGGCGGCATGCCTTTCATGCGCCCGCCAAAGAACATGTTGAGCAGCAGGGTTTGCAGGATGTCGTCGCGGTGGTGGCCCAGGGCGATTTTGGTGGCGCCCAGGCGCTCGGCGGCGGAGTACAAAATGGCGCGGCGCAGGCGGCTGCACAGCCCGCAGGTGGTTTTGCCTTCGGGGATGACGCGCTTGACGATGCTGTAGGTGTCCTGCGTTTCGATATGGAAATCCACCCCTTGCGCGCGCAGGTACTCGGGCAGCACGTGGTCGGGAAAGCCCGGCTGCTTTTGATCGAGATTCACCGCCACGATGGAAAAGCGCACGGGCGAGCGCTTTTGCAGCTTGCGCAAGATGTCCAGCAAGGTGTAGCTGTCCTTGCCGCCGGACATGCACACCATCACCTTGTCGCCCTCCTCGATCATGTTGAAGTCCAGGATGGCGCGGCCCACTTCGCGGCACAGGCGCTTTTCCAGCTTGATGGCTTCGCGCCGCTGCTTGTCGGCTTTTTCGGCGGCTTTTTCAGCAGCTTGGTCGGCGGCGGTGGCGGTCACAGAGTCTTGGGCAATCGGGTTCATGACAAGGCACAAATAAAACGCCGCCCCGGCGGGCGGCAACGGGTGCGATTTTACCCAGAGCGCACGCACAAGGGGCCGCCTGGCAGCCATCGCCACACCCAAAGCGCACTACTGATTACATATCAAAGTGAAATTACCTTTATTTCTATCAAGCCATATAATTTATTTTATTTTCCATTGATCGATAAATCATTCAACCATCCAGGCCTCTGCCTGCATCGTCAGCCAGCCTTGATAGTCGGCCGCCCATAACCGGATGCAACCGCCGCCGCTGCCGCTGTCATTGCCCTCTGCCTCGGCCTGCGGCTGGCCGCTCAGCGTCAAGGGATGCCCATCGAACACGGGGCGCACGGCCTTGAAGGCAAAGCGGCTCAGCTTGCGCTCTGGCGCGTGGCGGCGCACCAGGTCGGTCAGCAGCGTGGCCATCAGCGGGCCATGCACCACCAGGCCGGGATAGCCCTCCACCTCGGTGACGTAGCGGCGGTCGTAATGGATGCGGTGGCCGTTAAACGTCAGCGCGCTGTAGCGAAACAGCAGTACATCATCGGGCGTGATGCAGCGCTGCCAGGGCGCGCTGGTGGGGGCTGGCACAGGTGCAGCGGCCTCTTGAGCGGGCGCGGCAGCGGCGCAGTAAACGATGTCGTGCTCCTCCGTCAGGCACAGGCCGCGCGCGTTGTGCACTTCGTGGCGCACCAGCACAAACAGCAAATCGCCCGAGCGGCCCCGCTTGTGGGTGATGCGGGCGATGCGCGAGCGTTTTTCCGCCTCATCGCCCACGGTCAAAGGGTTGTCGGTCTGCCACCACAGCCGCCCGCCCGCCCACATGCGCCTGGGCAGGGGCACGGGCGGCAAAAAACCGCCCCGGCGCGCGTGCCCGTCCGGCCCCAGCGCGCTTTGGCGCGTGTGCGGCAAAAAGTACAGCCAATGCCCCAGCGGCGGCACGGGCGTGCCCGTTGCGGGCGGGGCATCGTCGCGATCAAGCGTAGCCGCCAGCCCGCGCAAGGGGGCTGCGGCGATGGCATCGTGGGCGGTTTCGGTGCGGCCCTGCCATTGCTGCAAGTGGGTGAGCGTGGCTTGGTCCAAAGGGGCGGCGTTTGTTGGGGTGTTCATGGCTGGCGCTGTGCAGAGGGGGAAATCAAGGCGGCGATGGTGCCATAGGCGCTGCCAGGGATTGGCCTCGATGGGTCGCGATGGCCGGGGATGGGCCTGTGAGTGGCCTGTGAGCGGCCTGCGATTGACTCACGGTTCACCCATGATGTGCCCGCAATGCGCCCCTGTTGCAGCGCGGCGGCACGGCATGCCAGCGCATCGCAGCCCAAGCCCCCTCACCCCTCCAACAGCACCGTGCGGCCATCGACTTGCCCCAGCCGCACGGCCTGGGCGCCCAAGGCCAGGCGGTCTTCTTCGTCGTGCGAGACCATCAGCAGCGGGATATTCAAGGCGGTGAGCAAGGCGTCGATTTCCTCGCGCATGGATTGGCGCAGCGCGGGGTCGAGCGCGGAAAACGGCTCGTCGAGCAGCAGCACGCGCGGCTGCAAGATGGCCAGGCGCGCCAGCGCCAGGCGCTGCTGCTGCCCGCCCGAGAGCGTGTGCGGGTACTGGTGCGCCAGGTGGGCGATTTGGAAACGCTCCAGCCACTGCATGGCCTGGCGCTTTTGCGCCTGCGTGAGAAAGCCCCACAGCCCGCGCCGCAGGCCAAAGCCCACGTTGGCCAGCGCCGTCAAATGCGGCAGCAGCGCGTAGTTTTGAAACAGAAAGCCCACACGGCGCTGCTGGGTGGGCACATCCACGCTTTGCTGGCGCGCAAACAGCAGCGCATCGCCGATGCGGATGTGGCCGTCATCGGGCCGGATCAGCCCCGCAATGGCTTGCAAAACCATCGTCTTGCCAATGCCCGATGGCCCCATCAGCACCAGGCGCGGCGCATCGCTTTGCAGCTTGACATCGAACTCGAACACGCGCTTTGCCGAGCGCAGGGTTTTTTTGACGTGCAGATCGCACCACATGACGCCGCCTTGAATTACAAATCAATAATCAATAAGACTTATTACAAATCATGCCAAAACAAGGCAATTTTTTATCCTATTGATTGATAAAAATTACTCGCCGCGCGCCTTGCGACGCCCCGGGGTAATCCAGGTCGCCAGCAGCAGCAGCGCAATGCACACGCCGGAGATCACCAGCGCCAGCACATGGGCCACGCCATCGTTGCCCGCCTGCACCGCCTCGTAAATGGCGATGGAGAGGGTTTGCGTTTTGCCCGGGATGCTGCCCGCAATCATCAGCGTGGCGCCAAACTCGCCCAGCGCGCGCACAAAGCCCAGCATCACGCCTGCCATGATGCCGCGCCAGGCCAGGGGCAGGCTGATGCGCAGCAAGATGCCCGCCTCGCGCACGCCCAGCACGCGCCCGGCTTGCTCCAGTTGCGGGTCGATGGACTCGAAGGCTGCGCGCGCGGGCTTGAACACCAGCGGAAAACTCACCACCGTGGCGGCGATGATGGCGCCGTTGATGCTGAAGATCATGTTGATGCCCAGCGTTTGCTTCAGCCACATGCCCAGCGGGCCGTGACTGCCAAACAGCACCAGCAGGTAATAGCCCATGACGGTGGGCGGCAGCACCATCGGCAGGGTGCATACGGTATCGAGCACGTTGCGCAGCCACAGTCGGCTTTTGGCCAGGTACAAACCCAGCGCAGTGCCCAGCAAGGCGCTCAGCAGCGTGGCCCAGAACGCCACTTTCAGCGAAAGAGACAGGGGCGCGAGCACCTCGGCCCAAATGGATTGCATGCGTCAAATACGTCAAGACAGAAAAAAGCGCTGACGGACCAAGGCGCGCCAGCGCCGCAAGGGGGCAAGTCAGCGCGTAATGGCGACTGGCCCATCGCAGGTTGCTGCGATGGGCTTTCGTGCGATGGACTTTCAGTGGGCAGCAGCGGCTTTGACAGCGGCTTTATTTCACCGCCGGCACAAAGCCGTAGCTCTTGAGCACGCCCTGGCCGATGGGGGAAGTCACCAGCGCCACAAAGCGCTTGGCGGCCGCTTCTTGAGCGCCGGTTTTCATCACGGCGATGGGGTAGCTGACCGTTTTTTCCACCGGCACCACGTAGGCGACCTTGACCTTGTCCTTCATCAGCGCGGCGTCCGTGCCATAGACGAAGCCTGCATCCACCTCCGCGCGGGCCACATAGTCCAGCGCCTGGCGCACGTTCTGGGCCAGGATGAGCTTGGGTTGCAGCGCATCCCACTGCTGGGCGGCCTCCAGCGCGGCCTTGGTGTAGCGGCCCACGGGCACGCTCTCGGGGTTGCCGATGGCGATGCGCGCCACCGCCTTGTCTTGCAGCGCTTGCAGCGAATCGAGCTGGGCCTGGCCCTTGGCGGGCTGGATCAGCACCAGGGTGTTGGTGACGAAGGTCTGGCGCGTGCCCTCGAGCACCAGCTTGGCCTGCTCGGCCTTGTCCATGGTCTTTTCATCGGCGCTGGCAAACACGTCCACCGGCGCGCCTTTTTCGATTTGCTGGAACAGCGCGCCCGAGCCGCCGAAGTTCAACTGCACTTTGTCCTGCGGGTTGTTGGCCTCGTATTTTTGGGCCAGCTCGGTGAAGGCATCTTTGAGGCTGGCCGCGGCAGAAACGGTGATGGTTTCGGCCCAACTGCCTTGGGCAGCCACGGCCAGGGCGGCAACAACCAGACAACGGGCGAAGGGCAAGCGGACGTTTTTCATGCAGAACAATCCTGTGGTGCGGCCCAGCGGATGGGGCCGCGATAGTGAAAAACGCATAACGCCAAGCGCTATGCATCGCGAAAAGCAACGGATTGTACGCCCCGGTTGTATCCCTGCGATATCAACGAGGGGCGGCAAAAGATGTAGTCCTTGGCGATCAGCGTTTTTTCGCCCAAGTTATTTACCAATCAAAAGCAATAAAATCATGCCGTTTAGGCAATTCCATATTGATATTATTTCTACTTTGATCGAAAAAAGCCACCTCGAAAGGCGGCTGAGAGCGATCACTGACGGGGGCGCGAAAGAGGCGCTCAGGTTTCCTCCTTCTCGCGCACATCCAGCGTGAACTCGGTGAACGAAGGCGCTTCGTCGTTGTTTTCCTCCGCCGCCTGCACGCGCGCCTTGGCGGCGTTGGCGGCCATGGCAAAGTCGTTTTGCAAGCGCCACATGAGGTTGGTGGGCGAATCGGCGTAGCTGAAGGCTTCCTTGCGGTCGATCAGCCCCTGGCCGACCATGAAGGCCAGCGATTCCTCAAAGGTTTGCGAGCCTTCGGACATGGATTGCTGCATGGCGTCGCGGATGCCGGAGAAATCGGCCGCCTCGATCAGCTCGGACACCAGCTTGGTGTTGAGCAGCACCTCCACCGCCGGGATGCGCTCGCCATCAATGGCGCGCAGCAGGCGCTGCGAGATCACGGCCTTGAGCGTGGCGGCCAAATCGCCCAGCATGGTCGGGCGCACTTCGACGGGGTAAAAGCTCAAGATCCGGTTGAGCGCGTGGTAACTGTTGTTGGCGTGCAAGGTGGAGATGCACAAGTGGCCCGATTGCGCGTAAGCCAGCGCGGCGGACATGGTGTCGCGGTCGCGAATTTCGCCGATCTGGATCACGTCCGGCGCCTGGCGCAGGGCGTTTTTCAGACCCGTTTGCAGCGATTCGGTGTCGCTGCCGACCTCGCGCTGGTTGACCACGCTGCGGCGGTTGGTGAATTCGTATTCGATCGGATCCTCGATGGTGAGGATGTGGCCCGAGGCTTGGCGGTTGCGCAAGTCCATCATGGAGGCAATCGTCGTACTCTTGCCCGAGCCGGTGGCGCCCACCAGCAGGATCAGGCCGCGTTTTTCCATCGCCAAATCTTCCAGCACGGGCGGCAGGCGCAGGGTGGAGAGTTCGGGGATATCGCGCGGGATGTAGCGAATCACCACCGCATAGCTGCCGCGCTGGCGCATGGCGCTGACGCGAAACCGCCCTACCCCTTCCAGCGGCACGGCCATGTTCAGCTCGCCCGTGCGCTCGAGCTCGGCAATGCGCTCGGCCGAGACGATTTCGCGCAGCAGCTTGAGCGTGGACTCGGGGCTGAGCACCTGCTGGTTGACGGGGATGGTCTCGCCACGAATCTTGATGAGCACGGGCGAATGGGCCGAAATGTAAATGTCGGACGCCTTGTTCTCAGCCATCATTCTCAGCAAGCGCTGCATTGCCGCCATGGGGACTCCTCCGGGTGCGTGATGCGATAAAACTCAACCGATTGCCAGCCCTGGGCCTGCATGGGCACGCGCTGCGCCCAGCCGGGCAATCGGCAAGCAATGTACCATTGTTTCCGTTTGCAACCGTCCTGCGGCGCGGGGGATCAAGGCCAATGCAGGCGCGCGCGCGGCGCGGCAAAAGCGCGCTCCAAACACCACCCCAAACAACCCCAATGCGCCACCCGCGCCCAGCCCTTGGCCATCAAAGGAAAAAAAATCACCCTGTTTCGGCATGACTGGAAAGAACACCTTTTTCCTTTGATTTGAAAAATATATTTTTACATCAAAGGAAAATAGGCTTCATACAGATCATGCCAAAACAAGGCGATTTTTTATCCTTTTGATCGATAAATGAAAAGCAAAGACAGGCAGAGCGGCAGGCTTTTACGCTCCCTTGGCTGCCGCCCTGCCCCAGCGCAACATCACCCCCCGCGCCCGGCCAGCTCCAGCAACACGATGCCGCATTCACGCTCGGCATACGGCTGGTGCAGCACCCCTTTGGGCAACACGAACAACTCACCCGCGCGAATGCGCACCGGCTCGGCCCCGCCTTCAAAGCGGATGCCCATTTCACCGCTGAGCACCAGCACAGCCTTGTCGCTATGCGCATGGCGGTGCCACTCGAAATCGCCCGCAAACCGCACAAAACGCAAACCGAAATCGCCGCAGTGCAGGATGTGCGGCTGCCAGTGCCCGGCGACTTGGGCCAACATGCCGTGCAAAGAGATGGGGGCGTGCATGGCGCAACTGCTCAAAGTGCTTTGACGCTTAAAAATCCACCGTGGCCGAGAGCTGGAAGCTGCGCGGCGCGCCCAGGCCCAGGCTGGTGTAGTGCGGCTTGGCCCAATAGGTTTTGTTGGCCACATTGCGCACGCCCGCGCGCAGCGTGAGCGGATAACCGGCCGCCCGGGTGGCGTAGCGCGCCCCCAGATCGAACACCGCCCGACCGGGGACGGAGAGAGCGTTGTCGGCGCTGAGGTATTGGCGCGCTGCGTATTGGGCATGGGCGCTGGCGGTCAGCCCGGGCACGGCGGGCACATCCCACTCGGCGCCGAGCTTGGCTTGCCACCGGGGCTGGCCCGTGGCCTGCTGGCCCACGTGGGCGGCCACCTCGGCGCGGGTGACTTTGGCATCGCTGTAGGCCACGCCGCCCATCACGCGCCAGCCAGGCAGCGGCGCGCCGAAAAAGCTCCACTCCACGCCCCGGTTGCGTTGCTCGCCGCCAAAGGAAAAGACGTTGCTGACAGGGTCCACATAGCGGCTGGGGCGTCGGATTTCGTACACGCTCAGCGTGTGGGCGAATGGGCCTTGGTCGAGCTTGAGGCCGATTTCTTTTTGCCTGCTCTTGTAAGGCGCAAAGACTTCGCCCGCGTTGGCCGCCGTTGCGGGCGCAATGGCGCCCTGGCTCAGCCCTTGCATGGCGTTGGCGTAGAGGGAAAGCCCCTCGCCGAGCTTGACCAGCACGGCCGCCGCCGGTGTGGTGGCGCTGGCGTCGTAGCGCTGGCCCAGCGCCGCCCCCGCAGCGCGAAATTGCTGCGTGCGCACACTTTGGCGGCGCACGCCCAGGGTCAGTTGCACCTGGCCTTGCCAGAGCGAGAGCGTATCGGCCACGCCCACGCTGCGCAGGCGCGTTTCGGTGCGGCTGAGGGCTTGCACCGGGCGCGGCAGCTCGGCGCCCCAAATGGGGTGGTAGAGGTTGGTGCTCCAGGTATCGCGCAGGCGAAAGCCGTCAAGGGCGATGTCCTCCTCCAAATGCGTGACGTTGAGCGCGAACTCATGCCCCACGCCGGCGGTTTGCAGCTTGCCTTTGAGGCCCGCCTCGGCCGACTTGCGCGTAATGGTTTCGTCCACCCCGCCAAAAGTCAGGCGCATGTTGCCCGCCGCATCCAGCACCGTGGGCAGGCCCATGAGCGTTCCCAGCCCGCTCTTGCTACGCCCGGCGGCGGCCCAGGCCGTCAGGCGCTCGTTCACATCCCACTCGCCGCGCAAGGCAGCGCCGCGCGCCGTGGCGTCGTAAAAGGCCCAGGGCGGGTTCCATGACATCGTGGCCTTGGGGGGCTGGGGCACGGCCACGCCCGGCGCCAGCGTCAGCCCGCGCGTCATGCCATTGACGCGATCGCCCGTGCTGTAGAGATCGGCAAAAACCCGCGCCTGCGCGCCGCGCCAATCCAGCGCCAGCGCGCCCAGATGGGCTTTCTTCTTCTGCCCCTCCACATCGATCGCGCCGTTGCGGCCCATGGCATTGAGGCGGATGCCCACCTGCTGCTGCGCGCCCAGGCGCCGCCCCACATCCAGGTGGGCGCGCCCGTGCGCATCCGACTGCATGCCCAGCGTCAGGCGCGTCAGCGGCGCAGCGCCCGCGCGCTTGGGCACCAGATTCACCGACCCACCCACCGAGCCATGCGGCGCCATGCCACCCAGCATCGCGGAAGGGCCTTTGAGCACTTCCACACGCTCGAACCGCTCGGGCATATTGCGGTAGCTCGATCCCATGCCCGCCAGGCCATCGACGCTGACATCGCCCGCATCCATGGCAAAGCCGCGGATGGAATAGCTCTCCAAATGCTCACCGGGGATGCCGCTGAGGAACACCGACGCATCGTTGCGCGCAATCACGCCCTGCACATCGGGCGCGTTTTGCTCGTCGATGAAAGCTTCGGTGTAGGAGATGCTCGCCAGCGGCGTCTCCATGAAATCGCGCTCGCCCAGCAACCCCATGCGGCCGCCACCACTGACCTGCCCGCCCGCATAGGGCAGCGCCGCAGGCGATGCGGCCTGGCCCGTCACCGTCACTGCAGGCAACACCGCTGCCTGCGCCCCGTCGGCCTGCGATTGAGATTGCGCCAGCGCAGGCCCCGCCGGCCAGACCAGCGCACACAAACCCACACGCACCGCCAGCGCCATGCCAGAAAGAGGCGCAACCAATTGCCGCGCACCCACACACCGTTTACCCATACCGTTTCCTTTCCTCGGAGCCTGCGCCATGCCTGGGCATGCCCAAACATGGCAACGGCGCAATCTCAATTAATTGCATTACTATAAACTAAATTTTTTAAATAGTTTCACACATTAAACTTAATGACTGCAAGCCGCCTGCCAAGGCGCCCCAAGGATGCATATCAAAGGAAAACCGGGATAGAAAATAATTGCCCAAAAAAGGCATTTTCATTTCTCTTTGATGTATAAAATTTTCAAATGCAACACCAGCAAAGGAGGGAGATGACCACACCCGAAGCCCCTACCCCACGCGGACGCCCCCGCACCATCACCCGCGAGCGCATCGCGCAAGCAGGCATGGCAATAGGCTTGCCGCACATCACCTTTGTCGGCGTCGCCGCTGCGCTGGGCGTCAGCCACATGGCGCTGTACAAGCACGTTGCCAATCTGGAGGAACTCAAGCGCCTCGTGGCGGAGGAAATCTTCAGCCGCTGGCAAATTCCGCCCTGCGAGGACAGCCACGATTTGCCCGCCTATCTCGTCGCCTTCACCGCTGGCATCCAGGCCTTTGTGCAGGCGCACCCGGGCATCACGCCCTACGTCATCCGGCGCATGGCGGCCACGCCCTCCATGCTCTCGCGCATCGAGCAGCACCAGCGCCAAGTCGCCAGCCGTTATGGCATCGGCCACGAGCAGGCGCGCAGGCTGCTGGCCACCATCGCCTTTCATGCCTTTGCCGCCGCCGATACGGTTTACACCGCCACAGGCCGCCACACCGCGCAAACCACCACCGAGCAAGCTGCCGAAACCGCCGAGCTGGAGCACGAATTCACCCTGGGCATGCAAGCGCTCATCACCGGCGCTTTGCTGGTGATGCAGGTGCAAACGCCTGCCTCCTTGTAACGCCAATCATTTTATTCAAAAGAAAAATATATCATTTACCATATTGCCGAAATAAGGCATTTTTATTTCTTTTTGATTTGTAAAAAAGGGGCGTTCCGTGTGTTTTCAAGCGCAGACGGCGGCCGAAAAAGTCCACAAGAGGGCCAGGAAATTCTTGCAACTTCAGAAGACTCGGTGCGCTCGCTCAGGCATCCCACCCCGCCCGCCTCGGTGACAGCGTTGTTGTGATCGCAGAAGTATCGCTTGACCAGTGGGCGCACTGTGCCGGGTTGCGGGGAGTTGTCTTTTGACAGGCATCAGCACTGGACGCTGCGCGGCGCAGCGGCCATCAACACCGCGTTGATGGCTATATTTCAAAGTAGATGATGCGCACGCCGCCGCTTTTGCGCTTGCCGCCAGCAGCCCAGCGCACTTTGCGCATGCCGCCCGTGCCCACCAGCAAATCGGCAGCCAGCGGTTTTGGGCCATCCAGGCGTGGACATGACAACGCCCGCGAAAAGCGGGCGTGGTTGGTATGCATGCAGCGCGGCATACAGCAGGAGATACCGCAACACTGCACCAAGCCCCTTGCGCAATGCGGCTGCGCAGGGGCTTGGTGTCGCGATCAAGACTCGTCGGGGCTGCTGCTGCCTTCTTCGTCGGCGGCGGACTCGTCGGCGCTGTTTTGTTCAGCGGCGGCTTCCTGCTCGGCGATAGCGCGGCGCTCGGCTTCGTCCATGGCGTCCTTGGCCTTGCGCGCCTGGTGGTAGGCCAGGCCAGTACCGGCAGGGATCAGGCGGCCGACGATAACGTTTTCCTTCAGGCCACGCAGCTCGTCGCGCTTGCCCATGATGGCCGCCTCGGTCAGCACGCGTGTGGTTTCCTGGAAGGACGCGGCGGAGATGAACGAGTCGGTGGACAGCGACGCCTTGGTGATACCCAGCAGCAAGTTGGTGTAGGTCGCAGGGATCTTGCCCTCTTTTTGCAACGCCTCGTTGGTGTTGAGGATTTCGCTGCGCTCGACCTGCTCGCCCTGGATGTAGCTGGACTCGCCCGGGTTCTCGACCACCACGCGGCGCAGCATCTGGCGCACGATGACCTCGATGTGCTTGTCGTTGATCTTCACGCCTTGCAAGCGGTACACGTCCTGGATTTCATCGACGATGTAGCGGGAAAGCTCCTCAATGCCCAGCAAGCGCAGGATGTCCTGCGGATCGGCCGGGCCATCGACGATCAGCTCGCCCTTGTTGACCACCTGGCCTTCGTGCACCAGCAGGTTTTTCTCTTTGGGGATCAGCTCCTCCCAAACGCCGCCTTCCGGATCGGTGATTTGCAGGCGGATCTTGCCTTTGGTTTCCTTGCCGAAGGAGACGGTGCCGGTGATTTCCGCCAACGTGCCCTTGTCCTTGGGCGTGCGCGCCTCGAACAGCTCGGCCACGCGCGGCAAACCGCCGGTAATGTCGCGGGTTTTCTGGCCTTCGATGGGGATACGCGCCAGCACCTCGCCGGGGCCGACTTCCTGGCCGTCGCGCACCTGAATCAGCGCGCCGATCTGGAAGCCAATCGCCACAGCATGATCGGTGCCGGGGATCTTGACCTCGCTGCCTTGCGCGTCGATGAGCTTGACCAACGGACGCACCACCTTGGTGGAGCCGCGACGTTTGGGGTCGATCACCACCAAGGTCGCCAGGCCCGTGACATCGTCCACCTGCTTGGCAACCGTCAGGCCTTCTTCGACGTTCTCGAACTTCACCTGACCGGCGTACTCGGTGATGATGGGGCGCGTGAGCGGATCCCAGTTGGCCAGGATGGTACCGGCCTTGATCTGCTGGTCAGGCTTGACGGTCAACGTCGCGCCGTAAGGCACTTTGTGGCGCTCGCGCTCGCGGCCGAATTCGTCGGCAACGATGATTTCACCCGAGCGTGCGATGACCACCAAATCGCCTTTGGAGTTGGTGACATAACGCATGGCGCTGTTAAAGCCAATGATCCCGTTGGACTTGGCCTCGACGTTGGAGGCAATGGCTGCGCGGTTCACCGCACCACCGATGTGGAAGGTACGCATGGTCAACTGCGTGCCCGGCTCACCGATGGACTGGGCAGCGATCACGCCCACGGCTTCGCCGAGGTTGATCAGGCCGCCACGGCCCAAATCGCGGCCATAGCACTTGGCGCACAGGCCAAAGCGGGTGTCGCAGGTCAGCGCCGTGCGTACCTTGACTTCGTCCACGCCTGCGGCTTCCAGGTCGTCGAGCAAGTCTTCATCCAGCAGCGCGCCAGCAGCGGCCAGCACTTCGCGGGTTTCAGGGTGCAGCACATCTTCCGCAGCGGTGCGACCCAATACGCGGTCGCGCAGCGATTCGATCACTTCACCGCCTTCCACGATGGCGCGCATGTAGGTGCCGTTGGTGGTGCCGCAATCCTCCTCAGTAATCACCAAGTCCTGCGTCACGTCCACCAGGCGGCGCGTGAGGTAACCGGAGTTGGCGGTCTTGAGCGCCGTATCGGCCAGACCTTTACGCGCACCGTGCGTGGAAATGAAGTACTGCAACACGTTCAGCCCTTCGCGGAAGTTCGCGGTAATGGGCGTCTCGATGATGGAGCCGTCGGGCTTGGCCATCAGGCCGCGCATGCCAGCGAGCTGACGGATCTGCGCGGCCGAGCCGCGCGCGCCGGAGTCGGCCATCATGTAAATGGCGTTGAAGGACTCCTGCTCGACTTCCTTGCCGTAGCGGTCGATGGTCTTTTCCTTGGCCAACTGCTGCATCATGACCTTGGAGACTTCGTCACCGGCCTTGCCCCAGATGTCCACCACCTTGTTGTAGCGCTCGCCTGCGGTCACCAAACCGGAGGTGTATTGCTGCTCGATCTCTTTGACTTCGGCCTCGGCGCGGCTGACGATGCTGTGCTTTTGCGGCGGCACCAGCATGTCCTCAATGGCGATGGAGATACCCGCATGGGTAGCCAGACGAAAGCCGTTTTGCAGCAGCTTGTCTGCAAACACCACCGTCTCTTTCAAGCCGCATTTGCGGAAGGCCGCGTTGATGAGCTTGGAGATTTCCTTTTTCTTCAGCGCCTTGTTGATGACATCAAAAGGCAGGCCACGAGGCAGGATTTCCGACAACAGGGCGCGGCCCACGGTGGTTTCGCGCACCTTGGTGTTGGCTTCGAGCTCGCCGGTGGCCTTGTTTTTGACCCACTCGGTCAGGCGCACGTTGACGCGGCTGTTGAGCTCCACCACGCCCGCATCCAGCGCGCGCTGCACTTCGTCCACGCCGGTGAAGACCATGCCTTCGCCCTTGCCGTTGATCTTCTCGCGGGTGGCGTGGTACAGGCCCAGCACCACGTCCTGCGAGGGCACGATGGAGGGCTCGCCCGAGGCCGGGAACAGCACGTTGTTGGAGGCGAGCATGAGCACGCGCGCTTCCATCTGCGCTTCCACCGACAGCGGCACGTGCACAGCCATCTGGTCGCCGTCGAAGTCGGCGTTGAAGGCCGCACACACCAGCGGGTGCAATTGAATGGCCTTACCTTCGATCAGGATGGGCTCGAAGGCCTGGATGCCCAGGCGGTGCAGCGTGGGGGCGCGGTTGAGCATCACGGGATGCTCGCGGATGACTTCTTCCAGGATGTCCCACACCACGGGCGTGCCGTTTTCCACTTCTTTTTTGGCGGCCTTGATGGTGGTGGCGATGCCGCGTTGCTCCAGTTGGGCAAAGATGAAGGGCTTGAACAGCTCCAATGCCATCAGCTTGGGCAGGCCGCACTGGTGCAGCTTGAGCGTGGGGCCGACGGTAATCACCGAGCGGCCGGAGTAGTCCACGCGCTTGCCCAGCAGGTTTTGGCGGAAGCGACCGCCCTTGCCCTTGATCATGTCGGCCAGGGACTTGAGCGCGCGCTTGTTGGCGCCCGTCATGGCCTTGCCACGGCGGCCGTTGTCCAGCAGGCTGTCCACGGCTTCTTGCAACATGCGCTTTTCGTTGCGCGCGATGATCTCTGGCGCCTTGAGTTCCAGCAGGCGGCGCAGGCGGTTGTTGCGGTTGATGACGCGGCGGTACAAGTCGTTGAGGTCGGAGGTGGCAAAGCGCCCGCCATCGAGCGGCACCAGCGGGCGCAGGTCGGGCGGCAGCACCGGCAGCACATCCATCACCATCCAGCTCGGCTTGATGCCGGACTTGCGGAACGACTCCAGCACTTTCAGGCGCTTGGAGTTTTTCTTGATCTTGACCTCGGAGCCGGTCATGTCGCCGCGCAGGCGCTCGATTTCGGCTTCGATATCGATGCCTTCGAGCAGCTCCTTGATGCCTTCGGCGCCCATGCGGGCTTCGAACTCATCGCCGTACTCCTCGCGCTTGGCGTCGTATTCGTCCTCGCTCATGATGCTGAACTTCTTCAGCGGCGTCATGCCCGGCTCGGTCACGACGTAGGCCTCGAAGTACAGCACGCGCTCGATGTCGCGCAGCGTCATGTCCAGCACCAGGCCCAGGCGCGAAGGCAGGGACTTGAGGAACCAGATGTGCGCGCAGGGCGCGGCCAGGTCAATGTGGCCCATGCGCTCGCGGCGCACTTTGGTTTGGGTGACTTCCACGCCGCACTTCTCGCACACCACGCCACGGTATTTCAGGCGTTTGTACTTGCCGCACAAGCACTCGTAGTCCTTGATGGGGCCGAAAATTTTGGCGCAGAAGAGACCGTCGCGCTCGGGCTTGAAGGTACGGTAGTTGATGGTCTCGGGTTTTTTCACTTCACCGAAAGACCAGGCGCGGATTTTTTCAGGCGAGGCCAAGCCCACCTTGATGACGTCGAAATGGTCGTCCGGCGTGAATTGCTTGAACAGGTCGAGTAAGGATTGCATGGTGTGAACTCCTTTGGCTCATCAGTTGCGTTCGAGCTCGATGTCGAGGCCCAGCGAACGGATTTCCTTGACCAGCACGTTGAAGGATTCGGGCATGCCCGCCTCAATGGCGTGCTCGCCCTTGACGATGGACTCATAGACCTTGGTGCGGCCGGTCACGTCGTCAGACTTGACGGTGAGCATTTCCTGCAGCACGTAGGAGGCGCCGTAGGCTTCCAGCGCCCAGACTTCCATCTCCCCGAAACGCTGGCCACCGAACTGCGCCTTGCCGCCCAGCGGCTGCTGCGTGACCAGCGAGTACGGGCCGGTGGAGCGCGCGTGCATCTTGTCGTCCACCAAGTGATGCAGCTTCAAGAAGTGCATGTAGCCGATGGTGGTCGGGCGCTCGAAGCGCTCGCCTGTGCGGCCATCGTACAGATAGGCCTGGGTGCGCGTTTCGGTCAAGCCTTTGGCCTTGGCAACCTCATCCGGGTAGGCCAGTTGCAGCATGTTCTGGATGTCTTGCTCATCGGCGCCATCGAACACCGGCGTGGCGAACGGCACGCCGCGTTGCAGGTTGCGCGCCATGTCGATGATTTGCTCATCGCTCAGGCTATCCAGGTCTTCCTTCTGGCCAGCCTGGTTGTAAACCTTGGCCAGGAAGGCGCGGATTTCCTTGATTTGCTTGCCTTTTTCGATTTCCAGTAAGGCGGCAATGCGCTCGCCCAAGCCCTTGGCGGCCCAGCCCAAATGCACCTCCAGCACCTGGCCCACGTTCATGCGCGAGGGCACGCCCAGCGGGTTGAGCACGATGTCAGCGGTCGTGCCATCGGCCAGGTAAGGCATGTCTTCAATCGGCGTGATTTTGGACACCACACCTTTGTTTCCGTGGCGACCGGCCATCTTGTCACCCGGTTGCAGGCGGCGCTTGACGGCCAGGTACACCTTGACCATTTTGAGCACGCCCGGCGGCAGCTCATCGCCTTGCGTGAGCTTGCGGCGTTTTTCTTCAAACGAGAGATCGAAGCTGTGGCGCGTGGCTTCGATGGCGTTTTTCATGCTTTCAAGCTGCGCGGCTACAGCCTCATCGGCTGGGCGGATGTCGAACCAATGGTGTTTGTCCACCGAATCCAGATACGCCGCCTCGATCTTGCTGCCCTTGGCCAGCTTTTGCGGGCCGCCGTTGGCCACCTTACCCAGCAGCAGCTTGCGCACGCGGTCGAAAGCATCGGCTTCCACAATGCGCAACTGGTCGTTCAGGTCCAGGCGGTAGCGCTTGAGTTCGTCCTCAATGATTTGCTGAGCGCGCTTGTCACGCTCAATGCCTTCGCGGGTGAACACCTGCACGTCGATCACCGTGCCGCTGGAGCCTTGGTCCACACGCAGCGAGGTGTCCTTCACGTCGCTGGCCTTCTCGCCGAAGATAGCGCGCAGCAGCTTTTCTTCCGGCGTCAGGGTAGTTTCGCCCTTGGGCGTGACCTTGCCCACCAGCACGTCGCCAGGTTGCACTTCCGCACCCACATAGATGATGCCGGAGTCGTCCAGACGGCTCAGTTGCTGCTCGGAGAGGTTGGGAATATCGCGCGTGATTTCCTCGGCACCCAGCTTGGTGTCGCGCGCCATCACCACCAATTCTTCAATATGGATGGAGGTGTAGCGGTCGTCGGCCACAACGCGCTCGGACAGCATCACCGAGTCCTCGAAGTTGTAGCCGTTCCAGGGCATAAAGGCGATCAGCATGTTCTGCCCCAAGGCCAGCTCGCCCAGGTCGGTAGAGCCGCCATCGGCAATCACATCCCCCTTGGTCAGCTTGTCGCCCTTCTTGACGATGGGGCGCTGGTGGATGTTGGTGTTCTGGTTGCTGCGCTGGTACTTGATGAGGTTGTAGATGTCCACCCCCACTTCGCCGGCGATGGCCTCGTCGTCGTTGGCGCGGATCACGATGCGTGTGGCATCGACGTAATCGACCACGCCGCCGCGCTTGGCGGTGACTACGGTGCCCGAGTCCACGGCCGAGACGCGCTCGATGCCCGTGCCCACGAAGGGCTTTTCCGGGCGCAGCACAGGCACGGCTTGGCGCTGCATGTTGGCGCCCATCAATGCGCGGTTGGCGTCGTCGTGCTCCAGGAAGGGCACGAGCGAGGCCGCCACGGAGACGATCTGCGCAGGGGAAACGTCCATGTACTGCACGCGGCTGGGGTTGACCAGGATGGATTCGCCCTTCTCGCGCGCCGACACCAAATCGCCAGTCAGATTGCCGTCCTTGTCCAGCTCGGCGTTGGCCTGGGCGATGATGTAGTCACCTTCCTGAATGGCCGAGAGGTAATCGATTTCATCAGTGACCTTGCCATCGACCACGCGGCGGTACGGCGTTTCGATAAAGCCGTATTCGTTCAGGCGCGCATACAACGCCAGCGAGTTGATCAGACCGATGTTCGGGCCTTCAGGCGTTTCGATCGGGCAGACGCGGCCGTAGTGCGTGACGTGCACGTCGCGCACCTCGAAGCCGGCGCGCTCGCGCGTCAGACCGCCCGGGCCCAGGGCCGAGACGCGGCGCTTGTGCGTGATCTCCGACAGCGGGTTGGTCTGGTCCATGAACTGCGAGAGCTGCGAAGCGCCGAAGAACTCCTTGAGCGCAGCCGAAATCGGCTTGGAGTTGATCAAATCGTGCGGCATCAGCGGCTCCTGCTCAGCCGTGCCTAGGCGCTCCTTGACGGCTTTCTCGATACGCGCCAGGCCGGTGCGGTACTGGTTTTCGGCCAGCTCGCCCACGCCGCGCACGCGGCGGTTGCCCAGGTGGTCGATATCGTCCACCTGACCTTTGCCGTTGCGCAAGTCCACCAAAATTTTCACAACCGCCAAAATGTCCTCGTTGGACAGCACCATCGCACCTTTGGGGTCGGGGTTGCCAATCTTGGCGTTGAACTTCATGCGCCCCACGCGCGAGAGGTCGTAGGTGTCCGGATTGAAGAACAGGCGATAGAACAAAGCCTGCACCGCTTCTTCGGTAGGCGGCTCACCGGGGCGCATCATGCGGTAAATGGCGATGCGGGCGGCTGTTTCATCCGTCGTTTCATCAATGCGCAGCGTCTGGGAGATATACGCACCCCGATCCAGCTCATTGGTGTAGATACAGGCAATTTGCTTGATGCCCGCCGTGCGGAGTTTTTTCAGCAACGCCTCGGTCAATTCCTCATTGACGCGGGCCAGCACCTCGCCCGTATCGCCATCGATCACGTTCTTGGCCAGCACACGGCCAATCAAAAAGTCCTCCGGCACCGCCAAATCCTTGAGGCCAGCTTGCTCTATCTCGCGGATGTTGCGCGCCGTCACCCGTTTGTCTTTGGCGACGATGACTTTGCCCGATTTGTCCGTGATATCGAACCGCGCCACATCGCCCTTGAGACGTTCGGGCACCAGCTCCATGCGCGCGCCGCTGTCCATCAAGGTGAAGTTGTCGTTGTCAAAGAAGTTCGCCAGGATCGCCTCGGGCGTCAGGCCAATCGCCTTGAGCAGAATCGTCACCGGCATCTTGCGGCGACGGTCAACGCGGAAGTACAGCAAATCCTTGGGGTCGAACTCGAAATCCAGCCAGGAGCCACGGTAAGGAATCACGCGCGCCGAAAACAGCAGCTTGCCCGAGCTGTGGGTCTTGCCCTTGTCGTGCTCGAAAAACACGCCCGGGCTGCGGTGCAACTGGCTGACGATGACGCGCTCGGTGCCGTTGATGATGAACGAGCCTTTGTCGGTCATCAGCGGCACTTCGCCCATGTAGACCTCTTGCTCTTTCACTTCCTTGACCACCTTGTTTTGCGAGGTGGAGGCGTCACGGTCGTAAATGATGAGCTGCAGGCGCGCGCGCACGGCCGAGGCGTAAGTCAAGCCCCGGGTCTGGCATTCGCGCACATCGAAAGCCGGTTTGGCCAAGTTGTATTCAATGAACTTCATCTCCACAAAGCCGTTGTGGGAGACGATCGGGAAAGCCGAGTTGAATGCCGCCTGCAAGCCCTCGTCCAAGCGTTTCTTGGGGGGCACGTCCGCTTGCAGGAATGCCGTGTAGGCATCCTTTTGCATTTGCAGCAAATAGGGGATGGGCAAAACACTTTCGCGGCGGCCAAAGCTCTTGCGGATGCGCTTGCGTTCGGTATAGGAATAAGCCATGAGATCTCCGGTCTGAAGGGCTGGGTTTCAGGGGATTCTTCGACGGTGCACTTGCCAGCGCCCAGGATAGGGGCTTGAAGTCTTGGCGGTTGGCCACTACCAACCATGGCAGACGGCGGTGCGTTGCACACCACCCGACCAAGGTGCTTTGCTGTGTCGCGGATTCAGAAAGCACACAAAAACAGGCTTGGCGCATCAACGACCAAAAACGCTTTTGTCTGCACTCTGACGCAGGCCGGCGGCCAGCTTGCCACCCACACGCAAATAAAATTTTAAATCAAAAGAAAATAAACACCTTACCCATCAAGCCAAAATCAGTCAATTTATTATCCTATTGATATGAAAAATAAAACATCCTCCCCCTTGACGGCAAGCTTTCAATTTCCATAGGCGTGAAAACAACAAGAGCCAGGGGCTCGCAATCGAACCCCTGGCTTATGCAAGCGCCTCAAATTACTTGAGTTCAGCCTTGGCGCCAGCTTCTTCCAGCTTCTTGAGAGCGGCTTCAGCGTCAGCCTTGGGCAGAGCTTCCTTGACCGTCTTGGGAGCGCCGTCAACCAGCTCTTTGGCTTCCTTGAGGCCCAGGCCAGTGATTTCACGCACAGCCTTAATCACGGCCACTTTGTTGCTGCCAGCATCCTTGAGTTCCACGTTGAACTCGGTCTTCTCTTCGGCAGCAGCAGCGCCGCCAGCAGCGCCACCAGCAGCAGGAGCGGCCATGGCGGCAGCGCTCACGCCGAATTTCTCTTCAATCGCCTTGACCAGATCGTTCAGTTCCAGAACGGTCATGCTGTCCAGGGCGGTCAGGAATGCGTCTTTATCGAATGCCATTTTGTTGATCCTTTAATGGGAAATAGGGAGTTTCGGATTGGTTCGTTTCGAGCAATAGCCCCGCGCATCATGCAGCGGCCGCCTCGCCCTTTTTCTCGGCCAAAGCGGCCAGCACGCGAGCCGTGCGGGAGACTGGCGATTGCAACAAGCCCAACAGCTGCGACAGCAACACTTCTTTGCTGGGGATGCTGGCCAGCTCCTTGACGCCATTGGCATCAAGCGCTTTGCCGTCGTAAACACCGCCACGGATGACCAGCTTGTCATTGGTTTTCGCAAAGTCGGCCACCACTTTCGCGGCAGCGATAGCATCTTCCGAGAAACCATAGATCAGCGGGCCTGTGAGCTGATCCGCCACCACTTCGAACGCACTGCCAGCCACTGCGCGACGTGCAAGCGTGTTCTTCAACACGCTCAAATTCACGTTTTGCGCACGGGCCTTGACGCGAAGCTGGGTCAGATCAGCCACCGTGACACCACGGTATTCCGCCACTACCAGCGTCTGGCTTTTGGCGGCGAGGTCGGCCACTTGCGCAACGACCGCCTCTTTTTCACTGCGATTCAGACTCAAGGTCCTTCTCCTTTCAATGCAGCCAAGCGAAGCCCCAAAAGAACTTCACCCACTGCGCCGGTTTCAGCGACCACAACTGCCAGAGAACAGGCCCGCAATGCGGCAAAACCGCATCCGCTGCACCATTTCCACCAGTGGGCACACCATCTGCGCTGGCCCATTTACCACCCCACAAAGGTGGCTCAAAAGCTTAAACAGGCAACCCTGCACCAGCGGTCTTCGATGACCTACCACCCCAAAAAAAAACAGAGGGATGACAGCCCACCAAACCAAAGCACCCCTAAGCAAAAACCAAGGCGCGCTTTGGATTTTTTTCACATCAGGCCGCGATGCTTTGCGTTTCCACACGCACACCCACACCCATGGTGGACGACACAGCAACCTTGCGCAGGTACAAGCCCTTCGCGCCAGCAGGCTTAGCCTTATTGAGCGCCTCAATCAGAGCCTGCAAGTTTTCCTGCAACTTAGCATCTTCAAACGAACGACGACCAATCGTGCCGTGGATGATGCCAGCCTTGTCAACACGGAATTGAACCTGACCGGCCTTGGCATTCTTCACAGCCGTCGCCACATCAGGCGTCACCGTACCCACCTTGGGGTTAGGCATCAAACCACGCGGACCGAGAATTTGACCCAAAGCACCTACCACGCGCATCGCATCAGGAGCCGCAATCACAACGTCGTAAGGGATGTTGCCAGTCTTGAACTCAGCCGCCAGCTCATCCATACCCACCACGTCAGCACCAGCCGCCTTAGCTTCTTCCGCTTTGGCGCCTTGGGCGAACACCGCCACACGCGCCGTCTTGCCGGTACCGTTAGGCAACACGACCGCGCCACGCACCACCTGGTCGGACTTCTTGGCATCCACACCCAGTTGCACAGCCACATCGATGGATTCATCGAACTTGGCCGTAGCGCACTCTTTGACCAGAGCAATCGCCTCAGCCCAAGGGTAGAGCTTGCCGCTATCAACCTTGCCTTGCAGGGCTTTTTGTTTCTTAGTCAGCTTGGCCATTTCACACCCCTTCCACAGTCACACCCATCGAGCGCGCAGAACCCGCAATGGTGCGCACCGCCGCATCCAAATCAGCCGCACTAAGGTCGGCCATCTTGGTTTTGGCAATTTCTTCCAACTGCGCACGGGTGATCTTGCCCACCTTTTGCTTGTTGGGGTTGGCAGAACCCTTATCCAGCTTGATCGCCTTCTTGATCAACGTAGCCGCAGGAGGCGTCTTGATGATGAAGGTAAAGCTCTTGTCCGCGTAAGCCGTAATCACCACAGGCAACGGCAAACCAGGCTCCATGCCTTGCGTTTGCGCATTGAACGCCTTGGTGAACTCCATGATGTTCAGGCCACGCTGACCAAGCGCAGGACCAATAGGAGGCGAAGGATTGGCCTTGCCTGCGGGCACTTGCAGCTTAATGAAGCCGACGATTTTCTTTGCCATTTAAAAAACTCCAATCTGGGTACAAACGCCGCTCTGCAACTTCGACAATAGCCCAAGCCGCTAGACCAGCTCCCCCTCAGGTTAAAAATGCCCGGCATCGGGCAAACCGCGCATTGTAATGACGCCGGTTTTTTTGCACAAGAGGCTACTGCAATAATTTGGGGCAAGCCGGGCGTTTTGCATGCCCTCCGAATCAAGGCAACACACCCTCTCCCAAGCGCAAGCCCTGTACCGAGCCATCCTCCGCAATAACCACCAATGTTTGACCGACCAACAGCGGCGCGCGCAAGGCCGACTTACCCACCTGCCATCGGGTCAGCTCGCTGCCGTCCTCGCGATCGAGCAGATGCAGTAAGCCCGTAGAGTCGCCCACAGCCACTGCGCGCCCCAAGCCCAGTGGCGCAGAAAGTTGGCGATGCCTCAAGCGGTCAGAAAGCCATTTTTGCTTGCCATCCACACGATCCCACGCCTGCAATCGGCCGGAAACATCTACGCCGTAGATGGCATCCACATCCCCTCCAACGCCTTGCGCGCCGTTGTGGCGTTGCGTCCACAACGTGGCTCCGCTGACGGCATCCACACAGCCAATCGCCGTTTGAAACGCTTGCACGCAAAGGCCGCCACCTTGACGGCTAAAAGGCGCCAGCACATCAACCAAGCGCTCAATATCATTGATGCCACGCGGCACCGCCACGGGAGTCTCCCAACGCAACGAGCCGGTATCGGGATTGACACCCATGACCCGCCCAGAAAACCCGGTCACCAGGGTATCGCCCACCGCCGTGAGCAGCAGCGCCTGGCGCAGCGCCAGCGCCTCGCCCTCCGCACCCGGGCGATCCCAAATGGGAGCGCCGCCTTCGGCATCAAAAGCGTACAGCGCACGATCAGCCGCCAGCACAAATACGCGCCCACCTGCCACCAGCGGCGGCGTGAACGAACGGCCTGGCAAAGCACGGCGCCAGATGACTTGCCCATCGCGCAGTGCGACCACATCGTTTTGCGCAGTCACAACGGCAAAGACACGCCCATCGCCGCCCACGCCGGCCACCAAAGATTCGCCCAGTTTGGCCTGCCAGAGCACGGCGCCTGTCTCGGCGTCCAGGCTCGTCACCGCGCCCGTAGCTGTCGCCACAGTCAGCGCATTACCGTTCACTTGCGGCCGCAACTGCACATCACCCAATTTGCCGATCTGCGCCGTCCAGGCTGGACTCAACGCCACGCGTGATGCGCTGGGCGCCAGCACTTGCGGCTTCGGCGCTTTATTGCCGGAGAGCAAGGAGCAGGCCACCAACTGGCTGGCTACCACGGCCAACAACAGCGCCTTGCAGGATTTAGCGATACGCATCATTTCTCCCGTTCACATCCGAAGACCACGGCAGCGCTGCACGCGCCGCCATCCATGCCCCACGCATCAACCCGCTTTGGCCGGGTTCTGTCCCAAAGCATTGAGCTTGGCTTCCACCACGCTGCGATAGGGCGTGAAAGCATCCAGACCCGCAAACGCCGCCTGGTAAGCGGCGATAGCCTCCTGCGTCTTGCCCTGTTCTTGCAGGATGTCGCCACGACGGTCATCACGCAAAGCGCGGTATTCGTAGGGGAAGTTGTAACCATCCAACGCCGCCAACGCCGCATCCCATTGTTTCTGCTGCATGTGCACGGCAGCCTTGCGCAACACGGCCAGCGCTTTAAAGCCTTCATCCTGGCTGTTGCGCTGCACCCAGTCGAGCACCTTTTCCGCCGCAGGCCAATCCTGCTGATCCACCCAATATTTACCTGCCAGCAATGAGGCCTGGCTGGCCTGCGCCGTACTCGGGAAGCTCGATTGCAGCACTTCCAGACTCTGCGCCAATGCGCCGCTTTGGTTTTGCTGCGTCGCCAAGGCCACTTGATCGAACAGCTCGGCGGCTTTGCCAGCTTGCTGTGTTTTCCAATAATTCCAACCGTTGTAAGCCGCTACGGCCAAGACGATCGCCAAAGCCACGGAGGAAATCAGCGTCCCCCAGCGATTCCAGAAGTGCTTGATCAGCGCGATTTGTTCCTGTTCTTGCAGGTCGTAGTTAGAAGCCATACACAGTGAAATAGGGTCAATCAGTCAAGAGCGTCGCAAGCAGTCTCACACTTGGGTGGCGCTCGCTAGCGCGCGTGGTACGCCCACTCAAGGCGAAACCAGTGATTGTATGCGGGCCGCCAAGGCGCCAATATCCGCCAGGGGCAGACACTGCTGCTCGCCGCCTCGCAAAGGTTTGAGCGCCACCTCGCCGCGCGCCAATTCATCCGCCCCGAACACCAGGGCACAGGCAGCACCGCTGGCGTCGGCCTTTTTGAATTGGCTCTTGAAGCTGCCCATGCCCTGGGCCGAATCGGCGCTGGCGTGCATTTGCACGGCCACGCCAGCGGCGCGCAATTGGGCCAGCACGGCCATGACTTGCGGCAGGCTGGCCACATCGGGCACCACGGCGTAGGCGTCGGGCACGGCCTCGGGCGGGGCCACGCCCTCTTCCTTAAGCAGCTCCAGCACGCGCTCCACGCCCAGCGCCCAGCCCACGGCCGGGGCGGGCTTGCCGCCGATTTGCTCGATCAAATAGTCGTAACGGCCGCCGCCGCAGATGGTGCCCTGCGCGCCCAGCGATTCGGTGATGAACTCGAACACCGTCAGGTTGTAGTAGTCCAGCCCGCGCACCAGGCGCGGGTTGATGCGCCAGGGCACGCCGTTGGCGTCCAGAATGGCCTGCACAGCCTTGAAGTGCGCCAGCGAGGCTTCGCCCAGGTAGTCCATGAGCTTGGGCGCGCCTTCGGCCAGCGCCTGCATGGCGGGGTTCTTGGTGTCCAGAATGCGCAGCGGGTTGCTGTGCAGGCGGCGGCGCGCGTCTTCGTCGAGTTGCTCGGCGTGCTGCTCGAAGTAGGCGATCAGCGCGGCGCGGTGCGCGCGGCGCTCTTCGGGCTGGCCCAGGCTGTTGAGCTCCAGCCGCCAGTTGCGGATGCCCAGTTCGCGCCACAGCGCCACGGCCAGCAGGATGAGCTCGGCATCGACCTCCGGCCCGCCAAAGCCCAGCGCCTCGGCGCCGATCTGGTGGAACTGCCGGTAGCGGCCGCGCTGCGGGCGCTCGCGCCGGAACATGGGGCCCATGTAGTACAGGCGCTTGCCGCCGTCGTAGAGCAGGTTGTGCTCCACCGTGGCGCGCACCAGGCCGGCCGTGCCCTCGGGGCGCAGCGCCAGGTGCTCGGCGCGGCCGTGTTGGTCGGCGCGGTCCTCGAAGGCGTACATCTCTTTTTCGACGATGTCCGTCACCTCACCGATGCCGCGCACGAACAGCGCCGTGTGCTCCATGATGGGCAGGCGCACGTTGCGGTAGGCGTGGCCCGCCATGACGCGGCGCACCGCGTCCTCCAGCCACTGCCAGCGGCTGGATTCGGGCGGCAGGATGTCGTTCATGCCGCGCACGGCGCGCAGCGCTTGGCTCGCAGCCTTTTCGGCTTTTACGGGAAGATTGGATTGGGTCACGGTGCTCAAAAACAGCGTTCAAAAGGGACAAAAGCAAACGGCGGCACGACCAGTGCTATTACAAAAGTCGCTAAGCAGGGCGCTCGCCCGACGGTGGAGGCGGTCTGCAAGGCGTAAAGCGCGGCCAATAGCCTGTGCCATTGACCGCGCCTTGTAACGCAGCGAACGCCCGACCCTGGAAATGAGGGCGGCGCGAGGATTTTGATAACAGGCCCGCAACACTCGCAGCGGCCAGCGCACAAAAATCAGTGCGCTATGTTACCAAGCCCATCCCTAGCCGCTGCCCATCAGCGCATTCCATGCTGCTCTCGCTGCGGGAAGCAAGGCATAGCACACACCAAGGCAGCATTCCTTCTCTAGAACACTGAGTTTCTTGCACCAGGCCACACCAATTTAAGAAAACGCCCTATGATTCGCCCCGGCTCATCGACACTCTATTGAAAGAGGAAAGAGCAATCCTTTCATTGAAATTCAGTTCGGAAAAATATGTCTAACCTGCAATCTCTGCAACACAACGCTGAAACCCGCCGCTCTATTTATGCTCTGGGCAAGAATTTGCCCATTAGTAATGAGCAGGTTGTAAAAATCGTCGAGCATGCGCTTCAGCACACACCTTCGGCTTTTAACTCTCAATCGACCCGTGCATTGGTTCTTTTTGGTTCTGAGCATGAGAAGTTGTGGGACCTCACCAAAGAGGAGTTGCGCAAAATTGTCCCAGCAGACAACTTTCCTGCCACCGAAGAGCGGATTAATGGCTTTAAAGCCGCTGCTGGCAGCGTCCTCTTTTTTGAAGATCAGGAAGTCGTCAAAGGCCTGCAAGAAAAGTTCGCCCTGTACGCTGAAAACTTCCCAATTTGGAGCGAACAAACCAATGCCATGCACCAATATGCCATTTGGACGGCACTGGCTTGCGCTGAGGTAGGCGCCAACTTGCAACACTACAATCCGCTCATTGACGCGCAAGTGTCCCAGAATTGGGATATTCCCAGCAATTGGAAATTGCGCGCGCAATTGGTCTTCGGCAACGTACTCGCTCCCGCTGGGCAAAAAGATTTTGCTCCAATGGAGAGCCGATTGAAAGTATATGGGGCTAATTGAATTGGCCACACACTTTCTCTAGCCCAATACACACTTCGAAATTCGGCTGATATTGCCCCTTATCCTTCCTCGCGCTTTCCAATGGATTAAGTTTTTTTCTTGGAAAGCAAAGCGCTTGGAAGTGATAGCGCCCTATAAAAAGCCCTCAAACGTCTGGCTCTGCGCAAGACATTTGAGGGCTTTCTCTTTGGCTCCAGAGGCGCGATAGCCCGCTCATAAATCGGGTTCTGGCTTGATCAAAAATGACTGTTTTGCTGCGAGCATGCAGGCAACAAAGCCAGCCTCTTCAATAGATTAACACATATTACAAATCAAAGGAAAAATGAAATCAATAAAAACACGCCGAAGAATGGATAAATTTTATCCCATTGATCTGTAAAAAATCACCCCAAGGTTACACTGGGCAACGCAAAGACTGCCATTGCGGCTTGCGCTGCAAATAGGCTTCGATAAACGAGCAAGCGGGCACGACGCACTGGCCTGCCGCCTGGATATCCTCCAGCGCAGCCTGAGCCAACAAGCTTGCCAAACCTTGCCCGTTGTATTCAGGTTGAACCACGGTATGCGGCAGCACCACTTGGTTGCCCCGGATTTCATAATCAGCAAAGCCTGCGACAGTGCCGTCATCCAACAAAACCTCATAGCGCTGGGCTTCTTCATTTTTACGTACGGTTGGCATAGCAATCTCCTTGATGAGAGTAGAGGGAAAGTTCAGGGCGATTATCACGCGATGACGCCAACAGCCTGTAATCGGGCATTCCACCAGGCCTTCAATGAGAAAATGCACTCGCCATTTTTTCCTTGCCCCCCAACCGAAATTTCTTCAAGCCAAGCCATGAGTGCGTTCGCCCACGCCGAAAACGCCAGCACGCCAACCGTACTGCGCGTTGCGACTTACAACATCCACAAGGGGGTACAGGGAATGGGGCCTCTGAGCCGGCTGGAAATTGGCAACCTGGCGCTGGCGGTGGAGCAACTCGATGCCGACATCATCTGCTTGCAAGAGGTGCGCAAAAACAATGCACGCGCTCAGGCCCGCTTTGCCCGCTGGCCTGAGCTGCCGCAGGCCGAATTTCTCGCGCCGCAGGGTTACGAAGCCGTCTATCACACCAACGCCATCACGCGCCACGGCGAGCACGGCAATGCGGTGCTGACGCGCTGGCCGGTATTGCATTCACAACAAAGGGACATTTCCGACCATCGTCTGGAGCAGCGCGGCATTTTGCATGCAGGCATCGACGTCGGCGGCTGCGTGGTGCATGTGCTGGCGGTGCACCTTGGGCTGATCCATATCAGCCGCTTACGCCAAATCGCCATGATTTGTGAATTCGTACGTGACGAAGTGCCTGCGCACGAGCCCGTCATCATCGCGGGCGACTTCAATGACTGGGGATCACAGACTGGCTTGCTGCTGCGCGAGACAGGCTTTGTGGAATACGACGGCGCACGCGCCTTGACCTACCCCTCACGCCTGCCGCTGGTACAGCTCGACCGCATTTTCGTGCGCGGGCTAAAGCCCCAATCCATTTTCGTCCCGCGCGGGCGAGTGTGGTGGCGCATGTCCGACCATTTACCTTTGGTGGCGGATTTCTCTTTTCTATTATAAATCAATAAGCAATAAATATAGCCACTGTAGGCAATTATTTATTGACATCGAATTTCCTATAAAAATAAACAAGGGCAATAAAGCATCGCAGCGGCAAGCCGCCTGTTCGCACGCTCGGCACGTGGGTACAAATGGTTTCGCAGGGCTACTAGCGCCACCTGATGCCACCCCCCCATCGCTGCGGCAAAGCTCTTAACGCGCACCATAAATTTCCTTACAAATCAAAGGGCTGTGTTGAATATTTAAGGTTCTATGTATGAAAATGTATCGGCCCAATATAATCGGGCGGCTTAAATCAAAAAAAGGAAAACCTGACATGTCCCGTTTTGGTCATTTCCTGCGTCGGCCCTTGGTAGGGGCTTGCGCAGGCTTTTTGGCGGCGGTTTCTGCAACGCCAGCCCAAGCGGCTTCGGTGGATTTGATTTCCACCATCACCGTGCCGGCCAGCTTGCAAACGCTCACGCCATTCAACATCACACTGAGTTACTCCAACGCACAACCTGGCAGCGAAGCGACGGATGCGGTTATCAGCACGCCCTTGCCTGCCAACTTGTTCAACGTCAGCGTGGTGGGCGTTACTGCCAGTCACGGCGCAACATGCCCTGACGTAAGCGATTTCACCCACGTGCCCGCAGGCGTCACGGCCAATGGAGCTCCCGCCGTGCAGGCGGTGATCCCGAAACTGCCTACCAGCGGCAAGTGCGAGGTGGTTCTGGGCGCCACCGTACTCAAGCCAGGTTCCTATACGTTCGGCACCACAATCGATGCCGCTGCGGGCGATAGCGAGACGCTGCCTAATACCAACCCGTCTTCCACCAATTTGTCGATACCAGCCAGAGGCATTCAAATTGGCATCAAGAAAGAAGTTGTTAGCGGCGCCACCCCAGCGGGCACAGGCCCTGGCGGCATTCCCCGCTTCGAAGCCAATGGCTGGGACATCGTTTACCGGCTGACCTACACCAATGATTCCGACGTGGATTTGCCCATCGGCGTGACTCAGGATCAATGGCGTGATCAGGAGCAAATCAACTCCAGCACACGCCCAAGGGATGCGACATCCTCGGACATTTCCTGTACCCCCAGCGACGCGGGTTCTGTGTGCCCCGGAATCATCCAGGGTAACAACAACTTTGCGCTGGGTTCAGGCACGCCCTTGGTTTTCCAAACGACCAATGCGCTGCTCAAGGCCCATTCCAAGATGGTGATCGAGTACAAGCGTACTTACACACCACCCGCATGCGGCCAGTTGGTTCTGACCAATGCTGCAAGCTGGCGCCCCGATCCCGCCCTCAAGCCATTCGTACCAGATTATGTAGAGGGCATAGATGGCGAATCGCGCGTACAACTGGTATTCCAGGAACCACAGCCCTGCACTGGCTTGCATGTCCAATGGGACGCAGAGAAAACGCTGGATCGCATCACCAAAAAAGATGGCACGCCTGTGCCCCCCACGAGTGGCAAGAACATCATTCGCGAGGATGGGGACGCAGCCCATTTCACCATCACGCTTACCGGTGATAACCAACGTGAAGTGCCGCTACGCTTGGATGACCTGTACCGCAACTCCAGTGCCGGCTCCAACCATCCAACTTTCTTTCCAGCCCTGGTTGCTGGCCCCGGAAGTCTGCCCAGCGTGCGCTACAGCGTCTTCGTAGATGGATGTGAGGCCACAGGCGCTGCGGGCGCAGCGTGCCCTGGTGGAGTATGGGCAGGCCCTTACCCCAAGAAGATTAGGGAAAACATCCCCGCCAACAGCAACTACGGCGGTCTGAGCGGTGTTCAATTCATGCTGGCCCCCAAAGCCGTGGTGAAGCTCAAGCTGCGCGTGGTTTACCACATTGACCACCCCGATCCCGCCAGCGGCTTGAAACTGTGCCGTGCAAACTTGGACAGTATGGTCAATACCATGTCGGCCGCGGTCGTCCAAGATGGCGCCTTGGCCAATGGGAGCATCTACACTGGCGTTACAAAGCGTGACCGGATGAGCGCGCCACTGGAACTGTTGAGCGACAACACCCCACGCTGCACCAATTTGACGGCGGCGAAAACAGTCAATAACACATCGGTAGCTTCGAACCAGGAGCTGGAGTTCACGCTCACCTACAGCAATAGCACCGCAACAGATGCCAAAATCAACACCCACTCGTTGAATGCCGAAGTCAACCCCATCCTGAACGCACGCGTAACGGATACATTGGGTAAAAACTTCATCCCCTCTACGGTTAGTTGCGCCAAATTGGAAGGTGAAGCAGTAGCGCCAACCGTTTCCCTGGCCAACATCACGGGAGCGGACAACACATTTGCGGCCGAGATCCCCAGCATGCACAGTGGGGGCAAAGTGCAATGCGTTATCAAAGGCAAAGTGACGGTGCCTGGCACTTATGAAAACACCACTGAAATCAGCCTGCCGCAAGGTTCCAACCTGACTGAAACCACCTTGGGAGACAACTTCGGAAAGCAGAACTACGGCATCATTGGCCCTCAACTTGTGCTGCAAAAAACGGCCAACCCCACTCAAGTTGCCGTTGGTGACCCTGCCACCTTCACTGTCGTGCTTCAAAACGTCAGCACCGAAGCTGCTCTGAACACACGATTCACAGATCCAGCCACCACGGGATTGGACAACATTGCATGGAGCTGCGTGGCTGCCGCCGGGGCCACATGTCCTGCCGCCAATGGCAATGGCGCAATCGACCACACCCTTCCATCCATTCCTGCTGGCGGCCAGTTGACCTACACCGTTACAGGAACGCTGGCAGCGGCATCCGTAACCAACACAGCCAGAGTGCATCCCCCTGCGGGAGGAGGCTGCCGCTTGGAAGGGGAAACGACAATGAACCCTGGCCCCTGTGAGGCCACAGCCACTGTCACATCTCCCACCCCACCCACGCCCAAGGTGGCCGTAACTAAAACGGCTCATCCTGCCGCAGGCACATCTGTAGCCATCGGTGGAGCCATTACTTACACCCTCACGGCTCAGGTTGCCATAGCCCCTACGGCCAACGAGTTGGTATTGACAGATACCCCCAGTGCGCATCTGACCATTGATCCTGCCAGCTTCACTGCCCCTGCAGGAGGCAGTTGTGAGCTGGGCGCAGGCGCAAACGCAGGCAAGCTGATTTGCAAGTTGCCCGCTGGCGCCGCAATTGGCAATCACACTTTCAGCTACGAAGCGAAAGTCGCTGCAGGAGCCACTGGCTCGATTGCCAACCACTTGGTGCCTACAGGCGGAGATAACCCTACATGTGCCGCCCCAACCGATTGCGCAGTAAATCACACGGTTTTGGCGCCTGCACCCCAGCCCAAAGTGACCGTAGCCAAAACGGCTAACCCGGCTAATGGCAGTAACGTAGCGCATGGCAACGTCGTGACTTATACAGTAGCAGTCACGGTGACTAATCTCGCCACGACAGCGCCAGTCACACTGACCGACACACTCAGTACAGGTTTGAGTTTGCAAGGCAACCCCACCGTTCCTGCGGGGGGCAGTTGCAATGCCGCAGGCCAGGTTTTGACCTGCCAGCTGGCCGCAGGTGCCGCTATTGGCGTACATACCTTTAGCTATCAAGCCAAAGTGGAGACAACAGCGACTGGCCAAGTCAGCAACACCGTTGCCGTCACCGGCCCCAACACAGATGCACGAACCTGCGCAGCGGGCTGCACCACTACGCATCCAGTCACAGTTACGCCGCCGCCACCACCACCACCACCACCACCACCACCACCACCACCGCCTCCACCGTCGGCCACTTCTAAAGTGATGGTGTCCAAGAGCGCCAATCCGGCTGCTGGCACGGCTGTGGCAGCCAATGAGCAAATTGCTTACGCCATCAATGTGCGAGTAGCTGAGGCTGCCACAACGGGGGTGTTGACGCTGACAGACACCTTAGGCGCAGGTTTGCGTTTTGTGGAAGGCTCTTTCCAAACTCCCGCAGGTGGCAAATGCCAAGCAACAGGGCAAACGCTCCGTTGTGAACTTGCGGCAGGAGCCGCCGTGGGTGCACACACCTTCCGCTACCAGGCCAAGGTGGATGCTCAAGCTACTGGCACGCTGAATAATCGCGTGACAGCCAATGGCATTGACAAGCCTGCCTGCACGGAATGCCAGGTGAGCCATCCGATTGCCACGGTTCCTGCACCTGTCGTCAAGGTCAGCAAGAGCGCCACTCCAGCTGCGGGTAGCGCTGTGCCAGCAGGCACGGTCCTCACTTATGCTCTCAAAGTGAAAGTGGAGAAGGGGCCAACCAAAGACAAGGTTACATTGACCGACACCCTGGATGCTGGCTTGCTCTACGTAGACGGTTCATTCAGCGTGCCCGCAGGCGCTACGTGCAGTGCAGCAGGGCAGGTTCTCACTTGTGAACTGGCTGCTGGCGCCGCTACGGGTGAACACCTCTTCACCTATCAGGCCAAAGTGCGTGATGGAGTCACAGGCTCTTTGAACAACACTGTTGTTGCTGCAGGGGCCGATCAGCCTCGCTGCACAGGCGCAGGCGATTGCCAGACGACCCACCAAGTGACACCTCCCACCGTGCCACCGCCTGCAACAACCCCAGCCGTAACTGTCAAGAAGAGCGCCACCCCTGGCAGCGGCAGCACTGTTGCCGTGGGCAGCCTCATTACTTACACGCTGGATGTCACAATCGCCCAAGCACCAACGACAGACAAAGTGACACTCAAAGATACCTTGGGCGCTGGCTTGGATTACGTGCACAACTCATTCGTTACACCTGCAGGCGGAACTTGCAGCGCCGCTGGCCAGTTGCTGACGTGCGAATTGGCCGCTGGCACAGCCGTAGGCTCGTACATCTTCCAGTACCAAGCCCGCGTACGCTCGGCCACAGAAAAGCTGGACAACATCGTTGTGCCACATGGCGCTGTGCTGGATAGCCCAAGCTGCACCAGCGCCAATGATTGCCAAACATCGCACAAAGCCCTGCCTTTGACGCCTCCCGCAACAGGCGGATCGGTTACGCCAGTACCTGGCAACGCCCCGTGGGCGATGCTGCTGGCGATGCTGGCTCTGCTGGGGCTGGGGTATCGCTATCAAGCGCATCGAGGCCCACGCTAATAAGTGGTAAGCAAAAAAGCCCAGCCCGCCAGGCTGGGCCCCTAGCACAAAGCCCCTGTAAGGTCCAACCTCACAGGGGCTTATTTCATGCCGCTAGTTAATAGGGGGATTCAACTTCCAACAGCCTCGACCGTTTGCTCACGCCCAAAACAAAACAGCCATTTCCGCAGCAATGGCGGTATTGGCCACTTGCGCCGCAATCGAATAAGCCAATCAAAGCAAAACCAACCTTTTGCCCATCAAGCCTAAACAAGGCAATTTATTTTCTTTTGAATTGTAAACTCAAAAGAAAAATTCACCCCGCCACAGCGCCATAACGCTTTTCCACATACTCGCTGACGACGCGGTGGAACTGCTGGGCGATGTCCTCGCCCTTGAGGTGCATGGCTTTTTCGCCGTCGATGAAAACGGGGGCTGAGGGAGCTTCACCGTTACCGGGCAGGCTGATGCCGATGTCGGCGTGCTTGCTCTCGCCCGGGCCGTTGACGATGCAGCCCATGACGGCCACCTTCATGTTCTCCACGCCCGGATAGCGCGCCCGCCACAGCGGCATTTGCGCGCGCAAAAAATCGTCGATCTGCTTGGCCAGCTCCTGGAAGGTGGTGCTGGTGGTGCGCCCGCAGCCCGGGCAGGCGGTGACGCTGGGCACAAAGGTGCGCAGGCCCAAGGCCTGGAGGATTTCAGCGGCAACCACGACCTCCTGTGTGCGCGCCTCGCCTGGCTGGGGCGTGAGGCTGACGCGGATGGTGTCGCCAATGCCTTCCTGCAATAGCAGCGACAGCGCCGCAGCCGAGGCCACGGTGCCTTTGGCACCCATGCCCGCTTCAGTCAAGCCCAGGTGCAGCGGGTAGTTGCAGCGGCGCGAAAGCTCACGATACACAGCCACCAAGTCCTGCACACTGCTGACCTTGCAGGAGAGCACGATCTGCCCGGCGGCCATGCCCAGCTTCTGGGCTTTTTGCGCCGAGTCGATGGCTGAAGAAATCAAGGCTTCATACATGACCTGGCGCGTGTCCCAGGGCTGGGCGCGCTGCAGGTTTTCATCCATCAAGCGCGCCAGAAGCTCCTGATCCAGGCTGCCCCAGTTCACGCCAATGCGCACGGGCTTGTCCCACTTCAGTGCGGCCTCGATCATCTGGCCGAACTGGATGTCGTGGCGCGCGCCCTTGCCCACGTTGCCGGGGTTAATGCGGTATTTGGACAGGGCCTGGGCGCAATCGGGGAAGTCGCTCAGCAGCTTGTGACCGTTGAAGTGGAAGTCGCCCACCAGCGGCACGTGCACGCCCATGCGGTCGAGCTGCTCGCGGATGTGCGGCACGGCCTCGGCGGCCTTGTTGGTGTTGACGGTGATGCGCACCAGCTCCGAGCCGGCCTGCGCCAGCTCCTTGACCTGGATGGCCGTGGCGATGGCGTCCTCGGTGTCGGTGTTGGTCATGGACTGGATGCGTACCGGCGCGCCACCGCCAATCGTGACGACGTGCTCGCCCCAACGCACCTGCGCTTGCAGGGAATGGTGCGGACGTGGCTCGGAAAGCGGGATGGGGGTGCCACCAGTCCGGCCCAAAACCATTGGCGCCGACAACGGCTCCGGGTGCACCTGGGGCTGGCCAAGCATCGCGTCCTCACTCACGGCGACACCTCAAAGCGCGCCACATTGCCGCGCGCAAAGGGCTGGACGTCAAAAGGCTGGCCTTTGACGACAACCTTGACGGCATCGACCCGACCGATTTCCACCCGCAAAGGCGGCGGATTGGTGATCGCAATCTCGCGCCCCTTGGGCAAGGTGCTTTGGTGCAGGATGGCATTGGAAGCATCGCGAATTTGCACCCAGACAGGCTCTTGCGCGGAAATGCGAATGCTCTCGGCAGGAGCGGCAGGCTGTTCTTCCTGCACGGGCGGCTCGGCTACTGCTGCGGGGGCAGCTTCAGTGGGCTCGCTGGCAGGCGCTTGCTCCTGGCCTGGCGTCAAAGCTGGGGCGAGGGTGCCACTCTCCGCAGACGCCGCCGCACTCAGCGCTGGGACCTGCACTTCCTGGCTGCTCAAATGGGGAGAACCAGATGCAATTTCGTGGCCGACGGAAGACTCGCCCCAGCCCATTTTGTGTTCGATTTGCGGCCAGAAAAACACGATGGCCGCCACGATGGACATGACGATCGCCAAAACAATCGCCGAGCCCGGGATGCCCGAGCGCACCGCAGGCTGCGAAGGCGTGGGCAATGCGGTGGATTTAAACGGCTGGTTAATCCCATCCGTGTCGCGCGCCAGCCGGGGCGAATGGACCTGCGGAAACAAAGCCATGACGGGCGCAGAGTCGTAGCCCAGGAGACGACAAATCGTCATGGCCAGCGCGCGGGTGAAGACCATATCCGGGAGCTGGCCGTAGTCATCACGCTCCAAGGCTTCGAGCTTGCCTGCAGGGATTTTGAGCACCGCGGCCAGCTCTTCCAAACTCACTTCGCGCTCTAGCCGGTAATGCCTCAGCCACGCTCCCGGCGTTTTCAAGGACTCCACCGAAGGGCGTTCCAAGCCCGTAGCGACCACGTCCATAGATGCAGATGCGTCTTCACTCATAAAAAGCGCCGCGTTCATAAAGAGTCGTTTCTCGTGCCTGGGGGAAGCGCTGCACCAGCGCACTACCCAACTCACGCACACCCAAGAGATTGCCCATGGCGTTCTCCACCTTAATGCCTAACCATAGGGTTTCCGCATTGGCCATGTCCGAGCTATTGAGCGGACGCAGATAAATCTGCGCCTGGCTGACTTGCCCTGCGTCGTAATGCATCTTGGCCAAGTTGTACGCCACCACAGGGTTGCGCGGATCCACCCTGTACGCCTGCTCCAGCGTGGCTACAGCGGCACGCGTTTGGCCCGCACCTTGCAAGCACAAACCTTTGGCCATCAACGTGCGAGCAGCAGCAGCCTGGCCGGGCATCGCCAGCACGCGGTCGAAATACGTGATGGCTTCGTCAAAACGGCGCAATTGGCACAGCAGCCCGCCATAGTTGTGCAGCACATCGGGATCGTTGCTCTTGGCACGCAAGATGCGAGAGAAATCGGCCTCTGCGCTGACATAGTCGCCCCGCTGTGCATGGGCCATGCCACGCACCATGTATGCATCGGTCAAGCCAGAGTCCAAAGCGAGCGCCTGGTTGGCCTCCTCAATGGCCACCTCATTACGCCCAACCCGCAGATACTCCGCCGCAAGCTCCAAACGCGTTTGCGCTGCGCGGCGCACATCCGCGCTCGATCGAGGCACGGTCAAAGCCCCATCTGCGCCAGGATGTACGGTGGAGGTCACCCGCGATGTTTCACAAGCGCTCAGTACACACGCCAGCATTGCCATCGCAATATGGCGCGTTCCACAACCCCATGCTTTTTTGCTCATCGCCCTATCTCCACAGATTCACCATCACAAAGGCACGGCATCGCGCTTGCGCTGCATGCGCACCACCGCTCTGGTGCGATCTTTCACTTCGCCTGCCAACTGGCCACAGGCTGCGTCGATGTCGTCCCCACGGGTTTTACGCACGGTCACCACCACTCCCGCATCAAGCAACACCTTGGCGAATGCCTGAACATCGTGCGGCGTAGAGCACACCAGCCCTGAATCGGGGAAAGGGTTAAATGGAATCAGATTGAGCTTGCACCAGCCTACACCCAGCCCATCCGTATTCAACAAGTCAAGCAAGGCTTGGGCATGCTCGGGCTGGTCGTTGACTCCTGCAAGCATGCAGTACTCAAAAGTGATGAAGTCGCGTGGCGCATACTGCAGGTAGCGTCGGCACGCTGCCATCAACTCGGCCAAAGGGTATTTCTTATTGAGCGGCACCAGCGAATCGCGCAGCGGATCCTGCGGTGCATGCAAGGAAACCGCCAAAGCAACAGGCACTTGCTGCGCCAGGCGATCCATCATCGGCACGATGCCCGAAGTCGATACTGTCACCCGTCGGCGCGACAAGCCGTAGCCGTTGTCATCCAGCATGGTGCGCAAGGCCGGAACCAGTTGCCCGAAATTCTGCAACGGCTCGCCCATCCCCATCATCACCACATTGCTGATTTGGCGTTCACTGGTTTTGTGGCGCCTGCGCAGCTCGTGCTCGGCATACCAAAGCTGCGCAACAATTTCTGCCGCCGTCAAATTGCGGCTGAATCCCTGATGCCCTGTAGAGCAAAAGCGGCAGCCAATTGCGCATCCTGCTTGTGAAGAAATGCATAGCGTCGCCCGGTCTTTCTCGGGGATAAAGACGGCTTCGACCGCATTCCCTTCCCCGACGTCAAACAACCATTTGATGGTGCCGTCGCGGGAAGCGCGCTCTGTCAGCACGGGAAGGGCTTGTATGTAAGCACACTCCGCCAGCTTGGCGCGCAAGGATTTGGCCAAATCGGACATGGCCTCGAAATCGGCTACCCCACGTTGGTGAATCCAACGATAAAGTTGCGTTGCGCGAAATTTTTTTTCGCCCAGCGCAGCACAAAATGCCACCAGACCCTCATGGTCTAGCCCAAGGAGGTTGGTTTTAGAAGGGGCGCTGTTCATATTGAAGCTGGGCGAACGGCACGTTACCAGGCAAAACCCAAGAACCTGTCAAGGGAAGCGAACTTGGGCAACCTTCACTACACATGCAAGAAGGCGACTTGCCCAAGCGCACCAAGATTCCCAACAGGCTTTGCTTCAGCCAGGTCAACGCGCACACCAATCAACGGGAATAAATATTCAGACCAGGGAAGAAGAAAGCCACTTCCACTGCAGCTGTTTCCGGAGCGTCGGAGCCATGCACAGCATTGGCATCAATGCTGTCTGCAAAGTCCGCACGGATGGTGCCTGCATCGGCCTTTTTCGGGTCGGTCGCCCCCATCAACTCACGATTTTTAGCAATGGCGTTCTCACCTTCCAGCACTTGAACCATGACTGGGCCGGAGATCATGAAGTCCACCAGATCCTTGAAAAACGGACGCTCTTTGTGCACAGCATAGAACTGCTCCGCTTCTTGGCGCGAAAGGTGAATCATGCGAGCGGCAGCAATCTTCAGGCCCGCATTCTCAAAACGAGCGTAGATCTGACCAATCACATTTTTGGCGACTGCGTCAGGTTTGATGATGGAGAGAGTGCGTTCGATAGCCATCGTTATGTTCCTTTTGGAGCTAAGTTGAAGAAAACCGCGCATTCTAACGACTTCGTATTACCCAAAGGCGGGGGCATGCGCTGACGCACCAGCGCCATCAGCGGGCGCGTTTCGCTTTTCCACGGCCTTTGCCCTTGCCCCGCTGGGCTTGGGGCTTGTAAATGCCAGCCTCACCAATGTACCCCTGCGAAGCGGATACGCCGCCTCGCCCGGCGAGCATCCGAACAGGCTTGCCAACGCTTTTAACCTCCGCCGCTGAGGATGGCGCAGACCGGCCGGCTCCAGTTTTTCGGTCCGGCACACGCCGCACCCTACCGCGGCCCATCGGCACAGGCGGCTCAAGCCCTACCTCATCCATTAAACGCGCCACGTCGGCATCAGGCAACTCATACCAAGCGCCTCGGCGCAAACCGCGCATCAACACCACACTGCCATAACGAATACGAATCAAGCGGCTGACGGCATGACCAACGGCCTCCATCATGCGACGCACTTCGCGGTTACGCCCCTCAGAAATCGTGACGCGGTACCACTGATTCACCCCTTCGCCCCCACCATCTTGGATAGAACCGAAAGCCGCTTCGCCATCTTCCAATTGCACCCCTTCAAGCAATTGGGCGCGCTCCTCATCGGAAAGCGCTCCGAGAATGCGCACGGCGTATTCGCGCTCTAAGCCGTAACGCGGATGCATCAAGCGATTAGCCAAATCGCCTGAATTGGTCAGCAGCAGCAGCCCCTCCGTGTTCAAGTCCAAACGGCCTACGGCTTGCCATTTGCCCACAGCCAAAGGCGGTAACTTTCGAAATACGGTTGGCCGACTTTGCGGGTCGTTGCGCGTCACCATTTCGCCCGCCAACTTGTGATAGGCCAAAACGCGCGTTGCTTGCTGCGCCATGCGCAGCCGCACCGGCTTGCCATTGACCTTGATCTGATCGCCCTGCTGCACACGCTGACCCACATGGGCCGGTTTGTCATTGACCATTACCCGCCCTTGGGCAATTAAGGCCTCCATCTCCACGCGCGAGCCTATACCTGCCTGCGCAAGCACCTTGTGCAGCTTGGGTTGCTGCATATCGGCTTGCAATACGCGTTTATGAGAATTTGCAGACTGTGCCTCTGCTGCTCCAACCAAAGTACAGGAGTTCAAAGGCGTTACGTCTTCAGCCCGCCTTGGCGAGGAACGCGGTGCTACCTTGCGAGGCGGAGACCGACGCTCTGCGCCACTGCGCGAAGCCGCGCCAAAACGACCGCCACGACCGGGGCGGGGTGATTGGGGATGTTTCATACGTTTTCCAAACTATGGGAATGCTCTGTTGTGGCTGTCATTGTCGTACAGCATGCAAGCGCATTCGCACGGCCCTGCCCTACCTCATCCTCGCCAGCAGCCCCTGCAAGCGACCGCGCTTCCACGCGAGCATCCGGCTGGATCTCCTCTTGCGCAGGCAGTGCTGCCTCTACGGTATTGGACACGGGGGAATCTATGCCCAATTGGCGCAACGTGTCCTCATTCATGGCATCGACTTCAGGCAAATCACGTAAAGACGCCAAACCCAAATCATCAAGAAACTGTGCCGTCGTCGCCAGCAACGCCGGGCGTCCCACCGACTCGCGGTGACCAATCACCTCAATCCAGCCCCGCTCTTCCAACTGCTTGATGATGTGGCTATTGACCGCTACGCCTCTTATCTCTTCAATGTCTCCGCGCGTAACGGGCTGCCGGTAGGCAATGACAGCCAATGTTTCCATAGCGGCACGAGAATAACGCGGCGTGCGCTCTGGCTCCAGCCGCCCCAAATAGGGCAATACGGCAGAACGACTTTGAAAACGCCAACCGCTGGCAACCTGCACCAATTCCAGACCACGCCGCTGCCAATCGTGTTGCAACTGCTCCAACCACGCCTGAATGTGCGTCTCCGTCACGGGCGCATCTTCGCCGAAAAGAGCTTGCAACTGCGACACACGCATAGGCTCCTGCGCACACAGCAAAGCAGCTTCAAGAACAGAAATAGGATCCACAGCGTGCGGACTTGCAATAATTCGCATAAAAATTAAATAAAAACTTCAAAATCTCTGCATCACTCTAATAAAAAAGCCACCCGAAAGTGGCTTTTTTATTGGAGACATATTCAGGGTTTCTTGCCCACCGGAAACGGCCACACTACCTGCGGCGCCAATGTCGTACGCACAGAACTTTCAGCAACTGTTTTGATTTTCTCAGCATCGATATTAGCTGATGTTCTATTCCTCACCTTACCAACTTTTTTCGCAGTAATCTGCTTCTTCGCCTTTGGCTTCGCCGCCTCATCGGCCAACTTGGGTGTTGCGTTTTTTTTCGGTATTTTCGCTACAGATGCCTTGGCCGAAACGCTTTTTTTTGCTGCGGTTCGCTTAGGCGCTGGATTTCCTATTTTTTGCCCTTCATCGGTATTTTTTTTCGCACGCTTTGCACCTGAAGACCCCATCGACCCCGCATTTTTTGCATTGCCATCCATTCTCTCACCGATATTTTTTTTCTCGTTCGCCATTCGTCTCTCCCGCTTTAAAGAGCAAATTACCTCATCCCCACGCTAAATAAGAATACCTCGATTTCAAATCAACCCTTCAATCTATCCTTATCAATCAGAAGCCCTGCAAAAGCAAAGCTTCGCCCGCCGCCGCGATCTCAAACGCTTTCTTGCTCTGAACGCGCATAAAAAAAGCAGACCGAACGGCCTGCTTTTTAACATAAGAATTGGCTCCCCGACCTGGGCTCGAACCAGGGACCTGCGGATTAACAGTCCGTCGCTCTACCGACTGAGCTATCGGGGATCAAGCTGCGCATTGTAGCGCAAAAACCGGAGCCAAAATTCAAAGACCTTCATGCATCCCGCAAAGGACGCGCAGCATCCAAGCCATTCATGATGTGCTGCGCCATATGCCTTCTGGCGGCATCGGGATCTTTTTCCTGCAGCGCTCGCATGATGGCGCGGTGCTCTTGCAGCGATTGCGCAATGCGCCCCTGTCGCAGCAGGGAGCTATGGCGGCGCAACTTCATGACTTTGCGCAAGTCGGCCACCATTTGCTGACGCCAGCGGTTGGCGGCCATTTCCAGCAAGCGCACATGAAACTCCTCATTGGCTTTGAAAAAAGCATCCGGATTGTGCGCATTGCGTTCAAGCCGCTCGTGAATGCGCTCAAGCGCCTCGTATTGCGCTGGGCTGGCATGCGCGGCCACAAAAGCGGCTGCGTCGGCCTCAAGCAGGCTGAGCATTTCGTAGACTTCCTGCAAGTCCTCCTCGTTGGTCTCAGCCACATAAGCGCCGCGGCGCATTTTCATCGTAATCAAGCCTTCTGCGGCCAGCACCTTGAGCGCTTCGCGCAAGGGCGTGCGGCTGATGCCCAACTCAGTCGCAATAGCCACTTCGTCAATCCAATCGCCAGGCTTAAGCGCCCGATTGGCGATGCGCTGGCGCAGCCAATCAGCCACATCCTCGTACAAGGCGCGGCGAGCAAGCTGGGGCGGAGGGAAAGCGGCGGGCATGAATGGGGCCTGATGCAGCTCATCAATGGCCTATGAGCGGGATTTGCAGACGTAGGCCTTAAATTATGCATTCATAATTACGAATGGCATACACTAGCGCGCCATAGTCGCTGGCGTATGAGGATCAAGCTCTTGCAAGCTTGTGCCGCTTTTCGCATCCCTGATGCGGCAGAAACATCTACGTCAAAACAGCCGCACCTTGTTCGCAACAGAAATAAACCAACCTTTGGGATCGCTTATGACCACACCCGAATTCAAGCAATACAGCATGGCCGACTGGGAAAAGGCGGCCAACAAAACATCTCCTGAAGGTGATTGGCAGAACCTGAACTGGCACACACCCGATGGCATCGTCGTCAAGCCCCTGTACACGGCTGAGGACACCAAGGACTTGCCCTACACGAACACACTGCCGGGGCTGGAGCCGTTCATCCGCGGGCCGCAGGCCACCATGTACGCTGGCCGCCCCTGGACGATCCGCCAGTACGCGGGCTTTTCCACTGCGGAAGAATCCAACGCCTTCTACAAAAAGGCGCTGGCCGCAGGCGGTCAAGGCGTTTCCGTGGCGTTCGACTTGGCCACGCACCGCGGCTACGATTCCGACCACCCGCGCGTGACGGGCGACGTGGGCAAGGCCGGTGTGGCCATCGATTCGGTTGAGGACATGAAAATCCTGTTCGACGGCATTCCGCTGGACAAGGTGTCCGTCTCCATGACCATGAACGGTGCGGTGTTGCCGATTCTGGCTGGCTACGTGGTGGCGGCCGAGGAGCAAGGCGTTTCGCAGGACAAGCTGGCGGGCACGATCCAGAACGACATCCTCAAAGAATTCATGGTGCGCAACACCTACATCTACCCGCCCAAGCCATCGATGCGCATCATCGGCGACATCATCGAGTACACGGCGCAGAACATGCCCAAGTTCAACTCGATCTCCATCTCCGGCTATCACATCCAAGAGGCGGGCGCCAACCAGTCGCTGGAGCTGGCCTTCACGCTGGCCGACGGCAAGGAATACGTGAAGACCGCGCTGGCCAAGGGCATGGACGTGGACGCCTTTGCCGGCCGCCTATCCTTCTTCTGGGCGGTGGGCATGAACTTCTACCTGGAAATTGCCAAGATGCGCGCCGCGCGCCTGCTGTGGTGCCGCATCATGAAGGAGTTCAACCCCAAGAACCCCAAGAGCCTGATGCTGCGCACGCACAGCCAGACCTCGGGCTGGTCGCTGACCGAGCAAGACCCCTACAACAACGTGGTGCGCACCACCATCGAAGCCATGGCGGCCGTCTTCGGCGGCACACAAAGCCTGCACACCAACGCGCTGGACGAAGCCATCGCCCTGCCCACGGAATTCTCCGCCCGCATTGCGCGCAACACCCAGCTCATCATCCAGGAAGAGACGCACATCACCAGCGTGGTCGATCCCTGGGCGGGCAGCTACCTGATGGAAAAGCTCACCCAAGACATGGCCGATGCCGCCTGGGCCATCATTGAAGAAGTCGAGCAAATGGGCGGCATGACGCAAGCGGTCGATTCCGGCTGGGCCAAGCTCAAGATCGAAGCCGCCGCCGCTGAAAAACAAGCGCGCATCGACAGCGGCAAGGACGTAATCGTTGGCGTCAATAAATACAAGCTGGCCAAGGAAGACCCGGTCGAAATCCTGGAAATCGACAACATGAAAGTGCGCAATGGCCAGATCGCGCGGCTGAAAAAAATCCGCGAAACCCGCGACAGCGCCGCCGTGCAGGCCGCGTTGGATGCGCTGACTGCCGCGGCCGAGAGCGGCCAAGGCAACTTGCTGGATTTGTCCATCAAAGCCATCCGCCTGCGCGCCACGGTGGGCGAAGTTTCTGATGCGCTGGAAAAAGTCTTTGGGCGCCACCGCGCCGATACGCAAAAGGTCACAGGTGTGTACGCTGCCGCTTACGACTCGGCCGAGGGCTGGGACAAACTCAAGCAGGAAATCAACCAATTTGCCGAAGAACAAGGCCGCCGCCCGCGCGTGATGATTGCCAAGCTCGGCCAGGACGGGCACGACCGCGGCGCCAAAGTGGTGGCGACCGCCTATGCCGACCTGGGCTACGACGTGGACATGGGCCCGCTGTTCCAGACGCCCGAGGAATGCGCTCGCCAAGCCATTGAGAACGACGTGCATGCCGTGGGCATCTCCACCCTGGCCGCAGGCCACAAAACCCTGGTGCCCGCCATCATTGCCGAGCTGAAAAAGCAAGGCGCAGACGACATCATCGTCTTCGTCGGCGGCGTGATTCCGGCGCAGGACTACGACTTCCTCTACGAGGCGGGCGTCAAGGGCATCTACGGCCCGGGCACCCCCATCCCGGCCAGCGCCAAGGATGTGCTGGAGCAGATCAGGAAGGCCGTGGCCTGAAGGCCAGAGCGCTTTGTCGGTTGACACGGCATTTCAATCCATTGGGGAGGTACACCATGGCCGTATCCGTTCACATGGAGCCGCTGCTGGAAAAAGAGCTGGAGCTGGCCGCGCAACGCAAAGGCATCACCAAGTCGCAATTCATCATCGACGCGGTGGAGCGCGCGCTGGGGCGCAAAAACCCTTACCAGCTCTTGCTGAAGATCGAAGCAGAGTCTGCGCAAGACCCGCAAATGCAAAGAATTGCACAGGCTTTTTCAGCGGCATCTGCGGTGGATGCAGGCGCGCCGACCAGTGATGCAGACCGTTTGCGCGCGCTATTGCAAGCCCGGCACGACGCTGCCCAACACGATTGGGAGGCCTTCCAGCAAGCCCGCCGTGAAGGCAAGCCTTGGCAAGCCGATGGGCAAGAGCAGGCAGCGCCATGAATGTGGTGTTGATCGATACGGGGGCACTGGTGGCCTTGTACGCCCCCGAGTCCTACGCGCACCGCCATTACACCGGTTTGCTGGCAGATGCCGGCAGCGACTGGCGTCTTTGCAGCACCTGGCCTTGCGTGGTAGAGGCTTGCCATTTTTTGCGCCCCGATAGGCGCTGGCGCATGCTGCGTTGGGTAGCTGAAGGCGGGGTGGCCGTTTTCCCCATGGATGCAGCCCAACTGCCGCAGTTGCTGCTAGCCATGCAACGCTATACCGAGCTGCCCCGAACCGATATGGATTTCGCTGACGCTTCGCTGGTTGACTTGGCGGCGCAGACGGGTGTCAACCGTATCATGCCCCTGGATGTGCGCGACTTCTCGCGCTACCGCCTGCCCGATGGCCGGGCATTCGAGATTTTGTGAGGCAGCACCGCATGACCCTCCCTTTGTTGGACCACATCCTGCACGGCAACGCCGCGCAGCAACGCCGCGCCATGGCCAAAGCCATCACGCTGCTGGAATCCACCCGCGCCGACCACCGCGCGCAGGGCGATGAGCTGCTCACGCAACTGCTGCCGCATACCGGCAAAGCCTTGCGCCTGGGCATCAGCGGCGTGCCTGGCGTGGGTAAATCCACCTTCATCGAGGCCCTGGGCATTTACCTGATCGAACAAGGCCACCGCGTGGCGGTGCTCAGCATCGACCCCTCCTCCAGTGTCTCGGGCGGCTCCATCCTGGGCGACAAAACGCGCATGGAAAAGCTCTCCGTCAACGAGCGCGCCTACATCCGCCCCAGCCCCAGCGGCGGCAACCTGGGCGGCGTGGCGGAAAAAACCCGCGAGGCCATGCTGGTGTGCGAGGCTGCGGGCTACGACGTGGTGATTGTGGAAACCGTCGGCGTGGGCCAAAGCGAAACCGCCGCCTGGGGCATGACCGACATGTTCGTGCTGCTGCAACTGCCCAACGCGGGCGACGATTTGCAAGCCATCAAAAAAGGCGTGATGGAAATGGCCGACCTGGTGGTCATCAACAAAGCCGATATCGACCCCAAAGCCGCCACGCGCGCGCAGGCGCAAATCACCTCCTCGCTGCGCCTTTTGGGCATGCACGGCACGGCCGAGCAGCACGATGGGCGGCACTGGTCGCCCAGCGTCATCCAAATCAGCGCCTTGCTGGGCCAGGGCGTGGAAAATTTTTGGGCCGAAGTGCGCCAATACCGCCAGTTGCAGACCGACAATGGCGAGCTGCCCCTGCGCCGCCAGCGCCAGAACATGGCCTGGATGTGGGAGCGCATCGACGCCGGCCTCAAACTCGCCTTCCGCCAGCACGAAGCCGTGCGCCAGCGCCTGCCGCAATTGCAGCAGCAAGTGCTGGGCGGCCAGTTGGCCGCCTCCACCGCCGCGCGCCAACTGCTCGATGCCTATGGCGCGGCGGCGGCGCTTTCCGCGCCCGGCAGCACGTGAAGCCGCCACAACGCCCAAACACCCAAATTACAAATCAAGGAAAAACGAATTTATACCCAATATGCCGAAACATATTATTTTCTTTTCCTTTTGATTTGTAAAATATTGCGGAAAGCGCCCCATCGCCCGCGCACGCCGCGCCCACCCATTTGATTGATCCGAAGGAAGACCATGCAAGACATCGTTGAAAAACTCCGAGAAAAACGCGCCCAGGCCCGTCTGGGCGGCGGGCAAAAGCGCATCGACGCGCAGCACGCCAAAGGCAAACTCACCGCGCGCGAGCGCATCGAGCTGCTGCTCGATGAAGGCACGTTTGAAGAATGGGACATGTTCGTCGAGCACCGCTGTGCCGACTTCGGCATGCAGGACACCAAAATCCCCGGCGACGGCGTCGTCACCGGCTACGGCATGATCAACGGCCGCCTGGTGTTCGTCTTCAGCCAGGACTTCACCGTCTTCGGCGGCGCGCTCTCCGAAGCCCATGCCGAGAAAATCGTCAAGATCATGCAGCAGGCCATGAAGGTCGGCGCCCCCGTCATCGGCCTGAACGACTCGGGCGGCGCGCGCATCCAGGAAGGCGTGGCCTCGCTGGGCGGCTATGCCGATGTGTTCCAGCAAAACGTGCTGGCCTCGGGCGTCGTGCCGCAAATCAGCGTCATCATGGGCCCCTGCGCAGGCGGCGCGGTGTATTCGCCGGCCATGACCGACTTCATCTTCATGGTCAAGGATTCGAGCTACATGTTCGTCACCGGCCCAGATGTGGTCAAAACCGTCACCCACGAAGAAGTCACCGCCGAAGAGCTTGGCGGCGCGCTCACCCACAGCAGCAAGAGCGGCGTGGCCGACATGGCCTTCGAGAACGACGTCGAAGCCCTGATGATGGTGCGCCGGCTCTACAACTACCTGCCGCTGTCCAACCGCGAAAAACCGCCCGTGCGCCCCACCAGCGACCCGGCCGACCGCATGGACTACAGCCTCGACACCCTGGTGCCCGCCAACCCCAACCTGCCCTACGACATCAAGGAGCTCATCCTCAAAGTCGTGGACAACGACGACTTCTTCGAGCTGCAACCGGACTACGCCAAGAACATCGTCATTGGCCTGGCGCGCATGAACGGCCAGACCGTGGGCATCGTCGCCAACCAGCCGCTGGTGCTGGCCGGCTGCCTGGACATCAAGAGCAGCATTAAGGCCGGGCGCTTCGTGCGCTTTTGCGACGCCTTCAACATCCCCATCGTCACCTTTGTGGACGTGCCCGGCTTCATGCCCGGCACCGCACAGGAATACGGCGGCATCATCAAGCACGGCGCCAAGCTGCTTTTTGCCTACGCCGAGGCCACCGTGCCCAAGATCACCGTCATCACCCGCAAAGCCTATGGCGGCGCCTACGACGTGATGGCCTCCAAGCACCTGCGCGGCGACGTCAACCTGGCCTGGCCCAACGCCGAAATCGCCGTCATGGGCGCCAAGGGCGCGGTGGAAATCATCTTCCGCCAGGACAAGAACGACCCGGAAAAACTCGCCGCCCGCGAAGCCGAATACAAAGCCCGCTTTGCCAACCCCTTTGTTGCAGGCGCGCGCGGCTTCATCGACGACGTCATCCAGCCGCACGAAACCCGCAAGCGCATTTGCCGCAGCCTGACCATGCTCAAGGACAAGCAGTTGGAAAACCCCTGGCGCAAGCACGACAACATTCCGCTGTAATTGCGGTCGCTTTTGCCCATGCCCAAAGCGCTCTGTGCCGAAACTGCCGTGAGGTTGACCGACATCCCCAATGTCGGTGCCTCAACGGCTGCGGATCTGTGCAGCATCGGTATCGATACGCCCGACGCGGTGCGCCGCATGGATCCACTGCTTGCCTACCGCGCTTTGCGCACGCCTGCCGGTCAGCTCCATGACCCTTGTGTGTTCGATATCTTCATGGCCGCGCATGCATTCATGAATGGCGGCCCAGCACAACACTGGAGTGCGTTCACAGCACAGCGCAAGGCGCTGTTGGCGCAGGCTTCAGACTGAATCGCAAGAGATATTCAAGGAAATTCACCATGTTCAAAAAAATCCTCATCGCCAACTGCGGCGAAAACACCGTTTCGCCAAATGGCCTGCTGCGCGCAGCGCAGGCAGGCGATTTCGCCGCTCCCACGCAGGTGATTAGCTGAAAGGGTCTTTGCCATGTTCAAAAAAATCCTCATCGCCAACCGCGGCGAAATCGCCTGCCGCGTCATTGCCACGGCCCAGAAAATGGGCATTGCCACCGTGGCCGTGTATTCCGACGCCGACAAGGAGGCGCGCTTTGTGCAAATGGCCGACGAGGCCGTGCGCCTGGGGCCGCCGCCTTCGCGCGAGTCCTACCTGCTGGGCGACAAGATCATCGAGGTGGCCAAGGCCACGGGGGCTGAGGCCATCCACCCCGGCTATGGCTTCTTGAGCGAGAACGAGGAGTTCGCGCGCAAGGTGGAGGAAAACGGCATCGCCTTCATCGGCCCCAAATACGAGGCCATTGCCGCCATGGGTGACAAGATCGCCTCCAAGAAGCTGGCCAACGAGGCCAAGGTCAACACCATCCCCGGCTACAACGATCCGATCGACACTGCCGAGCAGGCCGTGGAAATCGCCAAGGGCATTGGCTACCCCGTGATGATCAAGGCCAGCGCGGGCGGCGGCGGCAAGGGCTTGCGCGTGGCCTTCAACGACAAGGAGGCGCTGGAGGGCTTCGAGTCCTGCCGCAACGAGGCGCGCAATTCCTTTGGCGACGACCGCGTGTTCATCGAGAAATTCGTCGAGCAGCCGCGCCACATCGAAATCCAGGTGCTGGGCGATGCGCACGGCAACGTGGTCTATCTGCACGAGCGCGAATGCTCCATCCAGCGCCGCCACCAGAAGGTGATCGAGGAAGCGCCCTCGCCCTTCATCAGCGCCGAAACCCGCAAGGCCATGGGCGAGCAGGCCGTGGCGCTGGCCAAGGCGGTGAAGTACCAAAGCGCGGGCACGGTGGAATTCGTGGTGGGCAAGAACCAGGACTTCTACTTCCTGGAGATGAACACCCGCCTGCAGGTGGAGCACCCGGTGACCGAGTGCATCACCGGGCTGGACTTGGTGGAGCAAATGATCCGCATCGCCGCCGGTGAAAAACTCGCCTTCACCCAAGCCGATGTGAAGCTGGAGGGCTGGGCCATCGAGTGCCGCATCAACGCCGAAGACCCCTTCCGCGGCTTTCTGCCCAGCACGGGCCGTCTGGTGCGCTTTGTGCCGCCGGAGCAAAACCTGTTTCAGGGCCAGGCCAGCACCGACTTGGGCGTGCGCGTGGATACGGGCGTGTACGAAGGCGGCGAAATCCCGATGTACTACGACTCCATGATCGCCAAGCTCATCGTGCACGGCAAAGACCGCGCGGACGCCATCGCCCGCATGCGCGAGGCGCTCAACGGCTTCGTCATCCGCGGCATCAACAGCAACATCCCCTTCCAGGCGGCGCTGCTCTCGCACCCCGATTTCGTCTCGGGCAACTTCAACACCGGCTTTATCGCCCAGCACTACCCCGAGGGCTTTCACGCCGAGGATGTGCACCATGACGAGCCTGAATTCCTGCAAGCGCTGGCGGCGTGGACGACCGTGCGCTTTCGCGACCGCGCCAGCCGCATCTCCGGCCAATTCGCCGGGCAGGAAGTGCGCGTGGGCAAGGAATTTGTCGTCATCGAACTCGATGCGCGCCAGGGCCAGCACATCTACACCGATGCGCTGATCGAGCAATACGCGCACGAAGATGGCGACAAAGCCGTGGTCGTCGTCAATGGCAAGCGCTACACGCTGCAAGCGCAAACCCCCATGGGGCACCAAATCGCGGTGCAAGGCACCGTCAACGGCCAGCCCTTCACGGCGCAGATCGAGCGCGGCGTGGGCAAAAACCCGCTGGCGCTGCGCATCAATCACAACGGCCGCCAGATCGAGACTTTGGTGCTCTCGGCGCGCCGTGCCGAGCTGTTTCGCATCATGCCGTTCAAGGCGCCGCCCGATCTCTCCAAATACCTGCTCTCGCCCATGCCGGGCCTGCTGGTCAAGGTCGAGGTCGAGCCGGGGCAAAAGGTGCAGGCCGGCGAGCGCTTGGCCGTGATCGAAGCCATGAAGATGGAAAACGTGCTGTTTGCCGCGCAGGACGGCGTGGTCAGCAAAATCGCCGCCGCCAAGGGCGAATCGCTGGCCGTCGATCAAGTCATTCTTGAATTTGAATAAGCCGCCCCGCCCATAGCGCCAGCCGCAGGCCAACCGCCTGCGGCTGCTTGTGTTTTATGAATCAAAATAAAAATCACTCTATACACATCATGCCGAAACAAGGGCATTTTGTTTCTTTTTGATTTGTAAAATAAACCAGACACCCCGTTGGAGAGCCTCATCCATGTACACAGAAGACGCCACCGCCGCCGATGCCTCGGCCAGCCTGGGCAGCAGCCAGCCGCTGGTCTTTCACAAACCCGCCCAACCGCGCCCGGCCCCGAGCAAGCCCCAACGCTGGAGTGTGGAGGCCATCCAGCAACTGCTGGATTTGCCTTTCATGGACTTGCTCTACCAGGCCCAGACCGTGCACCGCCAGCACTGGCCCCAGGGCGATGTGGAGCTGGCCACGCTGCTCTCCGTCAAAACCGGCGGTTGCCCCGAGAACTGCGGCTACTGCCCGCAATCGGCCGAGTACGACACCGGCGTGAAAGCGCAAAAACTCCTGAGCGTGGATGAAGTCACCGCCGCCGCCCAGGCCGCCAAGGACGCAGGCGCCACCCGCTTTTGCATGGGCGCAGCCTGGCGCGCGCCCAAAGACCGCGACATCGAAAAAGTCGTCGAACTCATTGCCGCCGTCAAGGGCCTGGGCATGGAAACCTGCGCCACCATGGGCATGCTCCAGCCCCACCAGGCCAAAGCCCTGCGCGCCGCCGGGCTGGACTACTACAACCACAACCTCGACACCGCGCCCGAGTACTACCAAACCGTGGTCGATACCCGCAACTACCAGGACCGCCTCGACACCCTGCAAGCCGTGCGCGATGCAGGCATCAGCGTCTGCTGCGGCGGCATCATCGGCATGGGCGAAGCGCCCGTGCACCGCGCCGGGCTGATCGCGCAGCTCGCCAACCTCGACCCGTATCCCGAATCCGTGCCCATCAACAGCCTGGTGCCCGTGCCCGGCACGCCGCTGGCCGATTCCGACCCCGTCGATCCGCTGGACTTCGTGCGCATCATCGCCGTGGCCCGCATCACCATGCCCAAAGCGCGCGTGCGCCTCTCCGCAGGCCGCCAGCAACTGGGCGAAGCCGTGCAAGCCCTGTGCTTTCTGGCCGGGGCCAACTCCATCTTCTACGGCGACAAATTGCTCGTCACCGGCAACCCCGAGGCCAGCGACGACGCCCGCCTGCTCGCCAAACTCGGCATCAACGGCCGCCACACCCAGGTGCAACCCGAACACGGCCACTCACACGCCCACCCCCATGCGCACAGCGCAGGCGGCGGTTGCGGCAGCGGCCAGGGCCAAAACCAAAGCAGCGGCGGCTGTGGCTGCGGCAGCTGACATTTTTCAAGGAGAGACACACCATGAGCATCCAAGCGCGCCCCTTCAAAGTCCTCGGCATCCAGCAAATCGCCATCGGCGGCCTGAGCAAAGACATCCTCAAACGCCTGTGGGTCGATGCCCTCGGGCTGGAAGTCACCGGCAACTTCCGCAGCGAGCGGGAAAACGTCGATGAAGACATCCTCAGCATGGGCCAAGGCCCCTGCAAAGTCGAAGTCGATCTGATGCAACCCATCAACCCCGAAGGCAAACCCGCCGTACACGCCACCCCGCTCAACCACATCGGCCTGTGGGTGGACGACCTGCCCAAAGCCCTCGAGTGGCTGGCCGCCCAGGGCGTGCGCATGGCCCCCGGCGGCATCCGCAAAGGCGCAGCCGGCTACGACATCGCCTTCCTGCACCCCAAAGCCAACGACGAATTCCCCATCGCCGGCGAAGGCGTGCTGATCGAACTGGTGCAAGCCCCGCCGGAAGTGATTGCGGCGTTGGGGTGATGGGCGTTTGCGCCCGGCTTTGTGCGCCTTGATGAGTGCATGGAACATTTCCCGTCATGCCCGCGAGGGCGGGCACTCCGCAGGCATGACGGCTGCAAGCCGCTCTTGCAAGCAGTGCCTTCATGAAAATCGAAACTGCCCAAGCGAAAGAAAGGAGCCTGCCGTGAACCTGAACCGCATCGCCTGCATCGCCGCGCTGCTGGCAGCCAGTCTGGCCTTTTCGCCCTGGGCGCGGGCTGATGAAGCTGAAGAAATCGCCGCCATTCAGGCCAGGGCGCAGAAAGGCGATGTTCATGCGCAGTACTTCTTGGGGCAGCTCTATGAACAAGGCTTGGGCGTGCGCCAGGACGATGCCCAGGCTGTGCAGTGGTACCGCAAAGCCGCCCAGCAAGGGCATGGAGATGCGCAATTCATCTTGGGGATGATGTACACCAGGGGCGAAAGAGTGCGCCAGGACGATGTCCAGGTTGTGGAGTGGTTTCGAAAAGCCGCGCAGCAAGGGGATGCGGATGCGCAATTCAACCTGGGGGTGAGTTATGCCCAAGGCCAAGGCGTGCGCCAGGACGATGCCCAGGCCGTGGAGTGGTACCGCAAAGCCGCGCAGCAGGGGCTTGCGGAAGCGCAATTGAACCTGGGGATGATGTACGACCAAGGCCGAGGAGTGCGCCAGGACTATGCCCAGGCCGTGGAGTGGTTTCGCAAAGCCGCGCAACAGGGGCATGCGGAAGCGCAATTCAACCTGGGGGTGAGTTATGCCCAAGGCCAAGGCGTGCGCCAAGACTATGCCCAGGCCGTGGAGTGGTTTCGCAAAGCCGCGCAGCAGGGGTTGGCAAATGCGCAATACAACCTGGGGGTGTCGTACGCCCAAGGCAAAGGCGTCAGACAAAACACTGCCACAGCCAAAGAGTGGTACGGCCAAGCCTGTGACAACGGCGATCAAGATGGCTGCGACGCATACGCCCGCCTGAACAAGGCAGGTTTTTGAACAAACCACATCCATGCAAACCCAACTCACCCTCTGGTTGGATACCGAGCTTCTCCGCCAGGTCGAGGCTTATGCCGAGCGCGAGGGCCAATCCGTTGCGGCGCTGGTGGAGGACTATTTCGCCCAGCTGGCGCAGCTTCCCGCGCCCGGGGCCTCGTCTGCCTCGCTGGATACGCCTGCCAAGCCCGTCGCGCCTGTCACGGCCCGCCTTCTGGGTGCGCTGCACGACGGTCTGCAAGAGGACGGAAAAAGCGCCTGGCGCCAGCATGTGCAGCAAAAACATGGCCGAAACTGAAAGCCTTTTCTGAACCCCATGTCCTCCCCCGCCACTCCGGCCCAAGGCCAATTCGTCACCTTCCCCGATTCCCCCTTCCAGCTTTTCCAGCCCTACCCGCCTGCGGGCGACCAGCCCACGGCGATTGCCGGGCTGGTGGAGGGGGTGCAGGATGGCGAGGTGTTCCAGACCTTGCTGGGCGTGACCGGCTCGGGCAAGACCTTCACCATGGCCAACGTGATTGCGCGGCTGGGGCGGCCGGCCATCGTGTTCGCGCCCAACAAAACGCTGGCGGCGCAGCTCTACAGCGAGTTCCGCGAGTTCTTCCCCAAAAACGCGGTGGAGTACTTCGTCAGCTACTACGACTATTACCAGCCCGAAGCCTACGTGCCGCAGCGCGATTTGTTCATCGAGAAAGACTCCGCCATCAACGACCAGATCGAGCAAATGCGCCTCTCGGCCACCAAAAGCGTGCTGGAGCGGCGCGACGTGGTGATCGTGGCCACCGTCAGCGCCATCTACGGCATTGGCGCGCCCGAGGATTACATGCAGATGCGGCTGATTCTGCGCGGCGGCGGCCTGGCCAACCAGCGCGACTTGATTGCGCAACTGGTGCGCATGCAGTACCGGCGCAGCGACATGGATTTTGCGCGCGGCACCTTTCGCGTGCGCGGCGACACCATCGACGTGTTCCCGTCGGAAAACTCCGAGCTGGCGCTGCGCATTGAGCTGTTCGATGACGAGGTGGAGGCGCTGCACTTGTTCGACCCGCTCACCGGCCGCGTGGTGCAGAAAGTGCCGCGCTTCGTGCTCTACCCCACCAGCCACTACGCCACGCCGCGCGAGAAGGTGCTGGCCGCGGTGGAGGCCATCAAGATTGAGCTAAGCGAGCGCCTGGAGCAGCTTTACGAGATGGGCAAGCTGGTCGAAGCCCAGCGGCTGGAGCAGCGCACGCGCTTTGACCTGGAAATGCTCGCCGAAGTGGGCCACTGCAAAGGCATCGAGAACTACAGCCGCCACCTCTCGGGCGCGCAGCCTGGCGAGCCGCCGCCCACGCTCACCGACTACCTGCCCGCCGATGCGGTGATGTTTCTGGACGAGAGCCACCAGATGATCGGCCAGCTCAACGCCATGTACAACGGCGACCGCTCGCGCAAGCAAACCCTGGTCGATTACGGCTTTCGCCTGCCCAGCGCGCTGGACAACCGGCCGCTGAAGTTCGCCGAATTCGAGCAGCGCATGCGCCAGGTCGTGTTCGTCTCGGCCACGCCCGCGGCCTATGAGCAAGAGCACGCCAGCAAAGTCGTCGAGCAAATCGTGCGCCCCACTGGCCTGCTGGACCCCGAGGTGCAGGTGCGCCCTGCCACCACCCAAGTCGATGATGTATTGCAGGAAATCCGCCTGCGCACCGAGCAGGGCGATCGCGTGCTCATCACCACGCTGACCAAACGCATGGCCGAGCAGCTCACCGACTACCTGACGGAAAACGGCGTCAAGGTGCGCTATCTGCACAGCGATGTGGACACGGTCGAGCGCGTGGAAATCATCCGCGACTTGCGCCTGGGCACGTTTGACGTGCTGGTGGGCATCAACCTGCTGCGCGAGGGGCTGGACATCCCCGAAGTCTCGCTGGTGGCCATTCTGGATGCCGACAAGGAAGGCTTTTTGCGCGCCGAGCGCAGCCTGATCCAGACCATTGGCCGCGCCGCCCGCAACGCGCGCGGCAAAGCCATTTTGTACGCCGACCGCATCACCGACTCCATGAAAAAAGCCATTCAGGAGACCGCGCGGCGGCGCGAAAAGCAAATGGCCCACAACCAGGCCCACGGCATCACCCCGCGCACCATCCGCAAGGATGTGCGCGATTTGATCGACGGCGTTTACAGCGAAAAAGCCCGCGAGCAGCAGCAAACCCAGGCCGAGCACGCCGCCTACGCGGGCGAACTGCTGGAGATGAGCGAGAAAGAAGCCGCGCGCGAAATCAAACGGCTGGAGAAAAAAATGCTGGAGCACGCCCGCAATCTGGAGTTCGAGCAAGCCGCCGCGCTGCGCGACAAGCTGCACCAGCTCAAGCAACGGCTGTTTGGCGCAGGATGAATTGCAGATAAATTACAAATCAAAAGTAAAACAAATTACCATGTTTCGGCAATTACGTATTGAAATGATTTTTACTATTGATTTGTTAATAGAGGCTTCATGCCTCACTGCACCCCCATTTTGATCCGACTCTCCCAACCCCATGGGCGGCCCAAAACACGGGCGGCTTGGCGACATCCTTTTCAGCCGCTGCCAGGCCGCGTTTTTTCTCTTTTCAATACGCCCAGGTCACCGTCAGCCCCAGGCTTCTGCCCGGCGCCACTTGCGCAAAGCTGCCCAGCGGGCCGTAGGCAAAGCCATAGCTGCGGTAGCGTTTGTCCGTCAGGTTGTGCGCGTAAAGGCTCAGCTCCAGTTGGGGCGATGGGCTCCAGGCCAGTGCGGCGTCCACCAAGGTGTAGGCCTTTTGCTTGAGCGCATTGGCGCTGTCGAAATAGTGCGCGCCGGTGTGGCGCAGGCGCAGTTGCGGGCGCAGCGTGGTCTGGCCCAGTGGCACGCGGCCCGTGGCGCTCAGGCTCAGACCGTGGCTGGGGGTGAAGGGGACGCGGTTGCGCCCGCAGCCTTGGCAACTGCTGGCGCTGTAGCGCCGAAAGCGCGCCTGGTTGACGAAGCCCGAGGCCGCCAGCGTCCATGCCGGGCTGGCGCGCCACTGGGCCGATAGTTCCAGACCGCTGGAGCGGGTATCGCCGACGTTTTTCAGGGTTTGGTAGCCCATCTGGCTGTCGCCGTAGAGCTGGGCGTCGCGCGTGGCGATGCGGTAGAGCGCCAGCGTCAGGTTCAGGTGGTCGGTGCTGTAGCGCGCGCCCGCTTCGATGTTGGTGGAGCGCTCGCGGCCAAAGCCTTCGGCATCGGCCAGGCTGGTGGGTGCGAGGTTGTAGCCCGCTGGTTTGTAGCCTTGCGCCAGGTTGAGGTAGCCGCGCCAGGCGCTGCTGAACTGGTAGCCCGCGGCCAGATGGCCCAAGGTGGTGTGCTCGTGCGTGCGGCGCTGGCCTGCGACGGGGCTGCCCATCATGTGCCCATCAAAACGGGTGCGGGCGCTGTCGCGCGAGAGGCGCAGCCCGCCGGTCACGTCCAGCTTTTGGCTGAGGCGCCAGGTGATGTCGCCGTAGGCGGCCAGGGTTTCGCTGCGGTTGTGCGAGTGGCTGTGCAGCATGGGGCTGTGTGCGGGCAAAACCAGGTCGATGGTGTAGTCGCGCTGCTGGCGCACGTCCTGCCGGTACAGGCCGAATACGCCATCCCAGCGCCGCGCAACGCCAGCCCGGGTGGCCAGGCGCAGTTCCTGCACGTTTTGCCGCCAGTGCTCGGGCTGCCAGGAATATTGCATGGCAAAGGGAAATTGCCGCGCATCCAGGTGCAGCCGCTGCGTGCTGGCAATGGCGCTGAGTTGCCAGTCCTGCCACTGGTACTGGCCTGAGCCGGTGAGGCTGTTGGTGCAGCGCTGCTGGCGCACTTCGCGCCAGGCTTCGGGCAGGCCGGGCATGGTATAGGCGGTGCGTGCGTCGATGGCGTCGAAAGGGGTGTAAACGTCTTGCTGGCCGCGCATGCAGTCGCGCGCGGCGGCAAGGCCCAGCTCCCAGGGGGCAGCGGCGGGCGCCAGCCGCAGCTTGAGCCGACCGGCGCGCGAGCGCGAGCCGCCCAGATCAGAGCCGAGTACGTCGCTGTGCAAAGGGCCGCTCGTGCGCTGGCTGGACAGCGAGGCGGCGCCGTAGAGCAGATCGCGCACCAGCGGGCCGGAGATGTTGGCCTGCGCCTGGTGCCCGCGGTGGCTGGCCACGCCAGCGCGCAGCAGCGCCTGCGCGCTGTTGTCCGGCTGGCGCGTGACGATGTTGAGCACGCCGCCCTGGGCGCTTTTGCCGTAGAGCGTGCCTTGCGGGCCTTTGAGCAGTTCCACCTGCTCGACGTCCAGCAGAGATTGCAGCGCGGCGGTGGGCACCTGCGGCACGCCATCGACGTACACCGTCAGCGCCGGGTTGTAAAAATCCTGCGCCGAGGTCACGCCGCGCAGCGTGATTTGCGGATAGAGCTGGCTGCCGCTGTAGGCCATTTGCAGCTCGGGGAACACGCGCCCCAGTTCCTGCGTGCTGGCCACCTGGGCATCCTCCAGCGCCCAACGGCTGGCGACGTTGGCGGCGCCGTTGAGTTGTTCCAGCTCGGCGTCGCGCTTGCTGGCCGAGACGACGACGGCGGGCAGCGTGATTGCATCGCGCTCTGGTTGCGCGTTGTCGCCCGCTTGCGCGGCATACGCTGGCAGCAGCGCCAGGCTGAGGCAGCACAGGGCAAAAGGTGGATGAAGGCGCATGGTTCAGTCTCCTGTCGGTGAGGGGGTATGGGGGGATTGGCCGGATTGGCGGGATTCGGGCGCGCGGTGGGCGCTCCAGTGCTTGGCGCTTTCGCTGGCGCGCCACATGCGGGCGTAGCGCCCGTTGCCCGCGAGCAATTGCGCATGCCGGCCGCGCTCGGTGATGCGGCCGTCGTCCAGCACCAGAATCTGGTCGGCAGCGGCGATGGTGCTGAGGCGGTGGGCGATCACGATCACGGTGCGGCTGCGCACCAGCGCGTCGATGGCGGCCTGGACGGCGATTTCGCTTTCGGTATCCAGCGCGGCGGTGGGTTCGTCGAGGATGACGATGGGCGCGTCCTTGAGCATGGCGCGGGCAATGCTGATGCGCTGGCGTTCGCCGCCCGAGAGCCGCGCGCCGATCTCGCCCACGCGGGTGTCATAGCCTTGCGGCAGTCGGCTGATGAACTCGTGGCAGCAGGCCGCTTGCGCCGCAGCGCGCACCTGCGCGTCGCTCGCCTCGGGCCTGGCCATGCGGATGTTGGCCAGGATGCTGTCGTCAAACAGATACACCTCCTGGAACACCACGGAAATCATCCCGTTGAGCTGCTCTGGCGTCAGGGCGCGCAGATCGGCGCCGCCGATGGTGATGCGCCCGGCCTGTGGATCGGCATGGCGCAGCAGCAGGCGCGCCAGCGTGCTTTTGCCGCTGCCCGAGGGGCCAACCAGCGCGGTCAGGCTGCGCTCTGGCAATTGGGCGCTGATGCCGTGCAAGGTCTGCGCGCTGGCATTGGCATAGCGAAAGTCCACGTTTTCGATGGCGATGGCAAAGCCTTGCGGCTGGGCCGCTGGCGTGGCCTGTGGCAGCGGGGCGATGCGCAGCAGGGCGTCGATCTTGCCCAGCGCCGCTTCAATCAGGTCGATGACCTTGGCGTACAGCACGAAGCTGGCCAATGGCTCGCCAAAGCGCACGGCCAGCACCATCAGGGCCGCGAGAATGGCGGTATCGAGCGCGCCAGCGGTGACCAGCAGCGCGCCCACGCACACCACCAGCAGCACGGCCAGCTCCATCACGGCGGCCAGCACCAGATTGGGCCTGGCGCCTTTTTGCAGGCCGATGGTTTGCACGGCCTCCAGTTGCGCGATGCTGGCTTGCAGGCGTTGCGCGCCTTCGCCAGTGCAACAGGCCGCGCGCCAGGCGGGCAAGCCCTGGATGTATTCGAGCGCATCGGCGCTGGCGCGAGCGTTGGCCTCGGCCAACATGCGCATGCCGCGCCCGAAGGCCGGCCGCCGCCAGCGGTACAACGGCACGAGCAGCGGAAACACCAACAGCAACAGCAGGCCCATGCGCCAGTCGAAGTACAGCGCGGCCAGGGCCACGACCACAGGGGTCATCAAGGCATTGGCCATCATCTGCGCCACGGTCAGCAGATAGCTGAGGTTTTCATCCACCCCTCCCAGCAGTGCGGCGTGGACTTCGCCCGCGCGGCGGCTTTGCAGCTCTTGCAGTGGGATACGGCGCAGTTGCTCGCCCAGGGCGGTGCGCAGCTCGTGGCTGTTTTGCACCATGTCGCCGCCGTAGTCGAAGGCCATGGCGCGCCAGCGCAACGCCATGCTGGCGATCATGGCCAGCGTCATGGCGACCAACCAGGGCCAGGCGGCACGCCAGTCGGGCGCGGGCATCAGGGCCTGGAACAAGGGCATCAGGCAGGCCAGGGCCAGACCCTGGGTGGCGCTGGCAAGCGCCAGGGCGATCAGACTGGCGCGCAGGCGCGGCGCGCGCGAGCGGGCGCTGTGCATCAGTTGCCGCCAGGTCTGGCGCAAGGGGGTGATGCGAGGGGCGGACGCGGCGCGATTCATGCCTGCTCTCCTTGTCGGCGTGATGCATGGCTTGCCGCATGGCTGCCCGACAAGGCCCAGTCGCGCGCCTGTTCATGGTTGCGCCACAGGCGGGCGTACAGGCCGCCCTGCGCCAGCAGGGTGTCATGGCGGCCTTGCTCGGCCAGCCGCCCTTGCTGGAACACCAGAATCTGATCGGCCGTGCGAATGGTGGGCAGGCGATGCGCCACCATCAGCACGGTTTTGCCGCGCATGAGCTGCGCCAACGCGGCCACTATGGCGGCTTCGTTTTCTGCATCGGCGTAGGCCGTGGCCTCGTCCAGCACCAGAATCGGGCGGTTCTGCAAGATGGCCCGCGCAATGGCGATGCGCTGGCGCTGCCCGCCAGACAGATGCACGCCGCGCTCGCCCGCCTGCGTGTCATAGCCCTGCGGCAAGGCCTCGATGAATGCGTGCGCCTGGGCGCAGCGGGCGGCGGCGATCACCTCCTCCAGCGTGGCGTCTGGCACGCCCAGCCGGATGTTGTTGGCGATGGTGTCGGCCAACAGAAAAACGTCCTGAAACACGAAGCCGACCTGGCGCATCAGCGCATCGGGCTGCATGTGGCGCACGTCCACGCCACCGACCAGAATGCGCCCGGCGCTCACATCCCAGAAACGCGGAATGAGTTGCGCCACGGTGCTTTTGCCCGCGCCCGATGGGCCAACCAGCGCGGTGACGCTACCCGGCGGCGCCCGAAAGCCCACGCCCTGCAAGGCCAGCGGGCCATCGTCGCCGTAGCGGAAATCGACCTGCTCGAACACCACGCTGGCGTCGCGCGGCGTCTGCGCCTGACCCGGCGCGGGCAAGGGCAGCGGCGGCAGTTGCAGGATTTCATGGATGCGCTGGATGCTCATGTGCGTCTTGCCGATCAGATGCCGCAGCGCCATCAGCGGCATCAGCGCCTCGGCCATGCCCGTGCCAATCAGCAGCGCGGCCAGCCAGTGGGCGGCATCGAGCCTGCCTTGCGCCAGCAGCCACGCGCCCAGCCACAGCAGCGCCGCCAGGGTGGGCAAGGGGCTGAGGATGATTTGCGACAGGCGCGACGGCAGGCCCGCCATGCGGTACCAGCGCAGCAGCACGGCGCGGTAGTCCTCCAGGGCGCGCTGGTAGCGCCCAAAGGTGGTCGCGCCGGTGTCGAAGCTGCGCACCACCGGCATGGCCTGCACGTACTCCACCACCGCGCCGGCCACGCGCTCGCCAGCCTCGTGGTAGCGACGCATCATCTGGGCGCTGCCGCGCCAGGCCAGCGCTACGGTGGCCATGCCGATGCCCAGCACGGCCGTGGCGGCCAGCGCCAGCCGCCAATCCAGCGCGTACAGCAGCACGCCGGTCAACAGCGGCGCGGCATAGGCCCGCGCATACAGGGGCGTGGCATCGGCCACGAAAACATGCAGGGCCTTGACGTCCTCCATCAGCACCTTGCTCAGCGCGGCGCTGCCCAGTTGCTGCACCTGGCCCAGCGGCACCTGGGCCAGATGGCCCGCCAGCGTGGTGCGCAGCAACGCCTCCAGGCGAAAGGCCGCGCAGTGCGAGATGTGCGCGGCGCGCAGGCGCAGCGTGAAGGCCAGCGCCGTCAACAGTAGGCAGACCAGCAACGGTTGCCACGGGTACTGCCGGGGCGTTTGCAGCAGGGCGTGCATGGCCCAGGCCAGGGCCGCCATCGCGCCCAGCGCCGTGGCCGAAGCGATGGCGGACCAGGCCATGGCGCGGCGGATGCGGCCTTGCACCGGGCGCATGATGGCCCAGGCACTGGGCCGGGTGGTGTTCTGGCTCATGGCGCGGATCCTGCATTGGCGGTGCTGTCTTGGTTCTGGCGTGCTTGCTGCTTCACCTGATGGCTCACCCGCACCATGGCCAGCGCCGCCAGCAAGGCCGCCAGCGCAAAACAGGCGGCGTAGCCCAGGCGCTGCGACAGCCAGCCGCCCAGCACGCCGCCTGCCAGCGCCAGCAGCGCATCGGCGCTTTGGCACAGCGTGAAATCCACCCCCGGCTGCAAGGGCGATGCCAAGCCCATCAAGGCCGCATACAGCGCCACCCACAGGCAGGCCATGACGGCGAATATCAAGCCGATCAGCGCCACCAAAAACGCTGTGCTGCTCGCCTCATCGGGCCGCGCCGCCAGCGCCAACGCCGCCAGCACGATGGCCTTGCAGCACATCGCCACAGCCACGGCGCGCCAGCCAGGGCAGCGCCGCACCAACAAGCCGCCCACAATCGCGCCGCCCAGGCCTGCGGCCAAGTGCAGCGTGCCGAATACCCAGCCCACCTGCTGCAAGTCCATGCCACGGTCGAGCAACAGCGGCCCGAACATGCCCAGCGACAGGCGCACACCCGCGCTGCACAGCAGCAGCAACGCCAGGCCCGTGCGCAGCTCGGGGCGACGCAGCGCGTGGGCGATGCCGGGGCGGTGCGCCAACGCCTGGCAGGCTGGGCGGGCGGGCTCGCGCAACGTCAGCATGGGCAGGCCCAGCAGCGCCATGAGCGCAGCCGTCAGGCACAGCGCCATCGGCCAGCCCAGCCGGCCTGCGAGCAGCAAGAACCCGCCCGCGCCCAGCATTGCGCCCACGTAACTGCCGCCCACCTGCACGGCATTGCCCCAGCCGCGCCAGCGCGCGCTGAGCTGCTCCACGGCAAAGCCGTCACAGGCCACGTCCGCCGTGGCGGCCACCAGCGCGGCCAGCAGCAGTGCCGCCAGAATCCAGGGCGCGTGCGCACTCAGCGTCAGTGGCAGCAGCAGGCCCGCCAGCCCCAGCGCCGCCAGCACGGCGGCCATCAGCCATTGCCCGGCCAGCACCAGAGGGCGCGAGCGCCGTTGCACTTGCCCGGCAGGCAGACGCCAGCGCTCGATGTGGGGCGCCCAGAAAAAACGCAGCCCCCAGGGCGCCCACAGCAAGGCCGTCAGCCCCGCCACGGTCAGCGAGGCCCCGGCATCGCGCAGCAGTGTGGGCAAGGCCTGCGTGACCAGCCCGGTGACGATGGTTTGCGTGACGTACACCCCGCCAATGGCGGCCAGCACATGCGGCCAGCCTGGCGGGATGCAGTGGGGTGAAGGGGAGGTGCCCATGGGCGAGAGCGGCGGCGGAAAAATGGATAACGGATCGGCCATTGCAAACCGCGGCTGCGCGCATGGCGCGGATAACCTGGATGCCGCGCTGCCATCTGCTCTTGCCGATGCGCCTGCGGGCCGCGCCAAGCCAGGTGGGGAGCGCGCCATACAATCGTTTGCAATTGCATGCGAATGCGTATCATCTTGCGAGCCGTTCGGGCCGATGCGCGGTTTCGGGGCGGAATTTGTCGATTACGGAAAATGCCTATGCACACACGCAATGCACCAGTGCAAGACCCGGCCCGGCTGATGGATAGCGCCTTGGGCGGTGTGCCCCAGGCTTGGCGGCAGGCCATGTGGCTGGAGCGCCCCAACGAGGGCATCAACCTTTGCGGCATGAATGGCCGGCCTGGCGAGGACTGGGCCTTTGAATCCGCCTCGGCGCCCGCGCTGGCCTTGAGCATCCTGCTCGAAGGCCAGATGGAGGCCGCATTCGAGGACGGCGCCGCCTTTGGCCTGGGCGCGGGCCAGGCCTTGCTGATGGCTGCTGGCCAGCACACCCGCGGCTGGAACGTGCTCTCTGGCGCAGGGCCGTTTCGCCTGCTCAATCTGCACTTGAGCCCGCAGGCGCTGCGGGGCCTGACCGGCATGGGCATGCAGGACATGCAGGCCCTGCTGCGCCAGGCCCGCCACGGCATGCGCCACCTCGACGCCTGTGCGACCGTGCTGCCGGTGTTCAGCCAGTTGCAGCGCATCGCCGTGGAGCTGGCGCGCCAGCAGGGCTGCTTGCCCGATTGCAAGGCCAAGAGCGCCTTGCTGTGCGCCAAGGCCGCCGAGGCTCTGGCCGCCGTGCTCCAGCATTGCAGCATTGATCAGGGCCACGCCCAATTGCGGCGCGCTGTGCCGGCCGACCGGCCCCGGCTGCTGCGGGCCAATGCCCTGCTGGAGAGCGCCTGCGAGCAGCCCTGGAGCGTGGCCGCGCTGGCCCAGGCCGTGGGCCTGAACGAGAAGCGCCTGCAAGCGGGTTTTCAGGCTCTATACGCATGCAGCGTGCACGAGCGTCTGACCGCCATCCGGCTGGATCTGGCCCAGAACCTGCTGGCCCAGGGCCACTCCATCGCCCAGACCGCGCAGCGCTGCGGCTTTGCCAGCGCCAGTCATTTCAGCAAGGTCTTCAGCCAGCATCAGGGGCTGCCGCCCAGGCAGTGGCTGAAAGGGCGGTAGGGGCGAGCTGTTTGATGCGCAGTATTTTACAAATCAAAAGTAAAATAAATATCCATTTTTCGGCAATTCTGTATTGAAATTACTTTTACTATTGATTGAATAAAAAGGCGCAGGCGAACTTCACTACAATCGCGCCCCTGCCCTGGGCCAGCGGCCCGGGTTTTGCAACCACATGGGTTCCCTCACCCCATCAATCAAAAAGGTCCAACATGACTGCTACGGCTGCACCCCAATCGCGGGTGCCTTTTTACTTGTCCCTTCTGGTGGCATTTCACATCGCCATCATCATTGCCAGCAATTATCTGGTGCAGTTGCCCATCGATTTGTTTGGCTTTCACAGCACCTGGGGCGCGTTCAGCTTTCCGCTCATCTTTCTCGCCACGGATTTGACCGTGCGCCTGATTGGCAAATCCGCCGCGCGGCGCGTCATTGCGCGGGTGATGGCGCCAGCGCTGGTGGCGTCTTACATCGTCTCCGTGCTGTTTCACGAAGGGCGCTTCAACGGCTTTGGCGCGCTGCTGGAGTTCAACAGTTTTGTGTTCCGCATCGCCTTTGCCAGCTTTGCCGCTTACGTGCTGGGGCAGTTGCTGGATATCCAGGTGTTTGATCGCATCCGCCGCAGTTGGGCGGCCTGGTGGGTGGCCCCGGCAGCTTCGGCCATCGTCGGCCAGGCGCTGGATACGGTGGCCTTTTTCGGCATCGCCTTCTGGCGCAGCAGCAACCCTTTCATGGCCGCCAACTGGGTGGAGATTGCCACGGTGGATTACGTCATCAAGCTGGCCGTCAGCCTGCTGCTGTTTGTGCCGGCCTACGGCCTGACGCTGGCCGCCATCGTGCGCGTGATGCGCCGCCCTTTGCCTGGGGTGGCTGCGGCTTGAAGCGCTGAAAGTCCTGGGGGCGTGCCATGAATGGCGCGTGACGCGCCTGCCCATCGTTGCCCAATCGCCCCTCAACGGGTTCTACCGATGCAGGCCGATTTCGTCGGGCTCGTTGGTGGAGACGCTGATGACGCTCACCGGCTCGCCTTTGGCGCGCCGACGGGCGTAAACGACAAAGCCGCTGAGGGCATAGAGCACGAACAGCCCGAACAGCACCAGGGGCGGGTCGATGTTGATGATGGCGATCACCAGCACGACGAGCACGACGCTGATGAACGGCACGGAACGGCGCGCGCGCAGGTCTTTGAAGCTGTAGTACGGCAGGTTGGTCACCATCGTGATGCCCGCGTACAGCGTGATGCCGAACATGATCCAGGCGATGGCGTTGTGCGAGAGGTAGGCGTCGTAATTGCGGCCCTCATCGGTCATCAGCCAGATAAAACCGGCCACCAGCGCAGCCGCCGAGGGCGAGGGCAGGCCCTGGAACCAGCGCTTGTCCACCACCGAGGTGTTGACGTTGAAGCGCGCCAGGCGCAGCGCGGCGCAGGCGCAGTAGATGAAGGAGGCGATCCAGCCCCAGCGGCCCAGGCCCTGCATGGCCCATTCGAGCGCGACGAGCGCGGGCGCGACGCCGAAGGAGACCATGTCCGAGAGCGAATCCATTTGCTCGCCAAAGGCGCTTTGGGTTTTGGTCATGCGCGCCACGCGACCGTCCAGCCCATCCAAAATCATGGCGGCAAAAATGGCAGTGGTGGCGTGGTCGAAGCGCCCGTTCATGGCCATGACGATGGCGTAAAAGCCGCAAAACAGCGCCGCCACGGTGAAGGAGTTGGGCAGCACGTAAATGCCTTTGCGCAAGGGGCGTGCGGGCGTGGGCGTGGGCGTGGATGCTGGCGCGGATGTCTGGGCGGGCGGCGCCGGCTCAGCGGGCGAGGAGTTGGGATGGTCGGTCATGGGCAAGAAGCCGATACGGGCACAAGCGATGGAGAGCAAACCAGGCGCGCATTTGGGCGCGCCTGCATGGCGATCAAATTATTTTCTATCAATCATTCAGCAATAAAACCATGCCATTTCGGCATAATGGCAATGAAGTTGAATATTTTTTGATTTGTAATTTCATAAGAGGGATTAGGCCGCTTCCTGCGGCGCATCCTCTGGCTCATCGGCCGGGCGGCGCACCACCAGAACGGGGACGTGGACGGCGCCCAGCACGCGATCGGTCGTGCTGCCCAGCAGCAGCTTTTCCAGCCCGGAGCGCCCGTGCGAGGCCATGACGATCAGCGAGATATCGCGCTCCTGCACCACTTGCGAGATGGTGTTTTGCACAACGGAGCCTTCCAGCGTCAGGGTTTCAACGGGGATGCCCTGCGCCTCCAGCTCCTGGCGGGCCTGCTGCAAGGCTTGCTGGGCCTGCTCGTTGGCTTCGGCCACGTATTGGGCCTGGCCGTAGGCCAGATCGGTGCCGATACCGGTGAAGGGATAGGGGTCGATCACATACAGCAGCAAGATGGAGCTGCCAAACGCCTGGGCCATGGCTTTGGCATGGCGGATGGCGCATTGGGACGTGGGCGTTCCGTCGATAGGAACCATGATGTGGGCATACATCGTTAGACCTCCAGTAATTCCAATTCCAAACAGGGCGCTGGCGCGCTGGCATACCTGGGCCGCATGTTAACGATTTTCCCCGCGCCCAATCGCTTGGGGCCACGCTCGCTCAGCAGGTGGACCGGGCGTTTTTACGCAGCCTTTACTGTGGATTGCCCCATGCCCCAACACAAGGCGCGGACAATCGCTGCCCTTCAATGGCCCAGCGCGTCGCGCGCGCCAAGCCGCCCCGTGATATCAAACCAATCGAGCAGCATGCGTAAAAAAAACAGGAAATGGGTGTTTCTCATCGCCGCCTTGGCGCTGATCGCAGGCGGGTACTACGCCAAGCAGATGTGGGTCAAGCCCAAGCCTGTGGCCACCTACGCCACGGCGCCTGTGGCGCGCGGCGACGTGGAGAAAACGGTGCTGGCCTCGGGCAAGCTGGAGGCCTTGCAGCAGGTGAACGTGGGCGCGCAAGTGTCGGGCCAAGTCAAACGCCTGGCGGTGGAGCTGGGGCAGCAGGTCAAGGCGGGCGATTTGATCGCCGAGATCGATTCCCTGACGCAGCAAAACGCCCTGCGCAATGCCGAAGCGGCGCTGACCACGGCCAAGGCCGATCTGGCCGCGCAAAAAGCCGGGCTGGCCCAGGCCAAGGCGGCCTACCAGCGGCAAAAGCAGATGCGGGCAGCCGATGCCAACTCCCAGGCCGATCTGGATGCGGCCGAGCAGGCCTACAAAGTGGCCCAGGCCAGCGTGCAATCACAGCAGGCGCGCGTGGCGCAGGCGGGCATTTCGGCCGATACGGCGCGTTTGAATCTGGGTTACACGCGCATCGTCGCCCCCATGGATGGGCAAGTGGTGGCGGTGGTGACCAAAGAGGGGCAAACCGTCAACGCCAACCAGTCCGCGCCGACCATCATCGTGCTGGCACAGCTCGATACGATGACGGTGAAGGCGGAAATCTCCGAAGCCGATGTGCCCCACGTCAAACCCGGCCAGCCGGTGTACTTCACCATTTTGGGCGAGCCCGCCAAGCGCTACGAAGCCACGCTGCGCAATGTGGAGCCGGGGCCGACCACGCTGGGCACCACCACCACTGCCACAACCAACACCACTACTGCCCAGGCCATTTATTACAACGGCTTGTTTGATGTGCCCAACCCCGCGCACACCTTGCGCATTGCGATGACGGCGCAGGTGAACATCGTGCTGGGCGCGGCCCGCGATGTGCTGACCATTCCCACCAGCGCGCTGGGCGCACGCCGCGGTGATGGCAGCTACACCGTGCGCGTGCTCGCCGCCGATGGCACGGCGCAGCCACGGCAGGTGCAAATTGGCTTGAACAACAACGTCTCGGCAGAGGTGAAAAGCGGCCTGCAAGAGGGCGAGCAGGTGATCGTGGCCGATTCCGCCCAGCCCTCGGCTGCACGCACGCCGCGCGGCCCCGGCATCCGCATGTAAAGGGGCGCAAACGACCATGCCAAGCGCTTCTCAAACCGCCCGTGGCGCGGCGCCGCTGCTGGAGGTGCGCCAGCTTTGCCGCGAATTCCCCGCCGGGGAAGGCACGATTGCGGTGCTCAAGAACGTCAGCCTGGATATCCACGCGGGCGAGATGGTGGCCATCGTGGGGCAGTCCGGCTCGGGCAAGTCCACGCTGATGAATATCCTGGGTTGTCTGGATCAGCCCAGCTCGGGCAGTTACCGCGTGGGCGGGCGCGAAACCGGCCAGTTGGAGCCCGACGAGCTGGCTCAACTGCGCCGCGAGTATTTCGGCTTTATTTTTCAGCGCTACCACCTGCTGTCGGATTTGACGGCGCAGGCCAATGTGGAGGTGCCCGCCATCTACGCGGGCGCGCCCAGCTCCCAGCGCCAGGCGCGCGCGCGGCAACTGCTGGCGCGGCTGGGCCTGGCCGAGCGCACCAGCCACACGCCGGGCAAGCTCTCGGGCGGGCAGCAGCAGCGCGTCTCCATCGCGCGGGCGCTGATGAACGGCGGTCAGGTGATCCTGGCCGACGAACCAACTGGCGCGCTGGATTCGGCCTCGGGCGTGGAGGTGATGAACATCCTCTCCGAGCTGCACGCCGAAGGGCACACCATCATCCTGGTCACGCACGATATGAAGGTGGCCGCGCACGCGCAGCGCATCATCGAAATCCGCGATGGCGAGATCATTTCCGACCGGCCCAACGCGCCTGCCAACACGCCGCCCCCGCCAGCAGCCCAGGCAGCGGGCGCGCGGGCGCAAGTGCCCATGCGTGAAGGGCTGGGGGCGCACTGGGGGCGATTTGTGGAAGCCTTCCAAATGGCCTTGCTGGCCATGAACGCACACCGCCTGCGCACGTTTTTGACCATGCTGGGCATCATCATCGGCATTGCCTCGGTGGTCTCCGTCGTGGCTTTGGGCGAAGGCTCGCGGCGCGCCATCTTGCAGGACATCGCCTCCATCGGCACCAACACCATCGACATCCGGCGCGGCTCGGGCTTTGCCGACCGCCAGGCCTTTCGCATCCGCACCCTGGTGGCCGCCGATGCCGACATCCTTGCGCAGCAAAGCTACGTGGCGGGCGTGACGCCGCGCGTGAACAGCTCCGCCACCGTGCGCTACGGCAATGTGGAATCCACCGGGGAAATCCAGGGCGTGGGCGAGCAATTCTTCCAGGTGCGCGGCCTCAAGCTGCAAGCGGGCAGCCTGTTCGATGCCGACGCCGTGCGCGAGCGCAGCCAGGTGGCGGTGATCGACGACAACACGCGCAAAACCTACTTCCCGCACGGCCGCGCCGTGGGCGAAGTGCTGTTTTTGGGCAAAGTGCCCGTGCGCGTGATCGGCGTGCTCCAGCCCGACAGCAACGCCTTTGCGCCCGCAACCAACAACGTCGTGGTGTATGTGCCCTACACCACGGTGATGAGCCGCATCTCGGGGCAGGACTACCTCAGCTCCATCACTGTGCGCGTCAGCGATGGCGCTTCCTCGCAAGCGGCGGAAGCGGGCATCACGCAACTGCTCACGCAGCGCCACGGCAAGCAGGATTTTTTCCTGATGAACTCCGACACCATCCGCAAAACGGTGGAAAACACCACCAAAACCATGACGCTGCTGATCGCCTCCATCGCCGTCATCTCCCTGCTGGTGGGCGGCATCGGGGTAATGAACATCATGCTGGTGTCGGTCACCGAGCGCACCGGCGAAATCGGCGTGCGCATGGCCGTGGGCGCGCGCCAAAGCGACATCCAGCAACAGTTCCTGATCGAAGCCGTGCTGGTCTGCGTGCTCGGCGGCCTTCTGGGCATTGGCTGCGCGCTGGCCTTTGGCGAGCTGTTTGGTTATTTCAAAGTCGGCTTTGAGCTGGCCTTTTCCACCCAGGCCATGCTGTGGGCCTGCCTGTGCTCCTCCATGATCGGCATCGTGTTCGGCTTTTTGCCCGCACGCAGCGCCGCGCAACTCAACCCCATTGAAGCGCTTTCGCGCGATTGACTGCCCCTCCCGTGATCGCCCTCGCTTTGCCCTCCCCCATCATCCTCGCCCCCATCACCGCCCCCCGGCCCGCGCGCTGGGGCGCCACCGTGGCCCTGGGCCTGCTGCTGGCAGGCTGCGCCCACCTGCACACCCCGTATGAAGCGCGCGGCATTGCCGTGCCCGCGCAGTGGAGCGCCACCAGCGCCGCAAACACCGAAAACACCGAAAACAGCAACGGGAGCGCCCACGCAAGCCACGCCACCGCCTGGCAGCGCCCCGCCCTGCAAGACGCCTGGTGGAAACGCTTTGGCGATGCCGAGCTCGATCGCCTCATCACCCTCGCGCTGCAACGCAACAGCGATTTGCACACCGCCGCCTGGAACATCCGCAAAGCGCAAATCGCCCTCGGCCAAAGCCAGGACCGGCAAACCCCCACCCTGGGCGCCAGCGCCACAGCCAACGCCAGCCACAACTTCGACACCGGCAGCACCAGCCGCAACCACGGCGTGGGCCTGAGCCTGAGCTATGAGCTGGACCTCTGGGGCAAGCTCGCCCGCCAGCAAGACGCCGCCCAATGGCGCCTGGCCGCCACCGAGCAAGACCTGCAAAGCGCCGCCATCGCCCTGGTCGCCAACGTCGCCCAGCTCTATTGGCAACTGGCCTACCAAAACGCGCAAATCGCCAGCGGCCAGCACAGCCTGGCCTACGCACGCCGCGCCCAGCAGCTCGTGCAAGCGCGCTACGCGGCCGGGGCCGCCTCCGGCCTGGAGCGGCAAGAAGCCCGCCGCAGCGTCGCCGCGCAAGAAGCCGCGCTGGCCCAACTGCGCCACAACCAAACCGCCACGCGCAACGCCCTGGCCCTGCTGCTGCACGAGCCGCCCGCCTCCGCCACCCCCGCCGCCGCGCCGCCCTGGCTGCCGCAAGAGCCGCAAACCCTGCCCCAGCACGCCCTGCCCGACATCCCCGCCGGCCTGCCCGCCCAAGTGCTGGCGCGCCGCCCCGACGTGCAAGCCGCCGAGCAACGCCTGCGCGCCACCCTCGCCGATGGCGATGCCGCGCGCGCCAGCTACTACCCCGCCATCAGCCTCACCGGCAGCCTCAACAGCGCCAGCCGCTCGCTGGGCGACGTGCTCGCCAACCCCATCGGCGCCCTGGGCGCCAGCCTGGCCCTGCCCTTTTTGCGCCAGCAGGAAATGCGCCTGAGCAACGCCGCCGCGCACGCCAACTACGAAGCCGCCACCCTCCAATGGCAGAAAACCCTGCTCACCGCACTGCAAGAAGTGGAAAACGCCCTCAGCCGCCGCACCCAACTGGCCGAGCAACGCCGCTGGCTGGAGGAACAACTCGACGCCGCCCGCCAAGCCGAAACCCTCAACGAAACCCGCTACCGCGTCGGCGCCACCGCCCTGAAAACCTGGCTGGACGCGCAGGAAGCGCGCCGCAGCGCAGAATTGGCCCTGGCCGCCAACCAGCTCAGCCAACTGGAAAACCAACTCACCCTCTACAAAGCCTTGGGCGGCGACGCCCTCCTGCCCGCCCCCCAAGTGCCCGATGTACCCAGCCTCATGCAACGCCCGTGAATTATTTTACAAATCATTAAGATAAAAAATCACCTTGTTTTGGCATGATGACATTAAAATCAAATTTACTTTGGTTGAAATAAAGTATTCCCCCCTTTTTCCTGCCCACAGCCCGAAAGGCCCGCCCATGAAAAACGCTGCCCGCCCCCTGCTTCTGGCCCTTGCCCTGGCCACCCTGCCCACGCTGGCCCTGGCCGATGGCCTGCAAGCGCTGGAAGCCTTTTTGCGCCAAGTGCAATCGGGCCAGGCCCGCTTCACGCAAACCGTCACCGCGCCCGAGCGCAACGGCCAGCCCGCGCGCGTCACCCGCTCCAGCGGCGACTTCGCCTTCGAGCGCCCCGGCAAATTCCGCTTCGACTACCGCAAACCCTTCCCGCAGCAAATCGTCGGCGACGGCAAAACCCTGTGGGTGTACGACGAAGACCTCAACCAGGCCACCTCGCGCAACCAGCAACAAGCGCTGGATGAAACGCCCGCAGCCATCCTCTCCTCCGCCCGCACGCGCGCCGAGCTGGAAAAAACCTTCCAACTGCAAAACGCCCCCGAAGCCGACGGCCTGCAATGGGTCATCGCCACCCCCAAAACCAGCGACGGCGCGCTGCGCAGCGTGCGCATCGGCTTCAAAGACAACACCCTCGCCGCGCTGGACATCGAAGACAACTTCGCCCAGCACTCCGCCCTGCGCTTCGAAAACTTCGCCGTCAACCCCACCATCCCCCCCGCCACCTTCCGCTTCACGCCCCCAAAAGATGCAGACGTGATCCAAGACCAGCAGCCATGATGCACAAGCGCAGATATTTATATTTCAAAAAGAAACAAAATATCCTTGTTTTGGCAACATGGACATTAAATCAAATTTCTTTTGATTTGAAATAAAAGCAGTGTGCCAGGCACACTTTCTGTCACACCGCAATGCCTTGAGCGAACACAGCCACGCCAAAGATGTTGGCGTGGCTGCGCCAACTGCAATCATCAAATATTGGCGTATTATTCCCCCTATCATTTTGATAGGAGCCTTACTTGGGCGAGCCATCCATTCACCAGATTGAACGGTTCATCCGCGAGAGCGCGGCAGACAGCCAAAGTATTGCCTTCACTCAGCATGCCCTAGCGCGCATGCGTCAGCGCGGCGTGACGCGCATCATGGTCATGGAGGCTCTGCGTATGGGATGCTTGCGTATCGCACCAGAGCCAGACTTGAAATTCCCCGGCATCAAATGCCGAATGGAGAGATTGGTCTCTGGCGTGTTGGTGGGGGCTGTGGTTTATCTGGAGTACCCATTGCCCGATCTGACTGTTGTAACAGTGATTGATTTAGGAGGCTGACATGTACCACTACACAGACGGCGGTTTGCGCAACGTCTGGCTGGCCAACGGCTACACCATCCGGCAAACGCCCTATGGAGAAGCGGTCGCCATCCAGGATTTGGAAGGCTTGACCCAAGCCATTTGTATGGCGCTCGTACGCAAGGAAAAACCCTTAACCAGAACGGAGTTTCGATACATTCGCAGCTCCGGCCTGCAACTCTCACAAGCCAATCTGGCATCGACCCTTGGCGTTGATGCGCAAACAGTAGCGCGTTGGGAAAAAACCGCCCGCATCCCGAAAATGGCGGACAAATTCATTCGACTGGCGTACCTCGAACACGCCAACGGCAACGAACGCCTGAGAAGCGCCTTTGAAACACTGCGCGCCGTCGAGCGCGCCAAATTTGGGCCGCAACCAATGAAACTTATTGTCACAACCCAAGGCTCGCACTGGAACGCCCGATTAGAAGACGACGCCAATTGCACGGCAGAGCCTGCGTAACGCCTTTTCGTTCGTTTGAAGCCCGCCCCCAGCGGGCTTTGCTTTGGCTACTGTCCCCAACGCCGTGCACACCACCATGCCCTCCCTGACACCCACGACCTGCTGCTTGACGTCCTGCGGCACGGTACCGACAACCAACCGAATATCAAGGCCACTTGGCTGTCCTTGAAACGCCTGATTCGCCGACGGGAAAAATCGGTGGAGATCACGCAGATGAACGACCAAGAATTGTTATGGTTCTCCTTCGACGCGGCGCGTCAAGACGCCCCCGCCCCCAGTCCACCGCCTGACGGCGCGTGGCAAAGGTGCGCGATTCCTGGTACGCGATAACGCCGTTGCGCTTGAGGCGCACCAGGCACTGGTATTTCTCCCCTCTCTGGCGGATGGTGGGCATGGTGTTTTCCTTCGGTGTGACATGGGTGTGCCGCAAATCATACGGCGGTGTGCCTGTCACACTTTGGCCGGTGTGCCAGGCACACTTTCTGTCACACCGCAACTCCTTGAATGTGTGCCCAATCCACGCAAATATCACGCAAATAATTTCACACCCACTTCCTACATGCCAACAAAATCAACAACTTACAACCCTTGGAGGCTTTGTATCGCGCCGATGCTCGATTGGACGGATCGCCACTGCCGCCATTTCCATCGCCTGCTCACCCGCCATGCCCGGCTTTACACCGAGATGGTGCACACCGGCGCGCTGCTGCACGGCGATACGGCGCGGTTTTTGCAGCATGGCGAAATCGAGCACCCGCTGGCCCTGCAACTGGGCGGCAGCGATCCGCACGACCTGGCCGCTTGCGCCAGGTTGGCCCAGCAATGGGGGTATGACGAGGTCAACCTCAATTGCGGCTGCCCCAGCGAACGCGTGCAGCGCGGCAGTTTTGGCGCCTGCCTGATGGCTGAGCCGGAGCTGGTGGCGCAGTGCATCGCCGCCATGCGCGAGGCGTGCGACATCGACGTCACCATCAAGCACCGCATCGGCCTGGATCGCCAGGAGGATTACGCCCCGCTGCGCGATTTCGTGGGCCGCGTGGCCGAAGCGGGCTGCCAGGTTTTCATCGTCCACGCCCGCAACGCCTGGCTCAAGGGCTTAAGCCCCAAGGCAAACCGCGAGGTGCCGCCGCTGCGCTATGAGGTGGTGCACCGCCTCAAGGCGGACTTTCCGCATTTGTGCATCGTCATCAACGGCGGTTTGCGCGAGGAGGAGGAGATCCGCGCCCAGTTGCAGCACGTCGATGGCGTGATGGTGGGCCGCGCGGCCTACCACGAGCCGTGGCGGCTCACGCGCTGGGATGAAGCCTTTTTCGGCGCACCCGCCTTCACGCAGGGGCGTGACGAGATTGAGCAAGCCATGGTGGCTTATATGGAAAAGACCCAAGCAGCCGAAGGCGTGCCCACCTTCGCCATGGCGCGCCATATGCTGGGGCTGCGCAATGGGCAAAGCGGCGCACGCGCATGGCGGCAGGTGTGGAGCGACCATCGCCTCAAAACCCTCACGCCCGCGCAGGTGCATCAGCAAGCCATCGCGCATTTGCCGCGCGGCTGACGCCCGCAGCCCGTCACCCGCACCGTGCGCACAGGGGCTTTGCAACGCGCTGAAATGCTTGAGCATTGCGCTTCAAGTGACTGATTTATTCAGATTTTTTGCCTTTTCGCGCAGCCCCGTCACTACAATCGCTTTTTTCCTTCATGGCTTTGACGACTGTGCCCGCCCAACCCTTGCCGCCCGCCTCCCCCCCCTCCGCGCTCCCTTTTGCCTGGCCTGTGCGGGTGTACTGGGAAGATACGGACGCGGGCGGCATCGTGTACCACGCCAGCTATGTGCGCTTCATGGAGCGCGCGCGCACCGAGTGGCTGCGCAGCAAAGGCATGGGCCAATTGCAGGCCCAGCAGCAATGGGGCGGCTTGTTCGTCGTCAGCCAGTTGTCGCTGCGCTATCTGACGCCTGCGCGGCTGGACGATGTGCTGCACATCACCGCCGAGCCGCTGGAGTGGGGGCGCGCCTCCATGACGCTGCGCCAGCGCATCCTGCGCGCCGAGCCAGCGCCGCAGGACAACGCCGCCGCGCCACTGCTGTGCGAGGCGCAAGTGAAAGTGGGCTGGGTGGATGCCGCCAGCCTGCGCCCAGCCCGGATTCCTGACCCTGTACGGACCTTGTTCCTATGAACGCTCAAGACATGTCGATCGGCCACCTGATCCTCAACGCCAGTTGGGTGGTGCAATTGGTGATGCTGCTGCTCGTGGCTGGCTCCATCGCAAGCTGGATCACCATCTTCCAGAAAAGCCTGGCGCTGCGCGATGCGCGCAAGCTCAATGCCGAGTTTGAGGAGGATTTCTGGTCCGGCGCCAGCCTCAACGACTTGTATGCCGCCGCCGTGCAAAACGCCCGCAGCAGTGGCCCCGTCGAGCGCATGTTCGCCAACGGCATGCGCGAATACCACAAGCTGCGCGAACGCCGCATCAGCCAGGCCGACACCCTGCTCGACGGCGCGCGCCGCGCCATGATGGCCAGCTTCAACCGCGAGATGGACGCGCTGGAAAACGGCCTGTCCTTTCTGGGCACCGTCGGCTCCATCTCCCCCTACGTCGGGCTGTTTGGCACCGTCTGGGGCATCATGCACGCCTTCACCGGCTTTGCCAGCATGGAGCAAATCTCCCTGGCCACCGTCGCCCCCGGCATTGCCGAAGCGCTGATCGCCACCGCCATGGGCCTGTTTGCCGCCATCCCCGCCGTCGTCGCATACAACCGCTTCAGCCGCGAGATCGACCGCACCGCCATCCGCCTGGAGACCTTCGGCGACGAATTCACCAACATCCTGCAACGCAACCTCAGCGCCAGCGGCGCGCCCAGCTCCTCGCCCAACCCTGCGCCAGCCAGCCAGGCAGGCCAAGCTGGCCTTTAAACCGCCGCAGCAAGGAGGGCCCCCCCAATATGGCCAGCAGCTTCTCCAGGCGTGGCGCCAGAGGCCGGCGCACCGTCAACGAAATCAACATGGTGCCCTTCATCGACGTGATGCTGGTGCTGCTCATCATCTTCATGGTGACTGCCCCCATGATCACGCCCGGCGTCATCAATGCCCCATCCGTGGGCAGCGCCGACCAAACCCCGCCCGCCATCGCCCAAGTGCTGGTCAACAGCGCCGGGCAACTGGAATGGAAAGTCGCCAACGCCGATCCGCGCGGCGCCAGCCTGGAGCAAATTGCCGAACTGGCCAAAGACTGGGAGGCCCAGCAACTGCGCGAAGGCAAAACCGCCGAGCAATACGCCATCGTCATCGTGGGCGACAAGCAAGCCGCGTACGAGCACGTCATGAACGCCCTCACCGAGCTGCAAAAAGCCGAAATCAAGCGCGTCGCCTTCTTGCTCAACAAAAAATGAAGCCCTCCAACCCTATAAATCAAAGTAAATTTAATTTGATTACCATCATGCCGAAATGGCAATAAAAAATTTCCTTTGATTTATAAAATACCGCCATGCCCGCCCCCCTGCCACCGCTGCACCACCAGCCCTTGACCCCGCCCCAGCCGCCCATGCGCTTGCGCGCGGTCGCGCTGGCCGTGCTGGTGCACGTGGGCCTCATCGGCGCATTGGTGGTGGGCATGAACCTCAAGCGCCCACCCGAGCCTGTGATGGAGGCCGAACTCTGGTCCGCCCTTCCCGAACAAGCCGCCCCCGCCGCCCCCAGCGAACCCGAGGTTGCAGAGCCGCCACCGCCTCCGCCGCCCCCTCCTCCACCCGCGCCCGAGCCAGAACCCGCTCCCCCCGCTCCGCAGCCGCCACCGCCTGCTGCTCCGCCAGCGCCTGAGCCGCCCCCTCCCCCGCCGCCCCCGCCGGAACCAGACCCCAAGTTGGTGCTGGAACAGAAAAAACGCGAGCAAGAAGCCCAGCGCAAGCGAGAGCAAGAACTGGCGCGCAAACGCGAGGAAGCAAAGCGCCTGCAAGAGCAGCGCAAACAGCAAGAGCTGGAGCAAAAGCGCCTGGAAGACGAGCGCAAAAAAGAAGAGGAACGCCGCAAAGAGCAAGAGCGCAAGCAGCAGGAAGAACGCCGAAAGAAAGAGCAAGAGCGCCAAAAAGCCCAAGCCGAGGCGAAAAAAGAAGCCGAGCGCAAGCAGGCCGAAGCCGAGGCGAAAAAGAAAGCCGACGCCGAAGCCAAGAAGAAAGCTGAAGCGGAAGTGAAGAAAAAAGCCGAAGCCGAAGCCCAACAAAAAGCCGAAGCGGAGGCGAAAAAGAAAGCCGCTGCCGAGGCCAAGAAAAAAGCCGATGCCGAAGCCAAAAAGCGCGAAGCCCAGGAAGCCGAAGCGCGCCGCCAGGCCGAGCTGCGCCGCATCCAGAACATGGCCGGCCTGGCCGGTGCCAGCGGCGGCGCACGCGCTACGGGCACGGCAGCGCAATCGTCAGGCCCATCCACAGGGTGGAGCAACAAAGTCAAAGCCGCTGTACGGCCCAACATCATTTACCCTGCAGCCATCATCGGCAACCCCGAGGCACGCGTTGAAGTCAAGATGGATGCCACGGGCCGCATCACCAGCAAGCGCCTTGTCAAATCCAGCGGCAATGCCGCCTGGGATCAGGCCGTGCTGCGCGCGCTGGACAAAACCCAGGTCTTGCCCAAGGACAACGGCAAGGTCATCACGCCCGTCACCTTGGTATTCACGCCTCACGATTGAGGCGGGCGCAGCGTTGCCCTGGCCTACCCCAGCATGAAAAAACCCCTGTAAAAAACCCGGGCGCCGCACCCATTCTCCGGGGCGGCGCCCTGCGGTATTTCACAGGGGCGATCAGGGGCTGAGCCCATCAGAAGCTCAGGCGCACCACGCTTTCGTTGCTGCCTTTGGCATCGTTCTTGCCGTTCTTGACGGTGGCGTACACAGCGCCGGTTTGCGCATCCAGCGACAGGCTGTTGGGGTGCGAGGGCAGATCAAAGCGCTGCAACGGCTGGAAGGTTTTGAGATGGAACACTTCCACGCTGGCGCCTTCGCGGGTGGTCACCCACAGGCGACCACGCTCGGGGTCGGCCAGCAAGGCAACGGGGCCTTTGCCCTTGGTGGGCTGACTGGCCAGCAGCGAGCCGTTCTTGGGATCCAGCGCGACGATGCGATCGCCACGGCCGCGCGAGACGTAGTTTTTGATGCCGGCGCGCTCGCGCGATTGGTTGAAGACATCCAGCCCCTGATCGACGGCAAACAGGCGTTTGCTTTTCGCGTCGAAGGCCAGGTTCAGCGGCTGATCCAGGGCGATCTCGTGCTTTTTCTCCAGCTTGAGCGTGCGCGCATCGACGGTGAAGAGCTGGCCCTGCTGGTTGGAGACATAGACCTTGCCCGCCGCCTCATCCAGCGCAATGCCGGTGGCGGTAAAACCCAGGCCGGTGATGACTTTTTCCACCTTCAGCATGCGCGTATCGACAACATACAGCGCGCTGTTCTTGGAATCCATGCCGGGCATGAACAAGCGGCCATTGGCCTTGTCCAGCACGAGCTGGCGGAAGCGGTGCTCATAGCGCTCTTGCATCTTGCCGTCGCGGCCCGGGGCCTGGACTTTCTTGGCCAGTTGCACCACGCCCAAGGTCTTGCCGCTGGCGATGTCGATGACGGTGACGGAGGAATCGATGGTGTTGCCAATGTAGATGCGGCCCGCATCTTCATCGAGCGCCATGCCAAAGCCACGGCGCACCAGCGGGATTTCGCCCACCACGGCCAGGCTTTGCGGATCCAGGCGCAGCAGGCGCGAAGCGGGTGCATCCTTGCCAAAGCCGCCCGAGGAGTTGACGAACACGGCATTGAATTTGGGCGAGTAAGCCAGCTCGTACAGGCCCGGGGCGATGGCTTGGCGCACCACTTGAGGCTGGGCTTGCGCGCCTGCTTGAACAACCTTGGCCGCGGTGTTAGCCGGGGCCTGGCCTTGGTGCGCACAGCCGGCCAAAGTAGCGGCCAAGGCAGCGGCTGCGGCAGTGGTGAGGAAGCGATGGGACAGTTTCATGGAGTGTTTCCTTTGCAAGTGAACAAAAGGGAGAAAACGCGAAAGCGCAACAACATGCCCGCCACCATATCTTCCGCCCTGGGCAGAGGCCAGCGCCGCCACAACACGCACATCCCAACCCGCCAACGCGAGCAAAAGCACAAGATGTGTGCCAAGCAAGTTGGGCGGGGAGGTTCAGTCATGGACGCGCCAACGGGTTCGAAAGGACGATTGCTGCAAATTTTCAATTCAAGAGATAAAAAACATGCCATTTTCGGCATGATTTCACTCAAATTATTTTTACTTTGATTTGAAAATCAAAAATATGCCAGAAAAAGCGAAAAACCGCATGCAACCAAGCCCATGCGAGCATGGCGTGCGGTTACTGCGGTTACAAGACGCAAACCGGCAGGCATTCTATATCTGTATTGATAGTAACTTTTATTCTCGGTATCGAGGAGCAAACAGCACCGCCAAGGTCACGGCACACAGCAATCGCAGGCCGACTGCCGCAGCCGCCCCTGGCCAATGAGCGGCTGCGCCATGATGGTACACAGCGGTTTACGCCGCTTGGGGGAGCAATCGCGCCACCAGCGCGCCTTGAGTGGGGCCTTCGATGGGCAACCACACGCGCAGCGGGTTGCCAGCGGCCACGTCAATCGACGCGCCATCGGCGTTTTGCATGGTTTCCAGCTTGATGAGGCGGTTGCCGCTGGGGTGGATGATCTCCAGCGTGTCGCCCACGGCGAAGCGGTTTTTGGTTTCCACCTCCACCCAACCATCGGCGCGCACACCGCGCACTTCGCCCACGAACTGGCTGCGCTGGGCCACGGAGTGGCCGGTCTCGTAGTTCTGATAGCTGTGCGCCGGGCGGCGCTCCAGCAGGCCGCCGGTGTAGCCCCGGTTGGCCAAGCCCTCCAGCTCGGTGATCAGCTCGGGGTTGAAGGGGCGGCCGGCCACGGCGTCGTCGATGGCGCGGCGATACACCTGGGCAGTGCGCGCCACGTAGTACAGGCTTTTGGTGCGGCCCTCGATCTTGAGCGAATCCACGCCGATGCGCGTGAGGCGCTCGACGTGCTCGACGGCGCGCAAATCCTTGCTGTTCATGATGTAGGTGCCATGCTCATCTTCCATGATGGGCATCAGCTCGCCGGGGCGGCCCACTTCCTCGATCAGATAGACCTGATCGGCCTTGGGGTGGCGAATGCCGTCGCCGCAGGCGGAAAAGGCCTTGTCGGCTTCTTCCTGCAGGCCCTGGAAGCTGAAGTCCCGACCCAATTGGTCAATGGCCAGCGCCTCGCCCGTGTTCGGGTCGACGGCGGCGGCGTGGGTCTTGTAATCCCAGCGGCAGGCATTGGTACAGGTGCCCTGGTTGGGGTCGCGGTGGTTGAAATAGCCCGAGAGCAGGCAGCGGCCCGAGTAGGCGATGCACAGAGCGCCATGCACGAAGACTTCGATCTCCATGTCCGGGCAGTCCTGGCGGATTTGCTCGATCTCCTTGAGGCTCAATTCGCGCGAGAGGATGATGCGCGAGACGCCCACCTTCTGCCAGAACTTCACCGAGGTGGAATTGGTGGTGTTGGCCTGCACCGAGAGGTGGATGGGGATGTGCGGCCACTTCTCGTGCACCAGCATGATCAGGCCTGGGTCGGCCATGATGAGCGCGTCGGGCTTGAGCGCGATAACCGGCTCGATGTCGCGCAGATACGTGCGCACCTTGTCGTTATGCGCCAGCAAATTGCTGGTGACGAAGAATTTTTTGCCACGCGCGTGGGCTTCCTCAATGCCTTGCTTCAGCTGCTCCAGGCGGAACTCGTTGTTGCGCGCACGCAGGCTGTAGCGCGGCTGACCGGCGTACACGGCATCGGCGCCAAAATCGTAGGCGGCGCGCATTTTTTCCAGGGAGCCGGCAGGCAACAGCAATTCAGGGCTAAAAACAGTCATAAAAAGAGGGATGTGGCCAAACAAGCGCGGATGAGGATACCAGAGCCAGCGCAAAAATCAGAATTTTCGTTTTGCACGCTGATTTTCTGTGTAGAATGCCGTCTTTCGCTTTTAGGCGCGTAGCTCAGTTGGTTAGAGCACCACCTTGACATGGTGGGGGTCGTTGGTTCGAATCCAATCGCGCCTACCAAGCTTGTTCAGTGAACGGTTTGGTAAATATTTAAGTGCAGACCTCCAGCCTTACAGGCCAGGAGGTTTTTTTATGCCTTCTTCACCCCCTACCCCACTCTTTATCCGATCACGCCAAATCGGTATTCAAGGGGAGTCGGCTGCGCGCCGAAACAGGGGCAGCCGGCTAAGTTGCGACGCTTTCCGCATAAAAAATGTCCCCTCATGCATGAGGGGACATCGCTATCAGTGGCTCAAACGCACTTCCACTCGGCGGGCTTTGGCGTTGCTGCCTGTACCAGTGTGCGACTGGGGACGCTCCAGCTCAATGCGCTCATGCGGAACGCCCAAACGCATCAACATGTCTCGCACGGCAAAGGCACGCTCTTTGGCCAGCTTCTCGTTGATTTCGGCATTGCCTGTGGGATCGGTAAAGCCCGAGATGATGGTGCGCTGACCAGCGGCCACAGCAGCGATCACTTCTGCCAGGGCAGCGTCCGAACCGGGCGCCAGTTCAGAGCTGCTGGATGCGAAATAAAACTTGACGATGCCATCTTCAATCATGACGCTGGGGCCGCCTGGCTCTTCCTGATAGGGGCGCTCACGCGGCGGCGCTTCTGCTGGCGAAACACTAGGTTGCTGCACATCAGGCGCGAGGACGGGCACAGGAATGGAGGCCATGACCGGTGGGCGAGGCGTTTGCAAAACGACTTCAACACGCTGGGCCAAGGCGGTATCGGTGCTGAGCGGATCCATCTGCACGCTGGCCAGCGCGAGATGTTGCGCAGGCACGCCTAGCTGCAACAGTTGCGCATGCACATTGTGCGCGCGACGCTCCGGCAAACCTGCCGCAGCAGCGGTAGCGGGAGTCATGCCATTAAAAGGCAGCACAGTGGCTTTGAGATCGCCCCTGCGCAGCTTTTCCAGCAGACTTGCGCCCATTTCCTCTATGGTGCGCTGGGCGTCTGGCACTGCATCGCTACCAGGGGCAAAGTGGAAGCTGATAACGGCTCCCGTCAGGCTCACGGGAGCAAGGGCTGCAACAGCTTCTTTCTGCGCTTTGCCACGATTGAGCACGGTGGAGGCGCCAAACCACAGCACACCCGCGACGATCAGGCCAATCAATGTAAAAACCAGTAGCAGCGCAATGCGCGAATCGGTATCTTTTTCTTGAGACATGGGAAGTTTTCCTTGGATGGAGGAGGCGGAGCAACGAGCCTCCGGAATGTCGCGCGAGATTGTATGCGGCTCCACGCTGCCTACAGCCGTCTGAACAGGCGCGGTGGCACAGGTTGGATCATGCACAATGGCCGCTTTTTTCTTCAGATGCTGCCCGTCATGAGCGGACAGCGTTTTCTTTTTTATGCAAACTCCCTATGAATGGGCCATGGGCTGGCGTTACACCCGGGCGGGGCGCACCAGCCGGAGCAAGGGCTTGCTCTCTTTTGTGGCCAGCGTTTCGGCCATCGGCATTGCACTAGGCGTAGCAGCGCTCATCATCGTTCTGAGCGTGATGAATGGCTTTCAGCGCGACGTGCGCGATCGCATGCTGTCCGTAGTGTCACATATCGAGGTGTTTGCGCCGCGCGGCGGCGTACTGCCGAGCGTGGAGCGCGTCACAGCCCAAGTGCGGCAAAACCCTGAAGTTGTGGGTGTAGCGCCTTTTGTGGCGGTTCAAGCTTTGCTTGCACGTGGCGATGACATGCGAGGGGTGCTGGTGCGCGGCATTGATCCCCAGTTGGAACCTCAAGTGACCGATCTGGCGAACAGCCTGGACCCAGCAGTGCTCGGCCAGTTGACGCCAGGAGATTTTCATGTCGTTCTCGGGCACGAGTTGGCGCGCTTGCTGGGCGTGCGCGTGGGCGAGAAGGTGACCGTCATTGCCCCATCGGGACAAGTGACGCCTGCTGGAGTAATTCCCCGCCTGAAACAGGTGACCGTGGTGGGAACATTCAACTCTGGTCACTACGAGTATGACTCCTCCATGGCGATGATGTATTACGAAGATGCACAACGCATTTTTCGCTTGGAAGCGCCCACGGGCATCCGTCTGAAGCTGCGTGATTTGCATCAGGCGCCACAAGTCATGCAGCAATTGGCCAACACATTGACAGATCGCTTGTTATTGCGTGACTGGAGTATGCAAAACCCCAACTGGTATGCCGCAGTCCAATTGGAGAAGCGCATGATGTTCATCATCCTGACGCTCATCGTGGGGGTGGCGGCATTTAATTTGGTAGCGACGCTGGTGATGACAGTGGCCGAAAAACGAGCCGATATTGCGATTTTGCGCACCCTGGGAGCAACCTCAGGCTCCATCATGGCCATTTTCGTGGTGCAGGGCGCAATGGTTGGGATCATTGGCACCTTAGGGGGATTGCTGCTGGGCTTGCTAGTCGCTTTCAATATCGACGTCATCGTCCCCTCAATTGAGAAGCTGTTGGGGTTTCAATTTTTGCCCCAAGACCTTTACATCATCAGCCAATTGCCCAGCGACCCGCGCATGAGTGACATTGCTGCCATTTGCGCCATTGCGTTGACGCTGGCTTTCCTTGTAACGCTGTATCCGAGCTGGCGCGCCAGCCGCATCAACCCTGCTGAGGCGCTGCGCCATGAATGACTCCACACATCGCAACTGCGTGCGCACAGATACAGCGCCAAGCGTGGTGCTTTCGGCACGCAACATCGTCAAACGTTTTACCGAGGGGCCACTTGATGTGACCGTCCTCAAAGGCCTGTCGCTGGATGTGTATGCCGGTCAGACCTTGGCGATTGTGGGGGCCTCTGGCTCAGGCAAGAGCACGCTTTTGCATATCCTGGGTGGGCTGGATATGCCCACTAGCGGTCAAGTGCTGCTGCAAGGCCAGTCATTAGCAGAGCTGAGCGCCAATCAGCGCGGCGCCTTGCGCAACCGAACCATGGGGTTCGTGTACCAATTTCACCATCTGTTGCCTGAGCTAACCGCTTTGGAAAACGTCGCCATGCCGCTACGCATCCGCCGTGCCCGTGCAGATGTGTGCCGCAGCAAAGCTACGGCCATTTTGCAAAAAGTCGGGCTAGGGCAACGCTTGCAACACCGTCCCGCTGAGCTTTCCGGTGGCGAAAGACAGCGCGTAGCCATTGCCCGGGCTTTGGTCAGCGATCCCTTGTGCGTGCTGGCCGATGAGCCGACAGGCAACCTCGACCGGGAAACCGCTGATAGCGTTTTTGCCCTGATGCTGGAGCTTGCACGCGAGCAAGGCACAGCCTTCGTGCTCGTCACCCATGATGCCGATCTTGCGGCCCGCTGCGACCGACAAATGCGCATGGATTCTGGAGAGTTGAGCGAACTCTTGCCCAATGGATGAGGGGAACAGGCGCGATCCATCTGACTGACACTTGGCAGACGAATTGGCAAACGGATTGCGTGTTTTTATTTATCAGAACATAAAAAATGCGCTACAATCTGCGGCTTGATCCCCGATAGCTCAGTCGGTAGAGCGACGGACTGTTAATCCGCAGGTCCCTGGTTCGAGCCCAGGTCGGGGAGCCAAATTGATAAAAGGCAGACCGTTTGGTCTGCCTTTTTTATTGCACTTGGCAGCATCAGTCGTCATGCCTCAAAAAAGGGCGGCAGATCCTCTGCCGCCCATGCTGCTGCATGCTCTCGTAATCCCTCCAGTAGCCACTTCGTTATGAACCTCCACCAATTTCGCTTCGTTCAGGAAGCTGTACGGCGCAACCTGAATCTGACCGAAACAGCCAAGGTTTTACACACCTCTCAGCCCGGCGTGTCCAAAGCCATCATTGAGTTAGAAGATGAGCTGGGAGTGGAAATTTTTGCCCGCCACGGCAAACGGCTGAAACGCATTACTGAGCCAGGACAGCACGTGTTGGCGAGCATCGAAATCATCCTGCGGGAAATAGGCAACCTCAAACGCATCGGTAGCGAATTCAGCGCCCAAGACATCGGCACGCTCTCCATCGCAACCACCCATACGCAAGCGCGTTACGTGCTACCAGAACCTGTAGCCCGCTTTCGCGGTCAGTACCCTAAGGTCAATATCAGCCTGCACCAAGGCACACCGCAGGAAGTGGCCAATCTGGTACTGAACGAGATAGCCGATATTGGCATGGCAACAGAGTCGTTAGCGGATTATCCCGATCTTGTGACGTTGCCATGCTATGAGTGGCAGCATGTGCTGATTTTTCCGCCCCAACATCCGCTGGCCCACAAAGAGCGCATCACTCTGCACGATCTTGCCAGCGAGCCTTTGATCACCTACCACCCCTCTTTCACAGGGCGGGCCAAAATCGATAAAGCCTTTGAACGCCAAGGCCTCCAACCCAATTTCATTCTGGAAGCCATCGATTCGGATGTGATTCGTACCTATGTCAACCTGGGACTGGGCGTAGGTATCGTGGCGGAGATGGCTGCCAAAGCCGATTTACTCGGTCATCTCGTAGCCAAGCCCATGGGCGATTTGTTCGGGATTAACACGGCTCGCGTTGCCTTCAAACGTGGCGCTTATATGCGGCAGTTTGTTTACCGTTTTGCAGAACTCATCAGCCCGCGGTTAAGCCGCGAACAAATTAACTTGGCCTTGGCTGGGCAACAAGACGGCGACTACGAGCTCTGACAATCCCATCCAAAAAGCACGGGGCCTGCGATGCAGGCCCCGTGCTTTTCAAGAAACCCATCATGGGAGCTCAAAATACCAAGCTTCCCATTAACAACACAGCCTAATGGCCTTATTCATCCCCGCCAAAAATACCAAGCAAATACAGCAAGTTCTGGAAAATGTTGTAAAGGCTTAGGTACAGCGAGAGAGTCGCAGAAACGTAATTGGTCTCACCACCATCCACAATCCGCTTGATGTCGTACATGAGCCAGAAGCTGAACAGCGCAATCGCTACTGTGGAAAGCGCCGCGCTCAAAGCGGGAGACTGAAACACCAAAATATTCAGCACGCCCGAAACGAGCAGCACAATACCGCCCACCAGCAACCAGCGCCCTGCCCCAGAAAAATCGCGCTTCGTCGTCGTCGCAATGGTCGCCATGGTCGCAAATACTGCGGCTGTGCCTGCAAAAGCCGTCATGACCAATTGCGTGCCATTACCCAAGCCGAGCACCCAGCCAATCAAGCGCGAGAGCATGAAGCCCATAAAGCCGGTAAATACCAGCAACAAGACCACGCCCGTAGCGGAGTTTTTGGTTTTCTCAATGGCAAACATCAGCGCATAAGCCACAACCATAAACACCACCAAACCCGTCACGCCAGAGAGATTGGCCGCGATCCCCGTGCGCAGGCCTACGTACGCGCCCAACACGGTCGGAATCATGGACAACGCCAGCAGCAAATACGTGTTGCGCAGCACACGATTGCGGGTCTGTGCGGACACGGCGTAATCCATGCCTACACGCGGTTCATAAGATTGATTCATAGAAGTCTTGCCCCTTGGTTGATTTGCAAAAAACCATTCTATAAGGGCGCTCAATGCGCAGCGCTTTCAACACCGCCAAACCCGCGCAATTTACAAGTTGTTTTCAAAAGCAAAAAAAGCCTGGCTAGTAAGCGCCTCAAGCGCCGTTGGCTGGCCAAACGACCTTATGAGAGTCCCGCAAAAGCCAAGACTCTGGTCGCCCCACGATGAAAACAATCGCAAGCCGCATCCATTTCAAAAAAAGCTTGGCTACCAGGCGCTATGCCCTTGGCTAGCTAAAACGACCTTTTCGAGCCTGAAAGTCCAGACTCTGGTCGCCCCACGATGAAAGGATTGCGCTACTTGGTCAAAATGAGCTTGCCCAGCTTGGTGGCTTGCAAGCGATACGTCACGCCGTTGTGCTGGATCGTGACCGACTTTTGGCCGCGCAGCAGATCAAGGCTGTCGAGCGTGGCTGGCGGCAGGCTGCGCCCGGCATCAAACGTCTGAGCTGTGGACTTGATGGTTGCAGTCATCACGAATCGCAAGAAAAGGGTAAAGATAAGAATCCGGCCAGCGATGCGACGCGTAATGCGCACATCGCGGCAACAGGTGAATAATAAGAATTACTCTTATCCTCATCAAGATTTTTCTCAATATCCCCTACTCTTTATCGGGTTTTATCGGCCCTGGTGCCTGTTCAGGCTGTTTTAGCCCCTCTGCTGCCACCCTTTTGCAAGATAGCGTTCCACAACACCTTCAGCCCAAAAATGAGCGTCTTGCAGGTGTATTCTTGGTCGGCATTTTTTTGCGCTTTCCTTCTTTTCTCTCGGCACCCGCACCCATGCTGGCGGGCGCTGCGCCTCTCGCTACTCTCTCATGTTCCACTGGATAGAAAAATCACCTCAAGCCCTTGAGCATGGCGGCGTGATCGCCCCTGATGAGCGCCTGCCCTGGCCGCAAACCTCCATCATGGGCGTGCAACACGTCATTGCCATGTTTGGCTCCACCATCCTGGCTCCCATCCTCATGGGGTTCGATCCCAATGTGGCGGTGCTCATGAGCGGTATCGGCACATTGATTTTTTTCCTCATCACCGGCGGCAAAGTGCCCAGCTATTTAGGCTCCAGCTTCGCCTTCATCGCGGTGGTCTCTACCGCCACGGCTTACGCGGGCAGCGGCCCCAACCCGGCTATCGGGTTGGCCCTGGGCGGGATTGTGGTGTGCGGCTTGCTTTACACGCTCATCGGCGTGGCCGTGCATGCCATTGGCACGCGGTGGATTGAGCGGCTGATGCCGCCTGTTGTGACAGGCGCCATCGTCGCTGTCATTGGCCTTAACCTGGCATCCATTCCTGTCAAGAACATGGCGGCCAACAATTTTGAGAGCTGGATGCAGGTGCTCACTTTTGTCTGCATCGCCTTGGTGGCCGTGTTCACACGGGGCATGGTGCAGCGCCTGCTGATTCTGGTGGGCCTGGTCATCGCCAGCGTGATGTATATGCTGCTCACCAACGGGCTGGGCTGGGGCAAACCGGTGGATTTCAGCGGCATTCTCAACGCGCCCTGGTTTGGCTGGCCCAGCCTGAGCACGCCCGTGTTCGATGGCAAGGCCATTTTGCTGATTGCGCCCGTCGCCATCATTTTGGTGGCAGAAAACCTGGGCCATATCAAAGCCGTCACCGCCATGACGGGCCGCAATATCGACCCCTACATGGGCCGCGCCTTTATTGGCGATGGCGTGGCCACGATGGTCAGCGGCAGCATGGGCGGCACGGGCGTGACGACTTATGCGGAAAACATCGGCGTCATGGCCGCTACGCGCATTTACTCCACCGCCATCTTCCTCGTGGCTGCGGCGCTGGCGATCTTGCTGGGCTTTTCGCCCAAGTTTGGCGAGCTGATTCGCGCCATTCCCATCCCCGTCATGGGCGGGGTTTCGATCGTCGTCTTCGGCTTGATCGCCGTAGCGGGCGCGCGCATCTGGGTGGAAAACAAGGTGGACTTTTCGCAGAACAAAAACCTCATCGTCGCGGCCATCACCTTGATCCTGGGAACAGGGGATTTCACGCTGAAGTTCGGCGACTTTGCTTTTGCAGGCATTGGCACGGCCACGTTTGGCGCGATCTTGCTGTATGCCTTGCTCGATCGCGGCTCTCGCTCCAACGCCCAGTAAGCCACACTGCCTCCCTCCTCCCCCTTGCAGAGATTGATTTGCGATGAATTTGCTCTTTCCCGCCCCCGCCACCCCTTGTGTTTCTATCCTCGGCCAGCCCCAGAGCTTTCCCGTGCACCGCATTTACTGCGTAGGCCAGAACTACGCCAAGCATGCGCAGGAAATGGGCAGCACCGGCCGCGAGGCGCCCTTTTTCTTCATGAAGCCCGCCGATGCCATCGTCCACGTGCCCGCTGGCGCAACGGGCGAGATAACCTATCCCAGCCTGACGCAAGACTTGCACCACGAAGTGGAGCTGGTCGTCGCCCTGCACAAAGGCGGCCAAGACATCGCCGTCGAACACGCGATGGAGCACGTTTTGGGCTACGCCGTCGGGCTGGACATGACGCGCCGCGACCTGCAAGCTCAGCAGAAAAAAGCCGGGCGCGCCTGGTCCATCGCCAAAGGCTTTGAGCAAAGCGCGCCGCTAGGCCCCATCGTGCTGCGCGCGCAAGCGGGCGATATCGAGAACGCCGCGATCACGCTCAGCGTCAACGGCGCTGCCCGGCAGGAAGGCAACACCGCCGAGCTGATCTGGAAAATCGCCGAAGTCATCTCCACCCTCTCGCGCGCCTGGCGCCTGCAAGCGGGCGATTTGATCTTCACCGGCACGCCCGCTGGCGTGGGCGCAGTCACCCCGGGCGATGCCATGCTGGGCCGTATCGCGGGCCTGCCCGATCTGCACGTGCGGGTGGTTTGACCTCAATCAATCAACAAACCATAGGAAAAACAATTTCAATACTAACATGCCGAAATATGCAATATTTATTTCCTATTGATTTGTAAAAAACAGCATCCGACGCACTTGCCATGGCCCCTTTTCACCTCACCACCTCGCTGCTAGGCGTTGGCTTGGCCGTTGCCATCGTGTGGCTGATCCGGCGCGATGACTTGTACATCCGCCATGCCCTGTTCTGGTTCGCCGTGGCCGCCGCCGCCGCCGTGTTTGGCCTGTGGCCGCGCAGCCTGGACTGGATTGGCCAATGGGTCGGCGTGCAATATTCCCCCGCCCTGGCCTTGCTGGTTGGCGTCATCGGCTTGTTTCTCAAAGCCCTGCATATGGACGTGACCAACACCCGCCTGGAGATGGAGCTTCGCTACACCCAGCAATCGCTCGCCTTGCTGGAAGCGGAAATGGCCACGCTTCGCCAGCTTGCCGTGCCTGCGCATGGCGAAGCCGCCGCCCCCTCCTCGCCCGCTGCCACGCATGGGCATTGACCTCATCCTCGCTGCCGAGGCGCTCAACCCGCCGCTGACCGGCATCGGCCGCTACAGCCTGGAGCTGGCGCGGCGGCTGGAGCGCCACGCCGCCATCGACCGCGTGCGCTACTTCGCCTACGGCCAGTGGTACGCCTCGCCCGTTGCGCGGCTGCTGGGCCAGGCGGGCGCAGACGACAACGGCCCAAGCACCCAGGCTGCCCACGCCCCAGCCGCCCAGCGCGACCTGATGCCCCCCTGGCTGGCGCAACTGCGCCGCCGCCTGGCGCTCAGCCCCCTGGCCGTGCGCGCCTACCACCACGCCATGCCCTACCTCAGCGCCTGGCGGCTGCGCGGCAATAGCCAGGCCCTGTTTCACGCGCCCAACTTCTTCGTACCCACGCGCTTTGCGGGCCGCACCATCGCCACCGTGCACGACCTCTCGCACCTGCGCCATCCGCAGTTCCACACCCAGGCGCGCGTGCAGTACATGAACATGGCGCTGGCGCCCAGCTTGCGCCACAGCGACCACGTCATCGTCATCTCCGAGGCCACACGGCAGGAATTTCTCCATTTCTTCCCCTGGTATCCCGCCGAGCGCGTCAGCGCCATCTTGCTGGCCGCCGACAGCGCCTTTGCCCCGCACAGCCCGGCCGATGTGCAGCGCGCGCTGGCACGCCTGCAAGCGCAACCCTGCCCGCTCGCCACAGCATCCGCCGTGCCCACACCGCTCAAACCCCAGGGCTATGCGCTGTACGTCGGCACGCTGGAGCCGCGCAAAAACCTCGCCCGGCTACTGCAAGCCTACGAGCGCCTGCCTGTGCCACTGCGGCGCGAATACCCGCTCGTGATCGCGGGCGCCAAAGGCTGGGATTGCGACGCCCTGCTCCAAACAATGGCCCGCGCCCACCACGCTGGCTGGCTGCATTACTACGACTTTGTGCCGCAAGCGCTGCTGCCACCCCTGTACGCAGGCGCAGCGCTGTTTGTCTATCCCTCGCTCTACGAAGGCTTTGGCCTGCCCGTGGCCGAGGCCATGGCCAGCGGCACGCCGGTGGTGACCTCAGCCCTGTCCTCCATGCCCGAAGTGGCCGCAGGCGCGGCGCGGCTGGTCGATCCCCACGACAGCGAAGCCATCGCCAGCGCCATTGCGCAAGCCCTGCAAGACCGCGCCTGGCGCGATAGCGCCCGCGCCCTGGGCCTGCAACGCGCCGCCCAGCTCACCTGGGAGCGCACCAGCGCCGCAACCATTGCGCTGTACCAACAAGTCATGGCCGCCCCAAAGCGTTGAGGGCGGCCTTGGCGCGAGACTTGGGATGGCAGGCTCTAGCAGGGCTGCTAAAGCTCGCGCCAATGCTGCAAACGCAGGCCCAGGGCAATCACCATCAGGCTGGCGCCGACATCGGCAAACACCGCCATCCACATGCTGGCCAAGCCCGCCACAGCCAAGGCCAGAAAGGCGATTTTGATGCCCAGCGCCAAGGCGATGTTGCGCACCAGCACGCGGTGGGTGTGGTGCGAGAGGCGCACCAGCGTGGCAATGCGCGCCAGCGCACCGTTCATCAGCACCACGTCGGCAGCCTCCATCGCCACATCGGTACCCGCATGGCCCACGGCAATGCCGATGTCTGCGGCGGCCAGTGCGGGGGCGTCGTTGATGCCATCGCCCACCATCGCCACGGGGCCATTGGCTTGCAGGGTTTTCAGCCACGTCAGCTTGTCCGATGGCAGCAGCTCGCCGTGAGCCTGCGCCACGCCCGCCGCCTGCGCGCAAGCGGCCACGGCCTGGGCATGGTCGCCCGATAGCATCACCGTTTGCACGCCCAGCGCATGCAGCGCGGCCACCGCCTCGCGCGCCTGCGGTTTGAGGGTATCGGCCACGGCGTACAAGGCCAGCACTTCGCTATCTCCAGCACCACCATCGCGCACCAACAGGCTGACGCTGCGGCCTTGGTTTTGCTGCTCTTGCAAACGGGCTTGCACGCGCTCGGGCAGGGGCTGGGCCAAGGCGCGCGGGCCGACCAGCCGCAAGCCTTGGCCCTGCACCAGGGCTTGCACGCCCTGGCCGGGCAGGTCGCGGAAATTGGCCACGTCAATGCGAGGGGGCGCGAGGTTGTCGCAAGCGCCTGGGCAGCAAGCGCCCGCACCGCTGACGTCGCCTTGCCCGGCCTGCTCCTGTCCGGCCCGTCCCTGCGCGGCCAAGCCGCGCGCAATGGCCTGGGCCACGGGGTGGTCGCTGTGCGCCGCCAGCGCCTGCGCCCAGCGGTGGCCCAGCTCGGGCGCGGGGGCTGGCGCATCCGCGCTGGCGTCCAGCAGCCACTCCTGGGCCACCAAGGCGGGCTGGCCGGTGGTCAGCGTGCCGGTTTTGTCAAACGCCACCGTGCGCAGGCGGCGCGCGCCTTCCAGATACACCCCGCCTTTGACCAGCAGCCCAAGCTGGGCCGCGCGGGAGAGGGCGCTGACGATGGTTGCAGGCGTGGCGATGACCAGCGCGCACGGGCAGGCGATCACCAGCATCACCAGCGCCTTGTACAGCGCCGCCTGCCAGCCCCAGCCCGCCAGCAGCGGCCCCAGCACCGCCACCGCCAGGGCCAGCGCCAAAACGGCGGGCGTGTAATAGGCGGCGAAACGATCCACCGCCGCCTGCATGGGCGCACGCGCGCTGTGCGCTTGCTCCACGGCTTCGATGATGCGGGCCAGTTGCGTGTCGTGCGCGGCAGCGCTCACACGCACCAGCAGCACACCGCTTTCGTTCAGGCTGCCGGCGTACACCGTATCGCCCTCGCCCTTGTCCACGGGCAGGCTCTCGCCCGTCACCGGCGCCTGGTTCACCGCGCTGCGCCCTTGCAGCACCACGCCATCGAGCGCCAGCCGCGCGCCGGGCTTGACGCGCACCACCGCCCCCGGCAGCACCTGCGCCGCCGGGCGCTTGCCCCATTGGCCTTGCGCGTCTTGCACTTCCACCTCGGCCGGTGCCATATCCAGCAGGCGGGCGATGGCGCCACGGGCGCGATCGACGGCACGCGCTTCCAAATGCTCGGCCAAGGCATACAAAGCCATCACCATCGCCGCCTCCGGCCATTGGCCAATGGCAAACGCCCCCGTGACCGCCACGCCCATCAAGGCGCTGATGCTCAAGCGCCCCCGCCGCAGGGCCTGCAAGCCCTTGAGGTAGGTGGACCAGCCCGCCAACACCACCGCCAGCAAAGCCAGCGCCATGCCCCAGGGGCGCAACGCCTGCGGCAAAAAGGCATGGCCCAGCTCCGCCCCCAGCGCCAGGGCCAAGGCCGCGCCAATGCGCACCGGCCCCGGCGGCGTGCGCAGCCAGCGCCACGCTGCCGCCCACGGCGCGCGCGCGGCAACAGGTGATGCGGCGGATGGCACCGATGCATCCACAGTAGACGCCTTGGATGCCGCCTCGCGCCCCATGCCGCAGCCGCAGCCCGCACTTTCGGCACTGCCACCGCAAGCAACCGCAGGCGACGCGGGCGACGCGCCGCCTTCCATCACCCGCTCAGGCTCAAACCCTGCCGCGCGCAACGCCGCTTCTGCCTGCGGCAGGGCCTGGGGCTGGGCCTGCACCGTCAACGTGCGTTCGATGAGGCGAAATTGCAGCCGCCCCACACCCTCCACCCGCGCCAGGAGGGCGCGGATTTCGCTTTCCTCCACCGGGCAATCCATTTGGGGGATGCGCCAGGTGACCTGGGTCAAAATAGTTCGCGTTGCGTTCATGCCGCCCATTGGAAACCCTGGAGCCGCTCCAGGGTCAAGCGGTTTTTTCAGTCCCTGCCCGTCCCATGAAAATCAGCGAACTGGCCCGCGCCACCGCCACCCCAGTTGACACCATCCGCTATTACGAGCGCGAGGGCCTGCTGCCCGCCCCCGCGCGCAGCGACAGCAACTGGCGCTGCTACGGGCCGCAGCACGCCGAGCAACTGGCCTTCATCCGCCAGGGCCGGGGGCTGGGCCTGTCGCTGCAAGAAATCAAGACCCTTTTGCGCTGGCGCGAGCAGCCCTGCGCCAATTGCGGCGCCGTCAACGCGCTGGTGGACGAACACATCCGCCACATCGGCCAACGCATCCGCGAGCTGAGCGCCCTCAAGCGCCAGCTCCAGGCCCTGCGCGCACGCTGCGCCGAGCAGCGCGACGTGGCCCATTGCGGCATCCTGCACGGCATGACCGAGCAAGCCCAGCAAGCCGCCACAGCGCCGCCCCCGCCGCAAAACGTCCACGCCCACACGCCGCCGGGCTAAGAGCGCGCTCAAAGGCCGCACATCGCACCCCGCATTGCCCCGCCGCCAGCAACGGCCATCCAGCAATGCAAGAATCCGCAATGCAAGAGCGCGCCCAGTGGCCGCTTTGCACCCATTCCCCCCTCCTTGATTTCATCACCCCCTAGAAAGGATCAAGCCCATGACCCAAGTCACCCTCAAAGGCAACCCCGTCGAACTGGCTGGCGCGCTGCCCCAAGTCGGCCAAACCGCCCCCGCTTTCACGCTGGTGGGCAGCGATTTGAGCGATGTCACGCTGGCCCAATTCGCGGGCAAGCGCAAAGTGCTCAACATCTTCCCCAGCGTCGATACGCCCGTGTGCGCCGCCTCCGTGCGCGCCTTCAACCAGGAGGCGGCCAGCCTGCCCAACACCGTCGTGCTGTGCATCTCCGCCGACCTGCCCTTTGCCCAGGCGCGCTTTTGCGGTGCCGAAGGGCTGAGCAACGTCGTCAACCTCTCCACCATGCGCGGCGCGCGCTTCATGAAAGACTATGGCGTGGAGCTGGCCAGCGGCCCACTGGCAGGCGTGACCGCCCGCGCCGTGCTCGTGCTCGATGAGAACGACAAAGTCCTGCACGTGCAGCTCGTGCCCGAAATCGCCCAAGAGCCTGACTACGCCGCCGCCAAAGCCGCCTTGGCTTAACCCCCTTGAACTCACCCGCGCAGCGCACCGCCGCCGCGCGCCTAGCAACAGCAGATGCCGCCCCAGGCCGCATCTGCTTTTTTACGCCCCCGCACCCCCTCGCGCACGCCACACCATCGGTTAGGATCAACCCTCACCCCGGCGAGCCAAGCCCGCCCATCCAATCCAATCAAAGGAAAATCACAACAAATACCATCATGCCGAAAAAGGCAATTTTATTTGCCTAATGATTTGCAATAAAAACACCGCTGCACCAACCGATGCAACCGGCCCCATCCCTTAGCCCATTGGCCCCTGCCCTGCCCCACACCTTGACCACCGACCACACCCCCAGCCCCGCCGAATCCGCCATGACTTCCGCGCTCAACCAAGCCCTCGCCCTGCTCAAGCAACTGATCGCCCAGCCCTCCGTCACCCCCGATGACGCAGGCTGCCAAGCCCTGCTGGGCGAGCGCCTGCTGGCGCTGGGTTTTGCGCTCGAATGGCTGCCCGCGGGCGACGGCAGCGCGCAAGTCACCAACCTCTGGGCCACCCGCCCTGGCGCCACGCCCGATGCGCCCACCCTCGTCTTTGCCGGGCATACCGACGTCGTGCCCCCCGGCCCGCTGGCGCAATGGCAAAGCCCACCGTTTGATCCCACCGTGCGCGATGGCCGCCTCTACGGGCGCGGCGCCAGCGACATGAAAGGCTCCATCGCCGCCTTCGTCATCGCCCTCGAACACTTTCTGCAAAAAAACCCCGCCCCCAACCTGCGCCTGGCCCTGCTGCTAACCAGCGACGAAGAAGGCCCCGCCACCCACGGCACCACCTTCGTCGTCGAAACCCTGCGCGCGCGCGGCGAGCGGCTCGATTACTGCATCGTGGGCGAACCCACCGCCGTCGAGCGCACGGGCGACATGCTCAAAAACGGCCGCCGCGGCTCGCTCAGCGCCCGCCTGACCATCCACGGCATCCAGGGCCACATCGCCTATCCGCACCTGGCGCGCAACCCCATCCACCAGGCCCTGCCCGCCCTGGCCGAGCTGGCCGCCACCCAATGGGATGCGGGCAACGACTACTTCCCCCCAACAAGCTGGCAAATCAGCAACATCCACGCCGGCACCGGCGCCACCAACGTCATCCCCGGCGACTTGGCGGTGGATTTCAACTTCCGCTTCAGCCCCGAATCCAGCGAAGCCAGCCTGCGCGAGCGCGTGCACGCCCTGCTCGATCGCCACGGCCTGCAATACACCCTGCAATGGACACTGGGCGGCCAGCCCTTTTTCACCCCCCCCGGCACGCTGGTGGACGCCGTGCAACGCGCCATCAACCGCACCACTGGCCTGCGCGCCCAACTCTCCACCAGCGGCGGCACCAGCGACGGGCGCTTCATCGCCACCCTCTGCCCCCAAGTCATCGAGCTGGGCCCGCCCAACGCCAGCATCCACAAAATCGACGAAAACCTCGCTCTGGCCGATCTCGAAACCCTCACCCGCATCTACCTGCGCGCGCTGGAAAACCTCAACGAACCCAGCGCCCCCACCCACGCATAAAACCCGCCTGCGCAGCCAGCCCCTGCAAAACCACCCGCAAAACACCAATCAAGAGAAATGAAATCGCCTTGTTTAGGCAACATTATCAGTATGTGAATTTTCTTATTGATTGATAAAAACAAACCGCCCGCCATGCCTGCCAACGCCCCCCTCTCCCTGGCCCAACTCGTCGCCCAAGCCGCCCGCCAGCTTGATGCCGCCCAGCTCAGCTACGGCCACGGCACCACCAACGCCTGGGACGAAGCCGCCTGGCTCGTGCTCTGGCGCCTGGGCCTGCCGCTGGACACCGACCTGGACGGCCCCACAGGCAACACCCCCATCGCCGCGCCGCAACAAGCCGCCGCCCTCGCCCTCATCGAGCGGCGCATCGCCGAGCGCACCCCCGCCGCCTACCTCACGCAAGAAGCCTGGCTGCACGGCCTGCCCTTCTACATCGACGAGCGCGCCATCATCCCCCGCAGCCTCATCGCCGCCCCCCTGCTGGACGGCCACTTCGACGCCTGGCTGCCCGCGCCCGCCCCGGAGCACACCGCCGAAAACGCCCCCCGCGTGCTGGACCTGTGCACCGGCAACGGCAGCCTCGCCATCATCGCCGCCCTGGCCTGGCCCGACGCCCGCATCGACGCCCTCGACATCAGCGCCGACGCCCTGGCCGTCGCCGCCATCAACTGCCGCAAACACGGCGTGCAAGAGCGCGTGCGCCTCATCCAATCCGACGGCCTGCAAGCGCTCGACCCCGCCCGCGACCGCTACCACCTCATCCTCTGCAACCCGCCCTACGTCAACAGCCAAAGCATGGCCGCCCTGCCGCCCGAATACCGCGCCGAGCCAGACCTGGCCCTCGCAGGCGGCCCCGACGGCATGGACTTCATCCGCACCCTGCTGCACGCCCTGCCGCCCTACATGCAGCCGCACGCCCCGCTGGTGCTGGAAATCGGCCACGAACGCCCCCACTTCGAGCGCGCCTTCCCCCAGCTCACCCCCCTGTGGCTGGAAACCGACGCCGGCAACGACCAGGTGCTCGCCCTCACACGCGAAGATTTGCAGCAGTTGCCGCCGTTGCAGCAAGCAGCCCGCTGACCAGGCGCTTTGGCGCACCACCAAGCCATGCGGTGAATCAACGCGCATTCCCCGCATTGTGTGCGGAGAATGCATTGCCTCCGCCCCCCATCGCGTGTCCAATCCCCGCATGAATCCAGCAGCAACAACCTACATCTGGCAGGCCCCCGATTGGCCGCAATGGCGCTACGACCTGGCGGCGCTGACCGGGCCATTGACCGACGTCAGCCTCGCCCAAGGGCTTTTGCTCGGGCGCTTGGCCGACGTCGGAATGGCGCTGCGCGACCAGGCCAGTCTGGCCGCCTTGACCGAGGACGTACTCAAAACCAGCGAAATCGAAGGCGAAATCCTCAACGCGCAATCGGTGCGCTCCTCCATCGCCCGCCGCATGGGCGTGGACATCGGCGCCCTGGCCCCCGTGGACAGGCATGTGGAAGGCGTGGTGGAAATGATGCTGGATGCAACCACCCGCGCCACCGCCCCCCTGACAGCCCAGCGCCTGTTGGGCTGGCACGCCGCCTTGTTTCCCACCGGCTACTCCGGCCTGCACCAGATTGAAGTCGGCCAATGGCGCACCGATGCCCAAGGCCCCATGCAAGTGGTGTCAGGGCCACCAGGTCGGCGCAAAGTGCACTTTCAGGCCCCGCCTGCGCAGGCGCTGGCCGCCGAGATTGAGCGCTTTCTGGCCTGGGCCAATGCCGAAACGGGCGAGCCTGCACTCATCAAGGCCGGGTTGGCGCACCTCTGGTTCGTCACGCTGCACCCCTTCGACGATGGCAACGGCCGCATCGCCCGCGCCGTGGGCGACCTGTTCCTGGCCCGCGCCGATGGCAGCGCGCAACGCTTTTACAGCCTCTCGGCCCAAATCCAGCGGGAGCGCAAAGACTATTACGAAGCGCTGGAGCAAACCCAGAAAGGCTCGCTCGACGTGACCGGCTGGCTGTCATGGTTTCTGGGCGCGCTCGGCCGCGCCGTGGCCAGCGCTCAAGACACCCTGGATGCGGTGCTGCGCAAGGCGCGCTTTTGGCAACGCTGGGCAGACCAACCGATGAATGAACGGCAGCTCAAGCTGCTCAACCGCCTGCTCGACGGCTTCGACGGCAAATTGACCAGCAGCAAATGGGCCGCCATCGCCAAATGCTCGCCCGACACCGCCCTGCGCGACATCACACAACTGCTGGAGCTGGGGGCGCTCCGGAAAACCCCGGGCGGGGGGCGTAGTACGGGGTATGAGCTGGCAGCGCAATAAGCCAACCCAGCGTCGGCCCCACGCCCTCAAGGTCAAGGCGCCTTCTTATTTCAAATCAAAAAAATTTGATTTGAATACAGAATTGCCGAAACAGCATTTTTTATTTTTCTTTGATATGTAATCAAAGATTTTCACATAGCCCCCCCCCGTTCACCTTCCTGCGCACGGGAGGGAGAACCCCCTCAAAAAAACGTCGGCTTCACGCTGAAAGTGCGCTCGATTTCGCGCACCAGGCGTTTGTGGGGCAGGAAGAAGACGACGTGATCGCCCGTTTCAATCACCGTCTCGCGCTTGGGGAAGATGATTTGCACGCCTTGGCAGGAGTCGCCGGGCTGGGCGGGGCAATCCACGGTGATGGCCCGCTCTTGCGGGGGCGTGAGCGGGGCGGGCTGGGTGAGCGGCAAGGCGGCCGGCTCGGTGGGTTTGGCGTCTTCGGCCAGCAGCGGCCCGGCGGCATCGACGACTTCGCGGGCGGCAGCGGCGATGGCGCTGGCCGCCGGAGCGGCAGCGACGGTAGCAGCAGCGCTGGCTTGCCCCGTGTGCTCGGGCGCTTCTTCTTGCAGGCCGCGCACAATCAAGCCCATGTGCACGTCGCGCGGCAGGCGCAAATCGCCCACTTTGCGGCCCACGACGGAGGAGGTTTTGCGGTCGCCGCGCACCACCAGCTCCAGCGCTTCGGCCACGCCCCGGCGCAAGCTGTGCACGGTTTGCACGTAGCTCTGGCGCACGTAGGTCATCAACTCGCCCAGCATGGCTTGTTCGGGGGTGAGGGCGATGTCGATTTGCGTGCCGTGCATCAGGTCGGCATAGCTGCGCTGGTTGATGAGCGCCAGCACGCGCTTGGCGCCCATGCGCTTGGCCAGCAGGCAGCTCATGATGTTGGTTTCGTCGTCGTCGGAGAGGGCCAGCAGCAGATCGATTTCTTCAATGCCTTCTTGCTGGAGGAAGTCCTCATCCGTGCCTTCGGCGTGAAACAGCAGCACGTCATCGGGCAGGTTGGCCGTGAGGGCGGCGGCTTCGTCGCGGTCGCGCTCGACGACTTTGATGCGGTAATAGCCTTTGCGCGCGTGGTGCAACTGCTGGGCGAGCTTGAGGGCGACGACGCCGCCATCGACGATCATGATGCGCCGCACGGTGGGGCTGGGCGCTTCGATGGGCTTGGTCAGCAGGGGCAAAACTTCGGCGGCGTGCTCGCGCGTGGTGAGTAGGAACACTTCGTCATCGGGCTCTACGCGGGTGCTGCCGCTGGCGGGCACGAAGCGGTCGGGCTGGTCGGCAAAGCGGCGGTAGATGGCGACGATGCGCATGGGCAAATCGGGCATGAGGGCGCGGATTTCGCCAATGGTGCGGCTGGTCATGGGCGCAGCGGCGCGCGCGCGCGCGGCAGTGAGAATGGCGCGCCCGCCCGCGAACTCGCGCACTTGCAGCGCCTGGGGAAATTCCACCAGCCGCGCCAGGTAGCGCGTGAGCGAGTCCTCCGGGCGCAGGCATTGGTCCACCGCAAAGCCTTCGGGGGTGAGCAGCGCCTCGTCGGCCCAGGCGCGCGAGCGCACACGCGCAATGCGCACGGGGATTTGGAACAGCATGTGCGCGACTTTGCAGCACACGAGGTTGACTTCATCCGAAGCGGCGCAGGCGATGAGCAAATCGGTATCGCGCGCGCCCGCCTCGGCCAGCACGGCCGGATCGGTGCCGTTGCCGGTGACGCCGCGCAGGTCGTAGCGCGATTCCAGCTCCAGCAGGCGGCCGCGGTCGGTATCGATCACGGTGACGTCGTTGCGTTCGAGCACCAGGCTATCGGCCACGGCCTGGCCGATGCGCCCTGCCCCGAGGATGATGATTTTCATGATGGGTGTTGCGTGATGCGGCTCAAAGGGGGCGGATCATAGAGCGTGTTATGCGCTGTGCGCCCCCCTGCAAAATTCTCCAGACGTGGAAAAATCGCCCCCTTTTCCAATCCCCCCTTCTTGGAGGCACACAAAAACATGTCCCGTTGGCAATGGTTGATTTCGCGGCTTGCGCGCCAGTTGTGGGTGCGCACGACTTTGTTTGGCGTGGGCGGCGTGCTGGCGGCGATTCTGGCCGCCACTGTCGAGCGCTACCTGCCCTGGGATCTGCCCGACACGATTGGCGCCGATTCGGTGGGGATGCTGCTGTCCATCATCGCCTCCAGCATGCTGGCGGTGACGACGTTTTCGCTCAACATCATGGTCAGCGCCTACAGCTCGGCCGCTGGCAGCGTCTCGCCCCGGGCCACCTCGCTGATGATGGAGGACCGCCTGACGCAAACGGTGCTTTCAACCTTTATCGGCTCGTTCCTGTTCAGCATCGTGGGCCTGATCGTGATGCAAACGGGCGCGTATGGCGAGCGCGGACGTTTTGTGCTGTTTGTCATCACCATCTTCGTCATCGCCTGGATTGTGGTGGCGCTGCTGCGCTGGATCGATCATTTGACCCACTTTGGCCGTCTGGGCGAAACCACCAACCGCGTGGAATCCGCCGCCGCTGCCGCTATCGAGCGCTGGCTGAAAACACCCCATTTGGGCGGCGCGCCTTGGGCGCCAGACGTTGCCCTGCCCGTCCACGCCCTGCCCATTGCTGGCGATGACATCGGCTATGTGCAGCACATCGACATGACGCAGTTGCAGGATTGGGCCAAGGAGCACCATGCGCAGGTGTATCTGGCCGTTTTGCCCGGCACCTTCCTCTATCCCGGCATGCCGCTGGCCTGGGTGGCGCTGGATGCCGATGCCTCCGCCACGCCCGAGCAGGAAATGCAGAACTGGCCCGGGCAAATCCGCCAGGCCTTCGCCATTGAGCAGCAACGCTCGTTCGACCAGGATCCGCGCTTTGGCCTGGTGGTGATGAGCGAGGTCGCCTCGCGCGCGCTCTCGCCCGCCGTCAACGACCCCGGCACCGCCATTGAGGTCATCGGGCGGCTGACCCGCCTGCTGGCGCTGTGGGCGAGCGCCGCGGCCGAGGCCGAACCTGAGGACGGCGATGAAGCGCCCACCTACCCCCTGGTGCATGTGCCGCCGCTGCGGGAGGAGGATTTGTTTGAAGACGCCTTCATGCTCATTGGGCGCGACGGCGCGGGCATGGTGGAAATCCAGTCGCTGCTGCAAAAAGCCCTGCTGCGCCTGGCCACGCTGGGCGATGCCGCCTTCCGGCAAGCGGCCCTGGCCCAGGCCGACATGGCCCTTGAGCGCGCCCTGCAAGCGCTGCCGCTGGAGCAAGAGCGCCAGCGCGTGCAAGCCCTGGCGCAAACCTGGCGCGCCGCCCACGGCAGTTGAGTTCGCCGCCAGCAGGCCCTCAAACATTACCAATCAAAGGAAATACAAAAAATCGCCCGTGGCGCTATAGACGTGCCACGGGCGATTTGATTTTTAAGCTGATGAATTGGAAATTTTTTAAGCCAGCAACTCCACCGCATCGCCCACGCGCAACTGCCCCGCGCCGTGGGCGACGAGATGGACGCCAAAGCACACGCCAGCGGGCAATTTGTGCGTGCGCGCCAGGGTTTGCAGCGGCTCTTTGGCCGGCGAGAGCTGCGCGGTGTGCGGGTCGAGGTTGACGATCTTGCAGCGCGTGCAGTGCTTGTAGAGCGAAAACTCCAGCGCCCCGATGCGCAAGCGCGTCCAGCCGTCTTCGGCATACGGGGCCAGGCCATCGGCCAGAGCATCGACCACCAGGTTGGGGCGAAAGCGGCGCATCGTCACCGGCTCGCGCCCAGGCAGTTGCTGCATATCGCGGTTGAGCTGCGCCAGCGAGGCCTGGCTGCACAGCAGAAACGGCGCGCTGTCGGCAAACGACAAGGGCTGGCCCGGCTGGCCTGCCAGTGCGCGCTGGCTGCACTGGCCCAGATAAAACAGGCGGCAGGCGCGGCCCAGGCGCTCGCTGAGCCAGGCATCGGTTTGGGCCGGGCCGCCCCAGGCGCCAAAGGCATCGCGCCAGACGGCGACCGGGGCGGGGTGGGTGTAATCGGCCGCGCTCACGCTGCGCACCTGGCCGTCGGGCGCGCGCAGTTGCAGGCATGCATGGCCGCTGGCGTCTGCGGGCTGGGGCATGGGCTGCCACAGCAGCAGCTCGGGCACTTCGCGCGCGGTGATGAAGCGCCCGCGCTCATCGGCCAACAGCCATTGCCGGTCGCCCGCCAGCCCTTGCGCGCCAACCTGCGCCGCCGCCACGGCCTGGCCTTGCATGGATTTGACGGGGTGAATCCACAACTCGGTGAGGTGCATGGACATGGATAGCAGCCCCTCTTTTCAGCGTCGGCTGACTTCGCGCAGGGTGACGAACTCCTCCGCGCTGGTGGGGTGAATGCCCAACGTGGCGTCGAATTGCGCCTTGGTCGCGCCGCATTGCAGGGCCACGGCAAAGCCTTGCACGATCTCGCCCGCATCGGCGCCCACCATGTGCAGGCCCAACACGCGGTCGCTGGCGTCATCGACGATGAGCTTGACCAGCGTGCGCTCGCTGCTGCCCGAGAGGGTGTGCTTGAGCGGCTTGAAATCGCTGCGATAGACGCGGATGGCGCGCCCGCCCTCACGCGCCTGCTCCTCGCTCAGGCCCACAGTGCCAATGGGCGGGTGGGTGAAGATGGCCGTGGGGATGTTGTCGTAGGCCATGCGGCGCGCCTCTTGCCCCTGCGGCGGGGGAAAGAGCGCATCGACCAGGGCCATCGCCTCGGCCAGGGCCACGGGCGTCAACTCCTTGCGGCCGACCACATCGCCCACGGCATAAACGCCGCTGGCGCTGGTTTCAAAGCGGTCGTTGACCTCGATGGCGCCATTGCGGCGTTGGGCGATGCCCAGCGCGGGCAGGTTCAGGCCATCGACCAGGGGACGGCGGCCCGTGGCGTACAGCACGGCATCGACTGGCAGGCGACTGCCGTCGCTGAGCGTCAGCGTCAGGCCCTGCGCGCCTTGCTCGATGGCGCGCACATCGGTGTTCAGGCGCAAATCGATGCCTTGCTTGCGCATTTCTTCTGCGGCAAAGGCGCGCACTTCGTCGTCAAAGCCGCGCAAGACCTGCTCGCCCCGGTAAAGCTGCGTGACCTGCGCGCCCAGGCCGTGGAAGATGCAAGCCATCTCGCAACCGATGTAGCCGCCGCCCACCACGGCCAGACGCCGGGGGAAAGCGGGCAGATCGAATACGTCGTTGGAGGTGATGGCCAGCTCGCGCCCGGGCAAATCCTCCGGCACGAACGGCGTGCCGCCGGTGGCGATGAGGATGTGGCGCGCGGTGTAGCTGGCCGCCGCGCCATCGGCGCTGCGCACCTGCACGGTGTGGGCCGCGCCATTGTCTGCCAGGCTGGCATGGCCTTGCAGGCGCTGCACGCCGGCCTTTTCCATCAGCCCTTCGTACACGCCGTTCAGGCGCGTGATTTCCTTGGCGCGGGCGGCTTTGAGCGCGGCCCAATCCAGCGTGGCGGGTGCGGGCAATTGCCAGCCAAAGCCGCGCGCTTCTTCAAACGCGGCGGCGTAATGCGCGGCATAGCTGTAGAGCTTTTTGGGGATGCAGCCGACGTTGACGCAGGTGCCGCCCATGCGGTCGCTCTCGGCCAGTGCCACGCGCGCGCCGCGCTGGGCCGCCATGCGCGCCGCGCGCACGCCGCCAGAGCCGCCGCCGATGACGAACAGATCGAAGTCGAAGGGGGATGTTGGTGCTGTCATATCCAGGGTGCCGGGTGTTGGATGAGTGAAAGGGGGGCTACTGTAAAGGCATCGGCATACAGGCGGCAGCGCGACGGGCTTTTTCAAACCCTTGAATTACCAATCAAAAGGAAAAAAAACCACCCTATTTTGGCATGATGGGCATCAAAAAGAATTTATATTGATTTGTAATTCAATAGCAGATGCTGTTATTGCTGCCCATGCGCACCAGGCCGGGCATGGCCACGTGGGGCACGAAGATGGGGGCCAGCGGCTCGCGCGTGCGGATGTCGTAGCGGTACAAGCGCGAGGGGCCTTCGTCCAGGGTGACCAGGGCGGTTTTGCTGTCGCCCGTGACCCAGATGCCGGTGACGGCCTCGCGAAAGCGAAACTGCTTGCGATCGGCCGGGTCGGCAAAGGATTGCAGTTGCAGGGCGCGGTCGCCGCCGATGATCCAGGTGCTGTCCAGCCAGCCGCTGCGGATGACGCGGGGCGAAAAATCCAGCACAAAACGCTCGGGCCGCACCTCGCGCTGGCCGCTGCGGGCGGCTTCGTCGTCCAGCCCAAACAGCGCCATGTGGCCCTGCACATCGCCAAAGAGCACGTGCGCGCTGGCGGCGTCGATGTAGGGCATGAGCAGCGGCTCGTTGGTGTGGCCGCTGCGGCGCATGGGGCCGGTGGAGCACACCCGGCCCGTCCGGGGGAAGTACAGCAGGCCCTGGGAGCCATCGTCCACCGTCAGCGCCAGCAGCGCATCCTCGGCGCTGGCCACGCCAATGCCCAGGCCGCTGCCGCCGGGGACGTGGGCGGCCAGATCGATCTCCTGCCAGGCTTCTTGCCAGGAATGCTGCCAGTTCTCCCGCCAACTGAATGCCCCGGATGCCCCGGACGCAGCGGCGCTGGCCGGGCCAGGCTGGCGCCACAGACTGGGGCGCAGCTCATCGAGCACCCAGAAGGTCTGGCTGAAGGAGCTGAACAGCAGCGAGTAATAGGTGTTGAGCGCCGTCTCGCGCCGGGGCGAGTCGAAGCGGCGGGCCAGCACGGTCAGGCTCAGGCGCTCGTAGTCGATCAGCCCGACCTGATCGCGCATGCCGATGGCCAGCAGGTGCGTTTGCGGTACGAAGAAGATTTGGTACAGCGGCGAGGGCAGCGCCAGGCGGTGCGTCTGACGCGTTTGCAGGTTGTGCAGGCAGATGGCGGGCACTTCGGGCGAGCCCACGGCCAACATGGCGTCGTCGCGCGCCATCTCGAACACGCGCGGACGAAAGCCGAAGCTGAGGGTGTCCACATGCCGGCCGGTGTCGATCTCCACCACGCTGATGGCGTAGCTGAAGCGATCGGCCACGAAGGCGTAGCGCGTGGGGGCGTGCAGCGAGGCTTTGGCGGCGGCGGATGCGGGCGTAGCGGCGGACGGGTTGGCGGATGTGGCGGGCGCTTGGGCCTCAACGGCCAAACTGGCACGCCCCGCCGCCCAGGCCAGGGGCCAGGCAGCAGCAGTGGCGAGGAAGCGGCGACGACTCATGACCGGGACAACTTATCCATCAAAAGAAAAAATACAGGCATGTTTTGGCATATTTATAAAAAAATTTATTTTTATTGATATGTAAAATTTACAACATGCAACATACCTACACCAGCCGCAATCAAGATGTGGAATAGCCTGCTTTCACATAAACTTGGAGTTGCGGCTTTCGCTTGAATCCATTGTTTTCAAGCAGCCTGGCGGCAATATCCGTCAAAGCCTCCGCGTAGATATACGTATGGGACAGGCATTTCAAAACACACTCCACCATCAACTGGGCAACGCCACTTCTTTGATAATCCGGATGCACCAGAATTTCGGAAAAATGCGTGACACACACATCATCCGTCAAGGCCCTGGTAACGCCTATAACCAAGCCCGAATGAATCACAACCACATAATGGGCACTCAAAAACATTTTCCGGAGCATGTTTTCATCGTACCCATCACCCCATCCATTTTTCACATAAATATCCCCCACTCCATTTAAATAATCCCCAATGCAACCGGGCGACTGGATAATGGTCAGTGCTTGCCTGTCGAATTCTTTTTTCATTTTCCGGAAGTGTTGGCGGGCGCATCGCCCAACACCTTGTCCAGCGCAGCCGTCAAGCCTTCGGCGCCGATTTGGTAGTCGAACACGTCGATCAGTTTGCGGTCGGGGCCGATGAGGTAGATCAGCGCGCTGTGATAGACGCCGTAGCCGGAGCCTGGCTGGGGCTGCGCCACCTTTTGGCCGTTGAGGCGGTAGCCGAAGGTGGCGCCCAGTTGGCGCGCCAGCGCCTGGATGCGCTCTGGCTCACCCGTCAAGCCGACGATGCGTTCATCGAAAAAACGGGTGTAGGTCTGCAAGGCCTGGGGCGTGTCGCCCGGGTCGATGCTGACGAACAAGGGCGCGATGGCTTCGGGGCGGCGCATGGTTTGCAGGGTTTGCGCCCATTCGTACAGCGTGGTTGGGCAGATATCCGGGCAGGTGGTGTAGCCAATGGCCAGCAGCAGGTGCTTGCCGGGGTGGCTGCGCTCGGTCACGGGGCCAGCGGGGCCGTTGAGGGTGAAATGGATGGCCTGGCCCGCCGCAGCTTGGGCCTGGGCCGGGCGCAGGGGCCATGCGCCAGCGGCGGCCAGAGCCAGCGCCATCAACCACGGCAAGGCGCGCCGCAAGATGGGCCGTGGAGGGGGGGCCGAAGGGGGATGGGGGTGGCGCATGGCGTTCTCTCCCGATCAACGCTGGCCGCTGGCCTCGGATTTGGCCTCGGATTTGGCTGCGGGCGCTGGTGCTGGCGCTGCGTTGGGTGCGCTGTCGGTCTGGGCGGCGGCGGGGCTGACCTTGGTTTCATCGGCCTTGGCTGGCGCCATGTCGCGCGGGGGCACGAGCTGCTCCATCAAGCCGTTGTCCCAGCGGCCATCGACTTTGACTTCGGCCAGCGCACCGAGGTTGAAGGCTTCGATGAGGTTGTGGCTGAGGTAAACGTACACGCCCGGCTGGCGGAAGGTGTAGAGCGCCGCGCCTGCCGAACCTGCGGAGATGACCCAGCTCTCCAGATCGTGCGCCGGGGCGTCGGCCAGGTTGCCGCGCTCCCAGACGTAATCGCCGTGCCCGCCGATGAGGTGCGGATAGGAGGGGCGATTGGCCTGGGAGTGAAAGAACATCACCGATTCGCCCACTTTGGCCGTCAGGGCGTTTTCGCCGGTGTAGGCCTCCTTGCGGTCGCCAAAGACGACGTGCGTGGGCACGAGCTTGTCCATCACCTCTTTGTCGTCGTTGAAGGATTCGACGGCGCTGGCATAGCGCTTGTAATGGCCTTGCGCATCCTTGGGCAGGTAAAAATCCTGCTCGCCGATGTAATACGCCTTGTCGTAGCGCAAGGGCTTGCCGTGCTTGTCTTTCAGCCCGCCCTTGGGCAGCACGACGATGGCGCCATTCATGCCGTGCACCACGTGCCAGGGCACCATGGAGGCGCCCGGCGCGCAGTGGTAGATGAAGATGCCGGGCTTGTCGGCCTTGAAGCGCACCACGGCCTCTTGCCCCGGGGCAACGTGGGTCAAATCGCCCGCGCCCAGGGCGCCGGTGGAGGCGTGAAAGTCGATGTTGTGCACCAGTTGGTTGTGGGCCGGGTTTTGCAGCTTGACTTCCACATAGTCGCCCTCGTGCACCACGATCAGCGGGCCGGGCACGGAGCCGTTGAAGGTAAAGGCCCACATGAAAACGCCGGGCTCGACCTCGATCTCCTTTTCCTCCACGCGCAAATCCACCTGCACCACACGCGGGCGCGCGGGCGATTGCTGGCTGTGCTCGGGCACGCGCGGCGGGGCCACCAGCTCCTGGCGCACGCGCTCCAGCGTGGCGATTTCCCTGGGCGCGGGCGTGACCTCGTAACCCGGCAGCCCGCCGGTAAACGGCGCGCCCTCGGCGTCCTGCGCCCAGGCGGGCAACGCCATCGCGCTGGCCGCCACGGCCAGGCTCAACAGGGACAAACGCAAAGATGACAGAGATGGGGTCATGGCAGCCTCCTGAAGGGGAAAGCGCCATTCTAGGGTTTACCCCAAGCCCGCCACGTTGCCCCGCTGGCGGACAGGGCCATTCACGACAGCTTGGCCAAGCGCGCCTGCACGGCGGGCAGATCCGCGCAAATGTTGGCCTGACCCACCCGCGCCAGCCAGCGCGTGCGCGTGAGCATGTCCACCGGCTGGCGGCGCAAGCCGCACACCAGGATGGGGATGCCTTTGTCCTGGCAGGCCTGGAGCAGCTCATCCAGCGCCTCGCCGCCGGAGGAGTCGATGTAAATCACGCTGGAAAAATCCAGCACCAGCGCGCGCTGCGGCAGGTTTGCGCGCATGGCCCCAATCAGCTCCACCGCGCCGAAAAAGATCGCCCCCGTCAGGCGGTAAGCCGTCACGCCCGGCGCTGCCGCCGCCCCCTCTTTGTCATCGCCTGGCAGCACAAAACGCTCGGCCGTACTCAAGCTGGAGATGCGGTAGATGAACGTCAAGCAGGCCAGAAACAGCCCCACCTCGATCGCCACCGTCAAATCCACCACCACCGTCAGCACAAACACCGACAGCAGCGTGATGCGATACGGCAGGCGGAAGCTGCGCAGGCGCGCGAACTCGCGCCACTCGCCCATGTTCCAGGCCACGAACATGAGAATGGCCGACAGCGCAGCCAGCGGGATGTACTGCGCCAACGGCGCCGCCACCAGCACCACCAGCAGCAGCCCCAGCGCATGCACCATGCCCGCCACCGGGCTGCTGCCACCGTTTTTGATGTTGGTCATGGTGCGGGCGATGGTGCCCGTGACCGGCATGCCGCCGAAAAACGGCGCCACCATATTGGCAAAGCCCTGCGCCAGCAGCTCCTGGTTGGAATCGTGCTTGTCGCCAATGAGCTTGTCGGCCACGCGCGCGCACAGCAGCGACTCGATCGCCCCCAGCACCGCCAGCGTAAAGGCGGGCAGCATCAAGGCTTTGACGCCTTCCACACTGAAAGCGGGCACCGTCAGGCTGGGCAAGCCCTGCGGAATGCCGCCAAAGCGGCTGCCGATGGTGGCCACATCCAGCCCCAGGCCATGGCTGAGCAAAGTCGCCGCCACCAGCGCCACGATGGAGCCGGGAATCAGCGCCAGCGAGCCTGAAACGCGCGGCAGCATGCCCGCATCGCCAGGCAACTGCACGCGGCGCTTCATCACCTGCTGCCACAGCACGATGATGCCCAGCGCAAACAGCGCCACCGCCAGCGACGGCGCACTCCAGCTCGGCAGCGCCTGCCACAGCGTTTGCAGCATGGGGAAGAACTCCGCAGGCATCTTGCCCTCGATGCGCAAGCCCAGAAAATCCTTGATTTGCGACAGCCCGATCAGCACCGCAATGCCATTGGTAAAGCCGATGATGACCGCCACGGGAATGAACTGGATCAACACCCCCATGCGCAAAAAGCCCATCGCCCACAGCATGACGCCGGACATGAACGTGGCCAGCAGCAGCCCGCCCACGCCGTACTGCTCCACGATGCCGTACACGATGACAATGAACGCCCCCGCAGGCCCGCCTATCTGCACCCGCGAGCCGCTGAACAGCGACACCAGAAAGCCGCCGATGATGGCCGTGAACAACCCCGCCTGCGGCGCCAGCCCCGAAGCAATGGCAAACGCCATCGCCAGCGGCAGCGCCACCACGCTCACCGTCAGCCCCGCGCCCACATCGCGGATGAAACGCTCGCGGCTGTAACCAGCCATCAGCTCATACAGCTTGGGATTGAAACGGGTGGTGAAGTGAATCGGTGGCATGGCGCGGCCTTTGGCTGTCTTTGCGGTGGCAGGTGGGGATGTAAAGGCGAGGATTTTCGCGCCTAACACCAGCCCCCCATCAAACCAAACACATGCATCCCTCCCCAACGCCAAAGGGATTGAATCAGCGCTCAAGCTGGCAGCGATGTGGTTTTGGGCAGCTCGGCTGAGAATACGCTTTCGGACATGGGCGAGGAATTTACGGCTTTTCCATCAACAAAACTCAAATCGATAAAAATCATGCCGGAAACGGCATATTTTTTTGCACATTGAAGTGTAAAACCATCATCGCCAGACATTGCTTGACAATTGCAAAATCAAAACCAACCCCAATGACTGTTGTTCACAATCGAAAATGTGGCCATGACAGAAAAAATGGCTTATAAAGATGCCGAATCCGGCCTGAAAAACAGGAAATCGAGGCAACTGCCCGCTGGAATCGTTCAGCCCCTCTCACGGAGCGCCCCATCCCCTTTTCAGGAGGTTGACTGGGTACCTCATGAAACTTTGAATGATTTTTTACGCGCAAGCCGAAAAGTTGAAAAATAACCCCTCGATTTCAAGAAAAGAAAAAAATTCCATTAAAAACCCCAATCACAGCAACCAACGACATACATCAAACAGGAGTTTTAAATATGGGAAGCCTTGTCATTGTTCTTTTCTGGTTATGCTATTTTGGATTGAGTCTATGGGCAGCCATTGCCTTGAACTCCAGCATGCGCAAGGCAGGCTGGCGCATCAAATTCCCCGGCTTTTATTTTGTGATTTTACCCGTATGGGGCATTGCCCTTTGGGATGCGCCTTTGCAGGCGTGGGAGCATCGAAGACTATGCAAACATGAGGCAGGACTCAAAATACTCAAAACCCCAGAACAGTGGGATAGAGAAAACCCAGGAATTCTTTCAAATTTAACACCAAAAAAAGAAATTAAAATAATCAGCATAAATCCGGATCGGACCAGAATAATGATGAATGAAATATTCTCCTCCGACTTGATTATAAAGAAGAAAAATTTTGGAATTACAGAAATAACAACAGAAATATTGGATACAAAGAGAAATGAAGTCATGCTTCAGCACAAAGATTTTCACGCATACTCTGCAACCGATATCCCAGACTTCGCTCGGATCTGGATGATTAAACCGAGCTGCCATGCCGACAAACAAAATTATTCAACATTCCAAGGACTTGACGACAAATTCGAGAACAGGAGATCACAATGAACCACTTCAAATTCAATCTCAACCCATTTGAATCTGCACTTTTATCAGAAGCATGTTATGTAGATTTCGAAAAAAGTCCTTCTGGAATTTTCAATCCAAAGAAAGTATCAGAAAAATTACAATCGAAAGAATTTTCGAAATCCCAAGCCGAAGACTTCATAAGAAGGTGGGAAGTGGTTTACCAGGAGTCCAACACACCCTCCGGATTCTCAGCCACTCTTTTCAAAAGCAAAGATCCCAGCGCCACACAGCCTTATGGGAACCTCTAAAAAACCGGGCAATTCCTGGGCTTTCAGCCCCAACACTTCACGATCTGAAAAAAGCCGGATCAAGAAGCCTTTTTTAGAGCGCGTTTGAGCCCATTCCCCCCCTTTTCCTCACGCATTGGCCGTTTTGAGGCGCAAGTTGGTCTTTGAGGGGCGAGCTTTGAAGAAGGGATCAACCCCTTCTTCCAGCATCCGGGCCAGTCGCTTGATGTTGTAGCACGCGGCCATCAACACCATGGTTGCGCTGGCTCTGGCTTGGCCAATGCTTCGGATGAATTTACCTCCAAGGTGACGCAGGCCTGCAAAGACGTGTTCGACCTTGGCGCGTTTGCTGGCAATACGCCGGTTGCGCCGCCTCTGGCAATCGCTCAAGGGCTTGTTCTTCTGCGCCTTGCGCTGTATGCCGTCTTTGAAGCCCAGCGCTTTGAGCATTTGGCATCTTTGTCTGCTCGGGTAGGCTTTGTCGGCGTTGACTTGTGCTCCTGTGTTGGCCAGATCGAGCACCTCATCGAAATGGTGTCCGTCATGCTCGCTGGCCGTGCCGGTGGCCACCTTTCGGATGAAGCCGTGTTTGTGGTCAACGCTGACGCTTAGCTTGTAGCCAAAATAGCTTTTGCCGTGCTTTTTGGTGTGAGTGGCATCCACGTCCTTTTGCCTGCACTTGGCTTGGCTCCAGCCTTCAGGCTTCTTGCCTTGATCGAGCTGCGCCTTGTCTTCTTTGCTCAAGTGCTGCTTGGGGGCAGGCACCAGGGTGACATCAATGGCCTGTCCGCCTCGGGCGATGTAGCCATGGCGGTGCAGTTGTGCATCCACGCCTTGGAACAAGGCCACTGCTCCATCAACACCCAGGCGCTGAGCAAAGCGCCAGATGGTGTTTCTGTCGGGCACGTTCATGCTTTGCTCCAGTAGGCAAAAGCGCTGGTAGCTCATACGATCGAGCAGTTGGTACTCCATTTGCTCATCAGACAGGTTGTACAGGCGTTTCAAGATCAGCACACGCACCATGACTTGGACTGGATAGGCGGGTCTGCCGCCTTTGCGGCCATCGCTGCGAGCAAGAAATGGTTCGGCCAAACTGACCAGGGCAGCAAAGTCGATGTGCCGGGCGATGAGTTGCAAGGGATCGCCCAGGTCTTCAAGCTTGCGCTCTCGACAGGCTTGGGCAAACAGGTCGAACTTCAGGGCGCTGCGGGGAGTGATCATGCTGAGCAATTTACTCGATCAAAAGTACAGGTGAGGTTTTGAGAGGTTCCCTTTTCAGGAGGTTGACTGGGTGCCTCATGGAATTTTGAATGATTTTTTACGCGCAAGCCGAAAAGTTGAAAAATAACCCCTCGATTTCAAGAAAAGAAAAAAATTCCATTAAAAACCCCAATCACAGCAACCAACGACATACATCAAACAGGAGTTTTAAATATGGGAAGCCTTGTCATTGTTCTTTTCTGGTTATGCTATTTTGGATTGAGTCTATGGGCAGCCATCGCCTTGAACTCCAGCATGCGCAAGGCAGGCTGGCGCATCAAATTCCCCGGCTTTTATTTTGTGATTTTACCCGTATGGGGCATTGCCCTTTGGGATGCGCCTTTGCACGAATGGAATTATCATCAATTCTGCAAGAATGAATCCGGATTAAAAATCATAAAAACACCAGAGGCATGGGAAAAAGAAAATGGGGAGACACTAAAATCATTAGACCCCAAAAAAAGAAAATCCATAACAGTAGACGACGAGAGGGAGATCATAATATTGAATGAAAGGTTTGCACTATTTATATTTAACATAAAAAGAAATTTTAGACTCATAGAAAGGAAAAAAGAAATCAGAGACACAAAAACAAATGAATTAATGGCATACTATAAAAATATGGACACTGGCCCGTTACATGAACTTCCTTTTTTAGGCCGAATTTGGCTTAACAAGCGAGCATGCCCTATTGCAGGGGAAGCTCTTTTTTGGGAAATCAAGGAAATTTTTGAAAACAGCAGCACACAACGAGGAGATTTGAAATGAGAGTCAATGCATATGAAGCAGCACTTTTGTCTGAGGCCAGCTACACGGACTTTGCAGCCCCAAAAAATCTGGACGCAACTTCAAAAGCACTGCGAGAAAGAGGTTTCTCGAAATCCCAAGCCGAAGACTTCATAAGAAGGTGGGAAGTGGTTTACCAGGAGTCCAACACGCCCTCCGGATTCTCAGCCACGCTTTTCAAAAGCAAGGATCCCAGCGCCACACAGCCTTATGTGATTGCGGTGCGTGGGACAGAAGCAGGTCTGCAATGGAAGCCTCCATTTTTTACGAATGATGTCCAAGCCGATATTGGTGACATTGTTCTGGATGGCTCCGCGACCGAACAAATCGTGGATCTTTACAATTTCATTTTGCGTATCACAACCGCAGCAGGCCGCCGATTCCAGGGGAAGGAATTGCAGACATTGGGGGATATCCCCCTCAATATTGATACAACACGCCACGACATCATCATCGACACTGGTCTGTCCAACAAGCTCAAAACAATTGCAAATGTTCCATTTTCGAACAGTTACATGGGCATTCTTGCAGATGCGCCTAACGTTTCCCAAATCATGGGGGTGGTTGGTCACTCTCTTGGTGGGCATCTTGCTGTAGCCGCCACTCGGCTTTTTCAAACTCTTGAAGCCACGACCATCAACGGCGCCGGGTTTAGCCTGGGGATTTTTTCTGGTCTTCCCTCTGCTCAAGAGGTCAATATCCGAAATTTATTTGAAATGCTGGGAGGGGAGAGCAAATTTTCCGGCGAGAGAATTTCGAATTATTACGGATACAAAAACCCGGAAATCGTAACGCAGCATTTTTATTTGCGTCAAATGGGCGGACACGATCCGGTTTATATAGAGCAAGCTACTTTGCATCAGGATACATTTGGTCATGGATCGGGCCAGATGAATGACAGCCTTGCCGTCTATCGCGTGCTCCATGCTCTGAACAAGGGACTTTCCTTTGCCGACCTGGATAAAATGCTGCTCACCCTAAGTCGCAAAGAGTCCCTGACTCTCGAGCAGATGGTGGATCGTCTCGGGGAAATATTTGGAGTATCAGGAAAAAGCAGGGAAGGGGCAAGAGAAGATCTTTATCAAAAAATAAATTCCATCAATGAAAAAGTTTTCATCAATCCCGCCGCATTGGATTTGATCACCAAAAATGATTACACCAATGCAGAACTACATAGTTTGCCTGAATCTTCACAGCATTTTATTTCATCTGCCAATCGCAATGATGCCGACGGCATGGCCATTCGCTATGCCTTGCAGAAGATGAATACTTTTTTCATCAGTGGCATAGATTACGACGCCCTTAATTCCGACCATTTTCTGGATTTGTACGATTCCGACTCGGGCAAGGGTGTTCTGACGCAAAGCTGGATTGCAGATCGTGTCGATTTCCTGCTGACATCAATGCGCAGCCAGATGCAAGGCGATGGTCTGGTACGCAGCAGCACTGCCACCAGTTACGAGGATTTGAGCAGCAATTCAAGTGTGGCTACGGGTTTCAGCTCACATCGCCAGAAAGTCATTTTCGGCTCCGAAGCGGCCGATGATGAAAGCAAGTTGCAAGGGGCTGGCTTTGCCGATCGCATTTATGCAGGCGCAGGCGACGATACCCTCAATGGTCGAGGCGGCAGTGATTATCTCGAAGGGGGGATTGGGCACGACACGTATCTGCTCGATACGCATGATCGGGGCATCGATACGATTCTTGACACGGATGGCAAGGGGCAGTTGAGCGTCAATGGCTCGGCTCTGGCTTCCCTGTCTTTCGCCCGCGCCGATTTGCCTGTCAACGATGGCCATCAGGCCCAGGTGTTCTACAGCACCAATCCAGAGGCCAGGGCCACTTATCGCTTGAGTTCAATGCCAGACGGCCAGTGGGAGTTCGCCGCCTTGCTCGATGGCGCTTATCAGCCACTGGCGCATTTGATGCATTGGCAAAACGGCCAGTTGGGCTTGCAGGTGGATTTCGACCAGCGCCCGGGCCTGCTGCCACAGGATTTGCGCTTCGCGCTCGATCACCGCAATTCCTCCCTGTTTCACAACTATGTGGGCAACCATGCGCCTGAAGGTATTGCAGTGCATGGCGGCCCTCGCTCGGCTCAGTTTTCCGGCAGCGCACACGGCGATGTGATTTTCACGGGCGATAGCCTGGCCAATCTGGTTTATGCACAGGGGGGCAGCGATTTGGTTTTTGTCAGCTCGGCCGAGGATGGCAGTTCGGACATGCACGACGAGTTTTCATCAGGAAAAATAAATTCGCTAAAAATCATGCCGGAAACGGCATATTTTTTTGCCCATTGAAATGAAAAACCATCATCGCCAGACATTGCTTGACAATTGCAAAATCAAGCCTAGACCTACTGACTATTGTTAACAATCGAAAGTGTAGCCACGACAGAAAAAATTTCTTATAAAGGCGCAAGAGTCAACATCGCAAAAACCTGAAGTATTTACCAGCAAGCGATCTTTTGAAAAGTATCAAAAAACACACAACTTGCATAAGCCCCCCAGATCCATCATGAAGCAAGGAAACAAAAAACTGGATCGGCGACACTTCCTTCCCAGGGCATTTATTGTCCTTGGGGTTGGCCTGTTAGCCTATAAGGCAACTTCATTCAAATTGATGATGGATGCCACGAGAGAGGCCAGAATCGCCGCAGCAAAAAACCCTTGCAAAATTCGGGTGTTCCAGCATAACGGACAGGATGTAGTAGAAACCGTTTCGGGGATACTGATCAAGGCAGAACACGGGAAATCATGGGATTGCGAAAATGGAAAAGCTACAGGAGCGCACACGAGATATATAGAATTAAAGAAAAATTACTCCAACAAAGAAATCGGCTACGATACGGTCTTCCTGAATTTCATATTTATTCACTCTCACAAAAATCCCTCTCAATATCTTGAACGCATGAAAAATAAATCAAATGAAGAATGGCGCTGGACCCCAAAAATTCCGCACAAAACCCATCCTTTGGATTTGTATCCAAACTTTGGCAGAGAATCACGCGAAGGCCCAGATCCTTTGGCTGGAAAGGATATTGTAAGAGGCGGCGTATTCTGGGGAGTCAGAGGAACAAAGCATCCAAAATGGGGGACGCCAGATATTTTCAGCTGCACCCCAAAAATTCCTGAGGACGCCCCGGAAGGGGGCAGATCAATCTATACGAAAAAAATAGACTATATAACCAATTCGGAATTCAGTGAAGAACCTCGCCGGACCTGTCGGGGCGTCGTTTCAGACAAAAAAACAGGAGAAGTCATGGCCACAGTACTTCTCACCCACAAGCAAATCCCTTACATTGACCAAATCGTAAAAGAGGTCAGTGACTTTCTTGAAACCATCGCAGTGGAGGAGTAAACCATGAACAACCCTTACCCCAAATACCGATTCACGGAAACCGAACAATAAGCCTTGCCTTCCGGAAATCACAAAAATTGCATAAGTTACCGAGATCCGTCATGAAGCAAGGAAACAAAAAACCGGATTGGCGACACTTCCTTCCAAGGGTATTCATTGCCCTTGGGGTTGGCCTGTTAGCCTATAAGGCAACTTCATTCAAATTGATGATGGATGCCACGCGAGAGGCCAGAATCGCCGCAGCAAAAAATCCTTGCAAAATTCGGGTGTTCCAGCATAACGGACAGGATGTAGTAGAAACCGTTTCGGGGATACTGATCAAGGCAGAACACGGGAAATCATGGGATTGTGAAAAAGGAAAAGCTACAGTCGTATATATTAGATACATAAGATTGAAAAGAAATTATTCCAATAAAGAAATCGGCTACGATACGGTCTTCCTGAATTCCATATCCACCCATTCCCACGAAAACCCTTCTCAATATCTCGAATACACCAAAAATAAATTCAATGAAAGTTGGCGCTGGACCCCAAAAATCCCGCACAAAATCTATCCTTTGGATTTGTATCCAAACTTTGGCAGAGAATCACGCGAAGGCCCAGATCCTTTGGCTGGAAAGGATATTGTAAGAGGCGGCGTATTCTGGGGAGCCAGAGGAACAAAGCATCCAAAATGGGGAACGCCAGATATTTTCAGCTGCACCCCAAAAATTCCTGAGGACACCCCGGAAGGGGGCAGATCAATCTATACGAAAAAAATAGACCATATAACCAATTCGGAATTCAGTGAAGAACCTTACCGGACCTGCCGAGGCGTGGTTTCAGACAAAAAAACAGGAGAAGTCATGGCCACAGTACTTCTCACCCACAAGCAAATCCCTTACATTGACCAAATCGTAAAAGAGGTCAGTGATTTTCTTGAAGCCATCGTAGTGGAGGAGTAAACCATGAACAACCCTTACCCCAAATACCGATTCACGGAAACCGAACAACAGGCATTGCGCGCCGTACTGGAACACGTGCCAGATGGCGGGAATAGCCTTACCTCACATGGCAACTGGGTGGCTTTTTACAAAAAGCTCTCCGAATTATTGGGGCAGCATATTGAAGCAGGCACTCCTCAAGGGCAGGATTTGCAGGATTTCAAAAACGTCAAACTGTGGACGGATGTTGCCATCAGCGCCAATGCCGGCGTTGGCTTGCACAGCACTTTCATCAGGACCTTCACGGATTACCAAGGATTCTTGCGGCTTGGGCGTCATTTCACCGCCGAAGAAATGCAACAGGCCTCCAATGGCGTGGCGTTCAATTTCTACCAATCTTTATTCGGCCTAAAATCAATAGAAGACTATGCGCCTTGGACTGTCCCAACCATTGCACAATTGGCGCAAGATGATGCCAGCTCCATAGGCAAAAACCTGTACAAAGGCCATCTGCCCGGATCAGACGACGCCATCGAATTCAATTCAGCCTGGTCCGGCACGCTGGGCTTCAATTTGCTGGGCGGAAAAGACCCGTTCGAAACCTGGCGTTTGCTGGCCGAGCCCGCGCGTGATGGAGTGGCCGCAGCAGCTTTGCAGGAAAACCAGAAGGTTGATTCGCTTGACGATTTCAAGAATATTCTTTTTGCCACGTCCGCTTATGCGCAGGCATGGAAGGCCAGCATGGCAGAGGGGCTTGCCGTTGGCCTGTATGAGTTGGCCCGCTTGATTGCTTACGCCCGAACACGCATCATCTTTCCAAGCCATGATGAGTATCTCGAGTCCATCAAGGCGCAAATCAATATCAATATTTCCAGCGGGGATTGGCTGGGCCTTGTCAAGCATGTGGCGAATTTCTCTCCGACTATCGCCCCGGCAGTCGGTTTGATTGCGGATATTGGCAGTGCCCATTTCCTGGATATGCTGCGCGGCGTTTATCAGGGCAAGCCTTTGCTGGGGCAAACGGATAAGGATGGCTTCCAGCAGGCGGCCCATGATTTCTTCAAAACAATGACGCCTGCCAAAATCGAAAGCATCGGCGCCCGCATGCTTTCTTTGGATACCGCGCAACTGGTGCAACAGGCGCAACACGATATTGACGTGCGCAATGCCTTGCAATCACTTTCCGCCATCAGTGTGGATGTGTCTTCCCTGAATTTGCCTTCTGATGTTTTGCAGAATCTGCAAATTTTTGATGCGCAGACCGGCTCAGGGAGCATTACGTCAGAATGGATTACGGATAGGGCAGATTTTCTCAATGCATTGATTAAAAAATATTCATTCAATGGCATTTACCTGGATGAAAGAAGTACGGATTTCTTCGATATCGCCAGCGGTGAGAAAGTGGAGTCGGGCGTGAACACGTTGCGGCAGGTGATTTTTGGCAGCAGCGAGGATGATCAGAATTTGTTGGGACATTGGCTGGTTGATCGCATCTATGGCGGCGCTGGCAACGACAGGCTCGATGGCCGTGGCGGCAATGATTATCTTGAGGGAGGTAGCGGCCATGATGTTTATGTCTTGTCTGCATCCAACAAGGGCATAGCCACCGTTTTCGATACCGATGGTCAGGGCGCTTTACAAGTGGGGCATGATGTTTTGGCTTCCCTGTCTTTCGCCCGCGCCGATTTGCCTGTCAACGATGGCCATCAGGCCCAGGTGTTCTACAGCACCAATCCAGAGGCCAGGGCCACTTATCGCTTGAGTTCAATGCCAGACGGCCAGTGGGAGTTCGCCGCCTTGCTCGATGGCGCTTATCAGCCACTGGCGCATTTGATGCATTGGCAAAACGGCCAGTTGGGCTTGCAGGTGGATTTCGACCAGCGCCCGGGCCTGTTGCCCCAGGATTTGCGCTTCGCGCTCGATCACCGCAATTCCTCCCTGTTTCACAACTATGTGGGCAACCATGCGCCTGAAGGTATTGCAGTGCATGGCGGCCCTCGCTCGGCTCAGTTTTCCGGCAGCGCACACGGCGATGTGATTTTCACGGGCGATAGCCTGACCAATCTGGTTTATGCACAGGGGGGCAGCGATTATGTGCGCGGCGGCTCCGGCCGCGAGTTCATTTTGGCGGGAATGAATCGCGCCGATTTGACCGGCGATGACGATGTGGTTTATGGCGCAGGCGATAGCGACATCATTTATGGCGGCGGCGGCAACGATACGCTTTGGGGCGGCGATGGCTCACTGGCTTATTTGCAGCCGCTTGGCCCAGCGGAAATGGCCAATGAGCGGACTCGGCGCGGCGACTGGATCAGCGCTCAGGCTGGCAGCGATTGGGTTTTCGGCAGCTCGGCCGAGGATGTGTTGTTCGGTGGCGGTGGCGCCGACCATGTGCATGGGGGCGCGGGCGATGATTTGATTCTGGGCGATGCCGATTACGCGGTGAGCAGCAGCTCCATGCCCATTGGCGGGGCCAATGATGGCATTGTGGCTTATCGCTGGATGCCCGATGGCTCTATCCGGCGCTTGCGCGACGGGCCGGATGCGGCTCTGGCCATCCCAAGGGGCAATGTGTTTGAGTGGCAGTGGTCGCAATCGGAGCAGGATTTCACGCTGACGCCCTGGCGCAATTTCATCCGCGAGGATCGCGTTGCGGAAAAGGGCAGCGACGACAAGCTGTATGGCGGTGAGGGCAATGACTGGATAGCGGGCCAGACGGGCGATGATTACCTTGAAGGCGGCGATGGGGATGATGTGTTGTGGGGCGATGATTCCCAGCCGCTGCCCGATGGCGGCGATGGCAACGACACCCTGGTGGCTGGCAAAGGGCAAGACAGGTTGTTTGGCGGCAAAGGGGACGATACGCTTGACGCCCGGGAGGAAGATGGCGAGCTGGACAAGCTCAAGGGCGGCGAGGGCGATGACACGCTGATGGGCGGCACGGGCGAGGACGTGCTGTACGGCGAGGATGGCAACGATGTGCTGATAGCCGGGGCGGAGACGGCCCGCATGGAAGGCGGCGATGGCAACGATACGTACATCAGCAGCACGGGCGACGATGTGATGTTCGACCGTGATGGCGATGACGATTACCGCCTCAGCCGTGGCAATGATGCGGTGACGGATTTGAGGGGCCACGATGTGTACCGCATCGGGTTCGGGCATTTGGCCATGGGCGGCACGACGGTGGTGCAAGACCTGGATGGCAAGGGCGAGATTTACTACGGCGCCGGTTTGCTCTCGGGCCAGGGGGTGTATGCCAAAAGCGAGGGGCAGTGGCTGAGTTTGGACGGGCAGGCGTTGCTCATCCGCAGCGGCGGCGATTTGCACATCAGCAACGCCACCGCAGGCGCACAAAGTGGCAAAGTGGTTTTCACCAATTTCTTCTCTCAAGATGTTTTCCTGAGTCTGGAGCTGCCCAAGTATGTTCCGCCTGCTGCGCCTGCGCCGGTCAATCAGGCGCCAGTGGCTGGCCCTGCGTTGCCTGCGCAGCAAGCGCAAGAAGATGCACCCTGGTCGTTCGCCCTGCCTGCCGATGCGTTCAGCGATCCCGAGGGGCAGGCGCTGACTTACAGCGCTGCGCGCAAGGGCGGTGGCGCTTTGCCTGCCTGGCTGCACTTTGATGCGGCCAGCGGGGTGTTTTCGGGCACGCCGGGCAATGACGATGTGGGCACGGTGGTGGTGCGTGTGGCGGCCCGCGATCCGCAAGGCGCGCAGGCCTGGCAGGAGTGGGCGTTGGAAGTGCTCAATACCAACGATGCGCCCGAGGCTGGCGCCGTGTTGACGCCAGTGGCAGTGCCTGCCGGGCAGGCGCTTTCGCTGGTTTTGCCTGCCGGGGCGTTCGTGGATGTGGACAAGGGCGATGTACTCAGCTACAGCGCCACGCTCGGCGATGGTTCGCCCTTGCCTGGCTGGCTGCGCATGGATTCAGCCACGGGGGCGCTATCGGGCATGGCCCCGCACACCAGTCTGGATACGCTCCATGCGCTGCGGATTGTGGCGACCGATCAAGCTGGTGAGCAAGCCAGCCAGAGCTTGCTCTTGACGGTGCAGGCATCCGGCGAGCCGGTGCTGCCGAGAGTCGTGCCGATGGTGGGCACGCCCGGCGATGACACGATCAGCGGCACGACGGGTGATGACATCCTCAGCGGCCTGGAGGGCAACGATATGCTTTACGGTGGAGCGGGCAAGGATCAGCTTTTTGGCAACGAGGGCGACGACGCCTTGCATGGCGATACGGGCGATGACCAGCTTTATGGCGGCCATGGCAACGACGAGCTGCGTGGCTGGGCGGACGATGATGTGCTCAATGGCCAGGATGGGAACGACCAGCTCTACGGCGGAGATGGCGACGATGTGCTGTTTGGCGAGGCCGGGCGCGATGTGTTGCACGGCGACGCGGGCGCGGACACGCTCTATGGCGGCGAGGGTGACGATGAGCTGCGCGGCTGGGTGGGCGACGATACGCTGCACGGCGATGGCGGTGCAGACCGGCTCTACGGCGGCCAGGGCCGCGATGCTTTGTATGGCTGGGAAGGCGATGACTTGCTGCACGGCGACGCCGATGGCGACTGGCTGTACGGCGGCGCAGGGGCCGATGCCTTGTACGGCGATGCGGGTGATGACCAGCTTTACGGCGACGGTGGCGACGATTTGCTGGTTGGCGGCGCAGGCCGGGATGTACTCGCAGGCGGGGCCGGGCGCAACCAGTTGTTTGGCGGCTTTGACGGGGATTTGTACGTCATCGAAGCAGGTGCTGGCAGCCATTTGATTGTGGAAGAAGGCTTTGCTGGCGTGGATATCGTGCAATTGCGCGCACTGGCCTCGCAGGACGCGTATACGCTGGCGCGCGTAGGCGACGATTTGCACCTGCGCTACGGCGCGCCGGGCAGCGAGCAAACGTTGATGGTGCGCGGCCAATTTGCCGTTCAGACGGCAGTGGAGGAGTTTCACTTCAGCGATGGCGTCATCCTCAGCGCCAGCGATATCGCGCAGGCTGCTGGGGTGAGCAAATCCGCCTGGGCCGTGAATTCGGCGAACAGCGATGCCACGTGGGCCAATGCAGCAGAAATCGCGCTGATGGGGCTGCACGCGCGGGAGCTGGAGTGGGGCTTGGCGTAACTGCCCTGCCCCGCGCGCCCCGCTCTTTGTTGCAGGGCGTCGTCGGGGCAAAACGCCTGGGCTGCAACGTCACTCCCGCCCCATGCGCCTGGTCAAGCGCCGAATGGGGCCGGAGCAGAGATACAGCACGAGATACGACGCCAGAACCCAAACTGCGCCCAATGCGGGCGCAATGAAAAGCCGCTTCTCGCCCGAAAACCACGCCAGCGCCAGCAGGGCCAGCAGCAAAAACCACTCGACAAACAGCAGCATATCCACCGCGCCCGTGGCAGGCGCTTTGTTTTTGCGCAAGCGCCAGTAGAAATGCAGTGGCACCCACATATTCCACAACGCCTTCAAGAACACGGCCAGGCTCAGCAAGATGCAAGCGACCACGGGGCGGATCTCCTGTCTGTTGCGGCGACACAGTCAATAGCTACCGCAGCCCAAAGGGCTGAAAACATCAAGAATTATAAATCAAAAGGAAATTAAAACTACATATTTCGGCATTATTGACAATGATTGAATTTTACTTTTGATTTATAAAAATTCAAGGCGATCCAATGCCTCTGCGGCCTCAATGGCGATCGGCCAGGGCGTGGGCGATGGTGCCCAGATCCACATACTCCAGCTCGCCGCCAGCGGGTACGCCGCGCGCCAGGCGGGTGGTGCGCACGCCCCGGCGCGCCAGCCCTTGGGCGATGACGTGGGCGGTGGCCTCGCCTTCGGCGGTGAAGCTGGTGGCGATGATGACTTCTTCGATCACCCCGTCGCAGGCGCGCTGCATGAGCTGCGCCAGGCCCAGCTCGTCGATGCCCAAGCCGTCCAGCGGGCTTAGGCGCCCTTGCAGCACGAAATACAGCCCTTCGTAAGCGCCGGTGCGCTCCATCACGGCCTGGTCGGACGGGGTTTCCACCACGCACAGGCGGCTTTGGTCGCGCCCGGCGTCGGCGCAGGTGCTGCACAGCTCGCTTTCGCTGAAGGTGTGGCAGCGCTGGCAGTGGCGCACCTGGGCCACGGCATCTTGCAGGGCCTGGGCCAGGCGCTGCGCGCCGTCGCGGTCGTGCTGCAACAGGTGGTAGGCCATGCGCGCGGCCGATTTGGCGCCCACGCCGGGCAATTGGCGCAGGGCCTGAATCAGGCGCTCCAGGCTGGGGATGGGGGCGTTTGCCATGAGAAACGGGGCCGTTCGCGCCGCCAACACAAGGCCGGCGCGAACGGCCCGCTATTGCGTTGCGGCCCGATGGAGTTAGAACGGCAGCTTCAAGCCGCCCAGACCGCCCAAGCCCCCCAGACCACCGCCCAGGCCGCCGAGCGCGCCGGTGACTTTGCCCATTTTCTCCTGCTCGGTTTCGACGGCTTTTTTCACTGCCGAGTTGAAAGCGGCGGCCACCAGGTCTTCCAGCATGTCTTTGTCCTCGGCCAGCAAGCTGGGATCGATGGTGACGCGGCGCACTTCCTTGGTGGCCGTCATCACGACTTTGACCAGGCCCGCGCCGGATTCGCCGGTGACTTCGGTCTGGGCCAGCTCCTCCTGGGCTTTTTTGATGTTGTCTTGCATGGCTTGCACTTGTTTGAGCATGCCGGCCATTTGTCCTTTGTTGAACATGGTGATTCCTTTGTGGTGTCGATGGATGGGAAGGAGCGGCCAAGCGCTTAGCGCACAGCCACCGAAACGGGTTTGACGCTGCCGGGCACGATTTGCGCGCCCCAGTGCGTTTGCAGCCATTGCACGCGGGCGTCGGCCTCGACGATGCTTTGCGCGATGCGCTGGGCGGCAGCTTTGTCGGCCTCCAGGCGCTGGGCCAGGCTGGCGGTGACTTCGCCTTGCTCCAGCGCCACCGTCTGGGCCAGGCCAGCGGCGAGCAGCACGTCTTGCAGCTTGGTGCGCAGGGTTTCAGCCATCAGCGTTTGGTTGGCCACGCGCAGCAGCACACCCTCGCCCTCGCGCTGTTGCAGTTGCGCTTGCAAGGCCAGCTCACGCACTAAGGCGGTCAATTGCCCTTGGGCGATCAAGGTTTGCACGTTGTCGTGCCACCAGGCGGTGTCCTGCGCCGATGCCGTCGGCGCTGGAGCCGATGCGGTTGCGGGGGCTGCCGCCGTGGCTTCGGCCGCCGGGGGGGTTGTGGGAGCCGCGGCTTCACGCACCTGCGTCGCTGCAGGCGCTTGGGCCATGGGCGTCGCCACAGCATCGGCATCGGCGGCGGTGCGCGCTTGGGGGGCTGGCGTTTCGTCAGCAGGCATCGCCACGGTCACCGCCGGAGCCGCTGGCGCGGGGCCGTCTTCCCACGGCAAAGGCTCTGCCGCAGCCTGCGCGGGCGCGGCCTGCGGCGCAGCGGCGTTTGTTTGCCGTGCGGGGTGCGCAGGCGAGCGGTCGACGGCAGGCGCGGCGGTGGTGGACGCCGCCGGGGCGGCTTGCACAGCAACCGCGGGCGCATTCGCAACCAGGGCAGGTGTGGCAGTAGTGGGCGCGGCGGTAGCGGGTGCGGTGGCAGCAGGGGCGGCTGAAGCGGCGGGCACGGCTGCAACGCTTTGCTGCCCGCCCGCACCGTCAGCGGCTGGGCCACCTGGCGGCGCTGCCACGGGCGCGGGCGGGGTGGCGCCGCCTGCCAGGCCCGCGCCGGGCGGCAGCTTGAACGCCAGCAGGCGCAGCAACACCATCACCAAACCGGCGTACTCGTCGGGCGCCAGCCCCAGTTCTTCGCGGCCTTTGAGGCAAAAGGTGTAGAGCAACTGGGTTTCATCGGCGGGCATTTGCGCCGCCAGCGCCTGGATGCGGGCGGCGTCGGCTTCGTCCAGCGCCTCGCCGCTGTGCTGGGGCAGGCTTTGATAGAGGGCCATTTTCTGCAACGCCAACGCCATATCTTCCAGCAGCGAAGCGGCGGGGATGCCTTGCTGGCGCAGCATGTCCACCAGCGCCACCACGGCTTGCCCATCGCCTGCGGCCAGCGCGGCGATGGCATCGAACACGTAGCGCTTGTCGACCACGCCCAGCATTTGCCGCACGGTGGCTTCACTCAATGCGCCGTTGCCGTAGGCGATGGCTTGATCGGTCAGCGACAGCGCATCGCGCATGGAGCCGCGCGCCGCGCGCGCCAGCAGTTGCAGCGCGGGGCGGTCTTGCGCCACGCCTTCCTGGCCCAGCACGCGCTCGAGGTGTTCGACGATGGTTTGCGGCGCCATCGGACGCAGGTTGAACTGCAAGCAGCGCGAGAGCACCGTCACCGGCACTTTTTGCGGATCGGTGGTGGCGAGCACGAACTTGAGGTATTCGGGCGGCTCCTCCAGCGTCTTGAGCATGGCGTTGAACGCCGTGTTCGAGAGCATGTGCACTTCGTCGATCATGAAGACCTTGAAGCGCCCCTGCACGGGCTTGTAAACCGCCTGCTCCATCAGGCTTTGCACTTCCTCGACGCCACGGTTGGAGGCGGCATCGAGCTCGGTGTAATCGACGAAGCGGCCCGCATCAATATCCTGGCAGGCCTGGCACTGGCCGCAAGGGTGGGCGGTGATGTCGCCCTGCCCATCGGCGCCCTGGCAGTTGAGCGATTTGGCCAGGATGCGCGAGACGGTGGTTTTGCCCACGCCGCGCGTGCCTGTGAACAAATAGGCGTGATGCAGGCGCTTTTGCGCCAGCGCGTTGGACAGCGCCTTGACGACGTGCTCCTGCCCCACCATTTCATCGAAATTGTGCGGGCGGTATTTGCGGGCAAGCACCAGATAAGACATAGGGCGCGGATTCTAGAGCGTGTTGCACACCCCATGCGCCCGCCCGCTGGCCAGCCCAGCCCAAGCAAGGCAAGGCGGGTCAGTCAAACACCAACTGCGGCGCAATCGCCTGCGTCGCCTGCGCGCCGGTGAGCTGGGCGTGCAGAAACGGCACCTCCAGCGCCACCAGCTCGCCCGCGTACGGCGCCCACAGCGACGATTGCAAATGGGGCTTGGCAGCGTGATCCAGCCCGGCGCGCACGTGGGTGAGGCGGCCTGCATAGCGGCGGTGGTGGTGCTGGCGGATGAGGCGGTTGGTGTCGGTGACGACGCGCACCACGCCCTCCAGCGCCGCATCGGGCAGATGGCCCAACGCGGTGTCGCCCTGGCGCAAGAAGGCGATGAGTTTGGCCTGCGTATCCAGCTCGGGATGGGCATCGGGGTCGTAGCCCGCGATGGCCAACAGCGCGCGCAGGGCCTGAATGGGGGTGGGTTCGGGCTCGGCGCGCCAGACCTCAGCGGGGTAGGCGTCGAGCAAGGCCACCAGCCCCGGGGTCGGGCCGGATGAGGCGTCGGCGCTGGCCTGTTCCTGCATTTGCACCGCCATCGCCTGGGCGATGATGCCGCCCACCGACCAGCCCAGCAGATGCACGCGGCCGCCGGGCTGGATGTCGCGCACGCGCTGCACGTATTGGCGCGCCAGGGCGTCGATGCTTTCGGGCAGGGGCTGGGCAGGGTCAAGCGCGGGCGATTGCAGGCCATAGACGGCGCGCGCTCGCGTGCCTGGCGGCATGAAGGCGGCCGGCTGCGAGAGTGCGCGCGCCAAATGGCGGTAGCCCCAGCAGATGCCGCCTGCGGGGTGGATGACGAACAGCGGCGCGTCGTCCTGGTTCGCGTTGTCCTGGTGCACGCCGTCCTGCTGCTCGTCCTGCGCAGCCTGGCCGCCGGGCGCGGGCCGCGCCAGCGCAATCAGCGGGGCCAGGCCGCTGTCGAAGGCGACTTTTTCATCGTCGATGAGCGCGGCCAGCGCGCCCACGCTGGGGTGGGCGAACAGCGCGCCCAGGCCGGGGCTGCGCTGCCATTCTTCCTGCACGGCCAGCAGCAGTTGCACGGCGGAGAGCGAGTCGCCGCCCAGGCTGAAGAAATCGCTGTCGGCGTCGATGCCTTCGGCGGCCAGGCCCAGTTGCTGCGCGTAGAGCCGGGCCAGGCGGCGCTCGGTCGGGGTATGCAGGGCGCGCCCGGCGCTGGCTTCAAAGCGCGGCGCGGGCAAGGCTTTGCGGTCGAGCTTGCCGTTGGCGGTGGTGGGCCAGTCGTGCAGCGCGACGATGGCCGCGGGCACCATGTAATCGGGCACGTGCGCGGCGATGTGGCGCTTGAGGGCGGCGGCGTCAAAGGCTTCGCCCTCCCCCGCCTGCGCCTCTGCGGGCTGGACGTAGGCGACGAGTTTTTTCTCCCCCGCGCGGTCTTCGCGCACCAGCACGCTGCCGCGCGCAATCAGGCCGCTGGCGTGCATGGCCGCCTCGATTTCGCCCAGCTCGATGCGCAGGCCGCGCAATTTGATTTGGTGGTCGCTGCGGCCGATGTATTCCAGCGCGCCGTCGCTGCGCCAGCGCGCCAGGTCGCCGCTTTTGTAGATGCGCTGGCCCGGGCGGTGCGGGTCGGGCAGGAAGGCGGCGCGGGTGAGGTCCTCGCGGCCCAGGTAACCGCGCGCCAGTTGTACGCCGCCCAGGTACAAATCGCCCGCCACGCCGGGGGGCAAGGGGCGCATGTGGGCGTCGAGCACGTACAGGCTCGTGTTCCACACGGGATGGCCGATGGGCACGGGGCGGGAATGGTCGGCGGCGTGGGCGTCCCAATAACTCACATCCACCGCCGCTTCGGTGGGGCCGTAGAGGTTGTGCAGCGCGCTGTGCAAGGTGGCGTGCAGGCGCTCGCGCAGCTCGGCGGGCAGTTCTTCGCCGCTGGTGAAGATGCGCCGCATCTGGATGCCGCGCGCTTGCGGCTCGGCCAGAAACGCCGCCAGCATGGAGGGCACGAAGTGGCAGGTGCCGATGCGCTGCTGGCGGATGAGGCGCGCCAGCCAGGCCGGGTCGCGGTGCGCCTCGGGCGGGGCGATGACCAGCGTGCCGCCGCACAGCAGGGGCAGGAAAAACTCCCAGACGGAGACATCAAACGTCGCGGGCGTCTTTTGCAGAAAGCGGTCGCTGGCGTCGAAGCCGTAGTGCTGGCGCATCCATTGCAGCCGGTTGACGATGGCCTGGTGCTCGATCATCACGCCCTTGGGCTCGCCGGTGGAGCCGGAGGTGTAAATCACATAAGCCAGGTGCTGCGGCTGGGCGGCAGGCAAGCCATGCGCCCAATCGGGTTGGGCGGGCCAATCCTCGGCCAGCAGGCACGGCAGGCCATCGGACAAATGGGCAAGCAGGCGCGGGGCATCGGCTTGCCGCACCAGCGCGCAAACGGGGCGCGCCAGTTGCACGATGCGCGCCAGCCGTTCGCTCGGGTGTTGCAAATCCAGCGGCAGATACGCGCCGCCCGCACGCAGCACGGCCACCAGGGCGATGAGCAGTTCCAGCGAGCGCGGCAGCGCCACGGCCACCAGAGCATCGGCCCCCACGCCCTGGGCGACCAGCGCCTGGGCCAGGGCGCGGGTGCGTGCATCCAGCTCGGCGTAGCTCAGGCTTTGGCCTTCGTACTCCAGCGCCGTGGCCTGGGGGCTGCGCTGCATTTGCGCTTCGATCAAGGCCGCCAGCGTGGTGGCGGGCACGGGGTGGTCGGTGGCGTTGACTTCAAACAGGTAGCGCTGCGCCTCGGCCTCGGTCGCCAACGGGATGTGGGCGGGCTGGGCCTGGGCCGGGTCGAGCGCAAAGGCCGCGGCCAGAAAGGCGCGCAGGCGCTCCAGATGGGCGTGCACGGCGGCGGCATCGTAGAGCTGGGGGTTGGCCTCCAGCTCCAGCTCCAGCGCCTCGGTGGCGTTGCCGCGAAAGCCGATGGTGAGATCGTCGATGGGGCCGGTGCCCAGAATCTCCAGCCGCGCCTGCACGCCCGGCAGGCGCGGGGGTTGGTAAAAGGGCTGGACGTTGATCAGCGCGCCATACAGCCGCCGGTTGCCGCCCAGCAGGCCCAGATCGCGGCGCAATTGCTCGCTGCGGTAACGGCCGTGGCGGCGCGCACGGGTTTGCGCCTGCGCCATGCCGTGCAGCCAGTCGGCCAGGCTGCCTGCGCCTGTGTCCGCGCTTATCCCCCATGCCCCGCCTGCAGCGGCAGATTGGGGAGGGCATGCGGCGGGGGCGGACTTGTCGCCCCCTGCCCCGCCTGCGGGGGAGACTTGGGGTGGGACAGCATCCGCGCGCACGCGCAGCGGCAGCACGTTCATCACCATCGCGGGCACGCGCGCGCTGGCGCTGCCCAGGCGGCCCATGTAGGGGATGCCGACCACGGTTTGCTCGGCCGCGGCCATGCGCAGGCAGTACAGCGCTGTCAGGGCGGTGAGCACGTCAGGCCAGGGGATGTCGGCGCGGCGGGCAAAGTCCAGCAGCGCCTCGCGCCAGGCGGCGGGCAGAGGTTGGCGCAGGTGGATGCAGGTGGGCGCGGCATGGGCCTTGGCACTTTGGTTGGCCGCCAGGCCTGCCACTTCAGGCGCGTCGGCAAACTGCGCGCGCCAGTAGGCGGCGTCCTTCTCGCGCTTGTCGCCGCTGCGGTAGGCCTGGGCCTCGGCCATGACGGCGGCGTAATCGCCGAAAGGCTGGGGCTGGGGCGTGACGCTGGCGGCCGGCTCAGCCTGGTCGGCGCGCAACGCGGCATAGAGCGCGCTGACGCGCCCTTCCCACAAGGCCATGCCGTAGCCATCGCACAGCAGGTGGTGGGCGCGCTGGTACCAGGCGTGGCGCTGCGGCCCCAGCACAAACAGGCATTGGCGCGCCAGCCGCTCACGCGTGGGGTCAAGCGCGCGCGCCATATCGGCTTGCATGGCGGCGCGGGCGGCCTGCTCGGCTTGTGCGGAGCTGGCATGGTGGCGCAGGTCGATGACTTCCAGCAGTGGCGCGTGGGCCGCATCCAGCCATTGCTGCACGCCCTGGCCATCGCTGCGCTGGGCAAACCGCAGGCGCAGCGCCTGCGCTTCTTGCGCGGCTTGGTTGGCCGCCTGAGTGAAGGCGCGCACATCCAGCTCTCCATCGAGCCACAGCGCATGGCCGGTGTTGAAGCTGGGGTTGTCCGGCGCGAGCTGCTGCGCGTACCACAGGCCCGATTGAGCTTCGCTCAAGGGCCAGGACAAGGGCCGAGAAGAAAGGGCAGCGGCGTGGGGGGCAGCAGGCGCGGAAGGGGGCGTGGTGAAAGGCATGGGCAATATCGGCAAACACGCACCCTGCCGCAACGGCGCTTGCAGCAGGGCTGTATTTCAAATCAATAGTAAAATCTATTTGATACTAAACTTGCCTAAACAAGGCAGTTTTTTTATTTATTGATTTGCAATTTAGGGACGAAAGGGCTGTATCAAAGGCTTCAGGGCCGCTTCAAAGTCCCCGGCGCAAGCGGAGCAACTCCTAGAGCGGGGGTGCGCAAAGTGCATCACACGCTCTAGCCCTGCATCTGGGCCAGGCGGCGCTGCACCACATCCCACCAGCCGCCTAGTGTGGTGTGCTCGGCGATTTCGGAGAAATCCAGGCCGATGCCGGTTTCGTTCCAGGCCAGCAGCAGGTTGAGCACGCGCATGGAGTCCAGCCCCAAATCCATGAGGTTGTCGTCCAGGGCGATGTCTTCGGGTTGTTCATGCACCATGCGGGCGATGTCGGCGCGCATGCGCTCCAGGGTGAGGCGTTCTTGGGTCATGGCAGTGGCAAAGCGGTTGAATAAAAAGAAGAAAACGGCGCTGCGCATCGGGGTGCCGTGCCAGTGCAGATGCGTGCGAACAGCATCCAAAAGGGGGGCGCTCAGCCGCCGCGCTGCACGCCGCCTCGGGCGGCGGGCGAGTGCGTCTCGCGCAGGCCGTAATCGGCATCCTTCCACGCCTTGGGCCGGGCGGTGTTGGCCACGGCTTGCATGAGGGCGGGCATCATGGTGTCGCCGTGCGTGAGGTCGGGCCAGAGCGCGAATTGCGCCTGCAACTGGGGCCATTGCAAAGCGGCCAGTTGCTGGGCCATCTCTCGCGCGCGGGTGATTTGCAGGCGCACGGTGTGGCGCTGACCCGTGGGCGGCGCAGAGCTGGGGCGGGCCTGGCCGGTTGGCTCCTCCAGCGAGCCAGCGGACAGATGCACGCGCGCGTGCAGTGGGCCGCCTGCACGGTAATCGGCAGCGCGCGCTTGCACAAAGGCCGCCTGCTCTTGCAAAAGGTAGGCATCGTTCCACCAGATCGAGGGGCTGGCGGCGTAGTAATCGTTAAACAGATGCGGCCGTGTGTACAACGCATGCAGCGCCAGCAAGCCGCTGAGCGAGTGGCCAAACAGGCCCAGGCGCTGGGGGTTCAGGCGCAGGCGCGGCCCCCAATCGGCCAGCAGGGTGTGCTCCAGAAAATCCAGCAAAACCTCGGCGCCGCCTTCAGCGGGCTGCGCCCCGGGGGCGCCGGGGGTGTAGTCGCGCTTGCGCTGCTCGGGGTTGAACAGGGCCTCGCTGGCGTGGCCGATGCCGATGATGATGCACGGATCGCCGCGCACATAAACGGGGCGGGTTTGCTGCAAGCGCGCCCATTGCGCAGCGAGCGGAAAAATGGCGTTGGCATCCAGCACCAGCAGGGCCGGGTAGCCTGACTCCACCGGCGCTTGCTCGGGCGTGGACTCGGGCATTTGCAGCCAAATGCGCCAAACGCGCCCAGAGCGCGGATCGCGCCAATCCAGCCAGCCCGAATGCGGCAGTGCCGCAGGATGCAGGCGCAGGCCGGCCAGCTCCAGCGAAGGGGAAGATGCGGTGGTGGTGGACATGGTGGAGCAACCCGTCAGGCCCCAGGCCAGGCCGGTCGCCCAAGCGGCGCGCAACCAGGTGCGGCGCGCCAGCACGGGCCAGGCGGGGGAGGCGGAAGATGGCATGAGAGAGATCAACAATCAAATCGGCAAAGCGCACGCAATCGCGGCGCGGGGCACAGGCGGCGGGTTGAAGCGGCGGATTTCCAGGGCGCATGCACGGCCTGGATGCACACCGCTGCGTCCACCGCCGCTTGCGCGGACAGCAGCGATTATTCATCGAAAATTATTCTTATTCATATAATTGATTTTTCTGAAAACCTCTGCCCAGCGCGGCACCCGCTCGCTGGGCAGAGGTTTTGTTTGCTCGCTCTCCAAGGGGAAAAAAATGGCGCATAGGAATTTCAACATGGCATGTGCAGGGCATTTTGTCGGGCCTTGGCACGCGGTGGCCGTCGCGGCGGCGGCCCTGATGGCTGGCCCGGCGGCCTGGGCGCAAACAGCGCAAACGACGCAAACCGCGCCCACAACGGCAGCGGCCGCCACGCCACCCGCCGATGCACCAGAGCTGGCGCAAGTGCAGGTGCTGGGCACGGCCGAGCAGGCCTGGAAGCAGTCCCCCGGCGTCTCCCTGATTACCGCGCAGGACTTGAGCGCGCCGCCCAGCAACGATTTGGCCGATGTGCTGCGCAAGCAGCCGGGCGTGAACCTCACCGGCAACTCCACCAGCGGCCAGCGCGGCAACAACCGCCAGATCGATTTGCGCGGCATGGGGCCGGAGAACACGCTGATCCTGATCGATGGCAAGCCCGTCAACAGCCGCCAGGCCGTGCGCTACGGCTGGCGCGGTGAGCGCGACACGCGCGGCGACATGAACTGGGTGCCGCCCGAAGCCATTGAGCGCATCGAAGTGCTGCGCGGCCCGGCCGCAGCGCGCTACGGCAGCGGCGCGGCGGGCGGGGTGGTCAACATCATCACCAAGGGCGTGCCCGAGCGCCTGGGCGGCAGCGCCAGCGCGTACTACAGCCTGCCGCAAGACTCGGTCGATGGCGCTGCGCGCCGCGCCAGCTTCAGCCTGGCCGGGCCGATTTCCGACAAACTGGGCTGGCGCCTGACCGCCAGCGCCGCCAAAACGGGCGCTGACGCCTGGGACATCAACAAAGGCCATGCCTCCACCCGCACCGGCCCGTTTGCGGGCACCTTCCCCGCCGGGCGCGAAGGCGTGCGCAACCGCGACGTGGCCGCGCGCCTGACGCTCACGCCCGCCGCCGGGCACAGCCTTGATCTGGATGCGGCCTTCAGCCGTCAGGGCAACATCTACACGGGCGACACGCAAAACACCAACAACTTCACCGTCGATCGCAACGGCAAGCTGGTGGCGACCTCGCAGCGCGTATTCGACGCGCTGGGCCACGAAACCAACCGCATGTACCGCCAAAGCCTGGCGCTGACGCACAAGGGCCGCTACGACTTCGGCAGCTCCAACGCCTGGGTGCAGTACGAAAACACCCGCAACAGCCGCCTGGACGAAGGCCTGGCCGGCGGCACCGAAGGGCTGTTTGCCAACAGCGACTTCCGCACCGCCGAGCTCAAAACCCTCACCGTGCATGGCGAGGCCCACATCGCCGGGCAATGGGGCAGCCTGGAGCATGTGCTCACCGTCGGCGCCGAGTGGCAAGGCCAGAAGTTCGATGATCCCAACTCCGTCTCCCAGGCTGCGCGCGAAGGCGGGCGCGTGCCCGGCGTGGCCGCCACGGGGCGCAGCAGCGATATCTCCGCGCGCATCGCCTCGGTGTTCGTGGAAGACCACATCGAGCTGGCCCGCGCCACCACCCTCACACCCGGCCTGCGCATCGACCACCACAGCAAGGCGGGCGCCAACATCAGCCCCTCGCTCAACCTCTCGCACCTGCTGGGCGAAGGCTTGACGCTCAAGGCTGGCGTGGCGCGCGCCTACAAAGCGCCCAACCTCTACCAGCTCAACCCCAACTACCTGCTCTACAGCCGTGGCATCGGCTGCTGGGGCGCGGGCGGCTCCTGCTACCTGCAAGGCAACCCCGATTTGCAGGCTGAAACCAGCATCAACAAGGAATTGGGCCTGGAATGGGCCAGCGACCGCCTGCTGGCCGGGCTGACGGTCTTTCACAACGATTACCGCGACAAGATCGAAGCGGGCCAGACCATCACCGGCCAGGCCACGGGCGGCACGGGCAACCACGCCAATGCCGACATCTTCCGCTGGAGCAATGTGCCCAAGGCCGTCGTCTCCGGGCTGGAGGGCACGCTGAACGTGAAGTTCACCCCCGCGCTGCGCTGGAGCAACAACCTCACCACCATGTTCCAGAGCAAGAACAAGCTCAGCGGCGAGCCGCTCTCCGTCATTCCCAAATACACCCTCAACACCCGGCTGGACTGGCAAGCCACGCAGGCGCTGGATGTCTTTGGCGCCGTCACCTTCTACGGCCGCCAAAAGCCCAAGCGCTACGACTACCAGGGCAAGCCGCTGACGGGGGAGGAAACGCAAACCCTCGCCCCCTACGCGCTGGTGAACGTCGGCGCGCACTACGCCCTCACGCGCGACGTGCGCATCGGCTTTGGCATCAACAACCTGCTGGACAAGCGCCTCTACCGCAAAGGCAACGCCGTGGGCGTGAACAACCCGCGCACCATCTACGGCGCAGGCGCAGCCACCTACAACGAGCCAGGGCGCGCGTACTACCTGTCGCTGTCGGCGCAGTTCTGATCCCCAAAGCCTGCCCTCCCCCCCTCTCCTGCATGCGGGAGAGGGCCGGGGTGAGGGTGAAGATGCGCCAGCCGCACGCCAAACACCAGCGCCCAACCATCCACCAATCAAAGTAAAAACACAACAAATACCATCAAGCCGAAACAAGGCAGTTTTATTTCCTGATTGGTATAGAAAATCTACCTTTTCCCTCCTCCCCCTTTTCGCCCCATCCACCCCATGCCCTCCACCCCCTTGCGCCTGCTGGCCGCGCTGACATGCAGCCTGGCCCTTACCCTGCCCGCCTGGGCCGCCAACCCTGCCCAGCCTGAAGCCGCCCAAGCCGCCGCCCCAAGCAGCGACACCATCACCTTCCGCCACGCCAAAGGCGAAGCCACCCTGCCGCGCCAGCCCCAGCGCGCCGTCGTGTTCGACCTGGCCACGCTGGACATGCTCGCCGCCCTCGGCGTCGATGCCGTGGCGGGCGTGCCCGCCTTCAAAATGCCCGGCCATTTGCAAAGCTACGGCCAGGCCCCATACGCCAAAGTCGGCAGCCTGTTCGAGCCCGATTACGAAGCCATCCGCGCCCTCGATCCGCAAGTCATCTTCGTGGGCCGCCGCACCGAAGCGCGCATCCCAGAGCTGAGCAAGCTCGCCCCCACGGTGGACATGGCCATTGACGAAAGCCAGCCCGTGCCCAGCATTTACGCCAACCTGCGCCAGTTGGGCGCGCTGTTTGGCAAACAAGCCCAGGCCGAGCAGCTCATCGCCCAGGCCGAAGCCGAAATCGCCGCCCTGCGCCAAGTCGCGCCCGGCGCAGGCAAGGCCATGCTGCTGCTGATCAGCGGCGGGCGCATCAACAGCTACGGCCCCGGCTCGCGCATGGGCATGGTGTTCGACACCTTCGGCCTGCAAAGCGCCCAGGCCAGCGGCGGGCAAGAGCGCCACGGCCAATCCATCTCGTTCGAATACATCCTGCAAGCCAACCCCGACTGGCTGCTGGTGCTCGACCGCGACGCTGCCATCGGCCGCGAAGGCGCCGCCGCCCAGCGCCTGCTGGACAACGCCCTCATCAAAGCCACCAACGCGGGCAAAAAAGGCCAAATCGCCTATCTGGACGCCACCAACTGGTACGTGCTCGACGGCGCCGGCATCACCGCCCTGCGCCAGAACGTCAAGCAACTGCACGATTTGTTCACCCAGGCCAAGGCAAAGTAAGCCCCCCAGGCCCCGCCGCGCGCCCCCATCCCCTGCCGCACGCATGCCGCGCCCTCCCCGCTTGCGGGGGGCAGAGCGCTGCATGGGCCGGGGCGCTTATCTCGCTTTAACCCATCAATACAAACCAAAAGAAATAAGATCCATGGATAGAAATGCCGAAACAAGGCCATTTCATCTCCCTTGATTCATAAAAATCTCCCCCGTCGTGACCGCCCCCGCCCCCCTTGCCCCCACCGCCACAGCGCCACAGCGCCCGCGCTGGCTGCCCTACGCCGCCGCCGCGCTGCTCTTGCTCGCCCTGGCCTTGTGCAGCACGCTCATCGGCGCCGTGCCCATCTCGCTGCGCGACCTGCTCGGCCTGGGCGCGGGCACGGCCGATAACGCCCACATCGCCCAAGTCCTGTTCATCAGCCGCGTGCCGCGCACCCTGGCGCTGGTGCTGGCCGGCGCCAGCATTGCCGTGGCCGGCATGCTGATGCAGATGATTGCGCGCAACCGCTTTGTGGAGCCAGCCACCGTCGGCACCGTCGGCGCGGCCAGCCTGGGCATGCTGATCGTCGCCCTGCTCGCCCCCAGCCTCGCGCCCGTGGGCAAGATGCTGGTGGCCGCCACCTTCGCGCTGGCGGCCACCGGCCTGTTCATGCTCATGCTGCGCCGCCTGCCGCTGCGCAACGCCCTCATCGTGCCGCTGGTGGGGCTGGTGTTTGCGGGCGTGGTCGAGGCCGTCACCTCCTTTCTGGCCTACCGCTTCGACATGCTGCAAGCCATCCGCGCCTGGACGGTGGGCGATTTCTCCACCGTGCTGCAAGGCCGCTACGAGCTGCTGTGGATCTCGCTGGCGCTCACCGTGGCCGCCTTCTTCGCCGCCGAACGCTTCACCGTCATCGGCATGGGCGAGGCCGTCGCCACCAGCCTGGGCGTGCACTACGGGCGCTGGATGGCGCTGGGCCTGCTGATCGTGGCCACCGTCACCGCCGCCGTCGTCGTCACCGTCGGCGTCATCCCCTTTCTGGGGCTGATCGTGCCCAACCTCGTCAGCCTGTGGATGGGCGACCGCATGCGCCGCTCCGTGCTCTGGGTCGCCCTGTGCGGCAGCGCCCTCATGCTCGCCTGCGACATCGTCGGGCGGCTGCTGATCCGCCCCTTTGAAATCCCCATCGGCACCATCATGGGCGTGCTGGGCAGCCTGCTGTTTCTGGCCCTGCTGTGGCGCAAACGCGCCGAGCTGGGGTGAGGGGCACTCACCCCCAAAAATTCCAATCAAGAAAATTCAAACCAATACCACCATGCCGAAACAAGGCAATTTTATTTCCTTTTGATTGATAAAAAACAGCGAAAAGCAGCCCATGACAGCCCCGCCCGCCGCCATCCAGCCCGCCCCCGCCCAGCCTGCGCCCCGGCGCTTGGGGCCTGCCGCACGCCTGGCCGCGCTGGCCCTGTGCGCGCTGCTGTGCGCCGCGCTGTTTCTCACCCTCAACACCCGCACCGACTGGGCCTTCACCCTGCAACTGCGCGGCGCCAAACTCGCCGCCATGGCCCTGGTGGCCTACGCCGTGGGCATCTCCACCGTGCTGTTTCACAGCATCACGCACAACCGCATCCTCACCCCCGCCATCATGGGCTTTGATGCGCTGTACCTGCTCATCCAGACCGCGCTGGCCTGGGCCTTTGGCATGCAAGCCCTCTCGGCCATCCACCCCACGCTCAAATTCGCCGCCGAAACCGCCGTCATGCTCGCCCTGGCCCTGCTGCTGTTTCGCAGCCTGTTCACCGGCGGCGTGCGCAGCCTGCACCTCATGCTGCTGGTGGGCGTCGTGCTCGGCGTGCTCTTTCGCGCCGCCACCGCCTTGCTGCTGCGCCTGATCGACCCCAACCAATTCGGCAGCCTGCAAGACCGCTTCTTCGCCAGCTTCAACCAACCGGCCACCGCCCTGCTGGCCACCGCCAGCGCCCTGCTGCTGGCCGCCAGCGCCCTGCTCTGGCGCATGCGCCACCAGTTCGACGTCATCGCCCTGGGCCGCGACATGGCCATCAACCTGGGCATCGATTACCAGCGCCGCGTGCTGCACATCCTGGTGTGCATTGCGCTGCTGGTTTCCGTCTCCACCGCGCTGGTCGGCCCCGTCACCTTCCTGGGCCTGCTGGCCGCCAACCTGGCCTACACCCTCATCGGCGACATGCGCCACCGCTACAGCCTGCCCGCCGCCGCCCTGCTGGGCTTTATCGCCCTGGCCGGCGGCCAAATGGTGCTGGAACACGCGCTGGGCTACAACTCCGCCCTCAGCATGGTGATTGAATTTATTGGCGGGATTGCTTTTATTACTTTATTACTGCGGCAGGGAAAGTGAATCAACAAGAAAGAAGCGAAACCATTTGCATGAAAACGCCCAGATGAATCATGCGTCTCTTACATTGGGGTTGCCGATTCCGGCATTTCCTGAAAGGAGACAGTCATGCTGCACAAGAAAGTCCACACGCCAAGGGATGTGGATTACCACTTCGCACACGAAATTGGCTTCAATCCGGCAGAGGGGTATCGACCATCCAAGTATGGCACTCCAAACCTACAGGCCGCCGCTTACAACGCGGGAGATCGACCTTCTGGCATTCCCGCAAACCACAACCGCTTGACTATTGCAATGGACGTGGGTTTTTGGGGCGACTATCTAAATCTTTATCATTTAGTTATGACGGCCAGGTTGAAAACCGACAACTACCAAGGAGCAGGAGATGCTCGTTGTGGTGCAGCCGCTGTCGGTTCGTGGGGCGCACAACACGGCTTTCCCGCTGTCACGCGCGGCGCTGCTATTGAGGAACCTGAAATAAACAACCAATACCTCAACCAGTTCCACTACCCGATGTCACACTGCGTCACGGAAAACAAACGCTATCGCCTCATACTCGACAGCATTTTGTATAACGACCAAATGGCTCATGAAATACGCCTCAAAGACCACACAACCGGGCTAATCGTATATTCAAGCTCTGGAACTGCGTTCTCATCCTTCACAAACCATTACAACACCCAATCCGACCTGATCGTAATTTGCACCATTGCCCCCGAAACCCCAATCAATGGAGGAGGTTCTTACTCCAATCTCGTCAGTTACTGGACCTTGGCAAATGAATGGGTACCTGATCCATAAAGCATGCTTACCCCGTTATTTTTGTTTTCAGGGGTCGGTTCTCCAAACCGCTCCCTTTTTACACATCATCCATAAAGGTTTTCCATGCGCCATACCACCCTTTTCGGCAGCTTGCTGCTTGCCACCCTGCTGACCGCCTGCGGCGGCAGCGATGACACGCCGCCGCCGCCGAACAACGGCGGCCCCATTCAGCCGCCGCCGGAGCCTCCACCAGAGCCGCAGCCCCCAACGCCGCCCACCGCGAAATGCGACGTCTGGCACCCCACCATTCCGGCTGGGCAAACCTATGCCGCAGTGCAAACACTTGATCGCCTTGATGTCTCTGGCACGGCGCGTTTTTCCCATTTCATTGCGTCGGGCGTCGGCATTCCCACCGACAAGGGCTACGGCCAACTATATCTGCCCCCCAACGACACCCGCAGCCCAGTCCGGCAACTACGCGCCCAGCTGATTGAGTTTGGTGACTGCCCCAGAATTTTCATCAGCAATGACTATAGCTACCAGAATTTCTTGTCTGCCGACCACACCATTAGAAAATTCGCACCCAACGCTCTTCAGATGCCCCACGCAGAAAATCCGATTCCCGGCATCCAGGATTTTTACATACTCGATGTCTTTGACTACGGAGCATCAGGCAAGACTCGGGTCGAATTTCACATCGATCCATCCAAATACCCTGGCAACCAGATATTCGATGAAAACAAATTACAAATTTGCACCATCCATTTTGGTTACGGCATTTTCCCTCTTTACTGCCCCAAAACCAGCATCCGCCGCGAAGGGGGAGAAATCATCGCATCCGCCACGATATCTGGCGGTCGCCCTCACTTCAATGATCTGGTGCTCGCCTCCACCCAGCCGCGCGGCTTTGAGAGCGTAAAGCCCAAGGCTCCGCCAAAAATTTTCGAGCTATCCAGCGAATATTTGAACACCTCCCAACCAGCGGGCTATCCAGAGGTGTGCGGCCCAAGGTATGAAGCGACACCAGACCACGTTCAAGACCGTCCTGGTAACGTTTGGGGGATATCAAACCAATTCAACCAGCACGGCGTCGGCGTATTCTCGGAATTCACGTTTTACGGCAAAAAAGCTCCTGATGATGATATTGATGCAGAACTTCAATTTGTTTCTTATCTGGACGCACAAGAAAAAAGAACGGAATCTGCAAAAATCATGATGAGCGCCTGGACAGACTGCACCCATGGCCGCATCACCAACCTGCAGCGCAATATCCACGCCAACGAAACCATTACCTCTTTTGCGCGCAACAAGAATTTCGGCGGCGAGATGCAATATCAGAATCTTCACGTGCTGGAAGGTTTTGCCTACTCAGGCTTTGATCCCCATATCGGCAAGCGTGTGCAGTTCACCATCGACAGCCTGCGTTATCCCGAAGCCATCCAGAAAGCACCCAAGGATATTTTCCGCATTTGCAAGTTGAGCTACCAATCCACCGGAACCAACCTGACTTGCGCAAAAACCCAGGTACGCGCCTTGAGCGATTACTGGACGTTCTATGCCGAGTTCGATGATCCCCATATCGGCCAGTGGATCGAGCATGATGAGGAATACCTGCTCACCGCCACCACGCCGCGCGGCAGGGATACGCTGGTCACGCCATAAGCTGCGGCAAAATCCCGCAACGCCACAGGGCCTGCGCATGTTCATCCCCATGCGCAGGCCCTGTGGTTTGTGCGCCCGCCCCCTTTCTGCACCCACATGATCGAAATCGAACACCTCAGCAAGCACTACGGCGCCACGCCGGTGGTGCAAGACGTCAGCCTCACCATCCCCAAAGGGGGGGTGACTTCCATCATTGGCCCCAATGGGGCGGGCAAATCCACTTTGCTGGGCATGGTCAGCCGCCTGCTGCCGATGGATGCGGGGCGGGTGCGCGTCGATGGGCTGGATGTGGCGACGACGCCCAGCGATGTGCTGGCGCGCAAGCTGGCGATCTTGCGACAGGACAACCCGCTGTCGCTGCGGCTGACGGTGCGCGATCTGGTGGCGTTCGGGCGTTTTCCGCACTCCAGGGGGCGGCTGCGGGCCGAGGATGTGGCGCATATCGATCGCGCGCTGGCCCATTTGCATCTGGAGCCGCTGGCGGGGCGTTATCTGGATGAAATCTCCGGCGGCCAGCGCCAGCGAGCGTTTGTGGCGATGGTGATGTGCCAGGACACGGATTACATCCTGCTGGACGAGCCGCTGAACAACCTGGACATGCACCACGGCGTGGCGATGATGCGGCTGCTGCGCGAGCTGGCCGATGCACATGGCAAGACGGTGGTGATCGTGATCCACGACATCAATTTCGCCTCGACTTATTCCGACCACATCGTGGCGATGAAGGGCGGGCGGCTGTATGCCACAGGCAGCCCGGCCGAGCTGGTGCGCCCGCAGGTGCTGCAACCGCTGTACGAGATGGAGATCGCCGTGCACGAGCTGGGCGGCCAGCGTATTTGCGTGTATTACCGCTAAAGCGCCCCAACAGGCACACCAAGAATTTACAATTCAAAAAGAAATTTTTATTGCCATTTTAGGCAATTTCATATTCAAATTAAATTTACTTTTGAATTGCAATATGTGAACAGACCAACACGCCAGGCCAGCTTGGCTGACTGGCCTGGTCTGGCGCACACATCCGCACTGTTGCAAGGCGCTCACACTGGCGCTGAATTCTGCTTTTTTCGAGGTATTTCTGCGGATAAAAATCACTCTTATTCACATAAATTCATACAATCCGCGCACTTTTGCTATTGGCTTGGCTGACTTGGAGATGGCGCTTGTTTGAGGTGAGCGCCATGCATTGCAAGTCACCGCAACGGCAAAAGGCACGTCCTGCTTGCGCAAGGCACGGCCCACACAAAGACGGGCGCGTCCACCGCCTTGCCGGCATCTTCTCCCCTGCCAGCCAAAGTCAGCGCAGCCTTTGCGCGCGCGATGTAGCCACGCATGCTTTTTTACAAGTTTGGACTCTATGAGCTACATCAAAAGCAAAAAACACGGCGCACTGCATGCAACGTCAGCCGCCAAAACACTCGGCACGTCAACAGCGATGGCTATTGGCATGCTGGCCTGCGGCAGCAGCCTGGCCCAGCAGCAACCATCCCCCGGCAGCGACAAGGCTTTGCCTGAAGTGCAGGTGACGGGCCATACAGCCCCGTACAAGAGCGAATCAAGCAACGCCAAGATGACGGCGCCGCTGGCCGATACCCCGCAGACGGTGAGCGTAATCCGCCGCGAAGTGATCCAGGAGCAAGGCGCGCGCACCTTGCAAGAGGCGCTGCGCAACACCCCGGGCGTGACGCTGCTGCTGGGCGAGGGCGGGCACTCCAACACCAAGGACAACATCTTCATGCGCGGCTTTGACACCAGCGGCAACCTGTTTGTCGATGGTGTGCGCAGCAGCGGCAGCGATGTGCGCGACACCTTCAACATGGAGCAAATCGAGGTCATCAAGGGCGCTTCAGGCTCCGAATTCGGGCGCGGTGCACCTTCGGGCAGCGTCAACATCGCCACCAAAGCGCCTTTTGCGCAGGATTACTCGGAGGTGCGCGCCTCGGCTGGCACGGCACACGCCAAGCGCGGCACGGTGGACATCAACCGCACCCTCTCGCCAAGCACCGCCGTGCGCCTGAACGCCATGCTGCAAAACAGCGGCACGCCTGGGCGCGATCACGTCAAGAACAAGGGCTTTGGTCTGGCGCCCTCCATCGCCTTTGGCCTGGGCACGCCCACGCGCGCCTACGCCGATGTGCAATTGGTGCGCCAGAACAATCGCCCCGATGGCGGCGTGCCCACGGTGGGCCTGCCGGGTTTTTACAACGCTGCGCTGGCGGCTGCCAATATCACCCATATCCAGCCCGTCAACCCGCGCAACTATTACGGCAGCCTGAGCGACTTCAGCAAGAGCCAGAGTGCGCAGGCCACGCTGCGCCTGGAGCACGATTTCTCCGCCAGCAGCACGTTGCGCAACATCACGCGCCTGGGCCGCACGGAGTTTGACCAGCTTCTCACCAGCACCTCCGGCATCGTCAGTGACGGGCGCGGCGCCGCTGCCGTGCCCCGTACCGATCCGGCCACCTGGCGCGCCTCGCGCTCGCGCCAGGTGCGCTGGCAGGAAAACGCCATCTTCACAAACCAAACCAGCCTCAACACCCAGTTGCACACGGGCGCCATCAAGCACTCCATCAGCACGGGCCTGGAGCTGATTTACGAAAAACAAACCTCCAAGGGCCGCACGGGCGCGGGAACCGTCGCCCAGGCCCATTTGTACGCCCCCAATGTGCACGATCCCATCACGGGCTACAACCTGCGCTGGAATGGCCAGATCAGCAAAGGCGACACGCGCACCATCGCCCTGTACGCCTTTGACACGATGGAGCTTGGGCCCCAGTGGCAAATCAATGCGGGCCTGCGCGCCGAACGCTACAGCACCAAAACCCACAGCGTCAGCGCGCCCAACCAGCAGGGCGTGCAAACAACGACCGACCTCAAAGGCAGCGACACCCTGGTCAGCGGCAAGCTCGGTCTGGTTTACAAACCTGTGGAAAACGGCACGCTGTACGCCAGCGCCTCCACCTCGCAACAGCCTCCGGGTGGCGCCAACTTCACCCTCAGCGCCAACGCCGCCAGCGTCAACAACCCCAACATGGATCCCTCGCGCGCCGTCAACCTCGAAGTGGGCGCCAAGTGGGAATTGCTCGACCGTCGCCTGCTTGTCACTGGCGCGCTGTTTCGCACCACGGTGCGTAATGACCTGGCACGCACCGTTGAGGGCGAAGTGGAGCAATACGGCAAAAAGCAGGTCTCCGGCGTTGAGCTGGGGCTGGTGGGCCAAATCACCCCGCAGTGGAACGTCTCCGCTGGCCTGGCGCGCATGAACACCAAAGTCGTGCAAGGCACGGCCAGTCAAACTGGCGCCAGCCTCAACTGGTCGCCCAGGCTGAGTTTTACCGGCTGGACTACCTACCAACTGGGCAACGGCCTGAGCATCGGCGGCGGCGCGCGCTACATGGATTCAGTCACCCGATCCGTCAGGAACAACCTCAACGCTGCCACCACCAACATGCTGCACACGCCCAGCTATTGGGTTTACGACGCCTTCCTGGCCTATGAAGTCAATAAAAACCTCAGCGTCCAGCTCAACGTCTACAACCTGGCCAACAAGCGTTACGTCGCCAACCTCAACAACAACGGCGGCCGCTACACCCCAGGCGCGGCCCGCTCCGCCCTGCTGAGCGCGACCTTCAAGTTCTGATCGGATCATCCAAAGTCAAATTACAAATCATGGGAAATTTAAAAATATAACCATGTTGCCGAAACATGTTATTTTTATTTCCTATTGATTTGTAATTTTTACACCGCCTTCCAAGGAATCCGCACCATGATGCTGCACATCCCTGGCGTACTCAGCCCAGAGCGGCTACAAGCCATCCAGACCCACTTGCAGCAAGCCGACTGGGAAGATGGCCTGGCCACCGTCGGCGCGCTGGGCGCCACCGTCAAGCACAACCGCCAGCTGCCCCAGCAATCGCCGCTGGCCCAGGCCCTGGCGCGCGAAATCGCCCAAACCGTGCGCAGCAACCCGCAATTTGTCTCCTTCGCGCTGCCGCTGCACATTCTGCCGCCCCTGTTCAACCGCTACGAAGGCGGCGAAAACTACGGCCTGCACGTCGATGGCTCCATCCGCCAGCTACCCGACGGTCGCGCCATGCGCACGGACGTTTCATCCACCTTGTTTTTGAGCGACCCCGACAGCTACGAAGGCGGCGAGCTGGTCGTCGTGGACACCTACGGCACGCACGAAGTCAAGCTGCCCGCTGGCGACATGATTGTTTACCCCGCCACCAGCTTGCACCAGGTGCTGCCCGTCACCCGTGGCGCCCGTCTGGCCTCGTTCTTCTGGACGCAAAGCCTCATCCGCGACGACATGCGCCGCGGCATGCTCTACGAACTCGACCAAACCATCCAGCGCCTGCTCACCCAACTGGGCAGCACAGAAGACACCGTTGCCCTGACCAACCACTACCACAACCTGCTGCGCCAGTGGGCGCAGACGTAAGAGCGCACCAGAAGCCTGTCACGCCATCTGCGCAAACACCTCGCGCGCGGCGGCCAAGGTGGCTTGCACGTCCTCAGCCGTGTGGGCGGCGCTGACAAAGCCCGCTTCATACAAGGCGGGGGCGAAGTACACGCCGCGCCCCAGCATGCCGTGGAAAAACTGGTTGAAGCGCGCGGCCTCGCTTTGCATCACCTGGGCGTAGTTCTGCGGCAGCTCGGGCAGGAGGAAAAAGCCGAACATGCCGCCTTCGCTATCGGCCGCGAAGGGCACGCCCGCCTCGTCCGCCGCGGCTTGCAGGCCGCGAGCCAGCGCGCGGGTGCGCTCGGCCAGGCGCTCGTAAAAGCCCGGCTGCTGGATGAGCTTGAGCGTACTCAGCCCGCATGCGGTGGCCACCGGGTTGCCCGAGAGCGTGCCCGCCTGGTACACGCCGCCCAGCGGGGCCAGGTGCTCCATGATGGCGCGCGCTCCGCCAAAAGCGGCCAGGGGCATGCCGCCGCCGATGACTTTGCCCAGCACCGTCAAATCCGGCGCAAAGCCGGGGATGTGCTGCGCATACAGGCTTTGCGCCCCGCCCAGCGCAACGCGAAAGCCCGTCATCACCTCGTCGATGATGAGCAGCGCCCCGGCCTCGCGCGTGAGGCGGCGCGCCGCAGCCATGAAGGGCACGCTGGCGCGCACGAAGTTCATGTTGCCTGCAATAGGCTCCATGATGAGGCAGGCGATTTGCGGGCCGAAGCGGGCAAAGGCTTCTTCCAGTTGCGCCACGTTGTTGTATTCGAGCACCAGCGTGTCCTGCACCACTTCGGGCGGCACGCCGGCACTGGTGGCGTGGCCAAAAGTCGCCAGACCGGAGCCAGCTTTAACCAGCAGTGCATCGGCATGGCCGTGGTAGCAGCCCTCGAACTTGATGATCTTGCTGCGCCCCGTGGCCCCGCGCGCCAGGCGGATGGCGCTCATGCCTGCCTCGGTGCCGGAGTTGACCAGCCGCAGCATCTCCATCGATGGCATCAGGCGCAGGATTTCCTCGGCCAGCTCGATTTCGCGCTCGGTCGGCGCGCCAAAGGACAGCCCCTCGCACGCGGCCTGCGCCACGGCGTCCAGCACCTGCGGGTGACCGTGGCCCAGAATCATCGGCCCCCAGGAGCCGATGTAATCGATATAGCGCTGCCCGTCGGCATCCCACATGTAAGCGCCTTGGGCGCGGCGGATGAAGGCCGGCGTGCCGCCCACGGCCTTGAAGGCGCGCACGGGGGAGTTGACGCCGCCGGGGATGCTGCGCTGGGCGCGCTGGAAAAGTTGCTGGTTGTGATTCATGCCGGTTTTTTCTATCTTGCTGAAACGTTGCGCGGGATTGTCCCTCACCCTGAAGCGTGTTGCAGCGCAACATACCGCTCCATACGCTCGTACAATTTGCCCGAGCAGCGCCTGCTGGCTCTCCCCTTGTCTCTCCTAGGAAAGGATGTGAAGTATGTTGCGTTTTGATCTGCCCCCTGTCTGGTCCCACGTGGTGCGCTGGGAAGCCTTTTTGACCTCTGTTTTCAGCGCCTGCGCCCTGCTGATTTCACCCTGGTTCATGGTCATCCCGGCCGTGCAGGGGCTGGTGCGCGGCTTTATCGGCCACTACAAATGCCCTTCGCACCGGGTATGGGCCAAGCTGTTTGAAGCGCGCGGCTGGGCGGGCAAGAAGGAAAACGCGGGCGCCAAAATGTTTGCCAACAAGATTTTGATGATTGCCAGCCTGGTCTCCCTCACGGCCTATGCGCTGGGCAGCGACATCTGGCGCATTCCGTGCATGGTGCTGCTGGTGTTCAGCACGATGGAGTGGGCCTTCTCCTTCTGCGCGGCCTGCTGGGCGTATGGCGCCTGGTACCGCGCGTTTCCGCCCAAGATGCCGTGATTGGCGCGGCTTTCCAAATAGCCTTGGCGGCCATGCGGCCTGTCGAAGTTTGCAAAAATCACGCCCGTGACAGCGCTGCTGCGGCAGCGCTGTTTTCCGTTTTTTCTCCCCCATTAGCGACAGGAATTCCCATGAGCGACGTTCAACAACGCATCGACCAAATGGTCAAAAGCCACCCCATTGTGCTGTTCATGAAAGGGCACGCCAACTTCCCCATGTGCGGCTTTTCCGGCCGCGCCACGCAAATCCTCAAAGCCTGCGGCGTGGATCTGAAAACCCTGTTCACCGTCAACGTGCTGGAGGATCAGGAAATCCGCCAGGGCATCAAGGATTACAGCCAATGGCCCACCATCCCGCAGCTCTACATCAACGGCGAGTTCATCGGCGGCTCGGACATCATGATGGAAATGTACGAATCGGGCGAGTTGCAGCAATTGCTGGGCGCTACGCCCGCGCAAGCGCAGTAAACGCTGCATATCCTACTTTTATTACAAATCAATAGGAAATAAAAACCATTGTTTTCGGCGTGATGGCAATTAAATGGTTTTTACTTTGATTTGAATGAAAGCAAGGTGTGGCCGCGCTGCCGTCACACCCCAAAAAAGTGGGCCGTTGGTGAACGGCCCCCTTTGTTTTTGCGCGCCAGCCCGCCCTCAACAGGCCGCTGGCGTACGCAATACGTCACACCGTGATGCGCGATCAAGGCTTGACGGCGATCTTGAGCACCCCGTCGCGCTGGTTGGCGAACAAATCGTAGGCGGCCACGATGTCGTCGAGCTTGTAATGGTGCGTCACCAGCGCGCCGAAATCGGCCCGACCTGCGGCGATAACATTCATCAGGCGGCGCATGCGTTCCTTGCCGCCGGGGCACAGGGCGGTGTTGATCTTGTGGTCGCCCAGCCCGGCGGCAAAGGCCGAGAGGGGGATCTTCACATCGTCCGAATACACCCCCAGGCTGGAGAGCGTGCCGCCGGGCTTGAGCACCTTCATGGACTGCTCAAACGTCAGCGGCAAGCCCAGGCACTCGATGGAGGAATCGGCCCCTTTGCCGCCGGTGAGTTTGAATACCTCATCGACCACATCGCAGCGGTTGAAGTTGAGCGTGGCATCCGCGCCGAATTTGCGCGCCATCTCCAGGCGGTGGTCGTTGCCATCGACCGCAATGATGGTGCTGGCGCCCAGCAAGCGCGCGCCCGCCGTGGCGCACAGGCCGATCGGCCCTTGCGCAAACACCACCACCGTATCGCCAATGCGGATGTTGGCGTTCTCCGCACCCTTGAAGCCGGTGGACATGATGTCCGGGCACATCAGCACCTGCTCGTCGGTCAGCCCGTCGGGGATAGGCGCCAGGTTGCCCTCGGCGTCGGGCACCAGCACATATTCGGCCTGCGTGCCATCGATCAGGTTGCCAAAGCGCCAGCCCGCCGTGGCCTTGTAGCCGTGGCAGCCGCACAGCCCGCGCGCCACCAGATAGCTGCCGTCTTGCGAGGGCACGCCATCTTGCGCGGCGTAGGAGTTGAAGTTGGGGCAAATCGCGCCTGCAATCACGCGCTGGCCTTCCTTGTAGCCTTTGACGGCGCTGCCAAGCTTTTCAATCACGCCCACCGGCTCATGGCCCACCGTCAAGCCCTTGGCCACGGGGTATTCGCCCTTGAGGATGTGCACATCCGTGCCGCAAATCGTCGTCGTCGTGATGCGCACCAGCGCATCGGTGGGGCCGACCTCGGGGATGGGCTTGTCGGTCAGCTCGATGCGACCAGGCTCCACGAATACCGCTGCTTTCATCATTGCCATAAGAGTCTCCTGCAATAAGGGGTAGGGGTGAAAAAACCGGAACCGGCCCAATCTACCCCAGCCACCGGGCCGCGGCCTTGATACGCATCAAGCCCGGCACAATAGCGCCCCTGGCGCGGCCCGCCTGGGGCAGCGCCGTTTTGCGCTATAAGCGGCGCTCGCAACGCGCGCAGGCATCGGGCCCGTGCGCGTGCAAAACATCATTTGTGAAAGTATGGCAAGCATGGCTGAGAAGACTTCTGGCGACAAAACCCTTTATTGCTCGTTTTGCGGGAAAAGCCAGCACGAGGTCAAAAAACTCATTGCCGGGCCGGACGTGTTCATTTGCAATGAATGCTTGGACCTGTGCAACCAAATCGTGCGCGATGAAACCGGCGGGGACGTCGGCTCCGCATCCGCCTCCGAGCGCCCCGCGCTGCCCACTCCGGCAGAAATCAAGGCCAATCTGGACCACTACGTGATCGGCCAGGATAAAGCCAAGCAGGCCCTGGCCGTAGCCGTTTACAACCACTACAAGCGCCTGTGGCACAAAGACCAAGGCCGCAGCGGCAGCGATGACGTGGAGCTGACCAAAAGCAACATCCTGCTCATCGGCCCCACCGGCTCGGGCAAAACGCTGCTGGCGCAAACGCTGGCGCGCATGCTCAACGTGCCCTTCGTCATGGCCGATGCCACCACCCTCACCGAGGCTGGTTATGTGGGCGAGGACGTGGAAAACATCGTGCAAAAGCTGCTGCAAAGCTGCGATTACAAGGTCGAGGCCGCGCAGCGCGGCATCGTCTATATCGACGAGATCGACAAAATCTCCCGCAAAGCCGACAACCCCTCCATCACCCGCGATGTCTCGGGCGAAGGCGTGCAGCAGGCGCTGCTCAAGCTCATTGAGGGCACCATGGCCAGCGTGCCCCCGCAAGGCGGGCGCAAGCATCCCAACCAGGACTTTCTGCAAGTGGACACCACCAACATCCTGTTCATTTGCGGCGGCGCTTTTGCCGGGCTGGAGAAAGTCATCGAAAACCGCACCGAAGCCTCCGGCATCGGCTTTGGCGCGGCCGTGCGCTCCAAGGACAAGCGCAGCGTCAGCGAGTTGTTCGCCGAGATCGAGCCGGAAGACCTCATCAAATACGGCCTCATCCCCGAGCTGATCGGCCGTCTGCCCGTCGTCACCGCCTTGGCCGAACTGGACGAAGCCGCGCTGGTGCAAATCCTCACCGAGCCGCGCAACGCCTTGGTCAAGCAATACGCCAAGCTGTTTGCGATGGAAGACGTGGAGCTGGAAATCCGCCCCGAAGCGCTCACGGCCATCGCCCGCAAAGCCATCGCCCGCAAAACCGGCGCGCGCGGCCTGCGCTCCATCATCGAACAAGCCCTGCTGGGCACCATGTACGAGCTGCCCTCCATGCACAACGTGGCCAAGGTCGTGGTGGAAGAAGCCACCATCACCGAAGGCAAATCCCCTTTGCTGGTGTACCGCGAGGAAGTCAAACAGGCTTGATCTGCGCCTTCCCGGCGGCGGCGCGCAATTGGTGTAGAATCCGCCGCTTGCCATTGAGGCACACGGCGCGGTAGCAAAGTGGCTATGCACCGGATTGCAAATCCGTTTACCCCGGTTCGATTCCGGGCCGCGCCTCCAGACACCAAAGCCCCCAGGTCAAACGCCTGGGGGCTTTTTCATTTCAACCAAAAGAAAACACGCGCACCGCCCAATATGCCGAAACAGGGCAGGTTTATTTACCATTGAATTGGAAACAAAACCCGCGAAAGCTGCAAAGGCCCCACCTCACCCCTTGCGCTTGAGCGCCTGGCGCATATCGCCCAGGCTGATGTGCGTCTGCCCCGCCACCTTCATGCGCGGCGGCGCTTTGACGGCGTGGCCGTAGATGATTTCAAACGTCACCGTGATGTTCCCCTGGGCATCGGCCAGGCCGCGCAGGCCATCGAGCAAACGCTGACGCCAGCCCTTGCCGCGCAAGGCTGCAAAACGCGCCGGATGCAGATTGCGTCCCCACGCGCGCAAATCCTGCAACAGCCGCTCGGCGCTGGCGTATTGCAAGCGCACATGCTCCATGTCCATGATTGGCTCGGTAAAACCCTGGGCCAGCAGCATGTCGCCCCAATCGTGCATATCCACAAAATCCTGCGCGCACGGCGGCCAGCCTTGCTGGGCATACAGCGCGCGCAGCTCCTTCAAGGTATCAGGGCCAAGCGCCGAGAACATCACAAACCCGTCGGGCCGCAGCCACTGCGCCCACTGGCGCATGCACGCCTGCGGATCGGCCACCTGGTGCAAGCCCATGTTGGCCCACACCATGTCCACCGAAGCATCGGGCGGCGCCCCCCAATGCACTTGCGGCTTACCACCCCACAGCCGCGACCAGCGCGAGCCTTGCCAACGCTGGCGCGCCACTTGCTGATGGGCGGGCTGCTCGTGCACCACCCACACCGCGCTTTGGGGATAGCGTGCGGCCAGCGCATCATGCGCCTGCATGCCACCGCGCACCGGCTCCCAATCGCACCAGGCATCGGGGCGGCGCACGATCCAGTCGAGCTTTTCCTGCATGCGACGCCCCACTTCCTCATGCAGCCAGGGGCTGGCGGACGCGGCCGCCACACGCTGCCAGCGCTGCAAGGCGGCCACATCCAAAGGGGCCAGAAACGGGGGGGAGCTGTTTTCGGTAGCCATGTGCATCTCGGGGGAAAGGCGGCATTGTCCCCGCATGGCGCATCCTCTTGCACGAGGGTTCTATTTTTCAATCAAAAGAAACAAAATACCCCGCTTTAGGCATGATAGATATGAAATCATTTTTCCATTGATTGAAAAACAATTCAAGCCTCAGCCGCCTTCAGCGCCTGGGCGTGGTGCGCGAAGTGATCGCCGATGAAGCTGGCGATGAAGTAATAGCTGTGGTCGTAGCCCGGCTGCATGCGCAGCGTCAGCGGGTGGCCGGCTTGCTCGCAGGCCGCTTGCAACAGCTCGGGCCGCAGCTGCCCGGCCAGAAACTCGTCGGCATCGCCTTGATCGACCAGCAGCGGCAGGCGCTCTTGCAAAGCCGTGCCCACCAGCGCCACCGCATCGTGCTGCCGCCATGCGGCCTGGTCATCGCCCAGGTAGGCGCGCAAGGCCTTCTGCCCCCAGGGCACCTGGCTGGGCGCGACGATGGGGCTGAAGGCGCTCACGCTTTGGTAGCGGCCCGGATGGCGCAGCGCCAGCGTCAGCGCGCCATGCCCGCCCATGCTGTGGCCGCTGATGCCGCGCGCGCCGCTGGCGGGAAAGTGCTGCTCCACCAGCGCGGGCAGCTCCTGCACCACATAGTCTTCCATGCGGAAATGCGCCGCCCAGGGCGCTTGCGTGGCGTTGACGTAAAAGCCCGCGCCCTGGCCCAGGTCGTAGGCGTCGTCATTGGCCACGCCTTCGCCGCGCGGCGAGGTATCGGGCGCCACCACGATCAGCCCATGCCGCGCCGCAAACGGCTGCGCCCCGGCTTTGGTGATGAAGTTCTGCTCCGTGCAGGTCAGGCCCGAGAGCCAGTACAGCACCGGGCACTTCTGCCCCGCCAGCGCCTGCGGCGGCAGGTAGATGCCGAATTTCATGGGCGTGCCGGTGCTGGCGGAGTTGTGCTGCCAGACCTCCTGGCGGCCGCCAAAGCTGGCGTGGTGTTCGGTGCGTTGCATGGTTTTTCCTTTTTAAAACAAGTCTGGGATATGAAAACGGCCCCAAGTCCATTGAGCGCCCAGGGGCTCAATCAAACCGTTGTCCAGGCCTGCGCACTGGGAGCAACGACAGCAGCTCAATCAAAAACAAGGCCAGTGGCAACAAGTACGGCAGTGGCATAAAAAGTAGCCCCGCCGGTACCCCCGAAGTGTTGAGAAACAGCGCCACACCCAGGGCCACAAGGCCGAGCACACCGCACGCCACGAGCAACACCAGCAACCAGCCCAGCCACCCCAGCATAGCCTTCGGCATCAACAGCGCACCTGCGCGCGCCGACAATGCAATACGCCGCCAAAGCAGCAGCAAAAACACCAGCGACAAGGCTGTACTCAACATCCAGGGCAAAGATAGGGCCAATAGCAAAGGCAGTGGCAAGGGCATGGCAAACGCCTGAAAGAAGCCATACCAGCCCACACTCAAAAATCCCGCACCAACCAAACTGGCTACTCTGTGCAGCCAGCACAAACTGGTGCCCACAGTGCACAGCACCAAGGCGACGATGTAAGCAAAACGGCGCATTCCTCACTCCCTGTTCAAGACTTCTACCGTGTGCAGCAACTGCCACAACAGACCTCAAACCCATCGCCCCGCCTGCCACCAACCCAGAACCGCCACGACCACCAGCGGCAGCTCAAGCAATGCGGTCAGTGGCACGCACGCTTTCCGACAGATCACGCAAACACTTCGGCTCAAATTCGATGCTGGGCGGACAAAACCAGCAGGTTCATTCTTCACTCCGGTTTCGCCCTGCCTTGTAGCTGTAACCATCGTCCCATTGCAGCTGGCCGAAAAGCTCGGTGATTTTCTGTTGCTCCCTGCGGGCAATGAACTCCTTCAGCGCAAGCGTCACCGCCGCCTTCTTCGTGGTTTCGCCACTGAGCAAAAGCGCACGCTCAATCAGGGATGGGTCAAGAGCCAGATTGGTCGCCATCATGCCTCCACACATCGTTCTGCACACTGGCAGGTAGGTTTGCAAATTTGCCGGCTGGGTTGAGGATCGCTGCCCAGCGCTTCGCAATGAATGTGCTGCGCCAGCCCACCCTGCAAGCAACGGCGACGAAGCACCTTCCATGGGCAAAGTCGCATGAATGGTAAGCCATTCAAGGCAAGCATGGCGGGGCCGGTTTGACGACCACGGCACGAGAAGCGAATTCGTCGCGCTGGCCCAGACGCTGGGCTGCCCGCTGCTCACCCAGCGCAGGCAGGCACTGCGGGCGTTTTTGCATACGGCGCGCGTGGCACTCACGCCCCATGCGTTGCCAGCCATTCGTCCAGCAGCGCAAAGAAGCGTTCGATTTCCGCATGGCTGGTGTAGTGCAGGCAGCCGATGCGCAGCAGGCCGGTGTCTGCAATCCCCAGATGGCGCAGGATGTCCAGCGCGTAGAAGTTGCCACTGCCCACGGCCACGTTGCGCTGGCCGAACCATTGGCTGATGGCGTAGGGGTCGCAGATGGCGCCGCTGCCATCGACGATGTTGAAGGCAAAGGTCGGGCTGCGCCCATGCGCGCTGTCGTGGCCGTACAGGCGCACGCCGGGGCGCTGGCGCAGCCCCTGCAGCACGGCGCGGCTGATGCCCTGCTCGTACTCGTGCACGCGCGCATAGCTGGCCTGAAGGCGCGCGCGGCGCGCGGCGGCGCTGCCGCCCGCCGCTGGCCCTGGCTGCCCCAGGGCTGCCAGCTGCGCCCAGTAGTCGATCATGGCGATGAAGCCGGCCTGCGCCTCGAACGATTGCGTGCCCTGCTCCCAGCGGCCGGGCACGGCCTCGGCGGCGGGTTCGACCTTGTACGGGCGCAGGCTTTGCAGGTGCTCGCGCTTGCCATAGCACATGCCCAGGTGCGGGCCGCCGAGCTTGTAGGCCGAGGCGAAGAGGAAATCGCAATCGAGCGCACGCACATCGACCAATTGGTGCACCGCGCCATGCACGGCATCGATGCTCACCCAGGCGCCCACCTGGCGCGCAGCCCGCACCAGCGTGGCCGCATCGGCAAAGCTGCCCGTAACGTTGGAGGCCAGCGCAAAGGCCAGCAGCCGCGTCCTGCCATCGACCAGGCCCGGCAGCGCGGCATAGTCCAGATCGCTGCCATCGGCGTTGAGCGGCACGAAGCGCACGGCCACGCCCTGCTCCTCGGCCGCGCGCTGCCACGACGAGACGTGGGAGAAATGGTCCATGCGGCTGAGCACGATATTGTCGCCCGCCTGCCAGGTGCGCGCCACGGCGCGGCTGAGGTTGAACATCAGGCTGGTGGAGTTCAGGCCGAAGAACACCTCATCGGCCGCGCAGCCCAGCCAATCGGCTGCGGCGGCGCGGGCATCGCCCACCAGGGCGCTGGTGCGCAGGCCGGCATCGGCATAGCCGCCGAAATTGCTGTTGTAGCGCCCCAGGTAGCCCACCATGGCGTCGAGCACCGCCTGCGGCACCTGGCTGCCGCCCGGGCCATCCAGAAACAGCGGCAACTGGCCGCCCGCATCGGCATGGTGCAGCGCCGGGAAATGGCTGCGGATGGTGTCGATGGGGTAAGTCATGGGCAACTCCGTTGGTCAAATGGGATGATTTCAGGGGGTGCGACAGGCATGGCTTGCAATGAATGTTTATAAGCGTAGCGCTTACAGGCCGTTGGAGATGGCATGGTATCGCCACACCCGTGCCCCAAGACCACGGCCCGGGCTAAGCGCCGCCCCCATCGGGGTTTTCATTCGGCTTGACCATAAACACCAGCGTCACATTTGGCGACAGCGCCTGATGGTGCGTGATGCGATAGCCATGCCGCCCATACAACCGCACATTCGCTTCGCTACGACTGCCGGTAAACAACTCGAACTGCTGCGCCGCCGGGAAAGCCGCCTCGATTGCGCTGAGCAAAGCCGAACCAATGCCCCTGCCTTGCGCGCCCGGCTCCACCATGAGCCGCCCGATCTGCACCACGCCATTGACCCCCTGCGCCCGTACGGAACCCACGAGGGCACCATCCACCGTCGCCTTGAGCACCACACTGACCTGCATCTCCGCCTGCAATTGCTCCAGCGATTGCGTCAGCGGCGGAATATTCCAATCGTCGTACAGTCGAGCTTCCGACGCATAGGCCACACGTTGCAGCGCCAGGATGGCGGGAGCATCTTCGAGGGATGCGGGGCAAATAGTCAGCATGGTTAGGTTTTTCCTTCCGAAGAATGAGAGCATGTTTCCGGCCTTGCGCCTGGCCGTCGCGCAGTGCGATCGTCACCCATACCGCGCCACACTCCGGATCGACTTGCCCTCGTGCATCAAATCAAACGCACGGTTGATCTCATCCAGCCCCATGGTGTGGGTGACGAACGGGGCCAGTTGAATCTCGCCCTTCATGGCCTGCTGCACCATGCCGGGCAGTTCGCTGCGGCCCTTGACGCCGCCAAACGCCGTGCCCAGCCAGCGGCGCCCAGTGACGAGCTGGAAGGGGCGGGTGGAGATTTCCTGCCCCGCGCCAGCCACGCCGATGATGACGCTCTGGCCCCAGCCGCGGTGCGCGCATTCCAGCGCGGCGCGCATCACATTGACGTTGCCAATGCACTCGAAGCTGTGGTCCACGCCCCAGCCGGTCATGTCGATGATGACTTGCTGGATGGGCTTGTCGTGCTCCTTGGGGTTGACGCAGTCGGTGGCGCCGAAGGTGCGCGCCAGCTCGAACTTGGCCGGGTTGGTGTCGATGGCGATGATGCGCCCGGCCTTGGCCAGCTTGGCGCCCTGGATCACGGCCAGGCCGATGCCGCCCAGGCCGAACACGGCTACGCTGTCGCCGGGCTGGACCTTGGCAGTGTTCTTCACCGCGCCCAGGCCAGTGGTCACGCCGCAGCCCAGCAGGCAGACCTGCTCGGGGTTGGCGGCCGGGTCGATCTTGGCCAGGCTGACCTCGGCCACCACGGTGTATTCGCTGAAGGTGCTGCAACCCATGTAGTGATAAATCGGCTGGCCGTTGTAGCTAAAGCGCGTGCTGCCATCGGGCATGACGCCCTTGCCCTGCGTGGCGCGCACGGCCACGCAGAGGTTGGTCTTGCCGCTTTGGCAAAACAGGCATTCGCCGCATTCGGCGGTGTACAGCGGAATAACGTGGTCGCCCGGCTTGACGCTGGTCACACCCTCGCCCACATCGACGACGATGCCCGCGCCTTCATGCCCGAGCACGGCGGGGAAGATGCCTTCCGGGTCTTCGCCGCTCAGGGTGAAGGCGTCGGTGTGGCACACGCCGGTGTGGGTGATGCGGATGCGCACTTCGCCAGCCTGGGGCGGGGCCACGTCGATTTCAACGATTTCCAGCGGAGCGCCTGCCTTGAAGGCCACGGCGGCACGGGATTTGAGGGTTTTGCCAGCGGTGTCGGCGGTGGTGGTCATGGCAGGTCTCTTTCGTGGGGTGGATGGCAAACGCGGGGCTGCGCCCAAGCGGCCGCACACTCTACAGCCAACGCCGCACGCGGGCCAAATAGGCGTTGTAGGGCGCGCCGAAACGGCTTTGCAGAATGCTCTCTTCGGGCCGAATCTGGAAAAAATGCATCCACGCCACGAAAGCGGGCACGCCCAGCAGGGCCAGAGGATGGGCCAGCCAAACCGCCCAGGCAGCCAAACACAAGGCCATGCCGAGGTACATGGGGTTGCGGCTGAAGCGGTAAACGCCGGTTTGCACAATGCAAGCGCTCGCTTGTGGGCACAAGGGGTTGGCGGTGGTGCCGTAGCGGTAAAACGCCCAGCGCGCCGCGCCTGCGACCAGCAGCCCAGTCAAAGCCAGCAATGCGGCGACGCCCCATTGCAGCCCCCGCGCCGACCAGAGCGAAGGCGGCGGTGGCCATGCGGGCGACGGCGCAAACGGCAGCGGCGCCCAGCGGGCCAATGCATACATAGCGGCCGCGATGGCCAGGCACACCAGTGGCGGCGGGATTTTCAGCGCCAGCCATCCGCCGCCTGGCGTTGCAGGTGGGGCAGGTGGCGGCGGGTTGTGGGGAGCGGGCATCGCACAGACTTTTCAGTGACTGCAAACGCCAGCGGCCAAGCGGGCGCAGCGGCTCGGGATGGGATATGCCACAGCGCAGCGCACGGCCCCGGGTTTTCGACAAGTGTTTCAGGCTTGCCAGACGACGGCATCGCCCGCCTCCTGGGCAGCTTGCAGCATGCGCGTCAGGGGCATGGCGCGGCTGCGCAGGGCGATGGGGGCCGGTGGTTCGCCTTCACCTTCGGCGCTGCCTTCGCGCTCTGGCGCGGCTGGCGGCGCAGCGTCGGCCTGGGCGGCTTCTTCACGGGCGATGGCTTGCTCGATCGCGGCCAGCGCGGCGGGCAGTTGCTCGGCGGTGATGATGCCTTGGGCGGCGCTTTCATCCTTGCCAATGATTTTCAGCAAACGCTTGGCGTCCGTTTGCAAATAGGACACGGGGGCGCTGGAGCGGGTGGTGAAGGTGATCATGAGGCGAATTTCCTGCAAAAAGAGCCATGCCAACAGCCGCCGCTGTGGTGGCGACGGCGGCCACGAGGCCGCATTGTGCCCGCGCCAAGGCGCTGCGCGGGCCGCGCTGTCATGATCTTGCCATCTTGGGTTTCTAGCATGCGGCGCTTTCAACTGACCATGCACAGCCATGATGAATGCCCACGACACCATTCCCTCCTCCGTGTCCGAATACGACGATGACGCCATCGTCAACTTTTCCCACAACCCGCATATGGACAGCGTGCTGGCCTTGCGCCTCTCGCGGCGCGGCGCGCTCAAAGGCAGCGTGGCCGTTGCCGCCGCTTCGCTGCTGGGCGGCGCGGGCCTGAGCGGCTGCGGCGGCGACAGCGACAGCGGCAACAACCCGACCGATGCCACCACGCCCACACCCGCCAAAGAGCTGAACTTCCAATCCATCGCCAAAACCCAGGCCGATCAAATCACCATTGCCGAGGGCTACCAGATCAGCATCCTGCACGCGCTAGGCGACCCGATGCACTGGGGCGATGCAAGCTGGCAGGACGATGGCAGCGAAACGCCCGAGTCCTACCAGCGCCGCATTGGCTGCGGGCACGACGGCATGTATTACTTTGGCCTGTCCGACGATGGCCGCTTCGATGCCAACCGTTCCGATCGCGGCCTGCTGTGCGTCAACCACGAGTACGTCGTCGCCCCTTACGGTCTGCACCCCACGGGCCGCACCGTCACCGACGGCAAGCGCCCGGCCAGCGAGGTGGACAAGGAAATCTTCGCCCACGGCGCCAGCGTGGTCGAGATCAAGCGCAAGCGCGGCAGCAACGATATGGAGATGGTGCGCGGCTCACCGTACAACCGCCGCGTGCATTCGGCCACCGAGATGGCCTTTGGCGGCCCCGCCGCTGGCCACGCCAAGCTGGTCAACAAGCTCTCACCCGATGGCACGCGCGCCTTTGGCATGAACAACAACTGCGCCTGCGGCTACACGCCCTGGGGCACCTACCTGACCTGTGAGGAGAATTACCTCAACGTCATCGGCCGCGCAGCGGGCGACGATGCCCGGCGCAGCGCCGCCGAAATCACTGCCCTCAAGCGCTACGGCCTGCCCGCCGGGCGCAAAAACCCTTACGGCTGGGACAGCCCCGAGGGCGAGCAGTACCAGCGCTGGAACAGTCGCGTCAGCGCCGCCAGCGCTGAGCTGGACCACCGCAACAGCTTCAACACCTTTGGCTGGGTGGTGGAGATCGACCCCTTTCGCCCCGACAGCATGCCCGTCAAGCGCACGGCGCTGGGGCGCTTCAACCACGAAGGCGCCTGGCCCGCCCCGGCCGTGGCGGGCCAGCCCATCGTGCTGTACTCGGGCGACGATGCGCGCGGCGAGTACATCTTCAAATACGTCTCGGATGCGCTGTGGGACCCGGCCGACATCAACGGCGGCACCGCCGCAGGCGCGAAATACCTGGATAAAGGCCGGCTGTTTGTCGCCCAGTTCCGGGCCGATGGCAGCGGCCAATGGCTGGAGCTGACGCACGGCCAAAACGGGCTGGATGCGAGCTGCCCGCTCTACCCTTTTGCCGACCAGGGCGACGTGGTCATGCACTGCCGCCTGGCGGCGGATTTCGTCGGCGCGACCAAGATGGATCGGCCCGAGTGGGGCGGCGTCAACCCGCTCAACGGCGAGGTCTATATGACGCTGACCAACAACTCCAAGCGCACCGCCCAAACGCTGGATGCGGCCAACCCGCGCGTGGGCAACGCCAACGGCCACATCATCCGCTGGCGCGAGCTGGGCGGCCAGGCGGGCACGCAGTTTGTGTGGGACGTCTTCCTCTTTGGCGCGCGCGCCGATGGCAAGCAAAGCGAAAACCTCTCGGGCCTGAGCGACGCTAACGACTTCTCCAGCCCCGACGGCCTGTACTTCGACCAGCGTACGCAAGGCGCGGGCGGGCTGCTGTGGATCCAGACCGACGACAGCGCCTACACCGATGTGACCAACTGCATGATGCTGGCGGCCATCCCCGGCCACGTGGGCGATGGCGGCGCGGTGCGTACCCAAGAGGGCCAGGCCACGCACATGGGCGCCCAGCCCAGTCAGGCCAATGTGCGGCGCTTTCTCGTCGGGCCGGTCGATTGCGAGATCACCGGCGTCGTCGTCACGCCCGATGGCAAGACGCTGTTTTTCAACGTGCAACACCCCGGCGAGGACAAGGGCGATTTCGCCACCAACACTTTCACCAGCCACTGGCCCGGCAACCAGGCGCCCGCCAGCGACAGCGCCCACCACGGCCACAAGCGCCCGCGCTCGGCCACCGTGGTCGTCACCCGCAAAGATGGCGGCACGATTGGCGTCTAAGCCGCTGGAATGCCCATAAATTACAAATCAATAAGAAACAAAAACACCATGTTTTGGCATGGTATTTATGAAATTCAATTCATATTGATTTGTAAAAATTGCATCAGGTCAGGCTGGTATCCACGATGCGCTTTTGCAGCGAGAGGTATTCCTGCGACTGCATCTCCGTCAAGCGCGAGACGGTGCGCGGGAATTCGTGGGCCAGCGGGCCTTGCAGGTAGAGCTGCTCGGGCGGCACCTGGGCGGAGGCAATGAGCTTGACGCTGCGGTCGTAGAGCACGTCCACCAACCAGGTAAAGCGCCGCGCCTCGGAGGCGAGGTTGACCGACATTTGCGGGATGTCCGACACCAGCACGGTGTGGAACTGGTTGGCGATTTCCAGATAGTCGTTTTGCGAGCGCGGGCCGCCGCACAACTGCTTGAAGTCGAACCAGATCACCCCGCCAGCGCGGCGGCGCGCGGCGATGGTGCGCGATTCGATGTGCAGCGCAGGCTCCTCATCGGCGCTGCTGGCCAGGCTCTCGAAGGCTTGCTGCATCTGCGCATCGGCCTCGGGGCCGTTGGGGGTGATGTAGGTTTGCACGTGCTGCAAGGTGCGGCGGCGGTAGTCGGTGCCGTTGTCCACGTTGACGACTTCCATGCGCTCATTGAGCAAAGCAATGGCGGGCAGGATGCGGTTGCGGTGCAGGCCGTTGGGGTACAGCTCGTCGGGCCGGAAGTTGGAGGTGGTGATAAAGCCCACGCCGTTGTCGAACAAAGCCACCAGCAGGCGGTGCAAGATCATGGCGTCGGTGATGTCGGCGACGTGGAACTCGTCAAAGCAAATGAGCTTGTAGCGCTTGGCGATTTTGGCGCCCAGCGCGTCCAGCGGGTCGCGCGTGCCTTGCAGGGCGTGCATTTCGCGGTGCACTTCGCGCATGAATTCGTGAAAGTGCAGCCGCACTTTGCGCTCGATGACGACTTCGTTGAAAAAACACTCCATCAACAGGCTTTTGCCGCGCCCGACGCCGCCATACATATAGACGCCCTTGGGCACATCGGGGCGGTTGAGAAATTTTTTCAGGCGGCTGGAGCGCTTGTCCTTGTACGCCGCCCAGTCATCTGCGCAGCGCTGCAAAGCGGCCACGGCGCGCAATTGCGCCGGATCGGCCTGGTAGCCTTTTTCTGCCAATACTGCCTGGTAGGCCGATTCGACACTCATGGTTGGGGGTACTTTCGGTTGCGGTGGTTGCGGTTGCAGTTATCAAAATCATCGGCGCGCGCCTTGGGCGGAGGCAGGCGCAGCGGCCTGCGGCACCAGCTCGGCCACGGTCAAGGCCGCATCAGAGAAATAGCGCCTGGCCACGGCCTGCACCTGCGCCGAGGTGACTTGGCGCAGCAGCGCCAGCAGGCGCTCGTTGGCATGCAGCGGCCAGCCTTCAATCCAATCGGCGCCCAAATCCATCGCCTGGGCAAACATCGAATCCTGCGCGTAAATGGTGGAGGCCGCCCACTGTGTGACCACGCGCGCCAGCTCGGCCTCGCTCACGCCCTGCTCGGCCACGCTGCGGATGCTGCGGCGCAGCGCTTCTTCCAGCTTGCTCATGGGCACGCCTTGGGCAGGGATGGCGCTGAGCAGAAACAGGCCGTTGCCGCTGCGGCCGCTGAGCTGGGCGCTGGCATCGACTTGATCGGCCACGCGCCGGGGGCCGCGTGTGAGGGCGCGATCCAGCCGCGCGCCGTCGTAACCGCTGAGCACGCCAGCCAGCGCCATCAGGGCCAGGGCGTCCCAATCGGCAGCGGTGGGCTGGGCCAGGTTTTTCAGTGGCGGCGCTTTGTAGGCCATCAGCAGCACGGGCTGCTCGGCGCGCTCGTGCAGTTGAATGCGGCGCAGGCCCTGCTGGGGCGGCTCGGCCGTGATCTTGCGCACAGGCAAGGCGCCGGGGGCGATGCGGCCGTAATAGCGCTCGGCCAAGCGCAGCACTTGCTGCGGCTGCACCTGGCCCACCACCACCACGGCAGCGTTGCCGGGCTGGTACCACTGGCGGTAGAAGGCGCGCACGTCCTCTGCGGTGTATTGCTCGATATCGCCCATCCAGCCAATGACGGGGCGGCGCTCGGGCGATGCCAGGTAGGTCGCGGCCATCAACTGCTCGTAAAGCTTGGCGCGGGGCTGATCGTCGATGCGCAGGCGGCGTTCTTCCTTCACCACCTCCACTTCGTGCGTGAATTCCTCATCGGGCCATTGGTTGTGCGCAAAGCGCTCGGCCTCCAGCGCCATCACCGCCTCCAGCTCACTGGCGGGCACTTGCTGGTAATAGGCGGTGTAGTCGTGGTTGGTAAAGGCGTTGTCCTGCCCGCCCAGTTCGGCCACGCGGCGCGAGAATTCGCCCGGCGCCAGCGCGGCGCTGCCTTTGAACATCATGTGCTCGAGCATGTGCGCGATGCCGGATGTGCCGTCCTCCTCGTCGATGGAGCCCACGCGCACCCACAGCATATGCACGGCCGTGGGCGCTCTGCGGTCAGGCTTGACGATTACCTCCAGCCCGTTGGCCAGGCGGTAATGAGCCAGTTGCGCGCTCTCCTGCAACACCGTGCTGGCCTGGGCCGGTAAAAGTGCTGGCTGAGGTGCTGGCGTTGGCTGCGACGCTTGCGCCGCTGGCACGGTTGCAGCCGAAGCTCCCTGCCCGCCTTGCCCTGGCGCGGTCGCGCAGCCTGCAACCACCATCGCGGCGCAAGCCGCCCACGCATGCGCCGCTACCCAGCGCGCGCTTCGGCCCGACGGGCCTTTCCATGTCCAACGTTTCATACAATCCGAATCGGTTTTGCTGTTGCAGCCTGCTGCGGCAGTGCAGCAGTGGCGCAAACCACGCCTTTTCTCTCAGCGCACGGCCCCATCCCGAAGCGGCCTGTGCATCTACCCGCATCAGCCCTTTGCACTTTGGCGCACTCTGGCGTCGCGCTGTTGAGCCCTCGCCTGCCTGGCGCCCTTTTGGCGTTCATCGCCGCGCATTATGTTCAGTTTTTTCAAGAAAAAAGCCCCACCGCCCGCCCCCGCACCAGAGGCCCCACCAGCCACAACGCCTGCGCCCACCGCCGATTCCCCCGCCCCTCAGCCTGTTGCTGCACCTGCTGACGGCCCTGCGTCCCTGCCCAGCGAGCGCCTCCCATCGCCACCCGCAGCCCCTGCGCCAGCCCAGGCTGAGCCGCAACGCGGTGTGATGGGCTGGTTGCGCCGCTCCTTTGGCGGCAAAAGCGATACGCCCGCCCCGGAAGCCCCCAGCCCCGCCCAGGCCTCGCCCGATGCAACGCCGCCCGCGCTTGACGCCCCACCCCCGGCAGACCTCCCGACAGTCCCCACCGCCCCCATCAGTGAAGCTCTAGCGGCGGGTGCAACCGCCGTCGAGGCGGCTCCTGTCCTGCCCCCTGCGCCGATCGAACGCGCGCCTGAAACGAGCGTGCCTGAAACGACTGCGCCTGTGCCGCCCGCGGCCCCTGTTTTCATTCCTGAAGCAGCCAAGGCAGAGCCACCACCTGCTGCGCCCACACCCACGCCAGCAGTGCCGGAGCGCCCTGCCCCTACGCCTGCGCCGACGCCAGTGGCAGAACAAGAGCCGGATGCGCCACGCCTCTCTCCAGACGATGCTGCGCTGGGTCTGCCCCCCGCCATCGACCAGGCTGCATCTGCCCCTGTGCCTACGCCCACCATCGAACCGGCAGCAGCGCCCGTCGCAGCCCCAGCAGAGGAAAGCGCCCCACCTGCCCCTACGCCAGAAGCGGCAGAACCAACGCCCTTGATGCCTGCGGCAGAGCCGACGGTTGCCCCACCGCCCGCTTCAGTCGTGCCACATGCAGCGCCAGCCAACACGCCACCGCCGCCTGCATCGCATCCCTTGCCAGCGGTTACGGATACCCTACCCGAAACTGCACCCGCCACTATCCCTGCTGCACCAGCGCCTGCCGCACCTCTTGTGAGCGCCAGCGCGCCCCAAGCGCCTGCATCGGCGTCTCCCCCTGCCTCCCAACCCGCCGCCGAAGCGCCTGCCGCTGAAGCCGCCCCCGAGACAGCCCCCGAATCCGCCCCCGCGCCCCGCAAAAGCTGGCTGGAGCGCCTCAAGGCCGGGCTGCGCAAGACCGGCAGCAGCATCTCCACCGTCTTTACCGGCACGAAAATCGACGAAGAGCTGTACGAGGAGCTGGAAACCGCCCTGCTCATGGCCGATGCGGGCGTCAAGGCCACCACCTTCTTGCTCGATGACCTGCGCCGCCGCGTCAAGGCCGCCAAGGCCACCGATCCGGCCCAGGTCAAAGGCCTGCTGGCCGATGCCATTGCCCAGCTGCTGCAACCGCTGGAAAAAACCCTGGTGATCGGCGAGCACGAACCCACCGTCATCATGGTCGCGGGCGTCAACGGCGCGGGCAAGACCACCTCCATCGGCAAGCTCACGCGCCACCTGGCCGATGCCGAAGCCAGCGTGCTGCTGGCTGCGGCCGACACCTTCCGCGCCGCCGCGCGCGAGCAATTGGGCGTCTGGGCCACGCGCAACACCGTGGAAATCATCGGCCAGCAAGGCGGCGACCCGGCCGCCGTCAGCTTCGACGCCGTCACCGCCGGCAAAGCGCGCGGCAAAGACGTGGTGCTGGTGGACACCGCCGGGCGCCTGCCCACGCAGCTGCACCTGATGGAAGAGCTCAAGAAAATCAAGCGCGTCATCACCAAGGCCGAAGCCAGCGCCCCGCACGAGGTGCTGCTGGTGATCGACGGCAACACCGGCCAGAACGCGCTGGCCCAGGTCAAGGCCTTTGACGACGCGCTGCAACTGACGGGCCTGATCGTCACCAAGCTCGACGGCACCGCCAAGGGCGGCGTGCTGGCCGCCATCGCCCAGGAGCGCCCTGTGCCCGTGTACTTCATCGGCGTGGGCGAAAAGCTCGAAGACCTGCAAACCTTCAACGCCCGCGAATTCGCCCAGGCCCTGCTGGATTGAGCACCCGCCAAAATTTCAATCAAAGGAAAATATGTGTCAGCAATAACAAGCCGAAAAATCATTGTTTTCTTTCCCTTTGATCGATAAAAACAAACCTTCAACGCCCCGGGAACAGCCCAGTAAAAGGCTTGGGCACCCCCCTTGAGCGCACGCTTTTCAGGCATCATCGGGCCGGGTTTTTTCATCAGGGAAAACCCGGCTTTTTTCTCCCCCTCACTCCAGCCCACCCGCCCATGACCGAACTCACCCTCACCTGCCCCGATGATTGGCATTTGCACTTGCGCGATGGCGATGCCCTCTTGACCACCGTCGCCCATGCCGCCGCACAATTTGGCCGCGCCATCGTCATGCCCAATCTGCGCCCGCCCGTCACCGATGCCGCCCAGGCCTTGGCCTACCGCCAGCGCATTCTGGATGCGCTGCAACAAGTGGCCCCCGATGCCGCGTTCGAGCCGCTGATGACGCTGTATCTGACCGACCGCACCACGCCCGAAACCATCCGCACGGCCAAAGCCGCTGGCGTGGTGGCCTGCAAGCTCTACCCTGCAGGCGCCACCACCAACAGCGATGCGGGCGTGACTGCGCTGCGCAACATCTACCACGCGCTGGAGGCCATGCAGCAAGTGGACATGCCGCTGCTCGTGCATGGCGAAGTGACCGATCCCGAAGTGGATTTGTTCGACCGCGAAGCCGTATTCATCGAGCAGCAGCTCATCCCCCTGCGTCGCGACTTCCCCGAGCTGAAGATCGTCATGGAGCACATCACCACGCTGGAAGCCGCGCAATTCGTGGTGGAAGCCGACGACCGCCTGGCCGCCAGCATCACCGCCCACCACCTGCTCTACAACCGCAACGCCATCTTTCTGGGCGGCGTGCGCCCGCACTACTACTGCCTGCCCGTGCTCAAGCGTGAAATCCACCGCCAGGCGCTGCTGCAAGCGGCCACCTCCGGCCACCCGAGCTTCTTCCTGGGCACCGACAGCGCCCCCCATGCCGCGCCATTGAAAGAAGCCGCCGTGGGCTGCGCAGGCTGCTACACCGCCCCTGCCGCAATTGAGCTGTATGCCGAAGCCTTTGAGCAAGTGGGCGCACTGGATCAGCTCGAAGGCTTTGCCGCTTTCCACGGCGCAGACTTCTACGGCCTGCCGCGCAACACCCGCACCATCACCTTGCACAAACAGGCCTGGCAAATGCCCGAGTCCTACCCCTACGGGCAAACGCAGCTCAAACCCCTGCGCGCAGGCGAGACCATGGCTTGGCGCGTGGCCTCCACGGCCAAAGACTAGAGCGTGTTATGCACTTTGCGCTCCCCCGCGCTGGCCCCAAAACCGTGTGATCGCAAGGCGTCACGCGCGGCCAAGGCTGGCTGCCTTGGCAAGCGTGGCAACGCAGCGAGTGCATGGTTTTGGGGCCAGCCCGAAGGGAGAAGCGCCCCGGCATGTGCATTGCGGCGTTGCCGTCCCCTTGCAGCGCAGCCAGGCTGCGGCGGGGACTGCGCCTTGCACTGCACCCGCCGGGGCGCTCTCGCGGGGGGCGGAAAGTGCATAACACGCTCTAAACCCTGTCCGCAGAGCTTGTTCAAAGTCTCTCAGCAGCCAATCCCCGGATCTTTCGGCGCAGGCGCAGCCCCAAAGCGGGCCAACTCTGCCGACTGCGCCGCCTCAATGCGCTGCTGCAAACTCGCCTGCGACATCACCCCCACGCGGCTGCTCACCAAGCGGCCCTGGGCATCGAAAAACAAAGTCAGCGGCAAGCCCGTCTGGCCATAGTGGCGCGCCAGCTCGCCCTTGCCATCGAGCACCACAGGGTCAAGCGCCAGGCGTTGGCTTTGCAAAAACTGGGCAATGGTTTGCGGCGCTTCGCCTTGGTTGACGAAGACGAATTGCACCTCTGGATACTGGCCCTGCGCCTGGGCCAGCGCGTGCAGCTCGCTGCGGCAATACGGGCACCACGTCGCCCAAAGATTCACCACCGCTGGCCTGCCGCGCAGGCACTGCAACTGCACCGGCGCGCCCCGCATGGAAAGCGATGCGAACGCGGGCAACGATTGCCCCCTAGGCGCATGCCACAGCAGCGCCGCCTGCCCGCCCAGCCACAGCACGCTGGCAGCAGCCATCGCCCCCAGCACCAGGCGCTGGCGCGTGCGAGCGGTGCGCGTTGCCCAGGCAGCGTAAAACCACGCCGCCATCAACCCCGGCCAGGGCGCCCAGCCGCCATCGCGGATATCCAGCACGCTCCACGGGTGGGCCAGATACGCCTGGTGGTAATGCAGCACAAAGCCCAGCCGCGCAGCCAGCGCCCCCACCAGCACTGCGCCTTGCACCACCTGCGCAAGCGCCTGGCGCTCGCCGGGGGCCTGTTGGCGTGTGCGCCAATGCACCCAGCCCAGCCCCACGGCCACACAGAGCAGCAACAGCACAAACGGGGCTGGCAACAGCAGCGGGCCGATGGAGATGGTCAAAGGCATAAGCAAGCAGGCGTAGGGCGAGGTGGGCGGCGATCCTGCCATGAAAAAAGGCGGCTTGCGCCTTCCACGCAAACCGCCCTGATCGCAAACTGGCGCTATAGCCACCCTTTTATTACAAACCAATAATAAAATTCAATCTATATATAACATGCCGAAAAAATGCGGTTTTGTTCCCTTTTGATTTATAAAAAATCAATTTTTCTGATGCCGGGAAAACGCCTGAAGCTGCGCGCACGTCTTGGCCTTTTCCTCCTCGCTAAGGCCTGCGAAATCCTCTCGCGACTGCGCATAGCCGCGCTGGAACTCCGCCTGGTACTCGGCTGGGGACATCCCGCTGTGCTGCATCGCCCGCTCTTGCTTTTGCTGGAGCTTGGCCAAGGCCGCTTTATCGCCGCACAACTCCGCCATCGCCTGCCTGCTGCCGCTAAAGCGCGCAATATCCTTGGGCTGCGCGCCAGCAGAAGCCAGGGCGCTGAAACAGCAAAGGCCACATAACATCCGAGCAAGGCGCAACATAAAAGGATTTCCTCAACAGCAAAGCAGCGCAATCCGCGCCAGAGTCCGACCAAAGCCGGCGAGTCTGCCCAGCCTTGGTGTGCGCATTGTGGCTGGCCGTGCATTTTTTTGTAAAGACAGGGCTTTGCCCGGCATCCAGGCGCTGGCAAGCGCCTTTCATTGCTGCACGCATAGCCCCACAGCGCATAGCCCGCAAGCGCCAGAAATGGCCCGCTCTGCCGCGAAAATACCCGCCCCTTGCCACCCCAGCCGCTTTGCGCTTTTTTGCCCATGCTCTCTGCCCCTCCTCGCCCCTTTCGCCTCGCCCCCCTGTTGCTGGCCGCCCTGGTGGGGACCATGGCCATGATGGCCTACGTCGCCATCATCGGCCCCGTCGTGCGCCAGTTGGGTATTTCCGAGATGGTGGCTGGCATTTCCATGTCCATCGGCGGCGTGTTTTGGATGCTGCTGGCACGCACCTGGGGCCGCACCAGCGACAGGCTGGGGCGCAAACCCGTGCTGCTGATGGGGCTGGGCGTGTTCACCCTCACCTACGCCTTGCTGGCCGTGTTCGTGGATGTGGCCTTGCACCACACCCTGCCTGCCTTGCTGATTGCCGCCGTGCTGATTGGCGCGCGCAGCGTCATCGGCGCGTTTTATGCCGCCGTGCCGCCCACCGCTGCGGCCACGATTGCCGACCACGTCGCGCCCCAGGCGCGCCAGCAAGCCATGGCCAAGCTCGGCTCGGCCAACGCGCTGGGCATGGTGGCCGGGCCTGCCATCGTCAGCCTGGTCAGCGGCTGGGGGCTGCACTGGGGCTTTTACGCCACTGCGGCCCTGCCTTTGCTGGGGCTGCTCAGCATCGCGCTGGGACTGCCCGCCGGCCTGCCGCCGCAAGCGCCCAACCCCAACGCCCCCACCAGCCCGGCGCAGCCCAGCGCCCCCAACGCGATGCCAAGCCGCGCGCCCTCGTCCGCTTCATCGTCCGCCCCTTCATCCACCCCGGCGGCGCGGCCGCATCTGCCGTTGTGGGACCCGCGCTTGCGCCTGGCGATGGCGACCGCCTTCGTGGCCATGATGTGCGTGGCGGTGGCGCAGGTTTCGGTGGGATTTTTCGCCATGGACCACTTCAGCCTGAGCGAAGAAAAAGGCGCGCGCCTGGCCGGCCATGCGCTGACTTGCGTGGGGCTGGCGCTCATCCTCTCGCAGCAATGCGTGATTCACCTCAAGCACATCGCCCTGCGCCATTGGGTGATTGCCGGGGCAGGCATTTCCGCGCTGGGCTTTGCCAGCGTGCTGCTGGCCCACCAGCCCTGGCATTTGCTGCTGGCCTATGCCGTGGGCGCTTTCGGCATGGGGTTTATCTTCCCATCCTTCCAGGCCATGGCCGCCAACGCGGTGCAAGCCCACGAGCAAGGCGCCGCTGCGGGCAACGCCTCCGCCGCCCAGGGGCTGGGCATGGTGCTTGGCCCCATGCTGGGCACAGGCCTGTACACCCTGGCCCCCGCCGCGCCTTACGCCTGGATTGCTGCAAGCCTGTTGCTGCTGGCCACGGCGCTGGCCTGGCGCAGCGCACGCTGAAGGGCTTGGTAAAAGGCTTGGCGAAAGACGGGCCGCCGTTACTCGTCCTTGTCGCGCAGCTCGCGGCGCAGGATTTTGCCGACGCCGTTTTTGGGCAACTCGGTGCGAAATTCCACGTATTTGGGGCGTTTGTAGCCGGTGAGATGACTGCGCGCGTACTCGTGCACCTGGGCTTCGCTGAGGGCCTGGTCTTTCTTGACGATTACCAGCTTGATGGCTTCGCCCGTTTTTTCGTCGGGCACGCCCACCACGGCGCATTCGCGCACGCCGGGCATCAGGCCGATCGCATCTTCGATTTCGTTGGGATAGACGTTGAAGCCGCTGACCAGCACCATGTCTTTCTTGCGATCGACGATTTTGATAAAGCCCTTGTCGTCCATCACGCCGATATCGCCCGTGCGGAAGTAGCCATCGGCGGTCATGACCAGTGCCGTTTCTTCCGGCTGCTGCCAATAGCCAGCCATCAATTGCGGGCCTTTGATGGCGATTTCGCCCGGCTCGCCGGTGGGCACGGGCCGCCCGGCCTCATCCACACAGCGCAGGTAGGTGCTGGGCAAGGGCATGCCAATCGTGCCGCTGAAGGTTTTGGTCACGACCGAGTTGCACGCCACCGAAGGGCTGGCTTCCGAGAGGCCATAGCCCTCGCAAATCGGGCAGCCCGTGCGCTCCAGCCACCGCTGGGCCACCGCCTGCTGCACGGCCGCGCCGCCGCCGCAGGTGATGCGCAAATGGCTCCAATCCACTCGGTCGAAGTCCGGGTGGTTGAGCAAGGCGCCAAACAGCGTATTGACCGCAGGGAACAAGTGGATGGTGTAGCCGCGCAACTGCGCCAGCGTGGCATCCAAATCGCGCGGGTTGGCAATGAGCACGGCCTGGCCGCCATTGCGCATGGACATCATCATGCCCACCGTAAAACCGAAGATGTGGTAGAGCGGCAGCACGCACACGCTCACGCAGGGCCGACCGCCCAGGGTATCGATGGCTGGCTTGTTCCACGCCTGCGATTGCAGCGTATTGGCGATGACGTTGCCGTGCGTGAGCATGGCGCCCTTGCTCACCCCGGTCGTGCCGCCGGTGTATTGCAGCAGCGCCAAATCGTCCCGCCCCATGCTGGGCGAGCGCCAGGGCTGGCGGCTGCCCCGGCGCAGCGCCTCGTTAAAGCGCACCACGCGCACCGTATCGGGCAGCGTGAAGCCAGGCACCACCTTCCGGCCGCTGGCATCTTTGCGGCGGCGCAGCACCCAATTGATGAAGCGGCCGCGAATGGGCCCGAGCTGATCGCCCACGCCCGCCAGCACCACATGCTCGATCCGGGTATGCGCCACGCACTGCGCCAGGGTGTGGGCAAAGTTCTCCAGCGCCAGAATCAGCCGCGCGCCCGAGTCTTGCAACTGGTGTTGCAGCTCGCGCGCCGTGTACAGCGGATTGACATTGACCAGCACCAGCCCCGCCCGCATGATCGCCGCCGCCGCAATCGGGTACTGGATGATGTTGGGCAACATCACCGCCACCCGGTCGCCCTTTTGCAAGCCCAGCGATTGCAGATAGGCCGCCAATTGGGCGCTGAGCCGCTCCACCTGCGCATAGCTGAAATCGCGCCCCATGAAGCTGAACGCCACCCGCTGGGGGTAACGGCTGAAAGCCGCATCCAGCAGCTCTGCCAGCGAGCCGTATTCGCCTGCCCCCACATCGGCGGGCACCCCTTCGGGGTAAGACGCCAGCCAGGGGCGTTCAGCCAATTGTTCGGGCGTAAACCGCGCACGCGCCAGAGCCAAGCCATCGGGGCTGTTCATTGTTCACTCTCCTGCCAAGGCATGCCGGGCGCATGCCACTCGTTAAAACGGGCTAAATCGTAGCGCGAGACGATCCGCAGGTGTATTGCAAACAGTCATAGTATCTTTTTAAGATACTTTTTTAGGCATCCCAATGTCCAAAGAAGCCTCCGGCCCGCATCAGCGCCGGTCAGGCCCTTTGGGCACACCCCTTAATTACAAATCAATAGATTATTTATGAAATGAAATTTTTAATACCATCATACCAAAATCAATTTTTAAATTTTCTTCATGAAATGGAAATATAGACCAGTTCAGCAGCCTAAAATGCCCGCCATGTCACAGCCCCTTGCCCTCAACCTCACCGGCCACCTGCTCATTGCCATGCCCGGCCTGGAAGACAGCCTCTTTGGCGGCAGCGTGGTGTACGTCTGCGAGCACAACCACCAGGGCGCCCTGGGACTGATCATCAACAAAACCACCGACCTCCAGGCCCGGCACCTCTTTGCGCGTCTGGACTTGAACCTGCCACGCGAGGACCTGGCGAACATGCCCGTACTGATGGGCGGCCCGCTCCACCAGGACCGTGGCTTTGTGCTGCACGACACCACAGCCGCCGCGCCCAGCCAGTGCGGCACTGGCAGCGACGGCGAGCCAGCCGCCAGCGGCACGGCTTACGCCTCCTCCCTGCCCATCACCGATGGGCTGGCGCTGACCTCCTCGCGCGATGTGATGGAAGCCATCAGCCAAGGCGGCGGCCCGCGCCACGCCCTGATGGCGCTGGGCTGCTCCTCGTGGGATGGCGGCCAGCTTGAAAGCGAACTGGCCGCCAACGCCTGGCTGACCGTGCAGGCTTCGCACGCGCTGCTGTTTCAACTGGGGCCAGAGCAGCGCTACGGCAAAGCCCTGGAGCTGCTGGGCATCCACGCGCACCAGCTCGCCAGCGTGGCCGGGCATGCCTGAGCCTGCCGCGCCCCCAGGCCCCATGCGCCGCCGCCCAATACACCACCGCATACGCTGCCCGGCCTGCCAAACCCTTTTGCCACATGCCTTTGTGGCACGGCATGCCGCCCAGGCTGGCCCGTGGCATTGCCCCAACTGCGGCGTGGAGCTGGACGTTGCCATACGGGCCTGGCTGGCTGTCGTACTCTGCGTTGCAGCCCCCTTCTGCGCCTTGCTGCTGCTGCCCTGGCCCTGGCAGCTCGGCCTGGGCCTGCCGCTGTTCGCACTCTTTTTCCACGCTAGCGATCCCTTGCTGGTCTGGTTCTCCCAATGGTTTTCGCCCGTCGTCAGACGGCCCATCCGGCCCGTGCGCATTGCCGTGCTGCTGGCTTGCATGGTGGTGGGGCTGATGATGCTCGCCCTCTTTCAAGCCCATATTTAGCCCTTCTCTCTTATCCACCCACTGCCGTGAACCCCGCTTTTGCCGAATCCCTGGGCCTGCCCCACGCCTTTGACCCCGCCAGCGATGCACACACCTTTCTGGCTTTCGACTACGGCCTTTTGCGCACCGGCGTAGCCGTGGGCTCGCAGCGCACGGGCGCGGCCCAGCCCCTGGGGCTGCTCAAGGCGCAGGGCAAAGCGCAATTTGCGCTGGCGCAAGACTATGTACGCGAATGGCAACCCACAGCACTGGTGGTGGGCCTGCCCTTTCACCCCGATGGCGCGGCGCACGAGAACACCGAGCGCGCGCGCTGGTTCATGCGCGGGCTGCACGGGCGCTTTGGCCTGCCCGTGTTCGGTGTGGACGAGCGCTACAGCACCACCGAAGCGCTGGCCCAGGGCGTCAGCGCCCGCCATGTGGACGCGGTTTCTGCCGCTATCATCCTCGACCAATTTTTGCGCGCGCTCGCCCGCCCACCCCAACCATGAGCCAGGAGTTCCGCCGACCATGAGTGACACCGCCCCCCACACCGCCGCCGGGTTTATCGCCCTCAATGCCGAAAGCCTGTACCTGGATTTGCGTGATGGCGTGCAGCGCCTGATGCAGCAAGGCCTGCCCGATGCCCAGGGGCGGGCGGGCACGGTGCATCTGGCGGGCATCACCTCCGGCGGCGTTTGGCTGCTGGAGCGGCTGGTGGCCGATTTGCAACTATCCCAAGGCGTCAACACCTTGTCATCGGCCATGCACCGCGACGATTTTGCCCAGCGCGGCCTCTCCAGCGGGGCGCAAACGGCGCTGGATTTCGATGTCAACGGCGCCGACATCCTGATTCTGGACGACGTGCTGCACACGGGCCGCACCATCCGCGCCGTACTCAACGAACTGTTCGACTACGGCCGCCCCGCGCGCGTGCGCCTGGCCGTGCTGGTCGATCGCGGCGGGCGGCAATTGCCGGTGGAGGCAACCTATGCCGCCGCGCGCCTGTCGCTGCCCGCCAGCGACAAGCTGGCGCTGGCGCGAGGCGAAGATGGCCGCCTGCGCTTTGCGCTGGAGGCCTTCAAGGGCGCGTGAGCGCCCAAAGCGTTTGCAAGCGCTTGTCCCCTTCTTTCCCTTTTTTCCTCTTTGCAAGAAAGCCGTTTTCCATGCTGGCGCGCCACAACCCCCAATTGAACAAGCACGGCGAGCTGATCCACCTGCTCTCCACCGAGGGCCTGCCGCGCGAGATCCTCACGCACATCCTCGACACCGCCGCCAACTTCGTCTCCGTGAGCGACCGCGAAGTCAAAAAAGTCCCGCTGCTGCGCGGCAAAAGCGTTTTCAACCTCTTTTTCGAGAACAGCACGCGCACGCGCACCACCTTCGACATCGCCGCCAAGCGCCTCTCGGCCGATGTCTTCACGCTGGACATTGGCCGCTCCTCCACCGCCAAGGGCGAGACGCTGCTGGACACGGTGGCCAACCTCTCGGCGATGGCGGCCGATATCTTCGTCGTGCGCCACAGCGCCTCGGGCGCGCCCTACCTCATCGCCCAGCACGTCGCGCCGCATGTGCATGTGGTCAACGCCGGCGACGGCCGCCACGCCCACCCCACGCAGGGCTTGCTGGACATGTACACCATCCGCCACTACAAAAAGGATTTCACCAACCTGACGGTGGCCGTGGTGGGCGATGTGCTGCACTCGCGCGTGGCGCGCTCGGACATCCACGCCCTGACCACGCTGGGCTGCCCCGAAGTGCGCGTGGTCGGCCCGCAAACCCTGGCGCCCGAGAACTTCTCCGCCCTGGGCGCGCGCGTGTTTCACCGGCTTGAGGACGGCATCAAGGATGCCGACGTCATCATCATGCTGCGCCTGCAAAACGAGCGCATGAGCGGCGCGCTGCTGCCCAGCAGCCAGGAATATTTCAAGAACTTCGGCCTCACGCCCGACAAGCTGCGCCTGGCCAAGCCCGACGCCATCGTCATGCACCCCGGCCCCATCAACCGCGGTGTGGAGATCGACTCCGAAGTGGCCGACGGCCAGCAAAGCGTGATCCTGCCGCAGGTGACTTTCGGCATCGCCGTGCGCATGGCGGTGATGTCCATCGTGGCAGGCAACGAGGCGCGCTGAATTTCCATCAAAAGAAAATCCACTATAGGCCAGTGTTGCCGAAACAAGTGGATTTTGTTTCCTTTTGATCGATATTTTGATCGATAAAATCAGCGCCTCGCAAGCACAGACTCACGGCACCACCGTGAGCTTGGCCACCGAGAGCAGCAACAGCTTGCTGCCGTGGCGGCCAAAATCGACCCGCGCCTTGGCCTCTGCCCCCTGCCCCTCCACGGCCAGCACCTGGCCTTGGCCGAATTTGGCGTGAAACACGGTTTGTCCGCTGCGGATGCCCCAGGGGTTGCTCGGGGCCGCGCTGGACGATGCCGCACGCGCGATGGCGTTGCTGCTGGCGTAGCGCGCAGGGGGCGCGGCGCTGGGCGCCGTGGCCGGCTTGGCTGACGCCGCTGCCTGACGCCCTTGCCAGGGCGCACGCGCGCCTGCGCCATAACGCCCGGCACCGCCATAACCCGCACCGCTGCCCGCCCCCGCCTTGGGGCGGCGCGGGGTGAGCCAGCGCACGGATTCGGGCGGCAGCTCATCCAGAAAACGGCTGGGCGGGTTGTATTGCGCCTGGCCGTTGAGCATGCGCTCCATCGCCAGGCTGAGGTAGAGGCGCTTGCGCGCGCGGGTGATGGCCACGTACATCAGGCGGCGCTCCTCCTCCAGCCCTTCCTGGTCGGCCAGGCTGTTGTAGTGGGGGAACAGCCCCTCCTCCAGCCCGACGATGAAGACGGCATCAAACTCCAGCCCCTTGCTGGCGTGCACGGTCATGAGCTGCACGGCGTCCTGCCCGGCCTGGGCCTGGTTGTCGCCCGCCTCCAGCGCGGCGTGGGTGAGGAAAGCGCCCAGGGGCGAGAGGGTTTCGCCCGTGTCGGGGTCGTAAAAGGTGGAGGCGCTGGCATCCAGCGCATCCATTTGCTCCCATCGCGGGGCCGCACCGCCTTCGCTGGGCAGTGGTGCGTGCAGCGGCGCATCCGGCAGCGCATCCCCATCCACCGCCAGGCCCTGGCTGGCCGGGCTTTGCGTCAAAGGCTGGGGCAGCCATGACTCTGGCAGAGGCTGGCCGTGCTCGTCCAGCGGCAAGGCGGTGGCGTCGCGCGCAAAGCCTTCTTGCAGGATGAAGGCATCGGCGGCGTTGAGCAATTCGTCCAGGTTTTCCAGCCGCTCCTGACCGTCTTTCTCCAGCCGGTAATGCTCCAGCAGGCCGCTGTGCTCCAGCACCTGGGCGATCACGCCGCGCAGAGGCTGGCCCTGGCAGGCGCTGCGCAGTTGCTCGATCAGGCGCACAAAGGCTTGCAGCTTGGCTGCCGTTTTGCCCTCCAGGTGCGCCACGGCTTGCGCCAGCGGCAGTTGCCGGGCTTGGGCGACTTCTTGCAGGGCCTCCAGCGTGCGCGCGCCAATGCCGCGCGTGGGGAAGTTGACGACGCGCAAAAAGCTGGTGTCGTCGCCCAGGTTTTCCAGCAGGCGCAAATAGGCCAGTGCGTGCTTGATTTCGGCACGCTCGAAAAACCGCAGGCCGCCATAAATGCGGTAAGGCACTTTGGCCGCCAGCAGGGCCGATTCCAGCGCGCGGCTTTGCGCGTTGCTGCGGTAGAGCATGGCGATTTCACGCTGGGCAAAGCCCTCGATTTGCATGAGCTGGCGCACTTCATCGACTACCCACTGCGCCTCGCTGCCGTCGTTGACGGCCTCGTGCACGCGCAGCGGCTCGCCCGCGCCCTGTTCGGTGCGCAGGTTTTTGCCCAGGCGCTGGCGGTTGTGGGCGATCAAGGCGTTGGCCGAATCCAGAATGTGGCTGTAGGAGCGGTAGTTTTGCTCCAGCTTGATGGGCTGGGCGACGCGAAATTCGCGCACGAAGTCGGCCATATTGCCCACGCGCGCGCCGCGAAAGGCGTAAATGCTTTGGTCGTCATCGCCCACCGCCACCACGCTGGATGCCCCGGCATCGGCGGCATCGGCCGCAAACGGCGCGCGCGCCGCGCCGGAGATGAGCTTGAGCCACTGGTATTGCAGGCGGTTGGTGTCCTGAAACTCGTCGATGAGGATGTGGGCAAAGCGCTGCTGGTAGTGCTGGCGGATGGCGGCGTTGTCACGCAGCAGCTCGTAGCTGCGCAGCATCAGCTCGCCAAAATCCACCACGCCTTCGCGCTGGCATTGCTGCTCATAGAGGTGGTAGAGCTGCACCTTCTGGCGCGCATCGGCATCGCGCGCGGGCGCTTCGCTGGCGCGCAGGCCGTCCTCCTTGCAGGCGTTGATGAAGATTTGCAGCTTTTTGGGCGGCAGCAGCTCGGCATCGATGTGGTTGGCCTTGAGCAAGCGCTTGATGGCGGCGAGCTGGTCTTGCATGTCCAGAATCTGAAACTGGCGCGGCAGGCCCACCGTCTGGGCGTGGGCGCGCAGCATGCGGTTGCACAGGCCGTGGAAGGTGCCAATCCACATGCCGCGCACGGAAATGGGCACCAGCGCGCTCAGGCGCGCGACCATTTCGCGCGCGGCTTTGTTGGTGAACGTCACCGCCAGAATGCCGCCGGGCGATGCCTGGCCGGTTTGCAGCAGCCAGGCGATGCGGGTGGTGAGCACGCGGGTTTTGCCCGAGCCCGCGCCCGCGAGGATGAGGGCGTTGCCGCCCCGGAAAGTCACCGCCGCGCGCTGCTCGGGGTTCAAGCCCGCCAGCAAAGGTGTGTCGGCGAACGTGTCGGCAGGCGGGTGGGCAAGCGGTTGGGCGGGCGCGAGGGGAGAAAAGGCAGGGGCGGCAGAGGAGCAAGAAGGCGCCGCCTGGGCAGGGCGTGGGTCAATCATGCGCGCGATTGTAGGCGCGCCCCACGCCCCTGGGCGCGATTGCAAAGCCCCATAAAATACCAATCAAGGGAAACAAAACACCCTTATTTCGGCAAATCAGCAAACAAATCAATTTTATTATTGATTTGTAATTATTCTGCAATGGCGGCCAGCGTGCGCTTGCGCTGGCGCGCCTGCATCAGGCGGTTGAAGGGCCAATTGCCCGTGAACACCAGCCAGTAGGCAAAGCCTATGCCCAGCCGCCGCCAGCCATCGCGGCACTGCATGGAGAACATGCCTTTTTTGCACCAGCCGTACAGCTCGGCGTTGAGCGTATCGAGCATGGCGCGCGTGCCCGCCTCGCCGCGCGCGAGCTGCGGCTCGGCCTGAATCGGCAGGCGTTGCTGCAATTGCACAAACACGCTCTCCATACGGGCCACATTGCGCTCGCCGGGCAACACGTACAGGCGCACCCGGCGGGAGAGGGGCCAGGGCGCATCGCGGCCGTTGTGCAGGTTCAGCCACGTCCCGTCGCTGTAGCGCTGCTGGAACTCCACGAGGGTTTGCAGCGTTTGCGTGTTGAATTGCAAGGCCACGCGGTGCGTGCGCTCGGGGTGCTCCCAGACCAGGCCCATGAGATGAACGCCTTTGACGATTTCCATCATGCCGCCCATGCTGCGCTGGTAGCCCAGGCGTTGCAGCGCTTGGGACGCCTGCTGAAAGCCCTCGTCAGCCACCGCTTTTTGCAACGCATCGCTGGGCGCTTCCTGGTAGCGGAACTTGCACGGCAAGCGCACCGTCAGCACCAAAAACCACGGCAGCGCCAGCAGCACCACCGGGTAAATCAAGAACATCAGCCACAGCTTGTCCCACCACATACATTGCTCCTATCTTGATAGCCACCATAAGACTACGAACTACGGCGAACCGGAGCTTACCGAATAGATGCGTAGTCTGCCGCCGCATTCAGGGTGGGCCTATGGCAACCGTCACCCATAACCACCCACGGCGAGCCGTCAAAATTTTCGCACTGCGCTCATCTCTAGGGGTTGTCGAGATTGGGTTGGCGAAACGGTTTTTCGAGGCAAAAGCCGCAGATGCAAGGCAAAAACGCTCGCAAGGCCCGAACACCTTGCAAGCGTTTCAACACGGCAGATGCGAAGTTTTTGCCGAAAACACCGCCGTAATACTGAATCTCAACAACTCCTGGAGTCGGGCGGTCTGCTCGGCAATTTGATGACACGCCTTAAAAAGCTGCTGTCAGATACAAACTGTAGCTGCGCCCAGGCTGGCTGGAGAGCTGCCATTGACGCTGATCCAGCGCCGAGTCGGCACGCAAGTGGCGCACATTGCTGTAATTCCAGTAACGCTTGCCGCCCAGGTTCTGAATGCCCGCCTCCAGGCGCATGTGGCGGTTGAGCTGCCAGTACGCTCCCAGGTCGAAGCGAGCAAAGCCTGGTACGCGCAACAATTCGGTCTTGGCATCCTCCAACGCTGCCCCCTTGTTGCGGTAGTTGTCGCGATTGGTGGCCACAGCGCGCTTGCCGCGCACGAAAGTGCCTGTCAGGTTCAGGCCCCAGCGCTTGTTGGGCGCGTCGTACCCTAGGGCCGCAATGGCCTTGGCTGGCTGGATAGTGTCCAGTGCCACATATTTGTCGCCTGCGTAGGAGGATTTGGCTTTGCCCTGGCTGTAGCCTAACGCCAAGTGGCTGTATAGCCCCTTGGCCGCAGGCACCCAGGTACCCCAATCCAGCCTCGTGCTCAACTCCAAGCCGTAAATGTGCGCCCGGTCGCGATTTTCGCTGCGGAAAATGGCGTTGAGCCTATCAGGCGTGCCGATGAACATCTGCGGATGGGTGGCGCGCTCATAGCGCGTAAAGCCAATGAAATTTTTGTACTGCGTATAAAACAGCGCACCGTGCAGGTTCACACCCTCGGTCGGCTCACCTTTGAGGCCCAAATCCAGCGCCTGGCTGGTTTCCGCCTTGAGCTTGGGATCGCCAACCATGATGCAGCGACACAAATCGATGCCGCTGCGCCACATGCCATAGCGCTCGCTGCTAGTGGGCGCACGACCGCTGCGCTTGAGCTGCGCATAGGCCACCAATTGCGGTTGCAGGTAATACGCCAGGCTCAGGCCTGGGCTGACGATGGTATTGCCCGGGGTACTGCCGTAAATGCCCTCAATCTCGGCCTGCCGCAACGATGGGCTGACCATGTTGTGCAGGTTATGGATTTGGCTTTTCACGCCGTCCACCCGCAGGCTGGGCGTGATAACCAGCCTGCGCTCGCCCAGGTGCAGGCCAATGGCATCCTCGACATACGCACTCCAGCGGGTCGTGGTGTTATCGGGATAAGGCCGTTGCATGGCCGAAGGATTGCGATTGCTGAAAGGCTGCGAGCTGACCATGGCGTGCTCATTGGCGTTGCGCGAGGCGCTCACGCCCAAGCTCCAGCGGTGCCGACCCAGCTCTTTTTCCATCTTGCTGGCAAAGCCGATGAGGCGATTGCTGTTGCGCGAAGTCTCCCATACCCCCAGGCCCGCGGGCGCCACGGTGTGCGTCGCGTCATCCATCAGCGTGCGTTGGTGGTACAGGCGGGTTTGCACGTAATCGGCCCAACCGCCTGCGGCCGGCGTCCAGTGGTGCGTGAGTTGCAGCGTATCACGCTCGGTTTCGGCTTGCTGCGTGGAATGACCGGTGATTTTTGTCGCGTCGTTGTTCCATTGGGTCGATTGCGCCTGGTTGCTGCGGCGGTAAAAATCGCCCGAAAGCACCAGCTTATGCTGCGGCCCGCCCTGCCACTGCCCCTTGAGCAGCAAAGCATTGGAGCGGTAGGACTGAGGTTCGGATCGCAGCGCCTGGCTGTCATGGTTTTTATCCGGATGGCCGTGGCGGCGCGAATAGGCCAGCAACCCCGAAAAATCCCCCATGCGGACTGCCCCCGTGGCGCTACCAGTCCAGGTATCACTGCTGCCAGCGTAACCCGTTTTGACATCGGCATAGCGTTTTTGCCCATGTCGCAGGTAGTCCTCCGGCGATTTCGCCTGAAAGCTCACAGCTCCGCCAATGCCACCACGTTGCCCGCCCGCGGCACCAGCCTGAATGCTGACACTGGAATAAAGCTCCGGGTCCATGAAGTCACGCCCCATGCTGAAGGTGCCTTTGGCACGACTGCCGGACCAGCCGCTGTGCTCCACCGCTTCGGGCATCTCAACACCATCCACATCCAAGCCAACTCGGTTGCCTTCCAGCCCCCGGATGTTGTAGCCTGCGCTACCGCCGCGGTCGTAGCGGCTGTGGCCACGGCCTGCCCCCGCAAGCGCATTGGGCAACTCTGCCAGCGGCTGGTAGCGCACCACGTCGGCCAGCGTACCCCCCTGACCGGAGCCATCACGGTGCAACTGCACGACCGAGCCGGTCTCCAACTGCGGCCATGCCGTAACCTGCACTTGCGGCAGGCTGAGCAAACGCTCCTGTTGTGGCGCCTGACCTACCTGCGCAACACCCCGCGCCTGCATCACCGATTGTTGCGCCCAGGCCGGATGCGACCCCAGCACTGCCACCCACACCAATACCTTACCCACTGCCCAGCCCGATGGGGCCAACGCTTTCTGCATATACACCTCGCCAAGGGAAGTCTCCACGACAAACGCTGGCTTTCGCTATGGCATGGCATGCCCACACGGAATGCAATGGCGATGGCTGACGTTACCTTTCTGCCCCCAGCCCACCATGAGCAGAACGGCAGAAATAAACCGGAATGTTACCCGAACAGGCGCAATAAATAAGGCTTTTAAGACTCATTCTCAAAAACTACCCCGCTGATTAACCCATCGAAGGCAGGTAAGTGATCGACCGCCTGCTTCAGCGCCCCGCGCGCACCAAGCGCACCGCGCCGTCGTTGTTGCGGTGGTTAACGCCGAGGTTGCCGTAGTTGAAGTTCACATTCCAGGCGTAAACGGGGTCGTCCGCATAAAAATCCGACGTCCAATATCCGCGCCATGCCAAGGTGCTGAGATCGACCCAGGTGTGGGGGAACCAGTGCACATCAATGGTCGGGCCGGGAAAGGGCCTGCGGTAATCCACCAGCGTTTGCAGCTCGTCGGCCGTGGGCAGGCGCCAGTCGTCAAATCCGCACAAGCCCATGGCATTGACCTGTGCCACATAGGCGCTGGCATCGCCCACCCGGCCATCGCCCCAGTTGGTGTAAAGGCGGTCGCCATCGCGCAAGCCGCCATCGCAGGTTTTACCCTCCCAGAGCAAGCCCGTTCTTTTGTCGCGCACGCATTCCGTGCAAGCAAAAAAACCACCGCCGGGTTTGCCCAGCAGTTCATACGGAATCAGCTTGGGGTTGCCCATGCTCGCAACTCCCTGCCGCACGCAGCCTCGCGCCCGGCGTTGTGAAACGCAAAGCTCCCTCTGCACGAGGCAACAGCATGCGAGGACAAGATGGGCGGCGGCATGATCAGAAGCTCCTTCAATCGAATTGGGTGCACGGCAAAAACCCCCAGAGCGCCAGGCAACGCTTGCTGGGAGTGAGACGGCAAAGTGGAAAAGGGCAAGCGACGCATCAACGCCCGAAAACGTCCGCCAACAGAAAACCCGACGGCGCCTTGGGCGCCGCCGGGATCAAATGCAAAGGGGATAAAAAGAAGAACAGGCAAGCAGATCGCGCCAAGAGGGAAAAGTTCAAACCGCAAGCAGCCTGCGTGCTGCGTGCTGCGTGCTGCGTGCTGCGTGCTGCGTGCTGCGTGCTGCGTGCTGCGTGCTGCGTGCTGCGTGCTGCGTGCTGCGTGCTGCGTGCTGCGTGCTGCGTGCTGCGTGCTGCGTGC
>NZ_RDQM01000005.1 GCF_003703475.1 Allofranklinella schreckenbergeri | reverse complement strand
GATCAGATAAGGGGCGACAAAGCTCCATTCTTCATCGCTGACATCACTGGGGTAAGGCTTGCGAGACATGCTGGCACTGTATCCAAGCTCAGCACCACCTCTCGGAAAAGTGCATAACACGCTCTAGAAAGCCGCCAGGCCGTGTGTCACTACGGACTGGCGGCTTTGTTTTGCCTGGGCCGTGGGCATGCCCTCGTCTGCACCGCGAAGGCGCTGTGCTTGGTAGAGCAGGTGGCGGATAGCTCAAGAGGCTGAGGATTTTCAATCAAAAGAAATACGGGTATTTGTCTATCATGCCGAAATGGCATGATTTTTATTCTTTTGATTGGTGGTTGCTGGGCGGTGCCAACCCCGATGGTGCTGCGCCATTGAGGGTGTTCAATCAAAGGAAATTCCATGTATTGATAGTCATGCCGAAACAAAGTTATTTTATTTCCTTTGATTTGTAATTCCGCAAGAGCTGGGCGTCACAAATCACGCGCCGTGGTCGCCATTTGCCGCACGGTCAGCAAAAAGTATTCCGGCACGCATTCGGTGTGGCGCGAAGGGGTATGGGTGCAGTCGTGCAGGGTGACGGGGCTGCCGCCCTGGGCGCGCAGGGTGTTGTAGGCCGACAGGCCCGATTCGTAGGGCACGGTCTGGTCGTCGCGGCCGTGGAACAGGTACACCGGGCGGCTGGGCTTCCAGCCTTGGTGGACGTTGCTTTCGCGGGCGATGGCGTCTTTGTCGTCGGCCATGTAGCGGTCCATGAAGGTGGTTTGGTAGCGCACGTCGGCGTCTTCGGGTGAGGTCAGGCGCAGCAGCACGCGGCGCAGCTCTTTGCGCACGCTGGAGCCAAGGTGGCGCAGCAGGCCGGGCTGGATCAAATGGCCCCACCAGTAGCGGTCGCGGATGCGTTGCACCTGGGTGTCCAGCGTGGTTTGCACGTCGTAGGGGCCGCCGCCGGGAAAGCTCGCTTGCAGTTGCGCCAACAGGGCGGGGCTGTCGCCCAGCTCCAGGGCGCGCTGGGCGGCCATGGTGGCGTAGCCGCCTTCGGAGTAGCCCGCCATGTAAAGCTGGCCGTTGTCGGCGACGTGGTTTTGGCGCCGCCAGGTTTGGGCGGCGGTGAGCATGTCGATGACGGCGCGCGCGGCCGGGGTGGCGACGAGGTAGGGGTGCTCTTGCCCTTTGGTAGCGCCAAAGCCGACGTAATCGGCGGCGACCACGATGTAGCCCAGCGAGGCCAGGACGATGGGCGGCTCTTGCCCTTCGATGCGGTTGGAGGGGGCTTCGGCGTCGTAAAAGATGGTGGCGTGCTGGTAGCTGACCACGGGGCTGGGCTGCCCGGCGGGCTTGACGGGGAGGGTGAGCAGGCCGGAGGCTTCGACCAGCGCGCCGTCCTTGTCGTGCGTGCGGTAGGTCAGCCGGTAGGTTTGTACGTCGTAGCGCGGGGCAACGCCCTGGATGCGTTCGCTGTGGCTGGCCAGGGCTTGGGTGATTTCTGCGCGGCTGACGGGTTTGAGGGGTTGGGCGCCGACCAGATCGCCGATGGCGGGCGCGGGTGGCTCGGGCGGCAGGGGTTCCGGATCCGAGCCGCCGCCGCACGCGGCCAAGACGGCTGCGGCAGCGGCGGTGAGTAGCCAACGGGCGGAGGTGGCGCACAAGCGCGCGGACAGCAAAGGGGTGGGCATGGGCAGCAGGGGGAAAGCCGAAAAACGGCGCATTGTAGGAAATGTTGAACAAAGCCCCCCAAGGCGTGTCATCCCCATCCACGCGCTGCCCAAGCCTGGGGATGAGCGCGGTGTGTGGATGGGGACGACAGGCCTTCTTGCCCCGGCCCTTGTGGTTTGTGGCCTCAACGCTCGCGCGCGGCGACGGCGTGGTCGGGGAAGTCGCTGAACACGCCATCTACCCCCAGTTCATAAAAGGCGCGGTATTCGGCTTTGGGGTCGCCCTGGAAGTTGGCGGCCAGGCGGCGCGCTTCGCTGCGGAAGGTGTAGGGGTGCACCACCAGCCCGGCTTTGTGGGCGTTGGCAACGACGGCGGTGGCGGGCATGAGGGTGCGGTCGCGCTCGTCAATGCGGCCATCGCGGTTCAGGTCCACGGGCTTGCCTGCGGCATCGAGCGTTTGGCGCGAGGGGATGAGGTAGGGCTTCCACGGGCCGATGCCGTCGGCGTAGGTGGCGATTTCCTGCAAACCGGCGGGGGTGAGCAGGTCGCTGTAGGTGCGCCTGTCGCCTGCGGCGGTCAGGTCGTAGGGCTGGCCCCAGGGCAGGGATTGGTCCACGCTGCCATCGGGGTTGAGGTCGTAGCCGTCGATGAGCTGCACCAGCCGCACCTGGGTTTTGCTGCGCAGGTATTTGAGGTTGGCCACTTCAAAGGATTGGACGATGACGGGCGCGGTTTTGTCCTTGTAGCCGTAGCGCGCCAGCACCTCCAGCAGTCGGTCTTCCAGCGCCAGGCCCAGGCGCTGGTGGTAGGTGGGGTGCTTGGTTTCCGGGTACACGCCGATGGTGCGGCCGCTGCGCTGGCTTTCGCTGCGCGCCAGCGCCAGCACTTCATCCAGGGTGGGGATTTCGTAGCGCCCGTTGTGGCTTTGGTCGCGCTCGCCCAAGGGCTGGATGGCGCGCAGGGTCTTGATTTCGGCCAGGGTGAAGTCGCTGGCGAACCAGCCTTCTTCCTCAAACCCATCGACCACCATGGTGCGCTTGCGGCTGGCGAATTCGGGGCGGTCTTTCACGTCCGTGGTGGCGCTGATGTTGGGTTCATGGCGGGCGATGAGGTGCCCGTCCTTGGTGGCGACCAGATCGGGCTCGATGAAGTCCGCGCCCAGCGCGATGGCGCGGCGGTAGCTCTCCAGCGTGTGCTCGGGCAAGTAGCCGCTGGCACCGCGGTGGCCAATGACCAGCGGCGCATCGCCGGTGAGGGTGGGGTAGCGGCTGGCGGCATCGTCGCCGCTGCAAGCGCTCAGGGCCAGCGCGGCGCAGGCCCAAAGCGGGGTCAGGCGCAGCCATTGTGGTGTGGGCATGGGAGGTCTCCTTTTCATCAAGGTTCGGTAGGGATGTGCTTGGGTGCAAAGGCGCGCACTATAGGCCGGTTGTGTGACATTTCGTTGACATCTGCGCCTGTTTTCAGGTGTGCGTGTGCGCATGGGCGGGTGCCGGGCATGCCGCCATTTCGGCGACCAGCCATTGCCAGAAGCGCTCGCGCTTGCCCTCAGGCTGGGTCAGTGGCTCGGCCGAAAGCAGGTAATAGCCCGAGCCATCGCGCACAAAACCGTAGGGCGCCTGCCATTGGCCGTTGCGCCATTCGTCTTGCACCATCAAAAACGATGCCATGGCCACGCCCAGGCCCGCCGTGGCCGCTTGCAGGCAGAGGTAAAAATGCTCGTAATCGAGCCGCGCGTGGCCTTCCAGGGGCACGCCGGTGAGGCGGCTCCAGGTCGGCCAGGCCTTGGGGCGGCTGGCCGAGTGCAGCAAGGTGGCATTGCCCAGCGTGGCTTGGGCCGTGGCCTGCGGCGCTGCGGGGTTGGCGCGGCACACCGGCCCCACCCATTCGTCGCACACCTTCCGGGCGTACACCCCGTTGCCCCAGGGGAAATCGTTGCGCCGCAGCGCCACATCGACCCCGGAGCGCACCAGGTCGATAGGGCCGCCAGCGGCCAGCAAATGCAGTTGGATGCCCGGATGTGCCTGCTGGAAGGCGGGCAGGCGGGGAATCAGCCACTTCATCGCCAGCGTGGGCTCGCATGACACCACCAGCGTGTCGTTGCGGCTGGCTTGCAAGCGGTGCACGGCCTCTTCAAGCTGGGCAAACACCGATGACGTCACGGCGTGCAGCGAACGCCCTGCGGCGTTGAGGAAAACGGCGCGGTTGCGCCGCTCGAACAGCTCCACGCCCAAGGCGCGCTCCAGTTGGCGAATCTGGCGGCTGACTGCGCCGTGGGTGACGTGCAACTGCTCGGCTGCCTTGACGAAGCTGCCCGTTTGCGCTGCCGCCTCAAAAAAACGCAGTGCAGTCAGGTGAGGTAGTGGCATGGCGATGGTCGATGAAAACTATCAGATTCGAGGCACTATAAATCGTTTTTCATGACGCTGGAAATTGTGAAAAATAGGATTATTCGAATATGTCGTCTTTTCTGATGGGGAGTTTTTCATGCATGAATTGTGGGCCGTTGCCGTGATTACCATTTTGGCGGTAATTAGCCCGGGGCCGGATTTTGCGATGGTGACACGCAATAGCTATGCATTTGGCAAAAGTGCGGGTTTATTCTGTGCGCTGGGTATTGGGTTTGGTGTACAAGTTCATGTGATATATACGGTTTTTGGGATTTCTGCGGTGATTTTGCAGTCGCCTGGGTGGTTTTGGGTTTTGAAATCAACAGGTGCGGCTTATTTGGTATGGATGGGTTATCAATCGTGGCGATCCCATCCGTTGCCCAAACCAAACGGAACGGAAAATAACGCCGTGCCTGAGCGAAAGCCATCGCCCTGGAATGCGTTTTGCATGGGGTTTTTCACCAATGCCCTCAATCCCAAAACCATGCTGTTTGTGGTGGCGACGTACACCCAGGTCGTGCGTGCAGATGCGCCCCTGGCGCTGCATTTCGCTTATGGGCTGTTCATGTCGCTGGCGCATGTGCTGTGGTTTGCGGCGGTGGCGGTGTTTTTCGCGCACCCCGCCATGCGCGATCGCCTGCTGGCACGGCAAAAAGGGGTGGACCGGGCCATTGGCCTGGCGCTCATGTTGCTGGGGGGCTGGCTGTTGTGGACGGCTTGAACATAGCGCCCCCCTGCTTTCCCCTGCGTGGCACAGGGGCAGGCACGGCAGGCAAGCGGGGTGTTGAATTTATCGATCAATGTAAAAACAATATGATTCATATCATGCCGAAACAAGGTGATTTTGTTTCCTATTGATCGATAAATTTTCGGGTTTCAGCCCTGTTGGCTCTGTTGGAAGCCCTCTCCTGCGCGTGGGAGAGGGCTGATGTGAGGGCTGGGGCGCGGGCTACTGCCGGGCCATAAGCGCAATTGCAGGCCCGATCACACACTCGATCACACACCCATCACATCCGCCATTCCAGGCCGATAAAGGCCTGGCGCGGCGCGCCCACGCCAATGGTGGTGGCGTTGATGGCGCCGGTGTAGTAGCGGCGGTCAAACACGTTTTTCAGGCTGAGCGAGGCCGATGCCTGCTCGCTGAAGCGGTAGCGCAGGCCCAGATCTACCAGCGTGTAGGCGGGCAGCTGGAAGCTGTTGTCGTTGGTGCCCTGGCGCTTGCCCACGTGGGTCAGGCCCAGGCTGGCGCCCCAGCGCGACCAGTCGCCCTGGAAGCGGTAGTCGGCAAACACGCCCAGCGCATGGCGCGGCACGTTGGGCGTGGTGTTGCCCGCGTAGCGGTCGTCCTGGTCGAATTGGGCCTTGGCAACGTAGGCGTAGTTGGCCGTCAAATCCAGGCCGCGCAGGGGGCGGGTGTGCAGCGTCGCTTCCAGGCCCTGGCTGCTGCGCAGGCCGGAGAGGCGCGAGTACTGCGGATCCTCCGGGTCGGTCATCTTGAGGTTGCGCTTTTCCAGCCGGTAGGCGGCCAGCGTCAAGAAGGTTTGCGCCGGTTGCAGGTTGAACTTGACGCCCGCTTCCCACTGGCGCGACTTTTGCGGCTCAAAGCGTTTGCCAAAGCGGTCGGTGCCGCTTTGCGGCACGAACGAGCGCGTGTAGCTGAGGTAGGGCGAGATTTGCTCGTTGGGGTGAAAGACCACGCCCAACTGCGGCGTCACGCCCCGGAAGTGCTCGCGCGGCTGGTTTTTGTCGGGGTCTTTGGCGTCCACCTGGTCGTAGCGCAGCCCGGCCATGACGGTCAGCGTTTCGCGCCAGCGCATCACGTCTTGCAGGTACAGGCTGTGGCTGTCGAAGCGGTCGGCATACACGCTTTTGAGGGTTTGGCGGCCATTGGGCGGGCGCACCGCGTCGTACACGGGGTTGTAGATGTGGATGGCCGAGCTTTGGTAGCGGTTGTTGGTGCGCCGGTTGGTGAAGCGCTCGAACTCCGCGCCCGCCAGCAGCCGGTGCTGCAAGCCCGCGCCGCTGAACTCGCCCACCGCCTCCACGCGGCCGAGGCTGCCGCGCAGGCGGGCGTCCCAGTCGCCCACCTGGCGTTTGAGCAGGCCGTCGCGCCCGACGGGTTTGTTATCGCCCAGGAACCACATGTAGGTGCGGTCTTCCTCCTGGCGTGAGTGCACGAGGTCGCCGCGCAGCAGCCACTGGTGGTTGAGCTGGTGGTGCAGGTTCAGCGACAGCTGCGTGTCCTGGAACTTGAAGCGCGCGTAAGGCTCGCCCAGAAAGCGCGAGCGCGGCACGTCGGCAAAGCCCACGCGCCCGTCCGGCTGCACGGCCAGCACGGTGCCACGGTCGCCCGTGCGCTGGTCGGCATAGGCGCTGGCGCGCAGCGTGAGCAGGGTGTCGGGCGTGAGCGTCGTGTTGATCTGCCCGGTCAGCCCCTTGGCCTTGCCGCTGACCACGTCGCGGAAGCTGTGCGCCTGCGAGCTGAGCGCCTGCAAGCGGTAGCTGGCGCGCTGGCCCAGCGGGCCGGTCACATCCACGCTGCCTTGGCGGTAGCGGTCTTGCCCCAGCCGCAGCCGGGCCGATGCGCCAAAGGTGCGCGAGGGCTGACGGCTGACGATGTTGACCACGCCGCCTGGCTCCAGCGCGCCGTAGAGCACCGTGGCCGGGCCGCGCAGCACTTCGATGCGCTCGATGTCGTACAGCGGCACCTGGCCGTATTTGCGGTAGCGCAGGCCATCGCGAAAGTAGTTCTTGCCCGCCGAGAGCTGAAAGCCGCGCGCGCTGAAGAATTCGCCCGCGTTGCCGAAGTTGTCGGTGCCGCCCACGGTGGCGGCGTAGCGCATTACGTCGGCCAGGTTGGTGGCGCTGCTGTGCTCGATGAGGGTGCGATCCACCGCTGTGACGCTGAAGGGCGTTTCCATCGCGCTGGCGGGCACGCGCGTGGCGGCGCTGGCGGAAATGGCGTCGGCCGTGGCGGACACCGTGAGTTCCGCCAGCTCGGGCACGGGCTGAGCGGCCGCGCTGGCGGCTTTCTCGGTTTTTCCGGCCTGGTCCGTCGGCGTGGGCTGGGCGGTCGGGGCGTCCGCCGCCAGCGCGCCTTGGGCGCTGGCGCACAGGGCGGCGCCAGCCATGAGGTATCGATGCCATGTCATGGTTTTTCTCCTTGTTGCGATAAAAAAACAGTCAATGCGTCAGGGGCGTGGTGGGGGGATGCCGCTGGGCGCGGCGCACGCCCAGCGGCAGCGGGGCTGGGTGGTTGCGCCAGACGCCAGGCGGCCCATGCGCACAGCAGCGCCAGCAGCCAGCAGGCCAGGGCGATCCACAGCGGCTCGCCCTGGCCGCGCAGCCAGTCCTGCCGCCAGCCGCCGCTGCTCAGCGCCGATAGGCAGGGCAGCGCCGCCAGCAGCAGCGCGGCCGCACCGCAGGCATAGCGCCAGGCGCGCCGCGCCGTGGGTGCACAAGCCAGCGCCAGGGCCAGCAGCCCCCAGGCGATCAGAAAGCCCCACAACTCCGGGGCCACCGTGGCGCGGCCCAGCAAGTCGTGCGCGCCGTCAAAACGCAGCCCGCCCCAGGCGGCCAGCCAGGATGCGCCCCAGGGCGTCCAGCTCCATTGCGCCAGCGCCGCCGCCAGCAACAGGGCCAGCACCAGGCCCGCCGTTACGCCCGCGTTCAGGCGCGCCATCAGCGCGTCCGCTGCGGGGGCGGTTGCGTCGGGTTGGCCTGGCTGGCGGCGCCGCGCGGCATCGGCCGTGCGCGCGCACCACACGGCCAGGCCGGAAAACACCAGCGCCGTGCAGGCCGCGCCCATCAGGAAATAGGCCAGCACCATCCAGCGGCCACCGAAGTAGCCATAGTGCAGCGGCCGCATCATGGCCAGCGCGCGCGTCAGCGGGCCTTGTTCGCGGCGGTCCACCACGGCCAGCAGCTGCGCGTCGTCGCCGTGCATCACCACCATGCTTTGGCCGCGCTGCACCAGCGCCAGGCCGGGCAAATCGCCCTGCACGCGCACCGAAGCGCCCGCCTTGCCAAAGGCGGCGAAGTTCATGTGCGTGGGGGTCAGGGCGGGCAGTTGGGCCTGCGCCTGGGCGATGAAGGCCGAGGGCGGCGGCATGGCGATGGGCGCTCGGCCTGCTCCACTTGCGCCGCCTGCGCCGCGCAGCGTGGGCGGTGGGGGCGAGCGCCAGCCCGTCAACGGCTCCAGCCCCAGCCAGGCGCCCGTGGCGGCGATCAGCAGATGAAAGCCCAGCAGCCAAACGGCAATGAACTTGTGCACATCGCTCCACGCCTTGCGCCCGCCCTGGCCCAGCCGCAGCTTGAACAAGTCGCGCCCCAGCCGCCGCCAGTGCAGCGCCAGCCCGGTCAGCAGCGAAAACAGCATCAGCAGCCCCAGCACGCCCACCAGCCAGCGCCCGGTGCTGCCCATCCACAGCCGGGCATGCAGGCGCTGGACGAAATCGGCAAAGTGCGAGGGCAGGCTGGGCAGCACCTGCCCGGTGTGCGGGTTCAGCCAGGCGCGCCCGCCGCTATCGAGCGTGTAGGAATAGCTGTGGATGGAATAGGCATCGGCCGGAAACGCCAGCAGCCGCGGGCGCTGCTCGGGCAAGGCTTGCTGAAAGCGCGCCAGCGCCTCATCCGGCGAGAGCGCGGGCGGGCAGGCTTGCGGCGGCAGGCAGGCGCTGACCAGTGTGGGATTGGCCCAGGCCTTGAGCGGGAATTTGTAAACGGCCAGCGTGCCCGTCAGGCAAATGGCGAACAGCAGCCAGCCCGCCAGCAGCCCTGCCCAGCGATGAAAGCGATACACCCATGCCATGGGCGAGACGCGCCGCGATTGGCGATCCATGCAAACCCGTTTCCCCCAGCCACCGCCCGTGGCTGGTATGCAATACGTGACATGCGGGGCGGATGGATGCGAGGTGTTGCCTGGGGGGGCGCAATGCGCTCGGTGGCCCGATAAGGGCATCAGCGCTGCGGGCCTGGGCCAGCGCAAGGCTCCCAAGACACACGTCAACCCGCCGCGCGCTCAAGTGAATGAGGGCGAATGCCAATGCGCATCACGCCCTCTGGCCGACAGGCCGGTATCCGGGCTTACAGCGTCCGGCGCGTCGGATGCGCCGGGGCACGGATCACGCCTTCCCGCTTGCGCAGTGGCTGCCAGCGCCGTGGGCGGCTGGCCTGTGTCGTGCATCGTCTGTTGACCGTTGCGGGGGCAGCACAGGATTTGCAGCGCGGGCCGCGCACCTGTTTCCCGTTTCACTGCGGGCGGCAGAAGGCCGTGCGCAGCACCTGTCAGAGAGGGGCGCGATTGTATCGGCGCGCTTGGCCGCTCGACGGCGTTTGGGCAAAGCCTTTGCGCAAGCGGGCACAAACGCGGCTCGGGATAATCACGGCTTTGGCGCTGCACCGCAGCGCGTTTTTGTTTTTTGCTGTTTGATCTTTGCCATGACTGCCTCCCCCACCGTCAACCACTTCGATGCCCGCGCCCGCGATTGGGACAAGCGCCCCATCTCCCAGCAACTGGCCGATGTCGCCGAGCGCCTGCTGGCGCGCCTGGAACTCTCTGCCCAGGCCCACGTGCTGGACTTTGGCGCAGGCACCGGCTTGCTGGCCACCGCCGTGGCGCCACGGGTGGCCAAAGTTACGGCGCTGGATACTTCGGCGGGCATGCTGCAAGTGCTGCGCGAGAAGGGCGTTGCCAATATCGAGACGGTGCAGCAGGACATTTTTGCGGGCCTGCCCGGGCGCTTTGACGCCATCGTCAGTTGCATGGCGTTGCACCACGTGGCCGATACCGCCGCGCTGCTGCGCGTGTTTGCCGACTTGCTGGCGCCTGGCGGGCAAATCGCGCTGGTGGATTTGTACGCCGAGGACGGCAGCTTTCACGGCGACAACGCCGCCAAAGGCGTGCACCACCTGGGCTTTGAGCCTGAAGCTCTGCAAGCGCTGGCGCGTCAGGCCGGGCTGGAGCAGGTGGCGATGCAGCCGCTGGCGAGCATCCAGCGCGAAACGGGTGATTACCCGCTGTTTTTGCTCACAGGCCGCAAGCCTGCCTGAGTTTGCATTTCATTGTGAATTGAACTTTATTGCCATCATGCCGAAACATGGCAATTTATTTTCTTATTGATTGATAAAAAATGCACCCGGGCGTGCAGCAAGAAAAAGAACGCTTCTCACGCCCCTTTGCATACCCATGCAGACCGCGCCAGCAGGGGAATGGATTCACAAGCGCGGGCATTGCCGCCATACTGCGCGGCCATTCGCTGGCCTGGCGCGGCTTTTCAGCCCGTGCCAAGGCCCGATTCAAAGCCTGCGTCAACCCCCGTGTTGAACGGCCAGCGCCACAACCCATCACCGACCAAGGAACACACCATCATGCAAGGCCATCCACAAGTTCTCGAGTGCCTGAACCACCTGCTGCGCGGCGAGCTGGCCGCGCGCGACCAATACTTCTTCCACTCGCGCCGCTATGAAGACCTGGGGCTGAAAAAGCTCTACGAACGCCTCAACCACGAGATGGAGGAGGAAACCCAGCACGCCGACGCCATCATGCGCCGCATCTTCATGCTCGGCGGCAAGCCCGACATGCGTGCGCTGGAGATCGCCCCCGGTCTGGAAGTGCCCGAGATGCTGCAAAAAGACCTGGACACCGAAATCGAAGTGCGCGATCGCCTGCGCAAAGCCATGGCCTTGTGCGAGAGCATGGGCGATTACGTCACCCGCGACATGCTGCTGGCGCAATTGCGCGATACGGAGGAAGACCACGCCTATTGGCTGGAGCAGCAACTGGGCCTGATCGAGAAAGTCGGCCTGCAAAACTACCTGCAAGCGCAAATGGGTAATTGAAACAGGGTGGAGCAAGCGATTTCATCGCCCCACGGTGAAATCAAGAAGAACTCAAAAAGAAAGCGAGAAAAGAGGCGCGCAGCGCCCATTTCCCTGAGCAGGCCCCCGGTGGCCTGCTTTTTTGTGCGCGCCAGAGATTGGGCCGATGAGCGCAGAGGCGCACCGTGCGCCCGCATCCGGGCTAACCCTAGGGCGGTGCGGCATCCGGGCTGGCAGGCCATGCGCATCATCCACAATACGCGCCTTGTGCGTTCGCCGCCGCAGCGGGCCTGGCCTGATTTTTTGCGGCGCGCCGGGCGCGGTCTTTGGTTTACATCTTTTGTTTGCAAAGGAATCCCTTTATGGCACGTCTTACCGCACTCGCCGCCGCCGCTGTGGCCGCCGTCGCCCTGGCCCAGCCTGCCCTGGCGCAAAGCTATCCGGGCAGCAAGCCCATCACCATCATCGTGCCCTTCTCCGCAGGCGGGCCGACCGACAAAGTCGCGCGCGACTTCTCCGAAGCGCTGCGCAAGCACCTGGGCAACGCCTCCATCGTGGTGGACAACGCCGCTGGCGCGGGCAGCACCATCGGCATCGCCAAGGCCGCGCGCGCCACGCCCGATGGCCATACCCTGCTGCTCACGCACATTGGCATGTCCACCATCCCCACGCTGTACCGCAAGCTCTCGTTCAACGTGCTGGAGGATTTCGAGTACCTGGGCATCATCAACGACGTGCCCATGACCGTCATCGCTCGCCCCAGCATGGAGGCCAGCAACTTCACCGGCCTGCTGGACTGGATGAAGTCGACCAAAAACGGCGTCAACCTGGGCAATGCCGGGCTGGGGTCGGCCTCGCACCTGTGCGGCCTGATGTTCCAGAAAGCCATCAACATGCAATTGGTGACCATCCCCTACGGCGGCACCGCGCCGGCCATTGCCGATCTGGTGGGCGGCCAGATCGACGTGCTGTGCGACCAGACCACCAACACCACGCCGCAAATCGCGGGCAAGAAGGTCAAGGCCTACGCCGTGACCACGCCCCAGCGCCTGAGCGGCGAGCTGTACAAAGAGCTGCCCACGCTGCAAGAGGCGGGCTTCAAGGACTTCAACGTCACCATCTGGCACGGTCTGTACGCGCCCAAGGGCACGCCCAAGCAGGTGCTGGACACCATCAACGCCGCGCTGAAAAAGGCCCTGCAAGAGCCGGAATTCATCCAGCGCCAGCAAGGCCTGGGCGCTGTGGTGGCCAACGACGAGCGCGTGGAGCCGGCCAAGCACAAAGCGTTTGTGCAGTCCGAAATCCAGAAATGGGGCGAAGTCATCAAGGCCGCAGGCCAGTTTGCGGACTGATTGGCGCGGTGACTGCGCGCAAGGGCGGCGGCATGCTTGCCGCCGCGCTTGATTGCAGATCAAAAAATTTTTCAAATCAGCTCATGGCTTGATAGACGTGCCATGGGCTGTTTTTGTTTTTGCTTCATGATTGAGAAATGACCGACGCCGAAAGCCCCGCGCCCCAACCGCTTGCCGCCCTCCCGCAACCCCAGCCCGGCCAGCGCCAGGCTTTGTGCGTCATGGTGCTGGGCACCTCCAGCGGCGCGGGCAAAAGCTGGCTGGCCACCGCCCTGTGCGCCTGGTATCGCCGCCAGGGCTGGCGCGTGGCGCCCTTCAAGGGGCAGAACATGAGCAACAACGCCCGCGTCGTCGCTACGCCCGAGGGCGGCTATGGCGAAATCGGCAGCGCCCAATACTTCCAGGCCCTGGCCGCAGGCGTGGCGCCCGATGTGCGCATGAACCCGCTGCTGCTCAAGCCCGAGGCCGACACGCGCAGCCAAGTCGTGCTGCTGGGGCAAGTCGATGCTGCGCTCTCGGCCCTGCCGTGGCGTGAGCGCAGCGCGCACGTCTGGCCCGCCATCGCCGCCTCGCTCGATGCCCTGCGCGCCAGCTACGACGTGGTGGTGATCGAAGGCGCAGGCTCGCCCGCCGAAATCAACCTCAGCGCCAGCGATGTGGTGAATATGCGCGTGGCGCGCCACTGCCGCGATGGCGGCTCGCAAGTGCATGCCCTGCTGGTGGCCGATATCGACCGTGGCGGCGCGTTTGCCCACCTGTATGGCACCTGGGCCTTGCTGCCCGAGCAGGATCGCGCCCTCATCCACGGCTTTGTGCTCAACAAATTCCGTGGCGACGCCCGCCTGCTCTCGCCTGCGCCCGAAATGCTGCGCGAGCGCACCGGCGTGCCCGTGGTCGCCACCATCCCCATGCTGCCCGCGCATGGCTTGCCCGAGGAAGATGGCGTGTTTGACGACCGGCCAACCGGCGCGGCCCATGCAGCAGGCGGCGGCGCGCTCGGTGCCGGGCTGCGCGTGGCCGTCGTCGCCTACCCGCGCATCAGCAATCTCGATGAGTTCGAGCCGCTCAAAACCGTGCCCGGCCTGCGGCTGAGCTGGGTGCGCAGCGCCGCCGAGGTGCAGGAGGCGGACTGGATCATCCTGCCCGGCAGCAAAGCCACCAGCGCCGATTTGCGCTGGCTGCGCGCCCAGGGGCTGGACGCCGCCATCGCCCGCCACGCCGCCCGGGGCAAGCCCGTGCTGGGCATTTGCGGCGGCCTGCAAATGCTGGGCGAAAGCCTGATCGATCTGGACGACCCGCTGGGCAACCAGCCCGGCCTGGGCCTGCTGGCGCTGGTGACGGTGTTCGAGGCGCAGAAAACCGTGCGGCGCGGCCCTTACCGCCTGGGCGCGCTGCAAGGGGCCTGGCAGGCGCTATCGGGCGTGGAAGTGACCGCCTACGAAATCCACCAGGGCCAGACCCGGCCCTACCCGGCCATGCTGGAGAGCGGCCACCGCCTGCAAGAGGCGCTGCCCGGCCTGGCCTGGGCCAACGGTGAGGGCCAGGTGCTGGGCTGCTACCTGCATGGCCTGTTTGAAAACACCAGCGTGCTGCAAGCCCTGTTTGGCGCACAGGCTCAGGGCCTGGAGGCGGTGTTCGCGCGCCTGGGCGACGGGGTGGATGTGTGGTTCCAGCGCAGCGAGGTGTAGGCACAGGCGTTTGGTGTGGTTTGAATTTTATTTCAAGAGAAATAAAACCATGCTGTTTCGGTATGGTGTGTATCAAGCATTGTTTACTTTGGTGTGTAATTCTGGATTTTGCAATTGCCATTCAAAGCGAAACAAAAACGGCCTGTTTCGGCATATCCAGTCTGTAGTGAATTTGCCTTTTGATGGATAAAAAAACAGCCCGCCAAAAGGCGGGCTTGGGGGCTGGAGGTCAAGGCAGCGGCTCTTGCGGCCAAGGCAGCCTGGGCGGCCATTGCGCGCGCTGCGCTGCGCCGCCGCAGGGCATCAGCTCTCGACGTTCTTGCCGATCAGGCCAGCCAGCTCGAACATGGTGATCTGGTCTTTGCCGAAGATGGGGCGCAGCTTGTCATCGGCGTTGATGTTGCGCTTGTTCTTGGCGTCTTGCAGGTTGTTGGCCTTGATGTAGTCCCACAGCTTTTTCACGATTTCGGTGCGGGGGATGGGGGTGCTGCCCACCACGGCGGCCAGTTTGGCGTTGGGCTTGAGCGGCTTCATGAAAGCGGCGTTGGGGGTGCGTTTCTTGGCGGTGGCCATGAGAGGTTCCTTTTGGGTTAAGGGATGAAGGCTGGCCGCGAGACGGTCACCGCTGCGGCCCTTAAAGCTTGAAGCCGCGCAATGCTAGCGAAAAAAATCCCGCCCATCGCCTTTGGCCCGGGCATGGATGCCAATTCGGGGCATTTCTTCGTAAACATGTGTTGCGCAGGGGGCGGGGCGGGCCTTTATGAATGCGGCTGGTCTTTCAGGGCGCGGAGCATGGCCTCGCGCAAGATGGCATTCATGCGGGTTTGGTAGCCCTTGCCCTGGCTTTTGAGCCATGCCATCACATCGGCATCTATGCGCACCGAGGCATGGGTTTTGACGGGCTTGTAAAACGGGTTGGGCTGCGCGTTCAGCCAGAACTGTTCGTCCAGCGGCGCAATCTCGCTGTGGTCGATGGCGCTGTCAGGTTGTTGCGCCAGCTTGCGCAGCTCGGCCTTGCGTTGCTCGGTCAAGGCTGGCAACTGGCCTTGTTTGTATCTAACCATGCTCATAACGTTTCCTTTCTGCGCGGTCTGCGCGCCTGGCGCTGATGATGCGCACGATTTCGATGCCCTCATCATCCAAGCGCACGGTGTGCGCTACCAAAAGCACCAGGCAACCGCCGACCATGCCAATGGTTTGCCAGCGAAGCTCTGCGTTTTCGATGCGGTCTTGCACTGTGAGGGCCAATGGGTCGTCAAAAACCCGGGCGGCTTCCTCGAAATGAATGCCGTGCTTGCGGAAATTGGCTTTTGCCTTGTTGCTGTCCCATTCGAAGAAGCGATCCATGGCTCATTGTATTTCTTCTTTGTATATACAGATGATGGGGCGGAGGCTTTGCATTGCGGCTTTGTTGTCTGGCGCTGTGTCAGCCCACGCAGGGGTTGTGAACTGGCACTACGCGCCCAGCAGCAGCTCATCCACCACGCGCTCGACGCCTTTTTGCCAGGGCGGCAGCTCCAGATCGAAGGTGGTTTCAAAGGCGCTGACGTTCAGGCGCGAGTTGCGCGGGCGGGCGGCGGGGGTGGGGTATTGGGCGCTGGCGATGGGCAGCAGCTTGGCCAGGGGCAGCTCGGGGCGCAGCGCCTGGGCGCGTTCGAAGATCAGGCTGGCATAGGCGTGCCAGGAGGTGTGCCCGCGTGCGGCCAGGTGGTAGGTGCCGCTGAAGGCGGCGCTGCCCAGCGCGGCGTGGTGCAGGGCGTGGGCGCTGGCGTCGGCCAGCAGCTCGGCGCCGGTGGGGGCGCCGATTTGGTCGTCCACCACGCGCAGCTCGGGCAGTTCGCGGCCCAGGCGCAGCATGGTTTTGAGGAAGTTGTGCCCGCGCGCGCTGTACACCCAACTGGTGCGCAGGATGAGGTGTTTGACGCCGCTTTCCACAATGGCTTGCTCGCCCGCCAGTTTGCTGGCGCCGTAGACGGACAGCGGGCCGGTGGCGTCGCCTTCGCGCCAGGGCGCTTGGCCCGTGCCGTCGAAAACGTAATCGGTGCTGTAGTGCAGCAGCCAGGCGTCCAGCCGCTGCGCTTCCTCGGCCAGCATGCGGGGGGCGTGGGCGTTGATGGCGAATGCGCGCTCGGGCTCGCTTTCGGCTCGATCCACGGCGGTGTAGGCGGCGGCGTTGACGATGGCGTCGGGCTGCACGGCGTGTACGGTTTCGCGCAGGCGCTGCACATCGGCCAGGTCGCCGCACAGGCCGTTTTCTTCTTCGCGGCCCAGGGCCACCACATCGCCGAGTACGGCCAGGCTGCGTTGCAGCTCCCAGCCGACTTGGCCGTTTTTACCGAGCAAGAGAATTTTCATGGCGTCGCTCCTTTGTCGATGGCGCAGGGCAGATGGCGGGGGCGGTCAATCCGGGTATTGCTGCGCGACCCATTCGCGGTAGGCGCCGCTTTGCACGCCTTGCACCCATGCGGGGTTGTCCAGATACCACTGGACGGTCTTGCGGATGCCGGTGTCGAACGTTTCGGCGGGCTGCCAGCCCAGCTCGCGCTGGATTTTGCTGGCGTCGATGGCGTAGCGGCGGTCGTGGCCGGGGCGGTCTGGCACGAAGGTGATTTGCTCGGCGTAGCTGGCGCCGTCGCTGCGCGGGCGCAGCGCATCGAGCAGGGCGCAGATGCGGCGCACGATGTCGATGTTTGCGATTTCGTTGTGGCCGCCGATGTTGTAGGTCTGCCCCGGCTGGCCTGCTTCGAGCACGCGGGCAATGGCGCGGCAATGGTCGCGCACGTACAGCCAGTCGCGGATTTGCTGCCCATCGCCATAAATGGGCAGGGGCTGGCCGGCCAGCGCGCGGGTGATGACCAGCGGGATGAGTTTTTCCGGAAAGTGCAGCGGCCCGTAGTTGTTGCTGCAATGGGTGGTGAGCACGGGCAGGCCGTAGGTGTGGTGCCAGGCGCGCACGAGGTGGTCGCTGGCGGCTTTGGTGGCGCTGTAGGGGCTGTTGGGTTCGTAGGGGTTGCGCTCGGTGAAGGCGGGGGCGTCGGGCGCGAGCGAGCCGTACACCTCATCGGTGGAGATGTGCACGAAGCGAAAGCGCTGCCGCGCCGGCTCTGGCAGGCCCTGCCAGTAGGCGCGGGCGGCTTCGAGCAGGGTGAAGGTGCCGGTGATGTTGGTGTGCAAAAACGCTTGCGGGCCATGGATGGAGCGGTCCACATGGCTTTCGGCGGCGAAGTGGACGATGGCGCGCGGTTGGTGGCGCGCCAGCAAATCGGCCACCAGCGCGGCGTCGGCGATGTCGCCGCGCACAAAGGTGTGGTGCGCGTCGCCCTCCAGGCTGGCGAGGTTTTGCAGGTTGCCGGCGTAGGTGAGTTTGTCGAGCGTGAGCACGGGCTCGTCAATGCGTTCCAGCCAATCAAGTACGAAGTTGGCGCCGATGAAGCCGGCGCCGCCAGTGACCAAAATCATGAGGGTTCTTTCAGGACAAAACGGTGAGGGGAAGCGGTGAGGGGGCTGAGTGGGCCTGCGGTGCGTCACTGCGGCATGTCACTCCGGCGCATCGTCGGGGCCGGGCGGGGCGGCTTCGATGCGAAAAGTCTCGCTGGCCCAGGCGCCCATGTCGATTTTCTGGCAGCGCTGGCTGCAAAACGGCCGCCAGGGGTTGCTGGGGGCGTATTGCGTCATGGTGCGGCAGCGCGGGCAGGCGATGGCGATGGGGGCGGCTGCCGCAGGGGGCGCGGCATCGGCGGGAGCGGGCGTGGGGGCAGGGGCGTTCATGGGCGGGCATTGTGGCATTGGCGCGCCAGGCTGGGCGGCAAGCGCCGGGGCGCTTTCGCGCTGGGCGCAAAGCCGATGCCACGCCTCTAGAGCGTGTTATGCACTTTGCGCTCCCCCGCGCTGGCCCCAAAACCGTGTAATCGCAAGGCGTCACGCGCGGCCAAGGCTGGCTGCCTTGGCAAGCGTGGCAACGCAGCGAGTGCATGGTTTTGGGGCCAGCCCGAAGGGAGAAGCGCCCAGGCATGTGCATTGCGGCGTTGCCGTCCCCTTGCAGCGCAGCCAGGCTGCGGCGGGGACCGCGCCTTGCACTGCACCCGCCGGGGCGCTCTCGCGGGGGGCGGAAAGTGCATAACACGCTCTATGATGCGGCCGCGCGGCCTGGAGGGCCGCGCACGGTTTTTGCGGCTGGTTTGCATGCTCGAAGTTTTGCGTATTTGTAGATCAAAGAAAAATTCAATTTCCTGTCATATTGCAGAAATAAGGGTAAAAATTTTCCTGTTTGATTTGTAATTTGGTGGTATCAGGGCGCTTGCCCTGGCCGCGCCAGCCCTGTTCAGTGCCATGCAGCCATCTGGGATGGTCTGCTGGATGGATCGCTCCCCACACTTGCCGATGCCCTCTGTTTCGCCCGATTCCGTCGCCCTGGCTCAGCCGCCTTCGCCCCAGCGCTGGCTGGCGCTGGCGGTGCTTTCCACTGCGCTGCTGCTCATCGTCATCGACATGACGGTGCTCTACACCGCCTTGCCCATCCTCACGCACGATTTGCGCGCCAGCGCGGCGCAGAAGTTGTGGATCGTCAACATGTACCCGCTGGTGGTGGCGGGCTTGCTGCCGGGCACGGGCACGCTGGGCGACCGCTTTGGCCACCGCCGGGTGTTTGCTGCCGGGCTGGCGCTGTTTGGCCTGGCCTCGGTGTGGGCGGCGTATGCGCCCAGCGCGGCGTGGCTGATTGCCGCGCGCGCTGCACTGGCTTGCGGCGCGGCGTTGATGATGCCCGCCACGCTGGCGCTGATCCGCCTGACGTTTGCCGATGAGCGCGAGCGCGGCCTGGCCATTGGCATTTGGGCCTCGGTGGCTTCGGGCGGCGCAGCGCTGGGGCCGGTGCTGGGGGGCTTTTTGCTCACGCGGTTTTGGTGGGGGTCGGTGTTTCTCATCAACGTGCCGGTGGTGCTGCTGAGCCTGGGGCTGGTGTTTGCCGTCATCGGCCCCGATCGCCAGCGCCGAAGCCAAGGCCAAGGCCCGGCTGTGGCGTGGGATTGGCCCAGCTCGCTGCTGGCCCTCTTGGGCATGCTGGGGCTGACCTATGCCATCCAGACGGCCGCCCAGGTGCGCCCGCCCTGGGCGCAGGTGGCGCTGGCTGCGGCCGTGGGGCTGGCGCTGCTGGGGTGGTTTGTGCGCAGGCAGCGGCGCATCGCCTATCCCCTGATCGATTTTTCCCTGCTGCGCCACGACGGTATTGCCACTGGTGTGGTGGCGGCGCTGATGTGCTCCATCGCTTTCATCGGCTTTCAGCTTGTGTTCAGCCAATGGCTGCAACTGGTGCGCGCGCTCAGCCCTTTGCAGGCGGGGCTGTATGTGTTGCCCATCGCGCTGGCCTCGTTCCTGGCTGGGCCGCTGGCGGGCGCGCTGGCCGGGCGGAGCGGGCCGCGCGCCGTCATCCTTGGCGGCATGGCGGTGTGCGTGGCCGGGTTGCTGGGCACGTTGGCGCTCTACCAGGGCATGGGCTGGCCGCTGGTGGCGGCGTTGGCGCTGTTGGGCGGCGGCTATGGCGTGGCGGTGACGGGGGCCTCATCGGCCATCATGTTCAGTGCGCCAGAGAGCCAGGCGGGCATGGCTGCGTCGATGGAGGAGGTCTCCTACGAGCTGGGCGGGCTGCTGGGCGTGGCGCTGCTGGGCAGCCTGATGACGGCGGTGTATGCCGCCAGCTTGCATTTGCCTGATGCGTCAGCGTATGCCGCCCTGCCGCAGATTTACGACAGTCTGGACGAAGCGCGCCTGGCCGCCGAAACCCTGCCCGCGCCCTGGGCGGATGCGCTGCGGCAAGCGGCCAGCGCCGCATTTGACCGCGCCTTTGTGGCCGTGGCCAGCGCCAGCGCCGCGTTGCTGGCGGTTGCGCTGCTGGCGCTGCTGCTGTGGCGCCCGGCAGCCCCGGCCTTGCCCGCACAGCACAAAGATTGCCCATGAAGGACTGCATATGGAGTGGTTGCTCGTCCCCCTCGCGTCGGCGTTTGCCGGTTTTGTCGATGCCATTGTTGGCGGCGGCGGGCTGGTGCTGTTGCCCACGCTGTTTGCCGTGTTCCCTCACGCGCCGCCTGCCACATTGGTGGGAACCAATAAATCGGGGGCGGTGTGGGGCACCTCGTTTTCCGCCTGGAAGTACGCGCGCAGGGTGCAATTGCGCTGGGCCAGCATTGGCCCCGGCATTGCCGCCGCTTTTGTGGGTGCGCTGGTGGGCGCGTGGCTGGTGACGGTGGCCTCGGCCGGGCTGTTGCGCAAGCTGCTGCCCTTTGTGTTGCTGGCCGTGCTGCTCTACACCCTGGCGCGCAAGGATATGGGCCAGCGCCACCAGCCTCTGGCCAGCCGGGGCAAGGAGATTGGGCTGACTTGTGCCGCTGCGGCTGCGCTGGGCGTGTACGACGGCTTTTTCGGCCCCGGCACGGGCAGCTTTCTGGTGCTGGCTTTTGTGCGACTGCTCGGTTATGACTTTCTGCACGCCTCGGCCCACGCCAAGCTCATCAATATCTCCACCAACCTGGCCTCGCTGCTGCTGCTGGGCATGATGGGCCATGTGTGGTGGCACTGGATGCTGCCGCTGGCGGCGGCCAACATCGTCGGCAGCGTGCTGGGCACGCACATGGCGCTCAAATACGGCTCGGGCTTTGTGCGCTGGGTGTTTATCGCCGTCGTCGGCGTGCTGATTGTGCGCACCGCCTGGGATGCGTTTGGGGGATAGCTGCTACTGCGAGGGCGACACTACGTGCCGGACGCCAGATTTGTTCATTACAAATCAATGGAAAATGAATTGTATGAAAAATTGCCAAAACAAGGTGATTTTGTTTCCTTTGATTTATAAATAAGGGTGTTTTCAAGCCGCGTCGGCGCGGGCCTGGGCTTGCAGCCATTGGCTCAGGGCGGTGAGGGCGGGGTGGGCGGCTTTGCGCTCGGGCACGATGAGCCAGTAGGCGCGTTCGCTGCACAGCGGGCGCGGGTTGAGCACGATCAGCGCGCCTGCGGCCAATTCCTGCTGGATGAGAAAGGGCGGAATCAGCGCCACGCCCATGCCTTGGCTGGCCGCCTGCGCCAGCATGGAAAACAGCTCCAGCCGCGTGCCGGCCATATCGCCCTCGGCGCGCAGGCCCTGGGCTTCAAACCATTGCCGCCAGGCGTAGGGGCGGGTCGATTGCTGTAGCAGCGGCAGGGTGGTGATGGCGTGCGGCGGCAGGGTGGCGCCCCCGATTTCGTCGCCGCCTTCGCCCTCGCTTTTGCTGGCGCCGTGGCCTTCGCCCGCCGCGCTCAGGCCCGCCACCAGCTTGGGGCTGCATACGGGCACGGGGTATTCGTGCATGAGAAAGTGCGCCACGGTGCCGGGCCAGCCCGCGTTGCCGCAGTAGATGGCGGCGTCCAGCGGGCTGTGCACGTCTCCTTGCTCGAATAAAAAAGGGCGCGTTTGCACGTGCATGTGCACCTGGATTTCGGGGTGCAGGCGCTGGAATTGCCCCAGGCGCGGCAGCAGCCAGCGCGTGGCGAAGGTGGGCACCACGGCCAGCTCCAGCGCCGCGCCCGCGCCTTTTTGCGCCATCAGGTTGAGGGTGCTTTGGGCCAGCGCGTCCAGCAGCGGGGTGATGTGGCGGTAGTAGCTTTGCCCGGCTTCGGTCAGTTGCACGCCGCGGCGCGTGCGGCGGAACAGGGCGGTGCCCAAGGTGCTCTCCAGGCTGCCGATTTGGCGGCAGATGGCGCTTTGGGTGAGCGCCAGTTCTTCGGCGGCGCGGGTGTAGCTTTCATGGCGGGCGGCGGCCTCAAAGGCCATCAGGGCGTTGGTGCTGGGGATTTTGCGGCGCATGGCTGGGGGGCGCTGGTGGTTTTCGGTGTGCATTTTTCGCACAAATGCATGCGATAAAAGCGTTTGATGGGCGTATTTTGGGTTTTTAGAATGCGCTTTTTTCACTTTTGACAGATACCAAAGGAGATGCCCCCATGTCCGCCAAAGCCGCTTTCAATTGGGAAGACCCGCTGCTGCTCGATGCGCAACTGAGCGAGGACGAGCGCCAGGTGCGCGATGCCGCGCGCGCCTATTGCCAGGAGCGCTTGGCGCCGCGCGTGCAAATGGCGTTTCGCAATGAGCAAACCGATGTGGCCATCTTCCGCGAGATGGGCGAGCTGGGCTTGCTGGGCGCGACCATCCCCGAGCAGTACGGCGGCGCGGGGCTGAATTACGTGTGCTATGGCCTGATTGCACGCGAGGTTGAGCGCGTGGATTCGGGCTACCGCTCGATGATGAGCGTGCAGTCCTCACTGGTGATGGTGCCCATCAACGAATTCGGCAGCGAAGCCACCAAGCAGAAATACCTGCCCAAGCTGGCCACGGGCGAGTGGATTGGCTGCTTCGGCCTGACCGAGCCCAACCACGGCTCCGACCCCGGCAGCATGGCCACGCGCGCCCGCGCGGTCGAGGGCGGCTATGTGCTCACGGGCAGCAAGATGTGGATCACCAACAGCCCGATTGCCGATGTGTTTGTGGTCTGGGCCAAGGATGAGCAAGGCCAGATTCGCGGCTTTGTGCTGGAAAAGGGTTGGAAGGGCCTGTCGGCGCCGGCCATCCACGGCAAAGTGGGGCTGCGCGCCTCCATCACCGGCGAGATCGTGATGGACGAGGTGTTTGTGCCCGAGGAAAACGCCTTCCCCGAGGTGCGTGGCCTCAAAGGCCCGTTCACCTGCCTGAACTCGGCGCGCTACGGCATCGCCTGGGGCGCGCTGGGCGCGGCCGAGGATTGCCTGCGCACGGCGCGCCAGTACACGCTGGACCGCCAGCAGTTCGGCCGTCCGCTGGCGGCCAACCAGTTGATCCAGAAAAAGCTGGCCGATGCGCTGACGGAAATCTCCCTGGGCCTGCAAGGCTGCCTGCAAGTGGGGCGCCTGAAAGATGCGGGCCAGGCGCCGGTGGAAATCACCTCCATCATCAAGCGCAACTCCTGCGGCAAGGCGCTGGAGATCGCCCGCATGGCGCGCGACATGCTCGGCGGCAACGGCATCAGCGACGAGTTCGGCGTGGCGCGCCATTTGGTGAATCTGGAAGTGGTGAACACCTACGAAGGCACGCACGACATCCACGCCCTGATTCTGGGCCGCGCCATCACCGGCATTGCGGCGTTTGCCAATTGAGCACGCGTGCCGCAAGGCCAGCCCCGAGGTGTAAGCCTTGGGGTTGGCCTTGATTGAATTTTCATGTCAAAGAAAATGCAATCAACCTGTTTAGGCACAACCCTATTCAAAAAATTTTTGAATAGGGTTTTTTGATTTGGAAAATTGTTTTTTGGAAGGCATAGCCATGGCAGGCGCTCTCTCGCACATCCGCGTACTCGATCTCTCCCGCATCCTGGCCGGGCCGTGGGCCAGCCAATTGCTGGCCGATTTGGGGGCCGATGTCGTCAAGGTCGAGCGCCCCGGCGAAGGCGACGACACGCGCCGCTGGGGGCCGCCGTGGGTCAAGGGGGCCGACGGGCAGCCCAGCGAGGTGGCGTCCTACTTCCTCTGCGCCAACCGCAACAAACGCTCCATCACCATCGACATCACCCAGCCCCAGGGCCAGGCGCTGGTGCGCCAAATGGCCGCCAGCGCCGACGTGGTGCTGGAGAACTACAAGGTCGGCGGGCTGAAAAAGTACGGGCTGGATTACGACAGCCTGGCCGCGCTCAACCCGCGGCTGATTTACTGCTCCATCACCGGCTTTGGGCAAACCGGGCCTTACGCGCCGCGCGCGGGCTACGACTTTCTCATCCAGGGCCTGGGCGGCTTGATGAGCGTGACCGGCCGCCCCGATGGCGAGCCTGGCGGCGGGCCGATGAAGGTGGGCGTGGCGTTGACCGACATCCTCACCGGCCTGTACGCCAGCAACGCCATCCTGGCCGCGCTGGCCTGGCGCGAGCAAAGCGGCCAAGGCCAGCACATCGACATGGCGCTGCTGGACGTGCAGGTTGCCTGCCTGGCCAACCAGGCCCTGGGCCACCTGGCCACCGGCCAGGACCCGGCCCGCCTGGGCAATGCCCACCCCAGCATCGTGCCCTACCAGGACTTCCCCACCGCCGACGGCCACATGATTTTGGCCATCGGCAACGACGGCCAGTTCCAGCGCTTTTGCGCCGAAGCGGGTGCGCCCGAGTTGGCCGCCGATGCGCGCTTTGCCACCAACGCCCAGCGCGTGCAGCACCGCGACGCGCTCATCCCCTTGCTGCAAGCCCTTACCCGCCAGCGCAGCACCGCCCAGTGGATTGCCGCGCTGGAGGCCAAGGCCGTGCCCTGCGGCCCCATCAACACGCTTTCGGGAGTGTTTGCCGATGCGCAGGTGCAGGCGCGCGGCATGCGTTTTGATTTGTCCCACCCGCAAACCGGCCAGGTGCCGCAAGTGGCCTGCCCCATCAAACTCTCGGCCACGCCGGTGCAAAACCGTCTGGCCCCGCCCACGCTGGGGCAGCATACGGACGAGGTGCTGCAAGAGCTGGGGCTGGATGCCGAGGCCATCGCCGCGCTGCGCGCGCAGGCGGTGGTGTGAGTTTGGTGAATTATCCAATCAAAGTAAAAATGATTTGATTACTATATTGCCGAAACAAGGTGAGTTTATTTCCTTTGATTGGTAATTTTTTGGATTGTTGCGCCGCCGAAACAGGCCAAAACAGGCCAAAACGCTCGGAAAAAGGCGGCCACTACAATCGGCGGCCTCTTTTCAGCCTCTGGATATACACCATGACCCGCTGGCCCTCCGCCCACCCTTTCTCCCATCGCTGTGTTGCAGCCGTCCGGCTGTGTGCAGTGGCCCTCGCACTGGGTGCATTGACCGCCCCTGCCGCTCAGGCGCAGGCGGTTGTGCCCTACCAGGTCGTGACGGCGCGCGAATTCCCGCCCACGGCGCTGTATGGCCTGTTGCGCATCGATGGGCCGCACGCTGCCCGCCTCAACGGCGACCCGATTGCCATCGCGCCGGGCATGCGCCTGATCGATCAAAGCAATCATCTGGTGCCCTACACCGTGCACACCGGCCGCTCGCTGCTGGTGCGCTACATGATTGAGCCCAGCACGGGCATGCTGCACAAGGCCTGGCTGCTGCGTGAGGAGGAAATCCCCCCGCGCCGCCTGCTGGGCCTGTTGCCCCCGGCCAAGCAAGATCCGCATGAAGTGCAGGTCGCGCCCCTGGGCGTGGGCGTGACCAAAGATGGCCCGCGTGGCGGCGCTCCGGCTGCGCGCGGCATCACCGGCTACGGCGGCATCCACGGTCAAACCGGCATCCAGGGCATTGCCCCTTATTCCGGCCACTGACGCTGGCCGCGCGCTGCTCCAGCGGCCAGCTTCGCTCGGCCCCTGGCCCTTGGCCCTGAACCGGCGCGCCGGTTTCGCATCTCCACCCCCTTGTTTTCGCCTCGCCCCGTCTGCCCGCTGCATGCGGCCAGACGGGTTTGCCGTGGCGCAGGCCATTTCTCTGCTTCCCCATGAAAAAGAAAATCTTCATCAAAACCTTTGGCTGCCAGATGAACGAGTACGACTCGGACAAGATGGCCGACGTCATGCACGAAGCCCAGGGCTACGAAAAAACCGATCGGATGGAAGACGCCGATCTGATCCTGTTCAACACCTGCTCGGTGCGCGAGAAGGCGCAGGAGAAAGTCTTTAGCGACCTGGGCCGCGCGCGTCTGCTGAAAAAGCCCGGCGCCAAAATCGGCGTGGGCGGCTGTGTGGCCAGCCAGGAGGGCGAGGAAATCATCCGCCGCGCGCCCTATGTGGACGTGGTGTTCGGCCCGCAAACCCTGCACCGCCTGCCGCAACTGCTGGCCGAGCGCGAGGTGCAGGCCCGCCCGCAGGTGGATATTTCCTTCCCCGAAATCGAGAAGTTCGACCACCTGCCGCCCGCGCGCGTGGAAGGCGCCACGGCCTTTGTCTCCATCATGGAAGGGTGCAGCAAATATTGCAGCTACTGCGTCGTGCCCTACACGCGCGGCGAGGAAGTCAGCCGCCCGTTCGAGGACGTGCTGATCGAAGTGGCCGATCTGGCCAGCCAGGGCGTGAAAGAAATCAACCTGCTGGGCCAGAACGTCAACGCCTACCGCGGCCCCATGGGCGAGAGCGGCGAGATCGCCGACTTCGCCCTGCTGCTGGAATACGTGGCCGAAATCCCCGGCATCGAGCGCATCCGCTACACCACCAGCCACCCCAACGAATTCACGCCCCGGCTGATCGCCGCCTACGAAAAAATCGACAAGCTGGTCGATCACCTGCACCTGCCCGTGCAGCACGGCTCGGACCGCATCCTCATGGCCATGAAGCGCGGCTACACCGCCATGGAATACAAAAGCACCGTGCGCAAGCTGCGCGCCATCCGCCCCGATCTGGCCATGAGCAGCGACTTCATCGTCGGCTTTCCCGGCGAGACCGAGCAAGACTTTGCCAAGCTGATGAAACTCATCGACGACATCGGCTTTGACAACAGCTTCTCCTTCATCTACAGCCCGCGCCCGGGCACGCCTGCGGCCAATCTGCACGACGACACGCCGCACGAAATCAAGCTCCAGCGCCTGCAAACCGTGCAGGCGGCCATCAACGCCAACATCCAGCGCATCAGCCAAGAGCGCGTGGGCAGCGTGCAGCGCCTACTCATCGAAGGGCGCTCCAAGCGCGACGCCAGCGAGCTGATGGGCCGCACCGAATGCAATCGCGTCGTCAACTTCCCCGCCCCGCAGGGCGTGGACAGCGCCGCGCTCATCGGCCAAATGCTGGACGTGCGCATCACCGAAGCCATGACCTACACCCTGCGCGGCCAGGCCCTGGTCGAGGAGCACGCCTGATGGCCCAAGCCCCCAAATCTTCCGACACCCCAGCCACCCCCGCCGCGCCAACGCCCAGCCTGGTGGGCCTCCTGCCAGGTGGCCCGCTGGACATCGTTGGCGACGTGCACGGCGAATGGGACGCGCTGCAAGCCCTGCTCGCGCACCTGGGCTACGACCGCCAGGGTCGCCACCCGGCGGGCCGCACCCTCGTTTTCGTGGGCGACTTGTGCGACCGTGGCCCCAACACTCCGGCCGTGCTCGACTGGTTTGGCGAGGTTTATGAGGCCGGGCGCTGCGCCGCCGTGCTGGGCAACCACGAAGTCAACCTCATCCGCGAAGACGCCAAGGACGGCGCAGGCTGGTACTTCGACGCGCGCACCGAGCGCGACCGCGCCAAATACGCCCCCTTCGTCATCGCCTCGCCCGCCCAGCGCGAGCGCCACGCCGCGCTGTGCAACCGCCTGCCCGTGGCGCTGGAGCGCGAAGACCTGCGCGTGGTGCACGCCGCCTGGCAGGCCGCGCCCATCGCCGCCGCGCGCGGCTTTGCCTTGGGCACGGCGCGCCGCCAGTACGACTGCTTCGAAGAACAAGCGGCCGAACAGGCGCGCAGCGGCTCGCTGCAACGCCGCATCCAGCAAGAGCGCGCCGCCTGGCCGCATGACCTGGAAGATGGCCAGCACCAACCGCCGCTGCTGCGCGCGCACGGCGAGCGCGAGCTGCTCAAGCAAACCCACAACCCCCTCAAAATCCTCACCACCGGCGTTGAAGCCGCCGCCGCCCAGCCCTTTTACGCAGGCGGCAAATGGCGCTTCACCGACCGCCAACCCTGGTGGAACGATTACGACGAGGCCACGCCCGTGGTCATCGGCCACTACTGGCGGCTCTTTGACGCCCCCGGCCCCGGCGCGCATGCCGAAAGCGCGCTGTTCGCAGGCATCCCCGGCAACGCCTGGCACGGCAAGCGCGGCAACGTCTTTTGCGTGGACTTCTCCGCCGGCGCACGCTGGAGCGAACGCCTGCAAGGGCAGCACGACCCGTGCCAAAGCCGCTTCCACCTCGCCGCCCTGCGCTGGCCGGAGAAAACCCTGGTCTTTGACACCGGCGAGAACTGGCCCACCGTAGCACCGTAGTACTTACCTGTGGCGGCTTGCTATTTACACATCATGAGAAATTGGATATCAATATCATGTTGCCGAAAATTGGCATTTTGTTTTCCTTTTGATGTGTATTAAAGCTTCTGTTCATGCGGCAAGGAGCATGGCGCGGGCGTTGAATCGCAGGCCGGGGCAACGGGCTTGCCCGCCAAGCGGCACAGCAAGGCGGCTGGCGGACAGAGGTGGCGGTTTTACCCGGGCGCCATTGATTTCCGCGCAGCCAGGGCCATATCGGCAAGGCTTGCCAGAAACCCCTGCGCATACAATGCGCGTTTGCTGCCAGTGGCGCCCCGGCGCTGGCAGGCGTTTTTTGTGGAGAACTTGTTCCAATGATTTCGACTGCTTTTGCCCAGACGGCTGCGGCCGCTCAGCCCGCCTCGGTGTTTTCCAGCCTGCCGCTGCTGATTTTGATGTTCGTGGTGATGTACTTCATCATGATCCGCCCCCAAATGAAGCGCCAGAAAGAGCACCGCGCCATGATCGACGCGCTGGCCAAGGGCGATGAAGTCACCACTGCGGGCGGCATGGTCGGGCGCGTGACCAAGCTGAGCGACCAATGGATTCACCTGGAAGTGGCGCCCGGCATCGAAATCCAACTGCAACGCAGCGCCGTCGGGCAAGTGCTGCCCAAGGGCACGCTGGATCACAAGGGCGCTTGAACGGGGCGCCATGCCTTTGGGCGCCTGTCCCGCAATGCCCGGCCAGCTCCGTCTGGCTTTGGCGCGCACCGGCTTCGGTGTCCATTGCGAGGGCAGGCCCTTTGAAAACTCCAACGCCCTGCCGCTGCGGCTTCAGGGCGTTTTTCCATCGCCAGCGTGTTCGCATGGATCGGGCGTGCAGGATGGACATTCACGACTGAAGCGAACATGAACCGTTACCCAATATGGAAATACGCAATCATGGTGATTGCGGTGGTGGTGGGCCTGCTCTATACGCTGCCCAACGTTTTTGGCGAGGATTACGCCGTTCAGGTGGCTTCGCTGCGCGCCGATGCGCCGGTGGATGAGGCGCTGGAGGCGCGGGTGCGCAACATTTTGCAGGCACAGAAAATCGAGCCCAAGAGCATTGAGCGCGACGCAGGCTCCTTGCGCGTGCGCGTGCAAACCCAGGACGATCAGGCCCCTGCCCGCGATGCCATTGCCGCGGCCCTGGTGCCCGATGAAAACCACCCGGCCTATTCGGTGGCGCTGAATTTGCTCTCGCGCACGCCCGCCTGGCTCCAGGCGATCCATGCCAAGCCCATGTATTTGGGGCTGGACTTGCGCGGTGGCGTGCACTTCACTTTGCAAGTGGATATGGAGGGCGCGATGGTGCAGCGCAGCGAGGCCATCCTCAGCGGCTTGCGCACCAGCTTGCGCGAAAAAGACATTCGCCACGGCGGCATGCGCCGCGATGGTCAGGCCATCGAAATCACCTTGCGCACGCCCGAAGATGCCCAGCGCATCGGCGACGTGGTGGCCGCCAGCTATCCCGACATGGCGGTCGATCCCGCCGCCAGCACGGATCAGCGTTTGCGTCTGACCTTTACGCCCGAGGCCGTCAAGCGCGTGCAGGAGCAGGCGCTGAAACAAAACATTGGCACCTTGCACAACCGCATCAACGAGCTGGGCGTGGCCGAGCCGGTGATTCAGCAATCGGGCGCCAACCGCATCGTGGTGCAGTTGCCTGGTGTGCAGGATGTGGCGCAGGCCAAGCGCATGATTGGCCGCACCGCCACGCTGCAAATCCGCCTAGTGGATGAGTCCACCGAAGGGCGACTGGCCGAGCGCAATGCCGGGCCGGTGCCGTTTGGCTCGGAAGTGTTTGAAGATGCCGAAGGCCGCCGCGTGGTGGTCAAGCGCCACGTGGAGCTGACGGGTGAAAACCTGATCGACGCCCAGCCCGGCTTTGACCAGCAGCGCGGCAATATGCCCGTGGTGCATCTGGAGTTCGACGCGCCGGGGGCGCGCATCTTCCGCGACGTCACGCGCGCCAACGTGAACAAGCGCATGGCCATCATCTTGTTCGAGCGCGGCCAGGGCACGGTGGTGACGGCGCCTAACATCAATGAGGAGATTGGCGGCGGTCGGGTGCAGATTTCCGGCTCTATGACCACGCGCGAGGCGACGGAAACGGCGGTGCTGCTGCGCTCGGGCGCGCTGGCCGCGCCGATGGAAATCATCGAGGAATACACCATCGGCCCCAGCCTGGGGCAGGAAAACATCGAGCGCGGCCAGAACAGCGTGGTTTGGGGCATGCTGCTCATCGTCGTCTTCATGTGCGTGTACTACGCCGTATTCGGCGTGTTCTCATCCATTGCGCTGATGGTCAATGTGCTGCTGCTGCTGGCGGTGCTGTCCATGCTGCAAGCCACGCTGACGCTGCCGGGCATTGCCGCCATGGCGCTGGCGATGGGGGTGGCGATCGACTCCAACGTGCTGATTAACGAGCGGATCCGCGAAGAGCTGCGCGCTGGCGCAACGCCGCAAGCGGCCATTTATGCGGGCTATGAGCGCGCCTGGGCCACGATTCTGGACTCCAACATCACCACCTTGATTGCCGGCTTTGCGCTGCTGGCCTTTGGCCACGGCCCCGTGCGCGGCTTTGCGGTGGTGCATTGCATTGGCGTGCTCACCAGCATGTTCTCGGCGGTGTTCTTCTCGCGCGGCCTGGTCAACCTGTGGTATGGCCGACGCAACCGCCTCAAATCCATCTCCATCGGTCAGGTGTGGCGGCCTGAAGGCTCGACCAAAGCGCAACTGGGTGCGGCAGATGCCGGCCCCAACGGCCAGGCTTGAAGGAGGGAAGTCATCATGGAATTTTTCAGAATCAAAAAAGACATCCCCTTTATGCGGCACGTGTTGGTGTTCAACATCGTGTCCATCATCCTGTTTGTGTTGTCGGTGTTTTTCCTGGCCACCAAGGGCTTGAACCTGTCGGTCGAATTCACCGGCGGCACGGTGATGCAGGTGCAATACCCGCAGGCCCCCAACCTGGAGCAAGTGCGCGAGAGCATCAGCGCCATGGGCTACCGCGAAGTGCAAGTGCAAAACATTGGCACCTCGCGTGATGTGTTGATCCGCCTGCCGGTGCAAGAGGGGCTGACCTCGGATCAGCAAAGCACACAAGTGCTGGCTGAGCTGCAAAAAAGCGCGCCCGAGGCGCAACTGCTGCGTACGGAATTCGTCGGCCCGCAAGTGGGCGATGAGCTGACCGAGCAGGGCTTGCTGGCGCTGGGGTTCGTGGCCCTGGGTATCACCATTTACCTGGCTTTGCGCTTTGAATGGAAGTTTGGCGTGGCCGCCATCGTGGCCAACCTGCACGACGTGGTCATCATCCTGGGCTTTTTCTCCTTCTTCCAATGGGAGTTTTCGCTGGCCGTGCTAGCCGGCGTGCTGGCCGTGTTTGGCTATTCGGTCAACGAAGTGGTGGTGATTTTCGACCGTGTGCGTGAGATGTTTCGCAAGCAGCGCAAGATGACGACGGCGCAAGTGCTCGATCACGCCATCACCAGCACCATGAGCCGTACCGTCATCACCCACGCTTCTACGGAGGCGATGGTGTTGTGCATGCTGTTTTTTGGCGGCCCGAGCTTGCATTATTTCGCGCTGGCGCTGACCATTGGCATCGTCTTTGGCGTGTATTCGTCCATTTTCGTTGGCTCGGGCCTGGTGTTGTGGATGGGTGTCAAGCGCGAGGACTTGGTCAAGCCGCAAAAGACGGAAATCGATCCCAACGACCCCAACGCTGGAGCGGTGGTGTAATGGTTTTTACGTGGAAGCGTCGCGCCTTGGGCAGCGCTTCCTGTATGCAAAGCCATTAGAGCCTTTTAGGACTGAACCCCGCACCGCCCCCCGGATAGCGCATGGCTCGACGATATGGAAAGCTCCAACCCCTATCAAAACGAATCGCTCGCTCGCATGGCCAGGCAGCACTTTCTGCAAAGCCTGTGCACCAGCATCCCCGAGTTGGATCGGCTCGTGGTGAAGTATTTCCAGAGTGCGCTCGGGGACAACAGCCTTGAGACGCGCGAGCTGCCTGTGCCGCAATGGCAGCAGGAGTACGCTTTGCACCGCCGTACATGGGCGCAAACCCTGTTGGCGATCTGGCGTGAGGCGTTTGTAGACCCCATCGCCACCAGCAAGCTGCGCTCGGTTGAAGACGCCAGCATTGATGAGCTTCAACTCATCAGTGACGACGCTATCGAAGGCTTGATTACCTCTGCGCGGGTCAGCATGCAGGTCGCGGAGAAGGTTGACCCCGGCTTTACCGAGCTGCGCAAGCGGCTGCTGCGTCTGGAGCCCGATCACCGGCTGGATCTGCGCGACCCCATTCGGCCCACGATGGTGTCGGAAAACCTGGTGACCGCGTGGCAAAAAGCCGCGCTATCGAAAAAAGCCTTTGGCTGGGTCATGGCAGGCATCGCCAAGGAATGGGGCACGCTGCTGCTCAAGGCCTATCAGGAGAGCAACGCCTTTTTGGCCAAACATGGCATTGAGCCTTTGCAGCAATCCAGCGCCGCCGCAGCCGCAGCCGAGCCTGCCGGGCGTTCGCCACGCCCTTACCCCTATCCCCCTGATGGGGCGGCGCATGGTATGGCCGTGCCGATGCCTGGCGGCGTGCCGCTGGTGGCCATGGGCGTGCCGTCCGGTTTGGCCGTGCCGTCCTCGGGGTTGGCGGTGCTGTCTGGCATGGTGCCGCCGCCGGAGATGGCCGCTGCTGCTGCGCCACCACCGGGTTTTTTGGCGCCGCAATTGTTGGTGCCAGGCGCGCACATGCCCATGCCCGTGGCCATGGCTGGTGAGCTGAAAGCGCCGGACGCCAAGTTCGGCCGCCCGGTGCTGCAACAAGTCAATGCCCTGTGGCACGACATGCGCGCCCGCTTGGCGTATGTGCTGGGCGTTGGCGATGCGGTAGCCGATCAGGCCAAAGCTGTGGATACCGTGCTGGAGCGCGCGATGCAAGCGCAGCAGGCCAAGGGTGGCGCGCGCCTGGAGGAAGTGGCCGCCCAAACGGCCTTTGCGCAATCGCCGCACGTGGGCCAGCAAGTGGCGGATGTGGTGCGAGAGCAGTCGCAAGCCATTAAAGAGGACGCCAGCCAGGCCAATGAAAAAGCCATCATCGAAATGGTGGCCTTGATGTTCCAAAGCGTGATTTCGGAGGAGCGCGTGCCCGCGCTGGTGCGAGTGCTGTTTGCCCGCCTGCAAGTGCCGGTGCTGCGTATCGCCTTGGCTGACCCCACCTTTTTCACCAACGCCGAGCATCCGGCCCGCGCTTTGATCGACCGCATGGGCAGTGCCGCCATGGGTTTTGACGGAGCCGAATTCAACGGCAGCGCCCTGGAGGTGGAGCTGCGCCGTATCGTGCAAATGATTGAGCAGTACCCGGACACGGGCATCAAGGTCTTCGAGTTGGCGCTCAGTGAATTCGAAGCCTTTTTGCAAAAACACCTGGCGCAAGACCACACGGCAGGCAAGGTGGTTTCGCTGGCCCAGCAGGTGGAGGAAAAAGAAACCCTGCTGGTCAAATTCACCATTGAGCTGCGCAAGCTGCTGCAAGACTTGGATATCCGCGAAGAAGTGCGCGCATTTTTGTTCCGCAACTGGGCGGAGGTGCTGGCCGTTTCGGCCGTGCGCACCAGCGCCAAAGGGCCACAGACCTTGCGCCTCAAGCAAACGGCGGCTCTGCTGGTGTGGGCCACAACAGCGAAAACCCATGTGCGCGAGCGCAGGCGCGCGGTGCAGGCCATGCCTGGGCTGCTGCGTCGCCTGCGGGAAGGCTTGCGCCTGATTGGCGTGGTGGACATGGCGCAGGATGCCCTGATCGGTCAGGCCGAAAGCTGGCTGCACGAAGCCTTTTTGGCCAAGGACCAAGCCGGTATCCCGATGGAGCGGCTCAAGCAGGTCTCGGCCCGTTTGGAGAATCTGGAGAACTTCATCAGCAGCGAAGGGGTGGAAGACATCCCCTTGAGCAACGACACCATCGAGCTGATGCTGGGCATGCAAATCCCCGGGCTGACGGTGTTGCAGGAGCGCGATAGCAGCACGCCCGTGAGCGAGGAAGTCATCGAATGGGCCAAGACGCGCACGGTGGGCGAATGGTTTGATTTGCGACTGGGCGCGGGCGAGCTGGCGCAAAGCCTGCGCGTGCAATACGTTTGGCACAGTGGCCAGCACCATTTGCAGGTGCTGGCTACGCAGGATGGGCGCAGCTTTTTGCTCAAGTTGCGCACCCTGGCTGCTTACTTTGAGCAAGGGGCGCTGGTGCCGATCGACAGGGAGGGCTTGATGTTGCGCGCCACGCGCGTGGCCTTGACCCAGTTCCAGTCGCTGGAGGGGGCGGGCACGATGCATGTGCCTATGGGCAGCGGCGCCTGATGGGGCTGTGTCTGCTTCACGCCGAGTCCCCTTTTTTCCTTGACCTGGCAAGCATCGGGGTGAGGACGCATGCCTGCGTAATTTCAAATCAAAGTAAAAGTGATTTAATACAAAATTTGCCAAAACAAGGCGATTTATTTTCCTTTTGATTTGTAAAAATAAATCGCCTTGGCGTGCAGGCGCTTGAGCATACAGAGGGCAAGAGCCTGCGAGGCATGGCTTTTAGCTGTGCTGTGGCTCGGGCGTGGAGGTCAGCACTTCGTCCAGGGTGGTGGTGCCGTCGAGAATGCGTTGCGCGCCGCCCAGTCGCAGGGGGCGCATGCCGGCCTGCACGGCTTCGCGGCGCAGCGCCGAGAGGTTGAGCTGGGCATGGATTTGCGCCTGCACGGCGGGGGTGACGGTGAGCAGCTCGTACAAACCCATGCGGCCGCGAAAGCCGCTCATGCGGCACTCGGGGCAGCCCACTGGGCGGTAGGGGCTGATCTTGCGTTCGCTGAGGTTGAGCTTCCAGGGCTTGATGGCCTGGGCGAGGGTGTCGGGGTCGAAATCCTCATCGGGCTGCTTGCAACTGGGGCAAAGCGTGCGCACCAGGCGTTGGGCCAGCACGCCCAGCAAGGTGGCGTTGATGAGGTAGGCGGGCACGCCCAGCTCCATCAGGCGGGTGATGGCGCTGGGGGCGTCGTTGGTGTGCAGGGTGGAGAACACCAGGTGCCCGGTGAGGGCGGCTTGCACGGCCATTTCGGCGGTTTCCAGGTCGCGGATTTCCCCCACCATGATGATGTCCGGGTCTTGCCGCATCAGCGCGCGCAGCCCTTCGGCAAAGCTGAAGTCGATTTGGGGCTGGACCTGGGTTTGGTTGAAGCTCGATTCGATCATTTCGATCGGGTCTTCCACAGTGCTGACGTTGACTTGCTCCGTGGCCACGCGCTTGAGGGTGGAGTACAGAGTGGTGGTCTTGCCCGAACCCGTCGGCCCGGTGACGAGGATGATGCCGTGAGGCTTGTTGACCAGCTCCTCCCAGCGGCGGCTGTCGTGTTGGGAAAAGCCCAGCTCGCTGAGGTTTTTGATGGCGTTGCCGGGGTCGAAGATGCGCATGACCATTTTTTCGCCAAAGGCCGTGGGCAGGGTGGACAGGCGCATTTCCACTTCCTGGCCTTGCGGGGTGCGGGTTTTGATGCGCCCGTCCTGCGGGCGGCGGCGCTCGACCACGTCGATGCGCCCCAGCAGCTTGATGCGCGCAATCATGGCGTTGAGCACGCCAATGGGCATTTGATAGACGGTGTGCAGCACGCCATCGATGCGAAAGCGGATGGCGCCTTGCTCGCGCCTCGGCTCCAGGTGGATGTCGCTGGCGCGCTGGTCAAAGGCGTATTGCCAGAGCCATTCGACGACGCGGATCACGCCCTGGTCATTGGCGTCAAGCTGGCGGCCGGTTTTGCCCAGCTCGACCAGTTGCTCGAAGCTGGCCAGGGTGCTGTGGGCGGAGCTGTTTTTCTGCGCCGAGCTGACGGAGGTGGAGAGGGCGTAGAACTCGCTGATGTAGCGCTTGAGCTCTTGCGGGTTGACTACGACCAGGCGCACCGCGCGGCGGCTTTGGCGCTCGATCTCGGGCACCCAGTCGGTGACGAAGGGCTCGCAGGTGCCGATGACTACTTCATGGGGCAGCACCCTGATGGGCAGGACGTTGTAGCGGTTGGCGTAGGCCGCGCTCATGATTTCGGCAATGCGGCCCACATCGGCCTTGAGCGGGTCGATGCGCAAAAACTCCACGCCAGCGCATTGGGCGACGTATTGGGCTAGGGCGTCGATGTCCAGCCGCCCGCTGCCATCGGCGCGGGCCATGGCGCCGTCCAGGCGCACCAGCGGGTTTTGGGCGCTTTCGGCGCGGGAAAAGCGCGCGATGGTGCGTTGCGCTTCCTCGGAAGAGATGAGGCCATCGTCATGCAGCCAGCGCACGATTTGCAGCCAGTGCAGCGGCCCGGCGTGGCGCTTGGGCGGCACGGGGCCGCTGGGGCCGTCCGGCAGTGGCAGCTCCAGCGCGGGCAGTAGCGTTTCAGGCGGCTGCTGGCCTTCGGCCTGGAGTGCGGGGGGGGAGGGGTGCTCTGGGGGATTTGGCGCGTTCATGCTCACTCTCTGGCCTGTATATGGATGGATGGATGCGCGCGCCGGGCGTGGCTTCTTGCGCAAGGGGCGTGCGGCGTGGCGTCGCGCGAAATTGTCCCATGGCTGCTGGCGCACCAAGGCGCCTGCCGAGGGACTCGCCAACTCACTGGCCGGCCCGCCTGCCTACCTTACCTGCCAGTCCAGAGCGGCCTGCCTAGCAGCGCCGTCGGCGCTCAAATCACTTTGGCGCGCATCAAATCGCCCACGTGCAGTGCGCCGATGAGCTGGCCGCTGGCCGCTTCGGTGACGAGCAAGCTGGTGATGCGGTGGCGTTCCATCAGCTCGGCGGCTTGGGTGGCCAGGGCGTCGGCGCCGATGGTGCGCGGGCTGGGGTGCATGAGCTGGGCGGCGGTTTGGCCGCGCAAATCCAGCCCGGCTTCGATGTGGCGGCGCAAATCGCCATCGGTGTAGATGCCGATGGGGCGGTTTTGTGCGTCCACGATGGCGGTGGCGCCGATGCCTTTGGCGGAGATTTCGTGCATCAGGGCAGCAAACCCGGCCTCCTGCGGTACGCGGGGGATGGCGTCGCCGCTGCGCATGACGTCGCGCACGTGGGTGAGCAGGCGCCGGCCCAGCGCGCCGCCGGGGTGGGAGCGGGCGAAGTCTTCGGCGCGAAAGCCGCGCGCATCGAGCACGGCCACGGCCAGCGCGTCGCCCAGCACGATTTGCACGGTGGTGCTGGCGGTGGGGGCGAGGTTGAGCGGATCGGCCTCGCGGGTGACGTGAGTATCCAGCACCAGATCGGCGTGGCGCGCCAGGGCCGATTGCGGCTGGCCGGTCATGGCGATGATGGTCGCACCCAAGCGGCGCAGCGCGGGCAGGATGGCGACGACTTCCTCGGCCTCGCCGCTGTTGGAGATGGCCAGCACCACATCCTCGGCGGTGACCATGCCCAGATCGCCGTGGCTGGCTTCGGCCGGGTGCAAGAAGAAGGCGGGCGTGCCGGTGGAGGCGAGCGTGGCGGCGATTTTGCGGCCGATGTGGCCGCTTTTGCCCATGCCGGTGACGACGACGCGCGCGCGGTTGCGCAGCAGCAGCTCCACGGCCTGGGCAAAGGGCTGGCCCAGGCGGGTGTGCAGGGATTGGAGTTGCTCGACTTCGGTCTGGATGGCCTGGCGCGCCATGTGCAGGGCGCGCTGGCTGTCAAAGGTGGAAGGGGCGGTCATGGCGCAATCGGTGATGATTATAAATCAAAAATAAATTTAATTTCAATGTGAATATGCCGAAATATGCTAATTTATTTTCTTTTGATTGGCAATTTTGGCTTATTCACGGGCTGGATCGCGGCTGAGCAGGCCGTGCACGAGTTCGCGCGCGCTGCATTGGCCATCGAGCAGGCGCACCACGGCGGCGCTCAGCGGCATTTCCACGCCCAGCGCGGCGGCGCGCTGCACGACGGCGCGCGCGCAGTACACGCCTTCGGCCACATGGCCCAGCGATTGCAGGATGGCGGGCAGCGGCTGGCCTTCGGCCAGCATCAGGCCGACGGTGCGGTTGCGCGAGAGGCCGCCGGTGGCGGTGAGCACCAAATCGCCGATGCCCGAGAGGCCGCGAAAGGTCTCCGCCCGCCCGCCCAGGGCCAGGCCCAGGCGCGTCATTTCCGCCAGGCCGCGGGTGATGAGGGCGGCGCGCGCGTTCAGGCCCAGCTGCAGCCCGTCGCACACGCCGGTGGCGATGGCCAGCACGTTTTTCACCGCGCCGCCCACTTCCACGCCGGTGACGTCGTCATTGGCGTACACGCGCAAGGCGTTGGCGTGAAACGCCTCCAGCAGGCGCTGGCGCACCGGCGCGTGGGCGCTGGCGGCGACCAGGGCGGTGGGTTGCTGGCGGGCCACTTCCTGCGCAAAGCTGGGGCCGCTGAGCACGCCGCAGGGCAAAGCGGGAGCGACGCTTTGCTGGATTTCGTGGGGCAAGAGGCCGGGAGATAAATGGCCTTCGGGCGGTTGCTCCAGCCCTTTGCACAGCCAGACGACGGGGGGCGCATCGGCGCCGCGAGCGCTGAGCTGGGGGGCGATGGCGTGCAGCGTGGCGCGCAGCGCGGCCACGGGCGTGCCCAGCACGACGAGCTGGGCGCGTGCCAGCAGGGCATCGGGCGCGCCACTGGCGATGCGCAGCGCGGGCGGCAGGGCGATATCGGGCAGGTAGCGCTGGTTGCAGCGCGCTTGCTCGGTGGCGGCGGCTTGCGCGGCATCGCGCAGCCAGAGGGTGACGGTGTGGCCTGCCGGGTGCTGGGCCGCAGCCAGGGCGACGGCGGTGCCCCAGGCGCCGCCGCCGAGGACGACGATGTTCAGGGAGGAGGTGCTCATAGGGAACAGGCTCTCAGGTGGCCTGGCACAGCAGTACGACGGCGCGCGCCTCCATGGATTCGCCGCGGCCGACGGGGCCGAGTTTTTCTGCCGTTTTGGCCTTGATGTTGATGTGCGCGACGCTCAGACCCAGGGCGTGGGCGATGTGCTGGCGCATGGTATCGATGTGGGGGGCGAGTTTTGGGGCCTGGGCGATGATGGTGCTGTCGATGTTGACGATGCGCCAGCCCTGGGCTTGCACGTGTTGCCAGGCTTTTTGCAGCAGGGCGGTGGAATCGGCGTCTTTGAAAGCGGGGTCGTTATCGGGGAAGTGGCGGCCAATATCGCCCAGCGCGGCGGCGCCCAGCAGGGCGTCGGTGAGGGCGTGCAGCAGGATGTCGGCGTCGGAGTGGCCCAGCAGCCCCCGCTCATACGGGATGCGGATGCCGCCCAGAATGAGCGCGCGGCCGGGGACGAGGGCGTGGCAGTCCCAGCCTTCGCCGATGCGAAGGGCGGGCCAGGTGGGGGCGGGGGTGGACATGGGGTGGCTCCTGTAGTGCTGCTGCCAGATATAATTTACATATCAAAAGGAAATAAAATCACCTATTTTCGGCTTGTTATGAAATAAGTGGATTTTCCTTTGATTGGATAATTGGGTTATTCGGGGGCGCGCTGGCGCATCTGGAGGATAGCCTCGGCCAAAGCGAAGTCCTCGGGGTAGGTGACTTTGATGTTTTGCGCGCTGGCGGGCACGAGCAGCGGGCGCAGGCCGGTGGCCTCGATGGCGCTGGCTTCGTCGGTGATGGCGTCCAGATCGGCGTTTTCCAGCGCGGCGCTGAGCGCGCCCAGGCGAAACATTTGCGGGGTTTGGGCCAGCCATTTGCCGCTGCGCGCGATGGTGGCGGCCACATGCGCAGGCTGGCCATCGCCAGCGGGGGCTTGCTGTTTGAGGGTGTCGGGCAAGGGCAGGGCGAGCAGGCCGCCGACGGGGTGGCCTTGCACGGCGTGGATGAGGCGCTCGATCCACGCTGGCGCAATCAGGCAGCGCGCGGCGTCGTGCACCAGCACCCAGTCATCGGCTTGCGCGCCGTGGTGGGTGCGCAGGGCGTGCAGGCCGTTGCGCACGGATTCGGCCCGGCTGGCGCCGCCTACGGCGTGGGCGCTGGCGTGGGGCTGGGTGTTTTCCGCCTGGGTGTGGAAGATGGCATCGCCCGGCGCGATGACGACGATGGTGTGGGCGATGGCGGGCACCTGGCCAAAGGCGCGCAGGGTGTGCGAGAGCAGGCTTTGGCCCAGCAGCCGCTGGTATTGCTTGGGCTGTGGCGGCGTTGTTGGCGCGGTGGTGGCCGCAGCGTCAGTGGTGGCGGTAGCGCGCAGGCCGACGCCTGCGGCGGGGATCAAGGCCCAGATGCGGTTTGGCATGGCTGGCATGGTGGGCGCGGCTTCAGTGGCTGATGCTGCATGCCGGGCTTGGCGCGGTGGCAGGCGCGCTCTGGGCAGCCAGCAGCAGGGCGGCCATTTCGGCAAAGCCGTCGCCGCGCTCGGCTTCGGCCACGTAAACGGGCAGGTGGCGCATGGCGGGCGCAAAGCGGGCGATGTTGGCGACGCCGACGCTGTGGGTGCAGTGCGCGAACATGGTTTCGTCGTTGGTGGAGTCGCCGATATACACCCATTGCGTCAGCTCGTCGGGCAGGGCGCGGCCCCAGAGTTGGCGCACGATCCATTGCGCGCCTTGCCATTTGTTGTGCTCGCCAAACCAGCCGTTGATGTGGATGGAGCTGACGGTGGCGTGCATGCCCGCTTCTTGCATCAGGCGCACGACGTGGGCGATGTGCTCCTGGGGCAGTTGGGTGAATTCGCTGTGGTCGATGGCGATGTCGCACTCGCGCCCGGGCGAATCGGTGGCGAGCTGGGCACCGGGCACGGTGGCGGTGATGTGCTGGGCCAGCGCTTGCATGCGCGCGAAGTTGTGCGCGCGCACTTGGGCGCTTTGCTGGTAGAGCTTGGCCATGCGCCCATCGCTTTGGCGCACGAAGGCGACAGCGCCGTTTTCGGCCAGCAGGGCATCGAGCGGCCATTGCTCGGCGTAGGGCGCGCTCCAGCCCGCCGGGCGGCCGGTGATGGCGATCAGGCGCAGGCCGCACGCACGCAAGGCGTGCAAGGCGTCCAGCGCGCTGGGCACGATGTGGCCGTCGCGGGTGAGGGTGTCGTCGATATCGGTCATCACGCCCTGGATGGCGTTGCGCTGCGCCAGCGGCCACTGTTTCAAGGGGCGCATCATGGGGCGGGCGGATGGGGTTTCAGGCATGGTGGGCAGCTCTTTTTTTGCAAAACAATAGGCAAACAAACTTGCTTGTTTTGGCAATTGGGTTTTGATTGATGTTTTTCTTTGATTTGTTTTTATTGGGATTGGGCCTGTGCCCTCATTAGAGGCCGCTGGCGGGAATGGGGCCGCCTGCATAAAGCCAGGGGCGATCCATCGCCTGCTGGGTCATGGTCTTGATGACGAGATTGCGTCCCAGGGCCAAAGGCCCGCTGAGGTGGAAGATGCGGCCATTGCGCAGCGCGCCGCGTTGTACTTTGCCGCAGCGCTGCACACGCGCGTAGGCATAGTGCGCCAGGGCAGCGTTGAGCTGCGGTTGGGCTTGCAGGGATTGGCGCAGTTGCTCCGCATCTTCAATCGCCATGGCGGCGCCTTGCGCCAGAAAGGGCACCATGGGGTGTGCGGCATCGCCCAGCAATGCAATGCGGCCAATGGCCAGCTCATCGGGGTCGCGCACGGGCTGGCGGATTTGCAGCGGCCACTCCGTCCAGCGCCCGCCCATGGTGTTGATGCCGTAGGAGTTGATGGCCAGGCACAGGTCTTTCAATTTGGGAAACAGGGGTTGCTGCTGTTCAATCGTGGTCAGCAGCGTGGGAAAGTCGGCTGGGCCGCGCTGCGAAAGATGGCCCAGGATGCGCTCGGAGACGACGATGACCACATTCAGAAAATGCCCTTGTTGCACGGGATAGGTGATGGCGTGCAGGTGCCTCCCCATCCAGGCATTGACCGTGGATGTGCGTAGCTGAAATGGCAAAGCCGATTGCCGCAGCAGCCCGCGATACGCGGTGTAGCCCGAGCGCATAGGCTCAAATTGCGGCAGCAGGCTGGCAGCGAGCTTGCTGCGGGCGCCATCGGCAACCAGCAGGGCATCGGCCGTCATCTCATTGCTCAAGCGGCTGCGCAGTTGGACGCTGACGCGCGATCCGTCTTGCTGCACCGACAGCGCCTGACTGCCCATGACGGCGGAGAACTGGCTGAACTCCCTGGCCTTGTTCAGCAAGATGCGGTGCAAATCGGTGCGCAGCGCCGTGCCATAGGGCGCGCCAAAGCGGCGCAGCGCGTGCCCAGCCAAAGGCTGGCGCCCGAGCACTTCACCGGTGGTGATGTTGCGCGCGACAATGGCCTCGGGCAGGCTGCAAATCTCTAGCAAGGCATCTTCCAGGCCCCACTGGCGCATGCAACGCCAGGCGTTAGGGCTGAGTTGCAGACCTGCGCCCACCTCCTGGAATGCCGGATTTTGTTCGATCAGTTCAATGGAGTGGCCTTGCGAAGCCAGGGCGATGCTGGCGCTCAGGCCTGCAATACCGCCGCCGACAATCAGAAACGATGGGGATGGATGCATGACAGACACAACAGGCGGGGTAGGGCGACGTTGAAAGCGCGGGCGAGTGCGCAAGAACCAAGCCGCTCTTGACGAAGACGCAAAGCGGCAAACTATACGCGCGTTTCACTCAGGACGAAGAGGCACCCCCCATAGGCGGGCGGCCTGCACCACCTGACAGGTCAGGACACTTTGGGAAATGTCGCCATTGAATACGACCATGTCGGCCGCCCGCAAACGGTGCGCCCTGCTGGCCTGGGTTTGCACAATGCGCTCAACGCTGGCGCGCTCCAGTTGCGAGCGGCGCTGCACACGCTCGATTTGGATTTCGACGGGACAGTCCACAACCCACACGCCATCCAGCCATGGGCGCCAGCGGGCGGATTCCACCAGCAGGGGCAAATCCAGCACAACGACTGGTGCGCGTGCCTGACCAATCGCCGCGTGAATGGCTTGGAAGATCAGGGGGTGTAAAAGGTCTTCCAAAGCACGGCGGGCCAGGGCATCGCGAAACACCAGCTCCCGCATGCGCTGGCGATCCATCGCACCTGAGCCATCAATGAATGCCTCTCCAAATTGGGCCGCAATGGGGCCAATGGCTGCGCCGCCCGCGGCAGTGAGACTTCTGGAGATGTGATCGGCATCGATGATTTCGGTCCAGCAATGCGCCGACAGCAGCGCGGCCACCGTGCTTTTGCCACTGCCGATGCCGCCGGTCAGCCCGATGCGCAGCGTTTGCCCAGGTGCCATCAGCCCCCCAGAATCAAACGGTCAATCCATTGGTTGATGGTGGCGGGCGAAAGCGCCAAAACAATCAAGCCCGCACCACCGAGGAAAGGCCCGTAGGGCATAGGCTGCCCTTGACCCAAGCGGCTGTTCAGCCGCAATGCGATGCCCACGCAAGCGCCCACCAACGAAGAAAACAGGACGATGGGCACGATGGCGCCTACGCCGAGCCAAGCGCCCATCGCGGCCAGCAGTTTGTAGTCGCCATGCCCCATGCCTTCTTTTTTGAAAAGAAGTTTGAACAAGGCACCCACCGACCACAGCGAGAGATAGCCCACGGCAGCGCCCAGAACCGAAGCGGAAAGCGGCGTGGCAATCCACTGCCCCCACGAAGCCAGCAGCCCCGCCCACAGCAGCGGCAGCACGATATCGTCGGGCAGTAGCATGGTGTCCCAGTCGATCATGACCAAGGTGATGATGGCCGTGCAAAAGCCCGCCCACAGCAGCCCAGCCCAACTCCAGCCCCAGTGGTAGCCGCACAGTGCGCACGCAACGGCCGTGGCAATTTCCACCATCGGGTAGCGTATGCCAATGGGCGTGCGGCAGCTTCGGCATTTACCGCCCAGCACCAGATAGCTCAGAACAGGGATGTTTTCCAGTGCAGAAATGGCATGCCCGCACTGCCGACAGCGGGAGCGCGGCGTGAGCAAATTGAAAGAGGGTGCTTCTGGCTCTTCTGCAAGATCCATCCCTTGTTCACGTAAATAGGCAACACAGTCGCGTCGCCAATTCTTTTTCAGAATCACCGGTAATCGGTAGATGACGACGTTGAGAAAGCTGCCCAGCAATAAGCCAAAAATCCCGAAAATAGCAGCCGTTAATGGATTATCGATCGTCATTAAACCACCTGGCCCAGTTTGAAGATTGGCAAATACATCGAAACCACGATGCCGCCAATCAATGTGCCCAAAACCACAATAATGATAGGCTCCATCAGGCTGGAGAGGCCTTCCACTTTGGTGTCCACTTCTGCTTCGTAATAATCGGCAGCTTTGGACAGCATATGGTCTAGCGAGCCGGATTCTTCGCCAATAGCAGTCATTTGCAGAACCATTGAGGGGAAAACATTGGTGTTGGTCATGGCGGTTGTCAGGCTGGTACCCGTTGCCACCTCTTTTTGAACCTCTTCAGTCGCTTTGCGATAGATGTAATTACCAGATGCGCCACCAACAGCATCTAGCGACTCCACCAAAGGAACACCTGCTGCAAACATGGTGGAAAGCGTGCGCGTCCAACGTGCAATGCTGGACATATTGACCAACTCACCAAAAATAGGCAGTTTGAGGAGAAGCCGATCTACAAAAATTTGGACTTTCTCACTACGCCGCCACGCCTGTAGCGAGAAATAGCCTGTTGCACCTAACACAATGGCAATAAGCAAAAACCATTTCACTACAAAATCACTGATGCCCATCACAATCAAGGTCGGGGCAGGCAAATCGGCGCCAAAATTGGTGAACACCTCTTTGAAGGCGGGAATTACCCATAACATGATTACAGTCAGCACAATGGCTGCGACGATCATGACAGCAGTGGGATACATCAATGCAGATTTGACTTTGGACTTGACATTTTCCATTTTCTCCATATAAGTTGCCAGCCGGTCTAGCAAGTCTTCCAGAATACCGGCGGCTTCGCCGGCTTCAACAAGATTGCAGTATAAATTGTCAAAATATAATGGATATTTTCTGAAGGCGCCGCTGAGCGCAGTGCCTGTTTCTACATCGGATTTGATGTTGTTTAATAATTTGGTCACGCTGGGGTTAGGGTTGCCTCGTGCGACAATATCAAATGACTGCAGCAAGGGAACGCCTGCGCGCATCATGGTGGAAAGTTGGCGTGTGAAGGTGGCAATGTCTCTGCCTTTGATTTTTTTGCCGGATTTTATTCGGCGCTTCTTGATTTTTGTAACGTAAATGCCTTGTTTGCGCAAGGTGGCGCGGACTTGATTTTCTCCAGCGGCCGATATTTCACCTCGAACAGCGCGAGAATTACGGTCTTTGCCTTCCCATTCAAATAAATAATTTTTGGTTTCGTTTTTGGTGCTGGTTCTGGCAGTTGCTGTGGCCATAAAATATCTCCAATCTATGCATTATTCATTGGTAACGGCCAGCACCTCATCCAATGAGGTGACACCGATCTTGACTTTTTGCAGGCCGGACTGCCGCAAAGTGCGCACGCCTTCTTTTTCGGCCTGATCTTGGATTTCTAAGGCAGAGCCATCGGCAAGAATGATGCGTTGAATTTCTTCGGAGATGGGCATGACTTGGTAAATACCGACCCGCCCTTTGTAGCCGTTGTTGCAGGCAGAGCAGCCAACAGCTTTATAAGGCACCCATGAGCCATCCAAATCATCGTAGCTGAATCCGGCATCAATCATGGCGTCCACCGGGATTTCTGCAGGCTCTTTGCAGTGAACACATAGCCTTCGTGCTAGACGTTGGGCTGTAATCAAAATCACGCTGGAGGCGATATTGAATGGGGCTATGCCCATATTGCGCAAGCGTGTTAAGGTAGTGGGGGCATCGTTGGTGTGGAGTGTGGATAGCACTAGGTGGCCTGTTTGTGCGGCCTTAATGGCAATATCGGCTGTTTCCAAGTCGCGGATTTCCCCCACCATGATAATGTCAGGGTCTTGTCGTAAAAAGGATTTGAGCGCAGCTGCGAAGGTGAGGCCTGCTTTGTCGTTAACATTAACTTGGTTAACACCAGGTAAGTTGATTTCAGAGGGATCTTCTGCGGTAGAAATATTGACGCCAGGCTTATTCAGAAGGTTTAGACAAGTGTAAAGGGAAACGGTTTTGCCGGAGCCTGTTGGGCCTGTAACCAAAATCATCCCATATGGTCTTTCAATAGCTTTAAGCAGGCGCTCTTTCTCGATGGGTTCGTATCCAAGTGCGTCAATGCCTATCTTTGCGCTGCTGGAATCTAGGATACGTATTACTATTTTTTCCCCAAACAGTGTAGGTAGTGTGCTAACACGGAAATCGATAGATTTTCCGCCTATACGCATTTTTGTTCGTCCATCTTGTGGGATGCGTTTTTCGGAAATATCCATTCGGGAAATCACTTTAATGCGCGAGGCTATTTTTTCTTTGATTCCTATTGGGGGAGAGGAAACCTCCCTCAGCTCTCCATCGATTCGAAAACGTACGCGATAACTAAACTCGTAAGGTTCAAAATGCAAGTCAGATGCCCCCATGCGAACGGCGTCCACAATCATTTTTTGAAAAAATCGAACAACCGGGGCATCATCTGCATCTGCAACCGCGGAAGCGTCGTCCTCCGCTTCCGTTTCGGAACTTATTTCAAATTCGCCAAATTCAAAATCATCCGAGGAGGAGGGTGAATCCAAGGAGTTGGATTTTGCAATTGTTTCCAATAATGAGTTGATTTTGTTTAAATCGGCAACAATCCATTCTACAGAAGACTGTGTTGCAAATTTGATCTTTTCTGCAATATCTCGATTGCTGGGATCGCTGCTGGCAATAATGAGTCGACCTTGTTTTTTTCCAAGGGCAATCACTTTATAGGTGCGACAAAGTTTCAGATCCAGTAATTGAGAGGGAAGCCGCAAGGGCTCAATAGCATCAAGATCAATGTAAGGGACGGCAAAAACATCCGAGATGGTTTTTGCAACTTGCGCACTTGAAAGAAGGTTGCTTTCTATAACGATTTCTAAAAAATCTCGGCGCTCACTTTGCGCCCTTTGCAGTGCTGTGTCGACTTGTTCCTGAGTGAGTTGTTTGGACGCCAAAAAGGCCCGAGCTACAGTTGGCAAGGCAACCGTCACGGGGGCTTTTTTGGTGACTTCTTCAGTGGGCATATTGATCAATAGAGTTATAGAGAGTTGAGCGACCCGATAGGCAGATGCCCCTGTTCCTGTGGATGGAATGGGGTCGTTGAACAGCCATGATGCAATGGCAGTGTAGCCGGATTGCTGTACAAGTGGTTACGTTTTCAGGTGGGGGTGTGCTGGCAATGGTTAACTATTTTCATCAGGTTGTTTTTCCATCGCAGTGGATTGGGCAATCAGCCCTTTTAAGTGGGCTTGTCCGTGATGCAGGGCCGTTTGAAGCTGTATCAGCAGGGTGGGTAGCTGGCTTTGCTGTTGTGATCGGATGGCCGCAGACATGGCTTTCGCAGCCGATCCCGCTGCGATCAATCCAAATGAGCCGGCGGTACCGCTGATTTGGTGCAGGACAGCGTAAAGTTTGCTGACGTCCTGAGAGTTGTAAGCGCTGGTGAGCTCTTGTAGTTGTTGCTCGGATTGTGTGAGGAACTGCTCTGCCAGTTCTTGTGCTCGCTCAAAAGAGAGGCTATGCACGAGGTCTAGCCATGCATGGTGGTCAAAAGTGTCACTTTGGGCAGGTAAATCCGCAGGCTGTGAAACGGGGGCGGCGGCGCGCAGCGGGGTGATATGCCAAGCGCTGAGGACTTTCCAGAATTGGGTTTCGACCAAGGGCTTATGAATGAAGTCCAGCATGCCACTGGCTAACGCTTGGGCTTCTTGCTCTCCACCATGATGTGCCGACATGGCGAAAATGGGAGGCGGGTCTTGAAGCAGTTCGTGGATTTCCCTTGTCGCAGACAGCCCGTCTAGGACCGGCATTTCTACATCCATCAGTACGGCATCGTATGGGAGTTCTTGCGCTGCAAGGATTTTTTCAATGGCTTGCTGGCCGTTCTCAGCAAAATCGATGCTGCTATGCAGGTCGGGGTTGCTTTGTAGGAAGTCTGCGGCAATGGCGCGATTGAGGGCGTTATCGTCTACGATGAGAAAGCGGAGGGGTGCAGACGATGCGTATTCAAAATGACTGCCGGTATGAGAAAGAGCCTGTTTCGCAGCCAAAGCAAGGATATCCAGACCCAGTGGCTTGGTCAGTATGGAGACACCGGGTTCTTTCCCTAAGGTAGCAAGTTCAGGGGAGTCTTGGTAGCCAGCAAACCATATGGGGCCAGGGTAGTTGGCTTGCCTTGTTGCTTGCAGTAACTGGATTGCGTTCATGTCGGCCAGTTGTGATGCAAAAATGCACAGGTCAAAACGTTCTCGGCTAGTTTGTAAAAGTTGGAGAACTTGATGTCCTGAATTCGCCTCTACCACTTTGCAGGCGAAAGCATTGGCCAGCGTTTTGCGCAAAGCAGCGCGAGCACCGTCATGGCTTTCCGCAATTAAGACTTGCCAGCCACGCAATTCATCGTGAGTTGCGTCTGGGCTAGCGCGTTGGATACGTGCGGTAAACCAAAATACGCTGCCTTCTCCTGGACGGCTGCGTACGCCCGTTTGTCCGCCTAGCAATTGCGCAAAATGGTTGGAAATGGCTAGGCCCAGCCCTGTCCCCCCGTAACGCCGTGTGATTGATGCATCGGCTTGTCGAAAAGCCTGAAATAGGTTTTTTTGGTCTTGCGATGAAATACCGATGCCTGTGTCATGGACTTCGATGAGTAGCAGGGTTGATTCTTGTTCCAGATTTTTCGCATCGGGCCCAGGTGAGGAGTGGTCAAGGATTTTTGCGTGTATCGAGACTTCGCCTGCCTGGGTGAATTTGATTGCGTTAACCGTAAAGTTCACGAGAATTTGGCGTAGTCGGAATGGGTCTCCCAGCCAATTGCCATAGAGCGGGGGAGGAATGTCTACCCAAAGCTCCAGCCCCTTTTCAGCGGCACGTGGTGCGAGTAGATCGCAGACCTCCGCCACCAGATGCGATAGGGAGAAAGACGTTTGCTCTAATGCCAGCTGACCACTCTCAATTTTTGAAAAATCCAGTACATCATTAACTATCTCTATCAGATGGTGGCCGGAGCTGAGAATTTTGCGAATGCGCTCGCGTTGCATTACAGGCATATCACTTTTCAATGCCAATTGGGCCATGCCCAGTATGCCATTGAGAGGTGTGCGAATCTCGTGACTCATGACAGCTAATAGCCGGGCTTTTTCTTCAGCGACGCGCTCTGCGTCGCTATGAGCTTTGGTCAACGCTTGCGCTTGTTCAATGCTCTCGCTGACATCTAGCCATACACCATTGACGATAGTCGATCCGCTCGTTTGCGGAGTAGCTGTGGCCAATGTACGAATCCACCGCTGTTGACCCACATAAGCGATTTCTGTGTCGTATTCCAATACTTGGGGTGCTGGGGATTGCTGCTGCGCTACGTGCTCGAAAAGGCTATGGGTTAAAGCAAGGGGAATGGGTGACGCATCCTCCCAGTCGTGTCCGTATTGCGCAGCGTCTGCTGCGCCTTCGGGCTCTGATTGGCCGAAGAAAGACCAGGCTTTAGGGCTGACGAAATGGTGTATGCGTGTGCCGTCCGCTAGGTATTCGTATTGAAAGACGACGCCTGGAATGGCTTTGGCTAATTCCAGCATTTGCTGTGATGCTTGGAAACCTTGAACACGCTGCGCCATTTGTGCTGCGAGCTGATCGCCTTCACGTAGTAGTCGATAGATGGTTTGGATGTTGGCGCGCATACTAGGCTCAAGCAAATACAGGTCTGCATCAGCCAAGGCCGTTGGCGTACTGTCTTTGCGTGCGCATACGCTTAAGATGGTTCGCAGTGATGACATCGGTCGATATCCGTAGCGATAGAGCAGCCATCCGCCAAGAATGCTCACGAGAATCAACGCGGTTGCAATTCCAAAATTCCAAAAAAGCAAATTTTGTTCAAGGATGCGAAAGTGTGCAGCAGCACTGGCTTCCATCTCGCGTCTCAAGGCATGCCGGGCTTCAGTCAAGAGGGAGTGAATATGCGAAACAGTGATCTCGGGACTGCTGGGGCGGATAAAACGCAGGCTGTCACGCAAATTCAATGCCTGACGGTAAGCGAGCACAATGGCAGAGGTTGCTTTTGAGTCATGCGGGAGTGTGTTTTGCAAGTCCTCCAGAGCCCAGACCAGCTCGTTAACTTGATTCAGTGGCGAGGTATCGGAAAGCACATCGACATGTTCTAGCACCCTCGCGGCTTGTATGGCTTGATCGCGCAAAAATTTGGCATCGCGCGCACGATATTCCACGAACTTTGTGGTGCCGAGGATGGCCACCAAGAGGCATGCCATGATGGCAATGGCTGCAAGAGGGATGCTCTTGAGCATGAGGCGTTGGGCTTGCAATCCAGACAACGAGCCATGTTGGCGAAAAATTTTCATGGATGAACTGAGCGAAGATTTTTTATGCTATAGTCTACCTTTTACGGAGGGATGGCCGAGTGGTTAAAGGCAGCAGACTGTAAATCTGCCCTCTAACGAGTACGCTGGTTCGAATCCAGCTCCCTCCACCAGGCTTCTTGATTTGCATGCAATTGCAAATTCTGCGGGAGTAGTTCAATGGTAGAACCCCAGCCTTCCAAGCTGATGACGCGGGTTCGATTCCCGTCTCCCGCTCCAGATGGGGTGTTGTCTTATCTGGTGTGAGCTTCAGTGCCCATGTGGCTCAGTGGTAGAGCACTCCCTTGGTAAGGGAGAGGTCGCGGGTCCGATTCCCGCCATGGGCACCAATTCGCCGCTTGCAGTGGCGGTTTGTTGTTTTGTCTCTGGTAATTCATTTCTTTCGAGGTTTGAGAAATGGCAAAAGGTAAGTTTGAGCGCACCAAGCCCCACGTGAACGTGGGCACGATTGGTCACGTGGACCATGGCAAGACGACGCTGACTGCAGCGATCGCCACCGTGTTGTCCAAGAAGTTCGGCGGCGAAGCCAAGGGCTACGACCAGATCGACAATGCGCCCGAAGAAAAGGCTCGCGGCATCACCATCAACACCTCGCACGTGGAATACGAAACGGCCAACCGCCACTACGCCCACGTGGACTGTCCTGGCCACGCCGACTACGTCAAGAACATGATCACCGGTGCCGCTCAGATGGACGGCGCCATCCTGGTCTGCTCCGCCGCTGACGGCCCCATGCCCCAAACCCGTGAGCACATCCTGCTCTCGCGCCAGGTGGGCGTGCCCTACATCATCGTCTTCCTGAACAAGGCCGACATGGTGGACGACGAAGAGCTGCTGGAACTGGTCGAAATGGAAGTGCGCGAACTGCTCTCCAAGTACGACTTCCCTGGCGACGACACCCCCATCATCCGCGGCTCTGCCAAGCTGGCCCTGGAAGGCGACCAAAGCCCCATCGGCGAAGAAGCCATCCTCAAGCTCGCTGAAGCCCTGGACAGCTACATCCCCACCCCCGAGCGCGCCGTGGACGGCACCTTCCTCATGCCCGTGGAAGACGTGTTCTCCATCTCTGGTCGCGGTACCGTGGTCACCGGCCGTGTCGAGCGTGGCGTCATCAAAGTCGGCGAAGAAATCGAAATCGTCGGCATCCGTGACTTGCAAAAGACCACCGTCACCGGCGTGGAAATGTTCCGCAAGCTGCTCGACCAGGGTCAGGCTGGCGACAACGTCGGTCTGTTGCTGCGTGGTACCAAGCGCGAAGAAGTCGAGCGCGGTCAAGTGCTGGCCAAACCCGGCACCATCAAGCCGCACACCGACTTCACGGCCGAGGTCTATGTGCTGAGCAAGGACGAAGGCGGTCGTCACACCCCCTTCTTCAGCAACTACCGTCCGCAGTTCTACTTCCGCACCACGGACGTGACCGGCTCCATCGAACTGCCTGAAGGCAAGGAAATGGTCATGCCTGGCGACAACGTCAGCATCACCGTCAAGCTGATTGCTCCGATTGCCATGGAAGAAGGTCTGCGCTTCGCGATCCGTGAAGGCGGTCGTACCGTCGGCGCCGGCGTGGTGGCCAAGATCATTGCTTGAGTTTTGAAAGTGAAAATTTGCGAAGGTGATTCGCAAATTTTCTGAAGGTCTAGGGGTATAGCTCAATTGGCAGAGCGTCGGTCTCCAAAACCGAAGGTTGTAGGTTCGATTCCTACTGCCCCTGCCAGAAGAGGTTGTCTCAACCGCTTCTTTTGAATGAAACCCGCCCTCACATGGCGGGTTTTTCTGTATGAATGTTTGGCATCTGAGGTTTTTCGGGTGCATGGAGTGAGAAATGTCAGCACCCTCGCAGGTTGAAACGGTTGGCTCTGGCGCCAGTGTGTTCAAGCTTGTCATTGCGGTTTTGTTTGCCGTTGGTGGCGTTGTGGCGTTCTATTGGTTGTCTGCCCATGGCGCTTTCGTGCAGTGGGGGGCGTTGCTGATTGGCTTGGTGTTGGCGACACTGGTGTTTCTTTGGTCGAATCCAGGGCGCGACTTCATCGTTTATGTGCGTGACTCTTGGAATGAACTGAAAAAAGTGGTTTGGCCTCGGCGCAAAGATGCCACTCAGATGACGGGCTATGTTTTTGCTTTTTCTGTCGTGATGGCCTTGTTCCTTTGGTTGGCGGACATGACTGTGGGGTGGGTGGTTTTTGATTTGCTGCTGGGATGGAGGAATGGATGAGTGACGCAGAGAACAAGCCGACTGGCGAAACCGAGACGACGGGTTTTGCGAAGCAGTGGTACATCGTGCATGCTTACTCCGGCATGGAGAAAGCAGTAGAGCGCAATATTGCCGAGCGCGTGGCGCGTGAGGGGATGGAGGCCAAGTTTGGTCGCATCCTGGTGCCTACGGAAGAAGTGGTGGAGATGAAAAACGGCCAGCGCAAGATGGCTGAGCGCAAGCTCTACCCCGGCTATGTCTTTGTCGAAATGGTGATGGACGATGAGACATGGCATTTGGTGAAGCAAACCAGCAAGGTCACTGGCTTTGTGGGTGGGCGCAATAAGCCGACGCCAATTCCCGAGGCGGAGGTGCAGAAGATCGTCAATCGTCTGGAGGAGGGGGGCGAGCGGCCGCGCCACAAAATCGAGTTCATGGTGGGCGAGTTGGTGCGTGTCAAGGAAGGCCCGTTTGCCGATTTCAATGGCACGGTGGAAGAGGTCAATTACGAGCGCAGCCGCCTGCGGGTGTCGGTGATGATTTTTGGTCGCTCGACGCCGGTGGAGCTGGAGTTCAGCCAAGTTGAGAAGACCTGATGGCTTGGCCCACATAGCCCTTGACCCCATAAGGTTGCCATGAAAAAACCGCCTGTATAGGCGGTTTTTTCATGGCTTGACGAGCAGGGGTGTTTCTGTGAATTGCAAATCATGGTAAATGTTTTGGTATTGTCATCATGCCAAAACTAGGCAATTTTATTTCCTTTTGATTTATAAAATCAGGACATTCCAGATCGATCAAAAAACCAGTGCTCACATGCCGCCGGCTTTGCGGGCGAATTCTTCGCGCAGGGCGCGGAGTTTGGCGCGCGGGTCTTCGCGGGCGGTGTCGGGGGTGAGGTTCATTTCGGCGATGAAGCGGCTGGGTTTGCCAGCGACCCAATCGCGGCCTTTTTTGCGGCGGCGTGTCCAGCTCACGGCGAGGGTGCGTTGGGCGCGGGTGATGCCTACGTACATGAGGCGGCGCTCTTCTTCCAGGCGCGAGGCGGCGATGGGCTCTTCGCCTTGCTGGAAGGGCAACACGCCTTCGTTGACGCCTGCCATGATGACGTGGGGCCATTCCAGGCCTTTGGCGGCGTGCAGGGTGGAGAGGGTGACGACGTTTTGCTCTTTTTCCTGCTCGCTCAAGGTGGAGAGCAGGGCGATGGTTTGGGCGACTTCGAGCAGGCTTTTGGGGGCGGACTGCGCTTGCTGGCTGGCCATATCGGGGGCTTCGATGGCGCCGCCTGCGCGTTGGGCCATCCAGTCGCAAAACTCTTGCACGTTGTCCCAGCGGGCGGTGGCGGCGGCAGTGGTGTCGGAGTGGTCGAGCAAAAAGCTTTCAAAGCGGATGTCTTGGAGCCAGTCTTTGAGAAATTGGCGTGCGGCGTCCTGTCCCGTGGCGTGGCGGGCGCGGTATTGCAAGTCGTTGATTTGGCGGCCAAATTCTTGCAGGCTGCCCAGGGCGCGGGCGCTCAGGCGGGTGCTGAGCATGGGGCTGAAGATGGCGGCGAACAGGCTGCATTGCATTTGCGTGGCGAATTCGCCCAATTGCGCCAGCGTTTGGTGGCCGATGCCGCGGCGCGGCGCGGTGATGGCGCGCAGAAAGGCGGGGTCGTCGTCTTCGTTGCTCCAGAGTCGAAACCAGGCGCACAGGTCGCGGATTTCGGCGCGGTCGAAAAAGCTGGTGCCGCCGGAGACTTTGTAGGGGATTTGCGCTTTGCGCAGGGCTTTTTCCAGTGGCTTGGCCTGGTGGTTGGCGCGGTAGAGGATGGCGAAGTCGCGCCATTCGGGGATGGGGTTGGCGGCGCGCAGGCTTTGGATGCGGTGGACGATGCGATCGGCCTCATGCTCTTCGCTGTCGCAATCCATCACGCGCACGGGTTCGCCCTCGCCCAGCTCGGAGTACAGCGTCTTTGGGAATAGCTTGGGGTTGGGGCCGATGACGTGGTTGGCCGCGCGCAGGATGGCGCTGGTGGAGCGGTAGTTTTGCTCCAGCTTGATGACGCGCAGGGTGGGAAAGTCCACCGGCAGCTTTTTCAGATTCTCCAGCGTGGCGCCGCGCCAGCCGTAGATGGATTGGTCGTCGTCGCCCACGGCGGTGAAATGCCCGCGCTCGCCCACCAGCAGTTTGAGCAGTTCGTACTGCGTGGCGTTGGTGTCCTGGTATTCGTCCACCAGCACATGGCCCAGGCGGGTTTGCCATTTCTCGCGTACTTCGGGATGCTGGCGCAGCAACGCCAGTGGCAGGCCGACCAAATCGTCGAAATCCACGCTTTGGTAGGCGCTCAGGCGCTCCTCATAGCGGGCCATGACCACAGCGGCTACTTTTTCGGCTTCGTTTTGGACGGCTTGCAAGGCGCTGGCGCTGTTAAGCCCTTCGTTTTTCCAGCGGCTGATGGTCCATTGCCACTGGCGCGCCAGGGCGGCATCAGTGGTGCCGCCGCACTCTTTGAGGATGGAGAGCACGTCGTCGCTGTCGAGGATGCTGAATTGGGGCTTGAGCCCCAGCGCCTGCCCGTCTTCGCGCACCATGCGCACGCCCAAGGCGTGGAAGGTGCAAATCAGCACATCCTTGGCAGGCTTGCCGATCAGCCCGCGGGCGCGCTCGCGCATTTCAGCGGCGGCTTTGTTGGTGAAGGTGATGGCGGCGATGCGCTGTGCGGGCAGGCCGCGCTCGATCAAATGGGCGATTTTGTGGGTGATGACGCGCGTTTTGCCAGAGCCTGCGCCCGCAAGCACTAAGGAGGGGCCGCTGATGTGGTGCACGGCTTGGGTTTGGGCGAGATTGAGTCCGGACATGGCAAGCGCAGGAGGGCAAAACGGTCAAGGGGCGCCATCATAGTCAGAGCTGGTTCGCAAAATCGCGGCGCTACACTGGCGGCTTGTTTCGCTTGCCGGGCGCCCGCCCGCGCCACTTTGACGCTCACACCATGCCAGATCAAAAGCCACAAGATAAGAAAGTTCTGTTGCGCGAAGCCGCGCTGGAGTACCACGAACAGCCCGTGCCGGGCAAGATTTCCGTCACGCCCACCAAGCAGTTGATGAACCAGTACGAGCTGTCGCTGGCCTATTCGCCCGGCGTGGCCGCGCCCTGCGAGGAGATTCAGAAAGACCCGGCCGCCGCCGCGCGCTACACCAGCCGCGCCAATTTGGTGGGCGTCATCAGCAATGGCACGGCGGTGCTGGGCCTGGGCGATATTGGCGCGCTGGCCTCCAAGCCGGTGATGGAGGGCAAGGGCGTACTGTTCAAGAAGTTCTCGGGTATTGATGTGTTCGACATCGAAATCGACGAGAAGGACCCGCAAAAGCTGGTGGACATCATCGCCGCGCTGGAGCCGACCTTTGGCGGCATCAATCTGGAGGACATCAAAGCCCCCGAGTGCTTCTTCGTCGAGCGCGAGCTGCGCAAGCGCATGAAAATCCCCGTGTTCCACGACGACCAGCACGGCACGGCCATTGTCGTGGGCGCGGCGGTGATTGGCGGCCTGCGCGTGGTGGGCAAGAAGATTGAGGATGTCAAATTGGTGACCTCTGGCGCAGGCGCAGCGGCGCTGGCCTGCCTGGGGTTGTTGCTCAAGCTGGGTTTGAAGAAGGAAAACGTCTGGGTCACCGATATCCACGGCCTGGTGTACGAAGGCCGCACCGAATTGATGGACGAAATCAAGGCCCAGTACGCGCAAAAAACCGATCAGCGCACGCTGGCCGAAGTGATCGAAGGCGCGGACGTGTTTTTGGGCCTGTCCGCAGGCGGCGTGCTCAAGCCCGAGATGGTCGCGCGCATGGCCGACAAACCCCTGGTGCTGGCGCTGGCCAACCCCACGCCGGAGATTTTGCCCAGCGAAGTCAAGGCCGTGCGCAGCGATGCGGTGATTGCCACGGGGCGCAGCGACTACCCCAACCAGGTCAACAACGTGCTGTGCTTTCCCTACCTGTTTCGTGGCGCGCTCGATTGCGGCGCCACGGCCATCACCGATGAGATGGAAGTGGCGGCCGTGCACGCCATCGTCGAGCTGGCGCAGGCCGAGCAAAGCGAGGAAGTGGCGCGCGCCTATGTGGGCGAAAAACTCATGTTCGGGGCGGAATACGTCATCCCCAAGCCATTCGATCCGCGCCTGATGATCCGCATCGCCCCGGCCGTGGCCAAAGCCGCGCAAGCCAGCGGCGTGGCCTCGCGCCCGATTGAGGACATGGATGCCTACGTGCAGCGGTTGCAAAACTTCGTTTACACCTCCGGCACCATGATGAAGCCCATCATCCTGGCGGCCAAGGCGGCGCAGAACAAGCGCATCGCCTACAGCGAGGGCGAGGAGGAGCGCGTGCTGCGGGCGGCGCAAATCGTGGTGGACGAAAAAATCGCCCGCCCCACGCTGATCGGCCGCCCCGAGGTCATCGCCCAGCGCATCGAGAAATTCGGCCTGCGCCTCAAGCAGGAGCGCGATTACGACGTCGTCAACGTCGAGCAAGACGAGCGCTACCAGGATTTCTGGCGCACCTACCACCAGATGACCGAGCGCAAGGGCGTGACCATCCCCATCGCCAAGATCGAGATGCGCCGCCGCCTCACCCTCATTGGCAGCATGCTGCTGCACAAGGGCGATGTGCAGGGGCTGATCTGCGGCACCTGGGGCAGCTACGCGCACCACCTCAACTACGTCGATCAAGTCATTGGCAAACGCCCTGGCGCGCGCATGTACGCCGCGATGAACGCGCTGATGCTGCCTGGGCGGCAGGTGTTTCTGGTCGATACCCACGTCAACTACGACCCCAGCGCCGAGCAACTGGCCGAGATCACCCTGGCCGCCGCTGAAGAGATGCGGCGCTTTGGCATCCAGCCCAAGGTGGCCTTGCTCTCGCATTCGAGCTTTGGCAGCAGCGACACGCCCAGCGCCGTGAAGATGCGCCAAACCCTGGCGCTGCTGCGCGAGCAAGCGCCCTGGCTGGAGGTGGACGGCGAAATGCACGGCGACGTGGCGCTCGATGAGCAGGCGCGCCTGGCGCTGATGCCCAACACCACGCTGCAAGGCGACGCCAACTTGCTGGTGCTGCCGGGCATTGACGCGGCCAACATCGCCTACAACCTGCTCAAAACCGCCGCCGGCCACAACATCGCCATCGGCCCCATGCTGCTGGGCGCGGCCAAGGCCGTGCACATCCTCACCCCCAGCACCACCGTGCGCCGCATCGTCAACATGACGGCGCTGTGCGTGGCCGATGCCAATTCGCGCCCGGAGTGATGGCGGCGGCTTGACCCAGCGCTCCTAAGCCATACCGCACATGCAAAACCGCTCATGGCCAATGTGGCCTCATGAGCGGTTTTTTACAAATCAATAGGCAAAGAAAATGCCTTGTTTCGGCATGATGGTGCTAAAGTAGATTTTACTTTGATTGGATCATGGTAAATCCGCAATAGCGGCGGGGCTGCCTTCGGGGCGCGGGCCGATGGACAGGCCCAGGCGGCTGCCCAGCGACTGGGGCTGGCCGCTGAGGATGGCGCCATACACCGTGGCGTTGGCCAGCACTTTCTGCACGTAATCGCGCGTTTCGTTGAACGGCACGTTCTCGGCCCAGATGGCCGCCTCCAGCTCGGGGCCGTTGCGCCAGTTGCGCGGGCGGCCCGGCCCGGCGTTGTAGGCCGCAGCGGCCAGGGGCATGGAGCCGGCAAACTCATCGAGCGCCAGCTTCAGATAGGCGGTGCCGATGGCGATGTTGGTTTCTTTGTGGTTGAGGTCGCTGGTCTGGAAGTTCTCCAGCCCGATGCGCTTGGCCGTCCAGCGCGCCGTGGCGGGCATCACTTGCATCAGCCCCGAAGCGCCCACGCTGGAGCGCGCATCCATGATGAAGCGGCTCTCCTGCCGGATCAGGCCATAGACGTAGGCCGGATCCAGCCCGATTTCCGCCGTGCGCGCCACCACCGCGTCCTTGAACGGCATGGGGTAGCGCTGGCGAAAGCTCATGAAACCTTTGGTGCGCTCGCTGGTGTTGATGCAGCGATCCCACACGTGGTAGCGGCAGGCGAATTCGGCGGCGGCCAGCAGGTCGCGGTCGCTCATGCCGCCTTTTTGGTGCAGGTTGGTGGTGTAGTTCCACTCGCGCACCCCCTCGCTGCGCAGGCCGATGTGGATGGCGTAAATGCTGCGGCGCAGGCCGGGATTGTTGGTGGCGCGGGCTTGCTCGTCGGGCGTGAGCGCCGCTGGCTCAGGCGGGGCCATGACTTTGCCGCCAATGGCGTGGTAGGCCAGTTGCTCGTAAAAACCCGTCAGCCCGGCGATGGACTGCAACAGGCTTTGCGCGCGGGCCTGGTCGTCGGGCTTGCCGGTGGCTTGCAGAGCACGGGCGCGCCAATACGTCCAGGTGGGCTTTTGCTGCTCGTCCATATCCATGGCGTCAATGGCCGAAGCCACTTGCGCCCACTGCCCAGCGCGCAGAGCTGCGCGCACCTTCCATTGCTGCTGCTCGGTCAGCAGATGGCGGTCGTTCTTGATCTGCGCGAAGTAGCCGCTGGCCTGCGGCGAGAGGCGGATGCCCGCCCAGCGCCCGATCGCGCCCCAGACGAAATCGCGCTCGGCCTGCGGCAGGCGCTTGGCCCAATCGGTTTGCATGTAGGCGGCGGCCGCGGCTTCGTCGCTGGCGGCCAGCCGCGCCAAAGCCACGTGCGCCAGCGCCAGGCGCGCGGCATCGGTGGCCAGCGCCTTGTGCTGCAAAAAAGCGGCGGGTTTGCCCATGGCCTGATCGACGTAGGGCAGCGATTGCGGGGCTGCCATCGTCACCGCCTGGCGCACGATGGCGGCGCGCCCCAGGTGCGCGCCAATGCGGGCGCGCTGCCAGATGTCGGCTGCCTGGATGCGGCCATCGGCAAAAAACTCCTCCACCGCATGGTGGCAGCCGTCGTCGGCCTTGGTTTGCCCCCACCACAGCGAGAGGGCGCGCTGCGGCGCGGCAGGGGTGGCGCGGCCCTGGATGTCGTCAATCAGCAGCTCATAGCAGGCCACTTGCGGATCGTCCTGCATGCGAAAGCCCTTGGCGTAGTGGCTGAACTCGGCCCACTGGCGGCGCTGGCCCAGTTGCAGCAGCCAATCGTTGCGCAGGCGATCCTCCACGTAGCTGCCCCGGTAGCGCGCCAGAAAGGCATCGACCTCCTCGCGGCTGGCTTCTTTCAGGCGCACATTGAGCGCCCAATACGCGCCCCAGCCCTCCAGCGGGTGGCCTTGCACCAGCGGCAGCAATTGCGCCAGGCGGGCCTGGTTTTTGGAGGCATACGCTGCGCGCATTTGCACGATGACCTTGTCGCCCGCCGCATGCGAGGCGGCTTGCACAGCCGCAGCCAGCGGGCCGGTTGGGGCGGTGCTGGCCGCCTGCGGTTGCGCTTGCACGGCAGCGCCCAGCAGGGCAAAGGCGGCGCAAACTGATGTCAGAATGGGGGTCGATCGCGGGTCAGGTATTCGCATGCCGGGGATTATGAGATGGACAAAGCCACGCTGAGGAAAAGACTGGTACAGCAGCGCGTCAACATGGCCGAGCGCGCGGTGAAAAACGCCCAATTGCAGCAAGTGATGCGTTTTTGGCTGGTGCATCGCCATGAAACCGTTATCGGCGCGTATTGGCCCATCAAGGGCGAATTCGATCCGCTGCCCGCGCTGCACCGCTGGAAGGAAGATGGCGAGCTGCTGGACGAGCCGCTGCGCCGCCGCATCGCCCTGCCGGTGGTGGACAAGGTGCACAAAACCCTGCGCTTTCACGCTTGGTACCCCGGCTGCCCGATGGAGGAGGACGCCTACGGCATCCCCAAACCCAAGGACACCGAAGTGCTGGAGCCCACCTTGCTGTTCGTGCCCTGCGTGGGCTATGGCCCCGGCGGCTACCGGCTGGGCTACGGCGGCGGCTTTTACGACCGCACGCTCGCTGAGCTGTCGCCGCGCCCCTACACCGTCGGCCTGGGCTATACGGAGGGCTTCATCGACGACTTCGAACCCGAGCCGCACGACCAGCCGCTGGACGCCATCCTCAATGACAACGGCGTGATCTGGCCTGTGCAATAGCGTTGTTCAATCGCGCCCCCGCCATTGCGCCAGCACATCGAAAGGTAAAAAAACGCCATGCCTGCCTTAACGCTTTACATCGGCAACAAAAACTACTCTGCCTGGTCCATGCGGCCCTGGCTGATGCTGCGGGAAAAAGGCATTGCCTTTCGCGAAGTGCGCGTGCGTTTTGACAGCTTCGAGCGCGGCTCGGAATTCAAGAAAACCATCGGCGCCATCAGCCCCGCAGGCACTGTGCCCGTGCTGGTGGACGGCAACTTGGTGGTGTGGGACTCGCTGGCCATTGCCGAGTATCTGGCCGAGAAATTCCCCGAGCAGCGCTTGTGGCCCGCCTCCATGCATGAAAGGGCGCGGGCACGCAGCATCTGCGCGGAAATGCACACCGGCTTCAAAGCCCTGCGCCGCCTCTGCCCCATGAACATTGAGGCCCGTCTGCCCGAGGCTGGCGCGCTGGCCTGGCGCGACCATGAAGACCTGCGCCAGGACGTGGCCCGGCTGGACGCCATGTGGAGCGAGCTGCTGCGCCACCATGAAGGCGGCCTGCTGTTTGGCGATTTCACCTTGGTTGATGCCTTTTTTGCCCCCGTCGTCATGCGGTTCGAGACTTATGCCTTGCCCGTCAGCGCCACCGCCCGCCAATACATGCAGGCCGTGCAGGCGCTGCCCAGCGTGCAGCAATGGGTGCGCGAAGCCTGCGCCGAGCACGACTTCCGCCCCTTCGAGGAGCCTTACCGCCTCGGGCGCTGATGCCCCTCTTGCAGGGCGCGCCACGGGAAAGCAGTGGAAACCGATGCAGCAACAGCCGTCTTCCCCCATTCAGATTTACATGGTCGGCGGTGCAGTGCGCGACGCGCTGCTGGGCCTGCCCCTGCAAGACCGCGATTGGGTTGTCGTCGGCGCCACGCCCCAATGGATGCTGGAGCAAGGCTTCACCGCCGTGGGCAAGGACTTCCCCGTTTTCCTGCACCCGCAAACCCATGAGGAATACGCGCTGGCGCGCACCGAGCGCAAAAGCGGCGTGGGCTACAAAGGCTTTACCGTTTATGCCGCGCCGCACGTCACGCTGGAGCAAGACCTGGCGCGGCGCGACCTCACCATCAACGCCATTGCCCAGCGCCAGGGCGCAGACGGCGCGCCCGAATACATCGACCCATTTGGCGGCCGCGCCGACTTGGCAGGCAAAGTGCTGCGCCACGTCAGCGACGCTTTTGCCGAAGACCCCTTGCGCATCCTGCGCTTGGCGCGTTTTGCCGCCCGCTTTGCCGATTTCGCCATCGCCAGCGAAACCATGCAGCTCATGCGCCACATGGTCGATGCGGGCGAAGTCGCGCACCTGACTGCCGAGCGCGTTTGGCAGGAAATCGCCCGTGGCTTGATGGAGCCAGCCCCCCAGCGCATGCTCCACACCCTGCGCGCTTGCGGGGCGCTGGCCGTGGCCTTGCCCGAGCTGGAAGCCCTGTGGCAACGCGCTGCCCCCCCGGGCCACGGCGAGCATGCAGGCGAGCACGCCCTGGCCATGCTGGCGCTGGCCTGCCAGGAGCGCGCCCCGCTGGCTGTGCGCTACGCCTGTCTGGCCCACGCCCTCAGCAGCGCCGAGCGCGACGCCCTGGCCCAGCGCATGAAAATTCCCGCCGATGTGCGCGATCTGGCCGATCTGGCCGCCCGAGAATGCGCTGCCTTCAGCGCCTGGAGCAACGTCAACGCTTTGGCCGCCAGCGCAGCGCCGATGGCCTCAAAGGATGCCTGCGTCCAAGCCGCCCAAACCAGCCCAACCCAAACCGACCCCGCCCAAACCATCGTGCAACTGCTGGAGCGCTGCGATGCCTTCCGCCGCCCCCAGCGCCTGGCGCTGGCCTTGCAAGTGTGCGCCTACGCCCACGGCCAGTCCGCGCCCGACTGGCTGGCGCGGCGCGTGCTGATGGGCGCGTGGCAGCAGGCCAAGCAGGTGGACACCGCCGCCATCGCCCAGCAAGCCGCCCGCCAAGGGTTGCGCGGCGAAGCCATCGGTCAGTGCATTCACCAGGCGCGGGTGGATGCCGTGCAGCGGGCGGCGGAGCGCCTGGCCGACCACACCCCTCAGGAGCACATCCCATAGGGAGAGGCCGCCCCATCGCAGCGCCATGTGCGTCGGTATTGTTGTATTTTTATATCAAAGGAAAATGACTACAATGCCTATCAAGCCGAAATAGGTTTGTTTTTATTCCTTTGATTGATAATTTTGGTGATGCCGCAACCGGCCAAAAGAAAGCCCTGGCACGCCAGACGCGCCAGGGTTTGCTGTTTTCATGGCTTTTCTGCGCCATCCAGCCGCCGCAGGCCGGGCGCGCCTTGCGGGGCGCGGCCAGGGGCGATCAGTAATACCAGCGCGCTGGATCGCGCCACGGCTGGTGCGCCGAGGGCACGCGCCCGTAAGTGGTCAGATTGGCCTTTCTGTCCCAAGTCATCAACACAGGCTTGCCCGCAGCGCTGGGCATGGCGTGCGGCGCCAGCAGGTTTTCCCGCAACAGTCCGCCGCCGCGCACGCTGCCCGTGATGCGCACATCCGCCCCGCCGCGCACCCGCGCCCGGCACATCGCGTCGTGCTGCTGGTGGGCTTCGCAGCGTTTGTAGGCATTGGCCTCCAGACGGTTTTTCTGCGCTTGCGCCGCAGGGGCAAACGCCAGACTCAAGGCCAGGGCCGCGGCGCCGAGCAAGGGGGTTTTGTATTGCATGACATCCTCCGTTGGTGTGGTTGGTCGCCCCAAGCCTGCGCACGATGGCGGTCAGACTCCGAAAGGGCAACGCCATTCTAGGCCGTTCGTAACATGTGTTAGATCGTGTTGGCGGGAAAGTGAACCTGCTTGAGCGCGGCGCGCCCAACGCACCGCCAGTGCTCAATGCTCCAGCACGGGCGCGAGCAGGCGGCGCAGTTCGTCCTCGGGCATGGCGCGGCGCTGGGCCATGTCTTGCAGTTGGTCCTGGCCGATCTTGCCCAGGGTGAAGTAGCTGCTCTCGGGGTGGGCGATGTAAAAGCCGCTGACGCTGGAGGCGGGCCACATGGCCAGGCTTTCGGTCAGGCGCATGCCGATTTCGTCGGTGCGCAGGGTCTCGAACAAGGCGATTTTGGCGCTGTGGTCGGGGCAGGCGGGGTAGCCGGGCGCGGGGCGGATGCCCTGGTATTTCTCGGCGATCAGCTCCTCGTTGGTGAGCGCCTCCTGCGCGGCGTAGCCCCACAGGTCGGTGCGCACGCGCCAGTGCAGGTATTCGGCAAAGGCTTCGGCCAGGCGGTCGGCCAGGGCCTTGAGCATGATGGCCGAGTAGTCGTCCAGCGCGCGCTCGAATTCCTTTTCTTTTTTCTCGATGTCCAGCCCGGCGGTGACGGCGAACATGCCGGCGTAGTCGGCAATGCCACTGCTTTGGGGCGCGACGAAGTCGGCCAGGCAGCGGCTGGGGCGCATGACGCCGCCCACTGCCTGTTTGGGCGCTTGCTGGCGCAGGCCCCACCAGGTCATCAGTGGCTGGGTGCGGGCCTCGTCGCGGTAGAAAACGATGTCGTCGCCCACGCTGTTGGCCGGGTACAGGCCCATGACGCCGCTGGCCTTGAGCCAGCGCCCGTCGATGATCTTGCGCAGCATGGCCTGGCCATCGGCATAGACGCGCCGCGCCTCGACGCCGACGATTTCGTCGTCCAGGATGGCGGGGAAGGGGCCAGCCAGGTCCCAGGTCTGGAAGAACGGCCCCCAGTCGATGAAGCGCTCCAGCTCGCGCAAATCGATGTTGTGGAATACGCGCCGCCCCAGCGCGCGCGGCGTGGCGGGTTGCCAGGCGCTCCAGTCGATGGGGGTGGCGTTGGCGCGCGCCTTGTCCAGCGGCCAGAGCGCGGCGGGCTTTTTGTTGGCGTGCAATTGGCGCACGTGCTCGTAATCGGCCTGGGTCTCGGCGATGAAGGCGCTGGCGCCTTCGCCCAGCAGGTTTTGCGCAATGCCCACGCTGCGCGAGGCATCGGGCACGTAGACGACCGGGCCTTCGTAGTGCGGCGCGATCTTCACGGCGGTGTGCACGCGGCTGGTGGTGGCGCCGCCGATGAGCAGCGGGATGCCGCGCTCCTTGAACCAGTTGTCCTTTTGCATCTCCCCGGCCACGTACTGCATTTCCTCCAGGCTGGGGGTGATCAGGCCCGAGAGGCCGATGATGTCCGCGCCTTCTTCCTTGGCTTTGGCGAGGATTTCGTGGCAGGGCACCATCACGCCCATGTTGACGACCTCGAAGTTGTTGCACTCGAGCACGACGGAGACGATGTTCTTGCCGATGTCGTGCACATCGCCCTTGACGGTGGCCATGACGATCTTGCCGTTGCTCTTGACCTGCGCGCCGCTGGCCTGGAGCTGGCGCTTTTCCTCCTCGATGTAGGGCACCAGGTGGGCCACGGCCTGCTTCATCACGCGCGCGGATTTGACCACCTGCGGCAAAAACATCTTGCCCTGGCCGAACAGGTCGCCCACGATGTTCATGCCGTCCATCAGCGGCCCTTCGATGACGTGCAGCGGCCGCCCGCCTTTGGCGCGAATGGCCTGCCAGGCCTCTTCCGTGTCCTGCACGATGAAGTCGGTGATGCCCTGCACCAGCGCATGGGCCAGGCGCTTTTCCACCGGCACGGGGTGTTCTGGCGTGCCGCGCCATTCGAGCTTTTTGCTCTCGTCCTTGGCCTGGCCCTTGGCGCTTTCGGCAATTTCCACCAGGCGCTCGCCCGCATCGGGGCGGCGGTTGAGGATCACGTCCTCCACGCGCTCGCGCAAGGTCGGCTCCAGGTCGTCATACACGCCAATCATGCCGGCGTTGACGATGCCCATGTCCATGCCCGCCGCAATGGCGTGGTAGAGGAACACGGTGTGGATGGCCTCGCGCACCGGGTCGTTGCCGCGAAAGCTGAAGGAGACGTTGCTCACCCCGCCCGAGACTTTTGCGCCCGGCAGGTTTTGCTTGATCCAGCGCGTGGCCTCGATGAACTCCACGGCGTAGTTGTCGTGCTCCTCGATGCCGGTGGCCACGGCGAAGATGTTGGGGTCGAAGATGATGTCCTCGGGCGGGAAGCCCACCTCATCGACCAGGATGCGATAGGCGCGCTCGCAGATTTCGATCTTGCGCGCAAAGGTGTCGGCCTGGCCCTTCTCGTCAAAGGCCATCACCACGGCCGCCGCGCCGTAGTGCTTGATGAGCGTGGCCTGGCGCTTGAACTCCTCCACCCCCTCCTTCATCGAGATGGAGTTGACCACGCCCTTGCCCTGGATGCAGCGCAGCCCGGCCTCGATCACCTCCCACTTGGAGGAATCGACCATGATGGGCACGCGCGCAATGTCCGGCTCGCTGGCAATCAGGTTCAGAAAGCGCACCATCGCCGCCTTGGAGTCCAGCATGGCCTCGTCCATGTTCACGTCGATGATTTGCGCGCCGTTCTCCACCTGCTGGCGCGCCACGGCCAGGGCTTCTTCATACTGGCCGTTGAGAATCATGCGCGCAAACGCCTTGGAGCCGGTGACGTTGGTGCGCTCGCCAATGTTGACGAACAGCGTGCCCTCGTCGATGGTCAAAGGCTCCAGCCCCGCCAAGCGCAGCGGCGGCAGGGCAGGGGGCGTGGCAGAAGAGGCGGCAGGGGCGGCGGCGGTCATGAAGGGCCTGTCAAAGTGGGGGTATTCGGGAAAGCCCGCGATTGTGCCAGTGCGCCCAATCCCGCGCGCGACGCCTATGATGGCCGGGCGGTGCAGGCGTGCCGCCAGTGGGGGTGGATGGTTTCTTTGCATGCATCCCGCCTGCCAACGATTCAGAGCGTGTTCAAAGGAGCAACCATGTCCCCCTCCACCTCTCCCACCGCCGCCCATGCCATGCTGGCGGGCGTGCACATCGTCAGCCTGGCGCTCAATCTGCCCGGGCCTGCGGCGCTGATGCGTTTGCGCAGCCTGGGGGCGCGTTGCACCAAGGTGGAAGCGCCTGCGCCAGCGGGTGCAGCCACCAGCGATCCCATGGCCGTGTACGAAGCGCGCGCCTATGCCGAAATGCATGAAAGGGTGGAAGTGGTGCAGGCGAACTTGAAATCGCCCCAGGGCCAGCAACGCCTGCATGCCCTGCTGGCGCAGGCCGATGTGCTGCTCACCTCGTTTCGCCCGGCGGCCATGGCGCGGCTGGGGCTGGACGCAGCCGCCTTGCAGGCGCGCCACCCCCGCTTGAATGTGGTGCAAATCGTCGGCGCGCTGGGCCAGGGGGGTGATGGCAGCGACCGGGCCAACGAAGCCGGCCACGACTTGACCTACCAGGCGGAAGCGGGCCTGGTGCCGGGCATGGAGATGCCCGCCTCGCTGCTGGCGGATATGGCCGGTGCGCTGCTGACCAGCGAAGCGGTGCTGGCCTGCCTGCTGGCGCGCGAGCGCAGCGGTGCGGGCTGCGTGCGTGAGGTGGCCTTGCTCGACGGTGCGCGCTGGCTGGCCATTCCGCGCCGCTGGGGCCTGACCCAGCCCACGGCAATCCTGGGCGGCCAGCACGCGGGCTACCGCATCTACCCATGCCTGGATGGCCGCGTGGCAGTGGCGGCGCTGGAGCCGCACTTTGCCCTGCGGTTGTGGCAACAGGTGCTGATTGATGCTGGCGCTCTTGGCGATGCCGCCCAGGCCGAAGCCGCGCCGGACATGCTGGCTGACGACACCCGCGCGGCCATTGCCCGCTTCGTCGCCGGGCGCAGTTGCGCGCAATTGGAGGCGCTGGCCGCCCGCCACGACGTGCCGCTGTACCCGATGCCCGATGCCCCGTAGGCCCCAAGGGGTTGTTGAGACTCCGTATTGCGGCGGTGTTTTCGGTCAAAAAACCGCAACTGCTGCGTTGAAAACGCTTGCAAGGTGTTCGGGCCTTGCAAGCGTTTTCGCCTTGCATCTGCGGCTTTTGCCTCGAAAAACCGCTTCGCAAACCCAAGCTCAACACCCCCTAGAGCGTGTGATGCACTTTGCGCTCCCCCGCGCTGGCCCCAAAACCGTGTAATCGCAAGGCGGCGCGCGCCGCCAAGGCTGGCTGCCTTGGTAAGCGGGCCAACGCAGCGAGTGCATGGTTTTGGGGCCAGCCCGAAGGCAGAAGCGCCCCGGCATGCGCATTGCGGCGTTGCCGTCCCCTTGCAGCGCAGCCAGGCTGCGGCGGGGACGGCGCCTTGCACTGCACACGCCGGGGCGCTCTCGCGGGGGGCGAAAAGTGCATCACACGCTCTAGAATCGCCCGCCTTTCGTGCCGCCCACCCGCCTATGCCCACTGCTCCCATCCACATCCTGCCCTTTGCCGCCATAGATGGCATGCGGGACTTTTTCCAGGCCACGGGCGAGCGCTTGCACACCCCGCATTTGCAGGCGCTGCTGCCCCTGCTGCAACCCGTGCGTTGGCTGCGTGGCGCGGCGGCGGGCGAATGGGCCGAGGGCGACGATGGCCTGGCTGCGCACGAGCGCGCCTGGGTGCAGGCGGCGTTGACAGACTCTCCTGCTGCGGAGGAGGCCGCCAACGCCAACGCCAACGCGGAGAGCCCGCCCGCCCTGGCCGCATTGCTGGCCGCGCAGCACGGCCATGGCGTGCAGGCGGGCGATGGCTGGGCGCAGGTCACGCCCTGCCATGTGCACATCGCCACCGACAGCATCACCTTGGTCGATCCCGCCCTCTCACCCCTGCCGCCCGAGCAGTTGGAGGCCTTGCGCCACAGCCTGCAAACCCTCTGGGCCGAAGACGGCCTGAGCCTGCACCCCGGCCCGGCGGGCAGTTGGCTGGCGCAGGCGCCGTGGTTGCGCGGGCTGGCCCTGCCCTCCATCGACCGTGTGGCGCGGCAGGACGTGCGGCTCTACACCCCCGCGCTGGCGCACACGCGCTTGCTGCAACGCGCGCAGGCCGAGGCGCAAATGCTGTTGCACGATCACCCCGTCAACGACGCGCGCGCCGCCCAGGGCCTGCTGCCCATCAACGCGCTGTGGTTTTCAGGCGCGGGCCATGCCCCGGCCGATGCGGCGCACGCCGTGGCGCGGCTGGAGCGCCTGCATACCCATGCCGCGCTGCGCGCCCCCGCGCTGCAAGGCGACTTCTACGGCTGGGCGCAGGAGTGGCAGGCGCTGGATGCCTGCGTGCTGGCCGAGCTGCTGCGCCAGGTGCAAAGCGGCCAGCCCTGCGAGCTGATCCTGGCTGGCCCGCAGCACGCCGTGGCGCTGGCCCCCGCGCGCAGCGGCTGGCTCGCCCGCCTGGCCCGGCGCTGGCAGCAATGGCCGCCCTGGCGCAGCGGGGCCGATCCCGTCACGGCGCTGCTGGCGCAGCTTTGAATTTTACAAAACAAAGGAAAATGGGATGGGTTTGTTATGGCAATCCCCTATTTATTTTTCAAATTGAAAAAATGCTCTTTGATTGGTAGATGGTGCGGATTGGCTGCCTGTCTCAGCCCTCCCGCCTTGCCTTGGCCTGTGGTATTTCATGCGTTTTCTGCCCCGCCCCATTCCTGCCCAAGCCGTGCACACCTTGCAACAAGCGGGCACGCACCCTTTGCTGGCGCAATTGTTTGCCGCGCGCGGCGTCGTCAGCGCTGAAGAACTCGACCAGCGCCTGCAAGCCCTGCTGCCGCCTGCGCCGCTCAAAGGCATTGATGCCGCCGCCGCCTTGCTGGCCGACGCCATCGCGCAGCAGCGGCGCATCGTCGTCGTGGCCGATTACGACTGCGACGGCGCCACCGCCTGCACGGTCGCCCTGCGCGGCCTGCGCATGCTGGGCGCGGCGCAGGTGGACTACCTCGTGCCCAACCGCATCGAAGATGGCTACGGCCTCACCCCGCGCCTGGCCGAGCGCGTGCACGCCCTGGGCGGCCAGCTTCTGGTGACGGTGGACAACGGCATCGCCAGCCTGGACGGCGTGGCCCACGCGCGCGCGCTGGGCATGCAAGTGCTGGTGACCGACCACCACCTGCCCGCCGCCGCCCTGCCCGAGGCCGACGCGCTGGTCAACCCCAACCAGCCTGGCTGCGCCTTTGCCAGCAAAAACCTCGCCGGTGTGGGCGTGATGTTTTACGTCTTGCTCGCCCTGCGCGGCCTGCTGCGCGCGCGCGGCGCGTTCGATGCGCGCAGCCAGCCCCGGCTCGATGCCCTGCTGCCGCTGGTGGCGCTGGGCACCGTGGCCGACGTCGTGCCGCTGGACGCCAACAACCGCCTGCTGGCCAGCCAAGGTCTGGCGCGCATGCGCGCGGGCCACATGCCGCCGGGCATGCGCGCGCTGTTTGAGCTCAGCCGCCGCAACGCCGCCCATGCCCACGCGGGCGATCTGGCCTTTGCGCTGGCGCCGCGCCTGAACGCCGCCGGGCGCCTGACGGACATGACGCTGGGCATCGAGTGCCTGCTCACCGACGACCCCGCCCGCGCCGAGGAGCTGGCCCAGATTCTCGATGACATCAACCGCCAGCGCCGCAGCCTGGAAAGCGACATGAAGCAAGTGGCCATCGGCAGCGTGCTGCAACGCCTGGCGCGCAACACCCGCATGCCCGCCGCCATCACCGTGGCCGATGGCGGTTTTCATGAAGGCGTGGTGGGCATCGTCGCCGCGCGCATCAAGGAGCAATTTCATCGCCCCACCTTCGTCTTTGCGCCCAGCGCCGCGCAGGATGGCGGCGGGCTGCTCAAAGGCTCGGGGCGCTCCATCGCCGGCTTTCACCTGCGCGATGCGCTGGATTTGCTCGCCAAACGCCACCCCCAGGTGCTGGAGAAATTCGGCGGCCATGCCATGGCCGCAGGCTGCACCCTGCGCGCCGAGCATCTGGAGACCTTCCAGAGCGCCCTGCAAACCATCGCCGAAGAATGGCTGGACGAAGCGGCGCTGACCGGCGCCACCTGGGTCGATGGCCCGCTGCCCGCGCACTACCGCAATGTGGAGACGGCCGACGCCCTGCAAAGCCAAGTCTGGGGCCAGGGCTTTGCCGCGCCGCTGTTCATGGAGCCGCTGCACGTGCTGGAGCAACGCGTGGTGGCGGGCAAGCACCTGAGCCTGCAACTGCTGCACCAGGGCCAGGTGGTCGAAGGCATCTGGTTCGGCCGCACCGAGCGCCTGCCCGCGCAGGCCCATCTGGCCTACCGGCTGGAGACCGACACCTGGATGGGCCGCAAGCGCCTGCGTTTTCTCATCGAGGCGATGGCGCAGCCGCAGCGTGGCCAAGCCGTTGCAGGGGCATGAGCGCCTGTTTGGAGGTCGAGGTTATTTCAATCAAAGGCAAAAAAATTGCCCTATTTCGGCATATTCATCAAAAGGTCTTGTTTCCTTTGATTGGATATTTTCGGGAATCCAATCAAGCGAAATATCACTTGATGACCATCAAGTCGAAACTGGGTGATTTTATTTCCTTTGAAATGGAAATAAAACCCATCAATACACCGGCGGCTCGCCCGGCGGGCGGGTTTTGAAGCGTTTGTGCACCCAGAAATACTGCGCTGGCATGGTGCGAATCCAGGCTTCGACCTCCCGGTTCATGCGCACGGTATCGGCCACATCGTCGCCGCTGGGAAAGTCGCCCCAGGCGGGCAGCAGCTCGATGTCGTAGCCCTGGGGCGTGACGCGCGAGAGCAGCGGCAGCACGCGCGCGCCGCCCATGCTGGCAAAGCGCGGCAGCGAGGCCACGGTGGCCGCAGGCACGCCGAAAAACGGCACGAAGATCGATTCGCGCGGGCCGAAATTCATGTCCGGCAGCAAAAACAGCGCCCCGCCTTCGCGCAGCGCCTTGATGACGGGGCGCAGCCCCTGGGCGCGGTTGAACAGCAGCACGCGGCCAAAGCGCGCGCGCCGCTGCTTGATCCAGGCGTTGAGCACCGGGTTGGGCTGGGTGGTGTAAATGCTCACGGCGGTGCGCGTGTTCTCCAGCGCCATCGCCACGCCTGCGGCATCCAGCCCGTAGAAATGCGGCGCCAGCAGGATGACGGGGCCGGGCGCGCGCATGTGCTCAATGCCGCGCACGCGCACGCGCTGGCGGATTTTGTCCGGCGCGGCCAGCCACAGCCAACTGCGATCGAGCCAGGTCTGGCAAAAGTACACAAACGAGGCGCGCGCCCAGCGGCGGCGCTGGGCCTCGCTTTCTTCGGGGAAGCACAGGCGCAGGTTGATGAGGGTGACGCGCCGGCGCGGGCGTGCCAGCATGTAAAGCACCTGCCCCAGCGCCCAGCCCAGCGCGCGCAGCAGCGGCAGCGGCAGGCAGGCCAGCAGGCGCATCAGGCCGATGGTGGCCCAGCCGCCCAGACGCTGGCCCAGGCGCGGCGGCGGTGGCGGGGGTGGTGCGGCGGGCGGTGCGTTGGGTGACGGCGCGGCGCTCATGGCTGCAACTCCTCCAGCCGCTGCGGGTGGGGCTGATCGGCGGGCATGCCGCGCGGTACTTTGTAGCGCGCATAGCCCCACATGTATTGCTGCGGGCAGGCGTGGATTTGCTGCTGCACGGCTTCGTTGATCTGGCGCACCAGGGCGCTCGGGTCGCTGCGCGCATCCAGCGCCAGCTCTTGCAGCACCAGGCGGTAGCCGCCTTGCCACAGCCCCAGGCGCTCGCAGCGGGCCATGACGATGAGCGGGCGGGTTTGCGCAATCAGCCGCGCGGCAATCGTCATGGTGTAGGCGGGCTTGCCCAGAAAAGGCGCCCATTCGCCCATGCCCCAGGGCGGCACCTGATCGGGCAGCAGGCCGACGGCGCCGCCTTTGCGCAGGGCTTTGAGCATGGCGCGCACGCCGCCCATGTCGGTGGGCACGGCGACTTGGCCGTGGCGGTTGCGCGCCGTTTGCAGCAGCCGCGCCAGCGCGGCCTGGCGGGCGGGGCGGTAGAGCACCACCATCGGCCCGCGCCTGTCACTCTCCCCCTCACCCTTGCCCCCGCCCAATTGCAGGTACTGCGCCACGGTTTGCGAGGACAGTTCAAAGCAGCCCATGTGCGGCGTCATGAACAGCACGCCGCGCCCGCTGGCCCGGATGCGATCGAGCAACGCGCGCTCGGCAGGCCCCAGCGCCACGGGCACGGGCGGGCCGCACCAGAGCTTGGGCAGCTCCGCCACCATGCGCCCGGCATGGCCGACGGCGGCGCGCACCTGTGCAAAGCGGTAGCCCGCCTGGGCGGCGTTGGCGACAAAGCGCCGCCGCCAGGTGGGCGAGGCGGCAAATACCAGCCAGCCCAGCGCCCAGCCCAAAAGCTGCAACAGCCGCATGGGCAGCAGGGAGAACAGGCGCAAAAGGAAGGTCATGAAGAAGGGGGAGGATTAGAATCGGCCGCTTTAGCCGCCGAGTTAACGGGCAACTTGCAGGGCGGCGGGGCGCAATGCTCCAGACAAATGCTGCTAAAGCGTTCGCCAGAGCTTCTTCTTCATCGAGATAAGGCAGCAGGCAACGCCAGTGACCCTTAACTTCTTGAGAAGGAGCTTTTTTTATGGCTAATGATTTTCTGTTTACGTCGGAATCGGTCTCCGAAGGCCATCCCGACAAGGTGGCCGACCAGATTTCGGACGCCATTTTAGATGCGCTGCTCGCGCAAGACCCCCTGAGCCGCGTGGCCGCCGAGACGCTGACCAACACCGGCCTGGTGGTGCTCGCCGGTGAAATCACCTCCGGCGCCAGCGTCGATTACATCCAGATCGCGCGCGACACCATCAAGCGCATCGGCTACGACAACACCGAGTACGGCATCGACCACAAAGGCTGCGCCGTGCTGGTGGCCTACGACAAGCAAAGCCAGGAAATCGCCCAGGGCGTGGACAAGGCCAGCGACGACGAACTCAACATCGGCGCGGGCGACCAGGGCCTGATGTTTGGCTACGCCTGCGACGAAACGCCCGAGCTGATGCCCGCGCCCATCTACTACGCGCACCGCCTGGTCGAGCGCCAAAGCCAGTTGCGCCGCGATGGCCGTCTGCCTTTCTTGCGCCCCGACGCCAAAAGCCAGGTGACCATGCGCTATGTGGACGGCAAGCCCCACAGCATCGACACCGTGGTGCTCTCCACCCAGCACAGCCCCGACCAGAGCGAGACGGCCACCAAGCTCAAGGACAGCTTCATCGAGGCCGTGATCGAGGAAATCATCAAGCCCGTGCTGCCCAAGGAATGGCTCAAGGACACGAAATACCTGGTCAACCCCACGGGCCGCTTCGTCATCGGCGGGCCGCAGGGCGATTGCGGGCTGACGGGCCGCAAGATCATCGTCGACACCTACGGCGGCGCCTGCCCGCACGGCGGCGGCGCTTTCAGCGGCAAGGACCCCACCAAGGTGGATCGCTCTGCCGCCTACGCCGCGCGCTACGTGGCCAAGAACATCGTGGCCGCCGGGCTGGCGCGCCAGGCGCAAATCCAAGTCTCCTATGCCATCGGCGTGGCCAAGCCCATCAACGTCACCGTCTACACCGAAGGCACGGGCGTGATCCCGGACGAGCAAATCGCCCAGCTCGTGCAAGAGCACTTCGACCTGCGCCCGCGCGGCATCATCGAAATGCTGGACTTGCGCCGCCCCATTTACGAGAAAACCGCCGCCTACGGCCACTTCGGCCGCGATGAGCCGGAGTTCACCTGGGAGGCCACCGACCGGGCTGCAGCCCTGCGCGCGGCTGCCGGGCTGAAGGACTGAACAGGCCCTAACCCCCAGGCTGCACAGCCCCGCCCTTCGGGCCGCACAAACCCTTTTGCGCGGCCCGAAGGCTTTTTATTTCAAATCAATAGGAAATATAATATGCCTATTACGGCAACATATGGATTGCTCTGAGTTTACTTTTGGTTTGAAATCATCTTAGCGACGCCCAACCGCCCATGCCAGCCACTTCCGCCCCGACCGATGCCTACGTCGTCATCGGCAACCCCATCGCCCACAGCCGCTCGCCGCAAATCCACCAATGGTTTGCCGAGCAAACCGGCCAGGCCCTGCGTTACAGCGCTTGCCTCAGCCCGCTCGATGGCTTTGCCGCCACGCTGGCGCGCTTGCAGGCCGAGGGCGTCAAAGGCTGCAACGTCACCGTCCCTTTCAAGCACGAAGCCGCGCAATGCGCCCACCGCGCCCATGCCCAGGTGGCGTTGGCGCAAGCGGCCAACACTCTGGCCCTGCACCCCGGTGGCGAGATCCAAGCCTTCAACACCGACGGCGCGGGCCTGGTGCGCGACATCACCCACAACGCCGCCACGCCCCTGGCGCAGCGCCATGTGCTGCTGCTGGGCGCGGGCGGTGCGGCCGCGGGTGTGCTCGCGCCCCTGATCGAGCAGCGCCCCGCCGCCATCGCCATCGCCAACCGCAGCGCAGACAAAGCCCAGGCTCTGGCGCAGCGCCACGCAGACTTTGCCGCTGCACACGGCGTGGCCCTGCACAGCCTGGCGCTGGATGCGGTGGATGCCGCCCTGGCCGCCCCGGCTGGCGCAGGCACAGCGCCCGCTATCGACGTGCTCATCAACGCCACCGCCAGCAGCCTGCAAGGCCAGCGCCTGCCCATCGCCCGCCTAGGCGCGCTGCTGGCCGATGGCGCGCTGGCCTACGACATGATGTACGGCGCTGCCGCCGCTGCTTTTCTGGATGAAGTGCGCGCCCAAATGCAGGCCGCCGGCAAGACCGTGCGCGTGCGCGACGGGCTGGGCATGCTGGTCGAGCAAGCGGCCGAAGCCTTTGCCATCTGGCGCGGCGTGCGCCCCGACAGCGCCGCCGTGCTGGAGCGCTTGCGCCGCGAGCTGGCGTAAGTGCGGCTGTGGGCGCACAAGGTTTGGCCGCCATGGGGGAGATGATGCACACCGCGCTGCGCTGGCTGGGGCGTTGGCTGGCGTTGCTGCTGTTGTGCGGGCTGAGCCTGCAAATCGTGTTTTTGCTCTCCATCTTCTCGCTGCGGCTGTGGCAGCCGCCTTCGACCAGCTTCCAGCGCAGCGCGGTGTGGGAGAAGCTGCGCCAGGCTGCCTCGGCGACGGCTGCCGATGCCGCGTCCATGCCCGTATGGCGGCACCAGCCCGTTGCCAGCGCGCAGATTGCCGATCACGCCCGCAAGGCCGTCATCGCTTCGGAGGACAACCACTTCTTCACCCACAGCGGCGTGGACTGGCCAGCCGTGCAGCGCGCCTGGCGCGAGGGTGAGGCGGGCGGGCGCGTGCGCGGCGGCTCCACCATCACCCAGCAACTGGCGAAAAACCTCTACCTCAGCCGCGAGCGCAACCTGCTGCGCAAAGGCCAGGAGCTGGCGCTGACCTGGATGCTGGAGGCGGCGCTGGACAAGCCCCGCATCCTGGACCTCTACCTCAACCACGTCGAATGGGGCGATGCGCTCTACGGCATCGAAGCAGCGGCGCAGCACTACTTCGCCATTCCCGCCCAGCGCCTGAGTGCGCGCCAGGCCGCGCAACTGGCCGTGCTGCTGCCCCAGCCGCGTGCGTTGGGGCGGCAACTCAGCGGGCAACTGCGTGGGCAACCCAGCGCACAACCGAGCGGGCGTGGCGGCGGCCGCTACGTGCAGCAGCGCGCCCGCGTGATCGAGCAGCGCATGGCGGCGATGCGCTGAACTGGCCCGAGCTGCGCTGCAATGCCCTGATGCGGCTCGCAACAAGTCGTCACAGAAGGGGAGCTTGATTTCAGCGCCGCCGCCCGCAGAACAGCCTGTTGGCGGCCTTTGCTGGCCCTTTCACTTTTATCCCGCCCACTGCCGTGTCCCATCCCCCCCATTCCTCTGACCGCTCTGCCGACGACCACGCCAACGCCCAGGCCCGCCCGGGCGGCGCCCAGTGGTCGGCCAGCGAAATCCTGGCCCAACTGCTGGCGCGTATCGACAAACCGGCCTTCTCCGTGCGCGAGCTGATGGCTTTGATGGGCGACAAGGGCTTGCTCATGCTCTGCGCCATCCTCAGCCTGCCGTTTCTCATCCCCGTCTCGCTGCCGGGCGTTTCCACGGTGTTCGGGCTGGCCATCTTGCTCATCGCCATCTCGGTGACGCTGCAACGCCCGCTGTGGCTGCCCGCCTTCGTGGCCGATCGCCAGGTGGAAACAGCCCGCTTGCGCCCCGTGCTGCAACGCGGCGTGGGCATCTTGCGCAAGGTGGATCGTTACCTCAAACCCCAGCGCCTGCCCGCCCTCACGCGCGGCGCCATGAACCGTATCAACGGCCTGGTCATCATGGTGGCCGCCGTGCTGCTGATGCTGCCGCTGGGCTTGGTGCCCCTGTCCAACACGCTGCCCGGCATCGGTATCTTGCTGCTGGCGCTGGGCATCACCCAGCGCGATGGCCTGCTGGTGCTGGGCGGGCATGTGATGACGCTGGGCTCCATCGCCTACTTCAGCGCCTTGGCCTGGGCGGCCTGGCGGGCAGGCACGCACTTTTTGGGCTGAGTGGGGTTATTGCAAATCAAATGGTATTCAGCTCTAAGCTGGATTTGCCTAAACGGGTTGATTTCTTTTCTTTTGATTTGTAATCAAAGGTCTAATCAGGCGGCCATTGCAGCCGCTGCTGGCTGACAAACACCCGCTCGCGGCCGCTGACGGGGTCGGTAAAGGCCAGCTCGCGCGCCAGCAGTTGCAGGGGGCGGCTGTAGTCGCCCGGCGGCGGGTCGTTGATCTCGGGGTAAAACGCGTCGTGCCGGATCGGCGCGCCCAGCGCCGCCATGTGCAGGCGCAACTGGTGTTTTTTGCCCGTGACCGGGCGCAGGCGGTACAGCGCCCACGCGCCGCTGCGCGCGGCCATTTCGATATGGGTTTGGCTGTTGGGCGCGCCGGGCACTTCGTGCATGGTGAAAAAGCGCGCACCGCCTTCTTCCATGCGGCTGGCGTGGGTGTGCGGCAGCTCCAGCTCGGCGCGCCAGGGCGCCACGGCCTCATACAGCTTGCGCACGGTGCGGCTGCGAAACAGGGTGTGCCAGGCGTCGCGCCCGGCAGGCTCGGGGGAGAGCAGCACCAGACCGGCCGTGTCCTTGTCCAGGCGGTGCAGGGGCGCCAGGCGCGGCAGGCGCAACTGGCGTTGCAGGCGGGTCAGCAGGGTTTGCTCGACGTACTGGCCGCCTGGCGCGGTGGGGAGAAAGTGGGGTTTGTCGGCCACGACCAGGTGCGCGTCCTGGTAGAGCACCTGGGCCTCGAAGGGGATGGGCGCTTCCTGCTCGGGCGTGCGGCGGTAGAAGACGTGCGAGAGGCCTTCCACACGGGTGTCGCAGCGCACGGGGCGGCCCTGTGCGTCGAGCACCTCGCCGCGCGCAATGCGGGCGCGCCACACGGCCATATCCACGCGCGGAAAGCGCCGCGCCAGGAAGTCCAGCATCTGGCCCGACTCCCCGGCCCATACGCCCGCGCGGCTGTAGCCCTCAGGCGCGTTGCCGCGTCGCATCGCGCCTGTTGCCGCTGGGGCGGCGATCAGTTTTTGCGGGCTGCCTGACCGCGCTCATCACCGGCTTCAATGGCTTCGGTGCCGTCGGAAATGATCGACAAATCGCCTTTGCTGCGCTCCGTGGCGTTTTGACGCTCGATGAGGAAGTACAGCACCAGGCCCACCACGATGGCGTAAATCGTCGCTTTGGGATCGGGCATGGCCAGCGTCACGGCCACGATGCCGGCTACGCCGCGCTCGGCCGAGTCCTTCAGCTCCTCCATGCCCACCATGATGCAGATGTAGGCCGTCAGGATCAGTGTGAGCGAGAGCGCCAGCGGCAGCACGGGCTTGAACAGAGTGACCAGGGGCAGCACGAACATGGCGATGAGGCCGGAGATCCAGAACGTGCCTTGGCCGCTGTAGATGGAGTCCATGGCCTTGGGTCCCAGTGCGTAGCGCTCGGCGGTGGTGGCCTGCACAGGTGTCCACAGCGGGCCAGCCAGGCCGGGCCAGGGCGCAAACACCGATTGGATGGCGTTGCGGATGCCGGTGACCAGGTGCACGCGGGTGACGTTGGTTTCAATCACTTCGTCAGGGCGCTGGTGATCGGCGCGCTTGACCAGGGTAAAGCCCACCAGAATGTCGCCAAAGGCGATCACGTAGGCGATAAGGGCGGTGGGAATGGCCTTGAGGTACATCTCGGTGTCAGGCCAGCCCGCGACCAGCGGCAGATGCTCATACAGCAGGCCGAAGTTGGGGCTGGTGATGCCCCATTCGATGCTCGGCCAGGGGAACTCTTTGGCGATCCAGCCAACCAGCATGGCGACCACGATGCCGGGCACCATGCCGAAGTTGGAAATCATCTTGGCGAGCTTGTTGCGCAGCACCACGCTCTTGAACGAGAGGGAAAACAGGATGTAGGCCGCCACCATGGAGCCCAGCAGGATGGACAGGGGGGCGCCCTCCACCCGGCCGCCCGTCTTGAGTTCGCCCATCATGGCGGCAATGCCCGCGCCGATGATGATGCCGCACTTGAGCGAGTTGGGAATGAAGTTGACCAGTCGGTTGCCCAGGCCGGTCACGCCCAGCACGATGAAGATGATGCACACCTCGATTTGCAGCGCCACCATGGCCTTGACGGCCTGCGGCCCCGGCTCGAAGCCTTGCAGGTACAGCGTCACGATAGGCAGTGCAGGCGTGATCCAGCCAGGCACCAGCGGCACGCCCAGCAGGGCCGGCAGCAAAAAGCACAGGTTGCACACGATGACGGCGGCCAGCGCCGCCTCGTAGGGAAAGCCCAGGTACTGCTCCAGCAGCGGGATGGCGGCCATGTTCACCACGAACATCATGAAGGCCTGCACCATTTCAGGGAATTCCCAGCGGTAATGGATAAAAGGCAAACGGACTTTGAAGGGCCCTAGTGGCCAGTACGGGTGCTCTTTCCCGTATTCACGTTGCATTGGCATATGGATGTGATGGACTCAAAGGTTGGGAAAACACGTCGATAAGAGAAAGTTATCGAATGAGAACGCGACGTTTTTCGGCCGCGATCGGGGCTGCGTTGCCAGCATCGGCGGCGACGCAATCCAGCATTGGATCATAGGAAGTTTGCCGGCCTGGTTGAGTCCTATCCGTGTTAATCCCTATTGCATCTTTTGCGCTTATGGTCTTGGGCGCGTCAGCAACCCAATGACGAAGGCCGCGCCTACCAGGGCGATAAGTACGCCAACAGGCAACTCCTGGGGCGCGAGCAGGCGGCGCGCCAGCACATCGCCCAGCAGCATCAGCACCGCGCCGCTGAGGGCGCATAGCGCCAGGGCGCGGCGATGCAACGCGCCTGCGACGGCGCGGGCCAGGTGCGGGGCCATCAGGCCGACAAAGCCAATCACCCCGGCCACGGCCACGCAGCAGGCGGTGGCCAGCGCAGTGGCGATGAAAACCTGGCGGCGCAGCGCGCCCGGCTCCACGCCCAGGCTGTGTGCGGCGGCGTCACCAGCCAGCAGCGCGTCCAGTGCGCGGTGGCGCGCCAGGGCAAAGCCGATGGCCAGCGCCGCGCCGCTCAGGGCGATGGGCAGGTTGTCCCAGCGCGCCGCGCCAAAGCCGCCCATGGTCCAGAACAGCACGGATTGGGCGGCGCGCTGGTCGCCCATGAAGGTCATCAAATAGGTCAGCGCCGAGAACAAAAAGGAGACGGCCAGCCCGGCCAGCACCATGCGCTCGGGTGAGCGCAGGCGCTGGCCGCGCATGAGCAGCATGACCGCGCCCGCGGCCACCAGGCCGCCGCTGAAAGCGGCCAGCGGCAGGCTCCAGATGCCGACGATGTCGCCCACCGTGGTGATGACCAGCACCGCGCCCGCTGCCGCGCCGGAGGACAGGCCGAAGGTGTAGGGATCGGCCAGCCCGTTGTGGCTGATGGTTTGCAGCAGCAGCCCCACCACGGCCAGCGCCGCGCCTACGCTGGCGGCCATGAGGGCGCGGGGCGCGCGCAGCTCGAACACGATGGCGGCAGCCATGCCGCTGTCGCTGGCTTGGGCTGGCGCGCCTTGCCACCACTGTTGCCAGCCTTGCCAGAGCAGGGCAGGCACTTCGTCCAGCGCCAGGGGCGCAGGGCCGAAGGCGATGGAGGTGCACAGCAGCAGCGCCAGGGCGATGCTTAAAACCACCAGCAAGAGGCTGCGCCATAGCGCCGCGCGCGACTGGGGCGTTGCTGGGGCGGCGGTATGGCGCTTAGCGGGCATGGGCGGGTTTGGGGGAGGCTGGGGCCGTGGCGCCTGGGGACGCTGGTGCGCCAGCGCCGGGCAAAGCGTGCAGCGCCGCCGCGATTTTTTCGATGGCGTCGATATTGGCCGGGCCGGGCGTGATTTCCTCATAGCGCAGCACCAGAAAGCGCGCCTGCTGCACGGCGGGCAGGCGGCGCATGAGGGGGTGGGCGCGCAAGGTGGCGATCAGGCGCTGGGCTTGCGGATCGCTGCGGCTGCCCAGCAGCAAGATGAGCTGCGGATCGCGCCCGGCGACGACTTCCCATGAAGTCGTGCCCCAACTGGTGGGCAAATCGTCCATCACGTTGCGTCCGCCAGCGGCGGCGATCAGCGCTTGCGGCATGGCGTGGAGGCCGGCGGTGAAGGGGCTGGCTTCGCCCGAGTCGTAGAGAAACACGCGCGCAGGCGGCCCGGCAGGCGGGGCAGGCAGGCGCGCCAGGCGCTCTTTCCAGCCTTGCACCATTTGCTCGGCCAGGGCGCGCTTGCCGAAGATGGCGCCGAGCTTGATGAAGTCGCCATACAGCAGCTCCATGCTGGCGGCGGGGCGGGTTGGGTCGATGCGGATGCAGCTCTCGGTCAGCACCAGCGTGGGGATGCCGTGGCGCGCCAATGTGTCGGGCGTGACGGGGCCGCCGGGGTGCATGCCGTAGTTCCAGCCGGCAAAGAAAAAGTCCGCCCGCGCTGCCAGCAGGTTTTCCAGCGCGGGCTGGCGCGGGGCCAACTCGGGGATGCCTGCCAGCGCCTTGCGCATTGCGGGCCGCACCTGGTACCAGCCGGTCACGCCGGTCACGCCCGCCATGTGCTTTTGCAGGCCCAACGCCAGGGCCATGTCGGTCATGTTCATGTCGTGGAACACGGCGCGCTGCGGCGGGGCCTCGAAGCGCAGCGTCTGGCCGCAACTGGGCACAGTCAGCGGAAAGGGCTGGGCCTGGGCGGCAGGCAGGGTGGCGCAGGCGGCCAGCAACAGGGCCAGGCGGCGTAAAGAAAGAGGCAATGTCATCATGGTGGCAAGGAATGAGAAAAGCTCATGGCCTGGCGGCAAAGGCAGGGGCGATGGCGTCAAACGGGCGTGCGCCTGGCGGCGCGTCGAATAGCAGTGCGGGATGGGCTTGGCCGGGCAGCGGCGGAAAGGTGCGCACATCCATGCGAAACACGGCGTGGACCAAGGGTGGGGTCAGCGTGGTTGCGGGCGCGCCGCAGGCCACGGCGCGGCCTTGTTGCATGACCAGCACGCGCTGGGCAAAGCGGGGCGCCAGGCTCAGCTCGTGCAGCACGGCCACGACGGTGATGCCCAGGGCGGCCACGGCGTCCAGCGCGTCGATGCGGGTGCGCAAATCCAGGTGGTTGGTCGGCTCATCGAGCAGCAGCACGCGCGGGGTTTGCGCCACGGCGCGCGCCAGGGCGGCCAGGCGGCGCTGGCCGCCTGAGAGCTGGTCCATGCGCCGATCGGCCAGCGCGTGCAGGCCGAAGCGGTGCAGCGCCGCTTCCACCGGGGCATCGCCCGCGCCGCCGCCGTGCGGGATGCGGCCCAGCGCCACATAGTCGCGCAGCGCCAGCGGCGGGGTTTGGTCTTCGGCCTGGTGCAGCACGGCCATTTGCTGCGCCCGTTGCCAGGGCGGCAGTTGGCGCAGCTCGCGCCCGAACAGGCGCACGCAGCCCGCATCGGGCGCCAGGCGGCCTGCCAGCACATGCAGCAGGCTGCTTTTGCCCGCGCCGTTGGGGCCGACGATGGCCAGGCGTTCGCCCTCGGCCACGTGCAGGTCAAGGGCATGCAGCACGGCCTGCGCGCCCAGGCGCAGGTGAATGCCCTCCAGGCTGAGCGCGGGGGGCGCAGTGCGGGGATGGGTGTCGTTCATGGATGTTTTATATACACATCAAAGTAAAATTGATTTGATTTATATCAAGCCAAAACTAGGGTATTTTATTTCCTTTTGAAATATAAAAAATGGGCCGAGGCGGGCGTGGCGCACGCCCCGGCCGGGTTCACCTTGGCCTGTGTGTATCAGGGCGCGTCAAAACGTGAACCGGCCCGTCAGCGAGACGGTGCGCGGCGCGCCCAGCAGCCAGCGCGTGCTGCCGCCCGAGAGCGGGTAAACGCGGTCGGCCAGGTTTTGCACCGACAGGCTGAGGCTGGCTTGGGGCTGGGGCTGCCAGGTCAGCGCGGCATTGAGCACGGTATAGCTGGGCAGCCAGCGGCTGTTGGCCGGGTTGCCCGGACGGCGGCCCTGGTGGCGCAGCCCGGCGCTGAGCTGCCATTGCGGGTGCAGTTGCCAGCCGCTCCAGAGGTTGAAGATGCGCTCGGGCGCGCCGCTGACCACATTGCCGCCGTAGCTGATGAGCTGGCCGCTGCGGGTGGCGGAGTGGTATTGGCCGTAGCGGGCGCGCAGCAGGGCCAGGTTGGCGTCCAGCGTCCAGCCCGGCAGCGGTTCGGCGGCCAGGGCCAGCTCAATGCCGCGCGAGCTTTGGCTGCCGATTTGCTCGGTCACGGCCGGGCGGTAGGGGTTGCGCGTGGGGATGCGGCTTTTGCGGATGTCGTACAGCGCCACGCTCCATTCGCCGTGGATGGCGGGCAGCTCGCCCTTGGCGCCGATTTCCCATTGGCGGCCACGGGTCAGCTCGGCGTTCTTGTCCCTGGGCACCGACAGCGCGCTGCCTTGCGGATCGGTGCCGGTGGCGAACTGGCCGTACAGCGCAACGGCTTCGCTGGCTTGCCACACTGCGCCCAGGCGGCCAGTGACGGGGGTGTAGCGGATCTGGCGCGGTGCATCCAGTGCGCGCATGTTCTGGGTGCGCACCCGGATGCGGTCGGCGCGCAGGCCGCCCAGCACCGTCCATTGCGGCGTCAGCGTCCAATGGCTTTCGGCAAACAGCGCCGTGGTGCTCAGGCGCGTGCGATGGCCCAGGCCAAAGGGGTCGGGGCTGTGAAAGCGCCCGGGCACGATGCGCGCGGGATCGACGCTGTCGGCGCCGCCGTAGGGCGAGTTGTTGAAGTGGTCGAGATCGGCGCGCCAGGCTTCCAGCCCGGCCACCAGCTTGTGCGACAGCCCGGCCACCTGGCCCTGGGCCTGCACTTCCAGCCGGTTGCCGCTTTGCTTGAGTTCATGGCCGATGGCGATGAAATCAGCCCGGTCAACCAGGCCGGTGGCGCTGTTGTAGGTGTAATCCTCCACGTTGCGCCATTGGCGGCTGGAGCGCAGGTGGTAGCTCTCGTTGCGCAGTTGCACGCCGGGGGCGGCGTCGTAATGCAGGCGCAGGCGCCAGACCTGGTCGCGGTATTTCACCTGCGCATCCTCCACGTTGAAGCTCAGGCGCTGCCATTGGCGCGGCACCGCCTGGCCCTGCACGGGCGTGCCAAAGTAGGTGTCGGCATCGTTGTGGCCGCCATCAAACGCCAGCGTGGCGGCAAAACGGGCATTGGGGCGCGCTGTCAGCGCCAGCGAGGCGTTCTGGCGATCGTAGGCGCTATCGCGGCGCACGCCGTCGCTGCGCGCGGCATCAAGCCAGGCCGAATAGGCCAGCGTATCGCTCAAGGGGCCGCGCAGGCCCACGCCGCCGTGCACCTGCTTGTGCTGGCCCAGCGTCAGAAACGCCTGGCGCTCGCTGCGATCGAACAGCGGTTTGCGGGTGACGTAGTTGACCACGGCGCCAATCGTGCCATCGCCTTGCAGCACCGAAGCGGGGCCGCGCAACACCTGCACCGACTCCAGTGGCCAGGTCGAGAACGGATAGCTCACCGTGCCAGCGGCCACCGCCAGGCGAGTGCCATCCACCAATTGCGCCACCGAGCTGTGGCCGGTGAAGCCGCGCGCGCTCAGGCTGGTCGAGCCATTGCCGGGCGAGGGTGATTCGCCCATGCCTGGCAGGGCCAGCACCGCATCCTGCGCGCGCGTGAGGTGGCGCGCCGCCATTTGTGCGCTGCCGATCACGCTGACGCTGGCGGGCGTTTGGCGTGGCGTCAGCCCCAGGCGCGAGCCGGTGTCGGCGGGCGCGTGCTGGTTCAAGCCCGCTGCGGCGCTGGGCTGGGCGGCCAGCACCGTCACCGCCGGCAGCTCGCGCGCCGCATCGGCAGCGCCAGCCGAAGTGGCCGCCAGCAGCACGCCCATAGGCGCCAGCGCCTTGGCAATGATGGCAGGCATCAACGCCGTGCGGGGGAAGGCAGAGAGAGGGGAGGGAGAGGGAATGCGGCCCTTGGCGGGCAGGTGGTGGGGATACATGCTGGCTCCTGGTAGCGGCCCGTGGGCCGAATGCGCGGTAATGCGACGCGCGGTGACGGGGCAGCGGCCAGGCAGAGGCAAAGGCACGGTCGCAGCCTCACCCATCGCCCGCAGCGCCCGGGAGGGGGGCGCCAGCGTGTCTTGGAGTTTGCTGTGTCCGGCCGGCCGCACGCCCGCAACCGCCGAGTTCAAGCCTGACAGGCCGGTATCCGGGCTTGCGAATGGCGGGACGGCAGGCATTGCGCGTACTGCAAGCCCCGGCCTTCCCATTCCCTGAAAGGGGAACAGTGGCTGCCGCATGCGCATGGCGCGCTGCGGGCGTCGGGGCGGTCATTCGCTGACCGTTGCGGGGGCAGCGCAGGCTTTGCAGCCATCCATGGCGAACATGCTTGGATGGCAGCGCACCTGCTTCCCGTTTAACCCTGGGCCGTGACCGACCGCAAGGCACCTGACAAGCATGGCTTTCACCCGGCGCATTGGCACTTAGAGCGTGTGATGCACGCGCGGGTGAAAACCGGGGGCGGATTATCGTGCCAAGGCAAGGGCTGCGGGCGCGAGTTGGGCGACAAGGCCATGAAAATCGCCGTTGGGCGAGAAGGGGTGTGTGGCATCCCTGCGCAGCAGGCGCCGCCTGTGGCATGGGGTGGATGGGAACTGGGAAAAGAGGATGTTGTTTGATGAGTTGCCTTGGCGGGGCGCGGTTGTGCTGGAGGCCCGAAAAACCTGGGTAAAAAACGAGGATGCAGGATTTTTGGAAAAGTGGCATGCCCTTGGCGTCGATTTGAATGCGCTGGCTTGCTACGCTTTGGTGACAGAGGCGACACACAGCGCCATTCAAATCTACGCCACGCGGTTCATGCTTGCGGATATTGAGGAGGATAGGGATGCAAGATATTGTCAAGATTCATGATTTGCGGGTCATCATGAACCGGATTTTTGACCATATTGAATATCGCATGGGATGCCATGAATTGGCTTTGCAAGAGGATTTTTATTGGGATGTGCGTGAGGAGGATAGGTATTGTTTTTCCAAAATGCCGGAAGATTATGCTGTGGGGCAGCTTTTTGATGATTATGAATTTTTATTGAAAATTCTGGAGGATGAGGAAATGGCATTTCCGCTCATGCTCATTCATGCTGCACCTGTTTTGAGGTATATGGCTTTGCATATTCGCGATGCAGATGCTCCAGGAATGGATTAGAGAATGTGGAAAAAGCCTGGGCGCTCAAGCATCCAGGCTTTTTCTTTATGGGCCGCAGCGGCGTTGGAGTCAGGGCCTCAACGCTGCCCTTGCAGCGCCACGGCGCCTGCCGGGGTGTGGATTTCGAGCTGGTCCTGGCTGACGTGGTAGCGGCCATTGGAGATGGCTTGCAGTGTTTGCGCCAATGCGGTTTCCAGGGCTTGCTGTGCGGGCGGGCAGGCTTTGAGCGTGCTGCCCGGCGGCGAGAGGCGCAGGCGGCCCTGGCTGACTTCGTAGCGGCCGAAGATGCGGTTGCAGCCTGCGGTGGCGGAGTAGGCGTGCGCGCTGGCGTCGAATTCCAGCACGGGGTGCTGGGAGGCATTCACGGGCTGGCCCGCGATGCGGGTGATTTGCCAGCGGCCTGTGAGGGCGGAGGCGGGGTTGGCGCCAGGCTCTGGCTGGTGGGCTTTGGGGGTGGTGGAGGTGCAGGCCATCAGGGTCAGGCTGGCGCCCAGCAGGGCGGCGGTGCGGAGGATGGAAGGCATGAGAGAGCTCCTTTCATGGGCGCCGATGCAAGGGCAACGGGCGGGTCATGAGCGGGTCATGAGCGGTTAATGGGGATGGGCGCGCCTGCGCCCTTGTTTTCAAATCGTTGGAAAATGGATTTCAATACCATATTGCCGAAACAAGGCAATATTTTTTCCTTTTGATTGGTATATAAAGGGTTCTCAGGCGGCTGCGGCTGCCAATGCGGCGCGCAGGGCGGCTTCGTCCAGTTCCTGGCCGATGAAGACCAGGCGCGTGCGGCGCGCTTCGCCTTCTTGCCAGGGGCGGTCGAAGTGGTGGTCGAAGCGGCTGCCCACGCCTTGCACCAGCAGTCGCATGGGTTTGCCGGGCAGGGCGGCAAAGCCTTTGACGCGCAGGATGGCCTGGGCTTTCACCAGCTCGGCCAGCACGGCCAGCAGTGGCTCGCGCTGCACTTCGGGCAGGTCGATGACGAGGGAGTCGAATTCGTCGTGGTCGTGGTCTTCGTCATGGTCGTGGTGGCTGGGGAGCTGGTCGATGGTGGCCTCGGCGGCGCGGTGCAGGCCCAGCAGCACGTCCAGCGGCAGGCGGCCTTCGCTGGCTTGCACGACTTTGACTTCGGGCGGCAGTTCGGCGCGCACCAGGTGTTCGACCTGCGCGAGCGCGGCAGCGTCCACCAGGTCGGTTTTGTTGAGCACCACCAGGTCGGCGGCGCCGAGCTGGTCTTCAAACAGCTCGTGCAGGGGCGATTCGTGGTCGAGGTTGGGGTCGGCGCGGCGCTGGGCATCGACGGCTTGCGGGTTGGCGGCGAATTGCCCGGCGGCGGCGGCGGGGGTATCGACCACGGTGACGACGGCGTCCACGGTGAACACGCCGGCGATTTCGGGCCACTGGAAGGCTTGCACCAGCGGCTTGGGCAGGGCCAGGCCGCTGGTTTCGATGAGCAGGGCGTCGATGTCGGCGCGGCGCTCGGCCAGTTGCTTCATGACGGGGAAGAACTCCTCCTGCACGGTGCAGCACATGCAGCCGTTGGCCAGTTCGTAGAGCTGGCCTTCCTTCTCGCGGCCTGCTTCGTCGCAGCCGATGCCGCAGGCTTTGAGGATGTCGCCATCGATGCCCAGCTCGCCAAACTCGTTGACGATGACGGCGATGCGCCGCCCCTGGGCGTTGTTCAGGATGTGGCGCAGCAGCGTGGTTTTGCCGCTGCCCAGAAAGCCGGTGATGACGGTGGCGGGGATTTTGGTGGTGTGCATGGGTCGATAGCGAGTGCTTGGGTTGAGAAACGTGGTTTACATATCAAAGTTCATTTTTGAAAATTAATTTTTCATAACCATCATGCCGAAATGGTATTTTCGATATTTCCTTTGATATGTAAAAAATGATTATTTCTTGCGCGCGCGGGCGGTGAGTTGGGCGGCGGACGATTTGCGCGGGCGGGCTTTGGCCGCTGGCGCGGTGCTGAAGTAGTGCGCCAGCAGTTGCTGGGCGCTGACGCCTGCGGCTTCGCCTTCGAGGCGGCGGTAGCTGCCGTTTTCCAGCAGCATCCAGGCGTCGCGGTCGTCCATCAAATAGGCCACCAGGCATTCGTCCATGATGCGCTGGCGCAGCAGCGGGTCGCGCACGGGCCAGGCCAGTTCCACGCGGCGGGCCATGTTGCGGTTCATCCAGTCGGCGCTGGAGAGGTAGAGGTGCTCGGCCTCGCCGGCTTGGAAGAAGAACACGCGCGAGTGCTCCAGAAACCGCCCGACGATGGAGCGGATGCGCACTGCGCCGCCTTTGGGCGTGGCGTGCACGGCCGGCAGGATGCAGGCGGCGCGCACGATCAAATCCACTTGCACGCCTTCTTGCGCGGCTTTGTGCAGGGCTTCGGCCAGGCGCCAGTCGGTCAGCGCGTTCATCTTGGCGACGATGCGCGCCTTGTGCCCGGCCTGGGCGGCGGCCTGCACCTGGGCGATGCGCTCCATCATGGTGGCGTGCAGGGTGAAGGGGGCCACCAGCAGCTTGCCCAGCTTGGGCAGCTTGACCTGGCTGGCCAGCAGGGTGAAGACGGCGTCCATGTCGGCGGTGAGGGTGTCGTTGGCCGTCAGGTAGCTCAAGTCGGTGTAGAGCTTGGCCGTCTTGGGGTTGTAGTTGCCGGTGGAGAGGTGGCCGTAGCGTTTGAGGCCGCGCGCCTCGCGCCGCGTGACCAGCAGCATCTTGGCGTGGGTTTTGAGGCCGACGATGCCGTACACCACTTGCACGCCGATGGCTTCGAGCGTTTCGGCCCAGTTGATGTTGTTTTCCTCGTCAAAGCGGGCTTTGAGTTCGACCACGGCGGTGACTTCCTTGCCCTTGCGCACGGCTTCGCGCAGCAAATCCATCATCACCGAGTCGGCGCCGGTGCGGTAGACGGTTTGCTTGATGGCGACCACGCAGGGGTCGTGCACGGCCTGGCGCAAAAACTCCACCACGGCGTCGAAGCTCTCGAAGGGCTGGTGGATCAGCACGTCTTTTTGCCGCATGCGCTCGAACAGGTTGTCGCTGTTTTTGAGCGAGCGCGGCCATTGCGAAATCCAGCGCGGAAACAGCAATTGGCTGCGCTCGCTGCCCAGCAGGTCGATCATCTGGTTCAGGCGCACCAGGTTCACCGGCCCATCGACGCGGTACAGCGCTTGCGCGGGCAGGTTGAATTCGGCCAGCAGCAGGTTGACGATGGTTTGCGAGCAGCGGCTGGAGACTTCGATGCGCGTGGCCTTGCCGAAGTGACGGTGCTGCAAGCCTTTGCGCAAGGCGGTGCGCAGGTTTTGCACCTCGTCTTCGGTGACGGCCAGATCGGAGTGGCGCGTGACGCGAAACTGCGAGAACTCCACCACCGCGCGCCCGGGGAACATGTCCTGCAAATGCGCGCGGATGATGCTGGAGAGGCTGACCACGCCGATGCGCCCCTTGCCCCCGGCCAGCGAATCGGGCAGGCGCACAAAGCGCGGCAGCACGCGTGGCACTTTGATGATGGCGATTTCGTTGCTGTTGCCAAAGGCATCCTCGCCCGAGAGGCGCACGATGAAGTTCAGCGATTTGTTGGCCACCTGCGGGAAGGGGTGGGCCGGATCGAGCGCCACGGGGGTGAGCAGCGGGCGCACTTCGCGCTCGAAATACTCCTGCACCCAGCGGCGCTGGCCCGCATTGCGTTTGCCGTGCGAGAAGATTTGCACGCCTTGTTCAATCAGCGCGGGCAGCAGTTGCTGGTTGTAAAGGGTGTACTGGCGTTGCACCAGGGCATGGGCTTTTTCCGACAGGCGCGCGTAGCTTTGCACGGAGTATTCGTCATCGAGCACGCCATCGCGCGCGGCCTCCAGGTGGTCGGCCACGCGCACCTCGAAAAACTCGTCCAGGTTGGACGAGACGATGCTCAGGTAGCGCATGCGCTCGAGCAGCGGCACATCGGCGCGCACGGCCCAGTCGAACACGCGCTCGTTAAAGGCCAGGATGCTGTGATCGCGGTCCAGCCAGGGGATATCCGCCGGGCGCGCCAGGTGCACCATCAACTCCGTTTCGGCCTCGATCTGGGTGCGGCTCAAACTCCAGCCCGAGCCGCTGGCCGCTTGCAAGGCCCGCGCAGCCTGCATGGCGCTGGCGAGGCTGTCGGCATCGGCGCGGCTGAGCATCACATCCACACTGGCCGAAACCGGCGCGGCCAGCGCGGGCAGCACCGTCACGGCGCCAGCCTGGCTTGTTGGCGCTGCTTTGCTGGCCTTGGCGGATTTGGGTGCTTTGGCTGTTTTGTCGGTTTTGTCGGTTTTGTCGGTTTTGTTGGTTTTGGCTGTCTTTGCAGCCTTGGCGGCTTTGCCGGTTGGGGTGATTGGGGGTGTTGGATCTGCCGCTACGGCTTCGCCTGGGCTGGCCGGGGCCGCCTGCGTCATCTGGGCCGCCTGGGCTGTGGCGGGCTTGGCCGTTTTGGTTTTGGCTGCTTTCTTTTTCATCATTCGCTGATCCCATCGTCGTATCGCCTGCGCCCGCATCCACGCCAGCGCAGCGCGGGCAGAACGCCCGATTATCGAAGCCCGCTGGTGGCTTTTTAGAGCGTGTGATGCACTTTCCGCCCCCCGCGAGAGCGCAAAGTGCATCACACGTTCTAATGACAAAGCGCTGCGGCAGGCAGGCACAGCACATCCGGCCCCCAGGCGTCGGCCAGGGCAGCGGCGCGGCCCAGGGGGGGGCGGGCGTCGTCAAAGTCGATGAGGACGATGCGCTGGGCATGCGCGGGGCGCGCCGGGGTGGCGCGGGTGCGCGCGTCGGTGAGCAGCCACAGCCAGCGTGGGCCTTGGGCGTGGCGGTGCAGCAAGGCGTCGGCCTGGGCCAGGGCGTCGGCCAGCGGGGTGCCGCCGCCGCCGCCAATGGGAGCGATCCAGCTTTGCGGCAGCGCGGCGGCGCGGCGTGGCGGCACATGCACGGCCGCGCCGGGGCCGCCAAAGCGGATGAGGGCGATGCGGTCGCGCCAGCGGTAGGCCTGGGCCAGCAGCTCGGCCAGCACGCTTTTGGCGCGCGCCAGCCGCGCGCCAGCGAGCATGGAGGCGGAACAATCGAGCACAAAGCAGTGCAGCGCGGCGGTGTGCGCGGCGCGGCTGCGGGGGCGCAGGTGTTCGGCGCGCAAGGGCTGGGGGCCGCGGGCGATGAGGGTGCGTGGCCAGTCGATGCCTGCGGGCGCGTCATGCGGCGTGGCGTGGTGCGCGTGGGCGGCGCTGGCGGGGGGCGGCCCCTGGCGGTGCCGGTGGCGGCCGCTGGCGCGGCTGGCGTTTGCGGCGGGCCAGGGGCTTAGGGCTTTTTTGCGCCGGGGCGCGCGGCGGCCAAGGGGCGCAGCGATTTCAGCGGCGTGATGGGGGCCATGCCGACCGGCTCGGGCGGCAGCGCGCCCCAGTCGATGTCGCTTGCGCTATCGCTGGTGTGGTGGCCGGTGTGGTCGCCGTTTCTGCTATTGCCATCGCCGCCGTCATGGCTGCGGTCATCGCCGCCGCTGTGGCGTCCGGCGTTGGGGGGCGTGCCGTCGTGGGCGGGGGACGGTGGCGCAGGGGGCTGGGTGGTTGGCTGGGTGGCTGGCGGCAGGGGCGCGCCGGGGGCGCGGCGGTGGCGTAGCACCAGCTCGGCCACTTCGGCCACGTGCGCGGGGGTGATGGCGGGGGCGCTTTGCCAGGCGGCCAGGGCGCGGGCGGCGCGCAGCATGACCAGGTCGGCGCGCAGGCCATCGACTTGGGCGGCAATGCAGTGCTGGGCGACGCTGGCGTGCACGGCCTCGGGTGGGGGCAGGGCGTGCGGGTCGCGCAGCAGTGCGCGCGCGGCGGCCAATTGCGCGGCCAGTTGGGCTTGCGCGCTGGCGTAGCGTGCGGTGAATGCGGCGGGGTCGGCGTCGAAGGCCAGGCGGGCTTTGACGATGGCCTGGCGCGCCTGGGCGTCGGTGACGTTGGCCAGTTGCACGGACAGGCCCAGGCGATCGAGCAGTTGCGGGCGCAGCTCGCCTTCTTCGGGGTTCATGGTGCCGATGAGCACGAAGCGCGCGGGGTGGGCATGGGAGATGCCGTCGCGCTCGACGAGGTTGACGCCGCTGGCGGCGGCGTCCAGCAGGACATCGACCAGCGCATCGGGCAGCAGGTTGATTTCGTCTACATAGAGCACGCCGCCGTCGGCGCGCGCCAGCAGGCCGGGGGCAAAACGCACGGCGTGGCCAGCCAGGGCGTGGTTCAAGTCCAGCGTGCCGATCACGCTCTCCAGCGCCGCGCCCAGCGGCACGGTGACGAAGGGCGCGGGGGCGAGCAAGGCGGCCAGGGCGCGCGCGGCGGTGGATTTGGCCGTGCCGCGCGGGCCTTCGATGAGCACGCCGCCAATGTGCGGATCGATGGCGGCCAGCAGCAGCGCTTGCGTGAGTTGGGGCTGGCCGATGAGGGCGGCAAAAGGGTAGGGGGCGGGCAGCGAGGGCATGGCAAAATTCTATTTCTTTAGGTAAAAATTAATGCCTATTTAGGCATGTTGGGTATAAAAGTGTTTTTATTTTGATTTGTAATCATGGGGTGCGGCGCAGCAGGTAGGTGTCCATGATCCAGCCGTGCTGCTGGCGCGCCTGGGCGCGCGCTTGCTGGATGCGCGGGCCTGCTTGCAGCAGCGGGCCGCTGTCGAGGATTTGCTGCGGCATGCCCAGGTAAGCGCCCCACCAGATGTGCAGGGTTTGCGCCAGCGCGGGTGGCAAGGCGGTGAAGCTGCATTGGCCATCGAGCATGACGATGGCGGTATCGACGCCGCTGGGCCAGCCCTGCTCGCGCAACTGCCGCCCGGTGGTGACGGTGAAGGGCTGGCCAATGGCATTGAAGGCGATGGCGTGCGCGGCGGCCAGCGCCTGCATGGCGGTGATGCCGGGCACGACGCGCACGCGCTGCGGCGCCGGATGCAGGCGAGCGGCGATGCGCAGGGTGCTGTCGTACAAGGCCGGGTCGCCCCAGACGAGCAGGGCGACGGCCAGCGGGGCGGCGGCAGGGGATGAAGTGGCAGAGGCGTCGGCGTTCTCAGCACGCATGCCCCCCCAGGCTGCGGCGATGGTGGCTTGCCAGCGCCCGGCGATGGCGGCGTGCCATTCATCGACCTGGTTGAGATAGTCCTCGCCCGCGCTGCGGCGCACGGGCATGTCGAAGCCGGCCAGGCGCGGGCGGGCAGAGCCTTGCAGCACGGCGTCGCACAAGCCCTGGCGCAGCGCGGCCAGCTCGGCTTTTTCTTCGCCCTTGTGCGGCAGCAAGATGAGATCGGCCGCGCGCATGGCGGCAGCGGCTTCGCCGGTGAGATGGGCCGGGTTGCCCGCGCCAATGCCGATCAGCGTCAGCTCCAGCGGCGGCAGGGGCGGTGATGGTGGGGTGTTTGGCATTTTTGATCAAAGGAAAAATAGTTTAAGCATTATGTTGCCTAAATATGGTGTTTTTATTTCTCTTTGATTTATTTTTCTTGTGGCGGCGTGCCGTTGGTTACGGGGCGGGGCTGGTCCGTGGCGGTGTCCAGCGTGTGGATGGCGGCGCTGGCGGGAAAGCGCGGGGCCTCGCCCAGCGGGCGGTAGCGGCGATCGTAATCGGCGGCGTAGAGGCGGCTTTCGGTGAAGTCGGCCAGGTCTTGGGCGTGCAGGCTGCGGCCGACCAGGATGAGGGCGGTGCGCTCCATGTGGCTGGCCACGGCTTGTGCGAGCTGGCCGACGCTGGTGCGCACCACGGTTTGGTCGGGCCAACTGGCGCGCCAGACGATGGCGGCGGGGCAATCGGCGCCGTAGTGGGGCAGCAGCTCGGTTTGCACTTGCTCGGCCACGTGGATGGAGAGGTGGATGGCCAGCACCGCGCCGGTGGCGGCAAAGGCAGCCAGGCGCTCGCCCTCGGGCATGGCGCTGGCGCGCCCGGGGGTGCGCGTGAGCACGACCGATTGGCACAGGCCGGGCAGGGTCAGCTCCGCGCCCAGGGCGGCGGCGGCGGCGGCGAAGGCGGGCACGCCGGGGGTGATGGTGTAGTCGATGCCCAGGGCGCGCAGGCGGCGCAGTTGCTCGCCTGCGGCGGACCAGATGGAGATATCGCCCGAGTGCAGGCGCGCCACGTCTTGCCCGCGCGCGTGGGCCTCGGCCATTTCGGCCACGATGGCATCCAGGCTCATGGGCGCGGTGTTGACGATGCGCGCACCGGGTGGGCAGTGCGCCAGCAGCGCGCCGGGGATGAGCGAGCCGGCATACAGGCACACGGGGCAGCGGGCCATCAAGTCGCGCCCGCGCAGGGTGATGAGGTCGGCAGCGCCGGGGCCAGCGCCGATGAAGTGCACGGTCATGCGATGGTTTTCGGTGGGGGCATTTTGGGGGCGAGCGCGGCCAGCGCCGATTGCAGCGCGGCGCCCAGGGTTTGGACTTCGGCGGCGCTCATGGCGACGGCCAGTGTGGCGCGCCGGTTGGCGGCGACGATGCGCGGCAGCAGCAGGCGCGCGCGCGGCGGTTGCGCGGCGCTGGCAGGGGCCCCACGGGTTGTGGGCATGGCCTGGCCCAGCAGGGCGGCGGCCCATAGCGCGCAGGCTTCGGCCACGCTGCCGCTGCCATAGCGCGCCAGCATGTGTGCCGAGCGGGTGTGCACGGGCTGGGCGGGCAGCTCCGTCACGGGCACGGCCAGCAGTCGTGGCGGCTGGTGGGCGTGCCAGTCCTGCGCGTCCGCCAGCCAATGGCGCAGAGCGGGGTGGCCGCATTTGTGCGCGAGCGCGGCCAGGGTGACGATGTGCAACTGGTGTGCCATAGGGGCGGCTGCGCTGTCGTCCGGTTGCAGGCGCGCCTGGTGCAGCGCATGGCAGAGCGCTTGCCGTGCCTGCTGCCACAGGGTGTGTACGTCGTCGGCGCGGGCTTGCGCGCATAGGCCCACGCCCAGCGTGATTCTCAAAGCAGCGGTGTGGCCTGGGGAGGATGGGGTGGGCATGCGAAGGCTTTTGGGGGGTACTGCTGGTTGCCGGGTATTGTCCTGGCAATCATGCAGAGGAAGTGGCGGCGCGCCTTTGCAAAATCTCAAACTTCAGGTGAGGTTTTGTGCGTTTTGGCTCATGCGCCCATGCCTGTGCATTCGGGAAGGCTTGCCTGGGGCACGTCATGGCCGGGCTGGGCCGGGGGCCTGCCAGCTCCATTGCACCAGCGTGCGCGCGGGTTGCCAGGCGTGCATGCGGCCCAGGGGCTGGGCTTGCGCCCAGTCCAGCTTGATGAGCTGGCCGCCGTGCTCGGCGTGCAGTTGCAGCAGCAGGGCTTGGGTGTCCAGGGTGACGGCGTTGACGACCATACGACAGCCCTTGGACAGGTGCTGTCGCAGCCAGTCAAACAGCGCGCCGTCAAAGCCGCCGCCGACGAAGACGGCATCGGGCGCGCCTTGCTGGTGCAGCGCGGGCAGGGCCTCCAGCGCCGGGCTGTGCACAACGCGCAGGGCGTGGCGCAGCCCAAAGCGCTGGGCGTTGCGGGTGATGTGTGCCACGCGCTCGGCGGCGCGCTCCACCGCCACGGCGCGCCCGCCAGCCAGGCACCATTCGACGGAAATGGAGCCGCTGCCCGCGCCCAAATCCCACAGCCGCTGACCGCGCTGGGGCGCCAGGGCGGCCAGGGTGATGGCGCGCATGGGGGATTTGGTGATTTGGCCGTCGTGCGCGAACCAGTGTTCGGGCCGCCCCGGCACGGTGGGCAGGGCCGGGCCGCCGCGGGCGCGCACGGCTACCGCCGCCGGGGCCTGGGCCGGATCGGCCGCCAGGGCGGCGATGGCGTGTCGTGCATTTCCTTGTTGTGCATGCCCCTGTAATGAATGTCCCTGTGGCGTGCGCCAGTGGCGGATGCGCTCGTGCGGGCCGCCCAGGCGCTCCAGCACGGAGAAATCGCTCTCGCCCCAGCCGCGCTCGCTCAGCCATTGGGCTAGGTTGGCGGCGGCTGCACCGTCGCGCAGCAGCACAGCCAGTTGCTGGCCGGGGGCGAGGTGGGGCAGCAGGCGCTCAAAGGCATCGGCATGCAGGCCCAGGCACTGTGTTTCTTCCAGCCGCCAGCCCAGGCGCGCGGCCAGCAGCGAGAATGTCGGGCTTTGCGCATAGCAGCGCCATTCCTGCGGCGAGAGATGGGCCGCCAGGCTGCCGCCAACGCCATACCAAAAGGGGTCGCCCGAGGCCAGTACGACCACCGCCTGGCCGCGCAAGGCCAGCAGCGGCGCCAGGCCAAAAGGCTGGGGCCAGGCGCGCCCGGGGCCGTGCGGCGCGGCGGCCACGCCTGCCAGTGCCAGATGGCGCGGCGCGCCAAAAACGTGCTGCGCTTGCGCCAAGGCGTGCCGCGCGGCGGGGCAGAGGCTGGCCAGACCATCTTCTTGCAGGCCGATCAAGGTCAGCCAGGGCGCATCGGGTGTGGCGCTGTGGTTGGCGGGGATGGCATTTTCTTTTGCATCAGCCATGACACATGTACTCCTTTTAGGCGGCACCAGCGAGGCCAGCGCGCTGGCGCGGGCGCTGAGCCAGGCGGGCATTGCCGCCGTGTTTTCCTATGCCGGGGCCACGCGCGCGCCGCTGGCCCAGCCCTTGCCCACGCGCTGCGGCGGTTTCGGCGGGGTGGCTGGGCTGGTGCAGTTCATCCGCGCGCAGGGCATCACGCACGTGGTCGATGCCACCCACCCGTTTGCCGCGCAGATGAGTCGCCACGCCTGCCTGGCCTGTGCCGAAACCGGTGCGGCTTTGCTGGCGCTGGAGCGCGCGCCCTGGCAGCTCCAGCCGGGCGATTGCTGGCATGAAGTAGCCGATATGGCCGCAGCGGCGGCCGCCCTGCCCGCTGCGCCCAGCCGGGTGTTTCTGGCCGTGGGGCGCAAGCAGCTCGATGTCTTTGCCGTGCAGCCGCAGCACCACTATTTGTTGCGTTTGGTGGATGCGCCTGGTGCACTGCCGCTGCCGCAGGCCAGCGTGGTGCTGGGGCGTGGCCCGTTCAGCGCCGAGGACGATCTGGCTCTGCTGCGCCAGCACCGCATCGAATGGGTGGTGGCGAAAAACGCGGGCGGCGAGGCCACGCGCGGCAAGCTCGACGCGGCGCGCGCCCTGGGCCTGCCGGTGGTCATGGTGCAGCGCCCGGCCTTGCCCGCGCGCGCAAGTGTGCAAAGCGTGGCGCAGGTGCTCGATTGGTTGGGGCAGGGCGGGCCTGGTCATGGCCCAGGGGATGCGGGCGGGCCTGCGTCGCCCCCGGCAGTGGCATCCGCAGCATCGGCCACGCCTGCCGATCCCGCATGAAAGCGTGGCGTATACACCCAGCGCCCCACGCGCCGGGTGGCGCTGCTGCCGATGAGCACCACGGTGCGCATATCGGCCATGTCCTCGCGCGCCTGCGCCAGCGCGCAGGTGTGGATGCGCTCTTGCGGCGTGCACACGGCGTGGGCAAAGATCAGCAGCCGCTCTGGCTCGCAATGGCGGCCCAGCAGTTGCAGCAGGCGGGCAAAGCCTTCGGGGCGGCTGCGCGAGCGCGGGTTGTACAGCGCCAGGGCGAAATCGGCCTCCAGCGCCAGGCGCACGCGCTGCTCGATCACGGCCCAGGGCTTGAGGTTGTCCGAGAGGTTGATGCAGCAAAAGTCGTGCCCCAGCGGCGCACCCACGCGCGCGGCGGCGGCCAGCATGGCGGTCACGCCGGGCAGCACCTGCACATCCAGTGCCTGCCAAAGGGCTTGCTCGGCGGGGGCGGCGCTGTCGATGGCCTCGAACACCGCCGCTGCCATCGCAAACACGCCCGGATCGCCCGAGGACACCAGCGCCACCTGCCGCCCTTGCGCGGCCAGCGCCAGCGCCTCGCGTGCGCGGGCCAGTTCCTCGCGGTTATCCGACGGGTGCCAGTGCGGTTGCGGCAGGGCTGCGTGCGGTGCGCTGGCCTGGTTGTGTTCCCAAGCCAGGCGCGCCCGCGCTACGTAGGGGAAGTAGCCCAGCACGTCGCTGACGGCGTGCAGCGCCAGCAGCGCCGCCGGGGTGGTATGGGCGGCGTCGCCCGGCCCCAACCCCAGCACGTATAACCGCCCAGCGGTGGCGGCGGGCTGGGTTTGCATAGAGGTATTTTCCATTTTTATCAATCAATAAGAAATAAAACTGCCTTGTTTCGGTATGATGCTATTGAAGTGATTTTTCTTTTGATATGAATATGGCTTAGGCGTCCTGCGCCACGGGGCGGCGGCCGTGGCCGGGCGCGAGCACGATGGAGAAGTACGGGCTTTCCTGCTCGGGCACCTCCAGCAGGCGGCGCACGCGCTGGCGCGCCATGGTGCCGTGCTCGACCAGCCAGGCAGCCTCCAGCCGCCCCGCCTGAGCCAGCGCGCGGCGGATGCGCGGCAGGTTGCGCCCAACCTTCATCACCACCAGCGCATCGGCCTCGCGCATGCGCTGCGCCAGCGCCTGCTCGGGCAGCGTGCCCGGCAGCACCGCCAGGGTGTCGTCGCCCCAGGTCATGGGCAGGCCGGCGGCGTGCCAGCAGCCGACCATGCCGGGGATGCCGGGCACCAGCTCCAGCGGCACATCGCCGCGCGCGCGCAGCCGCACGTACAGATGCATGAAGGAGCCGTACAGCAGCGGGTCGCCCTCGCACAACACCACCACTTGCGCCGTGCGCGAGAGCGCGGCCAGGCGCTGGCACCAGTGGTCGTAAAACGCCGCCAGGGTGCGGGCGTAGGCCGGGTCGTCCAGAGGGATCTCAGTGGTGACGGGGTATTCCATCGCGTGCTCCACCGCATCGGGCGCGAGCAGGCCCTGCACGATTTGGCGCGCCATGCCCGCGCGCCCGGCCTTGCGGAAATACGCCACCTGTCGCGCCTGGCGCACCAGCCGCGCGGCTTTGAGGCTCATCAGCTCCGGGTCGCCCGGGCCCAGCCCCACGCAGATCACGCCCTGGCTGGCGTTGCCGTGGTGGTGGCCGCTGCCGCCGGGTTGCTCGTCTGTGCGCATCGTCATCGGGGTGTCGGGGTGCATCACTCGGCGCTGCTGGCCAGCGCATTGATGGCCGCCACGGTGATGGCCGAGCCGCCCAAACGCCCGTGCACGATCAGCGCCGGGGCGGGCAGCGTGTGCAGCAGCGCCTCTTTCGATTCCGCCGCGCCTACAAAGCCCACCGGGCAGCCGATGATGGCTGCCGGGCGCGGGCAATCAGGCTCTTGCAACATGTTGAGCAGGTGAAACAGCGCCGTGGGTGCATTGCCAATGGCCACCACCGCCCCGGCCAGGTGCGGTCGCCACAGCTCCACCGCCGCCGCGCTGCGCGTGGTGCCCAACTGCTGCGCCAGCGCGGGCGTGCGCGCATCGTGCAGCGTGCAGATGATGGGGTTGTCGGCTGGCAGGCGCGCGCGGGTAATGCCTTCGCTGACCATGCGCGCATCGCACAGCACGGGCGCGCCCGCCTCCAGCGCCTGCTGCGCCGCTTGCGCCATGCCGGGGGAAAACGCCACATCGCGCGCCAACTCCACCAGTCCGGCGGCATGGATCATGCGCACCACCACGCGCTCCTCCAAGGGGGAAAAGCGGCCCAGATCGGCCTCGCGCCTGATGATGGCGAAAGACTGCCGGTAAATCGCGGCGCCATCGGTCTCGTAAACGTGTTGCATCGGCCTTGCCTGCCCTTTTTGCCTAGGTAAAAGGGGCAGGATGATAGCGCCCGGTGGCGTCGCTTGAGCGCGTGTTTCTAGAGCGTGTTATGCACTTTGCGCTCCCCCGCGCTGGCCCCAAAACCGTGTAATCGCAAGGCGGCGCGCGCCGCCAAGGCTGGCTGCCTTGGCAAGCGAGAGGGCGCAGCGAGTGCATGGTTTTGGGGCCAGCCCGAAGGGAGAAGCGCCCCGGCATGCGCATTGCGGCGTTGCCGCCCCCTTGCAGCGCAGCCAGGCTGCGGCGGGGCCAGCGCCTTGCACTGCACACGCCGGGGCGCTCTCGCGGGGGGCGGAAAGTGCATCACACGCTCTAGAGCGTGGGCCAGCAGCGGTGTGGGGGCAGTGCGGGCAGGGGCGGAGGGGATGGGCCGCGCTACGGCTGGGCAAACAGCCGTGCGGCCACCAGCGCGGGCGGCTCGTGCAGCGCCTGCGCGCTCCAATACGCGCTGGGCCGGTCGTGGCAAGCCCCGTTGCGCACCAGCGCAAACAGGGGCGGGGCGGCGCAGCCGCCGCGGGCCTCGGGCGGCGTGGCGTACAGCGTGACGGTGGCGGGCTGCTGGCGGGCGCAGCCCTTGGGGCAGCCGGAAATATGCAGATGCGCGCCGGGCGGCACGTGCTCGGCCAGCGCCAGCGCCAGCGCCTGGGTCGGCGTCAGCGCCTGATGGCAGGCGGGCGCGCCCGGGCAGGCTGAAACGCGCAAGCGGGCGTCGTCAGCGCCGGTGAGCCACTGCTGCGCATCCAGCAAACCCGCTGCTTGCAGCCAATGGGTATCGGGCTTTTGGGCCATCTCGATCAACACCATGCGCCAGGGCGTGATGCGCAGCAAAGGCGCGCCTGGCACTGCGCCGGGCGCTTCGTGCAAAGCGCCTGCCAGGCGCGCCAGCGCGCGGGCCGATATGCGGCCCAGCGGCGCCGCCGCCAGCCAACCCAGGCCGGGCAACCAACCCGGTGCAGGCGGGAGTGGGGGCGCCGAGGGCCCTGCCGCAGGCAGGGCGCAGCGCCACACTCCTGCGGGCAAAGGCCAGGGCGGCATGCTGGGCCACGGCGAGGCGGTTTTGGGGGCAGCCTCTTGCGTGTTTTTTTGTGCGGTTTGTTGCGCGGCCTGCATGGCAGCCAGTGCCGGTGGCTGCGCCGCTTGCCAGGCGGCCAGCAGTGCGCGCAAACGCATTGGCCGTTGCCCCTGCTGGCGCAACGCCTGTGCCTGCGCGGCGCACCACTGCGCCAGCGCGATGGCGGTGGCCACGGCATCCTCTGCGGTGGCGGCGGCCAGCGCCCAGGGCTGCCCATCGGGCTGCACCCACCAGGCCGCCGGTCGCCCTTCAGGCGAGGCAGCAGACCCTGGCGCTGCGGGCAGCAAGCGCACATCGGCAGGCCACTCCTGCAAGCCCTGGGCGTTGCGCACCACGGCCCAGCCAAACTTGGCGGGCAAATCCGCCAGCCCCGGCGCTTGGGCGATAGCGGCCTGCAAGCGCTGTGCCAGCGCCAACACGCCATCGCCCGCGCGCCACAGCGGATCGATCACCACGTTGCGCCGCCGCTCCAGCGCCGCATCGGCATCGAGCAGGCCCGCCCCCGCCAGCGCGCGCAACACCGTCGCATGGCGCGCATCGGCAAGGCCGCGCAACTGCACGTTGGCGCGGCTGGATAGCTCCACCACCCCTGCCCCGTGCGAGGCCGCCAGCCGCGCCAGGCGCAGGCATTGCGCCGCCGTCAGCCGCCCCAGCGGCGGCCGCGCGCGTAGCACCAGCCCATCGCCCGACGGCATGGGCCGCCATGCGCCAGGGCACCAGCCCTGCACGCGGGCAGTTTCGTTTTGCACTTGCTCCACCTGGGTTGTCCTGTTTTGTTGCGCCAGGCGCGATTGTGGCGGTATCGCCTGGGAGAGCGCGTCAGCCGCCGCCCGCGCTGGTTGCCATCAGCCCTTTGGCGCCGTGCGCTGGGGCAGCCCGGCGCGGCGCTTGCGCAGCCAAATCATCACCCCCGTCACGCTGATGACGGCCACCGCCAGCCCCAGCAGGCTGACCAGCGCGCGGCCTGCCACGCCCAGAATGCGGCCCGAGTGCAGCGGGTACTGCGCGGCCATGAACACCTCGCCCGCGCTGCCACCCAGGCCCGTGCGCACGCCTGCCACGGTGCCGCTTGCGGCATCCAGATACACCCAGTGCGGCCCCAGCGCCGGGCCGTAAGGCTCGCGCCCCGGCGCGGCAAAGGCCACGGCGTACAGCCCGTCTTCATCCTGCCAGTCGTGCAGCCGCCAGGGCTGCAAGCCCAGCGCCTTGGCGGCGGCGGGGGCGGGCGTGGCGGACGTGGCGGGTGAGGCTGGCGCGGCTGGCGATGAGGCGGCGGCGCTCGGCGCATCGCTCAGCCAGCCCCGCTGCCGCGCCTGCTCCAGCGCCAGTTGCAGCGCGCGCTCGCGCCCGATGGCCGCTTGCCCTGGGGGCAGGGGCTGGCGGCCCGCCCAGGGCTCGGGCGGCACGGGCGAAAACCACGCCACCAGCGGCTGCATGACCTCCGTGCGCAGGTTCAGCCCCACGCCGGTAATGGCCAGCACCAGCAGCAGCGGCCACAGCCACACGCTGCCCGAGCGGTGCAGATCGAACGTCAGCTTGTGCCCGCCCGCGCCCCAGCGAAACGCGAAGGACTTGCGCCAGGCCTTGCGGCTGGGGAAGGCCAGCGCCAGCGCCCACAGGCAATCCAGCGCCCACAGCAAGGCCACGCCGCCCATCAGCCACACGCCCCACTCGCCGGGCAGGTGCAGGCTGTAGTGCAGCCTGTAGATGAAGGGCAGCAGGTCTTGCCGCGCCTGCGCCAGCGAGCCGCCGCGCCACTGGCCCCACTGCCGCTGGCCCAGAATCTGGCCGCTGGCCGGATGCACGAACAACTGGTCAAAGCCCAGTGGTGCGTTCTTGCCTGCGCCCGTGCCCGCGTCCGCGCCCGCGTCCGTGCCCGCGTCCGTGCCCGTGCTGGCATCCGCATTCGGTTTGGCCGCCACGCGCAGCATGGCCGCCTGCCCCGGCTCCAGCGCCAGCGGCAGGCTGGTCACTCGTAGCGACGGCTGCGCGGCCTCCACCTGCGCGGCCAGCGCCAGCAACTGCGCCGCATCCAGCGCCGGCGTGCCGGGCGTGCGCAGCATGTGCGGGTTCAGCAGCGCGTCCAGCTCGTCCGTCCAGGCCATCACGGCCCCGGTCAGGCCGGTGAGCACCAGAAAGGCGGCCAAGGCCAGGCCCGCCCAGCGGTGCAGTTTGAGCAAGGCCGGGCGCAGCAGGCGGGATGGCTTGGGGCGGGCTTGGGTGGGCGGCGGGGGCATAAGAAAAGAAGCGGAACAAGAGCCTGTTCAAAGAAATGGGGCAAAAAGTGGGGAAGCAGTGGGGCCGGGCTGTGCTTTTGGGGCTTGAGTGGTTACACTGGCATAACTATGCTAGTCGTTCTGGATACCTCCGTGCTGGTGGCTGCGATGCGCTCCAAAAGCGGCGCGAGCCACCATTTGCTGCGGCAATTGCCATCGCCCAGGTTCCGCCCGGCCCTGTCGGTGGCGCTGTACATGGAGTGGCAGGCCGTCCTCACGCGGCCAGAGCATGTGCCCGCAGGCGTTGACGTGGCGCAAATGCAGGGTTTTCTGCGCTACCTGGCCTCGCTGGCGCATTTGCAGGATGTGTATTACCTGTGGCGCCCTTTCCTGCGCGATGCCGACGACGACATGGTGCTGGAATGCGCCGTGGCCTCGGCCAGCCGTTACATCATCACGCACAACACGCGGGATTTCCGGGGCACATCGGCCTTTGGTATCCAAGCCCTCACGCCTGCTGAATTCTTGAACCTTCTGGAGAGCGCCCCATGACCGCCCTGACGATTCGCCTGCCCGATTCCATCCACCGCAAAGTGAAAGAGCTGGCCGCCCGCGATGGCATTTCCGTCAACCAGTTCATTGCCAGCGCCACGGCGGAGAAGCTGGCCAGTTGGCTGACGCTGGAGCACCTGCGCGCCGAGGCGGCGCAGGGGCGGCGCGAGGATTTTCTGGCCGTGCTGGAGCGCGTGCCCGATGCCCCGCCCGCGCCGGGCGATGCGCGGTGAGCCAGCGCCGCGCGCCACGGCGGCGGCGCGGCCTGCACCTTGAAGGCACCTCGCAAGGCGCCTTGCAGGCAGCCTGCCCGGCATGCAAGCGGGCAAGCCGCCTGCCGCCAGCGCGCGGCTTACCAGCGGTAGGTGGCCGTGGCCGTCACCGTGCGCGGCAGGCCGGGGTAGTAGCCCCAGCCGTAGCTCGATGCATAGTGCCTGTTGCTCAGGTTGCTGATGTTCAGCGCCGCCTGCCAGGGGCCGCGCTCGTAGCGCAGCGCGGCGTCCAGCAGGGTGTGGGCGGGCATGGCGATCTGGTTGTCGCTGTAGGCGTAGCGGCTGCCGGTGTGGCGCACCCCCAGGCCGGCGCTCAGGCCGGGCGCGGCGGCAAGGCGGTAGTCCAGCCAGGCGGAGGCCAGCACGCGCGGCACGTTGTCCACCCGGTTGCCCTGGTCGCCGTCCTCGCTGCGGGCGATCTTCACGTCCTGCACGGTGAGCTGGGCGGTGAGCTTGAGCTGGCGGGTGAGCGCGCCCTTGGCTTCCAGCTCCAGCCCGCGCGAGCGCACTTCGCCGGTCTGGCGCCGGTGGCCGTAGTGCTCGGGATCATTGGTGGGCACGTTGGTCTTGCGCAGGTCGAACACGGCGGCGGTGAGCAGCAGCTCGCGCCCGCTGGGTTGCCATTTCAGGCCCAGCTCCCACTGCTGGCCGCGCGTGGGCTTGAACAGCGCGCCGTGGGCATCGGCGCCGCTTTCGGGCAGGAAGGAGGTGGCGTAGCTCAGGTACGGCGCCCAGCCGCTGGGCGATACATGGCCCAGCGCCACGCGGCCGGAGAAGGCGCCGTCTTTTTCGCGCGTTTGCGTGTCATCGAGCCGGTTGTCCAGGCGCGTGCGCACGCGGTCGTAGCGCCCGCCCAGCGTCAGCCGCCAGGGGCCGTGCTGCATCTGGTCTTGCAGGTACAGGCCGATCTGGCGCTGGCGGGTTTGCTCGTCGGTACTGAGCGTGGTGGGCGGCGACACAGGGCGGCGGTATTGCGGCGACTGTGGCAGGAAGATGTTCAAACTGTCTGCGGGATCCTCGCGGTTGGCGCTGGCAAAGCGCGATGCATGCGCATCCAGCCCCAGGGCCAGCGTGTGGCGCACGCGGCCGCTGTGCCACTGGCCTTGCAGTTGCGTGTCCAGCGCGGTGTGGCGCATGTGGTTGTTGTTTTCATAGGCGCTCTGCGCCAGCTCGCCCGTTTGCGGGTCGGCCGGGCCTTCGCCATACAGCCAGCCGCCATGAAAGCGGTGGCTGCCGCTCACGAAGCGCTGCTGGATCGTCCAGCCGGCATGCAGGCGGTGGCTGAACTGGTAGCCCCATTCGCCCTGCCGGGTGTTGCCGAAGTTGAAGCTCGGGTTGCTGTTGGACCAGCCGCTGGGCGACTGGCGGTCGGCGCCCAGAAACTCGGTTTCCTGGTCTGCGCCCTGCTTGCGGAACCAGCGGCCATGCAGGGTCAGCCTGGTGTCGGCGCTGGGCGTCCAGCTCAATGAAGGGGCCAGCACATGGCCCCGGTAGGTCTGGCGCCCGTGGCCGGGAATGGCGAAGAAATGCCGGTTGTGGTTGGCCGCGCCCACCACGCGCCAGTGCAGGCTGCGCTGCGCATCCAGCGCGCCGCCCACGTCCACGCCCAGCGCCTTGCGGTGGCCGCCCAGCTCGGCCTGCACCTGCCGCTCGGCATCCGGCCCGGCCAGCTTGGTGATGACGTTGATGACGCCGCCCGCATCGCCCAGGCCATACAGCGCCGAGCTGGGGCCGCGCAGCGCCTCGAATCGCTCCACCTCGAACGAGTCCGTCAGCCGCGAGACATAGCCCGACGAAGGCGCGCGCAGGCCGTTGACGTAGGTGGAGCCATTGGCATTGAAGCCGCGCAGATTTAGCTGGTTGAAATGCACGCCATTGCCGTACGACTCCACCTGCACGCCGGCCGTATAGCGCCCGATTTCCGTCAGGTTGGTGGCGCCCCGGTCCTCGATTTCCTCGGCGCCCACCACGCTGACGGACTGTGGCGTTTCCAAGAGCGGCGTATCCGTCTTGGTGGCCGTGGCGCTGCGGCGCGCGGCGTAGCCCGGCACGGGGCCGGTGGCGGTTTCGGGCGCGGCCTGCACGGTGACGGCGGGCAGGGTCTGGGCATCGCCTGCGTTGCCTGCGGCGGCGGCGCGCGCGGGGGCGGGCTGGATCGTCCAGGTCTGGCCCTGCTGGCGCGCTTGCAGGCCGGTGCCGCGCAGCATTTGCGCCAGCGCCGCGGCCACGCCGGGCGCGCCTTGCACGGCGGCGGCCTGTTTGCCGGCCACCAGATCGGGCGCATAGGCCAGCGATGCGCCGCTGCGCTGCGCCAGCGCGGCCAGGCTGTGCGCCAGCGGCTGGGCGGGCAGGTGGATGGCGGCGGCCGCTTGGGCGGGCGCGCCCGGTTGCGGGGCGCTTGGGGCTGTGGCGGGGGCCGTGGCCGGGGTGGCCGGGTTGGCTGTTTGGGCCTGGGCCGCGGGCCAGGCGGCGGCCAGGGTGCAGGCCAGCGCGGCGGCGGTGGCGGCGGCGCGGGGGCGGAACGGGGCAGCAAGCATGGTGGTGTCGTCCTTCGTCAAATGGGCAATGGGCGCGCGTGCGCGCGGCAAGGGGCGGCGGGTTGGGGCTGCTCACGGCCCTGGCGCGGCGGGCCAGCGCGCGGATGGGGCCGGTCTGCCGCGTGGCATCGCCTGGCCCGAACCGCTGTGCCTGCCCGCGCGCGCCAAGACGGCGCAAACGCCGCAACCCGCCCGGTTGACCAGCCCAAAACGGGCCGTCATGGGTGTTGACGGATGACGCGCGCGTTTCCCTCAGGTTTTTTGTAACAGGGCGATGGGGTTGGCGATCTGGGCTTGATTTGTACGGCAGATTGCCGGAACATCCGCCCCATCTGTGTTCAATCATTTCTAGTCTCCTATGTCTGTGACCACCAGCGCCAACGCCCGCCGCCTTGAGGCGAGGATCAGTGTCGATTTGCACGCCCTGCTCAAGCGCGCCGCTGAGTTGCAGGGGCGCACGATGACGGATTTCGTGGTAGCCGCCGTTCAGGAGGCAGCCCAGCGCGCCATTGAGCAGGCGGAGCTGGTGCGCCTGTCGCTGGCCGATCAGCAATGCTTTGCGCAGGCCATGTTGTCGCCGCCGCCACCGGCTGCGGCGCTGGAGCGCGCCTTGGCCCGCCACGGCCAGTTGTTGCGCGCTGAACCGCCCGCTGGCTCCACGGGCGCGGCGGCCGCAGACGCCCGATGAGCGGTGCGCCGTTCCAGCTGGCGCTGCTGGATGCCGCGCACGATCGCACGGCGTTCGACAGCGCCTCGCCGCCGCTGAACCGCTATCTGCGTGAGCAGGCCGGCCAGGACATGCGCCGCCGCGTGGCCGCCTGCTTTGTGGCGCTGGGGGCTGGGCAGCGCATCGCGGGCTATTACACGCTGGCCTCGGCCAGTGTGTTGCTGGGAGATTTGCCCGCCGCCATTGGCCGAAAGCTGCCGCGCTACCCCACCGTGCCGGCCGTGCGCCTGGGCCGCCTGGCGGTGGATCGGGCTTTTCAGGGGCAGGGGCTGGGCGCGGCCCTGCTGGCCGATGCATTGCGCCGTGCCGCCCGTTCGGAAATTGCCGCCTACGCGCTGATCGTGGATGCCAAGGACGCCACGGCTGCGGCCTTCTACCGGCACCACGGCTTGATGGCCCTGCCGGATTCGCCACGCACCTTGTTCCTGCCCTTGGCCAGCGTGCCGCTGGCGCCAGGATCGGGGTGAGGCTGGAGGCGCTGGGCGGGGCCATTGCGGTTGGCGCGATGCCCTGGCGCTTCAGAACCTGTTCAAGATCTCAGCGCGAGTGGGCAACAAGCGGTTTGGGATGGGATGCAAGGCGCAAAACGCAGCCATAGCCCGGGCTATGGCGAGGCTTTGCAACGCCGCAGACTGCCCAAACCCGCGCCGCTTGCCTGCCGCGCAGGGATTTTGAACAGGTTCTTCAGGCCTGCGTCAGTGGCCAGGCGATGGGGCGCTGTGCGCGCCTGGCCGCTCACCGCCGCGTGCGCGGGTTGGCGCGCGGGCCAATGTGCCAGCCCTGGCCCTGGCGGCGCACGGTGACGGGCAGCACGGCGGGCAGGGATTGCAGCCAGTCGTGGGCGTGGCGCACGGGCACCTGGCCGCTGATGGCCAGCGCGGCCACGCGCGCATCAAGCCCGATGGGGGCGGCGTCTTCGCGCTGGTAGCGCGCCAGGCGTGCGATGGCGTGGGCCAGGGGCTCGGCGTGAAAGCGCAGGTGGCCGTGGCGCCAGGGGGCGGCGTGCTGGTCGGCGTCGTCACCAGGGCTGGCGGCGCTGCTGGCGGGCAGTTCGATGGGGGCGGGGCTGGCGGCGCTCAGGCGCAGGCCCTGGCCGGGGTGCAGCTCGCGCTGGCTGCGCGGCTGGCCATCGGCGCTCAGCCACTCAACGCGCACGCGGCCCTGGGCCACGCGCACGTCGATGCCGGCGGGGGCCATGTCCACGCTGAAGCGGGTGCCCAGCACGGTGATGCGCACGCGCGGGCGAGCATCGGGGGCATCGGGGGCGGCCTGGGCGATGCCGGTTGCGGCAGTGTCTGCGGTGGTGTCTGCGGCGTTGGCTGCGAAAGTGGCGGCGGCGGGCTGGGGCAGGGCGGCTTCGACGACGAAGGGGCGCTGGGGATCGTGGGCCACTTCGGCAAACAGCGCGCCGTGCAGCAGTTGCACGTGGCGCAGGGCGCGGCGGTAGGTGATGTGGGCGCGGCTGGCGGCATCGAGGGTGAGGGCGCTGCCGTCGGGCAGGGCCTGGCGGGCGAGCTGGCCGCGCGGGGTGTGCAGCGCCAGCTCCAGCAGGGGGCGGGCGGCGGCGTATTGCCACACCCGCCAGCCCAGCAGCCCGCTGCCGCCGAGGGCGGCCAGGCCGAGCAGGGCGGTGAGCGAGCGGCGGCGAGTAGCAGGGGCGGTCTTGACGGATTGGGCCGCCTGGGTCGCCTGGGTGTGGCGGGCCTGGCTGGCGGCGTGGCCGCCGGGGTGTTCGCCGCGCCAGTGCAGCAAGGCGGCGTGCAGGCGGGCGCTGGCGTGCTGCAGGTCGCGCTCGATGGTGGCGAGGCTGACGCCGTGGCGCGCGGCCAGCTCGGCCTGGGGCGTGCCGTGCAGGCGGTGGGCGAGAAAGGCCTCGCGCGCGCGCTCGGGCAGGGCGTGCAAGGCGGCCTGCACGGCGTCGAGCGCCTGGCGGTACATCAGGGATTCGGCAGCGTCGGGCTGGGCCTGCCAGGGGGCGATGGCGGCATCGTCGTCGCCGTCGTGGTGGCCATCGCCATCGCCGCTGCCGTGGCTGCTGTGGCTGCCGTGGCGGGGCAGGCCGCAGCGGGCGGCGGCCTGCCGCTGGCGCAGGTGGTCGAGCGTGAGGTGGTGCGCCACGGCGCTGAGCCAGGCGGCGGGCTCGCGCAGGCGTCGCGCGGCATCGCCTTGCTCCAGCAGGCGCAGCCAGGCGTCTTGCACCAGATCGCGCGCGTCTTCGGCGCAGCCGGTGCGCCGCTGCACCTGTTTTTGCAGGCGGGCGGTGATGGCGCGAAAGCCCGCCGGGGCGGGCCAGTCGATGCTCAGGGGCGTGGAGGAGGGGCTGCGGCGGGCAGAGGGCATGCGGGGAGATCAAAGCCTGTGCACAGTCTTTGCCGAGCGGGCAAGAAAGCGGATGGGGGCGATCCGCGCGGGCAAGGCGTGAGGTGGGCTTTCAGAGGGAAGATAAACGCGAATGACTTTTATTGTATCTGTGTGTTTCTTCACTCCAAGCCGATTACTGTCCCCTATCTTTTATTTTTTATAAATCAAAAGGAAATAAAAAAAGCTTGTTTAGGCGTGATAGGTGTTGTTTGTAATTTATCTTGATTTGTAAAATTGGGGGGTTGGCTGGAAAGCGCCTGGGGCGGGCTTTTGCATTGTGGGCATGTTGGTTGGCGCTTGGAGTTTGTTCAGGAAACGTTTTTCCCGCCCGCGCTGCACCGGTGCAAGGCCAATGCAGCGCGTGGGGGGATTTAGCCCGCCTCTCCCTGCAAGCGGGTGATGTGCGCTTGCACGCTGCCATCGGCGCCGAGGTGGGTGCGGATGGCCAGCCAGCGCCCGCTGGTTTCTTGCAGCAGGTATCGCGGGGCGAAGCCGGGCGAGGTGTGCATGCCTGCGGGGGCGAAGGTGCCGTCGGGCTGGCCTTCGGGTGTCAGGCGCGCCCAGACGCTGGCGTCAGGCGTGTGGCCTTGCGCCCAGCGCCGGCCTGCCAGGACGGTGTGGCCATCGGCGGTGTGCAGGGTCGCATCCAGCGCGCAGAAGTGGTCTTTGCCCGTGGCTTTGCTCGTCATGGGCAGGCGGGTGGCGCCGCCATCGCCAAAGGATTTGTCCAGTGCGCCGTTGGCCGTTAGGCGGCTGATGCCGAAGGAGCAGGTTTGCGCGCCGTCCAGCAGCCGGGTGGTGAGGGTGATGTGGCCATCGCGGTTGACGTCCAGGGTCTGCAAGTCGGTGTTGGCGCCGGCGTGCAGCCACAGCGGCTGGCCGTTGGCAAAGCTGGGGTCGCGCTGCCCGTCGGGGAGTAGGGCTTCCAGGCAGACGCCAGCGGCGCGGGTGGGGAGGGCAAAGTGGGCTCTGAGGTCGCCGCCCGCGAGGATGCGCCCATCGGGCAGCAGCGCCAGGGCGGCCGCGTTGCTCTCGCATTGGGAGGCTCGGGGCTGGCCTTGGTTGAAACTGGCGTCCACTGCTCCGCTGGGGGTGTAGCGTTGCAGGTTCCAGCGCCAGATGCCGCCGCGCGGGTGGGAGGCGGAGTTCAGCCACAGGATGCGCCCATCGGGCTGCACGGCCAGGGCGCTGGGCCAGCCGTAGGGCACGGAGGCGATGCCTGCGCTGCCAAAGCCGGTATCGAGCGTGCCATCGGCCTTCAAACGCACCAAGGCGGCTTGGGGGTAGGTCGGGGTGCCCGTGGCATCTATGCAAAAGCCCAGGGCGACGGGGGTGCATGGTTCGGCGAGGGTGAGGGCGAGCAGGATGCCGTCGGCCGTCCAGCGCAGGTGCGTCATGGTGGTGTGGCTTCGCAGATGCAGGGCGATGTGGCCGCCGTTGCCAAAGCTGGTGTCGAGCGAGCCATCGGCATGCAGGCGCCAGACGACGGCTTGCATGGGTAGGCGGTTGAATGGGCTGCCTGCGCCCTGATCCATGGGCGGTGGCAGCTCGCGCCAGCCGGCCAGCAGCAGCTTGCCATCGGGTTGCAGTTGGGCGGCGGAAATGCCGGCTTTGGGCTCCCCGGGCGCGCTCAGCAGCAGTGTGACCTGGCCTTGCGTGCCGTAGGTGGTATCGGCGGTGAGGGCCTGGGTGGCATTGGGGGCTGGTTTGCCATCGCCGCCGCCGCAAGCGGTCAGGGCGCAGCACAGTAAAGCGCTGAGGGGCAGCAGACCCAGCGGGTGACGAAGGGATGCAGCGAGAGAGCGAATAGGCATAGGGGCCTCCTGTTAGATGTTGGATGCGGGGGCAGTTTAGAAGCTGTCAAAGTTCGTCTGCAAGCTGGGGATAGCGTGCATAGCGGTTGGGGGCGAGGTTGGCTGATGTCAAGTTTTTGCGCAGGCGCTCAGCGCCCGCCGCCCTCCATGCGCTCGTCATGCGCCAGGGCCAGCGCATGGAGCCGAGCGGCGTAGTCGCCGGGCTGCTGCCACAGGCCGCGGGCGATGGCTTCGCGCAGGCGGGCGAGGATGTCGGCCAGGGCCTGGGGGTTGTGCGCTTGCAGGAAGGCGCGGGTGGCGTCGTTAAAGGCGTAGGCGTCGGCCACCAGGGCGTATTGGTGGTCGCCGACGACGCGGCAGGTGGCGTCGAAGCCGAACAAATAGTCCACGGTGGCGGCCATTTCAAACGCGCCTTTGTAGCCGTGGCGCATGGCGCCTTCGATCCACTTGGGGTTGGTGACGCGGGCGCGCACGATGCGGGCGATTTCCTCGCGCAGCGCGCGCACACGCGGCTGCGCGGGGTTGCCGTGGTCGCCGTGGTAGAGGGCGGGCTGGCGGCCCGAGAGGTGTCGCACGGCAGCGGCCATGCCGCCCTGGAATTGCCAGTAGTCGCCGCTGTCGAGCAGGTCGTGCTCGCGGCTGTCCTGGTTTTGCAGCACCACGTCGAGCTGTGCCAGGCGGCGCGGCAGCATCTGGCTGGCGTCGCTGCCGTGGTCGTGTTGGCCATAGGCGTGCTGGCCGCGGGCCAGCCAGGCGTGGGCCAGGTCGGCATCGCTGTCCCATTGGTTGTGTTGCAGCAGGGTGTCCAGCCCGCTGCCGTAGTGGCCGGGCGCGGCGCCGAAGATGCGCCAGCCGGCTTGCTGGCGCGCTTGCTGTGCGCCCAGGCCGCTGGCTTGCAGGGCGGCGCTGTCTTGCAGGATGCGGGCGCGGATGGGGTTGTCGGCTTCGTCCTCGCCGTCTTGCTCGGCCACGGCTTGCACGGCGGCGTCAAACAGTTGCACGGTGGCGGGAAAGGCGTCGCGGAACAGGCCGGAGATGCGCAGGGTGACGTCCACGCGCGGGCGGTGCAGGCCGACGCGGGGGATGACTTCGAAGTCCACCACGCGCTGGCTGCCGGGCGCCCATTTGGGGCGCACGCCGATCAGGGCCAGGGCCTGGGCGATGTCGTCGCCGCCGGTGCGCATGGTGGCGGTACCCCAGACGCTCAGGCCCACGGCGCGAGGGTAGTCGCCGTGTTCTTGCAGGTGGCGCTCGATCAGGCGCTGTGCGGCTTTTTCGCCCAACGCCCAGGCGGTGCGGGTGGGGATGGCGCGGGTGTCGACGGTGTAGAAGTTGCGCCCCGTGGGCAGCACATCAGGCCGCCCGCGCGAGGGTGAGCCGCTGGGGCCGGGCTGCACGAAGCGCCCTTGCAGCGCGGCGCTGAAGGCCGCCAGCTCCTGCGGGCCGCAGGCGTCCAGCCGGGGGGCGAGCACGCGGGCGATGCGCTCCAGGGCGGCGCGGGTGCGGGGGCCGGGGGGCGGGGTGGTGGCGTCTGGTTGCTCGGCAGGGGGGGAGGGAAGGCGGGCGCTCTCCCCGCCATCCGGCATGACCGCCTCCAGCAGCCCGGCGGCCAGCAGCTCCAGCCGCTCGCGCGTGTGGCCGTGGTGGCGCCAGGCTTCGCTGCTGACGGCTTGCAGCGCGGCGGGGCGCGGGCCGTGCCAGGGCTGGGCAGGGTCGTCGTGGAAGGGGTCGAAGCCCTCGCCCAGCAAATCGGCGGCCAGGGCGGCGAGCAGGCCCTCGGACTGCTGGGCGCTGCCGTGTGCACGCGCGCCGTCAATGTCGCCACCGTCACTATCACCGCTGGCGTAGCGGGCCAGGGCCAGCAGGGTGTCGCGGCGCTGGCGGCCTTGGGGCGATTGGCCGAAGACGTGCAGGCCGTCGCGGATCTGGGTTTCCTTCAGCTCGCACAGGTAGGCGTCGATGCGGGTGAGCAGGGCTTCTTCGGCGGCGCTGGCGTCGGGCGCGTTGGCGGGGCTGGTGGCGGCCGCTTCAGGCAGGCCGAGTTCCTCGGCCAGGCGCTGCTGGCGCGCCAGGGCCAGGATGTGCTGGCGCAGCAAGGCGGCGCGGCGCAGATCGACCAGCAGGGCTTCGTAATACTCGTCCACCAGGCGCTCCAGCTCCTGCATGGGGCCGTGGTTTTCGGCCCGGGTGAGCGGGGGCATGAGGTGGTCGATGATGACGGCCTGCGCGCGCCGCTTGGCCTGCGCGCCTTCGCCGGGGTCGTTGACGATGAAGGGGTACAGGTGCGGCAGCGGGCCCAGGATGGCGTCCGGCCAGCAGGCGGCAGACAGCGCCAGGCTTTTGCCGGGCAGCCATTCCAGGTTGCCGTGCTTGCCCACGTGGGCGATGGCGTCCACGCCAAACACGTCGCGCAGCCAGAAGTAAAAGGCCAGGTAGCTGTGCGGGGGCACGAGGTCGGCGTCGTGGTAGCTGGCGTAGTCGGCCGCGCCGCCCAGGGCCGCGTCCAGCGTGCGCGCGGGCTGGATGCCGATGAACACCTTGCCCAGCCGCAGGCCCGCAATCATGAAGCGGCCCTGGCGCAGCAGCGGGTCGGCCTCGGGCGCGCCCCAGCGGGCGGTGATGGCCTCTAGCATGCCGGGCGGCAATTGGGCCAGGCGGGCGTGGTAATCGGCCAGCGCGTAGCTTTGGAAAGCCGGGCGCAGCGGCCACTGGGCCGGGTCGTTGGCGATGCCTGCGATGAGGGCGCGCATCAGCGCGTCGCCGTCGGCGGGCAGCCGGGCCGCGTCACCCAGGTCATGGCCCTCATCGCGCAGCAGGCGCAGCAGGGCGATGATGGAGGCGGGCGTGTCCAGCCCCACGCCGCTGCCAATGCGCGCTTCGCTGCCGGGGTAGTTGGCCAGCACCAGGGCCAGGCGCTTGGCGGGCGCGGGCAGGCGACGCAGGCGGCACCAGCGCGCGGCCAGCTCGGCCACAAAGGCGATGCGGTCCGGCTCGCTCTGGTAATGCACCAAATCCACCTGCGTGTGCGGGCAGCGCCGCGTGCCGGCCTTGAAGCTGATGGCGCGGGTGATGACGCGCCCGTCCACCTCCGGCAGCACCACCTGCATGGCGATGTCGCGCGGGCGCAGGCCCTGGCTGTCTTGCAGCCAGTCGTCGCGGTTGCCGCCGCTGACGATGACTTGCAGCACCGGCGCATCGCCCGCCAGCGGCTCGAAGGCCGCGCCCGCCTCGCCGTGACCCAGCGCGGCAAACGCCGTGGTGTTGAGCACCAGTTGCACCGCGTGCTCGGCGCACAACTGGCGCAGCGCCGCCAGGCACAGCGAGTCTTTGAGCGAATCCAGCGCCAGCGGCAGCGGGTTCAGCCCCTGCGCGTGCAGCGCCAGCGCCAGATCGTCAAACGCCGCCGTGTTGCCCGCCAGCAGGTGCGAGCGGTAGAACACCAGCGCCACCACCGGCGCGCCCGCGTGCCAGTGCGCTAGCAGCGCGGCGCGATCATCGGGCGCGGTCGTCGCGATAACCGTTGCGGCGGCGGGCGTTGCCGCCCCGTCGGCCTCGGCTACCTCTTGCGCGGCTTGTGCGGCTTGCGCCGCAGCCAGCCATGCAGGCGGCGCATGCAACGCCACCTGCGGCATGGGGCGCGGCGGCGGCGGCTCGCGCCCGTGGCCCAGGCCATGAAAGGCCACGGCCTGCAAGAACGCCCGCGCATTGCCCGCGCCGCCCGCGCGCAGGTACTGCCACAGCCGCCGCGCCGTAGCTACCGGCAGCGTGCCGCGCGCCAGCAGATCGGGGTCTTCCGTCAAATCGCCCGAAAACAGCGCCAGCGCCTGCCCGTGCAGCCGCGCCAGCGCGCCCAATTGCCCAATGCCGTAAGGCCAGGCCGATTCCGAGCCCAGGTGATCGACGATCACCACCCGCGCATGGCGCAGCACCTCATCGGCATAGCGGTCGAACGAGGCGTTTTGCCGCAAATGCAGCACATTGGCCAGGCGCAGCGAGGGAAAGGCCGCATCGGCCTGCAACAGCGCGCCTTGCGCGGCGGCCAGCAGCGCCAGCGTGGTGTCGGCGCTGCTGAGCACCACCACATCGGCAGGGGTTTGATCCAGGCAGGTGACGATGCTGTCGTCTTCCACGAAACCGCCGGGGCGGGTGCTGAGCAGGTGCATGGGGGCGGGCGGTTGGGAGGGAGTGGTTGGGCAGGGCGTTGGCGGCGCTTTGCAGATTCAGTGGCCACCTTGATGCAAGGGCGGCGTATTGAGCGAGTAGAACGCATGCAACTGGGCTGCAAGGAGCAAAACGCGGAAGGGTAAGGCTTTGCAACGCAAGCAGAGTGCCCAAATCCGCGTCATGGCCCGCTGCCTGGCCTTGAGCAGCAGGGGTGCCATAGGCTGTGGCGCGAAAGTCGGCGCCGTAGGTCGCGTTGTGCCGCCACCTGTCCGGGCTTACAGCGCCGCGCGCACGGCGTCGCCCATGGCGGCGGTGCCGACTTTTTGCGTGCCTTCGCTGTAGATGTCGGCGGTGCGCAGGCCCTGGGCGAGGACTTTTTGCACGGCCGCTTCGATGCGCTCGGCCGCTTCGGCCTGGCCCAAGGAGTAGCGCAGCATCATGGCGGCGCTGAGGATGGTGGCCAGCGGGTTGGCGATGCCTTGGCCGGCGATGTCGGGCGCGCTGCCGTGGCTGGGTTCGTACAGGCCTTGTTTTTTCTCGTTCAGGCTGGCGCTGGGCAGCATGCCGATGGAGCCGGTGAGCATGGCGGCTTCGTCGCTGAGGATGTCGCCAAAGAGGTTGCCGGTGACGACGACATCGAGCTTTTTGGGCGCTTTGACCAGTTGCATGGCGGCGTTGTCGATGTACATGTGCTCCAGCGCGATGTCGGGGTATTGCTGGTGGACTTCGATCAGCACGTCCTTCCACAGTTGGGAGGTTTCCAGCACGTTGGCTTTGTCCACGCTGGTGACCAGGCCGGGTTTGCCTGCGGCTTTGCGTTTTTGCGCGGCCTGGAAGGCGACGTGGGCGATGCGCTCGATCTCGGGGCGCGAGTAGCGCATGGTGTCAAAGGCTTCTTCGGCTCCGGGGAAGTGGCCATCGACGGCGGTGCGGCGTCCGCGCGGCTGGCCGAAGTAGATGTCGCCGGTGAGTTCGCGGATGATGAGGATGTCCAGCCCGGCGACCAGCTCGGGCTTGAGGCTGGAGGCGTGGGTGAGCTGCTCGTAGCAGATGGCGGGGCGGAAGTTGGCAAACAGGCCCAGCTCTTTGCGCAGGCCCAGGATGGCTTGCTCGGGGCGCAGGTGGCGTTCGAGTTTGTCGTATTTCCAGTCGCCCACGGCGCCAAAGAGGATGGCGTCGGCTTCTTTGGCGAGCTTGAGTGTGGCTTCGGGCAGGGGATGGCCGCTGGCTTCGTACGCGGCGCCGCCGACGGGGGCGGTTTCCAGTTCGAGCTTCAAGTCCAGGGCCTGGAGCACTTTGACGGCTTCTGCGACGATTTCGGCTCCGATGCCGTCACCGGGAAGGATGGCGATTTTCATGGCTGGGAAGGGCGTAAAGGGGAGAGTGAAAACAACCGCGCCGTGCCTGCAAGGCTTTGGCGTGGGGCGTGGTGGCGAGCGGGCTGGGGTGGCCATCGCCTTATCATTCAAATCAAAGTAAATTCGATTTGATGCTAATCATGCCGAAATGGCATGTTTTATTTGCTTTTTGATGTGTAAAATAAAGGAAATCCAAAAGGCTATTGCTTGGCCGTGCGGCTGTTGGCGGTGGCGACGCGGGTTTTTTGCGACGTGGCGGGCTTGTGGGCTGCGGTGGCTTTGGTTGGGGTTTTTGCTGCGGTCTTGTTTGTGGCTTTGCCGGGGGTTTTGGCTGCCGTTTTGACGGTTTTGCCAGCTTGGGCGGTTCGGGCAGTTTTGCCAGTTTGGGCGCTGGCTTTGGCCTGTTTGGTTGGTTGGCCCTGCTTGGCCTGCTTGGCCGTTGGCGCAGCGGCTTTGGCGGTGCGGGTGGCGGTTTTGCTGGCCTGGGCGGCGGCGGGGGTGGTTTTGGCGCTGCGCGCGCTTTGCAGCACGACGACTTTTTGCCCGGGTTTGAATCGGGCGTTGGGGGCGACTTTGTTCCAGCGCGCCAGGTCGGCTTTGGCGACTTTGTAGCGCGCGGCCAGCGTGGCGACGGTTTCGCCTTTGCGGGCGGCGACGGTGAGGCGGCGGGGGCTGTCGGCGCTGGCGCGGCGCTCGGGCGTGAGTTTGAGGCGGCCGTTGGCGATGGTTTCGGCGGCGGCGTCGGCCAGGGCGGCGGAGGTGCGCGGCACGAGCAGGGCGGAGCCGCCCTCGATCAGCATGTTGCGCGGGATGGCGTTGAGCGTGCGCAGCTCTTGCTCGTCGGCGCCGATGCGCTGGGCCACGTCGGCCAGGGCCATGCGTTGGGGGGCGGTCCACACCGTCCAACTGGCCAGGCGGCCATCGCGGTGGTTGGCGAGGTTGCTGCGAAAGGTTTGGGCGCTCTCCCAGGGCAGCAGGATTTCGGGGGTGACGGCGGCAAAGACGACGGGGCCTTTGTGCGCGGGGTTGAGCAGGCGAAAGTCCGCCTCGCTGATGCCGGCCATTTGCGCGGCGCGGGCGACGTCGATGTCGCGCGCGATGGTGGCGGTGTCGAAGTAAGCGTGGTTGCCGATGTCGGCCAGCTCCACGCCGAAGGCGCGCGGGTTGCTGACGATGTTTTTGATGGCCTGGAGCTTGGGCACGTAGCCGCGTGTTTCGTCGGGCATGCGCAAGTCCAGATAGCCGGTGGGCAGCCCGGCGTTTTGGTTGCGTGCGCGGGCGCGCCCCACGCTGCCTTCGCCCCAGTTGTAGGCGGCCAGGGCCAGGTGCCAGTCGCCAAACATGTTGTGCAGTTTTTGCAGATAGTCCAGCGCAGCGCGGGTCGATTCGAGCACGTCGCGGCGGTCGTCGATGAAGGCGCTTTGCTCCAGCGAGTAGTCGATGCCGGTGGCGGGCATGAATTGCCACATGCCCGCCGCCTTGGCGCTGGAGACGGCGTTGGGGTTGTAGGCGCTTTCCACAAACGGCAGCAGCGCCAGCTCGGTGGGCATGTTGCGGCGCTCGAGCTCCTCAACGATGTGAAACAGGTATTTGCGCGAGCGCTCTGTCATGCGCAGCATCAGATCGGGGCGGCTGGCGTACCAGCGCTCGCGCTCGCCCACCAGCGGGCTGTGCAAATCGGGCATGGCAAAGCCCGAGCGCATGCGCGCCCAGATGTCTTGCGCGGGGGCGGTGGTGCGCACTTCAAGGCTGTAGATGCTGGCTGGCTCAATGGGCGCCAGCGCGCGGCCATCAGGGGCATAGGCGTTGGCGGAAGATTCGGGCGAGGAGGAGGGCAGGGTCGAGCACCCTGCCATCACAGCGCCAATGGCCACGGCCATCAGCCAGCGCAGGGGATCGGTCAAAGTCGTACGGAGCATGGTTTCAGAACTGGTTTTTCCATTCGCGCAAGGCAGCAAACCAGGCCGCATCGTCGGCCAGGGCAGGCTCGGGGGCCTTGTGCGCATGGTGCAAAGCCGCACGCACGGCGGGGGTGCGGCTGCGCAAAAAAGGGTTGATTTGCCGCTCCAGCGCCAGGCGCGAGGGCAAGGTGGGCAGCATGTGCTGGCGCAACCGCTTGGCCTGCTGCCAAGCATGCTGCAACTGCACATTATCGGCCTCAACCGCAGCGGCGAAGGCCATATTGCCCAGCGTGTACTCATGCGCGCAGCACACCAGCGTGGCATCGGGCAAGGCGGCCAGCGCGTCGAGCGAGGCCAGCATTTGCGCGGCCGTGCCTTCGAACAAACGCCCGCAGCCCGCGCAAAACAGCGTGTCGCCGCAAAACAGGATGGGGGAGGGCGAGGATGAGGGCGACGGCAGGGCATCGCCGGGCAGCGGCCAATCTGTTGGATCCGCCAGTCCCCCCGTTGCTGCCAGCGCGGCGGCTTCGGTGAAAAACGCGAGATGCCCCGCCGTATGGCCGGGCACATCCAGCGCCTGCCAATCCAGCCCCAGCGCCTGCACGCGCTGGCCTGCGTGCAGCGGCGCATCCACATGCGCCACCGGCTGGCGCTCATGCGCGGGGCCGATCACGCGCGCGCCGCTGGCCTGCTTGAGCGCGGCCACGCCCCCCGTGTGGTCGCCGTGGTGGTGGGTGATGAAGATGGCGTCAAGCTGCAAGCCCGCCTGTGCCAGCGCCGCCTGCACCGGCGCGGCTTCGCCGGGATCGACCACCAGCGCGCGGCGCCCGTCGTGCAGCAGCCAGATGTAGTTGTCGTTCAGGGCGGGCAGGGCTTGAAGGTGCAAGGGCATGGTGGGGTCAGCGTGTGGTGGTAGAAGCCCCGCCTTGACGGCGCAAGGCGCGGCGGCCGATGATGCAAACCCTTTGATTGTGGAGCAATGCAGATGATGCGAGCCAAACTGATTCCCCTGAGCCTGGCCTTGTTGATTGCTGGATGTGGCGGCGGTGGTGACGATGCGCCTGAGCCTGAGCCGCCGCCAAATCCTCCCATCATTGCGCCTCTTCCCAAGCCTGCCCGGCCGTTGCCCGAGCCGGTCAAGCATGCGCTGACGGTGATGGCCGGGTCGGCTGAATTGACCGGGCAGCCTTGCATTCCAACGGGATGGAAAAATCGCCCTTCACGCCATCAGACGATCGACTGGGATGCTATGCGCTTTCACGCGCTGGAACGTTTTTACACGTTTGGTGGTTCTGTTTACTTTCTGGAGGACCCTGGGGCGGAATATTGTTTTAGGCTTGGGTCTTACGTTACCTGGGGTGTGGACCGAATGGATCGCGTCGGTCTTGTATATCAGTTTATCGAGCGAGGCTTGCAGTTGGTGGATCCGGAGATTCACGCTGCGAAAAGCCGGGGCTCGGGTTTGTTCTGGAGTCCTGCGGGGCTTTATGTCTTGACCGTGATGGATACCAATGCGGATAGGGGTTACAGGTTTGAGCCCGGTTATGCCGCGAGCTACCGCAGGTATTCCTATTACGGCCCCAGTCTTTATTTTTATCCTTGGAGTCGTTCTCCATGGGAGCCCAATCAGTGGTGGGCGGCGCGTTGGAGAAACATGCCTGAAGGCGTCGGGCCGGATCAGCCCATTGTTTTCGATGCGGTGGATGGCCCTATCAGCCAGGCCCGTTTTTATGCGCCGCACAGTGTGGTAACGGGTGGCGATGGCCTGCATTATTTTGTCGACAAGGGGCGGGTGCGCACGATCGATGGTCAATTGGACGTGCGCACCCTGCACGTTGCCAGCATGGCCGCGGGCGATGTGGCGCTGGATCTGGATGTGGACGCCCAAGGGCGTGTGCACCTGGTCACACAAGGCCCGCCGGGCGCTTATGCCTGGCACCAGTTGCACAGCGGGCAACGGCGGGATTTCCGGATCGAGGGTTATGGCAATCCGCACGTGAGCATGGCCGTCAAGGCCGATGGTCAGGATGCGGCGCTGATGCTGGCGGTGCGCGACGATGCGCTGGAGGGCAAATGGTCGTCCGTTTACCGCATTGATGGCGCGGCCAGTTCAGCGGCCAATTCAGTGGCCAGCGCGGTGCGGGTGCTGGGCGGCGAGGCGATCCCCGCCGTGGCCGACGATTATCTGCAAGCGCCCGCGACATACCGCCTGCCCAATGTGCGTGATATCCACTTTGTGGGTGATGCGCTGTGGCTGTCGGTCGGGCAGGCGGCATTGGCGATTGTGTTGGAATAGGTTGAATATTACAAATCAATAGGATAAAAAATCACCCTATTTCGGCATGATGGTGTTGATTTCAGTTTTCCTTTGATTGGATTTTGTAAAAAACGCCCCGCAAGCCTGGCGGCCAGGCTTGCGGGGCGTTGCGTTGTGGGGCCGCGCGCGTTGGCGGGCGGCGTTGAGGCGCTGTCTGGGCGCTGTTGAGGCGCTGTTTAGGCGATAGAGGCGCGGTAGATGGATTCGATGGAGGCATCCAGCGCCTGGTTGAATTGCTCGTCGCTTTGTTGCGCGCTCAGGCCTTCGGTGAGGGCGCGGCTGAAGCTGGCGATCACGCCCTTGTTGTGCGCCAGCTTGGTGTTGGCGTCGGCGCGCGTGTAGCCGCCCGAGAGGGCCACGACTTTGAGCACGCTGGGGTGGGCCACGAGTTCGTCGAAGAAGCCGTCCACCGTCGGCAGGGTGAGCTTGAGCATGACGGGGGTGCTGGCGTCGATGGTGTTCAGGCGCTCGATCAGACCCTTTTTCAGTTCGACTTCAATGGCTTGTTTGTCGGCGGCTTTGATGTCCACTTCCGGCTCGATGATGGGCACCAGACCCGCGGCCAGCACCTGGCGGGCCAGCTCGAATTGCTGATCCAGCACGGCGGCGATGCCAGCGGGGTTGTTGGCTTTGATGACCGAGCGCTCTTTGGTGCCGAACACGCCCTTGGCTTTGGCGCGCGCGAGCAGCTCGTCCAGGCCGGGGATGGGCTTCATCAATTGCACGCCATCGGCTTCGTCTTGCAGGCCCTTGTCGATTTTCAGGAAGGGCACGACGCCCTTGTCTTGCCAGAGGTATTGGGCGGCGTCCTTGCCGTTGAAGGGGCGATCCAGCGTCATCTCGAACAGGATGGCGCCGAGCACGCGCTGGTCGAACGCGGGGCTGCTGACGATGCGCTGGCGCATTTGGTGCACCAGGTCGAACATTTCGGCTTCGCTGGCGTAGGCCGATTCTTCAATGCCGTAGAGCTTGAGCGCCTTGGGCGTGCTGCCGCCGCTTTGATCCAGCGCGGCGATGAAACCCTGGCCGCTGGCAATGCGCGCACGTTGTTCGGTGGTGGACATGTTGGCTCCTTGTGAGGGGGTGAATGTGAAGGGGAGGATGGGAAAGCGGCCGCCTGTGTCGGGGCGGCCGCGAGAAACGGGGATTTTAGAGCGTGTGATGCACTTTCCGCCCCCCCGCGAGAGCACCCCGGCGTGTGCAGCGCAAGGCGCTGTCCCCGCCGCAGCCTGGCTGCGCTGCAAGGGGACGGCAACGCCGCAATGCGCATGCCGGGGCGCTTCTCCCTTCGGGCTGGCCCCAAAACCATGCACTCGCCGCGTTGGCCCGCTTGCCAAGGCAGCCAGCCTTGGCGGCGCGCGCCGCCTTGCGATTACACGGTTTTGGGGCCAGCGCGGGGGAGCGCAAAGTGCATCACACGCTCTAGCTGTCCCCCAAGCCCTGGCTCGCTTTCAGCGCAGCGTGCGCTCGGCGCTGATGGCCTCGTCGAGCACATAGGCTTGCCCGCCTGGCCAGCTTTGGTGGCGCACGCGCAGCACGCTGCGCATGCCCGGCTCATGCACAAAGCCTTCAATGGGCTGCGCCAAGGTGTGCCAGTCGCCCAGCGCGTGGCCGATGCCTTGCGCGTCAAAGTGCACTTCGCGCACGCGCAGGCAGGCGCCTTGCCCGTGCCCCGGCGGGCAGGGCTGGGTGTGCGGGGCGATTTCAAGAAACAGGGTGTGCGGCTGGGCGCGGGCCTGGCCGTCGCTTTCCAGGGGCTCGGCGCTTTGCAGCGTCCACGCGCTGCCATCGCGCCAGCGCAGGTGCAGCGTGAGGGGCTGGCCGGGGGCGCTGTGAGCGATGTGCCAGCGCGGCGCTTGGGTCAGCGCGTGTGCGAGGTGCGATTCCAGCGCCATGCGTTGCGGATCGGCGCAGGCGACTTTGGTGGAAGCCAGCGCCTGGATGTGCAGCCACTGGCCGCTGAGTTGGTAAGGCGCGTGCAGGCGGTTGCAGGGGCCAGCGATGCGCAGGTGCTGGCCATCGAACTGCCATTGCACGGGCACATCCAGCGTGGCCAGCGCGTGCGCCAGGGCGGCGCTGGTGTGTGGCCCGTGGATATGGCGCAGTTGCCAGTGGTGCTGCGTCAAGGCGCGCGCAGCCGCAGCGCTGGGTGGGTTGTGGCGGGTGGGCTGGCTGCTGACTGCGGCGGCCGTTGTGTGCACGGGCTGCGCGGGCGGGGCGAATGGGGCTGGCCCAGGCGACTGCGCGCATGCGGCCAATGCGCCGCTGCACAGCGCGAGCCAAAGCCTGGAGGGGATGTGTTGCATCAATGGCCTTTCTGAATTTTCATATCAAAGGATGATTGCCTTCATGCCAATCATGCCAAAACAAGGTAATTTTTTATCCTTTGATATGTAAATATAATTTCGTGTACGGCATCATAACAAGTGCGTTGGGGATTGGGGGCTCCCAAAGCAGGCGTGGCGATTGCCCAGATTGGGGCAGCCCCCGCAAACGCCGGGTTTGGGCCAATCATCGCTATAGCCGTGAGAAAATGACGAGAGTGAAAAACCCCTCGCAACCCCGCTCAGGACCGCACGATGAGCACCGCCGAAACGCTCCCCCCTGCCGCCCAAACGGCCCAAATGGCTTCAACGGCCCCAGTGGCCCAGGCAGAGTCCGTGATGCAGGCTTTGCACGCCCACGTCTTGCACGCGCTGGGAGCGCAGGCGTTGCGGATCGAGCGTGCGGTGCTGGGGCTGTTTTTCACCGGCGTCAAACTCTCCAACGGTGTGGGCGGCATGTGCGCCACTTTTTTTGACCGCGCCTGCTGCGGGCCAAGCGGCGCGGCGCGGCCCATGCCGGGCGCGATCAAGGGCCTGAAAGCGGTGGATGTGCTGGCCGATTTGCACCGCCCGCAAGACCTGCGCCGCGCGCTGGCGATTGCCACCCTCAACGCCTTGGCGCAAACCTTGTGGCAGCGCGACGGCGCGCCCGCAAACGTCCAGCGCTGCGAAAGTGAAGATGCATTCCACGCCCTGCGCATCTGCCCTGGCGATGCCGTGGTTTTGGTGGGCGCCTTCACGCCCTACATCCGTGCGCTGCGCCAACGCGCCCAGCCCTTTCATGTGCTGGAGCTGGACCCGGCCGCCATCAACCCCGAGGACATGCCCTTTTACCAGCCCGCCGAGCGCGCACCCGCCATCGTGCCGCAGGCCGATGTCTGCATCATCACCGGCACCACCTTGCTCAACAGCACGCTCGATGGCCTGCTGGGCCTGATCAGCCCCGGCGCGGAGGTGGCCGTCGTCGGCCCCACCACCACCCTCATCCCCGGCCCCTATGCCCAGCGCGGCGTCACCGTGCTGGGCGGCACGCGCGTGCTCGATGCCGATGCGTTGCTGGACGTTCTGGCCGAAGGCGGCACGGCCCGCCACTTCTTTGGCCACTGCGCCGAGCGTGTAACGCTGCGCCTGCCTGCAACGCCAGCAAACGCCTCAAATCATTCAATCAAAGGAAATGGAATTTGATGCATATCATGCAGAAACAAGGTAATTTTATTTCCTAATGATATGTAAAAATACGCCTGAAAAAACCGCCATGCCCACAAGCCAGCTCGCCGCCCTTTCCTCCACCTCCCCCGCCCCCTGGGCCTTGGCCGCCATCGTCCACGAAGAGCACGGCGTGAGCGAAGCCCCGCTGCTCGAATTCGCCCAGCGCCTGAGCGCGCAAGGCTGGTGCGTGCGCGGCCTGGCGCAAGTGCCGCCCCAGCACTACCCCAGTGGCACGCCCCGGCGCATGGATTTGATCGACCTGGAAACCGGCCAGCGCTACCCCATCTCCCAGCACCTGGGCGCAGGCTCGGGCAGTTGCTGCCTCAACCCCGCAGGCGTGGCCGAAGCCACCATCGCCCTGCGCCGTGCCTTGGGCAGCGCCCAGCGGCCCGACCTCATCGTCCTCAATCGCTTTGGCGCGCTGGAGGCCAAAGGCTCGGGCTTTTTTGATGAATTCGCCGCCATTGCCCAGGCAGGCATCCCCGCCATCACCGCCGTGGCCACCCCCTACCTGCCCGCCTGGCAAGCCTTTACCGCAGGCAGCGCCGCCGCCTTGCCGCCCGAAGCCGCCGCGCTGGATGCCTGGTGGCAAACCCAGCTGGCGCGCTGCCGCTGACATCGGGCAACAGGTCGCCGCCTTCTACCAACTCTTTTACGGCACCGAGCCCCATGCCCATTGGCCCAAGGGGGCATGGCCGCAATCCTATGAATTTCCAATAAATGGAAATTGAGTTTCAATACATATTTGCCGAAACATGGAAGTTTTATTTCTTTTGATTTGTAATTTTTAGACATCCTGCCTTTGGATGCCAGTGCGAATGGGGTTTGGGGAGCTGTCACGGCTCCCCTTTTTTTGCCCGCTGCAAAAACCGCGCCACAGCGCCCCAGCAGTCGGGGCAAACCCGGATATTCACAATGTCAAAACTCTGTTGAAAATCCGCCCTGAACGAAAAAACATTTTGTAATGAATGTGTCCCCGTCAAGCCGCCTATCAGCGCCCCCAGCCGCTTTGGGGCGTCCGCCCGTACGCCCGTGCCAAGCAGGCCGCACACCTCACTGCAACTGCATCTGCACGCGCCGCTCCACATCCTCCAGCACCTCGGCGGCGCGCACCTCCAATGCCGCGCACAAACGCAGCAACATCCGCACGCTGGGGCTATTGCGCCCCAGCTCAATCAGGGAAAGGTAATTGCGATCCATCTGCGCGCGCAAAGCCAGTTCGCCCTGACTCCAGCCGCGCTCCGTGCGCAACTTTCGCAAGGCCTGCCCCAGCGCTTGATCGACCACATCACCCATACAGCCATGATGCGACAGGGCCTGTCGCAGCATTCTGCATATATACGGCAAAATGCAGATACAATCTTTCACAAATTTATCCAACCCAACCGATCAGGGCCAGCTTGTGCGCGACACAACCTGTCGCAGCGGATTTCTAGACTGCCGGGCATTGAATTCACACCGCGTTTTCTTTTTTTGCTGAAACAACACGCATATGAAATCAACCCTGAAAATCCCCCGTCGGACCGGGACGCACAACAAAACCGACCTGCTCGCCAGACGCCTGGCTTACATCATTGCCAGCCTCCATCAAGGCGAAAAAATCGACAAACACGCACTCGCCCAGCGCTTCAACGTTGGCGTTCGCACCATTGAGCGCGACCTTGGCGAGCGCCTGATCGACATCGCCCACAACCCCAAAGGCGAAGGCTGGACCCTGTTGCCCCACGCGCGCAGCACCATCCCTGCCAACACATTGGGCAAATACGCCGAAATGGTTGGCACCACCAAGCTCTTTCCCGAAGACAGCACAGCCGACTTGCTGCGGCGGCTCGACACACCCGCCGCCCAACGCCCATTTGAAGTGCAGTCCATCCCCCGCGAAGACCTGCCCCGCCACGACCAGCGCTTTAACCAACTGGAGCAAGCTTGCGCGCAGCGCTGCGAATGCCACTTCTTCTACAAAGACAAACCCCGCCAGGCCCAGCCCTATCGCCTGCTGAATAAAAACGGCATCTGGTACCTGGCCGCTGTGGAAGGGCAGCGATTAAAAAATTTCAGCGTTGCACGCATCGAAAGCCTGCGCGTGGATGCCAACGCCCATTTCGAGCACCAGCAAAAACACCTGGACTACATCGCCAATAAAAAAGACGTCTGGTTCACCACCGAAACCACCGAAGTCCTGCTGCGCGTAACCCCCGAGGCTGCCCATTACTTCGCCCGCCGCGAGCTACTGCCCGGCCAGCAAACCCGGCAAGACAGCGATCAAAGCCTGCTCGTCACCGCACACATCAGCCACCCCAACCAACTGCTGCCCCTGGTGCGCTACTGGCTGCCACATGTGCGCATTCTCAAACCCCTGCATTGGCATGAAGCGCTGGTGGGCAGCCTGCACGACGCCTTGCAACGCTGGGGCGAAAGCCCCGCAACGCAACCCGCCCTGAAGCAGCTTTGAAAGGCCAGCCATGCATGTAGTGATCGGTGCTGTTTTTCTTCTATTGCTGTTCTGCTTTCTCTGGGGCGTTGGCACCCTCTTTGGCAACGCCAAAGAAGCCACCGAACGCTGGAGCGAACGCCGAGCCTCCCAGCCAGACAAACAAGGCCCCGAGCGGCCCGCAACCCCGCGCCAACTCGCCCACGCGGCAGACGTCACCATCATCGAAAACCCGCCCGAAGCCGGGAACACGGCCGACGCACAGGCGTGCGCATCCGCGCCACAAGAATCGCCCATGAGCGCCGCACTCGCCCAACTGCGCGAAGCGGATGCGCTGCGGGAAAAGGGGGTGATTACGCAAGCGGAGTTTGAAAAATTAAAAAGCCAGATTCTGAACGGCGTTTTGCAAGATCAAGGAGAAATGGCATGAGGAAAAAGCCGGTGAAGCCGGGTGATATTTCCATGTGCGATGAATCTACGGTCGTGGAGGGTGTTTTTGTATTTCATTGCAGCTCATGCGGGTGGAAAGAAACCAAGATGGCGAAAGTTGTTTTTGGTGGGGTTTGCGGCAACAAGTTGTCAGCTATGGAATCCTGTCCGAAATGTGGCTCCCATCACTTGTCCGTAAATAGGGCTGGTGTTTTTGAAAAAATGATTTCTGTTTTTTCAAGGGGGTGATGTTTTTTTTTTTTTTTGAATCAATGAAGGTCTTGTGCGTGTGCCAATTCTGATTGGCATGTTTTGAAACTGAATCCGCCGTCAAGTTGTTTTTTTGTTTTAGGAGATGAAAATGAATAGCAATTCAAAAATTTTTGAAGAGTTGAAAAAAAGAGCGCAGGGTAACGAATTAAGTCTGCGCGCTTTGCGTGAGGCTTACGAGAAAATAAAGAATACGAAAATTAATTTGTTGCTTGTTGGCGGGAGCGGTGTGGGAAAGAGCTCAACAATCAATGCCATCTTTGACATGGAGAAGGCAAAGGTTGGCAAAGGTACCGTTCCGGAGACTAGTGAAATCAATCGCTACGAACTGGATAATATGGTTATTTGGGATACGCCTGGTCTGGGAGATTCAAATCAAAAAGATGGATCGCATAAAAGGAAGATTATAAATAAACTAAGAGAGAGGGATGAAAATGGTAATTTTCTTATCGATCTTGTTTTGCTGATAGTGGATGGGGGAACAAAGGATTATGATTCGACGTATAATTTGATAAGAAATGTAGTGGCTCCAAGTATCGAGGGAGGAAAAAAAGAGTGTGAAAATCGATTGCTTGTTGCCATAAATAAGGCAGATAGTGCGATGGATAGAAAGAATATTTGGGATGATGAAAATAATCGACCCACTGAAAAGCTGAAAAATTTTTTGGATGAAAAGGTAAAGACAACAAAAGAGAGAATTAAAGAGTCCACATCGGATATTTATGATGGTGGACTTGATATCGAATGCATTTACTATAGCGCAGGCTATGAAGATGAGGATGGAAGCCAAGAGCCTTACAATCTTGCAAAGTTGTTGAATTTTATATTGGATAAAATTCCTGCGAAAAAACGTATTTCTGTTGCTAATGATATTAGCCAGAAGAAAGGGAACTTTTCGAGCAATGATCAAGGCACAAACTACGAAAAATCTATAGAAGATAGCTTTTTGCATTCTTTTGTGGAGAATCTTAAAGATGTCATTGTGAAGGCTTCTGAAAATGCAAAAGAAATTACCTCAAGTCTGGCAATAGTTCTCCCTATAGTCAAAGAGGGGATTGTTTGGGTCTTTAATTATTTTGATAAAAACAAAAAGTGAGGTGCTTGTCATGGCATATAGAAAAGATAAAGATCTTGTTTTTTTATCCGAAATGAAAAGCGAGGACCTGGATGGGCTGGTGTACTGTCTCACAAAAGACACTGATGGCGAGACGCGCTGGACTGAAGAGTTGACCAGTTCGGAGAACTATAAGATCAACTATCCGGATCATCAAAAATATTGGCAAGAAATTGCCGCAGAAATTCAATGTTTTGGCGCAAACACAATTGCCACTTTATTTCGTGGAGGCGAGGGAGTCCTCTATGAAGAGGTGCTGCGCGATGTTGCAGATGGTTTGAAGGTGCCTTACCATAAATTGGACTCGGTCGAAGTTATTGAGGAAAAATTGCTGATGCAATTAATCCGAGGAACCTTGGAAAAAATGACGCCAGATCAATTAAGTGAACTCGGAAGGGAGTTTTTCTTGGGTGATTTGGTTTCTTACAGCCCAGAGGTCATGCTGGGAGCTTTTCAGGCCATTTTCAAAGCGGGTGGATTCAAGTCCTATCAATTGACTTTGATGGTTGTAAACAGCGTCATGCGAGCCATCTTTGGCAAGGGCCTAACGCTTGCGGGCAATGCAACCTTGATGCGTGCCGCCTCTGTTTTTACTGGGCCAGTTGGTTGGTTGCTGACAGGGTTGTGGACGGCTTGGGATGTCGCTGGACCCGCAACGAGAGTGACGATACCTGCCGTGCTTCAAGTGGCCTTTTTAAGGAAGAAGTATGAGATGGAAAAACAAAATCTTATTAATAAAATATGGAAAGAAATGAAAGGGGGTGATGATGATTTTGTTTTTGGCTAATAAAATTGATTTCGCTGAATTTTATTGAGGAATATTTTCTGGGGGTTTTTGAAATATCAATTTTGAAGGTTCAAAGGCTCCCCGCTTTCTGCTTCAGGCTATAAGCAATTGATTTATGTTCAATAAAGGGTTTGAAGGTGTTTATTGAGTATTTTTATCCATCGTTGGTAGTATTTCAGCAGCCTGTTAAATCCCCGTGATAAAAAAACGCTACCATGCCCGTCAAGCCGCCTCCGTGCACCTACCGCTGCCCAGCCTGCGGCTGGAGCAAAACCGTCAAACCCGCAAGCGATGCCTTGATTAGAGGCGTGGATTCCTTTGATCGTTGCCCGCGTTGTGATAATCGGAAACTGGAGGTCCGTCCGGTAAAAAAGACCGGAATTTTCCAGGTTTTGTTAGGAAAATATTTTTAATTTCCAAGGAGCTTGTGAGTGAATGCTTCGGCTGAACAGAAAAACGGTTTTGAATTGAAAAATCTATTAATCCGCCATCAAGCCCTTATCACCCAAGGCCGCACCGATTTCACTTTGCGCATGCATCGAGCATTGAGCTGGTTGCAGCGCGCAGAAGATGCGGGGGATGACGACGATGTGGCGTTCATATGCCTTTGGATTGCGTTCAACGCGGCCTATGCGCAGGAGTTGCCGGGCTATACGGAGAAGGCGGCGTTCAAAGGCTTCATGCAGCAGGTGTGCGATTTGGATCGCGCGAATTTGCTGTATGGGTTGGTGTGGCGGGAGTTTTCCGGGCCGATCCGGGTGTTGCTGGATAACCCGTATGTTTTCCAGCCGTTTTGGGATTGCCTGAACAGCGGCGGCGATGAGGGGCAGTGGCGCGGGGCGTTTGAGCAGGCGAAGGCGGCGGCGGGCCGGGCGCTGGCGCAGCAGGATACGGCGCAGGTGCTGTTTGTGGTGTTCCAGCGGCTTTACACCTTGCGCAATCAGTTGATGCACGGCGGGGCGACTTGGGGCAGCTCGGTGAACCGGGCGCAGGTGCGCGATGGGCGGGTGATTCTGGCGCGGGTGCTGCCTGCAATGCTGTCGGTGATGATGGATGCGCCTGAGCGGTTTCAGGCGCGGCCGTTTTATCCGGTGGTGCGGGGGTAGGGGGGCGCTGCGTTTGTTCAGGACCTCTACACGGAGGTCAATAGCACGGATTCGGGCGGCCTGTTTGTGTCCGCAAGGCTTGGCCTTGCAGCCCATCCCAAACTGTTTCTTGTCGGCTTGCGCCAAGATTGTGAACGGGCTTGGGAGGATTCAAAAATCCTGCTCTGAGATGGTCCCTGAATATACTGGGCGCTACTTTTCTGAAAGTATGCCCATGACCACCAGCACCACCTCACCCATGTCGCTCAAACTGCCAAGCGACGCTCGCGAACGGCTTCGCATCATTGCCGCACAAAAAAAGCGCCCGGCCCACGCGCTGGTGCGCGAAGTGGTGATGAAGTACATCGAATTTGAAGAAGAACAGGCACGGCGCAACTGTGAAGCCGATGAGGCATGGAAGCACTACCAGGATACGGGCGTCTACTACGATGGCGATGAAACCATTGCTTGGCTGCGCGCACTCTCCACGGATGCCCCGCTTCCCAAGCCTCAAGTCCGATGCGAAAAATAAGGCTCACGGAAGCGGCACAGGCAGATTTGGAACGAGTCGTTGACTTTCTTGCGACGAAGAATCCCCAAGCCGCAGAGAGGGCGCTGCTTGCCATTGCCGACCAGCTGGAAAAAATCAAGGCGCACCCTGCTATTTATCGACCTGTGCCATCGATGCCAAAGCAGCGCGAGGCTGTCCTTGCGTTCGGAACGTATGGCTACGTCATACGCTACTTGTTCGATAGCGATGCCGATCTTGTGTATGTCTTGCGTGTGTGGCATCAGCTGGAATGCAAGGAGTAAGCAACGAGAGCTTCTTCAAAAAATCTTCCCCGGGTTGAGGATGTTTTGCGGGTCGAGCGCTTGTTTGATGCTGCGCATGACGGCGACGGCGCCGGGGCCGGTTTCTTCGGGCAGGTAGTGTATTTTGTGGATGCCGATGCCGTGTTCGCCGGTGCAGGTGCCGTCCATGGCGATGGCGCGGGCGACGAGGGCTTGGCTGAGGGCTTCGGCGCGTTGGCGTTCGGCGCTGTCGTCGGGGTCGATGAGGTAGCCGAAGTGGAAGTTGCCGTCGCCGACGTGGCCGACGAGGAAGTAGGGGATGCCGCTGGCTTGCACTTCTTGCAGCGAGGCGAGCAGGCAGTCGGCCAAGCGGCTGATGGGCACGCAGGTGTCGGTGGTGATGACGCGGCAGCCGGGGCGCAGTTGCAGGGCGGCGAAGTAGGCGTTGTGCCGCGCGGTCCACAGGCGGGTGCGTTCTTCGGGGGTGTCGGCCCATTCGAAGGCTTGGCCTTGGTGTTCGCTGGCGATGTCTTGCACGGTTTGGGCTTGCTCTTGCACGGAGGCGGGCGAGCCGTGAAATTCCATCAGCAGCATGGCCTCTTCGCGCAGGTTGAGTTTGCTGTAGCGGTTGACGGCGGCGACGGTGGGGCCGTCGAGCAGTTCGACGCGGGCGATGGGCACGCCCATTTGGATGGTGTCGATGACGGTGCGTACGGCGCTTTCGATGCTGGCAAAGGAGCAGGTGGCGGCGCTGACGGCTTCGGGCAGGGGGTAGAGCTTGAGGGTGATTTCGGTGAAGATGCCCAGCGTGCCTTCGCTGCCGACGAACAGGCGGGTGAGGTCGTAGCCGGCGCTGGATTTGCGTGCGCGGGTGCCGGTGCGGATGGTTTCGCCGCTGGCGAGCACGACTTCGAGCGCGAGGACGTTTTCGCGCAGGGTGCCGTAGCGCACGGCGTTGGTGCCGGAGGCGCGCGTGGCGGTCATGCCGCCGATGCTGGCGTCGGCGCCGGGGTCGATGGGGAAGAACAGGCCCTGGTGTTTGAGGGCTTCGTTGAGTTGTTTGCGGGTGATGCCGGGCTGGACGGTGACGGTCAGATCTTCGGCGTTGATGCTGAGGATTTGGTCCATGCGGCTCAGATCGATGCTGATGCCGCCGTCGACGGCTAGCAGGTGGCCTTCGAGCGAGGAGCCTGCGCCGTAGGCGATGACGGGGGTGTTGTGCGCGGCGGCCAAGCGCACGGCATCGGCCACGTCTTGCGTGCTTTGGGCGAAGACGACGGCGTCGGGCGGCGGGGCGGCGATGGAGCCTTCGTCGCGCCCGTGTTGCTCGCGCACGGCTTGGGCGGTGGAGAGTTGCGCGCCAAAGCGTTCGGCCAGGGCGTGTAGCAGGGCCTCATTGGCGCTGCGGGTGGGGGTGAAGGTGTAGCTGGGTGTTTGCATGGTTTTCAACGGGTTTGGTTTTGCATTTCAAAGGAAATAAAATACCTTTGTTTCGGCTTGATGGATATTGAGTTTATTTCTCTTTGATTGGATTGATTGGTGGAGTGGGTCAGCCGAGGTTGTTGGCCTCTTTTTTGGTGATGAAGATAGCCCAGATGGCCATGAACAGGGCGGCGATGACGGGGCCTGCGACGAAGCCGGTGATGCCAAAGAGGGAGATGCCGCCCAGCGTCGAGAGCAGCACGAGGTAGTCGGGCATTTTGGTTTCTTTGCCCACGAGGATGGGGCGCAGCAGGTTGTCCACCAGGCCGATGACGCCCACGCCGATGGCGATCATGATGATGCCCTTGAGCGTGGCGCCGGTGGCGAGCAGGTAGATGGCCACGGGCGCCCAGACCAGGCCGGCGCCGACGGCGGGCAGCAGCGAGAGCACGGCCATGACGACGCCCCAGAGGATGGGGCCCTGAAGGCCCATGCCCCAGAACATCAGCCCGCCGAGGGTGCCTTGCACCATGGCTACGACGATGTTGCCTTTGATGGTGGCTTTGACGACGGCGCTGAATTTGCCTGCGAGTTGGTGGGAGTAGCGCTTGTCCACCGGGATGGCGTGGCGCACGAGGTCGATGAGGGCGGCGCCGTCGCGGAAGAAGAAGAACAGCAAATACAGCATGAGCGTGAAGGCCAGGCCGAATTCGAGTGTGTTTTGCCCGAAGCTGACGGCTTTGGCCGAGAGGGCGCGCATGGCTTGGTTGGCCGCTTCGATGAGTTTGGGCTGGATGTCGGCAAAGGTGCTCAGGCCCAGGCGGTCGAGCCAGGCCCAGACTTGCGGGGGGATGGCGGCGACGATTTGCTGGTAGTAGTGGCGCAGGCTGTTGCTGTCGCGCCCGAAGTTGGCATAGAACTGCAACAGCTCCTGAATGAGGGAGGTGAGCACCAGCAGCAGTGGGATGATGACCACGAGCAGGCAGATCAGCAGGGTTAGTAGGGAGGCGCTGTTGGGCCGCTGGGGCATGCGCGCGAGCACGCGCTGGTGCACGGGCCAAAAGAGCACGGCCAGCGTGGCGGCCCAGAAGATGGCGCTGTAAAAGGGGCGCAGCAGCACGAAGAAGGCGATGGTGACGGTGGCCAGGATGGCGAGAAATACCCGGCTTTGCAGTGTGGCGCGGTCCATACGGGGTGGTGGTGGTGCGTGGTTGGGCTGGGGTGGCGATGAGCTGCGATGAGTTGCGATGAGAGCCAAGTGGCTGCCCGGGGCGCTTTTTCTCTTGTTATTTTCAAATCAATAGGAAGAAAATTCGCCTTGTTTAGGCTTGATGGGTATGAAACAGTTTTTCTTTTGATTGGTGGTTAAGGCGCTTCTTCGGCGGCCATATTGTCGCGCAGGCTTTGGGCGGTGCCGCGTGGGGCGCGGCCGTCTTTATCGGGCAGCAGTGCGCCGCGCAGGGCTTGGGCGGGGTTGTTCCACAGGGCGATGAGGGCGCTGCCGTCCAAACAAGGCTCGCGCGTGGGGTGCTCCAGGATGAGCACTTCGGTGGCCTGGCCGCCCAGGCCGGGGGCTTCTTCGGTTTCAAAGCTCAGGCCCTGGTTGAGCAAGGTAATGGGCAGGGCTTTGGGGTCGTCGTGAAAGAGTTGCAGGTGGATGGTGCTGTGGCGTGTGGCGGTGCCGTTCCACAGCGCGCCGCCGATGAGCGGGGAGAACTCGGCCAGCCGATCCATCCATTGCAGGGCGATTTCGCGCAGCGCGCGCAGCTCTTGCGGTTGCTCTTGGGCGCGAAAAATCTGGATGTGTTCGCGTACGGCGTCTTCCACGGTGCGGTTGTCGGGCAGGGGCGTTTGCGGGCGCAGCCCGAGTTGCTTGAGGGCTTGGCGTTTGGCGGGGCCGATTTCCATGCCTTCTTCAACGATGAGGGCGGCGGCGGCTTGGGCAATGGCTTGGGGGGTGGGGGTGGACATGGGGCGGTGGCGGCTTGTAGCGGTTTGCGGAGATTTGTGCTGGGGAGGGCTTTGGCAAATCCCCTGGCGTGGCTGCATTGTGCGCTTTGCATGCCATCTTGAGCCGTTTTTTGGGGCCAGCGCTTACCCACTGGCGCTGCGATCGTGCATGGATTCCAGCAAGGCCAGGGCCTGGCGGTATTCCTGCATGCGGGCGTGGTCGGCGGGGCTGGGGCGGGGGATGCGGGAGAGGTCCATGTTGTCGCGGATGTCGCAGCGTTTGACGGCGCGCGCAATGGGGTGGGCGGCGGCGCGGCGGGTGGCCTCCAGGCGCGATTCGTGCTCGGGGCGGGTGAGGGTGCGTACGGCATCAATGACGGCGGCGGGGATGCCTGCGGCGCGCAAGTCGCCTTCGGTGAGGGCGGTGTGCTCCAGCGTGTCGTGCAACACGGCGGCCATGCGTTGCTCGGGCGTGGCCGACCGGGGCAGGCTGAGCATGACGCGTAGGGGGTGGAGGATGTAGGGGCTGCCGTCGTCGTCCAACTGGCCTGCATGGGCGTGCAAGGCCAGGGCGATGGCTTGTTCCAGCAGTGCGGCTGTGGAGGGGTGATTGAATGGCATGCAAATTTTACAAATCAAAAGAATAAAAATAGCCTTGTTTTGGCGTACCCTCATTAAATCATTTTTCTTTTGATTGGATTTTTGGGCTATGCATGCAAGCTGGATGCGCAATGCGTTGAAATAGGCTTCAGCGCCGGGTGGCGCGGCGTTGCACGGCTTCCACGTAGGCGGCGCCGTCGGGGGGGCGCTGGTGCACTTGGCTTTGCCAGAGCATGTCTTGCAGGCATTGCATGACTTCGTGGTGGGCTTGGTGCAGCGAGTCCAGGCGGTTGGCGAGCAGTTCGACGGCCTGGCGGATGCCTGCGGGTTGGTCGATGCTGCATTGCTCGCTGATGCTCAGGTGCATGGACAGGTGCAGAAACGGGTTGCCGCGCCCGTTGTCGGAGGCGTCGTATTGGCGCTCCAGCGCGGCTTGCACGTCGGCCAGGTCGGCGTGGTATTCGGGGTGTTCGGCGATCCACAGGCTGGCGAGGGTTTCGATGGCTTGCATCGGCTCGCCTGCCTGGGCTTTGGCATAGACGCCGCAGAAAAAGCGGCGCACGTCTTCTTGCGTAGGGGCAAACATGGGCGGCGTCGCTTGGGGGTGGCGTGTGGGGCTGGGTCAGGCTTCGGCCTGGACGGCGTTGGCGTATTGCCGCACCAGGGCCAGCAGCTCGGCATCGGAGTAGGGTTTGCCCAGGTAGTGATTGGCACCCAGTTGCATGGCGTGGTCGCGGTGTTTTTGCGCCATGCGTGAGGTGATCATGACCACGGGCAGTGAGGCCAGGCGGGCATCGGCGCGCACGTGGGTGAGCAGCTCGAAGCCGTCCATTTGCGGCATTTCGATGTCCGAGAGGATGACGACGGGCAGTTCCTGCGCCTGTTGCAGCATTTCCAGCGCCACTGCGCCGTTGGCGGCCAGCACGACGCGGTAGCCTTCGCGCTTGAGCATGCGCTCGGTGACGCGGCGCACGGTGATGGAGTCGTCCACCACCATGACCAGCGGGATGTCGGAGTCTCTGGTGACGCCGGAGAGTTTGATGTCCGCAGGGATGTCTGCCGGATCGCGCTGGCGTTGCAGGGCTTGCGCGGATGCGCCATAGACGCTGGCCAGCGCGATGAAGTTGTAAACCAGCAGCACGGCGCCGGAGGCGAGCACGGACATGCCGGTCAAGCCCGGCAGGGTCGAGAGCTGCGGGCCGAGGTTTTTCACCACGACTTCCTGGTTGCCCAGCACTTCGTCCACATGGACGGCGACGATTTGTGCGGCGCTTCGCACGAGAACGACGGGGTAGGTGCGGGCGGCCAGCTCTTGCGAGCGCTGGCTGTGCTGGAGCATGGCGCCAGCCCAGTAAAAGGGGATGCGCTTGCCTTCCATCTCCACAACGCCGCTGTCGTAGGCGCCCAGCAGTACGTCGTGGCTGACGCGCTCGATCCCGTCAATCAGGTTAGCGGGCAGGCCAACGATGAGGGTGCCCGCGCGCACCAGCATGACCTGGGTGACGGCGGTGGTCAGCGGCATGACCATGCGGAAGGTGGTGCCCTTGCCTTTTTCCGTGGTGGTTTCGATGCGGCCACCCAAAGAGCTGACGTCCACACGCACCACGTCCATACCAATGCCGCGGCCGGACACGCCGGTGAGTTCCTGCGCGGTGGTGAAGCCGGGCATGAAGATGAGGTTGGAGAGGTCTTTGGTGGTGACTTCCTGGTCTGCGGTGATCAGGCCGCGCTCAATGCCTTTGTTGCGGATGGCCTCCAGGTTCAGGCCCGCGCCGTCGTCGCTGAAGGAGATGGCGACGTCGTTGCCTTCTTGCTCCACGGTGAGCGTGATGATGCCGGTGGCGGGCTTGCCTGCCTGCTCGCGCTCTGCCGGAGGCTCAATGCCGTGGCCTACGCAGTTGCGCAGCAGGTGCTCAAAGCCGCCCATGAGGCGATCCAGCAGCACGCGGTCCATTTCGATGTTGCCGTTTTCGATGACCAGATCGGCCATCTTGCCGGTGTCGGTGGCGGCTTGGCGCACCACGGCGTGCAGGCGCTCGGCAACGCTGTCGAATTCCACCATCCGGGTGTGCAGCAAATCGCGTTGCAGTTCGCGGCCTTTGCGCTCCTGGGCCACCAAGTCGTCTTCCGTGCCGATCATGGCCGCTTGCAGGGTGCGCTGCACGGTGGCCACGTCGTTGACTGTCTCGGCCATCATGCGGGTGAGCTCTTGCACGCGGGTGAAGCGGTCAAGCTCCAGCGGGTCGAAGTCGGCGCTGTCTTTGCCCAGCGTCATGCGCGATTGCATTTGCGATTCGGTTTGCACCTCCAGCTCACGCAATTGATGGCGCAGACGATCCAGGTCCACCGTCATGCCATCCAGCGCGGTGTTGAGCTGGCGCAGGCGCGATTCCGCGCGGCTGCGCGAGATCTGGATTTCACCGGCCTGGTTGATGAGGCGGTTGATGTGTGTGCTGCGCACGCGCACGGTTTGTATGCGGCGGCTGCTTTGTTGCACGACCAGCGGCGTGGGGCCGGGCAAATCGGTGCCAAAAGAGGCGCCGATCTGGGGTGTGTGGGGCAGCGAGGCGCCAGAAGACGATGGGCCGGGAGTGGCTGAGGCTGGGGTGGGCGCAGCAGAGGCTGGCGTGTGCGGTGTGGCTTGCTCGGAGCCAGTGGCCTCTGCTTGTGCGGCGGCTTCCGCCAAATCGAATTGGGTGGCAGGCCCTTCGGCACTGGCCAGTGAGCTTTCGACTTCCGTAGCGGCGCTGCGCAGGGCATCGAATGCAGATTGGAGTTCATCGTAGCGGGCGAACAGCGGCGGGATGTGTTGGGCGTTATCGGCTTTGGCCTCCAACGCTTCGATATCGGACTCGAAGCGGTGCGCCATTTCGCCGATTTGGCGCGCCCCCGCCAGACGGGAACTGCCTTTGAGCGTGTGCAGCACGCGCAGCACTTCGCTGCGGGCTTCAAACGATTGCGGCTCGCTGGCCCAGCGCCGCAAGCCGCCGATGAGGCGGGGCAACAGCTCGATTGCCTCTTCTTCAAAGATGGGGAACAGGTCTGGGTCGATCTGGCCCATGATGGCCAGCGTTTCTGCCGAAGGTGCAGGCGGCTGAGAAGCGCTGGGAAGCGCCGCTTGCAATGTAGCCAGACGGTCAAACTCGTTACGACCGACTTGGCCATAGCCTGTGCTGGCGACGATGCCATCGAGCGCGGATTGGATTTCTTGCAGGCTGTCTGTGATAACGCGGCGCACCTGCTCGGGCTGCGCGGCAGGCTGGTTGCTGAGCTGCTGGATGTGTTGAGCCAGTTGCGCCAAAAATTGGCCGAAGCTGGCATCGGCTTTGATGTGTTCGCCGGTGGAGGCCAGTTGTTGACTGCGCTCGACCATGCGCTCGGGCAAGGGCTGATTGCTGCGTTGGGTGAACCAGCCAGCGAGGTCTTTTTCCAGATCCTGGGTGAATTGCAAGGCTTGGAGCAACCATTGGGTGTGCTTGTCGTGGCCGGATTCCAGCTCCTGTGCAATTTGTTCGATGTTTTTGCCGATTTTGCCGCGCAGGCTGAAGTCGCCCAGATGGGCGGGCAGGTCGACTTCGCCTTGCAGGATGGAGACTTGCTCTTGCTCCTGCTCTTGCTCTTGCTCTTGCTCTTGCTCCTGCTCTTGCTCTTGCTCTTGCTCTTGCTCTTGCTCTTGCTCTTGCTCTTGCTCTTGCTCTTGCTCTTGCTCTTGCTCCTGCTCCTGCTCCTGCTCCTGCTCCTGCTCCTGCTCCTGCTCCTGCTCCTGCTCCTGCTCTGGCTCTGGCTCTGGCTCCTCCTGGGCAGACTGCACCACGTCGGCCTGCGGCGCCGCTTCCTGGGCTGGGGCAGCAGGTTGTGTGGAGGTAAGTGATGGGAGTTCCAGCGCGGGCAGGCTGTCCAAACCCATGAGTAGCGAATCATCGGGAGGGAAGACGGCTGTTTCCATGACCCGGGTTTCACCCATCAGGTCATCGTATAGCTCGTGATCTTCCATGACCCGTGTTTTTTCCAGCTCACTGTCGCGATCGAACAGGCTGCTGTGGAGAAAATCGGATTCCTCCGCCTCGTGAGAGGGCTCTGGCGAAGGCTCGGACGCTTGGGTCACAGCCGGAGAATCGTCTTTACTGGGCAAGCTGCCCATGATGCTGGAGCGGATGCTGTCGTCGATTTCGCCCAGAAGAGACTCGGTAGCGATCAGATCTTTAGGGGTTTCTTCGGGGGCTGGTGGCGTTTCCTGCTGATCCGCCGCCAGGAAGTCCAACTCTTTCCAGTCTTGTGAAAGCGGTTGGCTTTGGTCTGCGGCAGGCGCATGCGCTTCCAACGGTTCGATGAGTACGGAAGAAAAATCGGTCGGCAAGCCTTCATGGGCTTGGTCGAGTTCACTGAAGCGAACGAGATCACTTTGAGAAAACTCGATATCTGCTAGCTCTCCATCCTCGTCTTCTACCGTGATGTCTTCAGCCAACGTGATGGTTTCAGCCTCTTTGCTGGCTGTCGCTTCTTCTGCTGTGACAAGTGCTTCTGGCTCCTGGATTTCTTCTGGTGTTTGGTCGGGAGTCGCTTCCAGTTCTGACACATCGAAGGCCTCATCCAGTACGAGGGACGGGGTGTCCGTCTCACCTGCCAAAGCTTGCTCTTTTTGCGAGAGGGTGGTGTCAGGGAAGTCGGGCGCAGCCGAATCGCTGGGGACTCCTGGGGAAACGTCATCCGGCTGCGTAGCTTGAGGCGCTTCAATGGCTGGAGCGGTTTCGGTAGGCACCTGCAAGGGCACGTAGCGATCTTGCGTGCGCATGGCTTCGGCCGATTGTTGGAAAGCTTCAGGCTGCCAGGCAACTGGTGCGTGGGCTGCAATGGCATCTACCCATTGCTGTAATGCGTTCAGGGACTCCTGGCACAAGTCGTGAATAGACGGATGGAAGGCTTTTTGCTCAGCCAGCCAACTGTTCATCAGTTGTTCCATAGCCCAGGCAGCTTCGCCAAAGGCGGCGAGCCCAACCATGCGGGAGCTGCCCTTGAGGGTATGGAAAGCGCGGCGCAGAATGGTTTGTTGTGGCACATCGCTGGGCGATTGAGCCAAATGGGTTAACGCGTCGCGACCATTGCAGATCACTTCGCGGGCTTCTTCCAAAAAGATTTCCAGCAGCTCTTCGTCCAGCAGCTCGCCCTCGTCGGTCATGGCGGCGCTTTGAGGCTGTGGCGCAGGCACATTTTCGTCGGCGACGATGGATGCTGCTTTTTCTTCATCCAGGGCGGCAGGCGCTTCTTGTTCTGGTTTCTCTGCCTCGGTGGCCTCATCCTGCGCGTCAGCAGAGTCTTCGTTGAAGATCAGATCTTGCGTCAAGGCTTGGGCTTCGGGCTGGGCCGATGGCGTTTCAGGCAAGGGCATGGGGGCCGTAGGGTCGAACACCATCGGCGTGGTTTCGCCGTTGTCGGCATAGCGCGGATCAGGTTCGGCCGGGGTAACGGCGGCTTCTTGCACGTGCTCAAAGATGTCACGACCTCCAATCTCGTACACCTTCAGGCGGCCCATGAGGGGCTGCAATTGACAGGTCTTGTTGTCAAAAACAAAAAGTTCTCGCGCCAACGAGGGTTGGTAGGCCAGCATGTCCACTTGCAGACCCAGCGCCCCGAGGTTATTGCCAATTTTTTCGAACCGCCCATCGGTTTCGTTCAGTTCACCTTGTTCGTGTTGCTGAATGATTTCCTGGATGTCGAGGTTGATTTGCGTGATGGCTTTGGTTGCGGGCACCATGCCCAGCACAGCCAAAACACCGCGCACGCGCAACAAAATGCTGGGCGCATCCCGGAGGGCGTCAATATCAGCATGGTTGCGGAAAAAACGGTCGATATGGCTTTCGACTTCGGTCAAGCTGGCGCGCAATTCGCTGACAACGCTGGTAATGGTTTCGTTGTCGCGCACGCGGGTGTAAAGCTCCTCCATCCACTCCGGCAATGGGAGGCTTTCACCATGCTCTGCTACGGTGCGTAGGCGTTTGTTCAACTCGCTCATCCGTTCGCTCAACTGTGCAGTGCGAGTGCGGATGTCCTCCAACATGGCTTGGAGGTACAAGATGGTGGTGGCGACCTCCATCGCCAGCTCCGTAGGGGGTTTGGCGTGTTTTTTCGCCAAGGTGTCGATGATTTGCTTGAGGGTTTGGATCAGTGGGGCCGTTTCGGGGAAGTGGCGCACGAGCACGGCACCCGTATGGTGCAATTGGGCGGCTGTGGATGCGGCATTTTCCACATGGCCTTCGACGATAGAGCCCCAGCTTTCAGCGGCGGCTTTGAGATCTTCCAGCAGAGCTTTGCGATCGGTTTCGCGCAAACGGTTGAAGACGTTGGTTTCGTAATCGACGATGGGTGTGCGCTCCAGTCCGAAAGCGGTGCGCACAGCGGTTAACACGGGTGATGAAGCGGGGGTAATGTCGCGAGCCTGGCTGCAAAAGAACAGCAAATCTTGCATCCAGCGGGCGGTGATATGGATATCGCCTTTATCCAAAGAGGCGTATTGCACGAGAACGCGGGTAGCTGCGCGCTTGACATAAAGGTCGTTTGGGATGCGCTGCTGCGCTAGGCCTTCGAAAAAGCCTGCTGCGACTTTCCAAAAAGTGCGTTCACGGAAATCCTGGTTGCCTGCTGCCAAGCCTAAGCACAATTTCACAAGGTCTTTGCCGCTGCGCTCTACGGCTTTGCCTTGCATTAAGTGCAGGATGGAGCGATCCAGCAAAGCGCGCACGCGTGCATTGGGTACGATGGCCTTATTGGGCAGAGGCAATTCTGGCTCTCTTAAATCGCCTTCCAGATGCCAGAGATCCGCTGGACTGGCTGGCGGTTGCATGCCCGTGAGCGCGTGGGCATTTTTGTATGTTGGAAAAAGCAGTACTGGGGAGAGTGTTGGGTCTTGTAGCAAGCTTTCCAGGTATTCACCCACGACCGAGCCGGTTTGAGCGAGTGTGGCAACGGCTTGCGGGGTGCAGGTTTGGGGGCGTTGCGCCATGGCGCTGACGACGTGTTCGCATTGCCGTAATACAAAAGCCGGGATGAACGCTCCCACCATTTCCAAAGCGCCGCAGGTTTGGTGGATGAGGTTTTTGGCTTTGGCAATCTCGCTGGTGTCATCGCTCAGATTGGTCTGCTCGGGGTCGCTGACGCGCGAGGCAAAGCCTTGCAGGCTTTCTATAGCTTGGCTGTAGGTCTGGCGCATTTCTGCCAGCACCCATGCCAGTGGCCCCAGATCCTGACCTTTCATGGCTTTGTTGCTGTGCGTTGCTGTGTTCATAGTCGTCTATGGCCAGCTGCGAGCTGGACCCCCTTGCAAGAAAGAAAGCGAGAAAGAGCCTTGGCCCACATGCAGCCAAGGCTATGTATTTACTGAAGTTTGAATCGTGAAATGGATTGCAGCAATTCTTGCGCGGTGTGGGAGAGTTCGCGCACTTGTTTACTGGTCGAGCGCGTGCCCTCACTGGTTTGCTCTGTCACGGCAAAAATGTGCTGCATGTTTTCAGCCACCTGGTTAGCCAAGGTGGCCTCTCGCGCTGCGACATCGGAGATTTGCTCCACGCGGCTGGAGAGCTGGCGCGACACCTGGTCGATTTCGGTCAGCTGTACGCCCGCGCGGTCGGCCAGGGTAGCCCCTTCAACCACACCTTGGGTCGAACGCTCCATAGCGACCACAGCATCGTGCGTGTCGCTTTGGATGGTGCGCACCAGCTCTGCAATCTTGCGGGTGGCATCGCCGGAGCGTTCGGCCAGGCGCTGCACTTCTTCAGCCACCACGGAAAAGCCTCGGCCAGCCTCACCAGCCGAAGCGGCCTGAATGGCGGCGTTCAGCGCCAGCACGTTGGTTTGCTCGGTAATGTCGGAGATCAACTCGGTAATTTCGCCAATTTCTTGCGAGGACTCGCCCAATCGTTTGATGCGTTTGGAGGACTCTTGAATTTGGGCGCGGATGGCATTCATACCGCCAATGGAGTCTTGCACGGCGCGCAAGCCTGATTCCGCCGCTTCACGCGATTGACGAGCCACCTGTGCCGACTCCTGTGCGCTGTCGGAAATGGCGTTGATGCGGCGTGCCATTTCCAAAATGGAGCTGCCAGTGTCTTTGATTTCTCGCAGTTGCTCGGTAGAGGCCGCCAGCAGCTCCGTCGATGTGGCATCCACGGCCAGCGTGGTGCTGGTCACTTTGTTGGCCGACTCTTGCACGCTGCCGACGAGTTGGCGCAGCTCTTCAATGGTGTAGTTGATAGAGTCCGCAATCGCGCCGGTGATGTCCTCGGTCACGGTGGTTTCTTGCGTCAGGTCCCCTTCCGCAATCAGCAAAAGTTCGTTCATCAGGCGAAGAATGGCAGCCTGGTTTGCATCATTGAGACGCTTGGCTTCTTGTTCACGCTGTGTGGCCTCGATTTGCTGGTTTTCGACTTGCACAAACCGGCGGCGGCTGTCGATGGTATAGGTACGCGCCATCAAGATGGAGGCCAGAGCCACAAGGGCCATGCCCAAAAGCGACGAAAGCACATAAGGCCATTGCAGCCCTAAGCGGCTGGCCAAATGGCTGGTCAGGCCTTCCAAAGGTTGAAGCAGGGTTTCAGCATGTAGGCGCAGTGCACGTACCGAATCGCGTGCGGCGTTGATTTCTTGCAGCGATGCCAACTGTGCCTCCAAGGCGTGCTGCGTGTCTTGCAGCATTTCAAATAGGCCGTGGCTGAGATTCATCACGCGCGGGTCGCGGCTGCTTTGCACTTGATGCGCGGCACGCATCGCATTGGTAATGGCCCGCGTGACGCTTTCGTTGCTGGAGGTGTTGAGCTCTCCCAGTTCCAGATAGTTGAATAAAGCGGTGCCTGCCAACGATTTGAAGGTGAGTAACAAGCTGTTGATGGCAGCAACATCCGTACTGCTGATGCTGCCTTCTTCGAGTAGGGGGGCGGCAGCGGTTCGAAGTGCATCGGCTTGGCGCTGGATTCTTGTGAATACGGCTTCACGCGCCTGCAATACATGGCGCAATTGACTGACGCGCTTGGCGTCATTTGCCAGCGAACCTCGTGCTTGCAATACGGGGCCTGCGTTTGGAATGGCCGCTAAAGCATCGATTTGCCGGTTCAGAACTTCGGCGGTGGAGATGATTTCGCTCCAGAAGCCGTCGCCCATCCAAGCGTGCATGACCAAGTTGTATAGATGCTGCGCGTTGACTTGCGCCTCGTGCGCGACATGGAAAGGTTTTTCGTTTTCACGGGCTTTCCAAAAGCCGTAAATCAGGCTGCTGAGAAAAAGCAGACTGCCTAAACAGATGAGGATGAACAGACGGCGGCGGTGTTTTCTCAGAGAGGCTGTTCCCAGCAATGGCAAGGAAGCGGGAGCGTCTTCTGCAATGGGTACCTGGGGCACGCCAATAGCGGTTTCGGCTTCTGGGCTCTGTGAATCGACTCCCGCAAAAAGGGTGTCGAGACCGGCGTGGGTGTTGGTGCTCATGGGCGGTGAATCAGAGGCGGATAGAGAGAAATTCTGGCTGCTGGGCAAAGGCTTGAAGATTCAATTCCTGCCAGAGCTTGCCTTGAAGATCGGTATAAATATTGCCCATGAAAGCGGGGGCGCTATTGGGCATGGGGGCATGGGCGGCTTCAAAGTCGTTCACGCTTTTGAGGCCTGTAACAGTGTCGATGAGCAAGGCCGCATTGATTTCCAAAGCCGGGTTGAAGGTCAGCAAGTGGCATTGCGAGAGTGCTTGTTCGCTGCGTGATGGCGAATCCGCGTCCAGAAAGCGGGCGGCATCAATCAAGCCAAAAATGTCTCCGCGCCAACTGACAATGCCCATGAACCAGGGTTTGGTGTAAGGCACAGGGGTGGGGCGTTGCCATTGCAGCAATTCGGATGCGTGGCTCAAAGGCAACAAAAGGGAGCGGCGGCCAATTTCCACCGCCATCCATGAAGAAACTGAGCGCTCGCCCGTGTCAATTTGCCTCAGCCGCTTGGCCAAGCGCATTTGGAGGTCTTCACTGCTGGCGCGGTCAGCATGGTTGCGGAAAGCGCTCATGAAGCCTCCGAGCGCAGCGCGTCAATGGCTGATTCCAACTCTTTTGGGTTGACGGGTTTGACTAAGTAGCCCTTAGCTCCTTGTCGCATCCCCCATACCTTGTCCGTGCTCTGATCCTTGCTCGTGCAAATGATGATGGGGATGTCGGCGTAAGCAGGGTCTTTGGTGATAGTGCGGGTGAGCTGAAAGCCATTTTTGCCGGGCATCACTACATCCATCAAGATCAGGTGTGGGCGCTCCTCGGCCAGACTTTTGAGCGCTTCTTCTGCATTGTCGGCTGTGCGCACCTGCATGCCTTGTTTTTGTAGCAGGTCTGACAGGTAAACCTGCTCGGTGCGCGAATCGTCCACTATCAGTACTTTTTCAATCAACATTTCTACCTCTTGTGCTTATGGATGATTTATTTGATTGCGCTGAATTCCTGCACCGCTTTAAGCAATTGGTCTTTGGTGAAGGGTTTGGTGAGATAGTCATCGCTGCCGACCATACGTCCGCGGGCCTTGTCGAAAAAGCCATCTTTGGATGACAGCATGATCACGGGGGTGCTGGTGAATTTCGGGTTGCGTTTGATGATGGCGCAGGTCTGATAGCCATCCAGCTTGGGCATCAGGATGTCGCAAAAAATCAGGTTGGGCTCGTAATCATTGACTTTGGCCAAGGCGTCAAAGCCATCTTCCGCCAGCAGCACATCGTGTCCGCCTTGTTTGAGAAAAATCTCGGCGCTGCGCCGGATTGTGTTGCTGTCATCCACTACAAGCACCCGGATGGTGTTTGCTTGGTCGCTCATGCTTTCACCTTTGTCTTCTCATCTGGTTTGGTAAGCCCTGCCAGCACAAGGGCTTGGCACGACTTTATCGCTTCATGTTTGATTGTATTCATTTGTATCAATGGGTGTGTCGCGCTTGACAGTGTTTAACTATTGGGCAATTTACACTGACGGGTTTTAGGGTCGGAAGCATAGTGTGCCGCATAGCACCGTTGCTTGGGGTCAACAAAAATGTTCACGCATGGCGTAGAGTTCATTTGCGTGCGATGGAGCGACATAAACAAAAGCGCAGCCATTGTGTAATGGGCTGCGCTTTTGTTTCAGAGGGTTATCGAGATCAGTTTTTCGAGCCGCGCAGCAAGTGCAATACCTCTCCCATGATCCCTCGGCGGAACAGCAGCACGCAGACGACAAAAATCAAGCCTGTCACGATGGTGACGGATTCGCCCAGCGACCGGAACCACTCAATGCCTGAAAGTGCCGCGATGGCATTACCCCATTCGCCCACTTTGTTTTCAATGGCCACTACCACCGCAGCGCCCACCAGCGGGCCGGCCATAGTGCCCATGCCGCCAACCAGGGTCATCAAAACGGCGTGGCCGGACATGGCCCAGTGCACATCGGTCAGAGTGGCAAAGCCCAGCACCAAGGTTTTCAGCGAGCCAGCCAGGCCAGACAAAGCAGCCGAGAGAACAAAAACCAGCAGCTTGAAGCGGTTGGTGTCGTAGCCTAACGATGTGGCGCGAGGCTCGTTTTCCTTGATGGCGTGCAGGATATGGCCGAAGGGGGAATGCACGATGCGGATGATGAAAAGAAAGGCGATCGCCACGATGGCCAGGCACACGTAATACATGGTCATGTCATCGCTCAGATCCAGCACGCCCAGCAGTTTGCCGCGCGGCACGCCCTGCAAGCCATCTTCGCCGCCGGTAAAAGGCGCTTGCAGCCAGAAGAAATACAGCATTTGCGCCAGCGCCAAGGTGATCATCGTGAAGTAGATGCCCTGGCGCTTGATGGCCAGGTAGCCCATGACCAGCCCCAGCAGTGCGCCAAAAGCGGTGCCCAGCAACAAGCCGACTTCCGCCGTGACGCCCCAGGCCTTGAGCGTATAGCCTGTGATGTAGGCCGAGCCGCCCAAAAAGGCGGCATGGCCAAACGAGAGCATCCCGGTGTAGCCAAACAGCAGGTTGAATGAGCACGCAAACAGGGCAAAACACAGCAACTTCATCATGAAGACTGGATAAACCCCGATGTATTCGGTAGGCGCGGCAATCAGCAGCAAGAGCAGCGCGGCGTAGCCAAACAAAACGAGAGGTTTGAGGGGTTGATTCATGTTTTTTGCTTCCGCCATCTCATTGCTCCTTGCCAAACAGCCCGGCGGGGCGGATCAACAACACAATGGCCATGATCACAAAGACTACGGTGGACGACGCCTCTGGGTAGTACACACGCGTAAGCCCTTCGACGACGCCCAGCAGCAGGCCGGTGATGATCGAGCCCATGATGGAGCCCATGCCGCCAATCACCACCACTGCAAAGACGGTGATGATGAGGTTTTGCCCCATCAGCGGGGAGACTTGGTAAATCGGCGCAGCCAATACGCCAGCAAAAGCGGCCAGCGCGACGCCAAAGCCGTAGGTGAGCGTGACCATGAGGGGGACGTTGATGCCGAAAGCCTCCACCAGGCGCGGGTTTTCCGTGCCGGCGCGCAGGTAAGAGCCCAGGCGCGTCTTCTCGATCATGAACCAGGTGAAAAAGCACACCAGCAGGGAGGCCACCACCACCCACGCGCGGTATTTCGGCATGAACATGAAGCCCAGATTGATGCCGCCGCGCAGGATGTCAGGCGTGCCATAGCTCAAGCCTGCTACGCCATAAGCTGAGCGGAAGGCGCCTTCGATGAGCAAGGTCAGGCCCAGCGTCAGCAGCAGGCCGTAAATGTGGTCCAGCTTGTAAATCCAGCGCAGGAACAGCCGCTCCAGCACGATGCCGAACAGCCCCACGACAACCGGTGCCAGCACCAGCATCACCCAGTAGTTGATGCCCAGGTAATGCATGGCCATCCAGGTGACGATGGCGCCCATCATGAACAGCGCGCCGTGTGCAAAGTTGATGACATTGAGCAGGCCGAAGATCACGGCCAGGCCAAGGCTGAGAATGGCGTAAAACGAGCCATTGACCAGCCCGAGCAGCAATTGGCTCATCAGGGCCGGTAGAGGGACTCCAAAAATCGTATCCATGACAAATGCACAGGGGCTAGTGAGGCAAAGGGAACAATCAAAGCCGCGCGGGCCGGGCGTGGTGGATGCGCGGCGCAGCGCCCGGCGCGTTGGCTGGGAGCAGGCGCTGCTTGCGCCAGGTCTGCCGGTTGCATGCAGCCCTGGCGCACAGGCAGCGCATTACGGCATTACTTCCACAGCGCGCATTTGCTTTCTTCTTTCTTGAAGAACACTTCGTTGCCAGGCAGGGTCTTGACGACTTTCAGGTAATCCCATTCGCGCTTGGATTCGGCAGGTTGCTTGACCTCCACCAAATACATGTTGTGCTCAAAGCGCCCGTCGGGGCGGATCGTGCCCTGGGCGTAAAAGTCCTTGATCTCCTTGCTGCGCAGCACGGCGTTGACCTTGTCGGTCTCCAGCGTGCCCGCCTCTTGCACGGCTTTGAGGTAGTTCATGGCCGCCGAGTAATCGGCCGCATGGATGGAGGTGGGCATGCGCTTGGTCTTGTCATAGAACTTCTTGGCCCAGGCGCGCGTCTCGTCGTTCATGTCCCAGTACCAACTGGTGGTGAATTGCAGGCCTTTGGTGGTCTCCAGCCCCATGCTGTGGATGTCGGAGAGAAACAGCAGCAAACCGGCGAGCTTCATGGAGCCTGTGATGCCAAACTCGTTGGCAGCCTTGATGGTGTTGATGGTGTCGCCCCCGGCGTTGGCCATCCCCAGAATCTGCGCGCCCGAGGCTTGCGCTTGCAGCAGGAAGGAGGAGAAGTCCGAGGCGTTGAGCGGGTGGCGCACACTGCCTTTGACCTCTCCGCTGGCGGCTTTGACGGTGGCGGCGGTGTCTTTTTCCAACGCGTGGCCGAAGGCGTAATCGGCCGTCAGGAAAAACCAGCTTTTGCCCCCGCCGCTGACGATGGCCGAGCCGGTACCGCGCGCCAAGGCCATGGTGTCGTAAGCGTAGTGGATGGTGTAGGGCGTGCACTGCTCGTTGGTCAGCACCGTCGAGCCAGCGCCGTTGTTGATGTAAAGCACTTTTTTCTCGTTGGCGATGGCGCTGGAGGCCAGGGCCGTGCTGGAGTTGGTGCCCCCCATGATCAGCGAGGCTTTTTGGGTATCGATCCACTCGCGCACCTTGGCGGCGGCGATGTCGGCTTTGTTTTGGTGGTCGGCCGTCAGCAGCTCGATGGGCTTGCCCAGCACTTTGCCGCCGAAATCGTCGATCGCCATCTGGATGGCGACGGCGCCATTTTTGCCGTCCAGGTCGGAGTAGAGGCTGGACATGTCGGTCACAAAACCAATCGTGACCTTGTCTTGCGCGTGGGCTGCGCCCAGCAAGCTGGCGCTCAGCACGGCGGCGGCAATGGCGGTGTAGGGAACGGTTTTCATGGGAAGTCTCCTTTTAAAGCGTGGTAAGGCAGGGGATCGGAGGGAAATTGGGGGTGCTTCGCGCGGGCGTTTGGCTTATAAATCAAAGTAAATATGACTGTATGCCTATCAAGCCAAAATAATAATGTTATTTTTCTTTTTGATCTATAAAATAACAATCAAACACCCAGCAGCTCGTTGAGCAAAGGCATTTTTGCCTCCAGCTCGGCGGCGGTGAAGTGCTCGATCACCTCGCCATGCTCGATGACGTAAAAGCGGTCGGCCAACGGCGCGGCGAAGCGGAAGTTCTGCTCCACCATCACGATGGTGTAGCCCTTGGCGCGCAGCGTGGTAATCATTTGCGCCAGCGCTTGCACGATCACCGGCGCCAGCCCTTCGGAGATTTCGTCCAGCAGCAGCAAATTGGCGCCCGTGCGCAAAATGCGCCCCACCGCCAGCATCTGCTGCTCGCCGCCGGAGAGGCGCGTGCCCTGGCTGTGCCTGCGCTCGCGCAGGTTGGGGAACATGGCGTAAATCTCCTCCACGCTCATGCCTGCCTCCTGCCCGCTGCCGAAGCTGCCGCCCAGCGCGCGCAAAAAGCCAACGCCCAGCACCGGCGGCAGCAGCAGGTTTTCTTCCGCAGTCAGGCTGGAGAAGATGCCTCTTTCCTCGGGGCAATAGCCAATGCCCAAGTGGGCGATGCGGTGCGTGGCCAGGCCTACGGTCTCCACCCCGTTGACCTTGATGGAGCCTGCGCGCTTGCCGATCAGGCCCGTGATGGCGCGCAAAATCGACGTGCGGCCCGCGCCATTGCGGCCCAGCAAGGTGACCACTTCGCCGCGCCGCACTTGCAGGTTCACGCCATGCAAAACGTGGGATTCGCCATACCAGCCGTGCAGGTTGGCAATTTCCAGCGCCAGCGGGCCGTTGGATGCGCTGTGCGCGGATGCGTCAGGGGCGGCTGCCGCGCCCAGGGTTGCGGTGCTCATAATCAGTGCGCTCCTTGCAGTTGGCCTTCGCTGGTGCCCATATAGGCTTCCATCACGCGCGGGTCTTGCGAGACCTGTGCGTATTCGCCCTCGGCCAAAATGGCGCCGCGCTGCAAAACGGAGATGCGATCGGCAATGGTGGAAACGACCTTCATGTTGTGCTCCACCATCAAAATGGTGCGGCCTTTGGAGACTTCTTTAATCAGTTCGGTGACGCGATCCACATCCTCATGGCCCATGCCCTGGGTGGGCTCGTCCAGCAGCATCAGCTCGGGCTCCATCGCCAAAGTGGTGGCGATCTCCAGCGCACGTTTGCGCCCGTAAGGCAAGTTGGCGGTGATCTCAAACGCCAACTCGCGCAAACCCACTTCGCCGAGCAACTGCAAGGCGCGCTCGTTCAGCGGCTCCAGCGAGCGGGCGCTTTTCCAAAAGTGGTACTGCGTGCCCAACTGGCGTTGCAGTGCTATGCGCACGTTCTCCAGCAAAGTCAAATGCGGAAAAACCGCCGAAATCTGAAACGAACGAATCACCCCGCGTCGCGCAATTTGCGCGGGCTTTTCCTGGGTGATGTCGATACCGTTGAACATGATGGTGCCGCGCGTGGGCACCAGAAATTTGGTCAACAAATTAAAGCAAGTGGTTTTCCCGGCCCCGTTGGGGCCAATCAGCGCGTGGATATGCCCGCGCTGAATCTGGAGGTTCACGTTGTCCACCGCAGTGAAGCCTTTGAACTCCTTGGTCAGGTTTTTTGTTGAGAGGATGATGTCGGTCATTGCGTTACCTGCATAGCGCCCAAAAGCGACAGGCCAGCGGTGGAATGCCCGCAAGCATGCAGCAAGCGATGGTTGTTGGAAGCGCGCAAATGTTAGTTATGCGCCCTTGGGGCGACAATGGGGTAAGTCCCCATGGCACGGCGGCATCAAGAGAAGCGGTTTTGGTGTAGGGAATATGCGAAGTTCAGCTTGGCTGGCTTGCGCGTGCCGCTCGAAGCGGGCTAGAATCGCGGGCTTCGCCATTTCGGCGGAGTTTTTTCAACCTTCCTTCGCAGTCGCCAAGAGCCGTTGGGCGCCGGGCGGCAACGTGCGCTACCAATTGCAGTGGCCACGGCGGGGGTTTCGGAGTAATAACATGAGTCTGAGTAACTCCCTGGGGTTGCTGGGCCGCAAGGTGGGCATGATGCGCCTGTTCACCGATGACGGGGAGTCCATCCCTGTTACGGTGGTGGATGTATCCGATAACCGTGTGACCCAGGTCAAAACCCAAGAGAACGACGGTTACACCGCCTTGCAGGTGACCTATGGGTCGCGCAAGGCCTCGCGTGTGACCAAGCCTGAGGCGGGCCATCTGTCCAAAGCAGGTGTGCAAGCGGGTGAGGTCGTTCGTGAATTCCGCGTGACTGCGGAAACGGCCGGTCAATATGCTGCTGGTGCGCAAGTGCCTGTGGCCAATATCTTCTCGGTAGGTCAGAAGGTGGACGTGCAAGGCACTTCCATTGGTAAGGGCTACGCCGGCACCATCAAGCGCCACAACTTTGGCTCGCAGCGCGCTTCGCACGGTAACAGCCGTTCGCACCGTGTGCCTGGTTCCATCGGTATGGCGCAAGATCCTGGTCGTATTTTTCCTGGCAAGCGCATGACAGGTCATCTGGGTGATGAGACTGTGACGACGCAAAACCTGGATATCGTTCGCATCGACGAAGCTCGTCAGTTGCTGCTCATCAAAGGGGCGGTGCCTGGCTCTAAGGGTGGTTTTGTGACGGTGCGTCCTTCTGTCAAGGCTGAGGCCAAGAAAGGAGCCCAATAATGCAGGTCGAGCTCCTCAATGAACAAGGTCAGGCATCGACTGTGGATGTGCCTGAAGTGCTGTTTGGTCGCGATTACAACGAGGCTTTGATCCATCAACTCGTGGTGGCTTATCGGGCCAATGCCCGTCAGGCTACGCGTGCCCAGAAGGATCGCCAACAGGTTCGCCATTCGACCAAAAAGCCTTTCCGTCAAAAAGGTACGGGCAATGCTCGCGCTGGTATGACTTCCTCGCCGCTGTGGCGTGGGGGTGGTCGCATTTTTCCGAACTTGCCCGAGGAAAATTATTCGCACAAGGTCAACAAGAAGCAGTACCGTGTTGGTATGGCTTCCATCCTCTCCAAGCTGGTCGCTGATGGCCGTCTGTCGGTGGTGGAAGATATCAAGCTCGATACGCCTAAGACCAAGGCTTTTGCTTCCAAACTCAAGAACATGAAGGTGGATTCCGCGTTGTTGATTGCCTCTGAGGTGGATGAGAACCTCTATCTGGCTTCGCGCAATCTGGCCAACGTGTATGTCATCGAGCCGCGTTACGTTGATCCCCTGTCGCTGGTGCACTTCAAGAAAGTGCTGGTGACCAAGGGTGCCGTTGACAAGCTCAAGGAGATGTTCGTATGAGCCGCGTCAATCCAAGCCCCAAAGAGCGCCAGTTTTCGGAAGGTCGTCTTTACCAAGTGTTGGTGGCGCCGGTTGTTTCCGAAAAGGCTACTTTTGCTGCCGAGCAATCCAACGCTGTGACCTTCAAGGTTTTGCGTGATGCCACCAAGCCCGAAATCAAGGCGGCGGTGGAGTTGCTGTTTAAGGTGGAAGTGGTTGGCGTTTCCGTCGTCAACGTCAAAGGCAAGACCAAGCGCTTTGGGCGCACCATGGGCCGTCGCAATCACGTGCGCAAGGCTTATGTGCGTTTGAAGGAGGGTCAAGAGCTGAACCTTTCCGGGGAGGCAGCGTAAACCATGGCCATCATTAAACTCAAGCCACAGACTCCTGGTCAGCGTGGCGCAATCAAAATTTCCCGTGCGCACTTGCACAAAGGCAGTGGCTATGCACCGCTGTTGGAGCCGCAACACCAAAAAGCGGGTCGCAACAACAATGGCCACATCACTACCCGTCACAAGGGTGGTGGTCATCGCCATCATTACCGCGTTGTGGACTTTCGTCGCAATGACAAGGATGGCATTGCTGCCAAGATCGAGCGCATTGAGTACGACCCCAACCGCTCGGCGCATTTGGCTTTGGTGTGCTACGCCGACGGTGAGCGTCGTTACATCATCGCTCCGCGTGGCGTAGAAGTGGGCGCGACAGTGGTCTCGGGTGCCGAGGCTCCTATTAAGGCTGGCAATACCCTGCCTATTCGGAACATCCCTGTTGGCTCCATCATCCATTGCATTGAGCTGCAGCCTGGCGGTGGCGCTCAAATCGCCCGTTCGGCCGGAACTTCGGCGACGCTGCTGGCCCGCGAGGGTGTGTATGCTCAGGTGCGTTTGCGTTCCGGCGAAGTGCGTAAAGTGCATATCGAGTGCCGCGCGACGATCGGCGAAGTTGCCAACGAAGAGCACAGCCTGCGTCAATACGGTAAGGCCGGTGTTAAGCGTCACATGGGCATTCGTCCCACTGTGCGCGGTATGGTGATGAACCCTGTTGACCACCCGCTTGGTGGTGGTGAAGGCCGCAGCAAGGGTGGCAAGCACCCTGTTGACCCATGGGGTAACTTGGCCAAGGGGTATCGCACCCGTAACAATAAGCGCACACAGGCGTTTATTGTGTCGCGTCGTAAGAAATAAGGGTAGGGTGCCATGACACGTTCACTCAAGAAAGGTCCTTTCGTGGATCATCACCTGTTGGCAAAGGTCGAAAAGGCCATTGCTGGCAAGGATAAGCGCCCGGTTAAGACCTGGTCGCGTCGCTCCATGGTGCTGCCTGAGTTCATCGGTCTGACGATCGCTGTACATAACGGCAAGCAGCATGTGCCTGTCTATATCACCGATCAGATGGTTGGCCATAAGTTGGGCGAGTTTGCACTCACTCGCACCTTCAAGGGCCACCCTGCTGATAAAAAAGCCAAGAAGTAAGGGGTTCACACCATGTCTGAAACACGTGCTGTACTCCGTGGCGTGCGTTTGTCTGTGGACAAAGGCCGCTTGGTGGCCGATCTGATTCGCGGCAAGCGGGTCGATCAGGCGCTCAATATCCTGACCTTCACGCCCAAGAAGGCTGCTGTCATCATCAAGAAAGTGCTGGAATCGGCTATTGCCAATGCAGAGCACAACGACGGCGCCGACATCGACGAATTGCGCGTTAAAACCATTTACGTCGAGCAGGGGACGACCCTTAAGCGCTTCACCGCGCGCGCCAAGGGTCGTGGCAACCGCATCAGCAAACCCACCTGCCACGTTTACGTGACGGTGGGCTACTAAGCCAGAGGAAGACTATGGGACAGAAAATCAACCCAACCGGCTTCCGCCTGGCGGTAAGCCGTGACTGGTCCAGCCGTTGGTACGCCAACAACCGCGACTTCGCCGGCATGCTGGCTGAAGATATCGAGGTCCGTGATTACCTCAAGAAAAAGCTCAAAAATGCGCAGGTTTCCCGCGTGCTGATTGAGCGCCCCGCCAAAAATGCCCGCATCACCATTTACTCGGCTCGCCCGGGTGTGGTGATCGGTAAAAAAGGCGAGGACATTGAGAATCTGAAAAAGGAACTCACCCGCATGCTGGGTGTGCCTGTGGCCGTCAACATCGAGGAGGTGCGCAAGCCCGAGATTGATGCCCAGTTGATTGCCGACAGCATTACCCAGCAGCTTGAAAAGCGCATCATGTTCCGCCGCGCCATGAAGCGCGCCATGCAGAACGCGATGCGTATGGGCGCTCAGGGCATCAAGATCATGTCTTCGGGCCGCTTGAACGGTATCGAAATCGCTCGTACTGAGTGGTACCGTGAAGGCCGTGTGCCACTGCACACGCTGCGTGCAGATATCGATTACGCAACGTCTGAGGCTTCCACCACCTACGGGATCATCGGCGTCAAGGTTTGGGTCTACAAAGGCGACACCTTGGGCCGTAACGATTTGCCTGCTGCCGAGCCTCGTGCTGAGGAGGAGCGTCGTCCGCGTGGTCGTCGCCCAGCAGGCCGTGGTGATCGCCGTAGTCGTGGTAGCAATGCTGCGCCTGCCGACGGTAGTGACAAACCCGCAGAAGCCACTTCTGCATCTGCCGCCGTTAAGCGCGCTCCCGCCGTGGATAGCGCGCCCGCCACAGCTGCGGACGGTAAAGGAGAATAAACATGCTGCAACCTGCTCGCCGCAAATTCCGCAAAGAGCAAAAAGGTCGCAACACCGGTATCGCAACCCGTGGCAACACGGTTGCGTTCGGTGAATTCGGCCTGAAGTCCACCGACCGCGGTCGCCTGACTGCCCGCCAGATTGAGGCGGCGCGTCGTGCCATTACCCGCCACGTCAAGCGTGGTGGCCGTATTTGGATTCGCGTTTTCCCCGATAAGCCCATTTCGACCAAACCGGCCGAAGTGCGTATGGGTAACGGTAAGGGCAACCCTGACTACTACGTCGCTGAGATCCAGCCGGGCAAGGTGATTTATGAAATCACCGGCGTTTCCGAAGAGCTGGCGCGCGAGGCATTCCGTCTGGCTGCTGCCAAACTGCCGCTGAGCACCACTTTCGTGGCTCGCCAGTTGGGCGCTTGATACAGGAGAAACTCTCATGGCCAAGAACCAGACTGAGAAGGCTAAAGCCAAGGCGAAAGCGCTGCGCGAGAAGGATGTTGCCGGCCTGAAAGACGAAATCAAATCGTTGCAAAAGGCCCATTTTGGTCTGCGCATGCAGGCGGCAACCCAGCAGTTGAGCAACACTTCTGCCTTGGGCAAGACCCGCCGCGACATTGCGCGCGCCAAGACCATCCTGAACCAGAAGCAGGCCGCTAAGGCCAACTGAGGAAGCTACCCATGACGGAAGAAAAGAAATCCCTCAAGCGCACCTTGGTTGGCAAGGTGGTCAGCGACAAGCGCGCCAAGACGGTGACGGTGCTCGTCGAGCGCCGGGTGAAACACCCGATCTACGGCAAGATCGTGATTCGCTCCAGCAAGTACCATGCCCATGATGAGGCTGGCGAGTACAAGCTGGGTGACACCATCGAAATCACCGAAAGCCGTCCAATCTCTAAAACCAAATCTTGGGTTGCCACCCGTTTGGTGCAGAAGGCAGCTTTGGTGTAATACGCGTGCGGGTGAAGCGGTTTGCTTTGCCTGCTGCGTAGCCTACTGGCCGATTGGACTGCAAAGCCCTGCGCTAGCAGGGCTTTTTTTTGCCTGAATCTGTTAATTTATTCATCAATAAGATAAAAAATAATGCCTTTTTGGCTTGTCTGTAAAAGATTAAATTTTTCTTTGAAGTGGAATTCTTAAGATGCTGACGCCTGCGATCAAAACGTGGCACCTGGTGCGTCATCCCGGCTCAAGCCATGGGCTGGCGTTGCAGATCACCGCTGCGCTGGCGCGCGAGCAGGGGTTGTGGCGTCTGGATTACAGCGTGCAAGGCGAGCTGAGCGCACTGAGGCTGCCTGAAGTGGCTGCGCATCCTGCGGCTGTGGACGGGCTATGGCATCACACCTGTTTTGAAGCCTTTGTGGCTGGGGCGGGGGATGCTTATCACGAATTCAACTTTTCGCCTTCGGGCCATTGGGCGGCCTATGTCTTTTCCCGAGAGCGCGTGCGGCAAGCGGCTGCGTACCCCTTGCCGCCTGTGCATATCCATTGCGCGCGAGAGGCCCAGAGGCTGGTTTTGAGCGCATGGCTGTCCGATGCGGCGCTGCCTTTGGGCAGTAGCGCGGCCCCATTGGGCTTGAGCGCCGTTATCGAAAACGGCGACGGCCATCTTAGCTATTGGGCCTTGCACCATCCTGCACCTCATCCCGATTTCCATGCGCGCAGTGGCTGGATAGCGCGTTGGCCACTCACGGGATGAGCGTTTCAGCCAGTGTTGGCTGCGTTGGAGCCGCTTTCTGGGATTTCTGGCTAGGAGCGCTCTGTTTTTTACTTAGCATCGGCGCTTTTTTAGGGGCGCGCCGTGCGCTGCTCCCTTCGTAATCTTTGAGTTTTACCCATGCAAACCGGCCTCGAACGTTTTGTGCAAGATCTGGCTTTACGCGCGCCCCTCAAAGGGCGCCGCGTTGCCTTGCTGGCGCATCCCGCTTCTGTCACGCGCGAGTTGACCCACGCGCTGGATGCGCTGGCCCTTCTGCCCGATGTGCGTTTAGCAGCCGCTTTCGGTCCTCAGCATGGGCTGCGGGGCGACAAGCAGGACAACATGGTGGAGTCGCCTGACTACACCGATCCTCGGCTGGGCGTTCCCGTTTTCAGCCTTTATGGTCAAGTGCGCCGCCCTACCGACGCGATGATGGATACCTTTGACGTCCTACTGGTTGACCTGCAAGACTTGGGCTGTCGCATTTACACCTTCATCACCACCCTACGCTACGTCCTGGAGGCCGCCGCGGCGCATGGCAAAGCAGTGTGGGTGCTGGATCGCCCCAACCCCGCCGGCCGCCCCGTTGAAGGTTTGAGTCTGCGCCCAGGGTGGGAAAGTTTCGTTGGTGCAGGCCCGCTGCCCATGCGCCATGGCATGACGATGGGCGAGTTGGGACACTGGTTTATTGCACGCTTGGGCTTGCAACTTGAATACCGTGTGATCACCATGCATGGCTGGCACCCCCATGCGCCCCCAGGCTATGGTTGGCCGCTTGGGCCGGGAGATTGGCGCAGTTGGGTCAACCCTAGCCCCAATGCTGCCAGCTTGGGTATGGCTCGCGCCTATGCGGGTACCGTCATGCTTGAAGGCACCACCCTGAGTGAAGGTCGCGGCACCACTCGCCCGCTGGAAATGTTCGGCGCGCCAGACATTGACACTGGCCGTTTGATCGAAGACATGCGCGCCTTGGCCTCAAGCTGGATGCGCGGCTGTGTATTGCGTGAATGCTGGTTTGAGCCGACGTTTCACAAACATGCAGGGCAGTTGTGCGCAGGCGTGCAAATCCATGTGGAAGACCCCTGCCATTACGACCACGCTACCTTTCAGCCCTGGCGCTTGCAAGCGCTGGCCTTCAAGGCGCTGCGCAAGCAACAGCCAACTTATCCGCTCTGGCGTGACTTTCCCTACGAATATGAGCACGACCGCTTGGCCATCGACTTGATCAATGGCAGCCCTCTGCTGCGCGTTTGGGTGGATGATCCCACTGCCATGCCGGCCGATTTGGATGCGCTGGCGCGCGCGGACGAAGCGGCTTGGATGCGCGAACGAGAGCCATATATGTTGTATCCATAATTTTCTATATCAAGAAAGATTTATTTTTTATCAGTTGTGCCCAAAAACTCATTATTTCTCTTTTGTACTGGAAATAAAGATTCTGATTGAATGACGTGAAGCATGGGGCACGCCTAACCCATGCGTGGTCTCGTGCTGGGTCTTCGGATTGTTTTGTGTCAAATCGTAATAAATCGGGGTGCTTGTGATTGGCCTGACATAGTCACCCAGCTCAAAAGGCACTTGTTGTGCAGATTCCCCAGTTGGGCAGAGGGACGTTGGAAAGCTGGGGTTGCAAAACCCAAATTTCCGTAAATTTATTTGAAGCCTTGCAACGTTCTTTTTTTTTCGCTTACGATCACGCAGACATTGGGCGGTCTCTACCCGAAAGGAAGGGGTAGCTTCGGTCAATGGAGATATGAAGCGTGTACCTACTTGCATTGTTTTAATGCGGGTGGGGACTACTGGTAAACACTTTATTCACAAATAGTCGAGGGGATCTTCCTTATGACGAAAACTAACCCACCATGGTTAAGGCGTCACCCGTGGCCTTGGCGTGCAACGGCGGGGGCTGCGCTGGTCGCGCTGGCCGCTTGGGCGGCGCCTCAGGCGCATGCACAGGTGACTTTGCTGGATGTCGCCAACGGTACAGATGGCACTGAAGGTTTTGATGTGGCTCAATCGGGCCCAGGCTACGACGCTGGGCCGAACAACAAAATCGTCCGTACCAACGACGAGTTCACCTACCAAATGACCTTTAGGACAGGAGCTGCGGGAGATACGAACGTTAAGCTCATCAGTACATTGCCTGCTGGTGGCCATAGTGAATGGACGGGGGTCCCCAGCCTATGTGACGGCGCAGGTTCGGAGGTTTCTGTTGATAAGCAGACTTTGACCTGCGTAGTAGCTAGCGTCACCCCAAACACCACGCAATCCATCATTTTTACGGGGTTTGTTCGAGGTAGCACACCCAATGACACACCATTAACCCCACCAGTGACTGCCTTGACATCGGGCAAGGTTAGCACGGCCCTCTCGCCCAACTCCAATGCGGAAGACCTGAAGGTCACGGCCGCCCCGTTCTACGACGTAGTGGTGCAGATGAGTTACCAGGGTAACCCAAAGGGTTATGGCTGGCGCACTGAAAATGGCCCGCTAGGGGAAGATGGCGCGTATCACCGCCCTATGGTGGGCTTGGTGGCGCGTCACCCCAACGGTCATGGCCGCAAAGGGGTGGAACAACTCAACAGCGACCCTGTCGAGATCAAAGTGGATCTTGCCTACCCCGCAGGTGTACGCCTGGATACGTGGCACGATGGCACTGCGCCACACGGAACGCCTGCAGCCACGGGTGGGTTTGTTACAGGCTGCGGAAGTCCTTTGGCAGGAAGCCCCAGTTACGAATCAGGCAGCAGTATCAACACATTTGATCGCGTACGGGATGAGGGCAGGCCCAGCACGGCTGCTAGCGTGGTGCCTAATGGAGGCACTTGTGGCATTGTGAGCGCCACAGAGCAGCAAATCACGCTTTCGCTGACGGGAGTCGATACGTCCCTCAAGCGTCGCCCGACTCTGAAAGGGGGCGATTACACAGTACCAGATACGGAATGGTGGGTTTCCAATAAAACGCTGGTGTTGTGGACGCCTTTGAGCTCTTATCCCTCAGATGGCACTGCAGTCTCGCATACCATCAAGTTCAATGGCATCAAGGCCAAGTCGATTAGTGGGCAGGACGTGCCGGCGCCCGCTAATCCGCCGCAGGGGGGGCAGAAAGAGGCTTCCTATAAGATGCAAAACACCACCTCGGGCAGTGCGAGCAAGTACTACACGCCCGAAGCCATTGAAAATACCCCGCGACCTGCTCCCTATGCCACGGTGGAAGACCCTGGCGTGAATGGCGATCGCCACGTCAACCACATGGCCAAAGGGCAGGTGGTGAGCAGTCGTGTGGTGTACAACAATTCGGGGGCCACCGATCATGTCGATGCTTACCTGTGCGAAATCATCGACCGCACGGCGTTTGATCTTGATCCTGTGGTGTTCGGTGTGCGCAGTTATGGTCAGGACAATACTGTTAAATACGGCTCGCGCAATGCCGGGAAGTTTTTCCCTAGTACTGGCACCGCTACGGGGGAGTATGCAGGCTCCTCTATAGGCACCTCCGCGTACGGAACGGCTAAGTGTAATGACCCCGGTATCACATGGCATGGCAGCAAGAATGAAGCCGAGCAAGCTGGTGGTTTGGTGTATGTGCGTGCCGATATTCCACGCATGCGTGCAGGTGATGCGCATTACTTGTATGTGCGGGGGTTGGTGCTGCGTGAAACTTGGGCGGAAACCATTGATGTAGAGGGAGGCGCCCAGCGTGTGAAGGACGCCCCCATCCCCGCAGGCGCTGTGATCCGCAACAGGGGCGATGCCGGCAGCGGCAGCGCGAACTTGGCTGAGATTGATGACACGCGGTTGCGTGATCACTTGGTGGTTGTTCCCTCCCGTACCATCTCTCGCGTGAAGAAAACGGTGGCAAGTCCGGCAGATACCGATACAACGCCAGTTTCGGCAGGATCGACGGTCAGATATCGTCTGGAGCCGCGTTTCGCAACCACTTTCCCGCCAATAAAGGCCAACTATACGGTGACGGATGTGCTGCCACCGGGGCTGGCCTACCAATCAGGTAGTGCCACTGTGGCTCCCACAGTGGCAGCCAACACGCCTGCGGCGGGCTACACCACGTTGACTTGGGATCTTGGTGAGAAAACACCATACCAAGGCGCAGACAGCGATGCTGGCGCTCAGCTTGGTGCGATTGAGTTTGACGCGGTCGTGGATCTTGGCGTTGCCAATGACTCTTCTTTGCGTAACCACGTCGCCGTGGATGGCGGTGTTAACGACTACGAAGCTGCATGTACGTTTAGTGTGGCTAATGGTTTCGGCGATTGTGCCAAAGCCAGTGTGGCCGATATCCGAGTGAGAACTGCTCCGGGTTTCCGTATCGAGAAGCGTACAACCACCCCTGCCATCACGGCTGGCGAGGATTTTCAGTATGAGCTGAAATACACCGCGCTGGTGGATGTCAGTGCCCCTGATATCCCCCACTGGATTGATATCTTGCCTTATGTTGGCGACTCGGCTTTGAGCCGCAACCCGGGTTCGACATTTGATGCTGGCGCCTACGCATTGAAAGGCGTTGTGAAGCCAGCCGATGACGCTGCGGCGCAGATTTACTACACCAATCGCACGCCCGACCAGGTCCAGAATGATCCTCGCCACCCCAGCAACGGCAGTGCTGGCGCAACGAAATGGTGTTTGGAGACTGCATTCGGCTCAGCAGGCTGCCCCGCTAACATGGCGGCTGTGACAGCGGTGCGTATCCAGCCCGGTGTTTCAACGCTGGCTGGCGGTAAGGGCTATGTTGTGCTTTTGAACTTCTCGACCGATGCCAATATTGCCAAAGGCGGAGATATTTTCAACAACAGCGTGGGTGGTCACTCACCTGATCCAGCAAGCAGCTTGCAATATGTCTATGCCCAGTCGCAGCAGCCTGTTCGCATTGCAGGCAATAGTCTGGCGGGCCATGTTTACGAAGACGCGAATGACAATGGCCAGTTAGAGGGAGGGGAAGCGGGTATCGCGAACAACACCATCACCCTGTATGGCTGCGTTGCAGGCGCAAATGGCACGGTGGATACCACAGCCATGAACATGACCACGTCGCCGCCTTCTTGCACGGGCGATGACCAATTGGTTACGCGCACGGCTACGAGTGGGGCAACGGATGGCGCTTTTGCCTTCCAAGGCCTGGCAGATGGCTTGTACAGCTTGGTGCAGCTCACCCAACCCGCTGGTTACAACGATGGCAAGACCACAGCAGGTAATGGAGGCGGTACTGCCAGCGCACAAGGTACGTTGCCCAGCAGCATCGTCAATATTCTGTTGACGAACAATGGTGCGGGCAAAAATTACAACTTTGGCGAGTTGAAGCCTGTGGCACCAACCATTCAGGCAATTGATGATGACTATGGCAATAAGCCTAATAACGTCGTTCAGACCCTGCCTTCGGTATTGGTTGGCCCAGGCTCTACGCCTGACAAAGCCAATGGTGCAAATGCCGCAACAGGTCCTACTGGTAACGTCGATTTGACCCCCGGGGCGTTGTCGAACGTACCTGCAACTGGTTCTATTTCGATGAATAACGATGGGGTGATCACCATCGCTGCGGGTACGACACCGGGCAGCTACACCTACGGTTACACAATCTGCCTGAAGGCGCCGCATCAAACTACGTGCTCGACTGCAACCGCCAAGGTGACGGTCACAGGTAGCCCCCAGCCCACTCCGGCCATTGCCGCCTTTAACGATGACTACGGTACGGTGGTCAACGATCAAGTACACACTCTGGTAACGGTGTTGCAAGGTCCGGGCACAACGCCGGACACGGCTAATGGGGTACCTGCGACGCCCGCCAACGTGACTTTGACGCCAGGCACACTCTCTGCCACGCCAGCAGATGGCGGTATCACCATGGATGCCAACGGTGTTATCACTGTCAAGAGCGCCACGACCCCTGGCACTTACACATACAGCTACAAGATCTGCCTGAAGGATCCCAATGCTGCCACCTGCGCGAATGCGGAAGCCAAAGTGAAGGTGGTTGCTGGTCCTCCTGCTCCTCCAGGGCAAGCGAATGTCAGCTTGGTGAAAACAGTGGATAACCCTGCGGCCGCTATCGGTGCGGAGGTGACCTTCACTGTCAAAGTGCAGAACAGAGGTCCGGAAAGTGCAGCCAATGTGAAAGTGCAAGAGCAATTGCCTGCCGGTTTTGCGTTGGTGAGCGCGAACCCGTCTATTGGGGCTTATACAGCGCCGACATGGACGATTGGCGCGCTTGCGAATGGAGCCAGTGCAACACTGACGATCAAAGCCAAAGTGAATGCAACAGGCCCTTACGCCAACACGGCAACTGTTTCGACTACGACGCCGGATTACAGCGCGGGCGACGATAGCGATACAGCTACAGTCGTGCCTTCTGCTCCAGCAGCCATTGACGCTATTGACGACGACTATGGCGTGAAGGAAAACAACAAGCTGCACACATTGCCTTCCGTTTTGACCGGCCCTGGCAGCACGCCAGACATGGTTGGAGGAGTGGCTGCGGCAGCTTCGGATGTCACGCTGACTGCTGGCGCACCCTCGACGGTGCCGGCGGCAGGCTATATCGCCATGGATAGCGATGGTGTCATCATCATTGCGGCGGGCACGACACCGGGTGAATACACGTTCACCTACAAGATTTGCCTGAAGGCTCCCAATGACACGGTGTGCGATACCGCCGTCGCCAAAGTGCGAGTGACTGCTGCGTCGGGAACGGAGCCCAGCATTGATGCGATTGATGACGACTACGGTGCCAAGCCCAACAACGTGGCACACACCTTGCCCTCGGTGTTGGTGGGTCCCGTTTCGACACCGGACAAGGCCGATGCGGGGGTGAATGCAACGCTTGCCAATGTGACGTTGACGCCTGGAGCGCCGTCGGTAACGCCAGCAAACGGTGCGATTGCCATGAATAGCAGCGGGGAAATCACCATTGCTGCAGGCACGACGCCGGGCGATTACCAGTTCGTTTATACGATTTGCCTGAAAGCGCCCCATGACACGGTGTGTGACATTGCGGTTGCGAAAGTGAAAGTACAGGCAGCTACCGGTCCGGCCCCAACAGTCGACGCCATTGACGACAACTATGGCACCAAGACCAACAACGTCGCGCACACCTTGCCTTCGGTGCTGGTTGGCCCCAATGGCACGACACCGGATCAGGCTAATGGTGTTAATGCTTCGTTGACCAATGTCACGCTGACCCCAGGCACTCTGTCCACGTTGCCTGCCACAGGCTCCATCGTGATGGATGCCAGCGGTACGCTCACGATCGCGGCAGGCACAACGCCGGGCGATTACGAGTACAGCTACAAGATTTGCCTGAAAGCGCCGAATGACACGGTGTGCGATACCGCTTTGGCTAAAGTGAAAGTGGTCAATCCTGTGCCACCACCACCACCACCACCACCACCACCACCGCCAACTGTTCATATCGATGCAGTCAACGACAGCTTTGGCACTGTGCCTGGTGACAAGCCGACGACCACGCCTTCGGTGTTGGTTGGCGACACGGCCAATGGCCAGCCTGCCACAGGCAGCAACGTCACGCTGACGCCGGGCAAGCTCTCGCAGCAGCCCGCCAAAGGCTCGATCAAGATGAATCCGGATGGCACGCTCACGATCACGGCAGGCACAACGCCGGGCGATTACGAGTACAGCTACAAGATTTGTCTGAAGGCACCGAATGACACGGTGTGCGATGAAGCCGTTGCCAAAGTGACGGTGGGCACCCCCAGCACGCCGGTGATTGACGCCGTCAACGACAGCTTTGGCACTGTGCCTGGTGACAAGCCGACGACCACGCCTTCGGTGTTGGTTGGCGACACGGCCAATGGCCAGCCTGCCACAGGCAGCAACGTCACGCTGACGCCGGGCAAGCTCTCGCAGCAGCCCGCCAAAGGCTCGATCAAGATGAATCCGGATGGCACGCTCACGATCACGGCAGGCACAACGCCGGGCGATTACGAGTACAGCTACAAGATTTGTCTGAAGGCACCGAATGACACGGTGTGCGATGAAGCCGTTGCCAAAGTGACGGTGGGCACCCCCAGCACGCCGGTGATTGACGCCGTCAACGACAGCTTTGGCACTGTGCCTGGTGACAAGCCGACGACCACGCCTTCGGTGTTGGTTGGCGACACGGCCAATGGCCAGCCTGCCACGGGCAGCAACGTTACGCTGACGCCGGGCAAGCTCTCGCAGCAGCCCGCCAAAGGCTCGATCAAGATGAATCCGGATGGCACGCTCACGATCGCGGCAGGCACAACGCCGGGCGATTACGAGTACAGCTACAAGATTTGCCTGAAGGCACCGAATGACACGGTGTGCGATGAAGCCGTTGCCAAAGTGACGGTGGGCGCTGTGACCTTGATCCATGCCACGGACGATGAGATGAAGCCCATCGCAGGCAAAGAAGGCGGCAAGACGCCATCGGTGCTGGGTGATAACGGCGGTGGCCTGGATACGGCCGTTGGCGGCCCGGCGGATGCTTCCAACGTGAAGCTCATTCCTGGCCAGGCACCCCAGCCGGCTGAAGGGGCGATCACCATGGATGCCGATGGCACGATTACCGTGACCCCTGGCACGACGCCTGGCACTTACACCTATCCGTACACGATTTGCCTGGTTGCGGCCAGCACCGTGTGCGATAGCGCAACGGCGACGGTGGTCGTGGCCGGCGTGGCCGACATGGGGGTGCTCAAGACGGTGGAGCCTGGCGTGGTGGCCGCGGGCGATAAGGTGACCTTCACCATCACCGTGAAGAACCATGGCCCTTCGGATGCCTTGGATGTCCAGGTCACTGAGGCGCTGCCCAGCGGTTATACGCTGGTGTCGGCAACGCCAAGCGTGGGCACGTTTGCAGCGCCGATCTGGAAGGTGGGCACTTTGGTCAATGGCGCCAGCGCCACGCTGAAGGTTGTGGCCACAGTGAACGCGACGGGTGATTACCTGAACGTGGTGACGGTGAGCACGGCGTCGAGTGACAGTGTGCATGCCAATAACCAGGCCAGTGTGATGCCACCGTCCTTGCAGCAGCCCACGCCGCCTGCTTCGGCAGTGCCGGTGCCAGCCAATGCCCCATGGGCGGTGTTGCTGGTCATGCTGGCGATGTGGATGCTGGCGTACCGCGCAAGGTTTGGCCGCAAGTAATCGGCGCCAAGCGTTGACGCAATGACAAAGGCCTTGAGGGGGGATGCCCCTTCAAGGCCTTTTTTGATGGTGTGGCCGCGATCATTGGGAAACGCCGCAGCGATGCTGGGATGGGGGGAGCTGTGCCTGACTTTCTTGCGCCCTGGCGGGCGTACGCCCTCACTCCAACCTTCTCCCGCAATCGGGAGAGGGTGTGCAGGCGCTTGGGCGCGCAGCGGGCAGGACTTTGAAAGGCATGGCGCTCAGCGCCTGTTCAGAGTCCTTACGGCTGTTTTTATTCTAGATCATAGGATATAGAAATTCTCAATTATGGCTTGATATAAATGAATTCAATTATCTTTTGATTTGTAATTAAGCGTTTTTGTCCTCGGGCGCATGCCTGTGGCGGCTTTCCTCGCTTTGGGCGATGGTGTCCAGCACGGCTTCGCGGTCGATGCCTTGCGCCAGGAGGGCGAGGTAGTGTTGCAGGCCGGAAGCGTCGGGTTCCCGGCCGAGCAGGCGTAAGTAGGCTTGCTCCAAAAAGGCCTGGTCTGAATCGGTGCTGAGGATGGGGTCGGGCGGGGCGTGCCGTGTTTTGTAGGCGGTGACGGTGAAGAGCCAGCCGTCCTCCACATCCAGCCGGGTGATGGTGAAGCCTGCGTCGGCCAGTTCCTGGCGCAGGGTGGTTTCGGTGTAACCGTTGAGGTGAAAGTCGCCTTCGTAGCCTTGGGTGCCGTAAAGGCATTGGATGAGTCGTTTTTGCTGCTCGTAGCTTTGCCAGTCGGGGTGTTGCAGCAGGCCCAGCAGGTCCAGCAGGCTGGGCACGCGCAAGAACAGTGCGCCGCCGCTTTGGAGCACGCGGTTCCATTCGCGCAAAGCGGTTTGGCTGCGGTGGCGACCGAGGTGTTCGAGCACGTCTTGCGCCAGCACTTCGGTGCAGGAGTTGTCGGCGATGGCGCGCAAATCAGCGACGTCGGATTGCAAGTCCACCTTGTGGGCGCTGTTGAGGTCGATGTTGACGTAGCCCTCGCGGTAGTCGTGGCCGCAGCCCAGGTTCAGGCGTGGTGCGGGCGCTTCGGGGGCGTGTAGGCCCAGGGCGTTTTTGAAGCATCGCAAGGTGGTGGAGATCAGGCCGGTCATGGGGCTTGGCGGTGTTGCGGGGTGCGGGTTGTGGGGTGAACGGAGGGCTGTCAGCGAGTGGTGGTTGGCTGGCCCAGCCGCTCCAGCAATTGTGTGCTGGTGGTGGTGTATTGGGTGAGCAGGGGTTTGCCCTGAATGGCCTGCGCGATGGCGAAGGCGCAGAGGATGGCTTCGTGAAAGCCGCAGGCGATGAGCTTGCGCTTGCCGGGGTAGCGGGCGATGTCGCCAATGGCGTAAATGCCCTCGCGGCTGGTTTGCAGGGTGGCGGGGTTGACCACGATGTGCTTGGCCTCCAGCTCCAGCCCCCATTGCAGTGCGGCGCCGAGTTTGGGGGCCAGGCCTTGGTAGAGCAGCAGGATGTCCAGCGGCAGTGGCGCGCTGCTGCCCTCGGGGGTGAGCAGGTGCAGCGATTGCAGCGTGGGCGCATCGCCGTGGGGCGCTGGGCCGCTGTGGGCCATGCCAAGCTGCTCCAGTTGACCGGTCACAACGTGGAGGCGGCCGGCCTCGCGCAGGGTTTGCAGTTGCGCCAGGGCGGCATCGTCGGCGCGGAAGGCGTCGCGCCGGTGCAGCAGAGCAATGTGCACGGGGCGCTGGGCCTGGGGCAATTGGGCCAGTTGCAGGGCTTTGGCGACGGCGGCTTCGTCGCCGCCGTAGATGACGACGCGCTGGCCCGCCAGCGGAGCGGCCTGGTCGTGTGATTGCACGAAGACTTGGGTTTGTGCGGCCAGCAGGGCCTCCAGCCCTTCCAGCCTGGGCAAGCGGGGCACAAAAGCGCCGGGGCCCAGGGCGAGGACGACGGCTTTGGCGTGGATGGTCGCACCTGGTTGGCCCAGGGCGGTGGCCGCGCGCACGCGCAGCCAGCCGGGGCCGATCTCGGGGGCGTCTTCCACGGCCTGCACGGTTTGGCCCCAGTGCCATTGGATGGGGAAGGGGGCCAATTGCTGGTGCAGTTGCGCGGCCAACTGGGCGCCGCTGACCTGGGCCAGCGCGGGGATGTCGTAAATGGGCTTGTGCGGATACAGCTCGATGCACTGGCCGCCAGGATGGGGCAGGGCCTCGATGGCGTGGCAGCTCAGGCCCAGCAGCCCAAGCTGAAAGATCTGGAACAGCCCCGCAGGCCCGGCGCCCACGACGACGACATCGGTTTCGATCGGGGGGGCGTTGGGCTGGGCGAGCATGCGGCTGGATGTGGGCGATGGGGTGCGAAGAAAGAGATATTTCTATATCAAAAGAAATTAAGTATATTGTATATATTGCCTAAATTTGTTGATTTATTTTCTTTTTAAAATATAAAATTGATGGGTCAGGCGGGAGCTGCGGGTGCTTACTCGCCCCGGTCCAGGTATTGGAGTTTGTCGGGTTTGCCGTTCCAGTCATCGGCATCGGGCAGGGCGGGTTTGCGCTTGCTGATGGTGGTGAAGGTGGCGTTGAGTTCGGCGTTGAGCTCGATGAAGTGGAGCTGATCGGGTGGTACGTCTTCTTCGGCGAAGATGGCTTCGGCGGGGCATTCGGGCACGCAGACGGCGCAGTCGATGCATTCATCGGGGTCGATGATGAGGAAGTTGGGTCCTTCCTTGAAGCAGTCGACCGGACACACATCCACGCAATCGGTGTATTTACATTTGATGCAGTTTTCGGTGACGACGTGTGTCATGGCAGTTTGAAAGCAATAGGGTAGGTAGGGCGCACCGTGGCGCACCGTGGGGCGCGGTGGGCGGGTATTCGAGAGTTTGTGCAAAGGCGCGGCGTTTGCAGGGGCGGCATGTGCAGCGGCCAATCGAGCCGCCCTCGCGCGGGTCAGGCCTGGCGTTGTGGCAGCGGCGCCGGGGGGGCGCTGACGCACCAAAGAGGCTTTGACAGAGCTGGCGCTCAAGACCCAAGCGCGTGCCGCAGGCGCGAAGTGGGGGCAATTGTATCGAGCTGAAAAAGCTGCGCGGGCCGGATGGGTTCAGGCGCGTGGCGTGTGCAGGTGTTTGCGCCATTGCGGATGGCAAGTTCGGGTTATTTCTTCATGGGGAAAAATTGCTTTATATCCATCATGCCGAAATGGCGATAATTTATTTCCTTTGAATTGGAATATCAAGGTGGATTGGAGGCTGAATCATCCGGCGGATCGTTGCGCCAGCGCATGTAGGCGGGAACTTTGAAGCGCACGATGGCGATGTAGGCCCAGGTGTAGCAAATGGCAAACAGCAGGCAGCCGAGCATCAGCACCCAGGTGGTGCGCCAGTACAGCGTGGCGGGCAGCACTGTCAACACCGTAAAGCCCCAGAGGTAGGGCGAGGTGCGGTTGTTGCGCATGAGCATGTCGCGCGTTTCGTTGTCGTCGTCGAAAACGCGCTGCACGATGCGGCGGTAAATCAGTTGGTGAAAGTGCAGCGCGTCGGCCACGCCGGGAGAGACGCCGCGCACCCATTTGCGGTACATGGAAAACAGCGTCTCCCACACGGGGTAGATCAGCAGCAGCACGGGAAACCAGGGCGAAACGCTCTCATGGCGCTGCACCAGCGCAATGCTGCCGATGGCCAGCACGCTGCCCCAGAGGTAGGCGCCGCCATCGCCCGCAAAAAGCAGGCCGCGCGGGTAGTTCCACACCAGAAAGCCGCCGCTGGCCGCGGCCGTGACCAGAAAGATCGCCGCCAGCGAGCGGTCGCCCACTTGCAGGCTGACGTGCGCCAGCGCCAGCGCGACGATGATGGCGACCATGCAGGCCAGGCCGTTGTAGCCGTCGATCATGTTGAAGGCGTGTGGCAGCCCGGCGATGGCCAGCAGGGCAATGCCCATGCCCAGCCAGGGCCAGAGGGTGGCCTGGCCGTCCAGCCAGGCGATGTCCAGTCGCGGCACGGTCACGCCCAGCCAGAACACGGCCAGCGCCGCGCTGGTGAGGGTGAGCAAAAAGCGCCAGCGCACCGTCATGCGCTGGCTGACATCTTCCAGCAAGCCGCCCGCGACGGCCGGGGCCATGCACACGCCCCAGACCAGCGCCCAAGCGCCCAATTGCAAATTGGCGATGTCGCCGCGCAAGGTCATGACCAGCCCCAGCACCGTGGCCGCGCCCATGCCCAGCGCCAGGGCCAGGCCGCCCACGCGCGGCACGTCGCCCAGATGGAACCGCTGGGGCATATCGCCGGGGTAGCGGCGCGCGTGCCGGCGCGCCAGGCGCACCAGCAGCCCGCTGGCAATGGCGGAGATGAAAAAGGCCCAGACGCACAGCCATACCATAAGGAAATGTCCGCTTTCTTGATCGGTTAGCTTGGTTGGTCGGAGTCGGCAGAGCGAAAAGCGTTTGCCCGATGGCGCAGCGCCCAGCGAAAGCTCGGTCGGCCCCACAGCCGCAGCAGGCTGTGCACATGCCAGAACAGGTGGTTGAGCCGTCGATGGCTGGCGCGCTGGGCCTGGTGCGCCATCGTGGTGCGGGCGCGCGCCAGCGTGCCGATGTCGCGGCGCACGCGCAGGCTGAGATCCACATCTTCGCAATACATGTGAAAGCGCTCGTCAAAGCCGCCCAGGCGCAGCCAGTCGCGCGTGCGCAGCATCATGCAAGCGCCGCTGACCCAATCGATGCGCGATTCAATGCGCCCCAGCAGTCGACGGCGCAGCAGCGATAGCGGCGTGACCAGGCTGCGCTCGTTGTCCTGCACCCGGCCATCGGCGCCCACCAGGCGCGGATAGGCCAGGCCGCAACCCTCATCGGCCAGGGCGGCAGCCAGTTGCGCCAGCGGCTGGGCGTCCAGCAAACGCAAATCGGGGTTGAGAATGCAGACGTGGCTGGGCATGGCCGCATCGGGCAGCGCGGCCAGGGTGGCGAAGGCGGCATTGTGGTTGCTGCCAAAGCCTTTGGGGCGGCGGTTGTGGATGATCTCCAGCGCAAAAACGCCACGCGCGGCATGCCCTGGCGCCGGGTTGGAGAGGGCTTGCTGCAAGCTGTGCAACTGCTGGGCAAGGGCTGGCTCAGGCGTGTTCAATGTCACAATCACGCGCTTCAGACAAGGCTCTGCGCGCTCGGCCAGTTGGTGCACCAGGTCGGCAATCATCTGGCCGTGCTGGTGGCTGACGATGGACAAGGCCACCGAGGGGCGCGTGCCAGCGGTTGCGGGCGCTTCAGCGTGTGCCATGGGCTTTTCCCCTTCTCTTTATCCGGCCAGCGGCCTGGGTGCGCTGGCCCGCCGACCACGCCCAAGCCTGGCGCTGGATGGTTGCCTGAGCGAGGGGGGAGAGTGCATGACACGCGGTGCGCATGGGCTGAAAACATCAAACAAGGTTGGCCGCCGTGGGGTTTCAAGCCTTCTGCACGCCAGCCCTTTTCTGCGTTGAACAATGACTCTTTCCAAAGACGAAATGCACGTGTACCTGCGCCACATTGACGAGGGCGAACGCACCTCGCTGTCGGTGCTGGTGGGCAAGATCGGCTCCGGCGCCAGCGTGTTGGATGTGGGCTGCGGCAGCGGCGCGTTGGGGCAGTATCTGCATGAACACAGACAGTGCACAGTCGATGGCGTGACCTTCAATGCCGCAGAGGCCGAAATGGCGCGCGCATCTTATCGCAAGGTCGAGGTTGCGGATTTGGAACGCTCGCCCCTTACGCAGCTTTTTCCCGGCATGCGTTACGACTGCATCGTCTGCGCCGACGTGCTGGAGCACCTGCGCCAGCCCGAGGCCATGTTGCGCGACATGGCGGCCTTGTTGAACGAAGGCGGGCAACTGCTGATCTCCATCCCCAACACGGCCTATGCGGGCCTGCTGGCGGAGTTGATGGAAGGCGAGTTCCTCTACCGCGAAGAAGGGCTGCTGGATGCCACCCACGTGCGCCACGTCACGCGCAAATCGCTGCTGCGCCTGCTGGAGCAGGCGGGCTGGCAAGTCACCGCGCTGGAGGTGATTGAGCGCGCCTTGCAGGAGTCCGAATTCAAAACGCCGTTCGATCGCCTGCCGCCTGCCGTGGCGCGCCATTTGCTGGCCCGGGGCGATGCGCTCACCTACCAATTCATTGCCACCGCCCAACCGGCCGCCCAGCCCGATAACCGCCGCTTTGTGTTGCAGCACGAGCCGGGCGAAGGGGCGGGGGAGGGCGCTCTCCAGCCCCAGGCGTTGTTCTCTGCCCAGTTGTATTGGGACGAAGGCCAGGGTTGGGCCGAGGAGCGCAAATGCGTGCAGGCTGGGGTGATCGGCCTGCCGCGCCAGACGCTGACGTTTGCCTTGCCGCCGCTGGGCGGGCTGCGGGCGCTCAAATTCGATCCGGCCGACCGGCCCGGCATTCTCTATTTGTATGGCATGCGTTTGCTGCGCGCGCCGGAGCACCCGGACGCCCACGCAAGCGAGGCCCAAGCGCCCTTGTGGGCCTGGCACAGCAGCGATGTCGATGCGGCGGAGCTGCTGAAAACGGCCTCTACCCATGAAATGGTGTGGGGCGACGCCGTGCTCGGGCGGGCCAGCGATGCCGGTGGCCTGCCCGCCATTTTGGCCGGCAGCGATCCCTGGCTGGTCTTGCCTTTGCCTGTCGCCATAGCGTCTGAGCTGGATGCCGCTGCCGCGCGCGGGCCGCTGGTGCTGGAAGTGGAGCTGGGCTGGCCCATGTCGGCCGATTACATCAGCCTGGTCAGCGTCGTCGGCCCCTTGCGCGCCGAGCAACAGCATTTGCGCGAGCGCCAGGCCCAGCAGTGGCAGCAAATGCAGCACATCAGCCAGGAGCATGAAAAGCTGGCGCTGGAGCATGCCCAACTGCACCACGCGCATGCCGATGTGTTGCGCCAGCGCGATGAGGCCCAGCGCCGTCTGGAGCGCGCGCTGGGCGAAGCCCAACACATCTTTGGCGAGCGTGAAAGGGCGCAGGCCGAAGTGGCCGATCTGCACCAGCAATTGCGCGGCATGGTCGAGCACCTGGAGAACATGCGCAATTCGCGCGTGTTCCGCTACACCCGCCCCATAGTCAAGCTGCGCGATATGCTCAAACGCCGACCGGCGCCAGCCCAGACGCCGGATGAGCAGCCCGCCGCGCCAGCGGCTCCTTCTACTGGGGCACACGAGGCGCTTGCAGCCTCGGCTCCCGGCCCTGCTCAAGCCGTGCCGACCAGCCTGGATGGCAAGCCCACGGATGACAGCGTATCCATGGATACCGCTGCCACCTCAGCTGCAGAGGCGGTCGCGCAGGGCGAGCCAGCCGCCGCCCCTGCCCCTCAGCCCCAGGGCGAGGCCCGCAGCGATACGGTGGACATCATCGTGCCCGTGTATCGCGGCCTGGCCGATACGCAGTTGTGCGTGGAGTCCGTACTGGCGGCTCCGGTGGCTACGCCCTACCGCCTCATCGTCATCAACGATTGCAGCCCCGAGCCGGAGGTCACCGCCTGGCTGCGCGAAAAAGCCGCTGGCGAGCCGCGCATCACCTTGCTGGAAAACGAGCACAACCTGGGCTTTGTCGGCACCGTCAACCGCGGCATGCGTCACTCGGGCGATAACGATGTGCTGCTGCTCAACAGCGATACCGAAGTCGCCAACGACTGGCTGGATCGCTTGCGTCAAGCCGCTTACCGCCCCCTGCCCGCAGAAGGCGCGCCCGCCCAAGGGCAAGCGAACGCGCCAAGCGGCATGCCAGCGGGTGCGCGTGCCGGCACCGTCACGCCGTTTTCCAGCAACGCCACCATTTGCAGCTACCCCGACTTCTGCCGCGACAACCCGCTGCCGCCCGGTCAGAGCACCGCCTCGATCGATCGCCTGTTTGCCACCGCCAACGCCGGCCAAAGCGTGGAGGTGCCCACGGGCGTGGGCTTTTGCATGTACATCCGCCGCGATTGCCTGGACGAGGTGGGCCTGTTCGATGAAGAACACTTCGGCAAAGGCTATGGCGAAGAAAACGACTTCTGCCAGCGCGCCATCGCCAAAGGCTGGCGCAACCTGCACGCGCTGGACGCCTACGTGCTGCACACCGGCGGCGTCAGCTTTGGCGAGAGCAAAAGCCCGCGCGAGCAGGCCGCCATGCAAACCCTGCGCCGCCTGCACCCCGATTACGAATGGCAGGTGCACGACTTTGTGCGGCGCGACCCCGCCCGCGCTGCGCGCCTGGCTGTGGATTGGCTGCGCGCCACCGACGGCGCGCGACTGCCCGTCATCCTCGCCGTGCACCACCAGCGCGGCGGCGGCACCGAGCGCCATGTGCTGGAGCTGGCGCAAACCCTGGCCGGGCAGGCCGCGTTTGTTTCGCTGCGCCCCGCTGGTGCCCAGCAGGTGTGCGTGCAGTTGATCGAGCCGCAAGCGCCCGATGGCCATTACAGCCTCAGCCCGCGCTGGTCGGCCCAGTTCGACACCGTGCGCGAGCGCGACGCGCTGCTGCAACTGCTGGCCGCCTTGCCCGTGGCGCATATCCACTACCACCATTTGCTGGGCCACGACAAGCTGGCCTGGGAGCTGCCCCAGCTCCTGGGCGTGGGCTACGACGTCACTGCACACGACTTCTACAGCTACTGCACCAACGTCACCATGACGGGCCGCAAAGGCCGCTACGAGGTCGATGCCCAGGGCGAATGCTGCGGCGGCGTGCACCCCGCGCCCATCCCCGCCGTGGAGGCCAACGTGCGCGGCTGGCGCATCCGCAACCGCCTGCTGCTCGAAGGCGCGCGCCACGTGCTGGCCCCCAGTCTGGATACGGCCCTGCGCATGCACCACTTCGCCCCCAAAGCCCACATCCGCTTTGCGCCGCACACCGATGTGGACCTGGCCGCCTTGCCCCAACCCCAGCCGCGCCCCTTGGGTGAGGACGCGCCGCTGCGCATCGTCGTCATCGGCGCGCTCAGTGCCATCAAAGGCGCTGATGTGCTGGAAGAAGCCGCCCTGCAAGCGCGCCGCCAGGGCCTGCCGCTGGAGTTTCACCTCATCGGCTACGCCTACCGGCACCTGCAAACCCAGCCCGCCAGCGCCCTGCACGTGCACGGCCAATACGACGAGCGCGATCTGCCCGCCATCTTGCAGCGCCTGCACCCCGATCTGGTCTGGCTGCCCGCGCAATGGCCCGAAACCTACAGCTACACCCTCAGCGCCGCCTTGCAGCAAGGCTGCCCCGTGGCCGTGCCCGATCTGGGCGCATTCGCCGCGCGCGTGGCCGATCGGCCCTGGAGCTGGGTGCGCCCCTGGGATTGGAGCGCGCAGCAATGGCTGGAATTTTTTGTGGACGTGCGCCAGCGCCACTTCTTGCCCAGCCAGCCCCCCGAATGCGCGCCAATGCCGCCCGAGCTGCGCGAAGCCGATCAGCAATGGGGCGGCTGGAGCTACCCGCAGGACTACCTGCCCGCACCCGCCAGGGCCGAGGGCATGACGCCCATCGAAGCGCTGCACCGCGTGGCCCAGGCGTTGGTGCAAGCCACGCGCTACGGCCACCCAAGCGCCGAAGCTGCGGCGCGCGGCCTGCGTGGCGTGGCGTTGCGGCAGTTGGCGCGGCTGCGCGCCATGCCCGTCATGCGGCCATTGGTGCGCGCCATCTCGCCGCAGATGCAGGCGCGGGTGAAAAGCTGGTTGCAACGTTGAGAGCCTGTTCAAACTCCCTGCGCGGTGGTCAATCAAGCGGCTTTGGGCGGTCTGCTGCGCCTTGCGTCCCATCCCAAACCGCTTTTTATCCACTCGCGCCGAGAAACAGGTTCTGAGCGCGCAGCCACACGTCACACAAAGGAGTGCAACATGCAACACCCGATGCCCACCGCCCTATCCCGCCGTCTATGCGTGCGGCTGCTGGCGGGGGCGCTCGCGCTGGGTTTGGGCGCGTGCAGCGACAAAGGCCAGCAAGCCCCTGTGCCGCCGGGCAGCGTCGTGCTGGCCTTGGGCGACTCGCTCACGCAAGGCGTGGGCGCCAGCGCGGAGGCCGCCTGGCCAGCTTTGCTGGCGCAGCGCAGCGGCTGGCAAGTCGTCAATGCAGGCGTCAGCGGTGACGAAAGCGGTCAAGCCTTGGCGCGCCTGCCCGACTTGCTTGAGGCGCATCAGCCCGCGTTGGTGCTGGTGTGCATTGGCGGCAATGATTTTTTGCGGCAAAAGTCCGCTGGCGCGACGCGCGCGAACATCGATGCCATCTTGCGCCAAGTGCAAGCGCAGGGCAGCCGCGCGGTGCTCATCGGCGTGCCCGCGTTGGGCTTGGGCGCGGCGCTGGGGCGGCCCAGCGATCACGATCTGTATGCCGAGCTGGCCAAGCAGCACGACGTGCCGCTGCTCACCGGGGCTTGGGGCGAGGTGATGCGTGAAAAGGCGCTGATGGCCGATGCCGTACACCCCAACGCCCAAGGTTATGCGCAGTTTGCCGACCGCTTGCAGGCGTTTTTGCAGCAGCAGGGGCTCTGGCGCTGAACGCAGCCAGCCGAGCTGGCCAGCGCTGGTACCAATACCAGCCCAACAGCCGCCCGAAGCGCAGCGGGCGGCTGTTGGGCTTTCTGGCTTTGAATTTCAATCAAAGGAAAATAGAGTAATTTCCCATTATGCCGAAATATGGTGATTTATTTTCCTTTTGATTGGTAATCAAAGGGCTCTTGGCCCTTGAAATCGCTGTTTCAAAACCGCTGCTGGGCGTGGCGTTCCACCAGCTCGCAATATTCGCCCACGGTGCGGCACTGGCTGGCGCTTTGGGTGCTGATGTTCAGGTTCAGGGCGATGCAGGTCTCGTCGTTGATGGTGGCCTTGTCGCTCCAGTGTGCGATGGGGGTGTGGGCCTCGATATCGGCCACGGCCACCCCCATGACCTGGGCGGCAATGCGCATGACTTGCTGATCGATGCGGGCGTACATCATGCGCCTGGCCTTCAGCTTGCCTGGCCCAGCAGGTAGTGCATCAGCAGGCCCACGGGGCGGCCGGTCGCGCCTTTGGCATTGCCGCTTTTCCAGGCCGCGCCAGCGATGTCCAGATGCGCCCAGGGCCAGTCGCCCGTGAACTTTTGCAGGAACTTGGCGGCGGTGACCGAGCCGGCCTCGCGCCCGGCCACGTTGGCCATATCGGCGAAATGGCTTTTCAGGCCCGTAGCGTAGTCGTCATCCAGGGGCATGCGCCAGGCGCGGTCTTGCGTTTGCTCGCCCGCCTCCAGCAGGGCCTGGGCCAGCGCGTCGTCGTTGGCGTACAGGCCGCTGCGCAGCTTGCCCAGGGCGATGACGCAAGCGCCGGTGAGGGTGGCGATATCGACCACGGCGTGGGGCTTGAAGCGGTCGGCGTAGCTGAGCGCGTCGCAGAGGATGAGGCGGCCTTCGGCATCGGTGTTGAGGATTTCGATGGTTTGCCCGCTCAGGCTGGTGACGACGTCGCCGGGCTTGGTGGCTTTGCCGCCGGGCATGTTTTCCGTGGCGGGGATGAGGCCGACGACGTTGATGCGCGGCTGCAATTGCGCCAGCGCCTGGAACACGCCCAGCACGCTGGCCGCGCCGCACATGTCGAACTTCATCTCATCCATGCTGGCGGCGGGCTTGAGGGAGATGCCGCCGGTGTCGAAGGTCACGCCTTTGCCTACCAGCACCACGGGGGGCTGGTTTTTGGCTGCGCCCTGGTAGTGCAGCTCGATGAATTGCGGCGGCTGGGCCGAGCCGCGCGCCACAGAGAGGAAGGCGCCCATCTTCAGCCGCTCGATCTCGCGCAGGCCGTGGATTTTGGCGGTGATCTGGGGCGCTTGGGCCAGCTCGCGCGCGGTGTGGGCCAGGTGCTCGGGCGTGGCGTGGTTGGCGGGCAGGTTGCCCAATTGGCGCGCCAGCGCGATGCCTGCGGTGATGCCCTGGGCGCGCGCAAAGGCATCTTGCGCCAGGGCTTTGTTGGGCACGCCCAGAACGATTTTCTCCAGCGCCAGCGGGTGCGCGCTGGGCTTGGTGTCCTGGTATTGGTAGGTGGCCTCATCCAGCGCCTGCACCAGGGCCAGGGTCTGGCTTTCGCTGGGGCTTTGCGCGTCGCCCGGGGCGCTTTGCCAGAGTACGACGGCTTTTTTCACGCTGTCGTGCAAGAAGGCGGCACGGGCGGTTTGCAGGGCTTTGGCGATGTCGTGGGGCTGGCCTTTGCCGGTGGCCAGCAGCACGACTTTGCGCGCAGCGACTTGTGCGACACTGTAGAGCGCCAGTTGGTTGCCGGGCTTGTCCAGCAGGAGATCGCCCGCGCTGCTGGCTTGATCGATGAGGGCGGCAAGGCCCTCGGGCGCGCTGGCCTGGCTGATCTTGGCTGATGCCGTGGCCGCTGTTTTGGCGCTGGCTTTGGCGGCTGGCTTGGCAGCGGGTTTGTTTGCAGCCTGGGCATCGGCCTGGGCGGCGGGCAGCAAAACCAGCAGCAAATCGGCTTTTTCCCGCGCGGCGGTTTGCAAATCCAGGGTTTTCAGCTCCAGCGTGATGGGCATGTGTGCATTCCTTTGATCGGTCGATAAGAATTCGGAACTTCCCTTCCCAACCCCCATGTTGTTCGATACCTCTCTGCGCAAGGATTTGTCCCGCAGCTTTCTGGGCACGCTCACGGTGCTGTTGATGGTGGTCATCACCTTGATGCTGATTCGCACGCTGGGCCAGGCCAGCAAGGGGTCGGTCAGTCCGTCCGACATTATGCTGGTGATGGGCTACACGGTTTTGGGCTACATGCCCATTGTGTTGAGCTTGAGCCTGTTCGTGGCCGTCATTGGCACGCTGGCGCGCATGTACCAGGACAGCGAAATGGTGATCTGGTTTGCCAGCGGGCGGGGGCTGGCGGGCTTTTTGCCCACGCTGGCGCGCTTTGCCTGGCCGCTGGTGCTGGCCATTGGCGCGCTGTCGCTGTTTGCCTGGCCGTGGTCGCAGGCGCAAATTCTGGATTTGCGCAACCAGTTCCAGCAGCGCAGCGATCTCGATCGCATTGCGCCGGGCGAATTTCAGGTTTCCTCCAGCGGCGACAGCGTTTTTTTCGTGGACCGCGACAGCAGCTCGCTGGAGCAGGCGCGGCAAATCTTCTTTGCGCAGGAAAAGCCCGAGGAGAGTTCCGTCACCACCGCGCGCAGCGCCAGTCTGGTGCAGCAAGGCGGTCAAAGCTGGGTGGTGCTGGAGACTGGCCAGCGTGTGGAGCAAATCCGTGGCGACAAACCCGCGCTGCGCGTGGCCGAGTTCGACCGCTATGAAGTGCTGTTGCGGCGCGACCCGGTTAGCGAGGCGCAAACCAGCATCCGCGCTACGCCCAGCGCCGAGCTGCTGGCCAGGATCGACGATCCCGAGCAGGGCAACGCCTACGAGGCCGAGCTGGTCTGGCGCGCCGGGCTGGCGCTGGCGGCCATCAACTACATCATCCTGGCGCTGGCGCTGACCAGCAGCAACCCGCGCTCGGGCCGCATGGGCCATGTGGTGACGGCGCTGCTGGTCTTTGTGGTGTATTTCAACCTGCTCTCGCTGGGGCAGAACTGGGTGGCGCGCGGACGCATCCACGGCGGGCTGTGGCTGGCCCTGCTGCATGGGGGCGTGTTTGTGCTGGCCTGGGCCTGGCTGATGGCGCGCAATGCCCAGTGGACGCTGGGCCAGTGGCGCGGGCGGGCGCGCCGCAAAGCCGTCGTCGCAGGCGGGGAGGGCCGCGCATGAAAATCGTCACCCGTATGCTGCAAAGCGAAATCATCGCCACCGTGGCGATGACGACGCTGGCGTTTCTGGCCCTGCTGCTGTTTTTCGATTTGATTGACGAGAGCCGCTTCGTCAGCCGCTCGGGCGTGCAATCGTCCTACGGCGTGGCGCAGATGCTGGGGCACATGGCCTTGTCGGCCCCCATGCATGTGTATGAGCTGCTGCCCATTTGCGTGCTGATTGGCTCCGTGTTTGTCATGGCCCGCTATGCGCGCACCTCGCAATTCACCATCTTGCGCACGGGTGGGCTGGGGCCGGGGCAGGCGCTGGGCATTTTGCTTTCGGTCGGGCTGCTGTTTACGGCGGTGACGTTTGTGATGGGCGATTACGTCGCGCCCTGGGCCGAGCGCTCGGCCCAGTTGCTGCGCGCCAAGCACTTGGGCGGGCAGGTGCACGCGGGCCGGGCCGGGGCCTGGTTGCGCGAGCGGCAGGCCGCGCCGGCAGAGTGGCAGGCAGGCGGCGGCCAGGATGGCGGGGAGCAGACAGGCGGCTCTGTCATCGTCAGCGTGGCCGCCGTGCGCACCGATGGCCTGGCGCAAGGTGTGCGTATCTTCCAGTTCGGGCCTGATGGGCGGCTTCAGCGGCAAATCCGCGCCGACAGCGCCGAGCTGCCGCCCGCGCACGATGCTGCGGGCCAAGGGGCCTGGCTGCTGCATAACGCCCATGAGCAGGTGCTCCCCGCAGGTGTGGCGCCGCCCGTGTTGCAGGCCGATGGCAGCCTCAACGGCGCGCTGGAGCCGATGCGGGTGCAGCAGCACGCCCGGCTGCGCTGGCCCACCACGCTCAGCCGCGAGATGCTTGATGCGGCCATCCTCAAACCCGATGGCATGTCCACCATGCAGCTCATCAGCTACGTCAACCACCTGCGCGCCAACGACCAATCCACCCAGCGCTTTGAAATCGAGCTGTGGCGCAAGGTGTTTTACCCGCTGGGCTGTTTGGTGATGATGGTGCTGGCGCTGCCGTTTGCGTATTTGCACTTTCGCTCCGGCAGCATCGTCGGTCACATGTTCCTGGGCATTTTGGTGGGCATCAGCTACCTGATGCTCAACAACGTGCTGGGCTATGTGGGCAATTTGCGCGGCTGGTCGCCGCTGCTGGCCGCGGCCACGCCGGCGCTGCTCTACAGCGCGCTGGCGCTGGGTGTATTCGTCCACATGGTGCGCAAGCGGTGAAGTGTGTTGCACATCAAGATGAAAATGGATTGATGTGCATATTGCCGAAATAGCGTTGTTTTATTGCTTTTGATTTATAAAAAAGAGCCGCCTGGGTTGGCGGCTCTTTCGGTGTGTGCGCAGTGCGCGTCGTTCAAAGGCGGCGGGCTTACTCCGGCGCGCGCTCAACCGCCATCGTGTGGGCCAGCCAGGGCTTGCGCGCCAGGCGTTCGGCCTCGAACGCGCGGATCTTGTCGGCGTGGCGCAGCGTCAGGCCGATGTCGTCAAAGCCATTGAGCAGGCAGTATTTGCGAAACGGGATGATGTCAAAGGGCAGCGGCTCGCCCTGCGGCGGCAGGATGTGCTGGTTTTCCAGATCGATGGTCAGCTCGTAGCCGGGGAAGGCGTACACCTCGTCAAACAAACGGCTGACGACCGATTCGGGCTGCACGATGGGCAGCAGGCCGTTTTTGAAGCTGTTGTTGAAAAAGATGTCCGCGTAGCTGGGCGCGATGATGGCGCGAAAGCCGTATTGCACCAGCGCCCAGGGCGCGTGCTCGCGCGAGGAGCCGCAGCCGAAGTTCTGGCGCGTCAGCAGAATCGAGGCCCCTTTGTAGCGCGGTTGGTTGAGCACAAAGTCCGGGTTGGGTTTGCGCTCGGACTCGGGCACGCCGGGCTGGCCCGGCTGGTCCAGATAACGCCATTCGTCAAACAGGTTGGGGCCAAAGCCTGTGCGTTTGATGGATTTGAGAAATTGTTTGGGGATGATGGCGTCGGTATCGACGTTTTCCCGATCAAGCGGGGCGACTAAGCCTTTGTGGACGGTGAACTTCTGCATGGTGCTCCGGGGGGCGCAGCGGCGTGGGGTGATCCAAATCAAAAGAAAAATGGCTTCATGCCTGCGATGCCGAAATGGCAATGTTTTATTTCTCTTGATTTATAAAATAAATCCAACCCGCCCCAGGTGGATGGAGGCGGGCTGGGTGGGCAGGCCCTTGCGGGCCGGGGCATTACTTGGCTTTTTCAGCAGCGCGCTCGATGGCTTCGCCGCCTTTTTGCACGTCCTGGCCAACGCCTTGCACGGTGTTGCAGCCCGTCACAGCCAGGGCCAGCAGCGATGCGAACACAGCCGATGCGATTTTTTTCATCATGTTTCTCCTTGAAAGGATGGTTGGAAAAACCAGCGCCGCCGGGGGGCTGGCGCTGGAAGGGGCAACCTTACTACAACGTTTTTGCACAGCCAGCTACGGCGGCCCGATAGGCTGGCGGCGCGCTCAGGCAAAGCGGCGCACGTCCACAAAATGCCCGTGGATGGCGGCGGCGGCGGCCATGGCGGGGCTGACCAGATGGGTGCGCCCGCCCGCGCCCTGGCGGCCTTCGAAATTGCGGTTGCTGGTGGAGGCGCAGCGCTCGCCGGGCTCGAGCCGGTCGGCATTCATGGCCAGGCACATGGAGCAGCCTGGCTCGCGCCATTCAAAGCCTGCTGCGGTGAAGATTTTGTCCAGCCCTTCGCGCTCGGCCTGCTCGCGCACCAGGCCAGAGCCGGGCACCACCATCGCCAGCTTGACGTTTTTGGCGACTTTCTGGCCCAGCTTTTTCACTACGGCAGCGGCTTCGCGCATGTCTTCAATGCGGCTGTTGGTGCATGAGCCGATGAAGACTTTGTCCACATGGATGTCGGACAGGGGCTTGCCCGGCTCCAGGTTCATGTAGTGCAGGGCGCGCTCCATGGCATTGCGCTTGACGGCGTCCTTTTCCTTGTCGGGATCGGGCACGCGCGCGTCCACGCCCAGCACCATCTCCGGCGAGGTGCCCCAGGTGACTTGGGGCACGATTTGCGTGGCGTCCAGCTCGACGATTTTGTCGAACACGGCATCGGGGTCGGAGTGCAGGTTGCGCCAGTAGGCGACGGCGTGATCCCATTCGGGCCCGCCGACGAAGCGGCCGGTGGCTTCGTCAAAGCCGGGCGCCAGCGGGCGGCCTTTGAGGTATTCGATGGTTTTGTCGTCCACGGCCACCAGCCCGGCGCGCGCGCCCGCCTCGATGGCCATGTTGCAGATGGTCATGCGCCCTTCCATGCTCAGGGCGCGAATGGCGCTGCCGGCGAATTCGATGGTGTAGCCCGTGCCGCCTGCGGTGCCGATCTTGCCGATGATGGCCAGCACGATGTCTTTGGCGGTGATGCCTGGCGCCACTTGCCCTTCGACGCGGATGAGCATGTTTTTGGCTTTTTTCGCCAGCAGGGTTTGCGTGGCCATGACGTGCTCGACTTCGCTGGTGCCAATGCCGTGCGCCAGCGCGCCAAACGCGCCGTGGGTGGAGGTGTGGCTGTCGCCGCAAACGACGGTCATGCCCGGCAAGGTGGCGCCGTTTTCCGGCCCGACGACGTGCACGATGCCCTGGCGGCGGCTCATGAAGGGGAAGAAGGCGGCCGCGCCAAACTGGTTGATGTTGTGGTTGAGGGTGACGATTTGCTCTTTGCTGATGGGGTCTTCAATGCCGTCGTAGCCGCGCTCCCAGCCGGTGGTGGGGGTGTTGTGGTCGGCCGTGGCGACGATGGAGCTGATGCGCCAGACTTTGCGACCGGCCTCGCGCAGGCCCTCGAAAGCCTGCGGGCTGGTGACTTCGTGCACCAGGTGGCGGTCGATGTAGAGCACGGCGGTGCCGTCTTCCTCGGTGTGCACGACGTGCTCGTCGAATATCTTGTCGTAGAGGGTTTTGCTCATGGCGCTGTTCGTGAGGGCTGTTCGTGAGGTGTAGGGGTAGGGCGACAAACGCTCTATTGTAAAGAGGCGGCGTTTTTTCCCGCTTCAGGCAGTGACTTTGCACGCGCGCTGCGTGCTTGGCGTTGCGGTTTGTTTTTCCAATCAATGGAAAATGGATTCATTGACTATGTTGCCGAAATGGCATTGTTTATTTTCCATTGATTTGTAATTTGATCAATCCAGGCGCCCTTCCTGCACGGCGTGGCAGGCGACCTGGGTGGCGCCGGCCTGGAACATGACGGGGCGTTCGCTGCGGCAGCGCTCGTTGGCGTGGGGGCAGCGGGGGTTGAAGGCGCAGCCTTTGGGCGGGTTGAGCGGGTTGGGCACTTCGCCTTGCACGGGGGTGCGGGCGCGGCCGGTGTCGTGCATTTTGGGGATGGCGTCCAGCAGCATGCGCGTGTAGGGGTGGCGCGGACGGTCGAACAGATCGTGCTTGCTGGCCAGCTCGACGATGCGGCCCAGGTACATGACGCCGACGTGGTCGCTGACGTGCCGCACGACGGCGAGGTTGTGCGAGATGAACAAATAGGTGAGCTGGCGCTGGCGTTGCAGGTCTTTCATGATGTTGAGAACCTGCGCTTGCACGGAGACATCGAGCGCGCTGGTGGGTTCGTCGCAGACGAGGAACTCTGGCTCGGTGGCCAGCGCGCGCGCAATGGAGATGCGCTGGCGCTGGCCGCCGGAGAATTGGTGGGGGTATTTGCCCATGTCCAGCGCACTCAGGCCGACCGATTGCAGCAGTTGGCCCACGCGCTCTTGCAGGGCGACGCTGCCGCGCAGCATGCCGTGTTCGCGCAGCGGCTCGGCGATGATGTCGCGCACCAGCCAGCGGGGGTTGAGGCTGGCGTAGGGATCCTGAAAAATCATCTGGATGCGGCGGCGGATGGCTTCGGCGCCAGCGCCTGCGTAGGCGGCGTGGGCGTCTTGCCCTTCAAAGAGGAATTGGCCGCGCGTGGGTTTGTAAAGGCCCACGAGCAGGCGCGCGACGGTGCTTTTGCCGCAGCCCGATTCGCCCACCAGCGCCAGGGTTTGGCCTTTTTCGATGGTGAAGCTTACGCCATCGACGGCGTGCAAAAAGGTTTTGGGCTTGCCTTCGAGCACGCGGTTGAGCCAGGGGGCGGAGACGTCGAAGGTGCGGGCGAGGTCGTGCGCTTGCACCAGCGGGGCGCTGCCGGGCTGGCTGGTGGTGGCCGCAGTGGCCATAGTGGGGGCGAGGGTGTCGATCGTGGCGGTCATGGCGTGTTTTCCCGGTTGTCGGTCACTGGGCGCAAGGCGCGGCGTGGGCGTGTTCTTGCACCAGCCAGCAGGCGGCCTGGGTGGCGCCTGCGTTCATCAGCTCGGGGCGTTCGCTCAGGCAGCGCTCGTGCGCTTGCGGGCAGCGGGGGTTGAAGGCGCAGCCGGGGGGGATGGCGTTCAGGCGCGGCATGGCGCCGTCGATTTGGTTGAGGCGCTCCTTGTCCATCTCCATGTCGGGGATGGAGGCCATCAGCCCGCGCGTGTAGGGGTGGGCGGGGTGGTTGATGACTTCGTGCACGGGGCCGATTTCGGCCACGCGCCCGGCGTACATGACGGCGACGCGGTCGCAGGTTTCGGCGATCACGCCCATGTCGTGGGTGATGAGCATGACGGCGGCGCCATGCTCTTTGCACACGCGTTTGAGCAAGGTGATGATTTGCGCCTGGATGGAGACATCCAGCGCGGTGGTCGGCTCATCGGCGACGATGAGTTTGGGCTCGGCCGCCAGCGCCAGGGCGATGACCACGCGCTGGCGCATGCCGCCGGAGAATTGGTGCGGGTAGTGGTCGATGCGCTGCTCGGCGGCGGGGATGCCGGTGTCCTTGAGCAGCTCGATGGCCCTCTGGCGCGCCTGCTGGCGGCTCATGGGCAGGTGGGTGAGGATGGTTTCGGTGAGCTGGCGGCCGACGGTGTAGAGCGGGTTGAGCGAGGTCAGCGGGTCCTGGAAGATGGCGCCGATGTGGCGGCCGCGGATGGGGCGCATTTGCTCTTGCGTGAGCTGATCGAGGCGCTGGCCGTCCAGCCAGATTTCGCCGCTGGCGACGCGCCCGGGCGGCTCGAGCAGGCCGATGATGGAGGCGCCGGTGAGCGATTTGCCCGCGCCCGATTCGCCCACCACACCCAGGATTTCGCCCGGGGCGATGGAGAAGGAAACGCGGTCGAGCGCGCGCAAGGTGCCGCGGCGGTTGGGGAATTCGACGACGAGGTTTTTGACTTCAAGCAGCATGGGCAGAGCGTGGGTGTGTTTTTTATCGATCAATAGGAAATAAAATGGCCTTGTTTCGGTATGTTAGGTATAAAGGCGATTTTACATTGATTGGAATATCAACTCAGGCGCGGGTTGAGCGCATCGCGCAGCCAGTCGCCCAGCAGGTTGACCGACAGCGCGATGAGCACCAGCATCAGGCCGGGGAAGATGGTGATCCACCACTCGCCGGAGAACAGGTAGTCGTTGCCCACGCGGATGAGCGTGCCCAGCGAGGGTGAGGTTGGCGGCGCGCCCACGCCGAGAAAGGACAGCGTGGCCTCGGTGATGATGGCGGTGGCGACCTGGATGGTGGCCAGCACCAGCACCGGCCCCATGACGTTGGGCAGCACGTGCTTGCGCATGATGCGCAGCGAGGGCACGCCGGTCACGCGCGCGGCCTGCACGTATTCCTTGCCGCGCTCGACCAGGGTGGAGCCGCGCACGGTGCGCGCGTATTGCACCCAGCCCGTCAGCGCGATGGAGAGCACCAGCACGGCAAAGGTGATGTCTTCGCCCGAGTTGGGAAACAGCGTGCGCGCTACGCCGAAAATCAGCAGCGCCACGAGGATGGAGGGAAAGGACAGCATCACGTCGCACACGCGCATGAGCAGGCTATCGACCCAGCCGCCCTTGAAACCTGCCAGCAGCCCCAGCGAAACGCCGATGAGCAGCGACAGCGCCACCGAGCCCAGGCTGACCAGCAGCGAGATGCGCGCGCCGTAGATGAGCGCGGAGAAGATGTCGCGCCCCTGGTCGTCCGTGCCCAGCAGGTATTTGCTGCTGCCGCCTTCGAGCCAGACGGGCGGCAGGCGCGAGTCGGAGAGTTCCAGCGTGCTCAAGTCCAGCGGGTTGTGCGGCGCGACCCAGCCGGCAAAGGCGGCGCAAAACAGGCATACGGCGGCGATCAGCGCAGCAAGAATGGCCACGGGCGAGTGGCGAAAGCTGTAGCCCAGGTCGCTGTCCCACCAGCGGGCGAGGGTTCGAATCATCGGGGGTTCCTTTGTCTCTTGGGGTGAGTGGTCTTTGGTCTGTGGCTACACGCCCAGCGTGGCGCCGCCATCGGCGACGATTTGCTGCATGGTGATGTGCCCGGCTTGCTCGCTGGCCAGAAACAGCACGCTGTGGGCGATGTCCTGCGGCGTGGCGATTTTGCCCAGGGGGATGCCGAGCTTGAACTGCTCGGGCAGGCCCTGGATCAGGCGCTGCTGGCCTGCCGCATCGCCCAGCATGCCCGCCAGCATGGGGGTGTCGGTCGAGCCGGGCGAGACGATGTTGCAGCGCACGCCGTAGGGCGCCAGCTCCAGCGCCACGCCGCGGCTGAGGCTGAGCAGCGCGGCTTTGGAGGCAGCGTAGGCCAGCATGCCCAGGCGCGGCAAATTGGCCGCGTTGGAGGCGATGTTGACGATGCTGCCGCGCCGCTGGCGCTTGAAAATGGGCGTCCATTGCTGGATGAGGGTGAAGGGGCCGATGGCATTGACGGCCATGCTGCGCTGCCAGTCCTGCGCGGTGAGATCGTCCAGCCCGCCCATGCGCAAGATGCCGGCGGCGTTGACGAGCACGTCCAGCCGCGCCTCTTCCTGCTGCAAGCGGGCGCTGACGGCTTGCACCGCAGCGGCATCGGCGATGTCCAGCGCCAGCAGCCGCCAGGGGCGCTCGGGCGTGGCGGGGCTGTCGGGTGCGTCGGCCAGCACATCCAGGCCGATGACTTGCGCGCCCTGGGCGGCAAAGCTTTGCGCAATGCAGCGGCCAATGCCTTGGGCTGCGCCGGTGACCAGTACGCGCTGGCCGGCAAATTGGCCCGTGAGTTGGCCCGTGAGTTGGCCTGTGGGGCGGCCTGTAGATTGGCTCTCAAGTTGGCCCGCAAAGGGCGTGGGGGTGGAGGCGGCGCTGGTCATGGCGGGGTTTGCTTGTTGGTGGTGGTGCGCGTGACTTCTTGCGTGCCGATCACGACGCCGCAGCGCGAGGCGACGTAGCGCAGCGCCATGTCGTGCTCGTCGCGGGAGAAATCGGCCAGCGCGTCGGCGACGAAGAAGGGCTGGATGTCGTGCATGAATGCATCCACGGCGGTGACCATGCAGCCGATATGCGCGTACACGCCGCCGATGAGCAGTTGATCGCGCCCCCAGTCTTGCATGCGCTGGGCCAGGTCGGAGCGGGCGAAGGCGCTGTAGCGCCATTTGGTGAGCGCCACATCCTGCGGGCGCGGCAGCAGCTCGGGCACGATCTCGGCCTGCTCGGGCGCGGCGGCGGGCAGGCCGGGGCCCCACATGTCGTTGAGCAGGGCGCGGTCTTGCGCCGCCTGCTGGTGGGGCTGGGCGGTGTAGAGCACGGGCACGCCGTGGGCATCGGCCCAGTGGCGCAGGGCGGCGAGGTTGCGCAGCAGTGCGGGCAGCAGCGCGCCGCCGGGCTGGTAAAAGCGCAGGAAGTAACGCTGCATGTCGTGGATCAGCAGCGCGCAGCGGCGGGCCTCAAGCGGCCACTGCACGCGGCTGGCGGGCCATTGGCCCGGTTGCGGCATGGCGTAGTCGGAGATGGTGGGGATGCTCATGGCGGTTCGGGTTATGACTGGTTCGGGTTATGACTGGGATGGGATGGCCTGGGGCTGCAAGGATTGGAGAAAGGTGCTGAGCTTGGCGGCGGTTTCCTGCACTTCGCGCTCGGGGTCGGAGCCGCTGACGATGCCCGCGCCCGCATACAGCCGCAAGCGGCGTTGCCCGTCGAACTGCGCGCAGCGGATGGTGATGGCCCATTCGCCATCGCCGTTTTCACGCTGCCAGCCCACCAGGCCCGCGAAGTAATCGCGCGCAAACGGCTCCAGCGCCTGAATGTGGGCCAGCGCCTGGGCGGTGGGGCTGCCGCACAGGGCGGGCGTGGGGTGCAGGGCCAGCGCCACGTCCAGCGCCGTGGTGGCTCCATCGCGCAGCGTGGCGGTGATGGTGGTGCCCAGGTGCCACAGGGCATCGGTGCCGATGACGCTGGGGCGCTCGGGCACATCCACCTCGCAGCACAGCGGCGCGAGGTGGCGGGCGATGTCCTGGGTGACGTAGCGGTGCTCGCGCAGGTCTTTCTCGGAGGCGGCCAGGCCCTGACGGCGGCGCTCGTCCTCGGCCGCATCGGCATGGCGCGGGATGGAGCCTGCCAGCGGGTGCAGCGTCAACTGCCGGCCGCTGCGGCGCACCAGCAGCTCGGGGCTGGCGCCCAGCATGCTGCCGTGCGGCGCACCTGCGGCGTTGCACAAGGGGATGTGGAACAAAAAGGCGTGCGGGTTGCGCGCCGCCAGCCGCTGCACGATGGCACCGGGTGAGAGGGGGCCGCCCGCCTGCACATCCAGCGCGCGCGCCAGCACGATTTTGTGCAGCTCGCCGCGCTCCAGCAGCGCCAGCGCCTGGCGCACCAGTTCGGCATAGCGCTCAGGCGAGGGCAGGGGCGTGGTGTGCAGTGCCGGGTCGGGTGTTTGCACCGCCTGTTGAGGCAAAGGGCCGCTGGTTTGCACCAGCCGTGCAGGGATGGAGAAGCTGGCCGGCTGGCGCACGTCGAAGGGAATGGCGGCAAAGAGCTGCGCTTGCCCGATGCCCCGCGTGCGCGCCTGGGCAAACAGCGTTTGCACGGTGTGGGGCGTGGCGGGTGCGAGGCAGTGGATGTCTTGCGCATGGGCGTGCGAGCGCCACTGCTGTTGCATGGGGGTGGTGAAAAACACTTCGCCTGCCGCCAGCGTTGCAGTGGCAGATGTGGCGGATGCTTCGGTAGCGGATGCAGCAGCGAAAGGGGCGCCAGGCGCGGTAGAGGGGTCAGCGGAAAGGGCAGCAGGCATAGCGGATTGCGTCAAGGTTCTCGGGCGCAGGGCTGGCTGGCTGGGCCGCTGTAAGAGGGCGGCTGGCTGGACGGCGTTCTGTGCGGATGGGGCCAAGGGAGATGGGCAAGGCGTGCTTCAGGGCGTTTTTGAGGTGGCGGTTGGGTCGGTGGTGGGCGGTGTGGCCTCTGGCGTGTTCTTGGGGGCGTTCAGGGGCGCGTTCAGGGGCGCAGCGGTTGTAGGCTGGGCCGCCAGCCCCAGGCGCTCGATCACGGGCGCCCAGCGTTGCGACTCTTGTTGCAGGTAGCGGGCGAAGTCCTCGGGCGTGCCGGGTGCGGGTTGCATGTGCATGCCCGCTAGGCGCTGGCGCACTGATTCGTCTTGCAGGGCCTGGGTGAGGGCGGCGTTCAGACGCGCCAGCACCTGCGCGTTCAGGCCCGCCGGCGCGACGAAGCCGATCCAGCCCGAGCCTTCGATGCCGGGATAGCCCAGCTCGGCCACGGTGGGCACGTCGGGCAGGGCGGCCATGCGCTGGGCCGAGACGGCGGCCAGGGCGCGCAGCTTGCCGCCCTGGATCATGGGCATGACGGCCACGGGCGGCAAGGCGGCAAACTGGGTGTCGCCATTGAGCAGCGAGGTCACCGCCGCAGGCGAGGAGGGGTAGGGCACGTGCAGCGCCTGCCCTTGCGCGCGGGCCATCAGCAGCTCCACCGCCAGGTGCGAGACGGTGCCCGCCCCGGTGCTGGGAAAGTTCAGGCGCGATTGCGGCGCGCGGGCGGCGGCGAGCAAATCGTCCAGATGCTTGAGGGGTGAATCGGCGGGCACGACCAGCAGGTTGTACTGGTGCACGGCCAGGGTGATGGGCTGCAAATCGCGTTCGGGGCGGTAGGGCAGGTTGGCGTCCATCAGCGGGTTGTTGACCAGTGGCCCGGTGATGGAGACGCCGATGGTGTAGCCATCGGGCGCAGCCTTGGCGATGGCGTGGGTGCCGATGTTGCCGCTGGCGCCGGGGCGGTTGAGCACCACCATCGACTGGCCCAGGCTTTGCGCGGCGTGCTCGATGACGATGCGGCTCATCACGTCCGGGCTGGAGCCTGCGCCAAACGGCACGATGACGGAGATGCTGCGCGTGGGCCAGGCCGAATTGGCAGCGGATGCCCCTGCGGCATGGGCGGGTGCGCCCAGCGCGCAGAGGGCGGCGGCAGAGGCAGCGCCCAGCCAGGTACAAAAGGTGCGGCGAAGAAGGGTCATGGTGGTTATAGGTGGATTATTTTATATATCAAAAAGAAACAAAACAACCTTATTTCGGCATGATGTGTAACGTTTCATTTTTACCTTGATTTGCAATTGCGGTGTGGGTTTGTGCGGCCGCATTCAATGGCCGGAGGATTTGTCCACGCGCAAACGCGGATCGACGGCGAAGTACAGCAAATCCACGATCAGGTTGATGACCACAAAGATCAGCGCGATCAGGCACAGATAGGCCGCCATCACGGGCACATCGGCAAACGTGACCGCGTTGATGAACAGCAGCCCCATGCCGGGCCACTGGAACACGGTTTCCGTCACGATGGCAAAGGCAATCAGCCCGCCGAGCTGCAAGCCGGTGATGGTGATGACGGGCACCAAGGTGTTCTTGAGCGCATGGCCAAAGTAAATCGCGCGGTTGTGCAGGCCGCGCGCGCGGGCGAACTTGATGTAGTCGGTGCGCAGCACCTCCAGCATTTCCGCGCGCACCAGCCGCATGATGAGCGTGAGCTGGAAGATCGCCAGCGTGATCGCTGGCAGCGTGATGTGGTGCCAGCCTTGCAGCGTCAGCAAGCCTGTGTTCCACCAGCCCAAGTCCGTCACCGGCCCGCGCCCGAAGCTGGGAAACCACCCCAGATGCACGGCGAACACCAGAATCAGCAAGATGCCGATGAAAAACGTCGGCAAGGACACGCCCAGCAGCGAGAACGTCATGAACGCCTGGCTCATCAAGCTGCCCCGGCGCAGCGCCGCATATACGCCCATGGGCAAGCCCACCAGCAGCGCCAGCGCGGCGGCCACCAGCGCCAGCTCCAGCGTGGCGGGAAAGCGCTGGGCAATCAGCTCGGAAACCGGCACGCCCTGGCGCAAACTCACGCCGAACTGGCCTTGCATGGCGTTGACGAGGAAATACCAAAACTGCACGAAAAAGGGCTGATCCAGCCCCAGATCGGAGCGCAACTGGGCGATTTCTTCAGCCGTGGCGTCCTGCCCCAGCATGGCGTAAACCGGATCGCCCACGTACTGGAACAGCATGAACGCAATCAAGGCCACCGAGGCCATGACGATCGCGGCCTGGATCAGGCGGCGGAGTATGAAAACAAGCATCGCGAGGGGAGGGCTGGGTGCGCGCCGCTTGGGGCGCAAAAAACAAGCCGCTGGCCTGGGCCAGCGGAGATGGGGAACGGCGCAAAAGGCGGGGGAAGGCGTGCAAGGCGCGCTTGGCGCCCGCCCTTTGCGCCATGGCAGGCGGCAGGATCAGTCGATCACGACCAGGCGCATATCCAGGCGGTTGTCCGCACGGTGCACCACGTTGACGTTTTTCTTCATCGCCCAGGGGATGACCTGGTTGTGCAGCGGCAGGTGCGAGATCGTGTCGTTGGAGACTTTCAGCGCCTGGCGCAGCAGCTCGGTGCGCTTGTCTTGGTCGCTCTCTTGCTTGGCGGCATCGATGAGCTTGTCGGCCTCGGCATTGCTGTAGCGGCCCACGTTGTAGTTGCCGTCCGCGCCTTCGGTGCGCGTGCGCACCAGCGATTGCAGCGTGTACATGGCATCAAACGTCGGCACGCCCCAGCCCAGCATGTAAATGCTGGCCTCATGGCGCTGGATCATGGGCATGTAAGTGGCCACGGGTTGCGTGCGCAGCTTGGCCTTGACGCCGATGCGCGCCCACATGGCGGTGACGGCCTGGCAAATGGCCTCGTCGCTGATGTAGCGGTTGTTGGGGCAGGCAAAGTCCACTTCGAAACCGTTGGGGTAGCCTGCTTCGGCCAGCAGCTTCTTGGCCTCCTCCACGCTGTAGGGCAGGCGCTGGTCCAGCTCCTTGGTCCAGCCGTTGACCATGGGCGCAATCAGCGTGCCCGTAGGCTGGCCCAGGCCGCGCATGGTGTTTTTGGTGATGGCGTTGACGTCGATGGCCTGGTAGAGCGCCTGGCGCACTTTCTGGTCTTTCAGCGGGTTTTTGCCCTTGATGTTGGAGCCAGGCAGCTCGTCGCGGTGCTGATCCATGCCAAAGAAGATGGTGCGGTATTCCACTCCGTCCACCACCTTCAGGCTGGGCGTTTTGCGCAGGCGGGGCAGGTCTTGCGGCGTGGGGTCGAGCACGAAATCCAGCTCGCCCGAGAGCAGCGCGGCCATGCGTGTGGCCGCCGAGCCGATGGGCTGGTAAATCACTTCGGTGACGTTGCCTTCCATCTTGCCCCACCAGTGGGGGTTGCGTTTGAACACCATGCGGGTGTCTGGCTGCCACGACTCCAGCGTGTAGGGGCCGGTGCCCATGGCGTTGCGGTGCGCGAAGTTTTCTTCCGTGCCCTTCATGTCCTTGGGTTCAAGCGAGTTGTTCTTCTCGGCCCAGGCTTTGCTCATGATGCGCAGCTCGGTGAGCTGACGCGTGAGGATGGGGTTGGGCGCTTTGAGGTGGATGTCGATCGTATGGGGATCGACTTTCTCCACCCGCTCAATGCCGTTGGTGAAAACGGCCAGGTTGGAGGTGGGCTTCATCGCGCGCTCAATCGAGAAAACCGCATCATCGGCGGTGAACTCGCTGCCGTCAGAGAATTTCACCCCCTCGCGCAGTTTGAAGCGCACCTGGGTGGGGGTGATTTCTTCCCAGGACGTAGCCAGTACGGGATCGATTTCAAACGTGCGGCTGTTGTAGTAGGTCAGCGATTCATACACCATCGCGTGCATCGCGTTGTTGGTGTTGTTGTTCTGCATGTGGATGTCCCAGCTCGTCACATCCCCTTGGCTGGACCATTTGAAGGTCTTGGCTTGTGCGCCCATCGGCAACGCCGCAATGGCCAGCGCCACGGATGCAGCCAGCAGATTTTTTTTGTGAATCATGGAAAGCTCCTTCGGAGTTTTTGAAAAAATGACCAGACACGGCGCGCAGTGCAAGCAAGCTCTCACCCAAGCACGCCAGAGTGGGGCGGATTCTAGAGTGCATGGCCTGTGCGAGAGAGGTCCCGGCTGGATACCCTTTGCGGGGTTTCCCTGATTGACTTGGGAATGAACCGCTCGGAGCGAACTTCAAAGCCCAAAATGCCGGTGAAAACCATTTCAAGGGGAAAGTCGCATGAATTCTTTGCCTGTTTTGGCCATTTTGGCCACTGGCGGCACCATTGCTGGCGTGGCCGACGCACAAGCGCAAGCGGGGTATCAAGCTGCAGCATTGCGTATCGAGGACTTGCTGGCCGCTGTCCCCGCTTTGCAGCAATTGCCCGCACGCTTGCAGGCAAGCCAAGTGCTGCAAAAGGACAGCAAAGATCTGGATGCTGAGGATTGGTTGAGCATTGCCCACGCAGTCCGCCAGGCGCTGGCCGATCCGCAAATAGCGGGGGTGGTGGTCACCCATGGCACGGATACGCTGGAAGAAACCGCCTGGTTTTTGCACCGTGTGCTGCCGCCTTCCGATAAGCCGGTGCTGTTGGTGAGCAGCATGCGCCCGGCCACTGCTTTATCGCCCGATGGGCCGCAAAACTTGCTTGATGCTTGTCAGGCGGCCCTGTCCGGCTTGCCAGGCGGCGGGGCTGTCGGCCCTCGTTTGCGCGGCGTGTTAGCTGTGGCTGCGGGTGCGCTCCACACAGCCCAGTTGGTGCAAAAAATGCAGCCGTTTCATATTCCCGCGTTTGGCTCTGGCGAGGCAGGCCCTTGGGGCTGGGTAGAAAACGGCATGGTGCGGTTGGCGGGAGCAACTGCGGGGGATGTGGCGGCTGGCGATTGGCCCGCTGGCCTACACAGCGCTTTGTTAACGCGCCCCATCACCGAGGTTTTGAGCGTTTTGCCTGCGGTGGCATGGCTGAGCAGCCATGCCCACTTCGATTCCCGCCAGGTACAGGCCTTACAGGCAGCGGGTTTTGATGGCGCGCTGGTGGCCGCTACCGGCAATGGCACGCTGCATCATGCCCTGGAGGCGGCATTGATTGCAGCCCAGCGGGCCGGCTTCAGTGTGGCGTTGACCAGCCGTTGTCCGCTGGGACGCGTCGTCGCGCCTGCCCCTGGTGCGATTGCATCGCCGTGGCCCATCGTGCCCTTGCCTGCGGCAAAAGCACGGCTGGAGTTGTTGATGCAGCTATGGTGCGCGCGCTTGCAAGGGCGCGCAACAGCAACAGAGTGATGGAGCCTACTGGCCTATTGACTCCCTCATCGCGGTGAATGGGGCTGCCCGGCATGGTGCGCGAGCTGCCCTCATTCCGAGTTGGGATTAGGCTGAGGCTTCCCCGCCCTCAGCCTTGGGCTTTGCGCCACCGGCTTTTTTGCGTTGCGGGGCAATCATCATCACCATTTGGCGGCCTTCGAGCTTGGGAAATTGCTCGACCACTATGGCGTCGCCCAGCTCATCGCGCAGGCGATTGAGCAAGTCCAGACCCAGGTTTTGGTGGGTGATCTCCCGGCCGCGGAAGCGCAAAGTGACCTTGACTTTGTCGCCATCTTCCAGGAAGCGGCGGATATTGCGCAGCTTGATGTTGTAGTCGCCATCATCGGTGCCAGGGCGGAATTTGACTTCCTTGATTTCAATCACCGTCTGGCGCGCCTTGGCTTCTGCCGCGCGTTTTTGCTCCTGGTATTTGAACTTGCCGTAGTCGATCAGCCGTGCTACCGGGGGAGAGGCGGTAGGCGCAATCTCGACCAGATCCACATCCAAGTCGCCAGCCATGCGCAACGCTTCTTGCAGGCTGATGATGCCGATGGCCTCGTTATCAGGGCCTGTGACGCGCAATTCGGGTGCGGTAATTTCACGGTTCAAACGGTGTTTGCGTTCTTCGCGCTGGCGGCGGTCGCGGTATTCAGTAGCTATGGTCTTCACCTTCAAAGTTGGTTGATGTCTTCGCCGCCCACAGAGGCTGGAGGGCGGAAAAAAGGCACCTCCATTGGGGTGCCTAGGCTTTGGTCATTGCTTGCTTTGAATCTTGTCAGTCAGCAGGCCAATGAACTGCTCCAGCGGCATGACGCCGAGATCCTGGTTGCCGCGGCCACGAACAGCCACGGTGCCTGCCGCTTTCTCCTTGTCGCCCACAACAAGAATAAACGGCACTTTTTTCAAGGCGTGCTCGCGTATTTTATAAGTGATCTTTTCGTTACGAAGATCGAGCGCGGCCCGGATGGGTTGATGTGGCAGGGCTTTTTGGAGTTTTTCAGCCAATTCACGACAGTAATCGGCCTGGGCATCGGTGATGTTGAGCACGCTCACTTGTTGCGGGGCCAGCCAGATGGGCAAGGCGCCTGCGTAGTGCTCGATCAGGATACCGATAAAACGCTCCAGGCTGCCCACGATAGCGCGGTGCAGCATGACGGGGCGGTGGCGGGCGCCATCTTCGCCAACGTATTCCGCATCCAGCCGCTCGGCCATGGAAAAGTCCACCTGGATGGTGCCGCATTGCCACTGGCGCCCCAGGGCATCGCGCAGGGTGTATTCGACTTTTGGGCCGTAGAAAGCGCCGTCGCCTGGAGCGATTTGGAATTCGCAGCCGGATGCGCGCAGACTTTCCATCAAGGCGTGCTCGGCCTTGTCCCAGATGGCGTCAGAGCCGATGCGCTGCTCGGGCCGGGTGGCGACTTTGTAGATGATGTCGGTAAAGCCAAAGTCCGCATACACCTTTTGCAGCAGGGCGCTGAAGGCGCTGACTTCAGCGAGGATTTGGTCTTCGGTGCAGAAGATGTGGCCATCGTCTTGCGTGAAGGCGCGCACGCGCATGATGCCGTGTAACCCGCCAGAAGGTTCGTTGCGGTGGCAGGAGCCGAATTCGCCGTAACGCAGTGGCAGATCGCGGTAGCTCTTGATGCCTTGCTTGAAGATCAGGATGTGGCCTGGACAGTTCATCGGCTTGAGCGCGTATTCGCGCTTTTCGCTTTCGGTCGTGAACATGTTTTCGCGGTACTTGTCCCAGTGACCGGTTTTCTCCCACAGGGTCTTGTCCAGGATTTGCGGCCCTTTGACTTCCTGGTAGCCGTTGTCCTGGTAAACGCGGCGCATGTATTGCTCGACTTGCTGCCAAATGGCCCAGCCTTTGGGATGCCAGAACACCGTGCCGGGCGAATGCTCGTCCTGATGGAAAAGATCCAGCTCGCGGCCCAGGCGGCGGTGGTCGCGTTTTTCGGCTTCTTCGATGCGCTGGATGTAGGCGTCAAGCTGCTTTTTGTCAGCCCAGGCGGTGCCGTAAACGCGTTGCAATTGTTCGTTGCGCGAGTCGCCGCGCCAATAGGCTCCAGCAAGTTTGGTCAGCTTGAAGGATTTGAGAAAGCGCGTGTTGGGCACGTGCGGGCCGCGGCACATGTCCACGTACTCCTGGTGGTAGTACAGGCCCATGGCGGTCTCATCCGGCATGTCATCAATCAGGCGCAGCTTGTAATCCTCGCCGCGCGACTGGAACACCTGGATGACTTCGGCGCGCGGGGTCATTTTTTTGATGACGTCATAGTCCTGCGCAATCAGCTCCTTCATGCGCTGTTCGATAGCGGCCATGTCTTCGGGGGTGAAGGGGCGCTCGTAAGCGATGTCGTAGTAGAACCCTTCTTCAATGACGGGGCCGATCACCATCTTGGCGGTGGGGTAGAGCTGTTTGACGGCATGGCCAACCAAGTGCGCGCAGGAGTGGCGGATGATTTCTAACCCTTCCTCGTCTTTGGGCGTGATGATTTGCAGCTTGGCATCGTGCTCAATGAGGTCGCAGGCATCGACCAGGCGGCCATTGACTTTGCCTGCTACGGTGTTTTTGGCCAAGCCGGGGCCGATGGCTGCGGCTACGTCGGCAACGGAGATGGCGTGATCGAACGTGCGCTCGGAACCATCAGGAAGAGTAATGCGGATCATGGTGTCAATGAGGGCCGGTCGGCGGGCGGGGCGTGGGCGCACAAACAGCAAAAAGCGCGGTCAAAGCCGCGCTGGGTTTGGCTGGGCAAATGTCGCATTGGCCTGTTCATGTCGGAGCAACGCGGCGTTTGCGCTGTCGCAACCTTTGCTATGTGCGCCGCCTGAGTAAGGTAAAGAAACGGATTCTCCCATAAAAAGCCAGGATAGGGCAGGCGTCAGACAGCTTGGGGTGGACGGCGGTATCGATAAAGAATGCAGAAAGCTGTTTTTTGTGTGCTAGAATTCTCCCCTTCAGCGGCTGTAGCTCAGTTGGATTAGAGTACTTGGCTACGAACCAAGGGGTCGTGGGTTCGAATCCTGCCAGCCGCGCCAATTTTCAAATTTGAAAGCCTCATTAAAGGGCTTTTTCTGTTTAGCGGCTGTAGCTCAGTTGGATTAGAGTACTTGGCTACGAACCAAGGGGTCGTGGGTTCGAATCCTGCCAGCCGCGCCAACCATCAAAACCCGCTTGCATCAGGCAAGCGGGTTTTTTTGTGCCTTGTGATCTTGTGCCAGATCTCGGGTTGGCTAGGACTGCGCCGCGGTGTGCGTCGAAGCGGCTGGATCCCCGGGTATGATGGTTTTCCCGCTTGACAGGTGCTCTGTCGTGTAGCGGGGTTTTTGAATCACGCCTGCGCAGCAGGCAGGGACGAGCTATTCATGCACTTAATCAATCGCACTTTTGACGAGATTCAGGTCGGTGAGCGTGCCCAGTTGCGCCGCCTTGTGACGGCGGACGATTTGTATGTTTTCGCCGCCGCGTCTGGCAATTTGAACCCCATGCATTTGCCCGATGTGGATGTCAACGGCGATGGCAAGCCGGAGAACATTGCCTCCACCATGTATGTGGCTTCGTTGGCCATTTCTTTGTTGGGCACGCATTTGCCGGGGCCTGGCACTTTGCTCAAGCGCAACACGTTCGAGGCTTTTGAGCGCGCCCATGTGGGGGAGGAGCTGCTGGTGCAGGTGGAGGTGCTGGGCAAAGAGGCCGATGGCATCGTGCACTTGCGCACCGGGGTGCAGCGCGTGGCCGATCAGGCGTTGATTCTGGAAGGGCAGGCCAGCGTTTATGCGCCCAAAGAGAAGTTCGACCGCGATGATGTCGAAGTCCCGGGCCTGCTGGTGCAGCGGCATCGTCACTTCGAGGCGTTGATCGAGCGCGCGCGCAGCCTGCCCGCCGTGCACATTGCGGTGGTGTGCCCCGATGATCCCAACTCTCTGGGCGGCGCCTTGCGTGCGGCGCACAAGGGCTTGATCGTGCCGATTCTGGTCGGCGATGCGCAGCGCATCCGGGCGGTGGCGCAAGAGTTGCAGCAGGATATTTCCGCTTTCGAGATCGTCGATGTCGAGGGCGATCGCGCTGCGTCGGCCATGGCGTGTGCGCTGGTCAACGAAGGCCGCGTGCATGCCGTGATGAAGGGGCATTTGCACACCGACGATTTGCTCCATCCCATGCTGGACAAGGCGATGGGCTTGCGCATGGGGCGGCGTTTCACGCACGTTTTCGTGATGGATGTGCCAGGCCGCGCCGAGCCGGTGATGGTCACCGATGCGGCCATCAACATCGCGCCGGATTTGCACACCAAAGTCGATATCGTGCAAAACGCCATCGATTTGGCGCAGGCGCTGGATATGACGCCGCGCGTGGGCGTGCTCTCGGCGGTGGAGACGGTCAACCCTGCCATTCAGTCGTCGCTGGATGCGGCGCTGCTGTCCAAAATGGCCGATCGCGGCCAGATCAAGGGCGGTTTGGTGGAAGGCCCGCTGGCGATGGATAACGCCATGGACGTGGGCGCTGCCCGCACCAAGGGCTTGAGCGGCGGCGTGGCCGGGCAGGCCAACATCCTGGTGGTGCCTGGCATCGATGCGGGCAACATGCTGGCCAAGCAACTGACCTTCGTCAGCCATGCGGAAGCTGCCGGCCTGGTGCTGGGGGCCAAGGTGCCGGTGATTTTGAATTCCCGCTCTGACAGCCCGATGGCGCGCCTGGCTTCCTGCGCCGTGGCCAACCTGCACTACGCTTGGCAGGCAAAGCAAAAGCAGCGATGAGCCGCTGGCGTTGGTGGCGTGACTGCTGCCAACGCTGCCGCAGCGCAAGTTGCCGATGGGGTCGCCAGCCGCTGCGCGCGTGTCGCGTTGCAGTTGTGGCGATCTGGCGTATGCCTGGCATTATTTTCCAATTCATTGGGAAATAAAATTTCCTTGTTTCGGCAATTTGGGTGTGAAATGGTTTTTCTTTTGATTGAAATGATTGGTGTGCGGGAAATGGCCCGCACCGTGCATGCATCAACCTGAACACAGTGGGTGACAACGAATGGCTGTCAATGGCGATTGGAGCGATTGCGGATTTCTCGTGCTCAACGCGGGATCTTCTTCCCTGAAAGTGGCGCTGTTTGCCGCCACGGGCGACGAGGCCTTGCTCTCGGGGAAGGTGGAAAAAATCGGCCCGGATGGGGTCATCCAGCTCAAGGACGCACAAGGGCAAGCTCTGCCTGTTGCCGAAGGTGTGGCCGAAGGGGATTTGGGCACCCACACTGGCGCTTTGATGGTGGTGATTCGGACGATCCAGCGCCACTTCCCCGCCCTGCGACTGGCGGCGGTGGGGCATCGCATCGTGCACGGCGGGCCGCAATTCAACGCGCCGCTCGTCATCACGTCCGATGTGATGCGGACGCTGGAGGCCCTGGCCCCCTTTGCACCGCTGCACCAGCCGCATAACCTGGCTGGCGTGCGCGCCGCCATGACTGCCTTCCCCGGCGTGCCGCAGGTGGCCTGCTTCGATACCGCCTTTCACCGCGACCAGCCGTTTGTCAACGACACCTTCGGCCTGCCCTCGCGCTATTACGAGCAGGGCGTGCGCCGCTACGGCTTTCATGGCTTGAGCTATGAATACATCACCGGCCAGATGCGGCAGCTTGCGCCGCAGTTGGCGGCGGGGCGCGTCGTCGTCGCGCACCTGGGCAACGGTGCCTCCATGTGCGCGGTGCATGACGGCCGGGCGGTGGCTTCCTCCATGGGTTTTTCGCCGCTGGATGGCTTGGCGATGGGCACGCGCTGCGGGCAGATCGATCCTGGCGTGCTGCTTTACATGCTGGATCAGGAAAAGCTCAGCAGCGCAGAGATTGCCCGCGTGCTCTACCACGAATCGGGCTTGCTGGGCCTGTCCGATCTGTCCAACGACATGCGCACGCTGGAGGCCGCTGGCACGCCGCAGGCTCAGCGCGCCATCGACTATTTCGTCATGCGCGCGCAACGCGAATTGGGCGCTTTGGCCGCGCAACTGGGCGGCTTGGATGCGCTGGTTTTTTCCGGCGGGATTGGCGAAAACTCCGTGCTCATTCGCGCCCGCATTTGCGAGCGCCTGGGGTGGATGGGTATTGAGCTGGACCCCGCCCGCAACGCCGAGCACGCCACCTGGATCTCCGCCGAGCAGGCGCGCACCGCTGTGCTGGTGGTGCGCACGCATGAGGAGCTGGTCATCGCCCGCTCGGTGCGGGCGGTGGTGGGCATGGCGTAGCGTTCAGAGCCCGCTCACGCCCCCACGCTTTCACGCCGCGCGCGGGCGGTCGGCTTCGCGGCGGCGGAAAACGAGTTTGTCGGCGCTCGAGAGGGCGTCGTCGAATACGTAGCCCTCGCGGTCGAAGCCGCGCAAATCCTCGGGGCGCTGCACGCGCGTTTCGATGGCGTAGCGGGCCATGAGGCCGCGGGCGCGCTTGGCCAGGAAGCTGATGATTTTGTATTGGCCGGCTTTTTCATCCTGAAATACGCACTCGATCACGCGCGCGCTCACGCGGCGGGTGTCCACCGCTTTGAAGTATTCGTTGGAGGCGAGGTTGACGATGATGGGCGTCTGGTGCGCGCTCAGGCGCGTGTTCAGATACTGGGCCAGCGGCTCGGCCCAGAATTGGTAGAGGTTTTCCGCCACGGGCGCATCGGCCTTTTCCGCCAGCGGCACGGGCAGGCGCGTGCCCATTTCCAGCCGGTAGGGTTGCAGCAGATCCAGCGGGCGCAGCGCACCGTATAGGCCACTGAGGATGAGCAGATGCTCTTGCGCCCAGGTCCAATCTTGCGCGCTGAGGCTGGCCGCTTGCAGCCCTTCGTACACGTCGCCATTGAAGGCCAGCGCGGCTTGGCGCGCCTGCTCGGGGGCGGGCGTTTCGCTCCAGGCGCGGTGGCGCTGGACGTTGAGTTCGGCCAGTTTGGCGCTGATGGACATGAGGGAGCAGAGTTCCGCAGCGCTTTTCTGGCGCAACTGCGCAATCACCAGGCGCGATTGGGCGGTGAAGATCGGCTCGCTGGTGGGCAGCTCGGGGGCAATGGGGCTGTCGTAATCGAGTGATTTGGCGGGCGAGAGCAGAAACAGCATGGGGGTTCTCCTGTCCTGGCCGGAAAAGGGTTTTATTTACAAATCAAAGAGAAATAAAATTACCTTGTTTCGGCAAGTTGGTATTGAAATGGTTTTTCGTTTGAATTGGGTTTAGAGCGTGTTATGCACTTTGCGCACCCCCGCGCTGGCCCCAAAACCGTGTAATCGCAAGGCGGCGCGCGCCGCCAAGGCTGGCTGCCTTGGCAAGCGGGCCAACGCGGCGAGTGCATGGTTTTGGGGCCAGCCCGAAGGGAGAGCGCCCCGGCATGCGCATTGCGGCGTTGCCGTCCCCTTGCAGCGCAGCCAGGCTGCGGCGGGGACGGCGCCTTGCACTGCACACGCCGGGGCGCTCTCGCGGGGGGCGAAAAGTGCATAACACGCTCTAAAGCTGCATCTGGCCCCAGCGGTCGGGGCGGGCCAGCCATTGGGCAAAAGCGTCGGGCACCAGGGGCGGGGCGAACAGGTAGCCCTGCGCTTGCGAGACGCCAATATCGAGCAAGAGCTGGCGTTGCGCCGGGGTTTCCACGCCTTCGGCGATCAGCCCCAGGCCCAGGTTTTGGGTGATGGAGGCCACGGCCTGGCAGATCACGACGTCCGAGCGGTCGCCGGGCACGCCTTGCAGGAATTCGCGCGAGAGTTTGAGCTTTTGCACGGGCAGGCGGCGCAGGTAGTTCAGCGCGCTGTAGCCCTCGCCAAAGTCGTCGATGGAGAGGGTGATGCCCAGCTCGCGCAGGCGGGCGACGGTGCGGGCGGTGAGCGGGTCGTCCTCAATCAGCACGCGTTCGGTGAATTCCAGCTCCAGGGCTTTGCTGTCCAGATCGGCTGAGCGCAGGGCGTCGGCGACGACAAAGGCCAGGTCTTCAGTGAGGAATTGGCGGTAGGAGACGTTGACGGAGATGGGCACCGTCGTCAGCCCCATCTCGCGCCAGCGCTGCACTTGCAGACAGGCTTCGCGCAGCGCCCAGGAGCCGATGCGGATGATTTCGCCGCAGCTTTCGGCGTGCTCGATAAAAGCTTTGGGCGGCACCATGCCCAGGACTTTGCTGTGCCAGCGCATCAGCGCTTCGGCGCCCACGAGGTGGCCGGTGCGCAAATCCACTTGCGGTTGGTAGAACAGGCGCAGCTCGTTTTCATCAATTGCCCGGCGCAGCAGGATGTCGAATTGCAGTTTTTCACGCTGGCGGCGCGCCAGATCCTGGCTGTAGAACTGCCAGCTATTGCCCACGCGGCGTTTGCATTCGTACATGGCGGCATCGGCGTTCTGGATGAGAGTGGAGGCATCTTTGCCATCTTGCGGCGCGCGGGCAATGCCGATGCTGGCGCATACGTTCAAACTGGTGTGCCCGATTTGAAAGGGCAGGCTCATCAGTCCCAGGATGCGTTCGGCCACGAAGGCGGGAGTCTGGTGCTCGTGCTCAGGGCAGAGCATGAGAAATTCGTCCCCGCCCATGCGGGCGCAACGCCCGCCCTCCGGGGTGGCCTGGCGCAAGCGGCGTGCAGCTTCTTGCAGCACGCGATCGCCCACGTCGTGGCCGAGGGCGTCGTTGATGAGTTTGAAGCGATCTAAATCAATGTAGAGCACCGCCACATCTGGGGCGTCGCGCTCCGTGTAGTTTTTCAGCTTGAGCAAAATCGCATCGCGGTTGAGCAAGCCGGTGAGCGTGTCGGTGCGGCTTTTCTGGTGCAGATACGCTTGTGTGCGCTTTTCGCGGCTGATGTCCTCCAGCGTGCCACTGATGCGGCTGGATAGAGGGTCCAGATGGTCTGGCTCGCCCCGCACGCGCAACCACCGCAGTGGCACGCCCGGCAAGCTCAATTCCACGGAAAAGGAGGAGCGCTCACTCAGGGCCTTTTGCACCGCCAGTCCCAGGCGGGCCGCATTCACAGGGGAAAAACAAGCCAGAAAGTCTTGCAAAGAGGTAGGCTGGGCCTCCAGGCCCAAGATGCGCAAGGCCCCCTCAGTCATATGGCAGTAGTTGTTGCTGCACTCCCAGGCGCCCATGGCAGAGAGCGCTTGCAAGCGGTTGAACATGCTCTCATCGCGGCGCTGCCGGGTCACATCGTCCAGCAGCGTCAGCACCTGCTCGTGCGCGCCGCCAGGTACATAGGTCAGCGGAATGGCCATGACTTTCAACCAGCGAAAGTATTGGTCTTCTTCGCGGTACAGCCCCATGATGCCTTGCTTGACACTTCCCGTGCGCAGCGCCTGCATCGTAGGCGTTTCCTCCAGTGGCAACGGCGCGCCTTGCTCATCCACGTATCGCCAAGCTTGCGAGTACAAACCATCGCGCCATTGCAGCCCTTCAGGAGGGTGGTTGAGAATACACAGCGCCGCCTGGTTGATATACACCAAGTGCCCCTCGGTATCGTGCATCATCACCCCTTGATCCACCGTCTGCAGAACATCTACACCGCCTGAATCGCACAGGCACCGGATCGTCATGAGAATTTGCTGGCTGTGCTGGATGCCCACTCCTTCCAGCACCACAGGCATAGGCCGCCCGCCGACGCGCAATTGCGCAGTGGCAGCGTAATACCGCTGCCCTTGATCCACCGCCGCTCGCAAGGCCTGCACATGCCTTGGCCAGTCATCGATAAAGTCGCTCAGCTTGCGCGCAAATGCTTGTCGCGCCGTGCAAGAGAACAATTGCAACGCGCTGGGGTTGAGATCCAGCAAGGTGCCCTCGCGGTTGAGCAAACACACTGCAATGGGCTGGCTGCTTGAGATGTGGTGCCAGCCATCACCGTGCCGCAAACCCGCGTGCGGCAACGATGTATGGCCAAAATCCGACACAGGGCCCGTCATGGTGGAGCACAAAACCGAAGAGGATGAGAAAAAGGAACCGGCGGTCGCAGCCCTGCGCGCCCCTATAATCGCTCTGCCTTATTGCAGGATAGGAAGGTTGCGAAACAAGCGGAGTGAGTTTAGTGCAATCCGTTCGCGGTTTTTCCCGTCTCTGGGGGCGCCTTGGTTGCCGCTTTCTCCCCGCATGTCACAAGCCCCGCGAGCCTTCTTCAAAAGGGGCGCTGTGCAGAGGCTGTCGGCCCATCCAGACGTCACGAGGCAAGCCACGCGCCCAAGCCCCATTGCCAACGCCCAAAGGACAGAACAACTGCGGCGTCGCATGGTCAGCTTGTGCAGATCGAACACAGCAGAAAGCCATTTTTTCCAGGTGGTCAGCCGCAGCGCCAGTGCGCAACACGAATGCCTGGCCCGCCTGAAGGACGTTTAGCGAACCATGTCGCTGGTATTGTGGATTTTGGCAGGGGCCGTATGGTTGGCGCTGTTTTTGCGCCCGCACCGCCCGTCGCGGCCTGTGCCAGAGCAAGGGCCACGCGCTTGCGCTTGGTCACAAGCCCCAATCCATCGCCTGTTGCCACTGCCGTTGTCACAGCCCGCTGCTGGCACAGCCTTCGCCCTTATCCCCGTACAAGCGCCGCCTTTGGCGCACGTTTGCTCAACCGACTGAGCGCTGTTTGCGCCATGGATGGGGCCGTGTACATGCTTTTCTGTCTGCCATTTGATCTGCCTGGGCTTTCTTTCGAGCGCCCGCCCTTGATGAGTTGATGGGGGAAGGCTGCTCACATTGGAATATGTGCCGCTCTGGCCCGAGCCAGAGCGGCTACAGATTAGAAAAGGAACCCCTCCATGAAGAGGATGCTGATCAACGCCACGCAGCAAGAAGAACGCCGCCTGGCCATTGTTGACGGACAAAAACTGCTCAATTACGAAATCGAGATCGAAGGCCGCGAGCAGCGCAAGGGCAATATCTACAAGGCCATCGTCACCCGCATTGAGCCTAGTTTGGAGGCCTGCTTCGTCGATTACGGCGAGGAGCGCCACGGCTTTTTGCCTTTCAAGGAAATCTCCCGCCAGTACTTTGCCGAAGGCGTGAGTGCCAGCCAGGCGCGCATCAACGAGGTGATCCGCGAAGGCCAGGAACTGCTGGTACAGGTCGAGAAGGAAGAGCGCGGCAACAAGGGCGCGGCGCTGACCACCTTCATCAGCCTGGCCGGGCGCTACGTGGTGCTGATGCCCAACAACCCGCGTGGCGGTGGGGTGTCGCGCCGCATCGAGGGCAGCGAGCGCAGCGAGCTGAAAGAGGCCATGGACCAGCTCGAATACCCCAAAGGTATGTCCATCATCGCGCGCACCGCTGGCATTGGTCGAAGCGCTGAAGAGCTGCAATGGGACTTGAATTTCCTGCTCAAGGTCTGGAGCGCCATTGAAGAGGCCGCCGACGGCCTGCGCAAGCCTGAACTGATTTATCAGGAATCCAGCTTGGTCATCCGCGCTATGCGCGATTACTTTCACAGCGACATCGGTGAAATCCTCATCGACACCGACGATATTTACGAGCAGGCCCGTCAGTTCATGGGCTATGTCATGCCCGAGAACGCCGCGCGGGTCAAACGCTACCGCGATCCGGCGGCGTTGTTCTCGCGCTTTCAGATCGAGCACCAGATCGAATCGGCCTACGCGCGCACCGTGCAACTGCCCTCGGGTGGCGCCATCGTCATCGATCAGACCGAGGCGCTGGTGGCCATCGACGTGAACTCTGCGCGCGCCATCAAGGGCGGCGACATTGAGGAAACGGCCACTCGCACCAACCTGGAGGCTGCCGACGAAGTGGCGCGCCAGATGCGTCTGCGTGACCTGGGCGGCCTGGTGGTGATCGACTTCATCGACATGGAGGACAGCAAGAACCGCCGTGAAGTCGAAAACCGCTTGCGTGATGCGCTGCGCCAGGACCGCGCGCGCGTGCAGTTCGGCTCCATCAGCAAATTCGGCCTGCTGGAGATGAGCCGCCAGCGCCTCAAACCCTCGCTCAGCGAAGGCACCTCCATCCCCTGCCCGCGCTGCGGCGGCACCGGCCATGTGCGCGACATCGAAAGCTCGGCGCTGCAAATCCTGCGCGTCATCCAGGAAGAATCCATGAAGGACAACACCGCCGCCGTGCACTGCCAGGTGCCGGTGGAGGTCGCCAGCTTCCTGCTCAACGAAAAGCGCACCGAAGTCACGAAAATTGAAATTCAGCAGCGCGTCAACGTGCAAATCGTCGCCAACAAGACGCTGGAGACGCCCAACTATCGGCTCGAGCGCCTCAAGGCCGACGACAGCCGCCTGGACAACCCCGAAGTCAGCTACAAGCTGGCCGAGGAAATCGAAGACCCGCTGGCCACTTCGCGCCGCTCCAAGGAGCCGACCAACCGCCAAACCCCGCTCATCAAAGGCGTGTTGCCCGATGCTCCACCGCCCGTGCCCAAACCCGAAGCGAGCGCCAGCGTTGGCGGCGATGCCAAGCGCTTCTTTGTCAACCTGCTGGATCGGCTGAAGGCCCTGCTGGGCCTCACCCCCGCTGCGCCCGATGCACAGGCGGCCCAAGCGCCCGCCGACAAAACCGACAGCCGCGAGCGCCAGCGCGGCAACAAAGCACCGTCCGAGCGCCGCAGCTCTGACCGCAGCCGTCGGGGTAACGGTCAAAACCGCTCCCGTCAAGAGGGCGAAGAAGCGCGCAGCGAACGCCGTAGCGAGCGCAATGAGCGCACAGAACGTGAACGCCCGGAGCGCGAGCGCAGCACCGAACGCGCTGAACGCCAACCGCGCACAGACCGCCGAGCCGAACAGCCGCGTGGCAATGAGCGCGCGGAGCGCCCTGTGCAAGAGCGTGAAGCGCTGCGCCATGAGCGTGCGCGCAACCGACGCCCAGGGCAGGAGGAAGCGCTTGAAAACAGCGCTTCGGAACGTCGGCCTGCACGTGAAGCGCGCGAAACGCGTGACGCCCCTCGCCCACCGCGCGCCAACGAGGCCGATATCCGCGCACAGGAATCCGTACAGGCGCTGGCGACCGATACGGCAACCGACGCGCTGGAGCATGCCGATACACCGCTGCCAGCCAGCGAAGGGCGGCTTGAAGATGCCCCCGCTGATCGTGCCGAGCGCACCGAGCGCCGCTCGCGCGACCGCTACGGGCGAGACCGTCGCCGCCAAAACCGTGAGGAGCGCGAAAGCCGCGCACCCAGTGACGCGGACGCCATGCTGGCGCAACAGCAAGAAACCTCTGCCGAGGCAGCGCCAGACCTCCAGGACGAGCCACCCCGCCGTCGCAGCTATTTCGCGCGCCCCGCTGCGCCGGAGCAGATGGCAGCAGACAGTGCCGAAGCAAAAGCTGAAGCCATAGCCGAGCCAACCGCGCCGTCTGCCGCGCCTGTCGTGGCAGTGGAAGAAGTCGCGGCACCGGCCCCGGCGCAGCCGACAGCCGAACCCGCGCCGGTGCCTGCGCCCATGCCGGTGTTGGCAGCGGTTGCCGAACAAGCCGCCGAGCATGGCACCGACTCGCCGGACATCGCAGCGCCCGCCCGCCAGGCGCAAATTGCCCCAGAGGCCACGGAGCCGCCAGCTGCTGCGCCCGCAGTTACAGTTGCTGCCCCAGTCGCAGAGCCTGCCCTTGCGGAAGCGGCGCAACCCGTGCTGGCCCCGCAACCGTTCACGCTGGACATCGCCATGCTGGAAGCCGTCGTGGCCCAGGCCGGCCTGCAATGGGTGCATTCCGATGCCGCCAAAGTGGCCCAGGCCCAAGCGGCAATCGCCGCCGCGCCCAAGCCCGTGCACGTCCCGCGTGAGCGCCCCCCGCTGCCCCAGCAGGACAGCACGCCATTAATGCTGGTGGAAACACGCAAAGACCTGCGCCAAACCACCTATCCGTTTGACCAGCGCTGAGCCGCCTGGAACGGATCCGAGCAACGCCACCTAGGCCGCTCCTGAGCGGGGCGCCGCTTTGCATGTGGCTCGGCGGGGCGAGCGCCTTCTCTCGCTCTCTTTTTGAGGGCTGCGCAAAACAAAAGGAGGTAGCACAGCTACCTCCTTTTGTTGGGTTTTCTCCTTGGTTGGGCCTTCTTGGCGCGCAGTCAGCCAATTTCAGGCTGCGTCCTCAAGAGGGGACTGGACTGCCTTGCGCCAAGACGGATAGGCTCCAACGGGGGGGCCTCAATGGCCGACTTTGGTCCAGTCCACCCCTTCAAAGCTGATGGAGCCTTCGCCATCGTTGAGGTGGGCGGTGCGGCGGGCTTCCAGCGCCGCTGCGGCGTGGGAACCTTTGGGCGCGGTCAAAACGCCATCGCGCAGATTGGTCAGGGACAGCAAATGGGCATACGCCAATGCCAGCGCGCCCGAATCGCGCAGTTGCGCCAGTTTGTCCGCCTCCAACTGGCCCAGCGCTTTGACATCGACCAGGCGGAAGCCTTGCAGCACCGTTTGCTTGTCATCGGCTTGCTTGGGCTGTACGCGCAGGCCGTCTTCAACCAAAACCCCCGCTGCATCCAGTTGCGCCACCAGTGTTTGCGTGTAGTCGAAGTCTTTTTGCAGGTTGAGCAAGATTTCCTGCACCTGTTGCAGCATTGGCGCGGCTTCGCCCTCATCCGTGAACAGCGGTGCGCCGTCGGGGAAATTCATGTGGGGCGCGTCCTGATCGAACTGCATGACGAAATGGCGCTCGCCATTGCCGTTGCCATTGGGCGCCTCGGAAAGAATGAATGGGTAGCGGCGCACGTGTGCGGGCACGTAGCGGCCCAGCCAGTGCCCGGATGGGGCGACGTAGGCATTCACGCCTTGATCCACGCCTGTCAAGGCATAAACATTGGTTTGCCCCGCCAGCGAAAAAACGATGGTGTATTCGCGCGCAACCACGAAGGCTTCGGAAGCCACAATGGGAATCAGCATTTCGCTGTCGGCAAAGTGGTAGGGCTGCGAAGGGGTGAAGCGCAATTGGCGATGTTGCTGTGTGTTCAGCACCGCGAGATTCTTGAACATGAAAAGACCTTGCAAAAAAAGAAGCGGCAACCCGCAGGCTGCCCCACAACACGCAAAGCGGCAGCCTGGTTAGGCATTGCACCTGGCCCGCCTTGCGTACGCAGGGCCGATTCGCCCTGCCAGTGCGATCGATCATACCCGCTTGCCAGAAGCGGTTTGGGCGCGGCCGCAAAGTCTTGGCGCGGGCGGGGAGGCATGTTTAAATTTGCCAATCAAATGTAAATTCAATTTCAATATGGTGTTGCCAAAATATGGCAATTTGTTTTCCTAATGATTTGAAAAATAAGGATTATTAAGGCTCTTGCATGATGCGATAGCCGGTGATTTGGGCGTGCTCGGCCAGGGCGTAGCGGTCGGTCATGCCGGCGATGAAGTCGGCCACTACGCGGGCTTGCTCGGCAGCGGCGCTGGCCTGGTGGGCGCGCTGGGCGAATTCGGGCTGCATGCGCTGGGGTGTCTGCTGGTAGGTGGCGAATAAATCGGTGATGACTTGCTGCGCGCGTTGCGTGGTTTGCATGACCTGCGGGTGGCGGTAGAGCTTGGCAAACAGGGTTTGCTTGAGCAGCACGGCTTGCTGCTGCATGGGGGCGCTGAAGCGCACCAGCGGCGGCAGTTGGCGCACGGCGTCGGCGCTGGCGGGTTGGTGCTCGGCCAGGTGGGCGGCAGTGGTGTCGATGACGTCGTAAATCTGCGCGCTGAGCATGCGGCGGATGGTTTCGTACAGCCAGCGCTTGGGCTGCGCGCGCAGCGCGGGGTGTTCGCGCACGGCGGCTTGGTGGTGCTGGGCAAACAGGGCCACGTCTTGCAATTGCTCGGCGCGCAGCAGGCCGGAGCGGATGCCGTCGTCGATGTCGTGTGCGTTGTAGGCGATGGAGTCGGCCAGGTTGGCCAGTTGCGCTTCCAGGCTGGGGCTGGGCCAGGCGCGGTCGAGAAAGCGCCGGGCAATGCCGCCTGGCTCGCGCGCTTCGATGGCGCGGGCGTTGGTTTGAGAGCAGTGTTTGAGGATGCCTTCGCGGGTTTCAAAGCAGAGGTTGAGGCCGTCAAAGGCGGGGTAGCGTTGCTCCAGCACATCCACCACGCGCAGGCTTTGCAGGTTGTGCTCGAAGCCGCCGAATTCGCGCATGCAGGCGTGCAGCGCGTCCTGCCCGGCGTGGCCAAAGGGGGTGTGGCCCAGGTCGTGGGCCAGGGCGATGGCTTCGACCAGGTCCTCATCCAGCCCCAGCGGGCGGGCGATGGAGCGGGCTACTTGCGCTACTTCCAGCGAGTGCGTCAGCCGCGTGCGGAACATGTCGCCTTCGTGGTTGAGAAAGACCTGCGTTTTGTAAACCAGGCGGCGAAAGGCGGAGGAGTGCACGATGCGGTCGCGGTCGCGCTGGAAGTCGCTGCGGGTGGGCGCGGCCGCTTCCGCTACGCGCCGCCCGCGGGTGTGCGCTGGCTGGCTGGCGTAGGGCGCATGCCGGGGGGCGGGGAGGGCGTGCATGGCGGTGAAGTCGGGTGAAGAGGGTTTTTATTGCAAATCAACAGAAATAAAATGCCCTTGTTTTGGCTATATGGACATAGAGTGATTTTTCCTTTGATTGGATTATCGCGGGCGGGGAGGGCCGGGCGTTGGTTCGGGTTTTCGCCCAGGCTTGTTTGCTGGTGCGCTGCATTTGCCCGCTCATGCTGCGGCTGCGTGTGTTGCGCCAATGGTTGAACAGGCGCTCCAAGGCATGGCGCTGCAAGGTATGGTTAAAGGGCAATGGCATCGCCCAGCAGGGCCAGCACGGTCGCGTCATCCACCTTTTGGGTGATGGCTTTGCCCGGCCGCTCCAGCACCACAAAGCGCATGGCGTTGCCTTGGGCTTTTTTGTCCACGCGCATCCATTCCAGATAGCGCTGGCCGTTGGCGGCTGCATCGGCGGCCAGCGCGGGAGCTTGCACCGGCAGCTTGGCTTGTTGCAACAAGGCGCGCAGGCGGGCAGCGAAATCGGCATCGACGGCCAGGCCCAGGCGCTGCGAGAGCGCGGTGGCCAGCACCATTCCGGCCGCCACGGCATGGCCGTGCAGCCACGCGCCATAGCCCATGCCCGCCTCAATGGCGTGGCCAAAGGTGTGGCCGAAGTTGAGGATTTCGCGCAGGCCGGCTTCTTTCTCGTCGGCGCTGACCACGGCGGCTTTGATCTCGCAACTGCGGGTGACGGCGTGGCGCAGGGCATCGGCCTCGCGCGCCATCAGGGCGGGCATGTGCGCCTCCAGCCAGTCGAAAAAGGCCATGTCGTCAATCGGGCCGTATTTGATGACTTCGGCCAGCCCCGCGCTGAACTCGGCCGCAGGCAGGCTGGCCAGGCTGTCCAGATCGCACACCACCAGTTGCGGCTGGTGGAATGCGCCAATCATGTTCTTGCCCAGCGGGTGGTTGATGGCCGTCTTGCCGCCCACCGAAGAATCGACCTGCGCCAGCAAGGTGGTGGGCACTTGCACAAACGCCACGCCGCGCATGTAGCAGGCGGCGGCAAAGCCCGTCATATCGCCCACCACGCCGCCGCCCAGCGCATACAGCACGCAGCGGCGATCGGCGCCGTTTTGCAGCAGTGCGTCAAAAATGCGTTGCAGGTGGAGCCAGTCCTTATGCGCTTCGCCATCGGGCAGTACCACGTGCTCCACCTTGGCGTAATGCGGCGCCAGGCGCTCGCGCAAGGCGGGGCCGAACAGGGGCCACACCGTTTCGTTGCTGACGATCAGCGCGCTGGTGCCCGCTGGAAAAAGCGCCTCGGCCTGCTGCCACAAGGCCTGGCCCTGGCCGATGAGAATGGGGTAGGAACGATCACCCAAGGCGATATCGACACGGTTGAGAGAGGCGATGGAGCTGGACATGGCGGGGTTTCTCGGAGGTGGTGGAAAGAAAGAAAACGGCCAGGCGGCCGAGGTTGCTCAACAGGCTCAATCGGCGCGCGCCGTTGTGGGGGCGGCTGGGGCTGTGCGCGGTGGGGGCTTGGGCACGCCGCGCTGGGCCAGCGCCTGCACAATCGCCTGCAAGGTGGCGCGCGTGCCAGCATCCACTTGCACCTGGAAATCTGCCGTATCCAAATACAGCGCGTGGCGCGCCGCATGCAGCTCGCGCAGCTTGGCCAGCGGATCGGCCACTTGCAGCAGCGGCCGCGTGCGGTCGTTGCGCACCCGGCGCAGCAGCGTTTCCAAACGGGCGGTGAGGTAAATCACATGGCAATGCTGGCGCAATTGCGCGCGGTTTTCGGGCCGCAACACAATGCCGCCGCCCGTCGAAAGCACAAACGGCTCGGGCCGCGCCAGTTGCTCGGCCAGCAAACGCGCCTCCACATCCCGGAATGCGGCCTCGCCCATGCGCTCGAAATATTCGCTGATGCGGCAGCCAATCGCGCTCTCAATCACCTGATCCAGATCCACAAACCCCAGCGCATAACTGCTCGCGAGCTTGCGGCCCAACGTCGTCTTGCCAATGGCGGGCATGCCAATAAGCGCGATCTTCAATTGCATGGGTGGTGTGCTTTCCCGGCAGGCGCCGCATGAGTAACAGGGCGGGGAGTATAAAAGCCGGGGCCAGAGCTCCATAAGGCATGCACAAGCGCTGTTTATATGTCGTTTGACAATGTTTTTATATTTGTTATTTTAAAAGATCATAAAAGCCCATCAACGTCGAGCTTTCGCCTATCGCAATACGCTCGACCAACTTTCAAAAAGGAGAACGGTCTATGCTTCGCTACGCTGTCATTTTCTTCATCATTGCGCTCATTGCAGGCGTGCTCGGATTCAGCGGTGTGGCCGCTGGTGCGGCGGGAATCGCCAAAATCCTGTTCTGGGTCTTTATCATTTTTGCGGTCGTCAGCTTTGTGATGAACCAAATGCGCAAAAAATAGTCCAGCCAGCTTGGCTGTGTGCCATGCTTGGCGCCAGCCCTTTAAGCGCTTTTACAAACACTGAAAGGAAACCCCATGCCAACCAACGATTTTGAAAAAGACAAAGCCCAAGCCGCCGTGCAAACCATCCGCCAGGCCGCCGACAAAGGGCTGGAAAAAGTGGAAGAAGGCGTCGATAAAGCCGCCAACATCGCCCACGACGTCACCGACAAAGCCCTGGACGGGGCCGAACACGCCCTGCGCCAAACCCGCCGCGCCGTCAATGCTGGCGTGGATCAGGCTCAGGAAGGCCTGCAACGCTTGGGTGAATACGCCGACCCCCGCATCGACGCGTTGGCCTGCAAAGCGCTGGATATCGCCACCCACAGCATCCACCTCATGGCCGACACCACCGAACGCGCCAGCCTGCGCGCGCAAAGATGCTCCGACGCAGCCCAGCGCTACGTGCAACAGCAACCCGGCAAAGCCCTGCTCATGGCCGCTGCTGCTGGCGCGATCTTGACGGCCTTGTTGACTAAGCGCCGTTAAGCGCAGAATCTCTGCTATGAATAAAAAACGGCCATGCGGTTTTTGCATGGCCGTTTTTGTTTTTGGAATTCTGCATTTGGATGCCTTACACCAACAGGATTCTTGTTACGCCGCGCCACCGATGGCTTGAGCCTCGTCGTTAAAGACCTCGGCTTGGTGTGATGCCCTCGTGCGCACCGAATGCGGGCGGGGTGCATGGCCCCCACAACTTTGCATTTATGTGTATTGACCCAGCAGAACCTGCACAGGTCAGGCCGCTAAAGCATAAGCCTCAGCGGGCGTCTTCATGCCCAGCGCCTGGTGAGGACGCTGGTGGTTGTAAAAGCCGATCCAATCGCCGATCACGCG
>NZ_RDQM01000004.1 GCF_003703475.1 Allofranklinella schreckenbergeri | reverse complement strand
TTGTCTCGTGATTACGAGCGATTGCCAGACGTACTGGGGGGATTGCACTTCGTGGTCTTTGCCATTCTCATGCTGCCCAATGCCATGCCGTTGATTCGGTTGGCTCAAAGTTCATAACACGCTCTAGGTCAATACAGTGGCCTACGTAGCAGCAATGGCGTTTGGGACGGGGGAGAAGCTCGTAAAAGCCAACGGTTATTGATGACTTCTCGCTTGTGCGCGCTTTCGAGGAGTGAAAAAAAAGCCCGGTGGAAACCGGGCTTAAGGGATCCATGAAACTGATTTCGAAAGGATCCAAGGAGACAACGTTACAAAGGAAGCGGCCTGTAGCTCAAGCCGAAACCTCGGAAATTACAGTTCAACGGCGACGTGCGTTGGTGTTTTTGGCTGCATTGGCAGCACTTTCAGTTACAGCATGGAAGTTGGCTTGAGCAACATCCGAAGCTTGTTTTACGGTTTTTTGCACCGATTCAAATGCGTTGTTGGCGGCCGACAATGCGCTGCGGACGACTGCAACGGAAGCTTCTGTACCGGCAGGTGCGTTTTTAGCTGCGCTTTCCATCAGGTTCGTCATGGCTTGCTGAGCTTCGGCAGTACGCTCTTCGATGACTTTGTTCAGTTCTTGACCGCTTTCGGAGGCAATTTCGTACAGCTGGCGGCTGTAGTTGGATACTTTTTCGGCCAGAGGTTGGAAAATGCTCGATTGCAACGCGGCCAGCTCTTGCGCGTCTTTGACGGAAAGAACGGCTTGGCTGTGCTTGGCAGCGTCGCTCAATGCTTCACGCGAAACCTTGACGTTCAGTTCGATCAGCTTTTCAACGCTTTCGAAGGCTTTGTTCGTCAGGCCAAAGAGTTGTTCGATATTGGCTTTGTGTGCTGCCAGGATTTGTTCGGGAGTCAATGCCATTTCAGTTCTCCATAAATAGCTACAGGGCGATCAAGAAGCAGCTGCGCCAACATCGCTCTTTTGTGCAGTGCAGCATGGGTGCGTATTATGCAGGTATTCTTGGGGTGCGCCAAGAAAAATGTTGCACTGCAGCAAGAAAATCGAAACAAAATGCATCTTTACTTTGAAGCAATTGGCTCGAAAATTTTGTGTTATAGTCACGCCTTCGCTTGATTGCGGGAATAGCTCAGTTGGTAGAGCGCAACCTTGCCAAGGTTGAGGTCGCCGGTTCGAGACCGGTTTCCCGCTCCAATACATGGTTTGCTGATTTTTACTGGATCAGCGAATTGCGCAAAGGGGCCATTGGCCCCTTTTTTGCGTTCAAACCGTGCATCAAAAGCTGCTGTGACATCAGGCTTGAATTTCAGTTCTCGGCTGGCTTTCGTAACCCATCAGCGTTTCAACGAGGTTGTTTGACTTCGGGCCGTTTCTTTTCAAGTCTGTAGTGGTTTCGATGAGGCCGCTACGGTCTCGAACGGGCATGGAGGTTGGCGTTGTGCCTCATGCGCAAATGCACGGCCTTACAAGGGGATCCAAAGGTTTAGGGGGCGGGGAGCGTTTGCGCGCTATCTACTCTCTCTCAGGCGTGAATTCGTGGGATATGCGCGGGGCCTGCGGGCATTGTGTGTCGAGTGAGGCGCGGTAGGCCACGCAGCCGCGCATGAATTGAGGCCAGTCGGGCACTTGCGGCAAGCGATGGGTCTGCTCGGGCAACAAGGCCCAGAGGTGAGGGTGGTACCAGCACAGGTCATGGCCTGTGCTGTCGCGGTGGCGACGGATGGCAGCGCGCAGTTTTCGGGCTTCGGCCAACAGTTGTGGGGGCGGAAGCTTGGCCAAGTCCCCGTCTAAATCCTCACTACGTTCCTGCTCTGGAATTGCCTCGGTCTCCTCGCACGTGTTGGGGGCGGGAGCCGAGGGTGCGTCTTGCACAGGTGTTTGGGGCTTGGCGGGAGCGCTGGAGGGATTGGAAGATGTGGTGCTGTCTTGGCGATCGAGCACGTTGATGGCGCTGCGCAGCCGTTGCCAGGCCAGGGTTTGTTGTTCGTGAAAGGCGTTCCACAGTGTGTCTTCGGCCATCACGCTGTGCTCGCCTGGCGTTTCCAGTGGGAAGCGCGCGCCTTGCTCCAGGGCGGTGAAGGCGCGCATGTAGTCGCCGTTGAAATAGAAATCCGCCAATGCTTGCATGATGTCAGCGCCACGTTGCCAGTCGGCCTGGGCGGCTTGCAGGCGGGGCAGCAGTTGCGTCCATTCGCGGTATAGGCGTTGGGCTTGGTCGATGCGCGCTTGCAAGTGGGCGAGGTTGTCGTCCTCGGTGCGGTGGGGGACTGGGGGCAGGGCGGAGTCGGGCATGTGGGGCTGGATTTTGCTGTCTTTCTAAATCAAAGAAAGTAGATATTATGTCCAATTTGCCGTAATGGCTATATTTATTTTCCTTTGAATTGAAAAATAAAAAATGCGGGGCGCATGGCCCCGCGATGGGGTGGGGTTGGATTGTGGATCCGGGCTGCACGGGCGTGCGCGGCCGAAGATGGCACGCCTATGCAGTCACCCCGGTATAGCGGGCTTTAGCTCTGGCGCTGGATGTAGACGGTGTGCGTCTGCGTGTATTCGTACACGCCGTGTTTGCCGTCGGCGCCGCCGATGCCGGATTTTTTCACCCCGGCGTGAAAGCCTTGCATGGCCTCGAAGTTCTCGCGGTTGACGTAGGTCTCGCCAAACTCCAGCTCGGTGCTGGCGCGCAGCGCGGCGTCCAGGCTGCGGGTGTAGATGGAGGAGGTCAGGCCGTAGGTGGTGTCGTTGGCCTTGTCGATGGCTTCGTCCAGCGAATCGACCACGGCCACGGGCACGACGGGGCCGAAGATTTCCTTTTGCATGATTTCCCAATCGTGCTGGCAGTGGGTCAGCACGGTGGGCTGGAAGAAGAAGCCGCCGTCGCGGTCATCGGCCTGGCCGCCGGTGGCCACTTGCGCGCCGGCATCGACGGCGCGTTGCAGCATGGCGGCGACTTTGTCGCGCCCGGCCTGGTTGATGAGCGGGCCCATGTCCAGGGTTTCGTCCTGCAAGGGGTTGCCCCAGCGCGCGGCGGCAACCTGGGCGACGAGCTTTTCCGTAAAGGCTTCGGCCACGCTGCGTTGCACATAGACGCGCTCGGCGCAGTTGCAGACTTGGCCGGTGTTGATGACGCGCGAGGCGGCGATGGCGCGGGCGGCCAGGTCCAGGTCGGCATCTTCCAGCACGATGGCGGGGGCCTTGCCGCCCAGCTCCAGGTTGAGCTTGGTGATGTTGGGCGCGGCGGCGGCCATGATGGCCGAGCCGGTGTCCACGCTGCCGGTGAAGCTGATCATGTCCACGCCGGCATGGCTGGCCAGCACGCGCCCGGCGTTGCCGCCGCGGCCATAGACCTGGTTGTAAACGCCGGCGGGCAAATCCACTTGCGAGAGGATGTCGGCAAAGATGGCGGCGTTGTTGGGCGTTTCCTCGCTGGGCTTGATGACGATGGTGTTGCCCGTCAGCAAGGCCGGGCCCATCTTGCGGGCGATGAGGAAGAAGGGGAAGTTCCACGGCAGGATGCCGCCGACCACGCCAATGGCCTGGCGCATCAGCATGATGGTTTCGCCGGGGCGGTCGCTGGGGATGATTTCGCCTTCGATGCGGCGCGCCCATTCGGCCATGTAGTCCAGGTAATCGGCGGTGAATTGCGCTTCCACGCGCGCCAGCGGCAGCACCTTGCCCTGCTCTTCGGAGAGGGTGCGGGCGATTTCCTCGGCGCGGGCGCGGATGCCGGTGGCGATCTTGCGCAGATAGCCCGCGCGCTCAATGGCGGGGCGGCGAGCCCAGGCGCGTTGCGCAGCGCGCGCGGCGGCGATGGCTTCCTCGACTTGCGCGGCGGGTGTGTCGGGGATAGAGGAAATCGTCTGGCGGTTGGAGGGGTTGATGACGGCAATTTCGTCGGCCTGGCCAGCGGCGACGAAGCGGCCGTTGATGTAGTTTTGATGCATGGTGTCTCCTTAAGTCGTATTTATCAATCAAGGGAAAATTGGGTTATTGTCCAATTTGCCAAAATAACTTGTTTTATTTTCCCTTGATTTACATTTTTGGGGTTCCCGCCTCTGGTTGGAGGCGGGCGGCAGCGCAGGCTGCGCGCCTATGCGCAGCCTGCTGAGGGGCTTAGGCCAGCCCCATCTTCTTGGCTTGCGCGCGCAATTCGTCGCGGAAGTTGGGATGGGCGATGGCGATCAGGCTGGCGCAGCGCTGGTGGGCGGATTTGCCGCGCAACTGGGCTACGCCGTACTCGGTGATGATGTAGTCCACATCGTTTTTGCTGGTGGTGACGTGGGTGCCGGGCGTGAGCGTGGGCACGATGCGCGAGATGGTGTCGCCTTTGGCGGTGGAGGGCACGACGATGATGGCTTTGCCGCCGTTGGAGCGGTTGGCCGCGCGCACGAAGTCGGCTTGCCCGCCGGTGCCAGAGTAGGGCAGGTGGCCCAGGCTTTCAGAGCCGCACTGGCCCAGAAAGTCCACCTGCATGGTGGCGTTGATGGCGTGCAGGTTGTCGTTGGCGCCAGCCAGGTAGGGGTCGTTGGCGATGTTGACGGGGTGCATCTCCAGCCCTGGGTTGCGGTGCATGAACTGGTAGAGCTTTTTCGAGCCGAGGGCGAAGGTGGCGATGGTCTTGCCTTTGTTGATGTTTTTGCGGCTGTTGTTGACGGCGCCCGCTTCCACGAGCTTGAGGATGCCGTCGCCCAGCATTTCGGTGTGCACGCCCAGGTCTTTCTTGTGCACCAGTTGCATCACCACGGCATCGGGGATGCCGCCGTAGCCGATTTGCAAGGTGGCGCCATCGGGGATGAGCTCGGCCACGTAACCGGCGATGGCTTCTTGCAGCGGGCCGATTTCGGGCAGGCCCACTTCGGCGATGGCGTCGCTGCTTTCGCACAGCGCGGCCACTTGCGAGATGTGGATGTGGCAATCGCCGTTGGCAAAGGGCACGTTGGGGTTGACTTCGATGACGACGGCGCGCGCTTTTTCAATGGCGGCCATGGTGTAGTCCGGAGCCAGCGAGAGGCTGAAGTAGCCGTGCTCGTCCATGGGCGAGGCGATGGTGAACACCACATCGGCGGGGAACTGGCCGCGGCGGATGAGTTGGGGAATTTCGCTGAAGTAGGCGGGCAGGAAGTCGATCAAGCCCTGTTGGCCGCCGGGGCGGGTGACGCCGCTGAAAAAGTAGGCGCGGTGGCGCACGTGATGGGCGGTTTCGGGGTCCAGATAGTCGTACTTGCGCACGGGCAGGATTTGCGAGACTTGCACGCCTTCAAACTCGCGCCGCGCCTCGGAGAGGGCGGTCAGCAGCGCGGGCGGCTCGCCCACGCCTGTGGGCACGACGATGGTGTCGCCATTGCGAACGTGGCGGATGGCGTCTGCGGCGCTGCACAGTTTCTGGGCGTATTGCTGCGCGTAGGTACTCATGGAGGACTCCTTTGGATTATGGGTAAAAATTATCAATCAATAGGAAACAAATTCATGCTGTTTCGGCATGATGTGTATAAGGTGGTGTTTCTATTGATTTGTTGTTTTGGCTGGGCGGCCGCGCCCGGAGATGGTGCGGCCGCCTTGGCTGGTGATGGGCTTATTCCGCGGCGATGGCGCGGCCGATGACCAGGCGCTGGATGTCGTTGGCGCCTTCGTAGATTTGCGAGATGCGCACGTCGCGGTAAATGCGCTCGACGGGGAAGTCGCTCACATAGCCGTAGCCGCCGTGGATCTGGATGGCGTCCGAGCAGATTTTCTCGGCTTGCTCGGAGGCAAACATCTTCGCCATCGAGGCTTCCTTCAGGCAGGGCTGGCCCGCGTCCTTGAGCTGGGCGGCGCGCCAGACCATCAGGCGCGAGGCGTCCAGCCGCGTGGCCATGTCGGCCAGGCGGAAGGCCACGGCCTGGTGCTCGATGATGGGCACGCCGAAGGTTTCGCGCTCCTTGGCGTAGCGCAGCGCGGCTTCGTAAGCGGCGCGGGCCATGCCTACCGATTGCGCGGCGATGCCGATGCGGCCCGCCTCCAGGTTTGACAGCGCAATCTTGTAGCCCTCGCCTTCGGCGCCCAGCAGGGCGCTGGCGGGTACGCGGCAGTTTTCAAAGCGGATTTGCGCCGTGTCCGAGGCGTGCTGGCCCATTTTTTCTTCCAGCCGCTCGACGATGTAGCCGGGCGTTTCGGTCGGCACCAGGAAGCAGGAGATGCCTTTCTTGCCTGCGGCCTTGTCGGTGACGGCAAACACAATGGCCACGCTGGCGTATTTGCCGGTGGTGATGAATTGCTTGGTGCCGTTGAGGATGAAGTGATCGCCGTCGCGCTCGGCGCGGGTGGTGATGGCGGCGGCGTCCGAGCCGGTGTGTGGCTCGGTCAGGCAAAAGCAGCCAAACACTTCGCCGCGCGCCAGGGGCTTGAGCCAGGTTTCTTTCTGCGCATCGGTGCCGTATTTCATGGTGATGCCGCAGGCCAGCGAGTTTTGCACGCTCACGATGGTGGAGGTGGCGCCGTCGCCAGCGGCGATTTCTTCAATGGCGAGCACGAGGGACATGTAGTCCAGCCCCGCGCCATCCCACTGCTCGGGCACCGTCATGCCCAGCGCGCCCAGCTCGCCTAGGCCGTGCAGGGCTTCCTTGGGGAAGGTGTGCTCGCGATCCCACTGCGCGGAGTGGGGGGCGACGCGCTCTTGCACATAGGCGCGGATGGAGTCGCGCACCATTTGCTGTTCTTGGGTAAGTAACATGATTTTCTCCTTGGTGACAAAGTACGAAGTACGCCTGATCGTACTCCAGCGGCGGCCTGTTCCAAGGCTGGTGAGGGGGCTTTACGCGAATTGCCGCGCTGCGCTCGCACGCGCGTGAGCGGCTTGGCTGGGCGATAGGCCCATGCCATCCGATGGCAAGATATTTTTATCGATCAAAGGAATTTTGATTACAAAACAGTTATGCCGAAATGGCATGAAATTTTTTCCTTTGATTGAAATTTTTGGCGTTATTCAGGCCCGCTGGGCGCTCGCCCCAGCGCGGGCAGGTGCCAATTCCAGCGCAGCGCGGCCAGGCGCACGAGCAAAGTCAGGGCGAACCCGGCCAGCATGGCCAAGGGCGTGTGGCCGGTGGCCGTTTGCAACAGCACGAAAGCGGCCGCGCCCGCAATGCAGGCGGTGGCATACACCTCTTTGCGCAGCACCATGGGGATTTCGCGTGCAAACACGTCGCGGATCACGCCGCCGCCCACGCCGGTGAGCACGCCCATGCTGATGGCCACAATCGCCGGCGCGCCCAGCGCCAGGGCTTTGCTGGCGCCGATGGTGGTGAAGGTCGCCAGCCCCAGGGCGTCGGCGCGCAGCAGCAGCCAAAAGCCCCACTGGCGCGAGACGATGCGCAGCAGCGGCAAGGCGGCCACGCAGGTCAGCACAATGCTCCACAGATACTCTGGCTGGCGCACCCAGAAGACGGGCACGCCCAGCACCAGATCGCGGATGGTGCCACCGCCGATGGCGGTGACCGCTGCCAGCACCAGCATGCCAAAGACATCCAACTGCAAGCGCCGCGCTTGCAGCAAGCCGCTGATGGCAAAGACGACGGTGCCGAATAAATCCAGCGCGTACAGCAGGCGGTCGGGCGTGAACATGGGCGTGGGCATGGGAGCAGGGGGATGGGGCGCAAAACAAGCGGGCGATGATAGGCCCAGCGCCGTCTGTGGCGCAGGCGGGGGCGGGTTAAGATTGCCCGCTCTTGACTTTGGCAAAAAACGCTGGATCGGCACGGGCGCTGCGCACGCGGGCGTGCCCAGCGTTTGTTTTTTTCGCTCTCTACCGAGATCCCCTATGCGTTCCCACGAAATCGCCAGGCAAACCCCCAGCATCCAGGTTTTTGAGCGCATGTACGCGATTTTGGATTTTCTGGCCGGGCACTCGCAGGCGGTCTCGCTCAAGGAAATCAGCGCGGCCACGGGGCTGCACCCTTCCACGGCGCACCGTATCCTCAACGATTTGGTGCTGGGGCGGCTGGTGGAGCGGCCCGAATCGGGCAGCTACCGGCTGGGGCTGCGCCTGCTGGAGCTGGGCAATCTGGTCAAGGCGCGCCTGAGCGTGCGCGAGGTGGCGCTGCCGCTGATGCGCGAGCTGCACCGCAGCACCCAGCAGGCGGTGAATCTGAGCATCCACCAAGGCGATGAGATTGTGTATATCGAGCGCGCCTTCAGCGAGCGCTCGGGCATGCAAGTGGTGCGCGCCATCGGCGGCCACGCACCGCTGCATTTGACTTCCACCGGCAAGCTGTTTCTGGCCGCGCAGGAGCCGCATTGGGTGCGCGGCTACGCCGCACGCACGGGGCTGGCGGGCAATACGCGCAACAGCATCACCAAGCTCGATGTGCTCGAACGCGAGCTGCACCGCGTGCGCGCCAGCGGCATCGCGCAGGACCGCGAGGAGCTGGAGCTGGGCGTGAACTGCATCGCCGCAGGCATTTACGACGACCAGGGCAAGCTGGTGGCGGGCCTGTCCATCTCCGCGCCAGCGGGGCGGCTGGAAGATGGCTGGATTGCCCGCCTGCGCCGCACGGTGGATGAAATTTCCGCCGCCCTGGGCCATGCCGCTGCGGGCGGGCAGGCGGCTTTGCGCTGAGGCGCCCAAGCGCCCACAGGCTTTGAAAGCGGGCCATGCACAAGCGCATCAACCACCTGGATACCTTGGCCCAGCGCCAGCAAGAGCGCACGGCGTTTTGGCTGCTGCATGAAATCCACCACGCCTTGCAGGCGGCCTTTGCGCCTGCGGCGTCGGCTGCGTCCGCTGTTCCCGCCGCCCCCGAACTGCCGCCCGATTGGCGCGGCTGGTGGGATTTGATCCGCTTCTGCCTGGGCCACCAATCCGTGGCCGACTGGCTGCGCCACGAGCGCGAAGCCCTGCAGCGCATCCAGGCCCTGGCGGCGCTGGCCCAGCAGGACGCGCTGGCCGACATCCTCAGCCAAGCCTTGCAAGGCCATGCCCAGCCCGCTGCGGTGGTGACGTTCAGCCAACTGGGGGCGGAGGATTTGCGCCTGGTGGCAGGCGCGCCGCCGCAGGAGCACTTCCAGGGGCAGGACTGGTCGGGCACGGACACAGCCATCCAACTGCACAGCGAAGGCCTGGCCCACACCATCGCCGCGCTGCTGCTGGCCGAGCGCGACCGGCTGTTTTTGCCGCCACCGCCCGCGGATTGCGCTGGCCCGCTCGCCGTGGCCGGGCCTGCGGCCGCTGATCACGAAGTGGCCGCCGCAGCAACCGCTGCTGCGCCCTCCAGCCTGTCACAAACCTTGCCGCACCCCCTGTCGCGCATCGTGGGCCGCCGCCAGCTCGCCGTGCGCCCTCTGGCCGTGGCCTCGGGCCAGGGACTGCTGCAACTGCCGGTGCAACACCATTGCGGCGCGGCGCTGGAAGCCGATTGGCTGGAGTTCTACCGCCTGCTCTGGGGCGAGCCGCTGGCGCCGCTGCTTGATGCCTGGGCCGAAGGCAACGGCGCGCGGCTGTTTTGCCACGGCGCCTCCATCGGCCTGACGCTGCACCCCATCGAGTATTGGCCTACCGCGCAGGCGCAAATGCTCGATTGGGCGCAGACGCGCACCTGGCCCGACGCGCCCGCCGCACTGCCCGACTGGCTGCGCAGCGCCGTGTGCTTTGCCCAAGGCGGCATGGACCACGAGCACTGGCTGCTGGTCACCCAAGGCGAGCTGGCCGGCTGCGTGCTGCTCTCGGAAACCGACGCACTGTTGGGCCGCCCGCGCTTTGCCAGCGTGGCGCAATTTTTCGAGGCGCTGGCCCATCGCCCCGCCGCCGTGCTGGGCGCCAGCGGCCATTTGCGCTACGCAGTCGATGGCGTGGTCTGCGAAGTGGCCGAAGCGATGGGGCGCCTAGTTTGAATTTCAATCAATGGAAAATTGAATTGAATACCATGTTGCCGAAACATAGTATTTTCGTTTCTTTTTGATTGGTAAAAAATTGTATTGCTGGCTGCATTGCAAGCCCTCATGCAGCCATCCGCCCCCGTTCGAATTCGCTGCGAAAGCGCCACAGCGCCAGCCCCGCGCCCGCCAACGCCAAACCCGCCAGCGTTGCCCCTGCCAAGCCGATAGAGGGCAGGCCCCCCTGGGCGATCACCTGGCTGCCCAGCAAGGCCCCGCCGCCAATGCCCACATTGAACAGGCCGGAAAACAGCGCCATCGCCACATCGCGGGCATCGGCTGCCAAGCCCAGCACCTGCGCTTGCAAAGCCAAGGCGATGCAGAGAAAGACGGCGCCCCACACCACCGTCAGCCCCAGCAAGGCCAGCGGGTGTGCCGCCGCCGGACGCAGGGCCAGCAAACACAAGACCAGCAGCGCTTGCGAGCTGAGCAAAAACACCGCAGGCCGGCGCAGGCCCAGCCAGCCGAAAAGGGCGCTGCCTATCAACCCCGCGCCGCCGAGCAGCAACAGCGCCAGCGTCACGCCATCGCAGCCCAGGCCGCTGACCTGCTGCACAAACGGCTCCATATAGCTGTAGGCGGTGAAGTGGGCCGTCACCACCAGCACAATCAGCGCGTAGGCGCTGACCAGCGCCGGGCGCTTGAGCAGCTTGGGCAGGCTGCGCAAATCGCCGCTGTTTTGGCTGGGCAGGCGCGGCAGCAGCGCCAGCAGGCACAGCAGCGTGCCCGCCGCCGCCACGGCAATGAGGGCGAAGGTGATGCGCCAGCCCAGGTGCTCGCCAATCACGCGCCCCAGCGGCACGCCCAGCACCATTGCCAGCGAGGTGCCCGTGGCCAGCAACCCCAGCGCCTGCCCCGCGCGCCCAGGCGGCGCCACGCGCACCACCAGCGCGGCGGTAATCGACCAAAACACCGCATGCGCGCAGGCAATGCCCAAACGGCCCGCCACCAGCACCGCAAAGTTCGGCGCTGCCGCGCACACGGCATGGCTGGCGATGAACAGCGCAAACAAGCCCGCCAGCAGCTTGCGCCGCTCGATACGGCGCGTGGCCAACATCAGCGGCAGCGAGGCCAGGGCCACCAGCCAGGCGTAAATCGTCAGCATCAAACCCACCTGCTCGGCAGGCATGGCAAAGCTGGCGCCGATACTGCCCAGCAAGCCCACAGGGGCAAACTCGGTGGTGTTGAACACAAAGGCCGACAGGCATAAAGCCAGCACCGCCAGCCAGGATCTGGCGGTGCTGGGCGGCGTTGGTGCTATGGGGGCTATGGGGGTGGGAGAGGGCATGGGCGGGCGCCTGGTAGATGGGGCAGGTTTTTTTGGGGTAAAAAACCACGAAAAAAGCGCCGATGAAGCCGATCCATCGACGCTTTGGGGCAAGTGCCTGGGCCGCCCGTGCGGGTTCAGCGGTGTTGCGGCCCGTTGGCAGGCGAGTAACGGGGGGCTTGAATCAGTCCACACCCACCATGACGCTGGAGGCCTTGATCATGCCATAGGCCTTGTCGCCTTCTTTCAGGCCCAGCTGCTCGGCCGAGTGGGTGGTGATGGTGGCGGTGATTTGCACGCCGGGGGCGACTTCCAGCACGACTTCGGTCGTTACAGGGCCTTTGGTGAGGGCAACAACCTTGCCGGGCAAAACATTGCGCGCGCTGATTTTCATGGTGGATTTCCTTATCAAAGGGGGCAGAAGAAAGCCGATTCTGACCGCGCCGTGAACAGACTCGCAGGGAGCAGCCTGCGAACGGCAGAGCTGCCAAGATTTTAGCTTTATGTGAGACGGTTTGTTTGTTAATAATTTGAGATTACTGGTTTTTTTGTCGTTTTCATTATTGCTGGGTACAACGCTTTTGGCACAATGCGCGATCGACAAAAATGGGTTTTGGAGGAACGGACCATGCATGTGACGACGAAATTTCGCCTGCGGGTGTACCGCGATGAGGTGGTGGCCATCGGGCCAGGCAAGATTGAGCTGCTGGAGGCGGTGCGCGATGTGGGCTCGATTTCCGGGGCGGCGCGCCATATCGGCATGTCCTATCGCCGCGCGTGGCTGCTGCTCGATGAGCTGAACAAATCCCTGACCTCGCCCGCCACCCAGGCCAGTACCGGCGGCGCGCACGGCGGCGGCGCGCGGCTGACGCCGGTGGGCGAAGAAATCATCGCCCGCTATCGCGCCATTGAAGAAAAAGCTTATGCCGCAGGGGCGCAGGATTTGGAGGCCTTGCAGCGCATGCTGGCGGCTTGAATGCCTTCCCCCTGTATTTCGCCATGAAAAAAAACCAAGGGCTGGAGAGATGTCCAGCCCTTGGGGTGCAGTGCAATTGGAGTAGTATTTTTTGATATTTTACAAATCAAAGGAAATGAAATTGCATTGTTTCGGCAATTTTGATGGAGGGTGTATTTTCCTTTGATTGGTCATCCTTATCGCTTGGGCAGGTAGCTGCTGGGGTTGACGGGCTTGCCTTGGCGGCGCACTTCGAAGTGCAGCTTCACGCGGTCGGCGTCGGTATTGCCCATCTCGGCGATTTTTTGGCCGCGCGCCACGCGCTGGTCTTCCTTGACGAGCAAGACTTTGTTGTGGGCGTAGGCGGTGAGGTACTCATCGTTGTGTTTGAGGATGATGAGGTTGCCGTAGCCGCGCAGGCCCGCGCCGGCATACACCACGTGGCCATCGGCGGCGGCCATGACCGGATCGCCCGAGGCGCCGCCAATATCAAAGCCCTTGTTGTTGGTTTCGTTAAAACCGGAGAGCAAAGGCCCGTTGGCAGGCCAGACGAATTGGATGCCGGAGGTGTTGGCCGGTGTGGCGTGGACGGTGGTGACGGGCGGCGTTTTCGGCGTGGTGGCCTGGGCGCTGCCTGTGCTGGCGCTGCCTTGGGGCTGGATGGGGCGCACTTCCACGCCGCTGCTGGCTGCCTGGCTGGCAGTAGCGGCAGCCGCAGCGCCAGCAACGCTTGCACGGGGCTGTGCACTTGGGGGCACTACGCGCAGAATCTGCCCGACTTCGATCACGTCGGCATTGGGGAGTTGGTTCCAGGCGGCGATGTCTTTCCAGCTCTGGCCGGTTTCCAGGCCGATGCGGATGAGGGTGTCGCCTGGCTTGACGGCGTAATGGCCGGGCGGCACGGGGACGATGGGGGCGACGCTGCCTGTCATGCCGTCAGGGCCGGTGCGGTTTTCCACCGGGGCGCCGGAGTTGAGGGAGACGCTGGAGCAGCCAGCCAGCACACAAGCCGCAACCAAACTGCTCAAGCCCAGCCATCGTTTGGGAGAGTGCATCGGTGAATCCTTTGTAATTGACGAAAGAGGGGGGTGTTGGAGGAGCTGCCAGCGCTGCGGTCCCGGGCGATCAAGAGCCGGTGTTGCCTGCTTGCGCCAAGCCTTCGCATAGGAGGCTCTCAATAGGCCGGAAACTGGCGCTAATCAACGCCGGATTTTAATGGAACAAAGTGCACGGCCTCGAGCGCGTGCTGGCGCACGCCGGAGGCGGTTTTGTCGATCACCAGCAGTTGCTGGGCACCGCTGGCATTGGAGGTGGGGGCGATGATGCGCCCGCCGATGGCGAGCTGGTCCACCCAGGCTTGGGGGATGGCGTCGCCGCCTGCGGCGCTGACGATGGCGGCGTAGGGCGCGCCAGCGGCGTAACCGGCCATGCCATCGCCAAAGAGCAGGTGCAGGTTGCTTACGCGCAAGGGCCGCAGGTGGCTGCGGGCGCGCTCGTGCAGGCCGCGCACGCGTTCGATGGAATAGACCTCGCTGGCGATGTGGCTCATCACCGCAGCTTGGTAACCGCAGCCGGTGCCGATCTCCAGCACGCGCATGGGGATGCGGCTGGCACCTGGGGGCACGCAAGGCGCTTGCAGGGCCAACGAGAGCATGCGGGCGACGACCGAGGGTTTGGAGATGGTTTGGCCAAAGCCGATGGGTAGGCTGTTGTCCTCATACGCCTTGGTCATCAAGGCCGAGTCGATAAAGGCATGGCGCGGCACGGTTTGCATGGCGTGCAGCACGGCGGGGTGCAGGTGTGGCAAGGCGGCCAGGCGCTTGACCATGCGCATGCGTGCGCTTTCCTGCCCGGGGGGATCGACGGGCAGACCCCATGAAGCAGCAGGGGCGGTTGCCGGCGGGCGCTCGGATGGGGGGTAGGTGGCAATCGGTGCAGGGGTGGGAGTGGCTGGCGCGTTTGCGGGTTGGGCGCCGGGCGAAACCAGCGGCGCCGATGGCCCCAAGGGCTGGCGCGGCACGGCGCCAGCGCCGCCCAGGCCACGCCGCCCCGTTTGGCTGGGCAGCACCTGGGCGGGAAAGCGTGGTTTGCGGGGCGTATTCATGCCGATTCGCCCAGGTGGTTGAGGTCCAGCTCGGCCAAGGGCATGGCTTGGCGCCAGTCGGGCAGGCCGTTGTGGTCGGTCAGGTCGATTTGCAGCGGCGTGACGGCCACATGCCCTTGGGCGACAGTGTGAAAGTCCGTGCCTTCGCGGGCGTCGGCGGCCTTGCCCGAGGGGCCGATCCAGTACATGGTGCGCCCTTGCGGGTTTTGCTGTCGGATGACGTTTTTCGCGGCGTGGCGACGCCCCAGGCGGCACCAGCGCGCAGTTTGCAGGCTGGCCAGGGGAAGGTTGGGGATGTTGACGTTGAGCAGCCAGGGGCGCGCGCCGATTTGGCCGCGCGCGCGCAGCAGGGCGACCAGGCGCGCGGCGGTGATGGCGGCGGCGTCCAGGTGCGCCCAGTCTTTTTCCACCAAGGAGAAGGCGATGGCGGGCACACCCATCAAATAGCCTTCCATGGCAGCGCCAACGGTGCCGGAGTAAATGGTGTCATCGCCCATGTTTGCGCCGTTGTTGATGCCGGAGACGACCAGATCCGGGCGCTCGTCCAACAGGCCCGTGAGTGCCACGTGGACGCAGTCCGCAGGCGTGCCGTTGATGTAGCGAAAGCCGTTGTGGGATTCAAAAACGTACAGCGGCGCATGCAGCGTTAGCGCGTTGGATTTGGCGCTGTTGTTGTACTCAGGCGCGATGACTTGCACTTGCGTATCGGGTAGGGCCGCAAGGGCTTCGGCCAGGGCCACGATGCCAGGGGCGAGGTAGCCGTCGTCGTTGCTCACCAAAATTTTCAGCATCAGTGCTCCAGCAAGGTTTGCAGTTGATCGTCCCAGAACACGGTGTGGATCTGCCACTGTTCGCGGGGCTTGTAAAAAATGCAGCTCACACGCAGCGCATGGCGTTCGAGCTTGAGGAGATAGGCGTGCTGCACCAGGCTGGCGCCTGCGCTGTGCGTGTGCACCCATTCGTAGCCCAGCGTGGCGCCGTAGGTTTTGTTCAATTGCTTGAACTGAGCGGCGGTTTCCTTGGCCAGGCGGGTAATTTCTTGTGGCGGCAGGGGCCAGTGGGGGGCCAACGCTGCAAAGGCGTGCTCCACGCGCGATGCAGCCATGGCTTCCAGAGCAGCATCACACAGCGTGCGCGTGGCGTTGAGGCTGGCCAGCGCGGGATCGGGTTGCTGCTGGCGTTTGCCCGCCGCGCTGGTGCGGCCTGTGAGGGCGCGTGTGCCTTGCTCAATGGGCAGTTGCATCAGGGGCGTGTCGATCTGGGGCATCTCCAGCAGCTCGATGATGTCCGCTTGCTCCAGCGCAGGCTGCGTTTGCGCGGCGGCTGGCGCGGCCGCCAGCACCCAGGCGAGCCCAGCAAGGGCAAGGCCGATGGTGTGCGGCAGTGGCGAGGCGGTGGGCATGCTTATTTCACCAAGCGCAAAGCGGGGCGTTTGCTTGCGGGCGCAGGGCCGTTGCCGTCGGGCGGCTCGTCGCCTTCTGTCACGGGTGTGGCCGAAGGAGCCAATGTGGGCTTGGGCGGGGCGCTTTCGGCAGGGGCTGGCGCGAGGTAGCTGTCCGAGACGGTAAAGGCCATGCCCTGGTTGTTCTCGCGCGCGTAAATGGCCAGCACGCGGTGCACGGGGACGATGATTTGGCGCGCCACGCCGCCAAAGCGGGCCTGGAATTCGATGTATTCGTTGCCCATTTGCAGCTTGTCGGTGGCGTCGTAGCTGAGGTTGAGCACGATTTGCCCGTCGCGCACGAATTCGGGCGGCACTTGCACCGAGCCATCGACTTGAACGGCCAGATAGGGGGTAAAGCCGTTATCGGTGCACCATTCGTGCAGAGCGCGCAGCAAATAGGGTTGGGTGGAGGGCAGTGCGTCGTCGTCGGCGTGCATGGTGGGCCTGCGGCAAGGTGTTGGGGAAGGGAGAAGGGCAGAGAAAATGCAAAAGGCGGCATTGCCGCCTTTGCTGTGCCGTTTAGCGGCGCATCACTTTTTCGGAAGGGGTGAGCGCTTCGATGTAGGCGGGGCGCGAGAACATGCGCTCGGCGTATTTCAGCAGCGGGGCGGCGTTGCGGCTGAGTTCGATGCCGTAGTGCTCCAGGCGCCAGAGCAGGGGGGCGATGGCAACGTCGAGCATGGAGAAGTTCTCGCCCAGCATGTATTTGTTTTTCAGGAAGTTGGGCGCCAGTTGCGTGAGGCGGTCGCGGATGTGCTGGCGGGCTTTCTCCTTGGCCTTGGCGTCGCCAGACTCCAGCGTGGAGACGTGCACGAACAGCTCTTTCTCGAAGTTGAGCAAGAACAGCCGCACGCGGGCGCGATCCACCGGGTCGCCGGGCATGAGTTGCGGGTGGGGGAAGCGCTCGTCGATGTACTCGTTGATGATGTTGGATTCGTAGAGGATGAGGTCGCGCTCGACCAGGATGGGCACCTGGCCGTAGGGGTTCATCACGTTGATGTCGTCGGGTTTGTTGAACAGATCCACATCGCGGATTTCAAAATCCATCCCCTTTTCAAACAGGACGAAACGGCAGCGGTGGGAGAACGGGCAGGTGGTGCCGGAGTACAAAACCATCATGGCAAAGGGGTTCCTCAAAAAATGAAAGCGGCCCGCGCGGCGCATGGGGCGGGCAGCGGGCGATCATACAAAATTCACCTTGGCGATTTCAAGCCAAGGTGCGGCGCCACACTGGGCGAGTGGGCGCTGGTAGCCGAAAGTCTTTATTTTTCTAAACCAAAAGGAAATAAAAATACCTTGTTTTGGCAACTTGGTAATTGAGTTGATTTTACTTTGAATTGCAATTTACGGGGGTGTTTCTTGCAGCATCCAGGCTAGGGTGTCGCGCAAGGCGATGGGGGGCAGGGGCGGTTGTCCCAGCGCTGCTTGCAGCGCGGTGGTGTCGGCGCAGAGTTCGCGCACCTCATTGGCGCGCACAAAGGCGGGGTTGACGCGCACTTGCAGGGTATGGCCGGTGAGGTTTTGCGCCATCTCGATGATTTCGCCCAGGCTGTGCAATTGCCCCGAGCCGATGTTGAGAATGCTGCCGCTGGCGGGCATGGGCGCTTGCAGCAGGCGGCGATAGACGGCGGCGACGTAGCGCACGTCGGAAAAATCACGCCAGACGTGCAAATTGCCCAGCTCGATTTGCGCCGCACGGCGGCGGAAGTGGGCCACGATCTTGGGCACCAGGTATTGCTCGCCTTGCCCCACGCCGGTGTAGTTGAAGGGGCGCACGATGAGCAGGGGCAGGGCGGGCGCCCAAAGCTGGGCCATCATCTCCATGGCGGCTTTGCTGACGGCGTAGTCGTTGGCCGGGCGCATGGGGGTATCTTCGCCCAGGCGGCCAGCAGCGGCGTTGCCGTAAACATTGGCGCTGCTGGCCAGCAGCACGCGCGCAGGTTGCTGCCTCAGCTCGGCCAGCGCTGCCAGCAGGTTGCGCGTGCCGATGAGGTTGACTTGGTAAAAGTCCTGCGCCTGGCCGTGCGCCACGAAGGCCACGGCCGCCAGGTGGATGACGGCTTGCGGCTGCGCCGCGCGCACGGCGGCGGCCACGGCAGGCGCATCAAGCAAATGGGCGTACAGGGGCGTGACGCCTGCGGGCAGGCTTTCTTGCGGCGTGGCCGCGCTTTGCAGCAAAGCCGAAACCTGCCAGCCGTGCGCCAGCAGCTCCTGCACCACGTACCGGCCGGTAAAACCGCTGGCGCCAGTGACCAGCACGCGGGGTTGGCTCGCAGCGCTCTCCATACGGCCCTCTGTGCGGTTCAGAAGGAAAAACCCGCGCGGTTGCGGCGCAAATCGGCCTCGACCATCATCTGGCAGAGCTGCTCCAGCGAGGTTTGGGCTTGCCAGCCAAGCAGCTCGCGGGCGCGGCTGGCATCGCCGATGAGCAAATCGACTTCCGCCGGGCGGTAAAAGCGCGGGTTGACGCGCACCAGCGTTTTGCCGGTGGCGGCATCCACGCCGATTTCGCTCTCGCCGCTGCCGGAGAATTCCAGCGCGATATCGGCGGCCTTGAAGGCCATGCGCACAAAGTCGCGCACGGATTCAGTGCGGCCGGTGGCGACGACGAAGGTGTCACCCGCATCGGCTTGCAGCATGCGCCACATGGCGTCAACGTATTCCTTGGCAAAGCCCCAGTCGCGCTTGGCGTCCAGGTTGCCCAGCTCCAGCGCGTCAAGCTGGCCCAGGCGGATTTTGGCGACGCCGTCGGTGATTTTGCGGGTGACGAATTCGCGCCCGCGCAGCGGGCTTTCGTGGTTGAACAAGATGCCGCTGGCGGCAAAGATGCCGTAGCTTTCGCGGTAATTGACGGCCATCCAGTGCGCATACAGCTTGGCGACGCCGTAGGGGCTGCGCGGGTAGAACGGGGTGGATTCCGATTGCGGCACCGCTTGCACCAGGCCGAACATTTCCGATGTGGAGGCTTGGTAGAAGCGCACTTTCGGATTGACGATGCGGATGGCTTCCAGCAGGTTGACAGCGCCGATGCCGGTGATCTCCGCCGTGGTGATGGGCTGCGCGAAGGAGACGCCAACGAAGCTCTGGGCAGCCAGGTTATAGACCTCGGTGGCCTCGGTGTGCTCCAGCAGGCGGATACTGGCCGACAAGTCGGTCAAGTCGTATTCGACCAGCTCCAGGTTCGGATGGTTGGCAATGCCCAGCTCCTCCATGCGCCAGAAATTGACGGAGCTGGTGCGGCGAAAAGTGCCGAAGACGCGGTAGCCCTTTTCCAGCAACAACTGCGCAAGGTAGGCACCATCCTGCCCGGTGATGCCTGTAACAATGGCTTTTTTCATGTGTTCTGTATGCGTGAAGCGAGAAAGGCAGGCATTGTAGGCAATGGCTCATACGCTTTTCCCTGCACGCCGTGTGCGTTGCGGCTCGTTCGTGTGCGTCCTTGGTGCGCCCCCGCGCATGCTCTTGACAGCCGCACTACACTGATCTTTGGCCTGACGCAGGCCGTTTTTTGTTTGTATCGAGAGAGGACCTACCCGCATGGCGCTGATTCCTGTGACCATTCTGACCGGCTTTTTGGGCGCCGGCAAAACCACCTTGCTGAACCGTGTGCTGCAAGAGTCGCATGGCCAGCGCATTGCTGTCATTGAGAACGAGTTTGGCGAAGAAAACATCGATAACGAAATCCTGGTGCGCGAGGGGCAAGAGCAAATCGTGCAAATGAGCAATGGCTGCATTTGCTGCACCATTCGCGAGGATTTGCGCAGCACGCTGCAAGAGCTGCTGGACAAGCGCCGCAGCGGGCAATTGGCGTTTGATCGCGTCATCATCGAAACCACAGGTCTGGCCGACCCCGGCCCAGTGATCCAGACTTTCTTCATGGACGATGAGATGGCGGAGAACTTCATGGTCGATAGCGTGATTACCTTGGTCGATGTCAAGCACGCCCAGCAGCAGTTGAACGACCGCCAGGAGGCGCGCCGCCAAGTTGGCTTTGCCGATCAGATTTTCCTGAGCAAGACCGATTTGATCTCACCGCAGGAGAAGGCAGCGCTGATCCACCGCCTCAAGCACATCAACCCGCGCGCGGCAATGGAGGAGGCGCATTTTGGCCAGGTGCCGCTGCACCGGGTGCTGGATTTGAAAGGGTTTAATCTCAATGCCAAGCTCGATATCGATCCGGATTTGTTGAGCGGGCCTGAGCACGGCCATCACCACGACCACGACCACGAACACGAGCACGACCACGGGCATTGCGGGCACGACCACGCGCATGGTGAGCATTGCAGCCACCCCCACCACCATCATCATGATGACGATGTGAAAAGCTTTGTCTTTCGGGCGGTGCGCCCTTTTGATCCGGCGTTGCTGGAGGATTTCCTGGGTGCCATCGTCAACGTGTACGGCCCGCGCATGCTGCGCTACAAAGGGGTGCTGCATATGAAAGGGGTACAGCGCAAGGTGATTTTCCAGGGCGTGCATCAGCTCATGGGCAGCGACTTGGGGCCTGTCTGGGGTGAGGGCGAGGTTCGAGAGAGCAAAATGGTTTTCATCGGCATCGATTTGCCCCGGGATATCTTGATTCAGGGGCTGGAGCAGTCGCTGACGTCTTGAAAATCAACCGCTTTCCAACTGTTTTCGCACGTATAAGCTGGCCAAACGAATGTGGCTACAATCCGCCCCCGCGCCTGGAGGGCGGCCGCTGGCATGCGGTGGCCGCTGGCGATGCACGAAGCTTTAATGAACGACCAACCTAAAGAGGCAATTGAGAGACATGGCAACCAAAAGTGCGGCCGCGCCGACCAAGACGGCGGCTAAAGCCAGCAAGGCGACAAGCAAGAGCAAACCCCTGGACGTGACCAGCTTGACGGACCAGGATGTGCTGGCCATGCCTGAGGACGACTACATGAACGACGTGCAAATGGCGTTCTTTCGCCATCGCTTGGTCGCGCTGAAGGAGGATATGTTGCGCAAGGCAGGCGCGACGACGGAGTATTTGCGCGAGGAAGTCTCCGTGGTGCCTGACCCGGCCGATCGCGCCACGATCGAGGAAGAGCATGCGCTGGAGCTGCGCACGCGCGACCGTGAGCGCAAGCTGCTCAAGAAAATTGAGCAATCTATCGCCAGCATCGATGCGGGCGACTACGGCTATTGCGAAGAGACAGGCGAGCCGATTGGTTTGCCGCGCCTGCTGGCCAGACCGACCGCTACGCTTTCGCTGGAAGCGCAGCAGCGCCGTGAGATTCGGCAGAAGATGTTTGGCGCGTAAACGGGCATTCATAAGGCCCAGCTTGAGCTATGCCTCCCCCACCCCCGCAGAGTCCCCCCCCTACCAGCCCGCCACCTCCATCGGTGGGCGGGCTGCTGTCGAAGGTGGTGAAGTTCGTCAGCAATCCGACCAAGGATTGGAAGGACTTGGATCAGCCGGAGGTGAATGCGGAGGAAGAAATCAACGCCCAGCAATTGCGCGAGCGCATAGAGCGCAAACGCCGCAATGACTTTATCCGCCGAGCAGAGTTTGCGCACCTGCGCAAAATCATCAACGGACGCAAAAAGCAGCGCCAGGCCCATATGACGCCCAGCGTCCTGGCCGTGCTCACCAGCAACCGGCCTGGATCGCAACTGGGTGACTACAAGCCAGCCTTGGCACCGCAGGCCACGCGGGAGGGCACGCTGCAGAAAATCAACGAGATTGAAGAGCAGCTCTCGCGGCAATGGTGGCAAGGCGGGCAGCAAGGGCGCAGCAGCAAACAGGCCGACATGCAAAGTCGGATGGCGCCTGCGCCGCCAGCGGCAGTAGAGGACGAAGCGGTTTCGGGCTTTTTCCTGACAGGCTCAAGCTTGTTTTTTGCCGATGAGGTTGCTGCCCAGGTGCGCGCCGCGCGCCGGGCGATGGAGCAGGGGGAGCAAGCATTGCAAGCGCCATTGGCCGACTGGGTTGCCAAGCTGCGCGATATAGATGCCGTGTTGGCGTTTTACGGATTTGAGGAGTTATTTGTGCATCAGGCCGATTTGGAAGAAGCGTCCATCCTGTTTGCCAGCAACCGCGTGGCGGAGGCTGAGAAAGTGCTGATTGACGTGATCCGCAAGCATGCGGGCGCACCGTTGGAGCAGCAGGTCGATATCTGGATGACGTTGTTCGACCTTTATCGCGCTATTGGCGCCCAGGACCGCTTTCACGCGGTGGCCATCGATTTCGCCAAGCGTTTCGATCGCTCGGCGCCGGTGTGGTTTTCCATGCCTGAGCAGCTTGGCAGCGAGTCGCAGGTCAGTGGGGACAATCGTCGCCCTTTCTCCTGGATGAGTTCGCCGGAAGTTTCCGTGCAAACCGTGGCGACGGCATCGGCGTTGCGGCAGAGAGCGCGCGCGCCTTACACCTTGAACTGGACGCGGCTGAAAAGCATCCAGCCCGAAGCGCTGCAGGCTTTGATCCAGTTCGTGCAGGATTTGAGCGCGCAGGAAGGCGTGGTGCAGTTTTCCGGGGCGGAGAATTTGATGCGCATCATCGAGGCGCATACGAGCGAAGGTGGCTCCTCGGTTGATCGCAACTGGTGGCTGCTGCGGCTGGCGCTGCTGCGGCTGATGGGCGATGCGGAAACGTTCGAGCTGGCCGCTTTGGACTACACCATTACGTACGAGGAATCCCCACCGGCGTGGGCGCCGCCGACCGCGCGCTACGGGGCTGGCGACAACCCTGAGCAAACGCCAGAGGAGGCGGGTGAGGGCGAGGCGGACAAGCCCGTGATGCAAAAAGGCACGCTGCAAGGCCGTATCGAGGACGACGCCACGAGCCAGCTCGAACAAGCGGTGGCGGATTTGCCTGAGCGCGCGCCGGTGGATATCGATTGCAGCAAGCTGGTGGCGATGGATTTCACCGCCGCAGGCTCGGTGCTGAACTGGGCGGCGCAGCAGCAAAGTGAAGGGCGCGCGGTGGTGTTCAGCAATCTGCATCGGCTGGTCGCCATTTTCTTTTCGGTGTTGGGTATCCAGGAGCATGCCCGCGTGGTGCCGCGCAAGAATTGAGATCGCCTTTGGGGCGCAACCCCGCTGGGCAGACGGGCGACCGTCTGCCCAGCGGGGTTTTAATTTTTAAATCATTAATAAAAGCAATTTTAATACCATCATGCCGAAATAGGGTGATTTGTTTTCTTTTTGATTTGTAATAAATGAGGGGGTCGATGTTGGAGGCTCTGCTTGGGCGAGCGCCTTACGCCCCGTGCTGGCCGCAGCCCTCAACAGCGTGCCTGCCTGTTGCCTTTTTCAAGCGCATGGCTTGAAGATGGCGCAAGCGCCCTTACTTCGGTGCCCATGCAACAGTTTCATGGAACCACCATCCTTAGCGTCCGCCGTCCCGATGCCCAAGGGCGTATGCAAGTGGCCATCGGCGGCGACGGCCAGGTCACGCTGGGCAATATCGTCGTCAAAGGTTCGGCGCGCAAAGTCCGCAGGCTCTACCACAACCAGGTGCTGGCGGGCTTCGCAGGCGCCACGGCCGATGCCTTTACGCTTTTTGAGCGCTTTGAAGCCAAGCTGGAAAAACACCAGGGCCACATGGCCCGCGCCGCGATTGAGCTGACCAAGGATTGGCGCACCGATCGCGTGTTGCGTCGTTTGGAGGCAATGCTGGCTGTGGCGGATAAAAACGTCTCGCTCATCATCACCGGCAACGGCGATGTGCTGGAGCCGGAGCAAGGCATCGTCGCCATCGGCTCCGGCGGCGCTTATGCCCATTCGGCCGCCAAAGCGTTGCTGGAACACTCCGACCTCTCTGCGGAAGCCATCGTGCGCCAGTCGCTCAAAATCGCGGGCGAGCTGTGCATCTACACCAATCTCAACCACACCGTTGAAGTGCTGGATTGAGTCTTGGCGCCTTTTGCGCAGCGTGCGGCTGAGTCAGGCTGTGTGCGTGCGCCAGATATGGCGTGCGGCGCGGGCCAGGCGCTGTCTTTTCTTCTTCTTTTGATCCATTGCATCTCCCCATGTCTTCCATGACGCCCCAGGAAATCGTCTCCGAGCTTGATCGTCACGTGGTAGGCCAGCAAGCGGCCAAGCGTTCAGTAGCCATCGCACTGCGCAACCGCTGGCGACGCCAGCAAGTGCCCGAAGGCTTGCGGGCCGAGATCACGCCGAAAAACATCCTCATGATTGGCCCCACAGGCGTGGGCAAGACGGAGATTGCCCGCCGCTTGGCGCGCCTGGCCGATGCGCCCTTCATCAAGGTGGAGGCAACCAAGTTCACCGAGGTGGGGTACGTGGGCAAGGATGTGGACTCCATCGTGCGGGATTTGGTGGAGGTGGCCGTCAAGCTCGAGCGTGAAAATGAAATGCGCCGCTTGCGCACACGAGCTGAGGATGCGGCGGAAGATCGCATTCTGGATGTGCTGGTGCCCATCCCCAGCTCGCCTTCCAGTGATGCCGCGCCAGCGGACAACGCCACGCGCCAGGTATTTCGCAAAAAGCTGCGCGAAGGCCAATTGGACGACAAGGAAATTGAGCTGGAGCTGGCAGCGCCCAAACAGCAGTTGGAGATTATGGGGCCTGCGGGCATGCAGGATGTTGCCGAGAGCTTGCGCGACTGGATGGAGCAGATGCAGCAGACTCAGAAAAAAAAGCGCAAGGTGCGCATTGGCGAAGCGCGCCGCTTGCTGGTGGATGAGGAAGCGGCCAGCCTGGTTAACGAGGAGGAGATTCGCAGCCGTGCCCTGTTTAACGCAGAGCAAAACGGCATTGTGTTTATTGATGAAATCGACAAGGTGGCTGTGCGCAACGAAACTTCCGGCAGCGATGTTTCTCGCCAGGGGGTGCAACGTGATTTGCTGCCGCTGGTTGAGGGCACGACGGTGCAGACCAAATACGGTTTGGTGAAAACGGATCACATGCTGTTCGTTGCCTCTGGCGCTTTCCACCTGAGCAAGCCCAGTGACTTGATTCCGGAGTTGCAGGGGCGCTTTCCCATTCGCGTCGAGCTGGCTTCGCTATCCGTGGCGGATTTCGTCGCCATTTTGGCCAGCACGCATGCGTCCATTGTTGAGCAATACAAGGCGCTGCTGGCGACCGAAGGCGTCACGCTGCAATTCCAGCAAGATGGTATTGAGCGCTTGGCGCAGATTGCCTACGACGTTAACGAGCGCACGGAGAACATTGGTGCACGGCGCCTGGCTACCGTCATGGAGCGTTTGCTCGACGAGGTGAGCTTCCAGGCCACCCATATGAGCGGCCAGACGGTGGTGATTGACGCCGCGTATGTGAATGAAAGGCTGGGCGAACTAAGCCGCGATGAGGATTTGTCGCGTTACATCTTGTAGAGATGCCAGTTTTAGAGATCTTTATCTCACTCATTACTTTCTAAATCGGGTGTAACCCATTATTTTTAAACAGCTAGGCCGCCAGTGTCACTTGTTGACACTGGCGGCTAACTTATTGATTCGACTGCAAAAAATTGTCTCTCGCAGAATTAGCTTCAGCAAATCCTGCTACAGTGACACTTCGTGCCGAAATAGGCCCTTATGTGGTTTTATGTGGAATAGGGGCTGGCCTGCATTTGGGTTGAATCATGCTTTTCCAGGGGATTTCCTCCGTCACTATCGATGCCAAGGGGCGGCTTTCTGTGCCGACCCGGTATCGGGACGTCCTGGTAGGGCAGTTTGAAGGGCGGGTCACGCTCACGCGCAGCCCCGATGGGTGCTTGATGTTGTTTCCGCGCCCCGATTGGGAGCGCTACCGCACCAAGGTGTTGGAGCTGCCCGAATCTGCCAAATGGTTTAAGCGCATCCTGGTGGGCAGCGCACTGGACACCGATATAGACGCCACAGGGCGCTTGCTGGTGGCGCCTGAGTTGCGCGAGGCTGCCAAGCTGACAAAAGGGGCGCTATTGCTGGGTATGGGGAGCTACTTCGAGCTGTGGGATAAGGCCATTTACGAAGAAAAAGAAGCGGCGGCCATGGCCGAGGGCATGCCTGATGCGCTGAAAGATTTCACTTTTTGACGGGGTGCTGAGATGCAGTTTGAGCACACTACCGTCCTCCTTCACGAGGCTGTTGATGCATTGTTTGGCGCCGTTGAAACGCGCCCGGCAGGCACGCCTTTGCGCTGGGTGGATGCCACATTTGGGCGCGGTGGCCATAGCCGAGCCATTCTGGCGCGCATGGGCGTTGCCGATGAATTAATCGTTTTTGATAAAGATCCGCAAGCCATTGCCTGTGCACAAGCGATGGGGGATGCGCGCATGCAAATCCGCCACGAAGGGTTTGCCCATTTGGCGCAATTGCCAGAGGCCAGTGTGGATGGGGTGTTGTTGGACTTGGGCGTGAGTTCGCCTCAACTTGACGATGCCAGCCGTGGATTCAGTTTTCGTATGGATGGCCCGCTGGACATGCGTATGGACAGTACGCGTGGACAAACGGCGGCGCAGTGGTTAGCACACGCCGAACAGGGCGAGATTGCCGAGGTGATACGTGAATATGGTGAAGAACGGTATGCTGGCCGCATTGCAGCGGCGATTATTGCTCGCCGACAGGAGCGGGGGGCTATTGCCCGCACCGCAGAACTTGCCGCACTCGTGGCTGGTGCGGTCAAAAGTCGTGAGCCGGGGCAGAACCCTGCGACGCGCACCTTTCAGGCTTTACGGATTTTCATCAACGCAGAGCTTGAGGAATTGCGACAAGCGCTAGAAGCGGCGTTGCGGGTGTTGCGTCCGGGTGGTCGCCTGGTAGTGATCAGCTTTCATTCGCTGGAAGATCGCATCGTCAAGCGGTTTATTGATGCGCATGCGCGCGAGCCTGGCTACGACCGTCGTGTGCCCATCGTGAGCGCTCAGGTGCAAGCCATGCCACTGGTTGCGGTGGCGCGCATTCGCCCCAGCGCGCAGGAGGTAGCCGCCAATCCTCGGGCGCGCAGCGCCATCATGCGCGTGGCACAGAGAACGGAGGCAGTATGGTCGTGCGTCTGAATCTGTTGCTGCTGTTGTTGGCGGTGGCGTCGGCGTTGGCTTTGGTGCGCGTGCAATACGATGCGCGGCGGTTGTATTCCGAGCTGGACAAGGAAGTTCGTCTGGCGCGGCAATTGGAGACGGAGTTTGAAGCGCTGCAAGTGATGCTGCGCGCGCAAGCGGCTGCGGTACGGGTGGATCAATTTGCGCGCACCGATTTGCAAATGCGCGCTGCCACGCCCGCAACGACTCGGTATGTCCACGAGCCAGCTACGCGCACGCAGCGGGTGCTGGATCAGGCCGCTCCTGTCGGTTCTGAAGGGGGCGCGCCATGAGCAGGGTGCGTCCTGTCGCTTACGCCACCAGCCCGTTGCTGGCCAGCAAGGCGCCTGTTTGGCGTAGCCGGTTTGTACTGGTGATGTTGGCGCTAGTGTTTCTGGGGTTGATCGTGCGCGCTGCGTATGTGCAGGTGTTCTCCAATGAGTTTTTCCAGACGGAAGGGGAGAAACGGTATGCCCGCACCGTGGACTTGCCAGCCAACCGCGGCAAAGTGCTTGATCGCAACGGCTTGATTTTGGCATCCAGTGTGCCTTTTGCCATCGTATCGGCGAATCCGACGGAGTTGAGGAAGGGAGGGGCAAAAGCCAGCGATTTGACCCGGTTGGCTGAGTTGCTGGGGATCACGCTGAAGGAGCTGAACGATAAGCTTGCTTCCATTAGCGGTTTTGGTCAGGTGCGGGTGGGCCGCCCTGTGGAGTGGGAAATTGGCCAACAAATTCAGGCCCTTGGGATCCACGGCGTTTATTTGGAGAAAGGGTACAAGCGTCAATATCCCGAAGGCCCGGCAGTCTCCCATATCGTGGGCTTTACGAATTTAGAGGACAAAGGCCAGGAAGGAATAGAGGCCGCCTATGACGCCAAACTCGCTGGCGTGGCGGGTTCGCGTCGTGAGATCAACAACCGCCTTGAGCAAACGATTGAGGGCTATGAGGTAGCGCCTGTCGATGGCAGCGATGTGCACCTTGCCATCGACAGCAAGGTGCAGTTTTTCACCAATAGAAAATTGCTGGAGCAGGTACAGGCGCATAAAGCCAAGGCTGGTAGCGTGGTGGTGCTGGATGCGCGTACGGGGGAGATTTTGGCGCTGGCCAACTACCCCAATTACGACCCTGCCGAGCGCTCGCGGCTGACGCGCGATGAGCTGTACCACCGCTCGCGCAACCGTGCTTTGACCGATGTTTTCGAGCCAGGCTCGGTGATGAAGCCGCTGACTGTGGCGATGGCCCTCGAAGCGGGAGTGGTCAATCCGCGCACGGTGATTAATACCCATCCTGGTCACATCATGGTGACGGGAGCCAGGCTCTCGGATGTGCGCAATTTCGGTAACTTGACGGTTGAAGGCATCATCCAGAAATCCAGCAACGTAGGCACAACCAAGCTCGCTCAGATGATGGAGTCGAGCTATATGTGGGAGGTACTCTCGGCAGTGGGCTTTGGTGAAAGGCCGCAGATCGGCTTTCCTGCGGTGGCCAGCGGCAGTTTGCGGCCCTGGAAGACTTGGCGCCCCGTGGAGAAGGCCACCATGTCCTATGGCTATGGGCTGTCGGCCAGTTTGTTGCAAATGGCCCGCGCCTATACCGTGTTTGCCAATGAGGGCGTTTTGTTGCCCGCTTCGCTGATTCGACGCGAGCAGCCGCCGGTGGGGGTGCAGGTGTTCTCACCCAAAACGGCGCGGGCAGTTTTGAAGATGCTGCAAATGGCCGCTGCGCCGGGCGGCTCGGGTCAGCGCGCGCAGACTGTGGGCTACTCCGTGGGCGGTAAGTCCGGCACGGCACGCAAGCAAATCGGCAAGCACTATGCGGCTAATAAATACCGTTCGTGGTTTGTAGGGCTAGCCCCTATTGAGGATCCCCGCATCATCGTTGCCGTCATGATTGATGAGCCCAGCGCAGGCCAGTATTACGGCGGAGCTGTTGCCGCGCCACTGTTTAGTCAGGTGGTGCAGCAGACCTTACGCTTGCTGGGTGTACAGCCCGATATGGATGTCAAGCCGCAAATTGTGGCCTCGGGGGTCGATGAGGAGGAGGTGTTGCAATGAGCGTGCTGCAACGTCTGGATACGCCCGAGCAAGCGGTGGCTTGGCTGCGCCAGCGTGTGCATGCAGGCGCGCGCTTGCACAGCGATAGTCGGTTGTTGCAGTCGGGTGATGTTTTTTTAGCTTGGCCTGGGTTCGCCCAGGATGGGCGCAAGCATGTTGTGGCCGCATTGCGTTCGGGTGCTTCGGCAGTGTTGGCGGAAGCGTGCGACGCAGACTCCGCCGCTTGGTCGCGCGAAACGAAAGCGCGGCACAGCCTTGCTTTGTGCGAGGGGTTGCAACGCATGGCTGGTGAAATTGCTGCCTTGTGGTGGGGGCAGCCTAGCGCTCAGATGGATGTGCTAGCCGTCACTGGAACCAATGGCAAGACGACACTGGCTTGGTGGCTGGCACATGCCAGCGGGAGTGCGGAGGCGCCATGCGGTTATATCGGCACTTTAGGCGTGGGCATCCCTCCAATGGTGGCGGAAACAGGCATGACTTCGCCAGATGCCCTGCGTTTGCAATGGGAGCTGAGTTGCCTGCGTAAGCAAGGTGCGACTGCATGTGCTTTAGAGGCTTCTTCCATCGGTTTGGAGCAAGGCCGTCTCAATGGCACACGCATTCCTGTGGCGGTATTTACGAACCTCACGCAAGACCATTTGGACTACCACGGCACTATGCAGGCTTATGGGCGGGCCAAACAACGCTTGTTCGAGTGGCCTGATTTGCAAGTGGCTGTCGTCAATGCGCAAGATGCTTATGGCGTCAAGCTCCGTGCACTGGCAAGCGCGCGCACTGGTCTGGATGTGTGGGATTACGCTGTGGCTGCTGAGTCTTTGCCTGTCGCGCGCGCGCGCCTGATGGGCGTGGACGTGCAATTTGGTGACGGCAGCGCCATATTCGAAGTGCAGGAGTATCCGCACAGCGCACCGGATGAACAGACGAGCCCGGTTCAAAGCCTGCGCATGCGGGCAGGTGTGACAGGGCTTTACAACGTGCAAAACGTTTTGGCGCTTTTGTGTGTATTGCGCGCGCGGGGGGTGGCGTTGGCGCAAGCGGCAGCATGGTGTGCCAATTTACCCGCTGTTCCTGGCCGTATGCAGATCGTGCCAGCTCAGCCAACGCAACCGCTGGTGGTGGTGGATTACGCACATACCCCGGATGCCTTACGCGCAGCCTTGCAGGCGTTGCGCCCTGTGGCACAGCAGCGGGGTGGGCAGTTGAATGTGGTGTTTGGTTGTGGGGGCGATCGTGATCCGGGCAAACGCCCGCTGATGGCCATGGCGGCAGCGCAAGGGGCTGATGCGTTATGGATCACCAGTGACAACCCGCGCCGGGAGCACCCCGCCGCCATCATTGCTCAAGTGCTAACAGGTCTCACTTTGGCGCAACGTCAAGCCGCACACATTCTGGAAGATCGCAGACAAGCGATTGCGCAGGCGGTGACCCAAGCCAATGCTTGTGATGTAGTGCTGATTGCAGGCAAGGGGCATGAGGATTACCAAGAAGTCAAAGGCGTCAAACACCCATTCTCAGATATGCAAGAGGCACAACAGGCATTGGGACTGCGCAGCGCAGCTCAGAAAGTGAGGGGCGCATGATGATGAGCTTGGCATTGGCCGCGCAACTTTTGGAGCAGGGCGGAGTGCCCTGCACGGTGTGCGGTGTGACAGACCCCGCGGCGGTTGCGTTGGAACGGGTGCATAGCGATAGTCGCACCTTACAAACGGGCGATTTGTTCGTAGCGTTGGTTGGCGAGCGTTTTGATGCGCACGATTTTCTTGTTCAGGCGCGCGATGCAGGCAGTGCGGCTGCATTGGTGCAAGCAGGCAGAGCCATCAAAGGGCTGCCATGCCTTGAAGTGGCGGATACCCGAATTGCTTTGCAAGCACTGGCGCGCCAGTGGCGATCTCTCTTTGAGATTCCGGTGATTGCGGTGACAGGGAGCAACGGTAAAACCACTGTTACGCAAATGCTCGCCGCGATCTTGCGTGCTGCTTATGACGATGCCTGCCTGGCAACGCAGGGCAATTTCAATAATGAAATTGGTCTGCCGCTGATGGTGTTGCGATTGCGTTCGACACACCGCGCAGCCGTGTTTGAACTGGGCATGAACCATTCTGGCGAAATTGCGTTGTTGGCTGGGATTGCCCAGCCCACGGTGGCGTTGGTAAACAACGCTCAGCGAGAGCACCAAGAATTCATGCACAGCGTGCAGGCTGTGGCCGAAGAAAATGGCGCCGCTATCAGGGCATTGCCTGTTGATGGTGTGGCGGTATTCCCCGCTGATGACGCTTACAGCGCGCTGTGGCAGAGCCTGGCAGGTGCACGCACCGTTCACACCTTTGGTGTTGCGCAAGGTCGCACCCGCATCCTGCAAGCCCAATGGCACATTGACATGCACGCGGGTTGGGCATTGGACTTGTGCGTTGATGGTGTACCGGCTCCCGTAACGTTGGCTGCTTTAGGTCAACACAACCTCTGCAATGCGGTGGCCGCCGCCGCCGCTGCCAGTGCGGCGGGAGTACCTCACGAAGCCATTGTTCAGGGGCTGAATGCCTTTCGTCCGGTGAAAGGGCGAGGGGTCTTGCATGCGGTGGTGTACGCCGATGGCACCCGCCAATGGCTGGTGGACGATTGCTATAACGCCAACCCGGATTCTGTTCTGGCTGCTATTGATGTATTGGCTGCCCTTCCTTCCCCGCGCCTGCTGGTGTTGGGCGATATGGGCGAGGTGGGCGAGCGTGGCGAGCAGTTCCATGCGGAAATAGGAGCCTATGCCAAAAGCCGTGGCATTGATGGCTTGTGGAGTTTGGGAAGGTTAGCAGGGCATGCTGCCGCTGCCTTCGGTAATGCGGCGCGGCATTTTCAGGATATGGCGACGTTGAGCCAAGCGCTGGCTGTGCAAACGCCTGCTCTGGCAAGCTTGCTTGTCAAAGGTTCGCGTTTCATGGCAATGGAGCGTGCGTTCGAGCATGCCCTGCATGCTGCTCAGCAAGCAGGCGGGAGGGTGCAGCCATGATGCTTTGGCTCTCGCAAATTTTGTTGGCGCTAGCGCCTGATGGGCTGAGCTTTTTGCGTGTGTTTCAGTATTTGACCTTCCGCGCCGTGATGGGGGCCATGACGGCGTTGGTGATTGGCTGGGTAGCTGGTCCGCGAGTGATTCGCTATTTGGTTTCGCTCAAAATCGGCCAGCCTGTGCGCGAATACGGCGTGCAAACCCATTTGGTTAAAAGCGGCACGCCCACAATGGGTGGAGCGCTTATTCTTATCGCCATCGCCATTGCGACATTGATGTGGGCCGATTTGAGCAATCGCTTTGTATGGATTGTGCTGCTGGTCACGCTGGGCTTTGGGGCGATCGGTTGGATGGATGATTGGCGCAAGGTCGTGCGAAAAGATCCGGAGGGCATGCCTGCGCGCCAAAAATTCTTATTGCAAACCCTGATCGGTTTGGTTGCAGCGTTGTATCTGGCCTTCAGTATTTCCGAGGTGGATAACTGGCGTGTATTGGTGTTGTTTGCCGAATGGGTGCGCTCGGGCTTCTCTCCCGACTTTGAACTCAACACACAATTGACCGTGCCCTTTTTCAAGGGGGTGGCCTATCCCTTGGGCGTGCTGGGTTTTGTGGTGTTGAGCTTTTTGGTCATTGTGGGCGCCAGTAATGCCGTCAACTTTACAGATGGGTTGGATGGGCTGGCCATCATGCCTGTGGTCATGGTGGGCGCATCGCTGGGTGTCTTTGCCTACGTCACAGGTCATGCCGTGTACGCGCGTTATCTGTTCCTGCCTTATATCCCGGGAACGGGCGAATTATTGGTGTTTTGTGCTGCCATGGCTGGGGCGGGCTTGGCTTTTTTATGGTTCAACGCCCATCCTGCCCAAGTGTTCATGGGGGATGTGGGCGCGCTGGCATTGGGCGGCGCGTTGGGCGCCATTGCTGTCATCGTGCGTCAGGAGTTCGTGCTGGCCATTATGGGCGGCATCTTCGTGGCAGAAGCGCTCTCTGTCATGCTGCAAGTGGTTTGGTTCAAGTACACGCGCCGTCGTTATGGCCAAGGGCGACGCCTGTTTTTGATGGCGCCTCTGCACCATCACTTTGAGAAAAAGGGGTGGAAAGAGACACAGGTGGTTGTGCGCTTTTGGATCATCACCATTTTCCTGTGCATGGTGGGGCTGGCCAGTTTGAAGCTGAGGTAGGGTATGAAACAGAGTACTGCTCCTCTTGTGCTGATTCTGGGCCTAGGCATTTCAGGCTTGGCGATGGCCCGTTGGTGTGCCGCGCAAGGAATGCGTGTGCGTGTGGCAGACACGCGTGCGCAACCGCCGCATTGGGCTAATCTGCGCGAAGAAGTGCCGGATGCAGAGTGCGTACTGGGACAGCCGTTGGATGCTGCGCTGCTGCGCAGCCGTGTGGGGCATGTAGAAATTTCGGCGGTGTATTGCTCACCCGGATTGGCGTTGGCTGAAGTGGAGCCTGTACGCACAGCGGCTGCACACAGTGGCGTCTTTTTCGGTGGTGAGCTGGATTTGTTCAGCCAGATGCTGACAAAGCTGCGCCAGGAACATGGCTACCGGCCGTATGTATTGGCCATTACTGGGACCAACGGTAAAACCACTGTGACGTCGTTAACGGGCCAGCTACTTGAAAGAGCGGGTTTAAGCGTCGCTGTGGCGGGGAATATTGGCCCTTCGCTGCTGGATACCCTGGCATCGCGCATGCAAGCGGCGCAGTGTGCTTGCGAGGGCGCCAGCGCGCACGCGGAAAGCGCAGAGCAGGAAAAGTCTGCTGCGAGTGCTGGGGAGGTTAGCGTCGCGCAAGAAGAGGATGAGGGGCTGCATGCGAATTGCAGCAATGCGGCTGCAGTGGCGAAACAGGTGCAGCCTGATGCTTACGCACTGGCTTTGCCACAAGCTTGGGTGCTAGAGCTTTCCAGTTTCCAGCTTGAATACTCCAGCCATTTTGAGCCTACAGCAGCGACTATTCTGAATGTCAGCGAAGACCATTTGGATTGGCACGGCAGCATGCAGGCCTATGTGCATGCAAAGGCGCGTATTTATGGTCAGCGAGCTACGGCAATACTCAATCGAGACGATCCAACAACAATGGCCCTGATGCCCAAGTTGGCGGAGGCTAACGAAAAGCCCGCTAAAGGGCGTCATCGCGCTGTAGTAACCGGTCGTGCCATTTTGCGTTTTGGCTTAGGTGTGCCTGAGCAGGCGGGTGATTGGGGCGTCGAAGTCCAGGCGGGCATGCCTTGGCTGGCGCGTGTTTACAGCGATGTCCCGGGAGTACAGAGTGGGGCTGGTGCTGCCAAGCCGATGGTGCGGATGTCGGAAGCTTTTTGCCAGCGCCTCATGCCTTGCGCAGCGCTGCGCATTCGTGGCCGCCACAACATCAGCAATGCTTTGGCAGCGCTGGCTTTAGCCTCGACCACGGGAGCCAGTTTGGCCCATATGTTGCATGGCTTGCGTGAATACCGTGGCGAGCCGCATCGTGTGCAATCACTGGGTTTTGTACAAGAGGTTGAATACATTGATGACAGCAAAGGCACCAATGTGGGGGCCACCGTGGCTGCGTTGGACGGCCTGATTATGGAAGGGGGCGCGCGTCGGCTGGTAGTGATTCTTGGTGGGGATGGCAAGGGGCAGGATTTTGCGCCTCTGGCCGGGCCTGTGAGGCAGGCAGCGCGCGCTGTTTTGCTGATTGGGCGTGATGCTTCTGTGATCGAAGCTGCTTTGCAAGGCACGGGCATTCCGCTGTACCACGCAGCTACGCTGGAGCATGCCGTGCAGCACGCAGCTTCCTTGGCCCAGCCCGGGGATGCTGTGCTGCTTTCACCTGCGTGTGCGAGCCTGGATATGTTTAGAGACTATGCCCATCGCGCGGAAGTTTTTACCTCGTGCGTGCGTGCTCTGGCTCTGGATGCCGGTCAGGAATTGGGGGATTGGACATGAGCACGCAGGCCGATAAACGTTTCGGTTGGTGGCAGCGCATCACAAGTCGCGATGAGCGGCTGAAAATGCCAGATGTGCCTGTGCATACCATGGGTATGACTTCGGGGCTTCGCACTACAGCTCAGCCTTCCGTCGTGGAAGGGGTGGATCAAACCCTGCTTGGCGTGCTTGTGGGCATTTTGGCCTGGAGTGTGGTGATGGTGTACTCGGCCTCCATTGCTATGGGTGATAGCCCGCGCATGACAGGCGTGCACAATGAGTTTTTCTTGATTCGCCATGTAGTGTCTATCGCGGTGGCCTTCGTAGCGGCAGTGGCGGTGTTCCAGGTGCCAATGGAAGTCTGGCGCAAAAATGCCATATGGGTGCTGCTGGGCACATTGGTGTTGTTGGTGGCTGTGCTCATTCCGGGTCTGGGGATTTCTGTGAATGGCTCCAGGCGTTGGTTGCCTTTGGGCGTGATGCGATTTCAGCCTTCGGAATTGGCCAAGCTGGCAGTGGTGATTTACGCGGCCGATTACATGGTGCGTCGCATGGACGTGCGTGAGAAGTTCATGCGTGCAGTGACCCCTATTGGCGCAGCCGTTGGGTTCATCGGGTTGCTGCTGCTGGCGGAGCCTGATTTGGGCGCTTTTGTGGTGGTTGCATCCACGGCAGTGGGGATTTTGTTTTTGGGCGGAGTCAATATCCGAGGGTTTGCATTGATGCTGCTGGTGCTGCTAAGCGCCTTCGTGCTGATGATTTGGCTGGAGCCTTATCGGCGTGCTCGCTTTTTTGCCTATTTGAACCCTTGGCACGAGTCCTATCGCCTCAAGGAAGGCTATCAACTCACCCATTCACTGATTTCTTTTGGACGGGGCGAGATCTTTGGTGTAGGGCTGGGGGGCAGTGTGGAGAAGCTGCACTGGTTGCCTGAACCGCATACCGATTTCATTCTTGCGGTCATTGGCGAGGAGCTGGGCTTGGTCGGGGTGCTGTTGCTGATTGCCGTGTATTTCTGGCTGGTGCGGCGCATCATGGTGATTGGTCGCCGTGCCGTGGCCCTGGATCGCATTTTTGCCGGCTTGGTTGCCCAAGGCATTGGCTTGTGGATTGGCATCCAATCCATGATCAATATTGGGGTCACTCTTGGGGCGCTGCCGACCAAGGGTTTGACGCTGCCTTTAATGAGCTTTGGCGGCTCAGCGATGCTCCTGAGCTTGATGGCCATCGCGATTGTGTTGAGAGTGGATTATGAAAACAGAAGTTTGATGCGGGGGGAGCGCATATGAAGAGGGAGCGTAAAGGCGCGCAGAAGACGGCTGTTGTCATGGCAGGTGGCACCGGTGGGCATATTTTTCCTGGTGTTGCCGTGGCGCAAGGCTTGCAGGATGCTGGTTGGCATGTCGTCTGGATAGGCGGTAATGCGGGGATGGAGGGCAAGATTGTGTCGGGCTATGGCTTGGAATTGCATTGCCTGAACTTTTCCGGCGTGCGCGGTAAAGGATGGCGGCCCATGCTGGCTTTGCCGGATGCCGTCTTGGAAGCGCGCAAGCTCTTGGCCCATATCAAACCTGATGTGGTTTTGGGCTTTGGCGGTTACGTTTCTGTGCCGGGCGCACTTGCTGCGGCCAGCAAGCGTATCCCCCTGTTCATCCATGAGCAAAATGCCGTTGCGGGCATGGCCAACCAGTGGCTGTCGCATTTGGCGCGTCGCGTTTTTACGGCTTTCCCCAAGGTGTTGAAAGGTGCGGAATGGGTGGGCAACCCTTTGCGAGGTGAGTTTCTGCGCCAAAACGCGCCAAGCCGACGTTTCGCTGATCGTGAGGGGCCATTGCAGCTGCTAGTGGTTGGCGGGAGCTTGGGAGCGCAGGCGCTCAATGAGATAGTGCCCAAAGCCTTGGCGTTGCTTCCCGAGGCACAGCGTCCCCACGTGCTGCATCAAAGTGGTTTAAAGCAGATTGAATCTTTGCAGGCCAACTACCAGCAAGCGGGAGTGAGTGCCGACCTGATCCCTTTCATCAAGGACACAGCGAAAGCTTATGCCGATGCCGATTTGGTGATTTGCCGCGCGGGTGCCAGCACCGTGACCGAAATCGCCGCCGTAGGCGCGGCGGCGTGCTTTGTCCCTTATCCCCATGCCGTGGACGACCATCAGAGCGTGAACGCGCGCTATTTGGTTGATGAAGACGCAGCCTGGTTGATGGAGCAAAGCCTGATGACACCTGAAGGATTGGCGGACTTTATGCGTGCGCTCACGCGTCATGAGCTGCTTGAACGCGCTCGTCGAGCGCGCAAGCTCGCCAAGACCGAGGCGGTGCCGCTGATCGTGCGGGCCTGCGAAGAGCTGGTCGAGTGAGGCTGAGAGACCGAGACAGAGGCTTGATCGTATGAAACACGCCATACACCACATCCACTTCGTCGGCATTGGCGGCGCGGGCATGAGTCCGATTGCCGAGGTATTGCATGGCCAGGGCTACACCATCTCTGGCTCTGATTTGCAGGATGGCGCTGTGGTGCAGCGCCTGGCCTCGTTGGGCATGCATATTTCTATCGGCCACGATGCTGGCCATGTGCAGCAAGCCGATGCGGTGGTGACTTCGACGGCCGTGAAGGCTGATAACCCGGAGGTCACGGCTGCGCGTGCGCGTGGCATCCCCGTTGTGCCGCGCGCCATGATGCTGGCGGAGTTGATGCGCTCCCGCCAAGGGATCGCTGTAGCTGGCACCCACGGCAAAACCACCACCACCAGTCTCATTACCACCGTGCTGGAAGCGGCAGGGTTGGATCCCACTTTCGTCATTGGCGGGCGACTGAAAAGCGCTGGTGCGAATGCGCGCCTGGGTAAAGGGGATTACATCGTGGTCGAGGCGGATGAATCCGATGCATCCTTTCTCAACCTCTCTCCCGTCATGGCTGTTGTGACCAATATTGAGCCGGATCACATGGAGACCTATGGGCACGATGAAGATCGCTTGCGCCAAGCATTTATCGACTTTCTCCATCGCATGCCTTTTTACGGCACAGCGGTGCTTTGCACGGAGGATGCAGGCGCGCGCGCCATCGTGCCGCGCATCAACTACGCTGTGACCACCTACGGCTTTCAAGAGGATGCGCAGGTGCGCGCGGTGGATGTACGTGCGGTGGGGGAGCGTATGTGCTTTACCGTTCAGCGCCGTAATGGCGTAAGCCTGCCGGATTTGCCCGTTGAGTTGAATTTGCCCGGGACGCACAACGTGCTCAATGCGCTGGCTGCGATTGCGGTGGCGACAGAGTTGAATGTCGATGATGCGGCCATTCAGCGAGGGCTGGCCAGCTTCCAGGGAGTGGGGCGGCGTTTCCAGCAATATGGCGATTTTGCTGTAGGCCCTGCAAAGGCAGGGAGCTTTCGCCTGATTCAAGACTATGGCCACCACCCAGCGGAGGTGGCTGCCACCTTGGCGGCGGCGCGTGGCGCCTTCCCCGGTCGGCGTCTGATCGTGGCTTTCCAGCCGCACCGTTATTCGCGCACTCGCGATTGTTTTGAAGACTTCGTGCGGGTGCTCGGCCGCGCCGATCGCGTGTTCCTCACCGAGGTGTACGCCGCTGGAGAGGCCCCCATTGTGGCTGCCGATGGCCGTTCGCTTACGCGTGCTGTGCGCGTCGCTGGCCAGGTAGAGCCTGTTTTTGTGGAAGACGCGCAAGCGCTTGGCGCAGCCATCCAAGCCATTTTGGAGGATGGCGACGTCGTTATCTACATGGGGGCTGGCAATATCGGAGCTGCCGCCGACGACTGGGCACAGCACTTAAAGCCTGCGCAAAACCATTTGGAAGAGATCGACGTATGAGCCACTACAGTCACTCCCCCCTGCAAACAGCCCCCGTGGACGGGAAGGCGCTGGGTAAAGTTGCCGTTCTCATGGGCGGGACGTCTGCCGAGCGTGAGGTTTCGCTCATGTCTGGTCAAGGCGTGCTGGCCGCTTTGCGTTCGCGAGGCGTTGACGCCCACGCCTTTGATACCGCCGAACAGCCGCTGTGGGATTTGAAAACGCAAGGCTTTGATCGATGCTTTATCGCCCTGCATGGTCGTGGCGGCGAAGATGGCACGCTGCAAGGCATGTTGGAGCTGCTGCACATCCCTTACACCGGCCCAGGCGTGATGGCCTCTGCAATGGCCATGGATAAAGTGCTGACTAAACGTTTGTGGCAAGCCGACGGCTTGCCCACGCCTGCGTGGCGATTGGTGGATTCGTCCCAGGGCGTAGCCCAGGCCCTGCAAGACTTGGGCGCGCCCATGATTGTCAAGCCCGCGCGTGAGGGGTCAACCATTGGCCTGACCAAGGTCATGGATGCGACCCAGTGCGCGCAAGCCTATGCGCTGGCTGCGCGCTACGACGACGAAGTGCTGTGCGAGCAATTCATTGACGGTGAGGAAACCACTTGTGCATTGCTGCAAGTTCGCCGTTCTGATTCAGGCGAGGCTTTGGCTGCCGTGCAAGCGTTGCCCGTGGTGCGCATCGTTGCGCCTGGCGGCAACTACGATTACCAGAACAAATACTTTGGCGAGGCCACCCAATACCACTGCCCTAGCGGTTTGCCCGCTGAATTGGAGCAGCGCATCCGGCATTTGAGCGAGCAAGCCTTTCGCTCACTGGGGTGCCGAGGCTGGGCGCGTGCAGATGTCATGGTGCGCCGCAGCGATGGCGAACCCTTCCTGCTGGAAATCAACACCTCGCCAGGTATGACAAGCCACTCGCTCGTGCCATTGGCCGCGCGTGCAGCGGGCCTGTCCTATGAAGAGCTGTGTGTGCAAATCCTGGCAGCGGCACGCTGTGATGCCCAGCCTGGGCGGGATCACTCTGCTCAGGCGCTGTAACTCTTTTTCGCATCAGCCATGAGTCGCCCCATGCCACCCGTTGACGTCCGTCTGATGAACGCCACCGCTTCGCTGGCGTTTTTCGGCGTGTTCACGCTCGTTTGCGTGGCGCTGGTGTTTTGGCTGCTGCGCAACCCTGCGTTTGCCATTACACAAGTCACGGTCCATGGCAACCCGCAGCACAGCAGTGCTGCAAGCCTGCAAGCCAATGTGTTGTCCCAATTGCGCGGCAATCTGTTTACTTTGGAGCTGGCGCAGGCGCGCAAGGCCTTTGAGCAAATGCCTTGGGTGCGCGAGGCGGAGTTACGCAGGGGCTTTCCCAACACACTGGAAGTTTTCCTGCAAGAGCATGAGCCTGTGGCGCTTTGGGATGGGCCGGAAGAATCCTCCATGCTGAACCGCTATGGCGAGGTTTTCGAGGCCAACCGGGGAGAGGTCGAGCACTTGAATTTGCCGAACCTGGCTGGCCCGCGTGAGCAATCGGGCCACGTTTTGGAGATGTACCACTACCTGTTGGGGCAGATGCAGCAGCATGCTGCTCTTCAGCAGAACATGCAACCCGTGGCCTTGTACCTCACGCCACGGGGCAGTTGGCAGATGTTTTTGGCCAATGGCGCTCATATCGAGTTGGGCACAGGCCAGCAGTTGCAAGTGGGCGCGCGGTTGGAGGATTTCTGGGCGACGCTGCCACAGGTGCTGGCCCCGTTGGGGCTGAAAGAGCAGGCGCTGGAATATGCCGATTTGCGCCATCGCAATGGCTATGCCATTCGCTTGCGTGGCGTGGCGACTCGTGTGGGCGATGAGGCGGCTCTGGCGCCAGGCGGCGCGGTGCGTGCGCCAGTCAAGGCCGTTGCAGCTAAGCCGACTGCCGCTAAACCGGCTACGGCCAAGCCGGCGGCAAGAGCTGCAACGCCTGCAAACGCCAAGCAACAACCCGCTGGTCAGCCCGTGCGTGCGGTGCGGGCTGGCAACGTCAAAGATCAGAAAGCAGATGGCCGGGCGGCAGCCCGGCCTTGAAGGACAACAAGGCAATGGCTAAGGAATACAAGGACGTCATCGTCGGTCTGGACATCGGCACGGCCAAAGTCATGGCCGTCGTGGCCGAAGTGCAGGAGGATGGCCAGCTGCGCATCGCCGGCTTGGGCGCCTCCCCCAGCAATGGGCTGAAGCGCGGCGTGGTCGTCAATATCGAGGCGACGGTGCAAAGCATCGAGCAGGCCCTGCGCGAGGCCGAGCTGATGGCCGATTGCAAGATCCAAAGCGTTTACACCGGCATTACGGGCAGCCATATCCGCAGCTTCAATTCCAGGGGCATGGTGGCGATCAAGAGCAAGGAAGTCTCGCAGGCGGACATCAACAACGTGCTGGATACCGCCAAGACCATCAACATCCCCTCCGATCAGCGCCTGCTGCTGGTGGCTTCGCAAGAGTTCGAGATCGATAACCAGGAAGTCAAAGAGCCTATCGGCATGAGCGGCATCCGGCTGGAGGCGCACGTGCACATCGTCACGGGCGCGCAGAGCGCGGCCGAGAACATCATCAAATGCGTGCGCCGCTGCGGCCTGGAGGTGGAGCAACTGGCGCTCAACCCGCTGGCCTCCAGCCTCTCCGTGCTCACCGATGACGAGCGTGAGCTGGGCGTGGTGCTGGTCGATATCGGCGCGGGCACGACGGATGTGGCCATCTTCTCCGGCGGGGCGATTCGCCATACCGCGGTCATCCCCATTGCAGGCGATCTCATCACCAGCGACATCGCCATGGCGCTGCGCACCCCGACCAAGGATGCGGAGGACATCAAGATCGAAAACGGTTGCGCCAAAGCCATGCTGGCCGATCCTGATGCGCAGGTTGAAGTCCCCGGGCTGGGCGACCGCGGCCCGCGCCTGATCAACAAGCAAGCCCTGGCAGGAGTGATTGAGCCGCGCGTGGAGGAAATCTTCTCGCTGGTGCAGCAAGTCATCAGCGAGTCGGGCTATGAGGAAATCCTCTCCTCGGGCGTGGTGCTGACAGGCGGTTCTTCGCTCATGCCTGGCATGGTCGAGCTGGGCGAGGACATCTTCCTCAAACCCGTGCGCCGGGGCGCGCCGCATTACCAAGGGCCGCTGGCGGAAATGGTGGATCAGCCGCATGCCGCCACCGTCATGGGATTGCTGGAAGAAGCCCGCCTGGAGCGCTCGCGCGGTTACCGCGTGACCAGCAAAAGCAGCCCAGTGAAAAACGTCTTTGCGCGCATCCGCGACTTCATCGTAGGGAACTTCTAAGCCATGTCGCGCAGCCGCCTGTTCCCCGCCCACTGCGAGCGTGGTCATAGCCGCTCCAGTCCATCGTTTCGCTGGCTCGCCCAAAACCTCGTGCGCTGGCGAATGCCGCTCGCGCCCGGGCCGCTATCGAGCGGCAGGGCGCATGCTGGCTTTTTCAGTCTCGCCCTTGGGCTTGGCCGCAACTTTCAGTTTCACTAATACCCACCACCCCTCTGTTCATAAGGAGCACTAACATGAGCATCAACATCGATATGTTGGATAACGACACTTTCGGCCAAGGCACTTGCATCAAGGTGTTCGGCGTTGGCGGCGGCGGCGGCAACGCCGTCAATCACATGATTGAGCAGCGCGTGGAGGGCGTGGAGTACATCTGCGCCAACACCGATGCGCAAGCGCTGGCGCGCATCCCGGCCGATCGCATCATCCAACTGGGCGCCAATGGCCTGGGCGCGGGCGGCAAACCCGAGCATGGCCGTGAAGCGGCCGAGATGGCTGAGCACGAAATCCGCAAGGCCATTGAAGGCGCGCACATGTTGTTCATCACCGCCGGCATGGGCGGTGGCACTGGCACTGGCGCGGCCCCCGTGATTGCGCGCATTGCCAAAAGCATGGGTGTGCTGACTGTGGGTGTGGTGACCAAGCCTTTCGAGTGGGAGCAGGCGCGCCGCATGAAAAATGCCGAAGCGGGTCTGGATGAGCTGGAGAGCAATGTCGATTCGCTCATCGTTGTGCTCAACGAAAAGCTCCTCACCGTCTATGGCGACGACATCACCCAGGAAGAGGCCTTCGCCAAAATCAACGACGTGCTGCGCAATGCAGTGGGTGGCATTGCCGAAATCATCAATGAGTATGGCCTCATCAACGTGGACTTCGCCGACGTGAAGACCATCATGGGCGAGCCAGGCAAGGCCATGATGGGCACGGCCAGCGCCTCCGGCCCGGATCGCGCCCGCATCGCCGCCGAGCAGGCCATCGCCTGCCCGCTGCTCGAAGGCGTGGATCTCTCGGGCGCCAAAGGCATGCTGGTGCTCGTCACCGCCGCGCGCGGCAGCCTCAAGCTCTCCGAATCCAAGCAGGCCGTCAGCACCGTCAATGCTTACGCCAGCGGCGATGTCAACGTCATCTTCGGCGCAGCTTACGACGACAGCCTGGGCGACGAATTGCGCGTGACGGTGGTGGCCACCGGCCTGTCCGACCCCAACGCTCGCCGCTCCAACATCACGATGGTCAGCCCCCGCACCGGCACCGACAACCTGCCCTTGCACGGCGGTGGTCGCGGCGGCACAGCGCCCGCTGGCCGCAGCAATCCGCGCTATGAAAACCTGGCCGTGCCCACGACCTGGCGCAGCCCCCGCAGCGATGGCGCTTCGGCGCGCGTGGATGCCATGTCCTCCGGCGGCATGGAAGAAGTGGAAATCCCCGCCTTCCTGCGCAAACAAGCCGATTGAGCATCGGCCAACGTGCAGCACATCAGCCCTGATGGGGGGTTAGGGCTGATGTGCAAATCAATAAGAAATAAAACAAAGTGTTTTAGGCTTGATGGGCGGATTTTTGGTTTTCTCTTGATCTGCACTTCTATTTTCTTTGGAGTGTAGATCATCAGGAAACAAAGTCCCCCTGCCATGGCAAGCCAGCTATGCGTTGGCTTTTCTTATGATTTGAGTGGTGTAAAAAAAAGCGCATCGGCTAAGCCGATGCGCTTTTTGATTGGAAAGCTGGTTTGAAAAGCCTGCCCCCGCCCGTTCTCGCCGTTCTCAATACGCCAGCGCGCCAGCCCTGAAACCCTCGGGCGCTTGTTGCTCGTCATCAAACGTCGCCACCTCCCAGGCGTCGGGCTGCGCCAGCAGCGCGCGCAGCAGCTCATTGTTCATCGCGTGGCCCGAGCGGTACGCGCTATAGGCGGCCAGCAGCGGGCTGCCCAGGATATACAAATCGCCAATGGCATCCAGAATCTTGTGCCGCGCAAACTCATCGTCGTAGCGCAGCCCGCCTTCGTTGAGGATTTTGTAATCGTCCATCACGATGGCGTTATCCAAACCGCCGCCCAAAGCCAGCCCATTGGCGCGCAGCGCCTCCACATCGCGCGTAAAACCGAAAGTGCGCGCGCGCGCGATTTCCTTGACGTAGTGCCCCCGGCCCATGTCGAAGCACACACTTTGCCCCGTCAAATCCACCGCCGGGTGGCTGAAGTCGATTTCAAAATCCAGCTTGAACCCGTTGTAAGGCTCCAGCCTCGCCCATTTGGACTGCCCCATGCCATCCACGCGCACCTGCACCGGCTTGGTCACGCGCACAAAGCGCCGCGCCGCGCTTTGCACCTCAATGCCCGCTTGCTGGAGCAGATAGACAAAAGGCGCTGACGAGCCATCGAAAATGGGCACTTCCTCTGCCGTCAAATCGATGTACAGGTTATCGATGCCCAGCCCCGCGCAGGCGGACATGATGTGTTCAATCGTGCTGATGCGCGCCAGCTCGCTGCCAATCGTGGAGGCCATGCGCGTATCAAACACCGCATCGGCGCTGACGCGCACAGGCTGCGGCTGGGGCAAATCGACGCGGGTGAAAACAATGCCTGTATTGACAGGCGCTGGCCGCAAGGTCAAATCAACGCGGCGGCCGCTGTGCAAGCCAACACCGGTGGCTTGATTGAGAGTGCGAATGGTTCTCTGGGCTAGCATGGGCGTGCATTCTAGAGCGTGTTATGCACTTTGCGCTTGCCCATGCAAACAGGCTTGTGGCCCTGCAACTGCATGAATGCCATCAAAACGGAGATTGTGTATATGCAAAACTGGCATGCCGACAGTTTTTTCATGATTGAAAATGCCACGTTGGCGCCCTCTGGCCACAATACGCAGCCGTGGATTTTTATGGTGAAAAAGGGCGAAATCACAATTTGCCCCGATTTTTCAAGGCGTTTGCCTGTAGTGGATGGCGATAACCGTGAATTGTTTATCAGCTTGGGGTGCGCTGTAGAAAATCTGTGTTTGGCCGCATCGGAGCGGAAATATCGCACCAACGTCAGGGTTTCTGCATCTGGTCAAATTGCCATCGAATTGATTCAGGATGCGAATATAAAAGCCCATCCCCTTTTTGAGGGTATTGCCCGTCGCCAAACCAATCGCGGTATTTATTCTGGAAAAAGCATTGCCGAAAATGTGCTGGCGCATATTTTGCGCGATTTCGAAAACGACCATGCCCATCGCATTCACCTCTGGCCACGGGCAAGCCGGGAGTTCGAGGCCCTGGCCCAATGCGTAATGCAGGGCAATGCTGCGCAAATGAATGATCCGGCATTCAAAGCGGAGTTGCTGGCATGGATTCGTTTCAACCGCGCGCATGCCCAGCGCACGCGCGATGGTTTGAGTTATGCGGCTTTGGGCGCGCCCAGTTTGCCTGCGTGGCTGGTGCGGCCTATTGTGAAAGGGATGCTCAATGAGAAAAAGCAAAATGCCACAGACCGGCGAAAAATCGATTCCTCATCGCATTTGGTATTGATTTCCAGCGTGGGCAATCACCTGGTTTCCTGGATTGAAACAGGGCGTGTTTTGCAGCGGTTTTTATTGCAATTGACACAAGCGGGGATTGCGCATGCATATTTGAATCAGCCCTGCGAGGTGCCTGCATTGCAAAGTGTATTGCGCGCGCAATGGCTCAATAACGCATCGTTTGCGCAAATCCTGCTGCGCATCGGTTATGGCAAGCCGCTGCCGCATGCTTTGCGTCGGCCAGTGCAGGCGGTGATGCTGGAGGTTGACTCTGGTGGGTGAATTTTTATTAATCAAAAGGAAATAAAATTGCCTTGTTTTGGCATGATGGGTATAAAGTTGATTTTATTTTGATTGGTGATTTTGGGCAGGCTGGGATTGGGGCGCGGTCAGCAATGCAAGCACGGCGGGCCAGACGGTGTCGAGGATCAGCGGCTGGGCGGCGGCGTTGGGGTGAATGCGGTCGGGCTGGAAATAGGTTTGCACGTCATCAGGGGCGGAGATGGCTTCGAGCATGAACGGCACCAGGGCGGCGCCGCTTTGCTCGGCCGCCTGGGTGAAGACGGCGGCGAAGTCGCGGCTGTATTGCGCGCCGTAGTTGGGCGGCACCTGGATGCCCAGCAGCAGGGTGCGGGCGCTGGCGGCGTGGGCGGCGTCGATCATGGCGCGCAGGTTGTCACGCGTGTGGGGCAGGGGCAGGCCGCGCAGGGCGTCGTTGCCGCCCAGTTCGATCACGACGTAACGCGGCTGGTGGGCTTTGAGCAGGGCGGGCAGGCGCGCACGTGCGCCGGAAGTGGTTTCGCCGCTGATGCTGGCGTTGACGAGGGTTACGGGCAGGCCCTGGGTTTGCAGGCGTTGCTCCAGCAAGGCCACCCAGCCTTGGCCGCGGGCGAGGCCGTATTCGGCGCTGATGGAGTCGCCCACGATCAGCAGGCGCGCGGGTGCAGCGGTGGGTGCAGGGGCGAGCGCGGCCGGTTGTTCTTGCGCTTGCGCAAGATGGGGCAGGCCCAGCGTGCAGAGGCTCAATAGGCCCAGCAGTTGCGCGCTGAAGTGGCGTCGGGTGTGGCGTGGCTTGGGGTGGTGCATGGCCGTTGGTTGAGTTTACAAATGGAAAAGTGATTTATTGCATGAATTGCCTAAAAAGGGCAATTTCATTTCCTTTGATTTGCAAAAAATGATGCATTAGGGCAGCGCATCACCCAATCCGGCGGCGCTGCGCAGGGCATCGGCCAGTTGCTGCCCCAGGGCTTGGGCCTGGTCGGCGTTTTCGACCTGGGCGCGCGCCTGCACTTGGGTGAGCGGGCGCTGGCCTTCTGGGTCGCCCCAAGCTGCGCGCAGCCATAGCTGGCCGGTGCCTTCCCACACGGCGTGCGCGGCCAGCGGCATGGAGCAACTGCCGCCCAGGGCCAGGCTGATGGTGCGCTCGGCCACGGTGGCCAGCCAGGTGGGCGGGTGCGAGAGCGGTTGCAGCGCCGCGATCAGCGCGCCGTGGCGGGCGGGTACCTCAATACCCAGCGCGCCTTGGCCCGCAGCGGGCAGCATTTGCTCGGGGGGAAATTGCATGCGGATGCGCTCGGCCAGGCCCAGGCGCTCCAGCCCGGCGGCGGCGAGGACGATGGCGTCAAACTGGCCTTCGTCGAGTTTGCGCAAGCGGGTGTCGAGGTTGCCGCGCAGGGGCTGGATACGCAGATCGGGCCGCAGGTGGTGCAGCAGCACCTGCCGCCGCAGGCTGGAGGTGCCCACGATGGCGCCCTGAGGCAAATCTTCCAGGCGCGCATAGGTGTTGGAGACGAAGGCATCGTGCGGATTGCCGCGCGGCGGTACGCAGGCCAGCACAAAGCCTTCGGGCAAGGCCATGGGCACGTCTTTGAGCGAATGTACGGCCAGGTGCGCGCGCCCATCGGCCAGGGCGGTTTCCAGCTCCTTGACGAACAGGCCTTTGCCGCCGATTTTGCTGAGGCTGCGGTCGAGGATTTGATCGCCCTGCGTCGTCATGCCCAGCAATCGCGCGGTATGCCCGAGCCGCTTCAGCTCGGCCTGGATGTGTGTGGCTTGCCAGAGGGCCAGGCGGCTTTCGCGGGTGGCGATGATCAGGGGATTGGGCAAATGGTGCATGGTGGTGGGCATGAGGAAATAAGGAGCGCAAAAAGCAGGGATTGGGCGATGGAATGGGTTGGGCCGGGGATGATACGGGCCAAGCAAAAGGCGGGCCATGCGGCCCGCCTTTTGGTGTGTCAGCGCCAAAGCCAGCCGTGCTGGAGCACAGCGGCTTTGTTGCCCCGGTGCTTACTGGCTGGTCTTGGGCCAAGCGTAGTAGGCCACGCCTTCGGGTTTGAGGCTGGGGAAGATGGCGTCAATCAGCAGTTTTTCCTGATGGCTGATGGTGTAGAAGTGCGAGCCATTGCTGGTGTTGTAGAAGCGATAGACCGGATCGGTGCCGTCGCCAGGCATGGTGCGGGCATACCAGACCTCGCCTTCGTACTTGAAGGTGTTGGCATTGTCGGCAGATCTCAAAATGTCGCGTTCAAGGGGGCTGGTGGTGTAGAAGTGTGCGCCGGTGGCCTGGTTGAAGAAGCGGTACACGGGGCTGAGGTGAGCATGCGCTGAGTTTTGCACATGTGCATTCACATACGCCCAGAAGGCTTCGCCTTCGTAATGAAGGGCAGGCATGTTTTTGATGACGATGTCGCGCTCCTGGACGCTTTGGGTGTAGAAGTGCGAGCCGGAAGCCGTGTTGAAGAAGCGGTATACAGGGCGCAAGCTCATGTAATTGGTGGCTTTTTCGCCCAGGAAGTATTTGAGGCCATCGTGGTAGGCGCGGTCAAAACGGCCATAGACGTTGCTCCCCTCGCGCCATGAGCAAGAGGCGCTGCCCGCGCTAAGTACGCCGGTGAGGTAGTAGGCGCCGTTTTGGTGCCAGGCAAACAGGCCCGAGCCGCTGCTGCCGCCTTCGGTGGTGCCGTAGCTGTACTTCACATTGAAGAAATCGCTGTCATCGCCGCGCAGGCCCTCGCGGCATTCGGTCCTGCCGTCCTCATCGAAATCGGAGCAAACGTGGTAGTTGGAGATGCGGCCAAAGCTGACTTTTTGCAGATCGCCGCTGGGGTGGCTGATGCCATAGACGGCTTGGTGCAGTTCCTGAGTGGTCCACCAACCGGCGTACACCACGTCGCCATAAGGCTTGCTGTTGAGCACCAGCAGCGTGGTGTCGTACTTGTTTTCCGAATAGACCAGACGCGCACCGGAAGCCGACCCCGTCAGCCTGAAGTGGGAGGCCGACAGCGCTGGATCCATGCAGGACTGGGTGTGGAAGCGCCAGTCGGTTTCCAGCGTGGAAGCGGTGGGCTGGTTGTCGATACAGTGTGCTGCCGTCAGGAAATAGGGCGTGCCGGTGCGGTTTTGGTCGGCGATGAGTGTGCCGGTGCAAGTGCCTGTGATGCCATCGCGCACAAAGGTCATGCGGGCGACGGATTTGCGCACCTGTTCAATGGCCGGCTCACACGAGGCGTCGTAATTGCAGGCGCCGGATTCGCCGATGCTTTTCTGGATGTCCTGATAAGCCAGATCTTGCAGCGACTCAAAAATGTGCGAAACGGTCGGGATGGCTACCTGCACGTCGCTGGCCGAGGCGGAGGCGGGCAGTTCGATTTCCACCACCGCTGCATCGCCTTCAACGGTGGGCAGCCAGAAGGTGTTGATTTGCTCGAAGGTGGCTTCTTTGGCGCTGGCGTTGCGCTCCAGCGTTTCGCGGATCAGCACGCCGGTCATCTCTTGCGCGCTGTCGGCTTGGCCGGGGGCATAAACGCGCACGACGGCAGCATCCGGCAAAGCATGCACGAGCAGGCCCAAGCGCATGCCGTGGGCATTGCCCGACTGGTATTGCAGCGCGGCCACCTGGCGCCCGCCGGGCAGCTTTTGCCACTTCAGCAGGGATTGGGTGGATTCGACGGCACTGGTGGCATCGCTGGCGCGAGCCGTGCCGATCATGCGCACGTTGGGCTGCTCGGCCACGGCGCGCTTGGCGATCAGGGAGTAGTCATCCATCGCACCCAGATCGACGACGGTGGGCGTGACGGCTACGCGTGCGCTCTTGGCCAGTTTGGCGCTGAATTGGGATGAAAAGGCCAGCGGCGTGGCTTCACCCGCCACTTCGCTGGCGTGGTAGGAGGGAGCAAAAAATTCTTGCGCTTGCTGGGCCTGCGCAGCGCTCAGCCCCATAGTGGCCATGACTGCCATGGCGATGTTCAGCTTCTTCATATGTACCTCTCTAGTAAAAGCCATCATGCACGCAAAGCGATGGACTCTTCTCGCATCACTTTGCCAACGATTTTAGGGCGGACTTGATACCTTCACTTACACTTATATCGCTAGGCAGGTTTTTTAACGATTGTTGTGCCTCTTTGTCGGAATAGCCCAACGCCAGCAAGGCCTGAAGGATGTCCTGGCGCTGTTGCGAAGGTGCGTTGGCCAAGGGCGACAGGCCGCCTGCATCGCCCAGTTTGCCTTTGAGTTCCAGCAGTAGTCGCTCAGCGGTTTTCTTGCCGATGCCAGGGATGCGCGTGAGCAAAGCCAGCTCTTGCTGGGCGATGGCGCTGGCCAGGTCGTCCACCGTCAGTCCGCTGAGGATGGCCAGGGCGGTCTTGGGCCCCAGGCCGGAGATTTTGATCAGCTCGCGAAAGCAGGCGCGTTCGCGCGCGCTGCCAAAACCAAAGAGGATGTGGGCGTCCTCGCGCACCACCAGGTGGGTGAGCAAAAGGGCGCTCTCGCCCACGGCGGGCAGGTGGTAAAAGGTGTTCATGGAGACCTGCACCTCGTAGCCCACGCCGTGGCAATCGATGACGATCAGCGGCGGGCTTTTTTCCGCCAGGGTTCCGCGCAGTTGTCCTATCATGGCTTTTCTCTGTTTCAGTGGCTGTGCGGCGTTGTGCTGAGGGGCGCCGCCTGCCGATTGTTGCCGATTCCTCTGCGGCTATTTTGGATTGATCGCCTTGTCTCACACGCTGCGCCACTCTTTTATCCCCGTCAACAATCAACGCCTGGCCCGGCTGGCTGGCCCCATGGATGCGCATTTGCGCACCATCGAAGCGGCGACGCAGACCACCATCGTGCGGCGGGAGGAGTCCTTCCGCATCGAAGGCAGCAAACGCAATGCGCAAAAGGCGCTGGAGGTGTTGCAGGCGCTTTATGAAATGGCGCAGCGGGATATTTCCCCCGAATACGTGCAGTTGATGCTGGTGGGCGACAGCCCCATGGCCGAGGATGCGCACGGCGCGGTGCGCCTGTCCACGCGCCGCAGCGATTTGCGCGCCCGCACGCCCAACCAAAGCGTGTACCTGAGCCACATTGCCGAGCACGACATCACCTTCGGCATTGGCCCGGCGGGCACGGGTAAAACCTATCTGGCCGTGGCTTGTGCGGTCGATGCCCTGGAGCGCAACGCGGTGCAGCGCATTGTGCTGACGCGCCCGGCGGTGGAGGCGGGCGAGCGGCTGGGCTTTTTGCCTGGCGATTTGACGCAAAAGGTCGATCCTTACCTGCGCCCGTTGTACGACGCGTTGTATGAACTCATGGGATTTGACCGCGTGCAAAAAGCGTTCGAGCGCAATGCGCTGGAAATCGCCCCGCTGGCCTTCATGCGCGGGCGCACGCTCAACAACGCTTTCGTGATTCTGGATGAAGCGCAAAACACCACGCCCGAGCAGATGAAGATGTTTCTCACCCGCATCGGCTTTGGCGCTAAAGCCGTGATTACGGGCGATGCCAGCCAGATCGATTTGCCCAAGGGGGCCACCAGCGGCTTGCTGGATGCCCGGCGCATTCTCAAGCGCGTCAAAGGCATTGCATTTACCGAGTTTGACAGCGGCGATGTGGTGCGTCACCCCTTGGTGGCGCGGATTGTGGATGCCTACGATGCGGCCCAGAGCGGCAAAGCGGCCTCCAAACCCCGTGGCGAGAGCGGCCGCACGCAGCCCGCGCCAGTGCAGGAGGGTGGCGATGCGCAGTAATCAGCGGATGTGGGGGCGGGCTGGCTCGGTGGTTGCTGCGGCGCTTGCGGCGACGCTGGTGGTGCAAGGCTGCGCCAGCCCATCGGCCGCAACAGCCCCCGAGCCCAATGTGCAAAGTGCCCAGCAGGCAACTGTGGCGGGCAAAGCGCTGCGCGCGGCCGCAGCCAGTGCAATGCACAAGCAATACCAGTGCGCGACGGGAGAGCGCATCGGCTTGAGCTACATCGGCCAGGCGGGCCAGCTCGGCGAGCGCGCCATCCTCGCCTATGCAGGCCAGCGCATTGCCATGCAGCCGCTGCCGCATGCACCGGGGCAATACGTGGCGGTGGATGCCGAAAACAGCTACCGCTGGAGCGAGCGCCTGGGCGCGCTGCGCTTCAAAGCCGCTGGCGTTTCGGCGCAAGAAGTGGATGTGCTGACTCAGTGCCGCGAGGTGGCGGCTCAGCCTGGGCACGCCGCACACGCCCCCAGCGCCCCGCAAAGCTGAACGCCGCTGCGGCGCGCGCGGATCAACACCCCAAGAGCACACCATGGCCTTACCCGAACTCACTTTGTCTTTGCAATTTGCCCGTCTGGACGATGCCGCGTTGCACCGTGCGGCGCTGCCGCGCCATCGTGTGGTGCGCTGGCTGCGCCATGCACTGGCTGGCCCGGCGGAAATGAGCGTGCGCATCGTGGGCGAGGAGGAGGGCCGCCAGCTCAACCACACTTATCGCCACAAGGATTACGCGACCAATGTGCTGACGTTCGATTACGCCCAGGAGCCTGTGGTTATGGCCGACTTGGTGCTGTGCGCACCCGTGGTGGCGCGCGAGGCCGCCGAGCAAGGCAAGAGTTTGCAGGCCCATTACGCGCATTTGCTGGTGCACGGCGCTTTGCACGCCCAGGGCTGGGATCACGAGACCAGCGAGGAGGACGCACAGGCGATGGAGGCGCAAGAAGTGCGCATCTTGCACGGCCTGGGTTTTGCCAACCCCTATTTGCCAAGTTGATGGGCTAATTCATGATGGGTATTGGGGTGCGCACATGCTGATCGATTCCTACCCCTGGCTGAAGCATCTGCACATGAGCCTGGTCGTGCTCAGCGGCAGTTTGTTTGCCGCTCGCGCTCTGGCGGTGCTGCTGGGTTCGCGCAAGCCGCTGACCAAGCCCATGCGCCGGCTCAGCATGGGCATCGATATTTGTCTGCTGGCTTCCGCCCTTGTGCTGCTGGCGGCTTACGACTTTGGCATGCTTCACGCCCGCTGGTTGCAGGTCAAGCTGCTACTGCTTGTGGCCTATATCGTGCTGGGCTTTGTGGCTTTGCGCGCGAGGCGGCGGCTGCACCAATGGGGCGCATATATGGCTGCCCTGCTGTGTTTTTTGACCATGTTCAGCATGGCGCGGCTGAAAACGCCTTGGGGCTGGCTGTCTTGGTGGATGTGAGTCGGGGTAAGCCCCTATGGATGAATCGGGCCAGAGCGCTATAGTCCGCACCACTCGCGACGGATGCCTTCCAGGCATTGCAGTCGCCGAGAGGCCGAGGAGACAAAACAACGCACTGCCACCATTCTTCCTATTTCACCAAGGCAGTCGAGATAACCGTATAACAGCCGGAGACTTCCACCCTATAAAGGCACCCTTGCAGGTGCCTTCTTTTTTGCTTGCGGCCCTTGATGGGGTATCCCGCATCAAGATTTTTTACAATTCAATATAAATGAAAATTTATATCTATCACGCCATAACAAGGTGATTAATTTTCTTTTTGAATTGTAATTATGGTTTTTGAAAAGGCGTGGGCCGTGGCCACTGCCGGGGCTGGCAAGGCTTTGTGCGCAGAGGGCTTGTCCCATAATGATCTGCCAGAGCCTATGCAAAGTCTCTGCGCGGCTGGCCATGAGGCGGATTGGGGCGGTCTGCGGCGCACGCAGAGCCCATCCCACACCACTTCGCCCGCTTGCGTCGGGACTTTGAGCAGGCTTTGGGGCGAGGCAGGCTGTGCCCATCCTGGCCCTGTTCGGTCACTTTCTTGAAGCAGAAAAAAATGGTTGCAGACAGTTCTTGGCTTCGTTTTGGGAGTTTTGGGCGTCTCCCCGCCGCACGGGCGGCCCTTGGAGCATGTGCGGCTGCGTTCAGCATGTTGGCGGCAGGTTTTTGGGGAGGCAGCGCCTATGCCGCGCAGCCTGTCAGCATCACGCCCAGCGGCTCCGTCTCCGAGCCTGCGCAAGTAGTGGTGACTTTTGCGCAAGATGCCGTGGCATTCGGCCGCCCCCAGGTTGCCGCGCCCGTGCAGGTGCAGTGCGTGGGCGGCGAGGCCGCTGGCGAGGGCCGCTGGCTCAGCCCGCGCCAATGGGCCTGGGCGTTCAAGCAGCCATTGCCCGCCGGTGTGGCATGCACGGTGACGGCCGATGCCGCATTCCGCGATTTGCAAGGCCACCCCATCGCCTTGGCCGCACCGCAGCATTTCAACACCGGCGGCCCCCAGGTGCAGCGCATTGAGCCGTGGGGCGAAGAACTCAGCAGCAACCTGCCCTGGAACCAACTGGAGAAAGACCCCTGGATGCAGGGCGTGGACGAGGAGCAGCGCTTTCTGGTGCAGTTCTCTGCCCCTGTTGATGCCGCCAGCCTGCCCCGACACGTGCATTGCGAGGCCGAGGATGTGGGCGAGCGCATCCCCGTGCGGGTGCTGGATGCGCAAGAGCGCCAACAACTGCTGGCGCTGCAATGGGAGGGAGGCGAGCAGGGGCCTGCCCAGGCCATCGTGGGCCTGGCGTGCCAGCGCCGCCTGAGCGCCGGGGTGGCGATGAAGCTGGTGTTGGGCAAAGGCGTGCGCGCGCTCAGCGGGCTGAGCAGCGAAAGCGCCCAAACCTTTTATTACCGGGTGCGCGAGCCGTTTGAAGCGGTGTTCCAGTGTGAGCGCGAAAAGGCCAGCAACCCTTGCTCGCCCCTGCGCCCCATGCAGTTGCGTTTTTCTGCGCCCCTGGATATGCGCTGGCTGGAGCACATCCAACTGCGTGCGGGCGAGCGCGTCTGGCAGGGAGTGGCCCTGGAGGGCGACGCCAGCGATAGCGAGGCCGGCACGAGCGTGCAGCAGTGGCGGGACAAGCCCTTGCCGGGGCGCTATTTCGACACGGTGCGGTTTGCCGCGCCGCTGCCGCCCAACACGGCTTTTGAGCTGGTGCTGCCCGCAGACGTGCAGGACGAAGCGGGCCGCGCCTTGCGCAATGCCGCGTCCTTTCCGCTCAAAGTGGCCACAGGCGGCCTGCCCGCGCTGGCCAAATTCGCCACGGGCGATTTCGCCGTGATGGAGCGCTTTGCCGAGGGCTACCACGAGCCTGCGCTGTTGCCGGTCACGCTGCGCGCGGTGGAAGCGCCCCTGCCCGTGAAGATCCTCAAGCTCGACCACGATCGCGACATCATGCAGTGGCTGGCGCGCGTGCAGTTGTTCAGCCCGGGGGGCTATATCCAGCGCACGCGCGCGCAAAAGCTGGGCGTGGTCGTGCCTGCGCGCGCTGCCAGCGCCACCGCATCGCAAGGCGATGCAGACGATGAGGACGCCATCGAGACGCGCGGGCTGTCCTTGCTCAACCAAGCGCCCAGGGTAATAGAGCAAACCCTGCCCGCCCGCCGCGACAACGCCCAGCGCCGCGAAACAGAGGTGGTGGGCATCGCCTTGCAGCCGGGCTTCCAGGTGGTGGAGATCGCCTCGCCCACCTTGGGCAAGGCCTTGCTGGACCAGGCTTATGGCGAGCCGCGCGTGCTGCATGCGCGCACGGCAGTGTTGGTTACCAACTTGATGGTGCATTTCAAGCTGGGGGCGGAAAACGCCATGGCGTGGGTGACGGCGCTGGATTCGGGCAAGCCGGTGGCTGGCGCGCGCGTGCAAGTCAACCGTTGCGATGGGCAGGTGGCGGCCCAGGGCGTGACGGATGGGCAAGGCGTGGCGCGCTTTGAAGCACTGCCCGCCCCAACCACCTGCTCCGCCGATGAAAGCTTGCAGGGCAGTGGCTATTTCATCAGCGCCCGCACGGACGACGGCGATTTGGGCTTGGTCTCCACGCAGTGGAATCGGGGCATCGAACCTTGGCGCTTTGATGTGCATTACGACTACGGCCTGGATGGCGAAGGCCCGCTGCTGCACACTGTGCTGGATCGCAGCCTGCTGCGCGCGGGCGAAACCCTCTCCATGAAGCACTACGCGCGCCTGCCCGTGCTGGGCGGCTTCGCAGCGCCCGGGGAGGCGGACTTGCCGCAAACGGCGGTGGTGCAGCACCTGGGCAGCGGGCGCGAGTTCCGCTTGCCCTTGACGTGGCGGCGCAATGCCAGCGGGGGCGCTGCGGCTACATCCGCGCTCGAACTGCCGCCACTGGCCCCTTTGGGCGAATACGCCGTGCACATGCAGGCTTTCAGCGCCGAGCGGCATGGCGGCATGCAAACCGCGCAATTTCGGGTGGAGGAGTTTCGCCTGCCCGTGTTGACGGGCACGATCACCCCTGTGCAGCCCAGCCCCGCGCAACCCACGGCCGAAGGCGGCGCGCCTCGTGCGATGGAGATGAACATGCACCTGGGCTATGTCAGCGGCGGTGCAGCTTCCCATTGGCCGGTGCAGATCTCGGCCATGCTGGAAGACAAGCCCCTGCATTTCGCTGAATACGAGCGCTATACCTTCCACGCGCCGCAAGCTGTCAACCGCAGCCCAGGTGAAGGCCAAGCGCAGCCGGAGATGCCGGCCAGCGCCAGCTTGCTGCTGGACAAAGCCCCGCTGCAACTCGATGCGCAAGGCCAGGGCCGCTTCACCATCCCGGGGCTGGATCAGGCGCTGGGCGAGCGCCCCAAAGACATCCGCATCGAAGCCACGTTCGAAGACCCCAATGGCGAAATGCAAACCCTCACCCACAAGCAGGCGCTATGGCCCACCGCAGCGCTGGTGGGCATCCACACCGACCACTGGGTGTCGGTGAAAAAACCCCTGAGCGTGCGCACCATCGCCCTCACGCCGCAAGGCCAGCCCTTGGCGGGCGCGGCCGTGCAGGTGCGCGGGCGCCAGCACACCACCTTGAGCACGCGCAAGCGCATGGTGGGCGGTTTTTACAAATACGAGCACCATCACGAAGTGCGCGATCTGGGCGTGCTGTGCCAGGGCCAAAGCGGGCCAACGGGCCGCTTTGATTGCGTCAAGGAGCTGACGGAAAGTGGCGAAGTCGAGCTGGTGGCTGAAATCCGCGACGCGGCCGGGCGCAGCTTTGCTTCTGCGACCAGCGTGTGGGTCACGCGCGAAGGTGAGCTGTGGTTTGCGGGCGAATCCTCCGACCGCATGGACGTGCTGCCCGAAAAGCCCAGCTATCAGCCCAGCGAGACCGCGCGCTTTCAGGTGCGCATGCCCTACCGCCAGGCCCAGGCGCTGGTGACGGTGGAGCGCGAAGGCATCATCGAAACGCGCGTCATCGAGCTGGCAGGTTCCGACCCCAGTTTTACCCTCAAGATCGATGAAGCCTGGGGGCCAAACGTTTATGTCAGCGTGCTGGCCGTGCGCGGGCGGCTGCGCGATGTGCCGTGGTACAGCTTCTTCACCTGGGGCTGGCGCTCGCCCATCGTGTGGTGGAACGCCTGGCGTAGCGACACGGGCGAAGCCGTGCCGCCCACGGCGCTGGTGGACTTGAGCAAGCCCAGTTACCGCTTGGGCGTAGCGCTGGTGCGCGTGGGCGACGAAGGCCACCGCATCCAGGTCAGCGTCAAACCGGAGAAAGCGCGCTACGCCACCGGCGAGCAAGCCACGCTGGAGATTGCCGCGCGCCTGCCCAACGGCCAGCCTGCTGCAGGCGCCGAGGTGGCCCTGGCAGTGGTGGATCAGGCCCTGCTGGAGTTGGCGCCCAACCCCAGTTGGGATGTGCTGCGCGCCATGATGCGCACCCGCCCCTGGGGCGTGCGCACCGCCACCGCGCAAATGGAGGTGGTGGGGCGGCGCCATTACGGCCTCAAGGCCCGCGCCGCAGGCGGCGGCGGTGGCAGCTCGGAAGGGGAGGGCGCCACGCGCGAGCTGTTCGATACCTTGCTGCTGTGGCAGCCCGCAGTGCAGCTCGATGCCCAAGGCAAGGCGCGGGTGCAAGTGCCCCTGAACGACAGCATCACCACCTTCCATGCTGAAGCCATTGCGGATGCCGGCCTGCAATTTTTCGGCTCGGGCAGCGGCTCAATCGTCGTGGCGCAAGACGTGCAGCTCATTAGCGGCCTGCCGCCGGTGGTGCGCGCGGGCGATGCCTACGATGCCCGCATCACCGTGCGCAACACCACTGCCAAGGCCATGAACGTGCAAGTGCAAGCGCGCCACGGCGCGCAGACTCTGGAGCCGCGCCAGGTGCAGATCCCCGCAGGCGCCTCGCAAACCGTGCAATGGCGTGTGACGGCCCCGCAACCGCCCGCCGCACAAGCCGAGGCCCAAACCCTTTGGGAAGTGCAGGCAAGCGCCGAGGACCCCGCCCAGCGCGATGCCATGCGCATTTCGCAAAAGCTGCTGGCCGCCGTGCCGGTGACGGTGCGGCAAGCCACGTTGCGCCAGCTCAGCGAGCCATTGACATTGCCAACCGCCTGGCCCGATGGCGCGCTGGAAGGCCTGGGCGGCATCCACCTTGATGCACAAGCCTCGCTGGCGGGCGATGCGCTGCCCGGCCTGCGCCGCTGGTGGCAAAACTACCCCTATGCCTGTTTGGAGCAACGCCACAGCAAAGCCCTGGGCCTGATGGAGCCGCACATGCTCCAGGCCGTGCTGGCCGATTTGCCCAGCTACCTGGACTCAGACGGCCTGGCGGCGTACTTCCCCATCCGGGGGCATGGCGAGCAGGGCAACATCGCGCTCAGCGCCCATTTGCTCAGCGTCGATGCCACCTTGGGCCAATTGGGCGAAGCCGATTTGCGCATCGACGCTGCCGCACGCGATGCGCTGCTCAAAGCCCTGGCGAATGTTGCTGAAGGGCGCTTGGGGCGTCAAAACACCTTTGGCCGCCACGATCGCACGGTCGAGCGCCTGAGCGTGATCGCCGCCCTGGCCCAGCACGGCCAGGCCACGCCCAGCATGCTGGAGAGCCTGAAACTGGCGCCGCAGCGCCTGCCCACCCATGCGCTGCTGGATTGGCTGCTCATTCTGAAGAACACCCAGGGCTTGCCCGGCCAGGCACAGCAACTGCGTACTGTGCAGCAGGAGCTGCGCAGCCGCATCGTGCACACGGGCACGCACATCGGCTTTACCACCGAGCGCAGCGACGACTGGTGGTGGGTCATGCAAAACGGCAACACCAATGCCGCCCGTCTGCTGCTCATCACCGCCGACATGCCCGAGTGGAAGCAGGATGCGGGCGGCCTGGTCAGCGGCCTGATGGCGCGCCAGAAAAACGGCCATTGGGGCACCACCACCGCCAACCTCTGGGGGCAGTTGGCCTTGCGCCGTTTCGCGCAATGGCATGAAGCGACCGAGGTCGCAGGCGTCTTGCGCGCCCGCATGGGTGCCGATGTGCAGGAGCAAACCTGGCCCGCGCAGCCCGCCGCGTTGGGCACCACCGCCAGCAAACCCGTGAACACCAGCACGGCCAAGCTGCATATGGCGTTTGACTGGCCCGATGCCATCGCGCGCCTGGGCGATGCTGCCGCCTCTCAATTGCAGGTCGAGCACATCGGCAGCGGCCAGCCCTGGATCACGCTCTCCGCCCTGGCCGCTGTGCCCAGCACCCAGCCCGTGCACTCCGGCTTGCGGGTGGAAAAAACCATCGTCCCCGTCGTGCAAACGCGGCCCGGCCAGTGGAGCCAAGGCGATATCTACCGCGTCCACCTCGTGGTGCATGCCAGCGCCCAAACGGGCATGACGGCCCTGACCGACCCCATCCCTGCGGGCAGCGCCATCCTGGGCAGCGGCCTGGGGCGCGACTCGGCCTTGGCGACACAAGGCGAAGACCGGCAAGACCGCTGGAGCGTGGCGTGGGAGGAGCGCAAGATGGACGCCATGCGCGTCTATTACCACGGGTTGCACCCCGGCCAGACGCATTACACCTACACCGTGCGCCTGAACCAGCCCGGCCAGTTCCGCCTGCCGCCCACCCGCGCTGAAGCCCTGTATATGCCCCAAGTCTTTGGCGAAACGCCCAACGCGGATGTGACCGTGCTGGACTTGCCGCGCGCCACGCCGTAACAACAGCCTTCTCGTTATGCCTTCTTCCCATCCGGCCTCATCGCCGCGCGCCCCGCGCAGGCCCGCCGCGACCCAGGCGCTGCTGGCTGCGCTGGTGGTGGCGCTGGCCTGCGGCGCGGCCCTGTGGTGGTGGGGCCGCAAGCTCGAGCCAGCGCCCAACACCGCATTCTTGTTGCTCGACGGCACGCAAAAAAACACCGCCCAATGGCGCGGCCAAGTGCTGCTCGTCAACTTCTGGGCCACCAGTTGCGCCGCCTGCGTAGCCGAAATGCCTGCCCTGGCGCAAATCCACGCCCGCTACCAGGCGCGCGGCTTTGGCGTCCTGGCCGTCGCCATGCCTTACGACCGGCCCGAATACGTGCTCAACTTCGCCCGCAGCCGCCAACTGCCCTTTGCCGTCGCCCTGGATGCCACGGGCGAGGCCGCTCGCGCCTGGGGGCCGGTGCACGTCACCCCCACCAGCTATCTGCTCAACCGCCAAGGGCACATTGCCCAGCGCTATATCGGCCCGCCCGATATGGCCCAGTTGCAGCGCGCCATTGAGCGCCTGCTGGAGCAACCCGCCTGAACCCGCCTTCCCCCTTCTTGCCACCCACCATGGAGCCAACCCCCGAAATCCTCATCCGCCCCGCGCACAGCGCACAAGACTTCGCGCAAGTGCGTGAGCTGTTTGCGGAATACGCCCAAAGCCTGCCCATCTCGCTGGACTTTCAAGACTTTGAGCAAGAACTGGCCGCACTGCCTGGCGACTACGCCGCGCCCACAGGCTGCGTCATGCTGGCCTTTGTGGACAACCTGCTCGCAGGCTGCTGCGCCATGCGCCCCCTGGCAGCCTGCGACTACCCCAACGCCAGCGAGATGAAGCGCCTGTACGTGCGCAAACCCTTTCGCGGCTTCGGCCTGGGGCGCATGCTGGCCGAAGCCACGATGGAAGCGGCCGAGCTGGCGGGCTACTCCTGCATCCTGCTCGACACCCTCGACGAAATGGACGCCGCCCGCGCCCTTTACGAAGGCTTGGGCTTTGAAGAAATCGATCCCTATTACTACAACCCTTACCCCAAGGCCTTCTTCCTGAAGGCGGATTTTTGAGGGTTTGGCTTATTTTTCAATCATGGGGGAAAATTGATGTATTGACCATCATGCCGAAACAAGTCAATTTATTTTCCTATTGAATTGAAATAAATGGCTTTTGGCAGAGCCTTTGCGGGAAGCGAAGCAGCGCAGGCCGCGCCTGGCATCCCTCGGTGCCATCAAAGATTGAAATACCGAATCAGCAAGAAAACGCCGGAGCACAAAACCACCATATGAATCACCCGCATGAACTGCTCGCGCGTGAGGCGCAAGGTAATATGCCGCCCCAGAAAAACACCGAAAATCATGGCCGGGGCCAATATCAAGGCCATCGTCCAAATCGCGGTATTCATATAAACCCCGGAAATAGTGAAAAACACCACCCGCGTTAAGGTGCTCAAGCCAATCAAGGTGGACTGGGTAACGCGAAACTTCTCTTTCTGTTCTATGCGGCCGGATAAATAAAGCGCATAAATAAAGCCACCGCTGCCGAATAAAGCGCTGAATACCCCTCCAATCAAGCCAAAAGGTTTTGCCGCAGAAGCTGCGAAGGACTGCCGGGCGCGAAATCCGCTGAGTGCATACAGCGCATAACCGATCACAAACACGGCTAAAGCCAACAAAAGAAAGTCCGGCCGTGTTTTCAGCAAAATGGCCACGCCAATCACACTCCCGATCACCATGAAGGGCACCAGCCGTTTTAATTCGGAAGTATCAGCGTGGCGTCCATCTTTGGCAATATGGCTTAATGCCGCAAACATATCCAGCAAAGCCAGCAGCGGCACGATATGTGAGACAGGCATGAAATTGGCCAATATCGGACTGGCTATCAGCGCCGTGCCAAATCCTGCAATGCCAAAAATCACGTAAGCAACCGCGACGGCGGAAAAAACCGCCACCATTTCAGCCCACGGCAAGGGGGGGGACAGTGGCATGGATAGCCTCCTTGTAGATCGTTTGACTCGGCGCTGATGCCCTGTGCATCAAAGCGCAGGCAGCGTGTTTTGACATGCTCGCTGATCACGGCTTGGGCCATCAACAGGGCTTTTACTTATTTGGTTTGCCACTTATTGATTTGCATGAAAAAAGCCGCCAGGCATGTTTTCCTCTGGCGGCTTTTGAAAGCGCTTGGTGCCCCGAACAGGAATCGAACCTGTATCCCAGACTTAGGAGGTCTGTGTTCTATCCATTGAACTATCGGGACTTGGGGGGACGCGAGCGTCAAAGCGCGCGATTGTAGGGCCTGTTCACCTTATGCGAGGCGCTTTTGCCGGGGCGGCGCATGCGGCGGATGGGCGAGTCAGAGAATCTCCAGCACCTTTTCCACCGGCCTGGCCAGGCGGGCGCCGCGTTCGGTGACGACGAAGGGGCGATTGAGCAGGCGTGGGTGTGCGGCCATGGCGTCGAGCAGGGCTTCGTCGCTGGCCTGGGCCAGGCCCAGGGTTTGGAACAGCTCTTCTTTTTCGCGGATGGCCTGGCGCGCGCTCAGGCCGCTGGCGGCGATGAGCTGGGCGATGGCTTCGCGCGTCAGGGGCTCTTCCAGGTAGTGGACGATGCGCGGCTCAATGCCGCGCTCGCGCAGCAGCGCCAGGGTGTTGCGCGAGGTGCTGCAACGGGGGTTGTGGTAGAGGGTGGCTTGCATACAGGTGTTGAGGTGGTGGGGGACAGGCCGCTTTCAGGCGCGTGTTACGCGCGGCTGGGCATTGAAAAATTGCACCAAATCGCCTGCGGTGCGGACTTTGCCGTACCAGGGGTTGTGCCGGGTGTTTTTGATGCAACGGCCCGCGCGGCGGGCGATTTCGGGGGCGATGTCCATATCCAGGGCGTCGCCATCGAGGTACAGCGTCTTTGTCAGGTTGTCGTCCCAATGCACGGGCAGGGGCAGGGGCAGGGGCTGGGCGCTGCCGCTCAATGCCCCTGCGGCGTGGGCCAGTTCTTCGTACACCGCGCGCACGACCCACGGATCGTGCTGGCGGCAGTTGGCCTGGCGGGCGAATTGGCAAATGCTTTGGCCGCAGCGGCGCTGCGCCAGGGCTTGCAGGCGTTGCCGCTGCTGTTGGGTTTCCTGATTGACGCGGCGATACAACCAGGCGAACGCGGCGGCGAGCAAGGCGGTGGCGAGCAGGGTGGACACAGGCGACTTCCATGCCGCTTGCAGCCAGATCCACAGCAGGGCAAGTGCCGCGCCTGCCAGCAGGGCGATGGACAAGGCGAAGCGCAGTTGCTCGCCTGCTGTTGGGCTGGGTCTGCTGTCGCGGGGCGGCATAAGGCGCGAGGGCGGGCGTCGCATGCTGGTTTGCTCCATATTTTACAAATCAAAGGAAATAAAATATTCCTGTTTTGGCATGTTTTTTGGAATTTTAATTTTCCTTTGGTTTGTGGTTTTGGGCAACCCCGGCTGAGGCCGCCACGGTCGTCAATAACGGTAGGTATCGGGCTTGTAAGGCCCTTCCTTCTTCACGCCGATGTAGGCCGCTTGCGAGTCGGTCAGCTCGGTCAGCTGTGCGCCGAGTTTGGACAGTTGCAGGCGGGCGACGTGTTCATCCAGGATCTTGGGCAGCACATAAACCTGGCCGCTTTGGTATTGCTCGGGCTTGGTGAACAGCTCGATTTGCGCCAGCGTCTGGTTGGCGAAGCTGCTGCTCATCACGTAGCTGGGGTGGCCGGTGGCGCAGCCGAGGTTGACCAGGCGGCCCTTGGCCAGCAGGGTGATGCGGCGGCCGGTGGGGAAGATGACGTGATCGACCTGGGGCTTGATCTCCTCCCACTGGTATTGCTCCAGCGAGGCGACGTCGATCTCGTTGTCGAAGTGGCCGATGTTGCAGACGATGGCTTCGTTTTTCATGGCCACCATGTGCTCGTGGCGGATCACGTCCTTGTTGCCGGTGGTGGTCACGAAGATGTCGGCCTTGTCGGCGGCGTATTCCATGGTCACCACTTTGTAGCCCTCCATCGCCGCTTGCAGGGCGCAGATGGGGTCGATTTCCGTCACCCAGACCTGGGCGCGCAGCGCGGCCATGGCCTGGGCGCAGCCCTTGCCCACGTCGCCGTAGCCGCAGATGACGGCGATCTTGCCCGCCACCATCACGTCGGTGGCGCGCTTGATGCCATCGACCAGCGATTCGCGGCAGCCGTAGAGGTTGTCGAACTTGCTCTTGGTCACGCTGTCATTGACGTTGATGGCGCGAAACAGCAGCTCGCCCTTGGCGGACATTTCCTTGAGGCGCATCACGCCGGTGGTGGTTTCCTCGGTCACGCCGATGATTTGGGCGCTCTTGCGGGTGTACCAGCTTGGGTCCTGGGCCAGTTTGGCTTTGATGGCGGCAAAGAGCACGCGCTCTTCTTCGCTTTGCGGGTTGGCCAGCACGCTGGCGTCTTTCTCGGCCTTCTGGCCCAGGTGCATCAGCAGCGTGGCGTCGCCGCCGTCGTCCAGGATCATGTTCGGGCCTTCGGCGTCGCTGCCTTTGTCGCCGAACTCGAAGATGCGGTGCGTGTAATCCCAATACTGCTCCAGCGTTTCGCCCTTGACGGCAAACACCGGCGTGCCCTGGCCGCCATTGGCGCTGTTGCAGGCGATGGCGGCGGCGGCGTGGTCCTGTGTGGAGAAGATGTTGCACGAGGCCCAGCGCACATCAGCGCCCAGGGCCTGCAGGGTTTCGATCAGCACGGCGGTCTGGATCGTCATGTGCAGGCTGCCTGCGATGCGCGCGCCCTTGAGCGGCTGGCTGGCGGCGTATTCCTCGCGGATGGCCATCAGGCCGGGCATTTCGGTCTCGGCGATGGCGATTTCCTTGCGGCCCCAGGCGGCCAGGGATGGATCGGCAATCACGCTGTGCGCGGCCAGGGGGAGGTGGGTTTGGGCGTTCATGAAAAAGCTCCAGTTCATGGCAGTTGGACAAAAGCCGCCTGCATGGCCGGGGAGGCCCAAGGCATGAGCCAACGACGGGGCAGGGCAGTTCCATCAGGCCCAGGCCCACCCACCCAGAACACCAGCAGGCGGATGAGCGTCGTTGCGAGTGGCGCGCCTGCAAAAAACACAAGGCGCTGAAGTGGAGATCCGAGCCTGGCAGGTGCTGGCATAGGCCCTGCTGCAACGCTCCTCGGAAAAGCGCGGCGATTATAGGGACGCCGTGCGTGTGCCGCAGCGCCGTGCGTGTTTCCCCTGCTTGTGGCTGGCAGGCAAGTGCAGTTCAATGGCGCGGCCTGCAAGCCGGCGCAAACAGGTGCAAACGGGCGCGCTCGGGCGCGCTTGCAGGCCCTTTCTTTCAAGGAAATTTCAAGGAGACACACCATGGCAGAGCCTTTTGACCTCAAGCGTTTCAACCTCGACCTGGCCTTCCCCTTCAAGCCGCAGTACGAGAACTACATCGGCGGCAAATGGGTCGCGCCCTCGGCCGGGCGGTATTTTGAAAACCTCTCGCCCATCACCGGTCAGGTGTTCACCAAAGTGGCGCAATCGGACGCCGAAGACGTCGAGCGCGCCCTGGACGCCGCCCACGCCGCGCAGGAAAAATGGGGCAAAACCTCGCCCACCGAGCGCTCCAACCTGCTGCTCAAAATCGCCGACCGCATTGAGCAAAACCTGCTCAAACTCGCCGTGGCCGAAACCATCGACAACGGCAAGCCCCTGCGCGAAACCATGGCCGCCGACTTGCCGCTGGCCGTGGACCACTTCCGCTACTTCGCCGGCTGCATCCGCGCCGAGGAGGGCGCCATCTCCGAAATCGACGAAACCACTGTCGCGTATCACTTCCAGGAGCCTATTGGCGTCGTCGGGCAAATCATCCCCTGGAACTTCCCGCTGCTGATGGCCGCCTGGAAGCTCGCCCCCGCGCTGGCAGCGGGCTGCTCGGTGGTGATGAAGCCCGCCGAGCAAACGCCTGCCTCCATCATGGTGCTGATGGAAACCATTGGCGACTTGATCCCGCCGGGCGTGGTCAACATCGTCAACGGCTTTGGCAAAGAGGCCGGCGAAGCGCTGGCTACCAACCGCCGCATCGCCAAAATCGCCTTCACCGGCTCCACCCCCGTGGGCCAGCGCATCTTGCACGCCGCTGCCGACAGCCTCATCCCCTCCACCGTGGAGCTGGGCGGCAAAAGCCCCAACATCTTCTTCGCCGATGTGATGGACCATGACGACGCCTTCCTCGACAAGGCGCTGGAAGGCTTGAGCATGTTCGCCCTCAATCAAGGCGAGATTTGCACCTGCCCCTCGCGCATCCTGGTGCAGGAATCGATCGCCGAGCGCTTCATCGAAAAAGCCCGCGCCCGCGTGGAGAAAATCAAAACCGGCCACCCGTTGGATGTCAGCACCATGGTCGGCGCGCAAGTCTCCCAGGTGCAAATGGACAAAATCCTCAAATACATCGAGCTGGGCAAGCAAGAAGGCGCCACCGCCCTCATCGGCGGCGAGCGCAACGCCTTGGGCCATGAGCTGGACCAGGGCTTTTACATTCAGCCCACCATCATGCAGGGCAAGAACGAAATGCGCATCTTCCAGGAGGAAATCTTCGGCCCCGTGGCCGCGCTGACCACCTTCAAGGACATGGACGAAGCCATTGCCATCGCCAACGACACCGTCTATGGCCTGGGCGCAGGCGTATGGAGCCGCAGCGGCACCACCGCCTACAAAATGGGCCGCGCCATCAAAGCCGGCCGGGTGTGGACCAACTGCTACCACATCTACCCAGCCCACGCCGCCTTTGGTGGCTACAAACAATCGGGCATCGGCCGCGAAACCCACAAAAAAGCGCTGGCCAACTACCAGCAAACCAAATGCCTGCTGGTGAGCTACGACCCCAACAAGCTGGGCTTTTTCTGACCTTTTGACCGTTTGACGCAGCCGCGCAAGCTGTCTGCTGAAAGCAATCCAACCCGCCTTTCGGCGGGTTTTTCAATCATTGGGAAAATCAAATTCATATCCATCATGCCGAAATGGCGTGATTTGTTTTCCTTTGTTTTGAAATAATACTTGATGGGCGGGGGTGTCGCCCAGTAAAAAAGCACTTGCGCCCGCCGTGGGTGCAAGTGCTTGGTGTTTTGTGATCGCGGGAGTTTCTGGTAGGGCGTGTTGGACTTGAACCAACGACCAAAGGATTATGAGTCCTCTGCTCTGACCAACTGAGCTAACGCCCCCCCAAGCCTGTTTCTGAAAGGCAAGCGCGCGATTGTACTGGCTTGCGTGGAGGGCGCGGCTGGCGCGGCGGGGCGGCGGATGGGGCCGCCCTACAATTTCGGCCGTGCGAATCCCTTTGACTTTTTCCCAGCCCATCCAGGCCCTGCCCGACACCCTCATCAGCCAAATTGCCGCTGGCGAGGTGGTGGAGCGGCCGGCCTCCGTGGTGCGCGAGTTGCTCGATAACGCGCTGGACGCGGGCGCGGGCGAAATCCAGTTGCGGCTGCTGGCCGGCGGCATCCGCCAAATCGTGGTGGAGGACAACGGCCGCGGCATCGCCCAGGCCGATTTGCCGCTGGCCGTGCGCCGCCATGCGACCAGCAAAATCCGCTCGCTGGACGATCTGGAGTCGGTCACCACCATGGGCTTTCGCGGCGAGGCGCTGGCGGCTATTGCCTCGGTGGCCGAGCTGCGCCTGACCACGCGCACGGCCGATGCGCCAGCGGCCTTGCTGCTCGATGCGGGCAGCGGCGAAATCGGCCCGGCTGCGCGCGCCGTGGGCACGACGGTGGACGTGCAAGAGCTGTTTTTCGCCACCCCCGCGCGGCGCAAGTTTTTGAAATCCGAAGCCACCGAGCTGGCCCACTGCGTGGAGGCCGTGCGTCGCCACGCGCTGGCGCGGCCCGATGTGGGCTTTGCCATCTGGCACGGCGGCAAGCTGCACCACCAATGGCGCAGTGCCGCGGCGGCGGCCGAAGTCGCCGAAGCGGCTGCAACCGATGCCGCCGCAGGCTTTCGCGAAGTGGACGATGCGCAATGGCAGCGCCGCATTGCCGATGTGATGGGGGCCGAGTTCATCGCCCATTCCGTGCCCGTGCGGCACGAGGAATTGGGCGTGCGCGTGTACGGGCGCGCGGGCATGCCCACTTGGTCGCGCACGCGCGCCGATGCGCAGTACAGCTTTGTCAACGGCCGCTACGTGCGCGAGAAAACCATCGCCCACGCCGCGCGCTCGGCCTATGAGGATGTGCTGCACGGCCAGCGCCAGCCCGTGTATGTGCTCTACATCGAGATCGACCCGTACCAGGTGGATGTGAACGTGCACCCCACCAAGATCGAAGTGCGCTTTCGCGACAGCCGCCTGGTGCATGCCGCCGTGCGCCACGCGCTGGAGCGCGCCCTGGCCCCTTCGCGCGCGGAGCAGGGCGAAGGGGGGGCGATTGGCGAGGCAGGCGCTGGGGAGGTGGCTGCTATGGCACCCGGCGGCAGCGCCGCGCCCGCGCCCGGCGCGGTGCTGGGGAACTGGCACAACCGCGCCGCCCAGCAGCGCCTGCACTTCGCCGCTGACGTGGAGCGCACCCGCCGCACGCTCGAAGCCCTTTGGGGCCATCCGCTGGAGGCGGCCCCCGCAGATGGCCCGGCCGCCAACGCCCCCGAGGGCGGCGCGGCCAGCAGTAAGAAGCCCTATCCGCCGCTGGAGCCGCCCGAGTGGCCGCAGGCGTGCGAGAACGTGGCTGCCTTTGCGCCTGCTTTTGCGCCCGCATCGGCTGCCGCGCCTGCCGAGTCCCCTGCCACCGCTGACGACTGGCCGCTGGGCCGCGCCCTGGCGCAATTGCACGGCGTGTACATCCTGGCGCAAAACCGCCACGGCCTGGTGGTGGTGGACATGCACGCGGCGCATGAGCGCATCGTCTATGAACGGCTGAAAAACCTCATGCACCACGCCAGCCTGCCCAGCCAGCCGCTGCTCATCCCCGCCGCCTTTGCCGCCACGGCGCTGGAAGTCGCCACCGCCGAGCGCCACGCCGAAACGCTGTTGCGCCTGGGGCTGGAAGTCACGCCGCTGGCCGCGCTCAAGCTGGCCGTGCGCAGCGTGCCCAGCGAGCTGCGCCAGGCCGACCCGGCCGAGCTGGCGCGCGCCGTGCTGGCCGAGCTGGCCCAGCACGAGCACAGCACCGTGCTGCAACGCGCGCGCGACGAAGTGCTGGCGACCATGGCCTGCCACGGCTCGGTGCGGGCCAACCGCCAACTCACCGTGGAAGAAATGAACGCGCTCTTGCGCCAGATGGAAGCCACCCCCCGCGCCGATCAATGCAACCACGGTCGCCCCACCTGGCGGCAAGTGAGCATGGGCGAGCTGGACAAGCTGTTTTTGCGCGGGCAGTGAGGCTTTCTAATTTAGAAATCAATGGTAAATAAAAATTGCTTGTTTTGGCAATTTGGTGTTGAAGTTGATTTTCCTTTGATTTGGGTTTTTGGTGATTTGGGCAAGCCTGCTGGCCGCGCTTCGCCAGCTTGTGCCATGCGCAGGTTTTGAAGCCAAGCGCCCTGCCGGGCGCACACCCTCTCCCTAGAGCGTGTTATGCACTTTGCGCACCCCCGCGCTGGCCCCAAAACCGTGTAATCGCAAGGAGGCGCGCGCCGCCAAGGCTGGCTGCCTTGGCAAGCGGGCCAACGCGGCGAGTGCATGGTTTTGGGGCCAGCCCGAAGGGAGAAGCGCCCCGGCATGCGCATTGCGGCGTTGCCGCCCCCTTGCAGCCCGCCAGGCTGCGGCGGGGACGGCGCCTTGCACTGCACACGCCGGGACGCTCTCGCGGGGGGCGAAAAGTGCATAACACGCTCTAGCCCTCTCCCGCAAGCGGGAGAGGGGCGGGCCATCTGACGCTTGGGGGCAAAACCTTGAAAGGCGTGGCTTTGCGCCTTGCCGCCCATCCCGACCTGGGGCGCGCTCTAGCGCGGTGATTGGATGACACGCCCTAAAATCCCCCGCTTTGTCTGTGCCCGTGCGCCAGTCTTTTTGAACATCGCCTCAGCGGCCCTGGCGCCGCGTTTTTTTGCCCATGCTCACCTTCCAGCAAATCATCCTCACCCTGCAAAACTATTGGGATCAACAAGGCTGCACGCTGCTGCAACCCTACGACATGGAGGTGGGCGCTGGCACCAGCCACACCGCCACGTTCCTGCGCGCCATCGGGCCGGAGCCGTGGCGCGCCGCTTACGTCCAGCCCAGCCGCCGCCCCAAGGATGGCCGCTATGGCGACAACCCCAACCGCTTGCAGCACTATTACCAGTACCAGGTCGTGCTCAAGCCCGCGCCGGCCAACATCCTCGACTTGTACCTGGGCAGCTTGCAGGCGCTGGGCTTTGATTTGAAGAAAAACGACATCCGCTTCGTCGAAGACGATTGGGAAAACCCCACCCTGGGCGCCTGGGGCCTGGGCTGGGAGGTGTGGCTCAACGGCATGGAAGTCACCCAATTCACCTACTTCCAGCAAGTGGGCGGCATCGACTGCCGCCCCATCACCGGCGAAATCACCTACGGGCTGGAGCGCCTGGCCATGTATTTGCAGGGCGTGGAAAACGTCTATGACCTGGTCTATTCCGACGGCCCCGGCGGGCGCGTGAGCTATGGCGACGTGTTCCACCAAAACGAGGTGGAGCAATCGACCTACAACTTCGAATACTCCGATGTGGATTTTCTGTTCCAGGCCTTTGCCGCGCACGAGCGCCAGGCGCAACTGCTGATGGAAAAGCAACTGGCCTTGCCCGCCTACGAGCAAGTGCTCAAGGCCGCCCACACCTTCAACCTGCTGGACGCACGCGGCGCCATCTCCGTGACCGAGCGCGCCGCCTACATCGGCCGCATCCGCAACCTGGCGCGCAGCGTGGCGCGCAGCTATTACGACAGCCGCGAGCGACTGGGCTTCCCCATGGCCCCACGCGAGTGGGTGGCGCAAATCGAAAAGGCGGCGGAAAAAGCGGCAGAGAAGGCCGCTGACAAGAAAGCGGCGTGATGGCCCGTGATAGCCGCGTCACGGCCGCTCCAGCCATGCCACCCGTCCCCAGGCTCGACGCCAGCCGCCCCACCAGCCGCCCTATTGGGTGAAGCTGATTTTTTGTGACCGCGACAGCAAAGCACTGCCATGCGTGACGACGACCGGAAGATTTACCTCGCCTCCCAAAGCCCGCGCCGCAGCCAGTTGCTGACGCAAATCGGCCTGCCCCACGCGCTGCTGTTGCCCGACGCCGCCGATCCCCACCCCGACGACCAGCCCGAGGCATTGGAAGCGCTGGAAGCCGTACTGCCCGGCGAAGCGCCGCGCGAGTATGTGCAGCGCGTGACACGGCTCAAGCTGCAAGCGGCGCAAGCGCGGGCGCAGCGGCGCGGGCTGCCGCCAGCGCCCATCCTCTGCGCCGACACCACCGTGGCGCTGGGCACGCAGATTCTGGGCAAACCTGCCGATGCGCAGGATGCGCGCCAGATGCTCAGCGCCCTGAGCGGGTGTAGCCACGAGGTGCTGACCGCCGTGGCCGTGGCCTGGCCGCCAGCGTGGCACACAGGACAGGGCAGGCCGGGGCAGGGCGGGGCGGTGGTGCAGGCCCTCTCCGTCTCGCGCGTGCAGTTCGCCGCGCTGGATGCGCCCACGCTGGAGCGCTACATCGCCTCGGGCGAATGGCAAGGCAAGGCCGGCGGCTATGGCATTCAAGGGCTGGCCGCCGTCATGGTGGCGCATATCGAGGGCAGTTATTCGGGCATCATGGGCTTGCCGCTGTACGAAACCCATCAACTGCTGCGGCCTTGGCTGGAGCGCCAGAATCTGGAGAGATCACCATGATCGAAAGCCCCCCCCAACCCCAACTGCCGCCAGCGCCGCCCGCTGCACACCCCGCGCTCCACCACGCCCCGCCCACGGCGCAGGAAATCCTCATCAACTGGGCGCCGCAGGAAACGCGCGTGGCCGTGATCGAAAACGGCGCGGTGCAGGAGCTGCACCTGGAGCGCACGCTCGAGCGCGGCCTGGTAGGCAACGTCTACCTGGGCAAAGTCACGCGCGTGCTGCCGGGCATGCAATCGGCCTTTGTCGATATCGGGCTGGAGCGCGCGGCGTTTTTGCACGTGGCCGACGTCTGGCAGCGCCAGGGCAACGGCGAAGCCCCCGCCGCCGTGCGCCGCATCGAGCCGGTGCAGCCGATTGAAAAGCAGGTTTTTCAGGGCCAATCCATCGTCGTGCAGGTCATCAAAGACCCCATCGGCCGCAAGGGCGCGCGCCTGTCCACGCAAATCAGCATCGCTGGGCGCTCGCTGGTGTTTTTGCCGCAGGATGAGCACATCGGCGTCTCGCAAAAAATCCCCGCCCCCGAGCGCGACGCGCTGCGCCAGCGCCTGCAAGCGCTGGTGCAGGCCCACACCCCGGCGCAGCACAACAGGGGCGGCTTCATCCTGCGCACCAATGGCGAGGACGCCAGCGACGCCGAGCTGATCGAAGACATCCGCTACCTGCGCACCACCTGGCAAAAAATCCGCCAGGGCGCGCTCACCCAGCCCGCCACCAGCTTGCTGCACCAGGATCTGGACTTGCTGCGCCGCGTGCTGCGCGACTTGGTGGGCGAGGCCACCAAAAGCGTGGCCATCGACTCGCGCGAGCAATTTGGCCACCTGCAAGACTTTGCGCGCGAATTCACGCCCGCCGCCTTGCCGCGGCTGGAGCTGTACCAGGGCGAGCGCCCCATCTTCGACCTCTACGCCGTGGACGAAGAAATCACCCGCGCGCTGGGGCGGCGCGTCGAGCTCAAATCGGGCGGCTACCTCATCATCGACCAGACCGAGGCGCTGACCACCATCGACGTCAACACCGGCGGCTTCGTCGGCGCGCGCAACTTTGACGACACCATCTTCAAAACCAACCTCGAAGCGGCCCAAACCATCGCCCGCCAACTGCGCCTGCGCAACCTGGGCGGCATCATCGTGGTGGACTTCATCGACATGGTGCAGGAAAAGCACCAAAGCGCCGTGTTGCAGGAATTTCGCCGCCAGCTCGCGCGCGACCGCGTGCGCACCACCGTGTGCGATTTCTCCGCCCTGGGCCTGGTGGAGATGACGCGCAAACGCACGCGCGAATCGCTGGCGCAAACCCTCACCCGCCCCTGCGAAGCCTGCGCGGGCACCGGCGAAGTGAAAACCGCGCGCAGCGTTTGCTACGACATCCTGCGCGAAATCCTGCGCGAAGCGCGCCAGTTCAACCCGCGCGAAATCAAGGTGCTGGCCGCGCCCGAAGTCATCGAGCTGTTTCTGGACGAAGAAAGCCAATACCTGGCCAGCCTCTCGGACTTCATCGCCAAGCCCATTGCCCTGGTGGCCGAAACCGCTCTGGCGCCCGACCGCTACGACGTTGTACTGGTTTAGCATTGCTTCAATGCCATTATTTTTCAAATCAAAAAGAAAATAAATCACCTTGTTTTGGCATGATGGTATTTGTTTTCGATTCACATTGATTTGCAATAAAAGAAAAGGAGACTGCCATGCCCAGCCGCGCCTTTGCCCCCTTCAAGCCCTACCGCATCCACGCCAGGCAAGGGCTGGCCGACATCGCTGCCGACCAACGCCCCTGCGACGTGGGCGGCAAACAAGCCGAGCGCGCCCAGCTCGATTTGCTCGCGCTCGAGCTCGATGAGCTGCAAAACATGCTCTACGCCGAAGGGCGGCGCAAAGTGCTGCTTATCCTCCAGGGCATGGACACCAGCGGCAAAGACGGCGCCATCCGCTGGGTCTTCTCGCGCACCTCGCCGCTGGGCGTGCGCGTGCATGCCTTCAAAGCCCCCAGCGCGCGCGAGCAGGCGCACGACTTCCTCTGGCGCTGCCACGCCGTCGTCCCCGCCGCAGGCGAGCTGGCCGTGTGGAACCGCAGCCACTATGAAGACGTGCTCGTGCCCGTCGTGCAAGGCCAGATCGACGCGGCCGAGCAGCGCCGCCGCTTCGCCCACATCAACCACTTCGAGCAACTGCTGGCCGAAACCGGCACCACCCTCGTCAAATGCATGCTGCACATCAGCAAGGACGAGCAACGCCGCCGCCTGCAAAAACGCCTGGACGACCCGGCCAAAAACTGGAAATTCGCCCCCGAAGACCTCACCGTGCGCGCCCAGTGGGACGCCTACCAGCGCGCCTACGCCACCATGCTGCAAGCGACCTCCACCGCCCACGCGCCCTGGTGGGTCATCCCCGCCGACCACAAACACCAGCGCAACCTGCTCATCGCCCAACTGCTCAACACCACCTTGCGCGAAATGCGCCTGCGCCTGCCGCCCGCCAATGCAGCGCTGGCGGGGTTGGTGGTGGAGTGAAATCAGGAGGGGAATATGAAATACATCATCGGCATCTTATTTTTGGCTGCGAATTGCGCTTTGGCTGCAAGCGGAGATGATGATTATTTCGAAAAACGCGCCGAGGTGATTGAGAAAATACAGATTCGCATGAATGTGCCTGGTAATAAAGAGGTTTTGGATCTAATGCGGGAAAATGGTGAATCCATCCGAAAATCCTTGGGGGCCAGTTATGCGGGCAGTTGGGTGGATTACGATGAGGAAGATCGCGCCTATCAAGTGATTGCCGTCACTGATTTAGCCGCCAAAAATCGGGTGCATGTCGATTACAGGCTGGAGTTTGTAGAGGCGGAAAGAAATATTGAACAGCTCAACGCGGTGTATAGCGAAATAGAGCGGTTCCGGGAGGAAAATGGCCTGCGTCTCGTGATTTACTATGTGCAAATCGAGCCTCGTATCAACAAGGTGCTTGTGGGCGCCCCGCTGGTAAATCACGAAAGAATCATTGGAATTTTGCAAAACCTGAAATTGGACATGAATGCCATCCAGTTACAGGAAGCTAATAGCACCGTCACCCTTTATGGAAAACAGGTTGTGAATTGAAAATAAAAGCTGCCAATCAAATTTTCTTCCTCAATTTTTGAGCTGAAAAATCCCCAGTCCCATTAATCAGGAGCCGACATGCCTTTGACCTACCCCGACACCCGCCTGCTCATCGACAACCAATGGCAAGACGCCGCCGATGGCCGTACTTTGCCCGTGCTCAACCCCGCCACGGGGCAGGCCATAGGCCAGGTCGCCCATGCCAGCGTGGCCGATCTGGAGCGGGCGCTGGCCGCCGCGCAGCGCGGTTTCGAAGTTTGGCGCGCCACCTCCAGCGTGGAGCGCCAGCGCGTCATGCGCCAGGCGGCGGCGCTGTTGCGCGAGCGTGCCGACGCCATCGCCACGCTGATGACGATGGAGCAGGGCAAGCCCCTGGCCGAAGCGCGCGCCGAGGCGCTGGGCTGCGCCAACATGATCGAGTGGTTTGCCGACGAGGGCCGCCGCGTCTATGGCCGCATCGTGCCCGGCGCCAACCTGGCCAGCACGCAAATGGTGCTCAAGCATCCCGTGGGCGTGGTGGCGGCCTTCACGCCGTGGAACTTCCCGCTCAACCAGATCAGCCGCAAGATCGGCCCGGCGCTGGCCACCGGCTGCGCCTTCCTGTGCAAAGCGCCGGAGGAAACGCCCGCCTCACCCGCCGCCTTTTTGCAATGCTTTGTCGATGCGGGCGTGCCGCCGGGCGTGGTCGGGCTGGTGTATGGCGATCCGGCGCAAATTTCCGATCACCTCATCGCCAGCCCCATCGTGCGGCTGGTCACCTTCACCGGCTCCACCGCCGTGGGCAAGCAACTGGCGGCCAAGGCCGGGGCGCACATGAAAAAAGTGGTGATGGAGCTGGGCGGCCATGCGCCGGTCATCGTCGCCGAGGATGCCGACGTGGCCCTGGCCGTCAAAGCCGTGGCTGCAGCCAAATACCGCAACGCCGGGCAGGTCTGCATCGCGCCCACGCGCTTTCTGGTGCACAGCGCGCTGGCGCAGGAATTCGAGCGCGCCTACGTGGCGTTTTCCGAAGGCATCCAGGTCGGCAACGGGCTGGAGGCGGGCAGCAAAATGGGGCCGCTGGCCAACGAGCGGCGCGTGCAGGCCATGCAGCGCATCGTGGCCGATGTGCAGGCCAAGGGCGGCGAGATCGTCACCGGCGGCCAGCGCCTGGGGCAGGCGGGTAACTTCTTCGCGCCCACGCTGGTGCGCAACCCTGCGCCCGATGCGCTGCTGTTCAACGAAGAACCTTTTGGCCCCATCGCCGGCCTGCGCACCTTCGAGCGGCTGGAGGATGCCATTGCCGAAGCCAACCGCCTGCCCTACGGCCTGGCCGCCTATGCCTTCACGCGCTCGTTCAAGAACGTGCAAACGCTGGGCGATCAGGTGCAGGCGGGCATGTTGTGGGTCAACCAGCCCGCCACTCCTACGGCCGAAGTGCCTTTTGGCGGCATCAAGGATTCGGGCCTGGGCACCGAGGGCGGCTACGAGGCGCTGGAGGAGCACCTGATCAGCAAAGCGGTGGTGGTGACAGGCGTTTGAGCTGTTTTTTATCAATCAAAAAGAAAATAAATCTTCCTGTTTCGGCAAGACTGTATTGAAGTGGTTTTTCGTTTGATTGGCATGATGGGTGATCTTCATATTTCCAGATCATGCGGTCAAATGGATTCAATACAGCATTGCCGAAAAAGGGATATTTTTTGCTTGAAGATATGGAATAAACCCGGGAGCCAGCCCATGTCCACCGTAGCCAAAGCCGCCAACCCCGAGGCCGATCCGCGCGTCAAAGCCGTCTTTGACGACATCCGCGCCACGCGCCAGACGGATTTCATCAACAACATGTGGCAATACCTGGCCTTCGACGCCGATTTGCTCGAACAAACCTGGGCCGAAGTCAAAGCCGTCATGGCCAGCCCCTCGGCGCTCGATCCGCTGACCAAGGAGCTGATCTACATCGCCGTCTCCATCAGCAATAGCTGCAACTACTGCGCCCACTCGCACGCCGCCGCCGCGCGCGCCAAGGGCATGAGCAGCGCCCAGTACGCGGACTTGCTGCGCATCGTCGGCCTGGCCGCCAAAACCAACCACCTCGCCACCGCCTTGCAAGTGCCCGTCGATGCCGCTTTTGATGCCGCTTTCGACGCCGAGCGCCAGGGCCAGGGCCAGCAACTCCCATCCAACACCCCAACGCCATGAACCGCATCGTCCAGATCCGCCGCTTCGGCGGCCCCGAAGAAATGCAACTGATCGACGCCCCCGTGCCCGAGCCGGGCCAGGGCCAGGTGTTGATCGCCCACCACGCCATTGGCGTGAACTTCATCGACGTGTACCACCGCACCGGCCTGTACCCCAACGACTTGCCGCTGGGCCTGGGCATGGAGGCCGCCGGTGTGGTGCAAGCCGTCGGCCCCGGCGTGCAGCATTTGCAGGTGGGCGACCGCGTGGCCTACGCCAGCGGCCCCATCGGCAGCTATGCCGATCAGCGCGTCATGCCCGCGCAAAACGTCTGCCGCCTGCCCGATGGCATCGGCTTCGAGCAAGCCGCCGCCATGATGCTCAAGGGCCTGACTGTGCAATACCTGCTGAAAAAATGCCGCCCCGTCGAAGGGCTGCAAGCGGGCGACTTCGTGCTGTGGCACGCCGCCGCAGGCGGCGTGGGCCTGATCGCCTGCCAATGGGCCAAAGCCCTGGGTCTGCAACTCATTGGCACCGCAGGCAGCGACGAGAAATGCGCCCTGGCCCTGGCCAACGGCGCCGCCCACGCCATCAACTACCGCCGCGAAGATTTCACCCAGCGCGTGCGCGAGATCACCGGTGGCCAGGGCGTGAAGGTGGTGTACGACTCCATCGGCAAAGACACCTGGGAAGGTTCGCTGGCCTGCCTGCGAACCTTTGGGCTGATGGTCAGCTTCGGCAACGCCTCCGGCCCCGTGCCGCCCTTTGCCCCGGCGGCGCTGGCGCCGCAATCGCTGTACCTGACGCGCCAGACGCTGTTCACCCATTTGTCCTCGCGCGAGGCCACGCAGGCCATGGCCGACGATTTGTTTGCCGTCGTCCAGTCCGGCCAGGTCCAGATCCACATCGACCAGCGCTTGCCGCTGGCCGATGTGCAAGAAGCGCACCGTCGCCTCGAAGCGCGCCAAACGACCGGCTCCACCATCTTGCTGCCCTGACGGCCTCGGCGGCCTTGCCCGCGCGGGTTTCAACGCCCGCGCAATTGCGGCAAAATGGCGGGCTTTTTTGACCGGCCTCGGATTTTTCCGGGGTTTTTTTCGACTTCGCTGCTTGGATGGGCTGTTGGCGGCTGCCGGGCAGAGGTGTCAGAGGTATGTGCGCGTGAATGAAGTCGCTCTGTACGATTGGAGTCCGCTGCTTCAGCTACTGCTGGTGGGCGCGCTGATTGCAAGCGTGCCGCTGGCGTGGGTGTGGCATCGCAACCGCAAGCGCGGCCCTTGGGGGCTGATGCATGCTTTGACGGTCACGACCTTGATTTTGACCTTCGATTTGGTGATGTTCGGCGCCTTTACGCGGCTGACCGACTCCGGCCTGGGCTGCCCCGATTGGCCCGGCTGCTATGGCAGCGCCAGCCCCATTGGCGCGCACGCCCAAATCAGCGCCGCCGAGCAGGCCATGCCCGATGGGCCGGTGACGCAGAAAAAAGCCTGGATCGAGATCATCCACCGCTATTTCGCCAAAGCCATCGGGGCGCTGATCGTGGTGATGACCGGCATGGGCTGGTGGCTGTGGCGGCGCTGGCGTCGTCGCCCGCCCGAACAAAGCGCACAACAGCCCCCGCCGCATCCCGTCTGGCCGACGCTGACGCTGCTGTGGGTGCTGCTGCAAGGCGCGTTTGGCGCTTGGACGGTGACCATGAAGCTCATGCCCGCCATCGTCACCTTGCATTTGCTCGGCGGCGTGGTGTTGTTGATGCTGCTGGCGGTGCAAGCTGTTTGGTGGCGGCGCGCCACGCAGGGCGTGAGCGCAGTGCGCGTGGACGGCCTGCTGCGCGCCGCGCTGTGGCTGAGCCTGGCGGTGGTCATGGTGCAAATTGCGCTGGGCGGCTGGGTCAGCACGAATTACGCCGTGCTGGCTTGCACCACCTTCCCCGATTGCAATGGCCAGTGGTGGCCACAGATGCAGTTTGACCAGGCATTTACCGTCTGGCGCGAGCTGGGCCACCAGGCCGATGGGCAATTGTTGACCTTGCCTGCGCTGGTGGCGATCCATTACGTGCATCGCCTGTTTGCGCTGGTGGTGTTGGCGGTAGCGGGCTGGGCCGTGGTGCGGCTGTGGCGCGCGGGCGAGCCGTTGCGCCAGTTGGCGCGCTGGCTGGCCGGGCTGCTGCTGCTGCAATTGCTCACAGGCTTGTCGAACGTGGTGTTTGATTGGCCCATCGTGGCAGCGGTGTTGCACACCGGCGGCGCAGCGGCGCTGGCGGTGGTGGTGACTCTGGCGCTGGCGATGACGCGGCGCTTGCCCGCCAGCGCCGCCAGTGCGCTGGTGACCCAATCGAATGTGGTGCACCAGGTGCATGGGGCATCGACAGAGCGTGGGAGGGCCGCATGATGAGTTTGGCCTCGCCGGTGCAACGCTCGCGCTGGAGCCAGTTTTGGGTACTCACCAAGCCGCGCGTGGTGCAGTTGATCGTGTTCTGTGCCTTCATCGGCATGGTGATGGCGCTCCCCGGCCTGCCCACCGGGGCGCAACTGTGGCGCATGGCGCTGGCTTGCACCGGCATTTGGCTGGTGGCCTCGGCTGCGGCGGCTTTCAATTGCCTGGTGGAAAAGGCCATCGATGCGCGCATGAAACGCACCGCCTGGCGGCCCACGGCGCGCGGCGAGCTGCCCGATTGGCAGGCGCTGGTCTTTTTATCCGTGCTCTGCGGCCTGGGCTGCTGGCTGCTGTGGACGTACATCAATCCGTTGACGGTGTGGCTGACGCTGGCGACGTTTGTGGGCTATGCCGTCATTTACACCGTCGTGCTCAAGCCGCTGACGCCGCAAAACATCGTCATCGGCGGCGCCTCGGGCGCGATGCCGCCGGTGCTGGGCTGGGCGGCCATGCGCGGCGATCTGGCGCCCGAGGCGTGGCTGATGTTCCTCATCATCTTTTTGTGGACGCCGCCGCACTTCTGGGCGCTGGCGCTGTACCGCATGGAGGATTACCGCCAGTCGGGCCTGCCCATGATGCCCGTGGTGCGCGGGCGCGAGGCCACGTGCCGGCAAATCTTCATCTACACCGTGGTGCTGCTGATGGCGTGCCTGCTGCCCGTGGCCATCGGCATGAGCGGCTGGCTGTATGCGGTGCTGGCCACGGCGTTCAGCGGCGTGTTCTGCCTGTATGGCTGGCATTTGATGCGCGACTATTCCGACGCGCTGGCGCGTCGCACATTTCGTTGGTCTTTGTGGCACTTGAGCGGCGTGTTCGCGGCTTTGCTGCTGGACCATTTCCTGAGAATTGGAGGTATTTTGTGAAGGCTGTTTCATGGCGCGCTGCGGCGCGGGCGTCCCGCCTGGGCATGGCGGCGCTGGCCGCTTGCGTGGCGCTGGGGTTGGCCGCTTGTGGCGCGAAAGAGGAAAAGCTGCGTTTCAACAGCCTGGATTTGACGGGCGCCTCTTACGCCCAAAGCTGGGCCATGCCCGATGCCAGCGGCCAGATGCGCACGCTGGCCGATTTTGCGGGCAAGGTGGTGTTCATCTTTTTCGGCTATGCGCAGTGCCCCGATGTGTGCCCCGTGACGATGGTGGAAATGGCGCAGGTCAAAGAGCAGTTGGGCCAAGACGCCAAGCGGCTGCAAATCGTCTTCGTCACCGTGGACCCCGAGCGCGATACGCCGGAGATCATGCGCGAGTACCTGGGCAACTTCGACCCCGATGCCGTGCCCCTGATCGGCACCCCCGAGCAGGTGGCCGCGATGGCCAAGGATTTCAAAGTGACCTACCAAAAGGTGCCCGGCGCGGATGAAAACTCCTACACCATCAACCATACGGCCGCAGGCTATGTGTACGACACCCAGGGCCGCTTGCGCCTGTACGTGCGCTATGGCACGCCGGTGGAGCAAGTCGTCGCCGACGTGCGCCAGTTGCTGAAAAGTGCGCCTAAGTAATGGATTTTTACCAATCAAAAGGAAATAAAAATACCGTGTTTCGGCATGATGGGTAAATGCTCTATTTTCTTTTGATTGGATTTCGGTGTGGGGTGCGATGCTCCCGCTCGCCCCAAAAACAAACCCTCGCCTGATGCGAGGGTTTGTTTTTTTGGGGAAGCGATCAACGCTTGATGCGCTGCGCCCCCGTCTTTCTCACTGCTGCTGTGCAGGCTCGCCCACGTAGATTTCCACGCGGCGGTTGCGGGCGCGGCCATCTGTGGTGGCGTTGCTGGCCACAGGCTCGTGCGAGCCGCGGCCATCGATCTGGATGCGCTGGGGCGCCACACCGCGTGCTACCAGGTATTGGCGCGTGCTCTCGGCGCGGTTGAACGACAGCGGGTTGTTGATCGCGTCGTTGCCCGTGCTGTCCGTGTGGCCCACGATCACGATGTCCGTGCCGGGGTTGTGTTGCAGGCTGTAGGCGAACTGGTCGAGCAGCGGCGCAAATTGCGGCTTGATGTCGGCGCGATTGGTGTCGAACGAGATGTCGCTGGGGATGTCGAGCTTGAGGCGGTTGTCCTGCGTTTGCGTCACCACCACGCCGGTGTTTGCCATGGCGCGATCCATCTCGGCGCGCTGGCGCTCCATGCGCTGCGACCACACGTAGCCGCCCAGCCCGCCCAGCGCCGCGCCAATGGCCGCGCCGCGCCCGTCGTTGGCAATGCCGCCGATCACCGCGCCCGCCGCTGTGCCTGCGCCGACGCTGGTGGCCGTATAGCGCTGCTGCTCGCTCATGCTGACGCAGCCGGAAAGCGCCAGCGCCAGCGCGCCCGTGAGGGCCAACATGGCGCGAGCTGTTGTGCGGGCGGTGGTGCGAGTTGTGGTGCGGGAATGGATGCTCATGTCATGCTCCTTGGGTCAGAAAATCGCCCTGGAGCAGCGCTGCAAGTAGGGATAATGCGCGCCGCGCGGGCAGGGCGAAGTGGTTGAACAAACGCCCCTAACGCGCTGCCCCCCGTGGCGGTTGTCATGCTGGGCCACAAGAGCCTTTGCTCAAAATCCACGCGCCGCGCGCATGCCCGGGGTCGGGCGCGCTGCGGCGTTGCCATGCCGCCGCCGTCCGCCATGGCCCCCTTAACCGTATGCGCAGGCTTGCCCGGCGCGCTTTTTCCCGCTGCTGCTTTTTCCCCATGTCCACCCCTTTGCATCGCCGTGTGCTGGCCCCGTTGGCGGCCGTTGCCGTCGCTTTCAGCGCCTTGCTGCTGTCGGCTTGCTCCACCGCGCCAGAGCCGCCGCAACCCGCGCCCGCGCAGCCTGTGGTGCGTCCGCGCGCTCTGCCGGTCCTCACTCCCCACCCGCTAGGCCCCAGCGTGCCCGGCCCGACGGCGCTGTGGACGCCCGTGCCCTGGGCCGATGTGCCCGGCTTTGAGCAAGATGAACTCGGCGCTGCCTGGCCCGCCTGGATGCACAGTTGCGCCCGCCCGGCGCCCGCCTGGCGTGTGGTGTGCAGCGAAGTCGCCGGCCTGCAAACTGCCGACGACGCCACGCGCCGCGACTGGATGCGCCGCAGCCTGCAACCCTATCTGGTGCGCACGCTGGAGGGCAAAGACCTGGGCCTGCTGACCGCCTACTACGAGCCGGTGATGCGCGCGCGCCGCCTGCGCGGGGGCGGCTTCGAGGTGCCGCTGTACCGCCTGCCCTCGGGCTACTCCGGCCAGGGCGTGTGGTTTAGCCGCGCCCAAATCGACTCCGGCCACCCCGGCGCGGCCAGCGCCTTGAGCGGCAAGGAAATCGCCTGGCTGGAAAACCCGGTGGATGCCATGGTGCTGCACATCCAAGGCTCGGGGCGGCTGATCCTGCAAGAGCCCAATGGCGACATCCGCCACCTGCGCGCCGCTTTTGCGGGCACCAACAACCACCCCTACAAAAGCATCGGCCGCTGGCTGCTCGAGCGCCGCCTGATCAAAGACGCCAGTTGGCCCGGCATCAAAGCCTGGGTGGATGCCAACCCGCCCGAGCGCGTGCAGGAAATGCTCTGGAGCAACCCGCGCTACGTCTTCTTCCGCGAGGAAACCCTGCCTGCGCAGGATTTGCACGTCGGCCCGCGCGGTGCGCAAGGCGTGCCCCTCACGCCCGGGCGCTCCATCGCCGTGGACCGCCGCAGCATCCCCTACGGCACGCCCGTGTGGCTGATGACCGCAGGCCCCACCCTCAACACCAAACGCCTGGTGCTGGCGCAAGACACCGGCAGCGCCATCACCGGCGCCGTGCGCGCCGACTACTTCGCCGGCTGGGGCGAGGAGGCCGGCCAGCTTGCCGGGCGCGTCAAGCAAGACCTGTACATGTGGGCCTTCTGGCCCAAAGGCGCGCCCTTGCCCTACGGGGCGCAGTAAAGGCCAGGCGGCCAAACCACCAAACTGCACACCCAAGCCCCGGGTCGCGCCCGAGAACGCCTGCGAGCGCCTGGGTGTGGCCGTGCAACAGGGCAGGGCTGCGGAACCGATAGGCGCTGGCGTGATCTCAAAGCCCTTTCGCGCTGCCAAAGGCATGGCCTGGCAGAAATTTATCAATCAAAAGGAAATGAAATTGCCTTTTTCTGGCATGAATTCATTGATGTCTAATTTCTTTTGATTGGATTGCATCGCAAAAAGGAATCGCGCCATGACGCAACGCATCCGCGCCCATGCCCACGGCCTGGCCCCTCGCCCGCGCCGTCGGCCCTGGAAAACTCTCACCGCGCTGGCCCTGGCAGCCGCCGTCGCCGTCTGGCTATGGCAAGCGCCGCAAGAGCGCCAACGCCTGCTGCACGCCGGGCAAAGCCTGAGCGCGCGCTGGAGCGGCTGGCTCGATGGCCTGTCGGGGGAACGGCCAGGCGCCAAAGACCAGCCCGCCGCCGTCCGCCCTGACGCCTCACCGGCCCCCACACCCGATGCGATGACGGCGCTGGACAACCCCATCCCGCTGCCACCGCCGCCGCCAGAAGATGCAGCAGCCCTCGCCCCCCCATCCGTTCCAGTGGCTGAAACCGCTGCTGAAACCGCCGCGACCGCTGAAGCCGCCCCCGCATCGCCTGCCAGCCCAAGCCACCCCTTGCACGCCTTGGAACCGCTGGAGCCCGCCGCTGCCGCCTTGCCCGCGCTGGACGCTTCCGACGCTCATTTGCGCGAAACCCTCGCCGCCCTGGCCCCGGCCGTATCCGGCCCCGCCGCCGCCTGGGTGCGGCCCGAGCGCCTCGTGCGCCGCTTCGTCGCCACCGTGGACAACCTCACCGCCGAGCGCGCGCCCACCGCCCAATGGCCCGTGCACCCCACCCCGCCGCGCTTTCTCGTCGATGGCGGCGAGGCCGATGCCCACATCGCCCCCGCCAACCACGCCCGCTACGCCGCCGCCATGCAATTCGTGCGCCAGTTGGACGTGCCCCAGGCCGCGCGGCAATACCGCCAGCACTACGCGCTGTTCCAGCAAGCCTATGAGGAGCTGGGCTACCCCGGGCGCTACTTCAACGACCGCCTCGTCGCCGTCATCGACCACCTGCTGCAAACGCCCGAACCCGCCACGCCGCCGCGCGTGCAGCTCATGCCCGTGCGCAGCACCGTTGCCTCGCAACAGCCCTGGGTGCGCTACCAGTTTGTCGATCCGCAGCTCGAAGCCCTCTCCGCCGGGCAAAAAATGCTGCTGCGCATGGGCGCGGACAACACCCGCGCCATCAAAGCCCAACTGCGCGCCTTTCGCGCCGCCATCACCGCCCAGCCTGTGCAGTAAGTGGCTGAATTTGGGATTTTTATAAATCAAAAAGAAATAAAATTCCCTTGTTTTGGCATTATTTGAATCAAATCATTTTTACGTTGAATTGTATTTTTTGGGAAAGCCCAGCGCCCCCGGGCGCAGCCTTTGAAGCCCGGCAAAGCCCGCTATACTGCGCGCCCATCATGCCTGTACCCCCCTTGCACTCCGCCCCCCGCCACGCCGCCCTTGCGGCCGGGGCTGCGCGCGTGCGCGCGGCGGCGTACGCTGGTCGCGCAATGCCTGCCCCCATCCCCACGACGGATGCCGTGGCCATTGCCGCCGCCATCATCACGACAAAAACGAAGGGCTGACACTCGCCCCGGATCGTCGTGCCCGTCCTTCCAACCGGCCAGACGAGCCGGGGCAGAAAAACCGATTTTTTTCTGTACGCATCTCAAGGAAGGATTTTCATCATGGCAAAACTCACTGGACTCGTAGGCTGGCGCGGCATGGTCGGCTCCGTGCTGCTCGAGCGCATGCAGGCCGAGGGCGACTTTGACGCCATCGAGCCCGTCTTTTTCTCCACCTCCAACGCCGGCGGTCAGGCCCCCGCCCAGGCGCGCAACGAAACCCGTCTGCAAGACGCCTACGACATCGAGGCGCTGAAAAAATGCGAGATCGTCATCACCTGCCAAGGCGGCGACTACACCAAGGCCGTGTACCCCAAGCTGCGCGAGGCGGGCTGGAATGGCCACTGGATTGACGCCGCCTCCACCCTGCGCATGGAGGGCGAAGCCGTCATCGTGCTCGACCCCGTCAACATGCCCGTCATCAAGCAGGCCCTGAGCGCTGGCGGCAAAACCTGGGTGGGCGGCAACTGCACTGTCAGTTGCATGCTGATGGGCGTGGGCGCACTCTACAAAGCCGGTTTGGTGGAGTGGATGAGCACGCAAACCTACCAGGCCGCCTCCGGCGGCGGCGCCCAGCACATGCGCGAGCTGCTGACGCAATTTGGCACGCTCAACGCCGAAGTCCAAGACCTGCTGGCCGATCCGAAAAGCGCCATTTTGGAAATCGACCGCCGCATCATCGCCAAGCAGCGCGGCCTCACGCCCGAGGAAACCGCCAACTTCCTCGTGCCGCTGGGCGGCTCGCTCATTCCCTGGATCGATTCCGACCTGGGCAACGGCGTCAGCCGCGAAGAATGGAAAGGCATGGCCGAAACCAACAAAATCCTCGGCCTGGGCGAAGCCTTCGGCACCCCCGCCATCCCCGTGGACGGCTACTGCGTGCGCATCGGCGCCATGCGCTGCCACAGCCAGGCGCTGACCTTCAAGCTCAAGAAAGACGTGCCCCTGGCCGACATCGAAGCCATGATCGCCGCCGACAACGCCTGGGTCAAAGTCGTGCCCAACACCAAAGAGGCCACCATCGCCGACCTCACCCCCGTGGCCGTCACCGGCACCCTCACCATCCCCGTCGGTCGCCTGCGCAAACTGGCCATGGGCCCCGAGTACCTGGGCGCCTTCACCATTGGCGACCAACTGCTTTGGGGCGCGGCCGAGCCCCTGCGCCGCATGCTGCGCATCCTGGTGGATTGACCCTCCACAGGCGAGCGGCCCGGCGCATGCAGTCAATGCAGTACAATCGCCGGTTTTCCGCAATCTGCGGCGTCTTTCTCTAGCGATAGCCAGAGGGCGCCGCAAGGGATACCGCCACCCTGGAGTCTGGCGAGGTGAGGCAGGCCGCCCAGGCGAAAAAACGCCAACTGGCCTGCTGCATACAAGGGAAATCGAAATGGCACGCGTATGTGATGTCACGGGCAAGCGCCCAGCCGTGGGGAACAACGTCTCCCACGCCAACAACAAAACCAAGCGCCGCTTTCTGCCGAACCTGCAGTACAAGCGTTTCTGGGTGGAAAGCGAAAACCGCTGGGTGCGTCTGCGCGTCTCCAGCGCGGCTTTGCGCCTGATTGACAAGAAGGGCATCGATGCGGTGCTGGCCGACCTGCGCGCGCGCGGCCAGGCTTGATACCGATGTTTGACTGTAAGGAGTAATCACCATGGCATCCAAAGGCGGTCGCGACAAGATCAAGCTGGAATCCACAGCCGGCACCGGTCATTTCTACACCACAACCAAAAACAAGAAGACAACGCCCGACAAGCTGTCTTTCATGAAGTTTGACCCCAAGGCTCGCAAGCACGTCGAGTACAAGGAAGTCAAGCTGAAGTGATTTGAGGCCCTTCAAAGGCCCTAAGTCCAAAGTCAAAGCCCGCACATGCGGGCTTTTTTCATGGGCGGGCGAAAAGTGCGGTTTTTTTACGGACGCACCGCCATGCGTCGTTCTGCACCTTCTTGCCATTGGAAGCTCAGCTTGACTTGCTCTCCCGTGGCTGAGCGGGAGGTCAATTGGGCTGGCACGCCAGGGCGGATGCCAAGGAGAAAGTCCCCAGCGGGCTGCCATGTGTCTTGCTGCCAGCTCCAGAGGCTGATTTTTGCGCTGTAGACATCCTGGCGATCAGGCGCTTTGGAAACGGTGTATTCGAGCTTGGCGCGATCGCCGCCCTGTTCAAACGCCATGTGCACGGGGGTGTCCAGCGCTGCCGCAGCGCGGGCTTGGTGCGTAATGCCCGCACCAATGGAAAACGCAATGTGCGCTTGACCGACTGGTAGCGGGTTGGCCGCATGAATCGCAACGGCAGGGGTCAGGCACAGGGCCAGCATGCAGAGATTTTTGGGGAAAGACATCAGCGCTCCTTTGAAGTGGCATGAACAAAAAGGGATCACGGGGGCTATTTGTCTGTTTTCTCTTTCTGCTGCGAGGCGTGCCATTGCTGATAGCGCTCGCGCAGCGGCTGCACATCGTACTGGTAAAAGCCCAGCGGGCCGCGCACGACGAGGATGCGCTGTTGCTGGCTGGGGCGCAAAATGGTTTCCCAATAGGCGGAGTCGGGGTCAAGCTGCCACACCGGCATGCCAGGCTCCAGCGGGTGCATTTCGAAGTTGGCGCGCACTTCGTACAAGGTGGGCGCTGCGTCGCGCTGCCAGGCCAGGGCGAAATTGCCATTGACGCGCAGGCCCGCGAAGTAAAACAGGCAGACCAGCAAAGGCACTGTCAGTACCGACAAGGGGATGCCAATGGACCAGGGCAATTGGTTGCGCCGCCCGTTGTGGGCCAGCAGCGCGGCCAGCACCACGGCTGCCACGGCAAACCCTTGCCAGGGCGCGCCGTGCAGATAGCGCCAGGAATGCAGCCAGAGCGAGTCGGTGAGCAGCTCGCCGAAAATATAGGCCAAACCGGCAAACCAGCCGATGACCCACCAGCGGCTGACGGGGTTTTTCAGCAGATCGAAGCCGTCATGCGCGGTGATGTGCGTGCCGGGCTGATGGTGTACGCGGCTTTGCGCCACTGTGCCGCAGGCGGGCACAAAGCCCGTGCCCCAGGCCAGCACTTCCACCTGCATGGCCTCGCCCGCGCGCGGGTCGGAGATGCGTGCGGTGGTGTAGCGCACGTTGAAGACCATGCGCAGCCCCTGGGCCTGGGCCTGCTGCTTGAGTTTGACGGTGGCGTGGCGGCGGGCGCGCTCCAGCAGCCGCTCGTGCGCTGCGTAATTGCCCCCGATCACCTTGCGCAGCGAGGCGACCAGCATGCGGAAAAAATCCGCCGCCACGACCACCGAACCGCTGACGAGCACGGGATCCATGCGTTGCAGGCCCGCCGCGCCCGGCGGCGGGTAGTGGGAGGCGAAGATCAGCACATCGGCCAGGCGCTTTTCTTCTTCTGCCAGCCAGCGCAGGTGCAGGCGCTCGTTGCGGCGGCCGCGCCAATAGCCCAGCGCCAGCAGCACCAGAAACAGGCCCAGCTTGAGCAGCAGCTCCACGGCGCATCACTCCAGCACGACCGCCGTGCCATAGGCGAGGATTTCCGCCGCGCCAGCGGTAACGGCCGTGGTGACGTAGCGCACATTCAGCACGGCGTTGGCGCCGACTTGGCTGGCCTGCGCCACCATGCGGTCGGTGGCCTGCTGGCGTGCTTCGGTCAGCAGCTCGGTATAGGCTTTCAGCTCGCCGCCGGTGATGTTTTTCAGGCCGGCCATGAAGTCTTTGCCCGCGTGCTTGGCGCGCACGGTGCTGCCTTGCACGACGCCCAGGTGTTCCACCACGCGCCGCCCTGGCACGAATTCCATATTGCTGATCAACATAGCTTGCGCTCCTTGCAGATGAAGATGAAGGGTTGAGTACATGGCAAGGCGTGGCTTGCCTTGCCTTGCCTTGCCTTGCCTGGTCTTTATTTGTTGGGGTTGGGGCCGAGCTTGACCGCGCCGCGCAGTGGCGTCAGGGTCGCATGGGCCGCGCCGGAGTTGGGGATGGCGCGCAGGCGCTCGGCCGGATGGGGGTGGGTTTGCAGCATGCTGGCCCATTCGCCGTAATCGCCGCCGTGCTTTGCGTGCAGGGCCTGAAAGCGTTGAAACAGTTGCTGTAGCCCGCCGGTGTGGCCGTACAGCCGCAGCGAAGCCTGTGCTGCGGTGGCGTCGGCTTCCTGCTCGGCCTGGCGCGAATAGGCCAGTTGACTCAATCGCTGCACATCGCCAATCAGCCAGCGGTTGAGGGTGGGCGAGCGGATGCCGACCAGCCCCAAAGCGGCCGCCGCGCTCAGGCCGCGGCTGAGCTGGCGCACCATGTGGCGGTGCTGGATGTGGCCCAGCTCGTGGGCCAGCACGGCGTCCAGCTCCTCCTCGTATTCAAGCTGGCGCAGCAGGCCTGCGAACACGGCGACATGGCCGCCCAGGGTGGCCACGGCGTTGATGGTGGGGCTGTCCACAAAGTGGGCGGTGGGGCGGATGTCGGGCGGCAGCTCGATGGCCTGGGCGATGCGGTCGAGGCGGCGTTGCAGCTCGGCCGTGAGGGCTTGCTGCTGCGCCGCATCAATGCTGGTCTGGCTGTCTTTCATGCCCAGCGCGAGCGTGTCCAGCCCGGTGCTGCGGGCGATTTCCACTTCCCAGGCAAAGGGCAGCCGTGGCGCGGCCCAGACCGCCAGCCTGTCCAGCGCCAGCAACAGCGCCAGCACAATGCCCGCGACGATGAGCAGCAGGCGGGCAAATTCCCCGCGCTCGGCGTGCAAGGCGGCTTCGTGGTCGATGCTGGAGAGGGGGGGATTGCTGTAACGCATGGCGGGAGGGGCGGCGTCAAAGCCTGTTCTTGGAATTGTCAATCAACGGAAATAAAGATTAATTTCTATCATGCCGAAATAGGCTTATTTTTTTCTTATTGATTGGTAAAAAATCTGTGCATCTGCGGCCCCTGGGCAGCGACGCCAGTCGTTTGACGCCCGCTGCCGCTTGCGGGAGGGGGCAGGCGCTCACAGTGTATGGGTGCGGTCGCCATTCTGAAAGCCCAGGGGTTCCCAGAACGGGCCGGGGCCAAGCATGATGACTTTGAACAGCTCCCCCATTTCGTGCTCGTGCAGCAGCTTGGCGGCCATGATGCGCTCGGGCAGCGTCGCTTGCTCCAGCAGGCGCTGGATGCCGCAATTGATGAGAAAGTGCGCCTGCGTGGTGTAACCCAGCACCTCCAGGCCAGCGTGCTGGGCGGCCACGGCCACGGCGGTGAAGTCCACGTGGCTGGTGATGTCTTTTTCACCTACGTGTTGCAGGGGCTGGTCGTCCATGCGGTGCTGATGGTGGCACACCAAGGTGCCCGTGCGGCGCTGGGGGTGGTAGTACTCGGCTTCGCCAAAGCCGTAATCGATCCACAGCGCAGCGCCTTGGCGCAGGCGCTCGGAGGTGGTGCGGATGAAGGCTTCCGCCCAAGGGTGGATTTCCGTCAGGTAGCTCAAAGCCTGGGCCGCATCGCCGCCTGCTGCATCAAGAGGGGGGGCGGTGGCGCTGTCGGCCTCATCGTCCTGCCAGGGGTCACACGGCGGGCGCAGCGCCGTGGGGCGATCCTGCCAGCTCAGGGTTTGGCTGTCATCCAGGCTTACGCCGCGTTCGCTCCAGCAGCCATTGGCGTGGCGCGCCAGCAGTTTGACGGGCATGGCATCCAGCACCTCGTTGCCCAGCAGCACGCCGTGGATGGCGGGTGGCAACTCGCTCAACCATTGCACCTGATCGCCAAATTCCGCCAGCGTCTCTGCCTGGCGTGCGCGCAGCGCGCCGGAGACATCGACGATGCAATAGCGCGCCACTTGTCCGCCGATCTGGCGCAGGATGTCGCGCGCCAAGGTGCCATTGCCCGCGCCGAATTCGTACACCGTATCCACGCCAGTGTAGGTGAGCGCCTGGGCGATTTGCGCGGCAATGCATTGGCCAAAGAGGGGGGAGATCTCCGGCGCGGTGACGAAATCGCTGCCCGGCTGTCGGCCTGACGCGCTGCCGTCGGCAGGCATGCGGCCGATTTTCGGGCGGCTGTGGCTGTAATACCCCAGGCCCGGCTCGTACAAGGCCATTTGCATGAAAGCATCAAACGGCAGCCAGCCACCTGCCGAGGCGATGGCCTGGTGGATGCGCGCCAGCAAAGCGTTGGGCGGCCGGGTGTGCGCTGTGGGCTGCTGCGACAGGTCTACACTTGCGCCGTCGCTGGCGTGACCGATGGTGTGAGAAGGCGTGCGGTGCGCGCCGCTGCCGCTGTTGGTGTGGTTTTGCATGCCGCGATTGTCGCAGCCCCTCCCCATTTGCTTATGCCCGATCCCTTGTCGCATTCGTCTGTGTGTCCGCCAGAGCGCCGGCCCGATGGCCCGCCGATGGCGCAGCGCCCCGTGGCGCTGGTGACGGGCGCAGGCCTGCGCCTGGGGGCGGCCATTGCGCTGCACTTGGCCCGCCAGGGCTGGGATGTGGCCATTCACTACCGCCACTCTGCCGCCGCCGCACAGACGAGCGCCCAGGCATGCCAGGCCGCAGGCGCGCGCAGCGCGGTGTTTGCCTGCGATTTTGATGATGAAGCCCAAACAGCCGCCTTGTTGCCTGCCGTTGCGGCGCATTTCGGGCGGGTGGATGCGGTGATCAATAGCGCCTCACGCTTTACGTTCGACGATGCGGGCAGCTTCTCCTACGCCCAGTTGCAGCAGCATATGTGCAGCAATGTGGCAGCCCCCATCGTGCTGGCCCAGGCCTTGCATGCACATTGCCAACAGCGCTGGGCCGATGCGGGGGGCGAGAAGGCACCCGCCGATGCCGCGCGCCCGCTGGGCGTGGTGGTGAATTTGCTGGATCAAAAGCTGTGGAACCAGAACCCGGACTTTCTCAGCTACACCCTCTCCAAAGCCGCGCTGGAGGCTGCGGGCACCATGCTGGCCTTGGCTTTGGCGCCGCTGGTGCGCGTAGTGGGCGTGGCGCCGGGCTTGACACTGACCAGCGAGTTCCTCGACGAGGCCAGCTTCGCCCGCCTGCACCGCCTCAGCCCGCTGGGGCGCTCCTCCACCGTGGACGATGTGGCCGCCGCCGTGCACTTTGCGCTCTCCAATACTTCCATGACGGGCACGACCGTGCTGGTCGATGGCGGCCAGCACCTGATGCGTTTTGAACGCGATTTTTCCAAGATGGCAGGCGGGGGCTAGGTACGCGCTCCCCGCTTGTTGCGCCCCGGCCGTAGCGCGCAGGTGTTGATGCGCCTGCGCGTGCATAGTGGCTGGGTTGCGCGCCGTTTCTCTTTTCTTTCGCCCTATCTATGCTTAAAGGCAAGCAAACCCTCTCGCTGACCGGCCTGCGTTTTCACGCCAACTTGGGCATCCTCGAGCACGAGCGCAGCCGCCCGCAGCCCATCCAGGTGGATGCGCAGTTGCACCAGGGCACCCAGCCGCTGCTGCCCGCCGATGACGATATCCACAGCGTGTTGGATTACCGCAAAGTGCGCCAGATCATCATCGATGAATGCACGGCTGAGCACGTCAATTTGCTGGAAACGCTGATCGGCAAAGTCTCCCACCGCCTGATGCAACTACCTGGCGTGATCGGCGTGCGCGTGCGCATCGCCAAGCTGGAAATTTTTGACGATTGCGAAGTCGCCATTCATATGGAGACAGGCCAGTGGTAGGTGGCTGCCCCAGGCCAGACGCAAATGCAGCCGCAAACGCAGCCGCGTCGCCGATAAACGCAACAGCGGCCTATGCCCAGTGCCGGGCATAGGCCGCTGCCAAGCGTTGAAGCGCCGTGAGGGCCGGGGCTTATTTGCCCGCCTCGAATAAGCCTACGCGCAAATCTTGCGCGGTGTAAATCTCCTGGCCATCGGCCAGCAGGCGGGCATCGCCAATGGCCATATTCAACTTGCGGCGAATCACGCGCTTGATGTCGATTTCATACGTGACCAGCTTCACATCGGGTTTGACTTCGCCCGTGAACTTGACCTCGCCCGCGCCCAAGGCGCGCCCTTTGCCGGGCAGGCGCAGCCAGGTCAGGTAAAAGCCGATGAGCTGCCACATTGCATCCAGCCCCAGGCAGCCGGGCATGACGGGGTCGTCCTTGAAGTGGCAGGCGAAAAACCACAAATCGGGTTTCACATCCAACTCGGCCACGATGCGCCCCAAGCCGTGTGCGCCGCCTTCGTCGTCGATGTGGGTGATGCGGTCGAACATCAGCATCGGCGGCAGAGGGAGCTTGCCGCTGTTGGGCCCAAACAGCCGCCCCTCTCCGGAGGCAATCAGTTGTTCGTAGTTAAAGGATTCCACCATAGCGATTCTTCCAAAGCAGGGCTGCAAGCGCCGTTGCGGCAGGCGGCTCGCACGGGCAAGCCAGAGCCGCACCGCGACTGCGCAAAAGGCCGCGAGTATAGAACGGGGATTGCGCCCCGCCAGAGGGAGAAAACAGCAAAAACTGCGGCGCGCGAACTGGCGCGCGGCGGGCATCAGAAGGGGATATCGTCGTCTTCGAAGTCGCTGTAGCCTTGCTGGGGAGCGGGCTGGTGGGACGCAGCGGGCGGGGCGGCTGGTGCCTGCTGCATGGGGGCAGGCGCTGGGGCGCTGTATGGCTGCGCGGGCGCACGGCTGTAGCCGCCGCCATAGCCACTTTGGCCGCCTTGGCTGTCGTAGCCATCGCCGCCACTGCCGCCACGCGCGCCCAGCATCTGCATGACATCGACGCGGATTTCCGTGGTGGAGCGCTCCTGGCCGTTTTGGTCTTGCCATTTGCGCGTGCGCAAGCGCCCCTCTACGTAGATTTGAGAGCCTTTGCGCAGGTACTGCGAGGCGATTTCGGCCAGTCGGTCGTTGAAGACCAGGTTGTGCCACTCGGTTTGTTCGCGTCGCTCGCCCGATTGCTTATCGCGCCATTGTTCCGAGGTGGCCAAGCCGACAGTGGCAATCTGGCCGCCACTGGGGAAAGTGCGCAATTCCGGGTCGCGCCCAAGGTTGCCAATGAGGATAACTTTGTTGATTGAGGCCATGCGGGTGTTCCATGTGTTTTGCAAAGGGGGCGCATTGTCGCAGGTCTGCCGCGTGCCAACGGGAGCGCCTCTGGCGGCTTTGGAGCAAGTTCTTATGGCAGTCGCCCTTGCACCAATTGCTCCAGCAGCGCATCGACTTGCGCATGCAGCGGTTCAAACTGGGGCCCAAGCAGGCGGCGCAACTCCTCCTCCGTCACGTAGTCGATAGCCTGGCGATGGGCCTTTTTGGCGCTGTTGCGGCGCACCCATTGCTCCTCCAGATCGGTCAAGTCCTGCGGAACAATCAGATGCACGCCTGGAAACTCCTTCCACGCAGCGCCCAAGTGCTTGCGCTGGCGTTTGACCATCTCCAGCAAAGGGGCTTGCGGCGGCACGATGTTCAGCCGATAGGCTTTGCCGCCGAAGTCCAGCACATCGCGTGAGCTGCGGCAGACGCCCACGAACACATCGTTGCTCAACATCGCCATGCCTTCCACATACGTATCCAATTGGCCGCAGAGGCGCTGCCGCAGGCTGGGTGGGTAGGCGCGCGTGATGAAAACGCCCAGGGTAGGGTGGGTGAAGATGCGCATCAGCGCGGGTTGGCCATCGCGCTCGCTCAGGTGCACCGCTTCGGCATCGTCCAGACATTTGAAGCCCAGCGGCTGCAACGCCTTGGTGCATTGGTCGGCAAACTTGCGTTGATAGGGTGGCAGATGTTTGGCATCCACTTTGCGCAGCCCAGGCGCAGGCTCGAAGGCCGCTTGATAAATCTGCATGGCAAAGCGCAAAGCGGTGGCTTGGGGTGATGTGCCTTTCAGGGCTTTTTTCAATTTGCCGCCCCAGGCGCTGGCGGTGGACTGGGCATCGTGGCCCGGTGGCGTTTGCGGGTGCAGCCGCTCCAGCGTATCGCGCTTGGGGTCGTTGCCACCGATTTTCTCCAGCATTTGGTCGAACAATTGCGCGGCCTCTTGCTTGCGCCCCAGGCGTAGCAGCGCATTGGCCGCCCGCATCACGGCCCGCTCCGTGCGCTTGTGCTGGAGGATGAACTGGAAATCGGCCAAGGCCGCTTCCAGTTTGCGCTTGTCGCTGCGCTGGCCTTTATCGTCGGTGACGATTTCGCTGGAGGCATCGATTTCGCGCGCGGTGGCCAGCAAAAAGTCCGCGCGGCGGTTGCGCGCCTTGAGCAAGTCGGGCGCCAGAGCAATGCTTTTGTCCAGCAACGCCAACGCCTCGCGCTCGTGGCCATCGCCGCGCATCAGCAAAGTATCGGCCAGCCAATACATCGCGCGGGCGCGCTCAGGCTCCAGCACCAGCACACGCCGCAGCAAAGGCTCCACATCAAAGCGCTCATGCGTATCGCGCGCCAACTTGACGCGCACCATCAAGGCAGGCACGAAATTGGGGCGCTCCTCCAACACCTTGGCGAGGCATTGGCGCGCTTCATCATGGCGGTGCAGGCCCATCAGGCAGCGGCTGCGGTACCAGTGCAGGGCAGGCACTTGCGGGCTGCCAGCCAGCAAACCATCCACCAACGCCAGCGCGCCTGCGTAATCGCCATCGTGGATCAGCTCCTCTGTCCGGCTCACCACTTTCTTGCTCAAGCGCATCCTGCCCTGCCTTTCCTTTTGCGTGATGTGCTAGCCCAGCATGCCCAAAAAGGCGCCGATGAGCAGCAGGAGGGCGATTAGCGGCAAGATCGCCGAGGCCAACGTGTACACCCCGTGAAACGCGATGCCACCCACCCCCAAGGCGAGTGCCAGCATGACAGCGCGCCAGTGTTCCTGCCGCCACAAGCCCGCCAGCGCAAATGCGACAGCCAACGTGCCCAAAGCTTTAGCGGCCCAGTTCCAGGCAGGGTGTGTTGGCGGTGGTGTGTTGGGGCTGGGCGTACGAACGGCGTACGTGTGAGAGCTCCCTGCCCAAGTGATGGAAGATGCAGTTAACGGCTCCTGTTGCGGTGCTGGTGGAGGCTGCTGCGCTGGCGGCGAGCGCCATGCCTGCATCTCGCGCGCCAGCCAGTCGAATTCAAACTGCGTTGCAGCCAGGAGGGAGAGCAGTCCCCACAACACGCCCAACACGGCCAGACGGGCCGAACGCTCGCGCGGGCTTCGGGGCCGGTCCGGGGCAGGGGGGCGGGAGAGGGTGGGCAGTCGCATGGGGGGATCATAGAGCGTATCGCCTACGGCCTTTGCCGGGCGGGATTTGGGGCGGCTTCAAGGATGCAAAGTTCATGAAACGCTCTAGCTGCCAAAAACGGATAGCGCATGCCAAAAGTGGATGATTTGCAGGCCAAAACGCGGGTTTCCCTCTAACGCCAAAGGCCAGTGCCAACGCTAGGATGGCCGCTACCCGACAGCCACAAGAGGAGGCAGCTCCCGTGACCCCAGCACAGCCGCCATGCCCCACGGCCCATGCCCGAGGGGTTAGCGCTCCCATCGCCACCATTGAACGCTTTTTCAACGCGCCAGAGCATCTTTTGTTTGCCTCCGCCGATTTGGAGGAGACGCGCGCTGCGGTCGGGCGCGTCATGCGCCCGCATGCGCTGACGCAAACCACGCTGGGCGAGCGCCTGGATGCGCGCATGCACCACGTCGCTCTGGGCGAGCTGTCGCTCAGCCGCTTGCGCTATGGCGCCACCGTGCAGATTCAGCCTGGCGAGCTGGAGGATTTTTTTCTGGTGCAAATGCCGCTGGCAGGCCATGCCCATATCGCCATTGGCAGGCAAAGCATCGATTCCGGTCCCGAGCTGGCCAGCGTGCTCAGCCCGCAAGAGGCCAGCCATATGCGCTGGCATAGCGGCAACGACCAGCTCATGCTGCGGCTGTCGCGCTCGCTGGTGGAGCGCACGCTGGTGGGCCATTTGGGCCACAAGCTGCATCGGCCTTTGCATTTCGAGCTGGGGTTTCGCTGGCGCGAATGCGCGCCGTGGTGCAGCCTGTTGTCGTACCTGACCGAGTGCGCGCAGCAGACGCCGGATTTGACGCAGCACAAGCTGGTGCTGGCGCAGATCGAGCAATTGGCGGCCTCGGTGCTGCTTTCCACCCACGCCCACAACCACTGGCAGGCGCAGCCGCAGCGCCGCAGCGCCGTGCTGCCGCGCCATATCCGCCGCGCCCAGGCTTTTGTGCAGGCCTATGCCCACGAACCTCTGAGCGCGGAGCAATTGGCGCAGGAAGCCGGGGTGAGCGTGCGCAGCCTCTATGCGGGATTCAAGGAGTTTCTGGGCGTCAGCCCCATGCGTTACCTGCGTGATGTGCGCATGGAGCGTGCGCGCCATGAGCTTGGCAGCGCCGATTCGGCCAGCGTGGCCGGCGTGGCTTTGCGCTGGGGCTTTGCCCACATGGGGCGCTTCAGCCAGGAGTACAAAAAGCGCTATGGCGAAACGCCGAGTGAGACGCTGCGCAGGCGTTGATTATTGCAAACCAAAGAAAATGCTATGGCTTGATAAAAAAGCCATAGCATAGTTATTTTATTTCTTCATGAATTGGAATTGCGGGGTATTTCACTTGCCTGCCAGGCGCTGGGCGACGGCGTAGCCCGAGCCTGCGCCCAGGCCGGGGCCTGGGTGGGTGGACGCGCCAATGTGAAAGACGTTGCCCACCGGCGTTTGGTGCCCGCGCGCGCCGTGCGTGCCAGCAAAAGGGCGCAGCCAGAAGAACTGGTCGGGCGAGCAAATGCCCGAGTACGGGTCGCCGCCCACCAGGTTGCAGTTGAGCGCCTCCAGATCGGCGGGCGAATAGGCGCGCCGCCCGACGATGAGCTCGCCCAGCCCCGGCATCACGCCCTCCAGCCGCGCCTGCACGCGGTCGGCAAACGCTTCGCGCACGGCCTCGTTCCAGCGCCCGTCGGCGGGCGTGGCGATCTCGCCTGCGGCGTCGCCTTTGAGCTGGGTGGGCATTTCCTGCATTTGAATCCACAAAATCCAGCCGCCTTGTGGCGCGCGCGTGGCATCGACGGCTACGGGCTGGCCGATGGCGAGGGTGGGGCGCTGGGGCAGCAGGCCGTTGTTGGCCTGGGTGACGGACAGGCACACTTGCTCCATGCTTTCGGTCAAATGCACCAGCGGCACATGCAGCAGCTCCGGCTCGCACCATTGGGGCTTGGCGCGCAGGGCGAAGTGAATTTGCATGCAGCCGCGCCCGAAGCGGTAGGCCTGGGCGCGTTGCTGCACGGCTGGCGGCGCGTCGGGCAGCAGATGGCCGTAGAGCTGGTTGGGGGTGACGTTGCAGACCACGGCCTGGCGCGCCGTCCAGGTTTGCCCGTCGGCCGATTGCACGCCGGTGGCGCGTGCGCCGTTGGCATCGAGCACGATGCGCTCGACATGGGTTTGGGTGTGCAGGCTGCCGCCATGCTGTTCGATCACCTGCGCCAGCGCTTGCACCAGCCGACTGCCGCCGCCTTGGATGACGGGCATGCCGCCGCTGACAACGGCGGCGAAGGTGAGCTTGCCGATCAGCGCCGAGCTGGCTTCGTCAGGCCCCAGGCCGGAGTGCAGCGTCCAGGGCGCGATGAGGGCGCGCGTGGCGTCGGACTGGAAGCTGCGCTGCGACCAGCGGCGGCAGCTCTCCAGCGCGCCGCTGGCAAATTCCAGCAGGCCATCCAGGCCTCTTTGCCGCCATTGGGTGAACAGCAGCCACAGCATGGCGCGGCTGTATAGCGGCTTGCCCAGCAGGCCGAAGGTCAGGGCGGCATCGGCGCCAAAGAGGCGGGTGGCCATGTCTTGCAGCGCCTGGCCGTCGCCAGGCTGCAAGGCGTCCAGCCGCCTTGCAGCATCGGCCAGGTCTTGCTTGAGCGCCAGCCCCCGGCCGTCGGGATGCACCCAGCCGGTGGAGTAGTCGCAACTGACCATCTTCAGCCCTTGGCGCTCAAGGTGGGGCTTGAGTTCGGCGTAGGCGGGGCTGCCCGCAAACAGCGGGTGCCAGGAGGAAAAAACCTCGTGCTGGTAGCCGGGGAACAGCTCCTCGGTGCGGATGCAGCCGCCCAGGCGGTCGTTGCGTTCGAGCACGCGCACGCGCTTGCCGCGCACGGCCAGCAAGGCGGCTGCGGCCAGGGAGTTGATGCCGCTGCCCACGAACACGATGTCGGCGGCGTTGGCGTCGTTGGCGGTGTTCATCGTCGTCACTCCATTCATCAAAAGAGGCAGGTCAAGGCAGGCCGGGGCATGCGGCCCTGGCCTGCCAGGCTGCTTTCAGGGGGCTTCGCCCTCATGCACCGAGGTGAATTTGCCCGCGTGAAACACCAGCGGCTTGCTTGGCTGGCTGGCCGTGCGCACCACTTGGCCGATGAGCAGCAGATGGTCGCCCACGGTGCGGCTGTGGTCGTGGGCGCAGACCAAGGTGGTGATGGCGCCATCGATGGTGGCAATGCCTTCGGGCGCCTCGCGCAGGGCCACGCCCGCGAACTTGTCTGGCACCGCCGGGTTGGCAAAGCGCCGCGCCAGCTCCTCGTGCCCGTGCGCGAGGATGTTGATGGCGAAGTGGGTGCAGTCGCGAAATGCCTCCAGGCTAGGCGAGTGGTTGACCAAACTCCACAGCACCAGTGGCGGCTCCAGCGACAGCGAGGCAAACGAGTTGATCGTCAGCCCCACATTGCGCCCCTGCGGCGTGCGCGTGGTCACAATCGCCACGCCCGTGGGGTAGCTGCCCAGCAGATGGCGCAGGGCCTTGGGCTGCACCCCGGCGCAGACCCAGGCAGCGCCATCGCCGCCGTCATGGCCTTTCGGGGGCAGGCTTGTGCTTGGCTGGCTCATACGCGCGCCTCCTCAAGCGGCCTGGTGGCCCAGCGCCTGGCATTGGGCGATCAGTTGCTGCGTTCTTTGCGCGTCATCCCACCAGGGGAAATAGCTGGGGGGGTGGTTGAAGCCGTTGGCCATCAGGCTGGCCAGGGCCGGGCTGTCCTGGGCTGCACCCAGCGCCTGCACCACATGCGCGGGCGGTGGGGTGAGCAGCGAGTTGGTCCAGCGCACCACCCATTGCGCGTAGTCCCAAAAGCGCTCGAAGGTTTGCTCCATCCATTCGCGCGTGTAGGGGCGCTCGCCATGCTCCAGGATGGCGTCCAGATACACCTTGGCCGCCTTGGTGGCGTTGTTGGAGCCTTGTCCGGTGATGGGGTCGTTGACCGCCACGGCATCGCCCAGGCCCAGCACCATGCGGCCCGAGGGCAGCGTCAGCACCGGCTTGCGGATTGTGGGAGGGAAGGAGCCAGCCAGCACGCCGTTGGCGTCGGTCAGTTCCACCTTGGCTGCGCGCGCGCCCTCCCAGGGCAGGTAGGTTTCCAGAAAGCGTTTGCTGGCTGCCAGGTGCTCTTGGGGTGTTTTCACGTCGCGCCACATATCCAGCGGGCCGCCGGGCACGCCCTCGAACACCATGATGTCGCACGGGCCGCTCAAGGTGAGTGCGGGGAAGACGAAGTACTCGCCAATGCCCGCCATGAGGTTGAAGGACACGCGTGAATACTCCGGCGTAGGCTCCAGCCCATGCACGTAGGTCAGCGCCAGCGCGCGCTGGGGCTTGTCAAAGGGCGAGCGGGCGGCGTCGCGCTCGAACAGCTTGACCACTTCGCCCTTGCCTGCGGCGAGGATGACCAGATCGTGGCTTTGCGTCAGCGCCTCCAGCTCGTCCACGCCCACGTCCTCAATGCGCAAATCGCCGCCGCGCTCGGCAAAGCGCTCCAGCCAGACGGGCATTTTCAAGCGCTGATCGACCGACAGGGCGGGTTTGTCCAGCCGCGCGCTCCAGTCCACCGCCTTGGCGCCGGGCTGATCGGGATGGGGCACGGCAAAGCCAATGCCTTGCACCGGCGGGCAGACTTCGCCCCATTCGTCGATGCCCAGATCGCGCTCGATCTGCAAGGCTTCGTCGAACATGCATTGGCTGGAGAGCACCTTGCCCTCGCGGATTTGTTGTGGCGAGCGGTTGGTTAGCACCGTGACTTCGTAGCCCTTGTCCAGCAGCCCGAAAGCCAGCGGCAGGCCCGCCTGGCCCGCGCCTACGATGGCGATACGTTTCATGGTTTGTCTCCTTGTGAGTGGGTGGTTTGCGCCGCGTGTTCTGGTAACCGCTTTGGCGCTTTTATTACATACCAATAGGAAATAAAATAACCATATTTGGGTATGATAGTTATTGTTTTGATTTTACTTTGATGGATAAATTCGAGTGGCCTACGCATTGGGGGCTTCGTGGCCCCTTTGCGGCTGGCAGCCCGAGCGGCGCGGGGGCGCCGCAGAGGGGCTGCCGCATGCGGCGCGGCTTACTCGGCCAGGCGCGGAATGGCGGGCTTGGCTTGCTCTGGCCCCATGGCCGAGTAGCCGCCATCGACGGCGTAGTCCGCGCCGGTGACGAAGGAGGCGTGATCCGAGAGCAAAAACGCCACTACGTCGGCCACTTCGGCGGGGTCGCCCACGCGGCCCAGCAGGTGGAAGTCGGCCGCCACGCGGTCGGTCTTGGCGCGGTCGCCGCCGGTGAGTTCATCCATCACGCGCGACCACGTCCAGCCCGGCGAGACGGAGTTGACGCGGATGCCATCGGCGGCAAAGTCCATCGCCATGTTGCGCGTCAGTTGCCCCAGCGCGGCTTTGGAGACGGGGTAAAGCCAGCGCCCCGTTTGCGCTACCGAGGCGGAGATGCTGGTGAAGTTGACGATGGCCCCTTTGCCCAGCTTTTGCATGTGCGGGCGCACCGCGCGCGCGGCCATGACGGCGCTGACCAGGTTCACGTCCAGCGCCTTGAGCCAATCGGCGCGGCCCGATTGCGCGCCTTCGTCCAGATAGGTGGCCGCTAGGTTGACCAGAAAATCGATGCGGCCAAAGTGCTTGGCGACTTCGGCCACGCCTTGTTCGAGCTGGGCGTCGTCGGTGATGTCGATCGGCCAGAAGCACACGCCCTGGGCGTCGGCCTCTTGCAGGCGCTGCCCGCCCTGGGCGTCGATGTCGAACACCGCCACACGCACGCCGTAGCCGCGCAGCGCTTGCACCACGCCTGCGCCAATCAGCGTTGCGCCGCCGGTGACGATGGCGACCTTGTCCTTGAGGTTTTTCATGTTGCTTGTCTCCTTGCTTGTTCATCCCGCTGGTGCGGTGTGGCAGCGCGCCTGGCCCGTGCTGCGCGGGGGGCGAGCTTGCGAGGCCATCATGCAGCGCAGGCCAGTGCTCGCCTAGCCAGCTTGTGCAGGCGTTATCCATCACGTGCAAAAAAATGCCCTGCGGCAGCGGGGGGATGCAGAGCTGGCGCGGGCATGAAAAAGCCGCCGGGCAGCGCGGGCTGGCAGGCGGCTTTGAGTGTTTTAAATCAAGGGGAATTCAACTCATTGAATATATTGCCTAAATGGCATGGTTTTATTTCCTTTGATTTGTTTTTTTGGGTGGGTGGCAAGCCTCAAACCCCATCGCTCCAGGCGTCGAGCACGGCGCCTTTGCTGGCGCTGGCGGCGTTGTGGGCGAATTTGGCCAGCACGCCACGGGTGTAGCGCGGCGCGGGTTGCTGCCAGTGCTTGCGGCGCTCGGCCAGCTCTTCGTCGCTGACGTGCACTTGCAGCAGCAGTTGCTTGGCGTCGATGGTGATGGTGTCGCCTTCGCGCACCAGGCCGATGGCGCCGCCCACGTAGGCTTCGGGGGCGACGTGGCCGACCACCATGCCCCAGGTGCCGCCGGAGAAGCGCCCGTCGGTGATCAGGCCCACGCTCTCGCCCAGGCCCGCGCCGATGAGCGCGCCGGTGGGGGCGAGCATTTCGGGCATGCCGGGGCCGCCTTTGGGGCCGAGGTAGCGCAGCACCATCACGTCACCGGCCTTGATCTTGCCCTCCAGAATGGCTTGCAGGGCCGATTGTTCGTCGTCGAACACGCGCGCGGGGCCGGTGATGGCGGGGTTTTTCAGGCCGGTGATCTTGGCCACCGCGCCTTCGGGGCTGAGGTTGCCGCGCAGGATGGCCAGGTGGCCCTGGGCGTACAGGGGCTTGTCGATGGGGCGGATGACGTCCTGATCGGCGCGCGGCGTATCGGGCACGTCGGCCAGGGTTTCGGCAATGGTCTTGCCGGTGATGGTCATGCAGTCGCCGTGCAACAGGCCGGCGTTGAGCAGGATTTTCATGACCTGCGGAATGCCGCCTGCGCGGTGCAGATCGACGGCCATGTATTTGCCCGAGGGCTTGAGGTCGCAGATCACGGGCACTTTCTTGCGGATGCGCTCGAAGTCGTCGATGCTCCAATCCTCGATGCCGGCGGCGTGGGCGATGGCCAGAAAGTGCAGCACGGCGTTGGTGGAGCCGCCGGTGGCCATGATGACGGCCACGGCGTTTTCCAGCGCCTTGCGGGTGACGATGTCGCGCGGGCGCAGGTTGTTGCGGATGGCTTGCAGCAGCACTTTGGCCGATTCCTTGGCGGAGTTTTGCTTCTCGTCGTGCGGGTTGGCCATGGTGCTGGAGTAGGGCAGGCTCATGCCCAGGGCCTCGAAGGCGCTGGACATGGTGTTGGCCGTGTACATGCCGCCGCACGAGCCGTTGCCGGGGATGGCGCGCTGCTCGATTTCTTTCAATTCCTCATCGCTCATGTTGCCGGCGGCGTTCTGGCCCACGGCCTCGAACACGCTGACGATGTTCAGATCCTGCCCCTTGTAGCGCCCGGGCAGGATGGTGCCGCCGTAAACGTAGATGGCGGGCACGTTGGCGCGCAGCATGCCCATCATGCCGCCGGGCATGTTCTTGTCGCAGCCGCCGATGACCAGCACGCCGTCCATCCACTGCCCGCCCACGCAGGTCTCGATGCAATCGGCGATGACTTCGCGGCTGACCAGCGAGTACTTCATGCCCTCGGTGCCCATGGACATGCCGTCGGAGATCGTGGGCGTGCCGAAGATTTGCGGGTTGCCGCCCGCTTGCCGGATGCCCTCCACGGCGGCATCGGCCAGGCGTTGCAGGCCCGCGTTGCAGGGCGTGATGGTGGAGTGGCCGTTGGCGATGCCGACCATGGGCTTGTCGAAATCGCTCTCGGTGTAGCCCAGCGCGTAGTACATGGAGCGGTTGGGCGCGCGCGATTTGCCCTGGGTGATGTGGGCGCTGCGCTCGTTGGCGGGGCGGATGGGGATGATTTTTTGCCCCTCGCCCGTGCAGGAGGCGCTGCAAGAGGGGGCGGAGGGTTGGGAGGATTCGCTCATGGTGTCGCTCTCGGTGTGATCGGTGTGGGGATGAAAAAAAGAGCAGCGCGCCGGGCGCGCTGAAGGGCGCATTGTCCCGCCTTTTGAGCAGGTTTTTGCGCCTGCTCCAGCGCCTGGCCCGGCGCTAGGCCCGGCTGGCGGCTTTGGGCGTTGAGGCCATGCCGGGCGGGCAGCGCCCAAATGGCTGCACTGCGAGTTGCCCCACGCCTGCCAAGGTTTTTGAATTATCAATCAAAAGGAAAAATAAAATGCATATTTCGGCATAATGGTATTGAAGTAAATTTTCTTTTGATTGAAATCAAACACGCATTGCGCCGCCCCTATAGTCGCGCCCCATGCGCTCTACCTCCCCTTTGCATTCCTCCCCCGTGCTGTGGCCTGTGCTGGCTGTGATCGGCTCGGTGGTTTCGTTGGCCTTGGGCACCTCGTATGCCAAGCAGCTCTTTCCCCTGGTGGGCGCGCAGGGTACGAGCGCGTTGCGCGTGGGGCTGTCGGCGCTGGTGCTGGTCGTGCTGTGGCGGCCCTGGCGCTGGCCGCTGTCGCGCCCCGATGTGGGCACGCTGCTGCGCTACGGGCTGGCGCTGGGGCTGATGAACTGGATGTTTTACATGGCCATTCGCACCATCCCTTTCGGGGTGGCGGTGGCGATCGAGTTCACCGGCCCGCTGGCGGTAGCGTTGTATTACTCGCGCCGCAAGCGCGATTACATCTGGGTGGCGCTGGTGGTGCTGGGGCTGGGCTTGCTGCTGCCGCTGACGCAGCAGGCGCATGCGCTCGATCCCGCAGGGGTGCTGTGGGCGCTGGGCGCGGCGGCGGCCTGGGGCACCTACATCGTGTTCGGCAAGCGCGCCGGGCATTTGCACGCGGGCCAATCGGTGGCGCTGGGCTTGCTGGCCGCGTCGCTGGTGGTCGTGCCCATTGGCATCGCCCACGCGGGCGCGGCGCTGTTCGATCCCCAGTTGCTGCTGTGGGGACTGGGGGTGGCGATTGTCTCCAGCACCATCCCGATCTCGCTGGAGATGTTCGCCCTCAAGCGCCTGCCGCGCGAGACGTTTGGCATTTTGCTCAGCCTGGAGCCCGCCGTGGCCGCCCTGGCGGCGCTGGTGTTTTTGCACGAGGCGCTGAGCCTGCAACAGTGGCTGGCCATTGGCTGCATCATGGCCGCGTCCATGGGTAGCGTGGCTTCGGCCAGCCGCAGGTCGCCGGAGGTGGTGCAGATTTCCAAATCCAAGGAAAATTGAAAATACGATTTTGGCAATTCTGTATTGAAATTTGATTTTTTATTTTATTTTTTGGTTTGGAAAATTGGGCTCTGCTCAAGTGCTGCTTAAGCACTACTCAACCGCGTCACCCCGGGTAGCGCGCAGGCGTAAATGGCGTTGCGCAGCGCGGCGATGGCTTCGTAGCGCGTGAAGCTGCGCCGCCACACCAGCACCACGCGGCGCGACGGGGGCTGGCGCCCCGCTTCATCCTGGATAGGCAGGTAGTGCACGTATTCGCCCTGGTGGCCGGGTGCGGGCAGGCGCTCGGGCACGGCCAGGCGTGGCACCAGGGTGATGCCCATGCCTGCGGCCACCATGTGTTTGATGGTTTCCAGCGAGGAGCCTTCAAACGATTTCTGGATGCCCTCACCATCCGAAAAGCGTGCAAATTCCGGGCAGACCTGCAAAACGTGGTCGCGAAAGCAATGCCCTGTGCCCAGCAGCAGCATGTTGTGTTGTTGTAGCTGGGCCATCGTCACCGAGGTTTGCGCCGCCAGCTCGCTGTTGGCGGGTACGGCGGCCATGAAGGGTTCGTCGTACAGCGGCGCGACGGCCAGGTTGGCTTCGGGGAAGGGTTCGGCCAGGATGGCGCAGTCGAGCTCGCCCACGCGCAGCATCTCCAGCAGGCGTGTGGTGAAGTTCTCTTGCAGCACCAAGGGCATTTGCGGTGTGCGGGCGATGACCTGGCGCACCAGCTCGGGCAGCAGGTACGGCCCGATGGTGTAGATCACGCCCAGGCGCAGCGGGCCTTGCAGGGGGTCGGTGCGGCTTTGGGCAATTTCCTTGAACAAATGCGCTTGATCGAGCACGTTTTGCGCCTGTTCGACCAGGCGCTCGCCCAGCGGCGTGACGGTGACTTCGCCCGAGCTGCGCTCGAAAATCTTTACCCCCAGCTCTTCTTCGAGCTTTTTCACCGCCACCGAGAGCGTGGGCTGGGAGACGAAGCAGGCATCGGCGGCGCGGCCAAAGTGGCGCTCGCGCGCCACGGCGATGATGTATTTGAGTTCGGTCAGCGTCATGGGCAAACAGGGCAGGGGGCAGCCGTCGCGGCGGTGGCCTTAGCAGGGCTGCAACACGCCATCGACAAAGACTTTGAGCTCGCCGGGTGCAAAGGGCGTCCACTGCTCGTTTTGCGTCAGCGGCGCGGTCACGACGATGGCCATGCGATCGTCTGGCGTGTTGCGCTGGGAGAAATCGACGGTGAGGTCTTCATCGCTGAGCGTGAGCGAGTGAAACGGGTAGGCGCGCTCCACATAGCACAAATGCGTGGTGGCATGCGCCCACAGCGCATCGCCGTTGGAGAGCAGAAAGTTGAACGTGCCGTGGCGCGCAATGCGCTCGGCCAGCTCGCGCAGGGTCAGCGTCAGCTCGGGCACGCTGGGCACGCCCGCATGGGACTTGGCCAGCTCTTGCATGATCCAGCAAAAGGCGTGCTCGCTATCGGTCGTGCCCACGGGGTGGAAGTGGCTGTGCAGGCGCGGGCGAAAATCCTTGAGGTCGCCGTTGTGCGCGAACACCCAGTAATTGCCCCACAGCTCGCGCACAAACGGGTGGCAATTGGGCAGGCTGACCACGCCCTGGGTGGCCTTGCGGATGTGGGCGATGACGTTGGTGCTTTTGATCGGATAGCGGCGGATCAGCTCGGCAATGGGCGAGGCGATGGCGCTTTGGTGATCGACGAAATGGCGCACGCCGTGGTCTTCGAAAAACGCCATGCCCCAGCCATCCACATGGTCGCCCGTCTTGCCCGCGCGCTGCGAAAACCCGGTGAAGCTGAACGCCAAATCGGTGGGGTTTTTCGCATTCATTCCAAGGAGTTGGCACATGGTGGCAGCCGTTGAGAGAAGGGGTGGGGCCAGCGCGCAGGCGCGCAAAGCCGCGCATCATACTGGCCCTTGCGGGCCTGATTGGAAATTGCAAATCAAGGTAAATAGGGACTGAATACAGTCAAGCCAAAATGGGGTGATTTTGTTTCTTGAATTTTGGAAAATTGGGGCTTTGCAAGGCACTGCCAGCGCGCAGGAGGGGTGGGAGGCTCATCACACGCTCCAAGCCCTGACCATGCCGGCTTGCGCTGCCAGTGCGACAATCGCCGGTTTGCGTTTGATGGAAGGGGATGGCCATGCTGTCGGTGATCGCTTTGGTGGGGCGGCCCAATGTGGGCAAATCCACACTGTTTAATCGTTTGACGCGCACGCGCGATGCCATCGTGGCCGATTTCGCGGGCCTGACGCGCGATCGCCACTACGGCACGGCCAAGCTGGGCAAGCGCCAGTTCATTGTGGTGGACACCGGCGGCCTGGAGGACAGCGCCGAGGGCGCGATTTTCGAGAAGATGGCCGGGCAAACCATGCAGGCCATTGCCGAGGCCGATTTGGTGATGTTCATGGTGGACGTGCGCGCGGGCCTGGCCGGGCAAGACCACGAAATCGCCCGCTATCTGCGCCGCCTGGGCAAGCCGGTGCTGCTGGTGGCCAACAAGGCCGAGGGCATGAAGGGCAGCGCCCAGTTGGCCGAATTCCACGAGCTGGGGCTGGGCGAGATTTACCCCATCTCCGCCGCCCACGGCCAGGGCGTGCGCGATTTGCTGGAGCTGGCCGCTGAGCAGTTGCCCCAGGCCTTGCCCGATGTGCAGGCCGACGACGATGCCAACCAGGCCAAGGGCGAGGAGAGCGAGGAGGACGAGCGCGAGGCCGGCCCCATCCGCATCGCCGTGGCCGGGCGGCCCAATGCGGGCAAATCCACGCTCATCAACGCCTGGCTGGGCGAGGATCGGCTGGTGACGTTCGACATGCCCGGCACCACGCGCGATGCGATTCGCGTGCCGTTCACGCGCGATGGCAAAGCCTATGAGCTGATCGACACGGCCGGGCTGCGCCGCAAGGGCAAGGTGTTTCAGGCGATCGAGAAATTCTCCGTCGTCAAAACCTTGCAGGCCATTGAGGGCGCGCAGGTGGTGGTGTTGGTGATCGATGCGACCGTGGGCGTGACCGATCAGGATGCGCACATTGCCGGCTTCATCCTCGAATCGGGCCGCGCCGTGGTGGTGGCCATCAACAAGTGGGATGCGCTGGATCGCTACCAGCGCGAGCAGTTGGAGCGCTCGTTGGAGCTGCGGCTGGCGTTCATGAAATTCGCCACCGTCAAGCACATCTCCGCCCTCAAACGCCAGGGCCTGGGGCCGCTGTGGAAGGCCATCGATGCCGCCTACGCCGCCGCCACCTGCAAGATGCCCACGGCCAAACTCACGCGCCTGCTGCAAGAGGCCGTGCAATATCAGGCCCCGCGCAAAGGCGGCGGCTATCGCCCCAAACCGCGCTACGCCCACCAGGGCGGCATGAATCCGCCGGTGATCGTCATCCACGGCAACTCGCTCGACGGGCTGGGCCAGTCCTACCTGCGCTTTCTGGAGACGTGGTTTCGCAAAGCCTTCAAGCTCGAAGGCACGCCGCTGCGCATCGAATTGCGCACCACCGACAACCCCTATGCGGGGCGCGAGTAGGGTGGTGCATGGCTTTCCAGATCAAAAATGGATTTCAAAAAACTTTTTTGATACTGGATATGCCAAAACGGGTTTTTCGTTTTTCCTTTGATTGGTTATTTTTGCCTTGAATCCGGCCATGCAATCCCCCTTGCGCGAAGGCGCCCTGGTGCTGGGCATCGAATCGTCCTGCGATGAAACCGGCGTGGCCCTGGTGCGCCTGCCCGCCGCTTCGGGCGACGCGCAGCGCCCGGCCGTGCCGCAATTGCTGGCTCATGCCTTGCACAGCCAGATCGACATGCACCGCGCCTACGGCGGCGTGGTGCCCGAGCTGGCCAGCCGCGACCACATCCGCCGTGTGCTGCCGCTGGCGCAGCAGGTGCTGGCCGAGGCCGGGCACGATCTGGCGGCGCTGGATGTGATCGCCTACACCAAAGGCCCCGGGCTGGCCGGCGCGCTGCTGGTAGGCGCGGGCGTGGCCTGCGCGCTGGGCGCGGCGCTGGATAAGCCCGTGCTGGGCGTGCACCATCTGGAAGGGCATTTGCTCTCGCCCTTCCTGAGCGCCGATGCGCCGCAATTCCCTTTCGTGGCGCTGCTGGTCTCGGGCGGGCACACCCAGCTCATGCGCGTCGATGGGGTGGGGCGCTACGAGCTGCTGGGCGAGACGATTGACGATGCGGCGGGCGAAGCGTTCGACAAATCCGCCAAGCTGCTGGGCCTGCCTTACCCCGGCGGGCCGGAGCTGGCGCGTCTGGCCGAAGGCGGCGATGCGCAAGCCTATGCGCTGCCCAGGCCGCTGCTGCGCGCGGGCAATCTGGATTTTTCTTTTGCGGGCCTCAAAACGGCGGTGTTCACCCAGGTGCAAAAACTGGGCGCCGCGCTGGATGCGCCCGATAGCCGCCAGCGGCGGGATTTGGCCGCCAGTACGCAGGAGGCCATCGTCGAAGTGCTGGTGCGCAAAACCCTGCTGGCGCTGGAGCAAACGGGCCTGAAGCGCCTGGTGGTCGCAGGCGGTGTGGGCGCCAACCGCCGCTTGCGCCAAACGCTGGACGCGGCCTGCGCGCGCCGTGGCCTGCGCGTGCATTACCCCGAGCTGCACCTGTGCACCGACAACGGCGCCATGATCGCCCTGGCCGCCGCCATGCGCCTGCAAGCGCGCTTGCAGCAACCCACGCGGCAGTGGAGTTTCGACGTGCTGCCACGCTGGCCCCTGGAGGCGATTGCTGCGCCCTAACAAGGGATTTGTATCATTCAATAGGAAAAATAATAGCCTTGTTTTGGCATGTTAGGTATAAAGTTATTTTTATCTTGATGTGTAAATAGAGTGCCCTTCATGCGTGCTGTGCGCGGGGCGTTGGGGGTGTGGTGCAAGGCTATACTGCGCGCGGTTGCAGGGGGCTGCTGGCGCTACTGGCGCGGCGGCCCTTGCTGTGGCGGCGTTTGCCGTGTGTTCTTGGCCTTTGACCCATGCATACCTCTTTTCAAAAGATCGCCATCCTGGGCAAATACCAGGTCACGCCCTCGCAAGATGCGCGCAAGGCCGCGCGCAGCATCGTGGAGGATGTGGCGCGCTTTCTCGGCCAGTTCGGCTGCGAGGTGGCGCTGGAGGCCGAATCGGCCCTGAACCTGGGTGTGGAGGGCTATCCGCTGCTCACCCCGGCCCAGATCGGCCAGCAGTGCGATTTGTGCATCGCCATCGGCGGCGACGGCACCATGCTGGGCATTGCACGCGAGCTGGCCCCCTACGCCACGCCGCTGATCGGCATCAACCAGGGGCGGCTGGGCTTTGTGACGGATTTGCCCCTCAACCATTACCAGGACCAGCTCGGCCCCATGCTGCACGGCATTTACGAGCAGGATTTGCGCCCGCTGATTCACGCGCGGGTCGAGCGCGAGGGCCACACCATCCACGAATGCCACGCGCTCAACGATGTGGTGGTTTCGCGCGGCGCGGCGGCGGGCATGCTGGAGCTGCGCGTGGAGGTCAACGGGCAGTTTGTCTCCAACCAGCGCGCCGACGGGCTGATCCTGGCCACGCCCACAGGCTCGACGGCGTATTCACTCTCGGTGGGCGGGCCGATCGTGCACCCGGCCACCGCAGGCTGGGTGCTGGCGCCCATTGCGCCGCACAAGCTCTCCAACCGGCCGCTGATGCTGCCCGATGCCAGCCACGTCACCATCCGCATCCTGGCCGGGCGCGACATGAGCGCCAAGTTCGACATGCTCACCTCACCCGATTTGATGGTGGGCGATGCCCTGCACATCAAACGCTCGCCGCACAGCGCGCGCTTTCTGCATCCCAAGGGCTGGAGCTACTTCGCCATGCTGCGCAGCAAGCTCGGCTGGAACGAAGGGGGGAGCTGATGGCCCTGCGCCGCATGGCCTTGCGCGACTTCGTGCTCGTGCAGGCGCTGGAGATCGATTTTCAAAGCGGCTTCACCGTGCTCAGCGGTGAGACAGGCGCGGGCAAATCCATCCTGATCGACGCCATGCAGCTCGTGCTGGGCGCGCGTGCCGAATCCGGCCTGGTGCGCGCCGGGGCGCAGCGCGCCGAAATCGTGGCCGAATTCGACGCCCCCACCGCGCCCGATTCCCCCCTGGCGCAATGGCTGCACGCGCAGGGCTGGGAGGCCGACCCCGCCGATGCCGACCCCACCTTGCTGCTGCGCCGCACGGTGGATGTGCACGGCAAAAGCCGCGCCTGGATCAATGGCAGCGTGGCCACCATCGGCCAGTTGGGCGAGCTGGGTCAGTGGCTGGTGGACATCCACGGCCAGCACGCCTGGCAAAGCCTGATGCGCCCGGCCACCGTGCGCGCCTTGCTCGATGGCTACGCCAGCGCCCAGCCGCAGGCCCAGGCCACCGGGCAAGCCTGGCAGCGCTGGCGCGACGCGCTGGCCGCGCTGGAGCAAGCCCAGGCCAACGCCGAGCACATGCAGCAAGACCGCGAGCGCCTGCAATGGCAGTTGGAGGAAATCGGCCGCCTGGCGCCGCAAGCGGGCGAGTGGGCGCAGCTCGACCAACAACACACGCGCTTGGCGCACATGCAGGATTTGCAGCGCGCCGCCAGCCACGCCTGGCAAGCGCTGGACGCAGACGAAGGCGGCGGCGCGCTGCGCGCCCTGACGCAAGCGGGCCACATCCTGGCCGAGCACCGCAACATCGAGCCGCAATTTGCCGAATGGGAAAACGCCCTGGCCGCGTTGGCCGATCCGCTGCAAGACATCGCCCGCGCGCTGCGCGACTACGCCCAGGCGCAGGAGTGGGATCCGGCCGAATTCGCCCAGCTCGATGAACGCATGGGCCAATGGTTGGCGCTGGCGCGCCGCCACCGCCAGCCGCCCGAGGCCCTGCCCGAGCTGTGGGCGCAATGGCGCGCGCAACTGGCTGCGCTGGATGCGGGCGCGGACATCCCCGCCCTCATGCAAGCCGAGCAGGCCGCCCGGGCGCAATACCAGGCGGCGGCGCAAGCCCTCTCGGCCCAGCGCCGCACCGCCGCGCCCGCGCTGGAGGCCGCCGTCACCACCCTGATGCACAGCCTGGGCATGAGCGGCAGCCGCTTTGCCATCGCCCTGCACACGCTGGAGCAACCCCAGGCGCACGGGCTGGACGAAGTGGAATTTCTCATCGCCAGCAGCCACAGCGGCGCCGCGCGGCCGCTGGCCAAGGTCGCCTCTGGCGGCGAACTCTCGCGCATCAGCCTGGCCATTGCCGTGTGCACCAGCCAGCTCGGGCATGCGGGCACGCTGGTGTTTGACGAGGTCGATACCGGCATCGGCGGCGCCGTGGCCCACAGCGTCGGCCTGCTCATGGGCCGCCTGGGGCGCGATAGGCAGGTGCTGGCCGTCACCCATTTGCCGCAGGTCGCTGCGTGCGCCAACGGGCATTTGCTGGTGCAGAAAACCGTGGCGCAGCAAGGCGCGAGCAGCGCCGTGCAGCCCATCGAAGGCCAGGCGCGCGTGGCGGAAATCGCCCGCATGCTCGGCGGCGATGCCCTCACCCCCACCACGCTGGCGCACGCGCAGGAGATGCTGGCGCGCGCCGCGCAAGCCTTGCAGGCCGGCGCCGATACAGCCCCAGCCGCAGCCGCGCAAACCCCTCAAGCCGCCAAAGCTGGCAAAAAGAAAACCGCGAAAGGAAATCCCCATGCGTGAACTGGTGCTGATTACCGGCATGTCCGGCTCGGGCAAATCCGTGGCGCTGGGCGCGCTGGAGGATGCGGGCTATTACTGCATCGACAACCTGCCGCCGGAGTTGCTGCTGGCCAGCCTGGCGCTGGAGCGCAACCAGCACATCGCCAACATGGCCATTGCCATCGATGCGCGCAGCGCGCAATCGCTGCCCTTGTTGCCCGGGCTGCTCGAAGCCGTGCGCGGGCAGGGTGTGCATGTGCGGGTGCTGTTTTTCGATGCCGCCACCGATACGCTGGTGCGGCGCTTTTCCGAAACCCGGCGCAAGCATCCGCTGGCAGGCAGCAGCGATGCGCACGGCGATGCGGCGCTGGTGCAGCTCATCGCGCACGAGCGCAGCATCATGGGGCCGCTGCGCGACATGGCCCACGTCATCGACACCAGCCACAGCCGCGCCTCGGAGCTGCAAAGCCGCCTCAAGCACATCCTCAGCCTGCCGCCGGGGCGGCTGACGCTGATCTTCCAATCCTTTGCCTTCAAGCGCGGCATCCCGCGCGATGCCGATTACGTCTTCGACGTGCGCATGCTGCCCAACCCCCATTACGTGCCCGAGCTCAAACACCGCACCGGGCTGGAAGCGCCCGTGATCGAGTTCCTGCAACGCGAGGCGCCAGTGCAGGCCATGCAGCAAGACATCGCCGGCTTTTTGCACAAATGGCTGCCCAGCCATGCCGACAACCACCGCAGTTACGTCAGCGTCGCCATCGGTTGCACTGGCGGGCAGCACCGCTCGGTGTTCATGGTGGAGCAACTGGCCGCGCAATTCAGCGCCGATTGGACGGTGCTCAAGCGCCACCGGGAAATCGAGTTGGTGCGTTGATTTCAAATCAATGTAAATTCTATTTTACACCTATCATGCCGAAACAAGGTTGTTTTATTTCTTTTTGATTTGTAATATAAACCCGAAATTATGACCCAAGCCACCTTGACCATCGTCACCGGCCACTCCCGAGGGCTGGGCCAGGCGCTGGCTGCGGCGCTGTTGCAGCGCGCCCGGCCGGGCGATTGCGTGCTGGGCATCGCCCGCCAGCCCAGCGCCCATTTGCAAGCGCTGGCTGCGCACAGCCCAGCGCATTTCGAGCAATGGCAGGCCGACTTGGCCGACGCCGCCCCCGTCGCTCAGCGGCTGGAGCAATGGCTGGCCGGACACGAGCAGGCGCAGCAGCACACCTTGGTATCGGCTGCTGACGCTGCGCCCGCACAACCCGCGCCCGCTGAAGCCGCACGCACTGAGGCCGCGCCCACCATCTGGCGCGAGCTGCGCCTGATCAATAACGCCGGCCTGATCCCCACCATTGCGCCGCTCAGCCAGCTTGGCAGCGCCGACATCACCCAGGGCCTGCGCGTGGGGCTGGAGGCGGCCATGCTGCTCTCTGCCGCCTTTTTGCGCGCTAGTGAAAACTGGCCCGCGCCGCCAGGAGCGGCGGCAGGGCGCAAAGTGCTCAATATCTCCTCTGGCCTGGGCCGCCGCCCCATGGCGGCGCAAGCCGTTTACTGCGCGGCCAAGGCGGGCATGGATCTCTACAGCCGCTGCCTGGCTCTGGAAGAATCGGCCAAGCCCGCTGGTGCGCGCGTAGTCTCGCTGGCGCCGGGCGTCATCGCCACCGACATGCAGCAGCACCTGCGCAGCGCCCGCGCCCAGGACTTCCCCGATTTGCCGCGCTTTCAAAGCTTGCTGGAAAACGGCCAACTGCAAACGCCCGAGGCCACCGCCCACGCCATCTTGCAGCGTCTGGATGCGCCCGGCTTTGGCGAGCCAGTCATTGACGATGTGCGGCAATAAAAGTCTTGCCAAAACATTGCTCCGGGCAAAAAAACACCCATCGCGCCAACTCTTTCAAGCCGCAGCGATGGGTGTGCCCATGGGGGAGCGTCCGATTGCACAGCCTGCAAGGTGCCCCTCCTCTCCTCTCATGTGCACAGAGTGTAGAGGCCACATGAGCCTCATGCAACGAATCGCATCCGTGCGTAACTCTTGTTAACTTTCCGTGTGGCCTGGCTGTTGCAGGCCCTCCCCCAAAACCCTGCCGATCCCCTTTGCCCGCCCATGAATGACGCCCAGCTTTTGCGTTACGCACGCCACATCTTGCTCGACGAAATCGACCTGGCCGGGCAAGAGCGCCTGCTGGCCAGCACGGCGCTGGTGGTGGGCTGCGGCGGCCTGGGGCATGCCGCCATCGCCTACCTGGCCGCCGCTGGCGTAGGGCGGCTGTGGCTTGCCGATGACGATGTGGTTGAGGCCTCCAACCTGCAACGCCAGGTGTTTTTCACGCCTGCCGATTTGGGGCAGCCCAAGGCGCAGGTACTGGCGCAGCGCATGGCGGCGCAAAACCCCGATGTGGAGATCCGCCCCTTGGTGCAGCGGCTGGACTTCAGCAGCCTGACGCGCCTGCTGGCCGAATGCGATGTGGTACTCGATTGCAGCGACAACTACGCCACGCGCCACGCCATCAACCGCGCCAGCATCGCCACGCAAACGCCATTGGTCATGGGCGCGGCCACGCGTTTTGATGGCCAGCTCAGCGTATTTGACCCGCGCCGCGCCGATTCGCCCTGCTATGCCTGCTTGTTTGGCGAGGGGCACGCCGACGATGGCGCGTGCGCGGTCTTTGGCGTCTTTGCGCCACTGGTGGGCATGGTCGGCACGGCGCAGGCTGGCGAGGCCCTCAAGGTGCTGCTGGGCCTGGGCCAGAGCGCATGCGGCCAGTTGCTGCTTTTCAACGCGCTGAGCAGCGCGCCGCAGGCCTTGCAGTTGGCCCGCAATCCTGGCTGTGGTGTATGCGCGCCGCCACGCCCGGCAACGGTTTAGGCCGCGGCAGCCAGCCTGGCTATGGTGCGAAGGGGGCATTGCGGTTACAATCTACGCCGTTTTGCATTCGACCAAGGCAGCAATGCAGCGATTGAATGGGGCGGAAACAAGCCGCCCCTTGTTGTTTTCAAATGGTCGAAAACGGAAAGAAGGGACCGCTGTGCAAGGGCGCAGCAGCACTTTGGACACAGCCGCAAGGCAGGCGAGATAGGCGCTTTGCTCCCCGTGCAACAGGGATAGGGGGCAGGGCATCGGCAAACCCGAGGTTTCGCCACCTGCGGGTTTTTTTGTTTTTTCAGGGGACGTCAAACGTGGCAATGCAGCAGGTGATCGAACAAACCGTCGCAGGTTTGGGGTTTGATCTGGTGGAAGTAGAGCGCTCTGCTGGCGGCTTGCTGCGCGTGACGATCGATCTGCCTTGGCAGGAGCCAGAAAGCGCCGAGCCGCAAGCGCCTGCCCAAGAGCCAGCGCTGCCCGCATCTGCCGCGCCACGTGCCATTACCGTGGAAGACTGCGAAACGGTCACCCGCCAGCTCCAGTTCGCGTTGGAGGTCGAGGGTGTCGATTACGCCCGTCTGGAAGTCTCCTCGCCAGGCATTGACCGTTTGTTGCGTGATGAGCGCGACTTGCGGCGCTTCACCGGCGAGGTGGTGGACGTGGTGCTCAAGCAGCCTATTGGCGCGGCCGCAGGCGGTGTGGTGAGTGCCAATCGCAAACGCTTTCGCGGCCAGTTGCTGGCGGGCGATGGGCCAGGGCAGTGGCAGGTGGTCTGGACCGACGAACCCGAGCGCAAACCCGGCCAGAAGGTGAGCAAGAAATACGTGCCGCCGCCAGCGCAGGCGCTGGGCTTTACGCTTGATGAAGCCAAGGAAGTGCGCCTGGCGCCGATTGTCAGCTTCAAAGGGCGTTGAAGCGGTCGCTTCAACGGGTTCATCCCGGTAGAGAAAACGAATTAAAGGAAATGGCAGGCCCCTAAGGGCTGCAGGAGTTGTGCACATGAATCGCGAATTGCTGATGTTGGTCGATGCGATCTCGCTGGAGAAAAACGTTGAGCGCGACGTGGTGTTCGGGGCGATTGAGTTGGCCTTGGCGCAGGCGAGTAAAAAGCTCTACAAGGAAGACGTGGACATCCGCGTGGCAATCGATCGCGACAGCGGCGACTATGAGACGCTGCGCCGCTGGCTGGTGGTGCCCGACGAGGCTGGCCTGCAAAACCCCGATGCGGAAGAGCTGCTGATGGACGCGCAAGAGCGCGATCCGCAATTGCAGGTGGGCGACTACATTGAAGAGCAAATCGAGTCCATCCCGATCGGTCGCATTGGCGCCATGGCGGCCAAGCAGGTGATCTTGCAGAAGATCCGTGAAGCCGAACGCGCCATGCTGCTGAGCAACTTCCTTTCGCACGGACAAAAGATTTTTTCCGGCACCATCAAGCGCGTGGATAAAAGTGGTGACGCCATCGTCGAAAACGGGCGCATTGAGGCGCGCTTGCGCCGCTCGCACATGATCCCCAAGGAAAACCTGCGCTCGGGCGATCGCGTCAAGGCGCTGATCATGGAAGTCAACCCCGAGTTGCGCGGGCCAGCCATTTTGCTGTCGCGCACTGTGCCCGAGTTCATGATGGAACTGTTTCGCAATGAAGTGCCGGAGATCGGCCAAGGCGTGGTGGAAATCAAGTCTTGCGCTCGGGATGCCGGTTCGCGCGCCAAGATAGCCGTGGTTTCGCACGATCCGCGGGTAGACCCCATTGGCACCAGCGTGGGCATTCGCGCCACCCGCGTGAATGCGGTGACCAATGAGCTCGCTGGCGAGAAAGTGGACGTGGTGCTGTGGTCGGAAGATCCGGCCGAGTTCGTCATCGGCGCGCTGTCGCCAGCGCAGGTGCAGTCCATTTACGTGGACGAAGAAACCCACGCCATGGACGTGGTAGTGGATGAGGAAAACCTGGCCAATGCCATTGGCCGCGGCGGCCAGAACGTGCGACTGGCATCCGATTTGACGGGTTGGAAAATCAATATCATGGATCCGGCCGAGTCTGCCGAGAAGCAGGCCAATGAGGACAGCCAGATCCGCGAGCTGTTCATGGGCAAGCTCGATGTCGATCAGGAAATGGCCGACATGCTGATTGCCGAAGGCTTTACCACGCTGGAGGAAATCGCCTACGTGCCTTTGCAGGAAATGCTGGAGATTGAAGGCTTTGACGAGGAAACCGTCAGCGAGCTGCGCGCACGCGCCAAAGATGCGCTGTTGACGCTGGAAATTGCGCGTGAGCAAAGCGTCTCCCAAGTGGCGCAGGATTTGCGCGAGCTGGAAGGCGTCAGCGCCGATTTGTTGGTCAAACTGGCCGAGCGCCAAGTGCTCAGTCGCGATGATTTGGCCGACTTGGCTACCGATGAACTGATGGAGATCGGTGGTTTGGACGAAAAAGAAGCGACCGATTTGATTGTCAAAGCGCGTGCGCACTGGTTCGATAACGACCAGGCCCAACAGGTATAAGGAGGGCGGAGCAGATTTATGTCGACAAACACCATTACGGAATTTGCCGCCGAACTTCGGCAAACGCCCCAGGCCGTGCTGCAGCAACTTAAAGAAGCCGGTGTTGCCAAAACTTCGGTGAATGACACACTCAGCGAGGCGGATAAGCAGCAGTATTTGGCGCATCTGCAAAGCGTTACAGGTCACGCCGATGAGCGTCGCAAGATCACGTTGACCAAACGCTCAACCAGCGCTATCAAGCAGTCCGATGCCACCGGCAAGGCACGCACCATTAACGTAGTGACGAGAAAAAAACGCACCTTTGTGAAGCGGGAGGATGTGACAGAAGCAACGGCAGCGCCGGTGGAGGCGTCGCCTGCCCCCGTCCATGCCTCTGCGCAGGATGTGGCGCAACCCCCTGCAGCTACAGAAAGCGCTGCCGAGTTGGCCCGCCGTGAGCAAGAAGCCCGCCAAGAAGCGGAGCGCTTGCAGCAGCAGGAGGCAGAGTTGGAGCGCGAGCGCGCTGCCCGTGAGGAGCGTGAGCGCAAAGAGCGTGAGGCTGAAGAGCGCGCAGCGGCTTATGCCCGGCAAGAGTCGGAGAAAAAAGCCCGCGCTGCTGCTGAGAAAGAGCAGGCCCTGCAAGAGCAACGCCTTGAAGCCCAGCAACGCGCGAAGGAGCAGCAGGAACAGCGCCGCAAGGCAGAAGAAGAATCGCGCCTGCGTGCGCAGGAGGAGGCGCGCCGCGCCACCGATCTGGAAGAGCGCCGGCGCAAAGCCCTGGCCGAGGCGGAGGCCATTCGCGCCATGATGTCTGCACCGCGCAAGGTGTTGGTGGCGAAAAAGGCCGAAGAGCCAGCGCCAAGCGCCGCGGCAGATGCGAAGAAAGGTACGCTGACCAAGCCCGCCAATACAGGCGATGCCAAGAAAAAAACCGAGAAATCCAGCGCCAGTGCGGGGCGTAAAGTCAAGGAGATCAAATCTTCCGACTTGTCCTCGAGCTGGTCTGCAGAAGACGGTCGCCGCAAGGAAATCAAGACCCGAGGTGATGCCACCGGGGGCGTGGGCCGCGGCGGCGCCAGCGGCTGGAAGGCTGGCGGTAAGTCCGCCAAAGGCAAACGCGACAACCGCGATGCGCGCGATCGCCGCGCCGAGCCGGTGCAGCAGGAATTCCGTGTGCTGGACGTGCACGTGCCCGAGACCATCACCGTGGCCGAGCTGGCGCACAAGATGGCCATCAAGGCCTCCGAGGTCATCAAGGCGCTGATGAAGATGGGCCAGATGGTCACCATCAACCAGCCGCTGGATCAGGATACGGCCATGATCGTGGTCGAGGAAATGGGCCACCGCGCCGTGCAAGCCCAGCTCGATGACCCCGAGGCCTTCACCGAAGACGAGGCCAGCCAATACCAGGCCGAGTTGCACCCGCGCGCCCCCGTGGTCACCGTCATGGGCCACGTGGACCACGGCAAGACCTCGCTGCTGGACTACATCCGCCGCACCAAGGTTGCCTCTGGCGAGGCGGGCGGCATCACGCAGCACATCGGCGCCTACCACGTCGAGACGCCGCGCGGCATTGTTTCCTTCCTGGATACGCCGGGCCACGAAGCCTTTACCGCCATGCGCGCCCGTGGCGCGCAGGCCACCGACATCGTCATTCTGGTCGTGGCCGCTGACGACGGTGTGATGCCCCAGACCAAGGAGGCCATCAAGCACGCCAAAGCGGCCAAAGTGCCTATCGTTGTGGCCATCACCAAGGCCGACAAGCCCGAGGCCAACCCCGAGAAGGTCAAGAACGAACTCGTGGCCGAGGAGGTTGTGCCCGAGGAGTATGGCGGCGACTCCCCCTTTATTGCTGTCTCTTCCAAGACCGGCATGGGCATCGATGACTTGCTGGAAAACGTGTTACTGCAAGCGGATATGCTCGAACTCAAGGCCCCGGTTGAAGCCATGGCCAAGGGCTTGGTGATTGAGGCTCAGCTCGACAAGGGCCGCGGCCCCGTGGCCACGGTGCTGGTGCAGTCGGGCACGCTCAAGGTGGGCGACGTGGTGCTGGCCGGCCAGACCTATGGCCGCGTGCGCGCCATGCTGGACGAAGGCGGTGCGCGCGTGCAAAGCGCCGGCCCCTCGATCCCGGTGGAAATCCAGGGCCTGACCGAAGTGCCGCTGGCAGGCGACGACTTCATGGTCATGAGCGACGAGCGCCGTGCGCGTGAAATCGCCACCTACCGCGCCGGCAAGTTCCGCAACACCAAGCTGGCCAAGCAGCAAGCGGCCAAGCTGGAGAACATGTTTGCCGACATGACCGCCGGCGAGGTCAAGACCCTGCCCATCCTCATCAAGGCCGACGTGCAAGGCTCGCAGGAGGCGTTGTCGCAGTCGCTGCTCAAGCTCAGCACCGACGAGGTCAAGGTGCAGGTGGTGTACTCCGGCGTGGGCGGCATCAGCGAAAGCGATGTGAACCTGGCCATCGCCTCGGGCGGCATCGTCATCGGCTTCAACGTGCGCGCCGATGCTGGCGCGCGCAAGCTGGCCGAGACCAACGATGTGGACATCCGCTACTACAACATCATCTACGACGCCGTGGACGAGTTGAAGGCGGCCATGAGCGGCATGCTGGCGCCCGAGCAGCGTGAGGAAGTCACCGGCACGGCCGAGATCCGCACCGTGTTCGTGGCCTCCAAGATCGGCACCGTGGCTGGCTCCTACATCACCAGCGGTTTCGTCACCCGCAGCTCGCACTTCCGCCTGCTGCGCGACAACGTGGTGGTCTACACCGGCGAGATCGAATCGCTGCGCCGCATCAAGGAAGACGTCAAGGAAGTGCGCGAAGGCTTCGAGTGCGGTATCAAGCTGCGCAACTACAACGACATCAAGGAAGGCGACCAGCTCGAATTCTTTGACATCAAGGAGATTGCGCGCACGCTGTGATGCCCGCGCCAGATGCCATGCGAAAACAAGCATCCCGACCCAACCGCGGCTACCGCGTGGCCGACCAGATCCAGCGCGATCTGGCCGAGCTGATCGCGCGCGAGCTCAAGGACCCGCGCGTGGGCATGGTCACCATCCAAAGCGTGGAAGTCACGCCCGACTATGCCCATGCCAAGGTCTATGTCAGCCTGCTGGTGGGCGACCCGGAGGAATCCGTGGCCGCCCTCAACCAGGCGGCGGGCTTTTTGCGCAATGGCCTGTTCAAGCGCCTGCACATCCACACCGTGCCCACGTTGCACTTCATCTTCGACCGCACGCCCGAGCGCGCGGCCGACATGAACGCCTTGATCGCCAAGGCGGTCGAATCGCGCGGCAAGGAAGACCCCGCCGAATGACCGCGCCGCCATCCCGTGCCAGGGTGCAGCGCCGCCCTGTACACGGGGTGCTGCTGCTCGATAAGCCGCTGGGCCTGTCCAGCAACCAGGCTTTGCAAAAAGCCAAATGGTTGCTGCGCGCCGAAAAAGCCGGCCACACCGGCACGCTCGATCCGCTGGCCAGCGGCGTGCTGCCGCTGTGCTTTGGCGCGGCCACCAAGTTCAGCCAGCTGCAACTCGACGCCGACAAAACCTACGAAACCATCGTGCGCCTGGGCGTGAACACCAGCACTGCTGATGCCGAAGGCGAAGTGCTGCAGCAACGCCCCGTGAGCTGCACGGCAGGGCAGGTGGTGCAAACACTGGACGACTTCACCGGCCCCATTCGCCAGGTACCGCCCATGCACAGCGCGCTGAAAAAAGACGGCAAGGCGCTGTACGAATACGCCCGCGAGGGCCAAAGCGTGGAGCGCGAAGCCCGCGCAGTCACCATTCACGACCTGGAGCTGCTGGATTTCGCCTTGACGGGCGAGAGCGCTCATCCCTACCCCTACCTGCATTTGCGCGTGCAATGCAGCAAGGGCACCTACATCCGCACCCTGGGCGAAGACATCGGCAACGCCCTGGGCTGCGGCGGCCACCTCACCATGCTGCGCCGCGTGGCCACCGGCGGTCTGCATGTGCAGGATGCCATCACGCTGGATCAGCTCGAAGCCCTGCCCGAAGGCCAGCGCCTGCAAGCTCTGCACCCCGTTGAGACGCTGCTGCACGGCTGGCCGCAGATCACCCTGGGCCATGACGAAGCAGGCCGATTCTTGAGCGGCATGCGCCGCCGCGGCCCCTGGCCCGACGCGCCGCAAGTGGCCGTGTTCGGCGACCAGCCCCGCGCCCTGCTGGGCGCAGCGCAAGTCAAGGCAGGGGAGTTGATCCCGATGCGTTTGCTCAGCCCGGTGGAGGTGGGGCAGACGCTGGCACAACGAGGAGGTCACGATGCGATTTGAAGGTGCTGTTTCTCGCTGGAACGACGGTCGAGGCTTTGGCTTTCTCAAGGCTTCTGGCAACGATGATGAGGAAGTCTTTGTGCACATCTCCGAGTTCCCGAAGGACGGGCGGCGGCCGACGGTGGGCGAGCGTGTGTCGTTTGAGGTGGTGACTGACGAAAAAGGCAAAAAGAAGGCCAAAAACCTGTTTTGTCCGGATAGACCCAAGGCTGGATATGCCAGAGCGGAAAAACGGCTTCATGCACGAAGAGGGTATTCAAAAGCCAGAGAATCGGCGTCTTGGCTTGGACTCGTGTTTCGGGTTGCGCTGCTGGTGATTGGCGTTGCTGTGGCCTACCTGCATTTGCAGAACGAATGGCAGGAAAGGCGGCGTCGGCAAGAACTGAGCCAGATGTTGAGCAGTACACCCGTCACCCCTGTGCAAGCCACTTCGTCCGTCTATCGGTGCGATGGCCGCACACATTGCTCGCAGATGACCTCGTGTGAAGAGGCCAAATTTTTTATCAGCAACTGCCCGGGCACAAAGATGGACAGTGACAACGACGGCGTCCCCTGCGAGTCGCAATGGTGCAGTGGTGGCTGGTAACGCTTTGGATGTGTCTTGTTAAAGGTTGAGCCCATGACCCGACTCATCGCCCTCCAGGCCGACATCACCACCCTGGCCGTGGATGCCATCGTCAACGCGGCCAACCACAGCCTGCTGGGCGGCGGCGGGGTGGACGGGGCCATTCACCGCGCTGCTGGGCCTGAGCTGTTGGCCCAATGCCGCCTGCTGGGCGGCTGTGCCACGGGCCAGGCCAAGATCACGGCGGCTTATTGCCTGCCTAGCCGCTACGTCATCCACACCGTCGGCCCCGTTTGGCAGGGCGGCGCGCAGGGCGAGGCGGATTTGCTGCGCGCCTGCTATGTGAACAGCCTGGATCTGGCCGTGCAGCACGGCCTCAAGACCCTGGCATTTCCCTGCATCAGCACTGGCGTGTACGGCTACCCGCCCGAGCTGGCCGCGCCCGTGGCCGTGGTGGCTGTGCAAAGCCATCCCGATCTGGCGCGGCTGGAGCAAGTGCTGTTTTGCTGCTTCGGCCCGGCCGATCTGGCCCTGTACCAATCCTTGCTGGGCGCGCCCTGAAAAGCTTTTCAAAAGCCGCGCCTGCAGATCCATTTTCAAATCCGTCTTTTGACAAACCCTGTATGACCAAAGAAATCCGCAACATCGCCATCATCGCCCACGTGGACCACGGCAAGACCACCATGGTCGATCAACTGCTGCGCCAGTCGGGCACCTTCGCCGAGCACGAAAAAGTCGTGGACACGGTGATGGACAGCCACGCCATCGAGCGCGAGCGTGGCATCACCATCCTGGCCAAGAACTGCGCCGTGAACTGGCAGGGCACGCACATCAACATCCTGGACACGCCCGGCCACGCGGACTTTGGCGGCGAGGTCGAGCGCGCCCTGAGCATGGTCGATGGCGTGGTGCTGCTGATCGACGCGCAGGAAGGCCCCATGCCGCAAACGCGCTTCGTGACGAAAAAGGCGCTGGCCCTGGGCCTCAAGCCCATCGTCGTGGTCAACAAGGTGGACAAGCCCGGCGCCAACCCGGACAAGGTGATCAACGCGGCGTTTGATTTGTTCGACAAGCTGGGCGCCACCGACGAGCAGCTGGACTTCCCCGTGGTGTACGCCAGCGGCATCAACGGCTGGGCCAGCCTGGAGGAGGGCGAGCCGGGTGAAAAATGGGGCGAGAACATGGCGCCGCTGTTCGACACCATCCTCAAGCACGTGCCCTCCGTGCAGGGCGATGCCAGCGCGCCGCTGCAACTGCAAATCTCCGCGCTGGACTACTCCACCTTCGTGGGCCGCATCGGCGTAGGCCGCATCACCCAGGGCACGCTCAAGCCCGGCCAGGACGTTCTGGTGGCGCGCGGCCCCGATGGCGAAACCTACAAAGGCCGCGTCAATCAGGTGCTGACCTTCCAGGGGCTGGACCGCGTGCAGGCCACTGAGGCTGGCCCCAGCGAGATCGTGCTGGTCAACGGCATCGAGAACATCGGCATCGGCGAGACAATTACCGACATCGCCAAGCCCCAGCCGCTGCCCATGCTCAAGATCGACGAGCCCACGCTGACCATGAATTTCTGCGTCAACACCAGCCCGCTGGCCGGGCGCGAGGGCAAGTACGTCACCAGCCGCCAGATCTGGGATCGGTTGCAAAAGGAGCTGCGCTCCAACGTCGCGCTGCGCGTGAAGGAAACGGACGAGGACGGCGTGTTCGAAGTCTCCGGCCGCGGCGAACTGCACCTGACCATCCTGCTCGAAGAAATGCGCCGCGAAGGCTATGAGCTGGCCGTCTCCAAGCCGCGCGTGGTGTTCCGCGACATCGACGGGCAGCAATGCGAGCCTTACGAGCTGGTCACCGCCGACATTGAGGAAGGCCACCAGGGCGGCGTCATGCAGGCACTGGGCGAGCGCAAGGGCGAGCTGGTGAACATGGAGCCCGACGGGCGCGGCCGCGTGCGCCTGGAATACCGCATCCCCGCACGCGGGCTGATCGGCTTTGCCAACGAATTCCTCAACCTCACGCGCGGCAGCGGTCTGATCTCCAACATCTTCGACGGCTACGAGCCCTACGCCGGAGAGATCGGCGGGCGCAAGAACGGCGTGCTCATCAGCATGGACGACGGCGAAATCATCACCTACGCGCTGGGCAAGCTCGACGACCGCGGCCGCATGTTCGTCAAGGCAGGCGACCCGGTGTACGAGGGCATGATCGTGGGCATCCACAGCCGCGACAACGATCTGGTGGTCAACGCCACGCGCACCAAGCAGCTGACCAACTTCCGCGTCAGCGGCAAGGAGGACGCCATCAAGATCACCCCGCCCATCGAGCTGACGCTGGAATACGCGGTGGAATTCATCGACGACGACGAACTGGTGGAAATCACCCCCACCTCCATCCGCCTGCGCAAGCGCTTCCTCAAGGAGCACGAGCGCAAGCGCGCCAAGAATGCGGCGCTGGCGTGAGGATTTCGCATGCCCGGGCCTTAGAACCTGTTCAAAATCTTTTGAGGATGAGCGCCAGGAAAGCCAAGTGGATGAACTGCAAGCTGGTATTGAGCAGGCGCTCGCAGTTCTTCCACAAGCGTCTGTTCTTTTCCAGCCAGGCAAAGCTGCGCTCCACAACCCAGCGCTTGGGCATCACCTTGAAGGTGTGCAACTGACTGCGCTTGGCGATCTGCACGTTGACGTGCCCGCCCAAAATGGCTTGCACACCCTGTGCAAAAGGTTTGCCCACATAGCCGCTGTCACACAGCAGGCCTTGTACGCGCTTGCATGCAGGTTGGCAGCGCTGGAGTGCCTGTAGTGCGCCTTGGCGGTCTGTGATGTTTGCAGTCGTCACGGCAATGGCGTGGGGCAGACCTTGAGTATCGACGGCGATGTGACGTTTGATGCCTGAAACCTTCTTGCCAGCGTCATAGCCTTTGTGGCCGGCAGTGTCACTGCCCTTGACGCTCTGTGCGTCCACGATCAAGAAGGCGCTGCATGCGTTGCGCGCCTGTTTCTCGCGGGCCGCGCCAACTTGATTTTTTTAAAGCCTGCTGCAGCAAGCTGGCGCCCTGTTCATTGGGCTGGCTCCAGATCTGGAAGTAGGCGTGTACGGTGCGCCATTTGGGAAAGTCACTCGGCAGAGCTCTCCATTGGCAACCTGTGCGCAGCAGGTACAGCACGGCGCAGAACACCTCATACAGATCCACCGTGCGCGGGCGGGTGCTTTTGCGTGCGCTCTCCAGCAAAGGGCGCACATGCTCAAATTGCTCTGGGCTGATGTCGCTTGGGTATTTCGCTCTCATGCAAAGAGCATAAACAAATTGGCAAAAAGATTTTGAACAGGCTCTTAGGTTCACGATCTCTTGACTACTCGCGCTGGCGCCGAGATCGTGAACAGGCGCTGAGGGATTTCAGAGATTCTTGAAAGGCAAAGGCAGGCATTGCACAGTGGCAATGCCTGCCTTGTTTTTTGAATGGATGCACATGCTGAAAGAGCAATACTTTGCCTACTGGGGCAAGGCCATGCCCAGGCCGGGTGGCGATGCGGCGTATCACTTGCTGCCCTTCCATGCGCTGGATGTGGCCGCTTGCGGTCAGCGCTTGCTGGCCTTGCCGCATTTTTCACTGCAATCTTTGGCTGATGAATTGGGCTGGCCGCGGCAGCAGGCCGAATCGGTGTTTCTCTGGTTTCTGGCGCTGCATGATCTGGGCAAGTTCGCGCGCTCCTTCCAGGGACTGAGGCCCGATCTTTCACCGGATCTGGTGGACTGTGAGGATGCCCCGCCATACCGGCGGCGGCATGACACGCTGGGCTGGTGGTTGTGGCGTGAGTTGGCTGAAGCTTCGCGTCTACCTATCGGGCTGGCGCCGGTCGACCAGGATTTCTGGGCGGTGTGGATGCGCTGTGTCAGTGGTCATCACGGCCAGCCGCCGCTGGAAACCGCAGGCGGCGGCCTCTTGCAGGCCGATACCGGCGATGACTTTTTTCCCAGCGACCGGCGCGCTGCACTGGCGTTCATCGACGCGATCACGCCGCTTTTTCTCGGCGCCGACAAGGCGCTGCCCAGGCCTGCCACGGGCGCGCTGTCCATCTTGCGACGGCACGCCTGGCACTTGGCCGGGCTGGCGGTGCTGGCCGACTGGCTGGGCTCCAACCAGGATCACTTCCCGTATCGCAGCGCGCCGCTGGCCTTGGCTGATTACTGGGACATGGCACAAGCGCAGGCAGCCCGTGCCGTGACAGAAGCGGGATTGGCCGGAGCAGCCGTGCGCCACTGGTCGCTGCCGCAGCGGCTGTTTGACTACCTGCACACGCCCACGCCGCTGCAAGACTATGCCGCCTGCGTACCGTTGCAGCACGGGCCGCAGTTGTTCGTGCTGGAAGATGTAACCGGCGCGGGCAAGACCGAGGCCGCGCTGATGCTGGCGCAGCGCCTGATGCAGGCCGGTCAGGCCGATGGCCTGTACTTCGCCCTGCCCAGCATGGCGACGGCCAACCAGATGTACCAGCGCGTCGGGCAGGTATATCGGCGCCTGTATGCGCAAGAGGCCATGCCCTCGCTGGTGCTGGCGCATGGCGCGCGGCAGTTGCTGGCGGATTTTCGCCACAGCGTGCTGCAGCCGCGCGAGCAAGCCGAGGATGGCCGTTATGCGCCGGATGAGCGCAGCGCTAGCCTGCAATGCAATGCTTGGCTGGCCGACCACCGCAAAAAGGCGCTGCTGGCCGAAGTGGGTGTGGGCACGCTGGATCAAGCCTTGTTGGCGGTGCTGCCGGCAAGGCACCAGTCGCTGCGCCTTCTGGGGTTGTGTGGCAAGGTACTGCTGATCGACGAAGTACACGCCTACGACCCCTACATGATGGCGCTGCTGCAAACCCTGCTGAGCGCCCATGCCAGCCAGGGTGGCAGCGCCATTTTGCTGTCGGCTACCTTGCCGCTGGGTACGCGTGATGCCTTGCTGGCGGCATGGCATCGGGGGCTGAAGCTGCCGACTCCGTTGCCCGTATCCGATATGCGCTATCCGCTGACCATCCAGGCCGGACGCGCGCTGCATGTGCAGGCCTGCGCCACCCGGCCGCAACTGCGCCGCCATGTGCAGGTGCGGCTGCACCACAGCGAAGAAGCCGTGCTGGCCTTGATCGTCGAGCAGGCGCGCGCCGGGTACTGTGTGGCCTGGATTCGCAACACCGTGGACGATGCCCGCCGCGCCTTTCAGCAACTGGGCGCGCAACTGCCTGCGGAAAAACTGCATCTGTTCCATAGCCGCTATGCCATGGGCGACCGGCTCGATATCGAGGTCGATGTGCTGGCGCGCTTCGGTAAGGCATCGGGCGATGCCCAGCGCTGCGGACGGGTGCTGATCGGCACGCAAGTCCTCGAGCAAAGCCTGGATTTCGACGTGGATGTGATGGTCAGCGATCTGGCACCGATCGATTTGCTCATCCAGCGCGCCGGGCGCTTGCAGCGCCACGCTCGGCAGGCCAACGGCGACCTTGCCGCCGATGGCATTGAGCAACGCCCGCCGCCGGTGTTGCATCTGCTCAGCCCCGAGCCGGTGGACGCGCCAAGCGCCGACTGGTATGCCGCACTGTTTCCCAAGGCTCGGCATGTGTATCCCGACAGCGGCAAGCTGTGGCTGGGCGCACGCGCCCTGCAGGCGGCTGGCGGCATCACCACGCCGGGCGAGTTGGGGCAGGCCAGTGCCGTGCGCAGTCTGGTGGAGGCCGTCTATGGCGCCGCCGACGAAGCCATCCCCGAGGCGCTGCGCAAAGCCTTCAGCGATCAAATCGGCAAGGATCTGGCCATGCACAGCCAGGCCCGCTTCAATGCCCTGGATCTGGCCAAGGGCTACTGCATGGACAGCAGCGCGCGCTGGTATGAGGATGACCAAGTGCCGACCCGGCTGGGCGACGAAACCTTGACCGTGTATCTGGCGCGCTGGCACGCAGGCGCCTTGCAGCCCTTGCGGGCGGGCGACCCCCATGCCTGGGAGCAATCCGCTGTGCGCATCCACGCCCATCGCGCCAAGGCGCTGGCGCCCGACTGGCAACAACGCTTTGGCCGCGCCATCGAAGCGCTGCGCCAGCAATGCCGTCTGTTGGAATCGCCGGCCTTCATCCTGCCCTTGCTGGACGAAGGCCAAGGGCTGCATGCCCGCGTGATCGACAACGATGGCCATGCACGGCTGATGCGTTACGACCGGCAGGCGGGCTTGCAGTGGTGAGGGGCTGGGCGGGGCTGATGGCTGCCTGCATGGCGTGTGGCGCTCAGCGCGCCCTGTCGTCAAACAGCACGCCCTGCTCACGTGCCAGGCTGGCCAGCCGCTTGTCCAGCGTCCACAGCCGGGCGCCATCGGTTAGCAAGGTCGAGGCCAGCAGCAGCATATCCACCAGGCCGCAGCCCTTGCCATACAGCCCATGGCGTTCCACGAAGGCCATGGCCTCCTCGATGCTGGCTTGCTGCGTCTGGCGCAAGCTGGCCAGATCCTGCAAGGTCTGGCGCCTGCGTGGCGGGGTGCCGCAGGCCAGCTCCCCGATCACCAATGGATGGCTCAGTGCCAGATCCATGGCGAGCAGTTGCCCCAGCACCGGCTGGCTTGTCCGGAAATGCGCCACCCAGACCGAGGTATCGACCAGTACGCCACTCATTGGGGCTGGTCGCCAGGTGCCTGGCGGCGCGGGATGTCGGGCATGTCCACCGCGCTGCCGCCCAGCGCCGCCAGACGCTTGGCCGCCTGCACGCGCACGAACATCTGGATGGCCTCACGGAACAAATCGGCCTTGTCCATGGCCGGGTCGGCCACTTCCAGTGCGCGCTGGTACAGCGCGTCATCAATGGTTACGGTGGTTCGCATGGTTCTTCCTCATCAATATTGATGCGAATATTCATCATATTTGAAGATCGCAGGGGGTGGAAAATGCATCCCCGCTGGCGCGGGGAACATCATCAACGTGTCAGGCAAAAAGACCCTGGAACACGGTTCATCCCCGCTTATGCAGGGCAGGTTGAATTATATAAAGTGTTCTAGGGTTATAGGGATATGATAAATTTTCGCCACGCATTCTGGAGACATGTATGCACCTGTTGAACGACCCATGGTTGACGTGCCGCAGCCGCACGGGCAATGCGCGGCGGATATCGCCTTTGGAGGTGGGCGATGCGGAGCTGCTGGACATCGTGGCGCTGCGCCCGGATTTCCGGGGGGCGAGTTACCAGTTGCTGATCGGCCTGCTGCAACTGGCCTATGCCCCGCGTGATGTCGGGCAATGGCGCGAGCGCTATGCCAACTCGCCCAGCCGCGAGGCGCTGGCCGAGGCTTTCGCGCCTTATACCCATGCCTTCGCGCTGCACGGCGATGGCCCGGCCTTCATGCAGGATTTCGCCCTGGTGGAAGAGGCAAACACGCTTTCGGTAGCCGAACTGCTGATCGATGCCGGCTCGGACAGCAATCTGTACTTCAACAAGCCGGTGGATGCGCCCGGCTTTTGCCAAAGTTGCTTTGCGCAGGCGCTGTTTACGCTGCAAATCAATGCGCCTTCGGGTGGGCGCGGTATCCGCACTTCACTGCGCGGCGGCGGGCCGCTGACCACGTTGCTGTTGCCGGCCGACAAGTCAGCCACGCTGTGGCAAAAGCTCTGGCTGAATGTGCTGCCGCAGGATGCGCTGGGCTATCCCGCAGTCACCGATCTGGGCGATGTGCTGCCATGGATGAAGGCCACGCGCATCAGTGAAGGCGTAGCGGCATGCGACACGACCCCGGAAACCGTACACCCGCTGCAAGCCTGGTGGAGCATGCCGCGCCGCATCCGCATCCGCATCGGCCCCGGCACGGCGCAGGCGCATGGTGTTTGTTCGCTGTGCGGTGCGCAGGATGTGCCCTTGATCCGGCACTACCGCCATCGCCACGGCGGCACCAATTACACCGGCACATGGCAGCACCCGCTCACGCCCTATTACCTGGACAAGAAGGGCGAAAAGCCGCCGATTTCCAGCAAGGGTCACCAGGCCGGTCGTGGCTACCGCGACTGGTTGGGGCTGGTGCTGGGCACGGAAGACCAGCGGCCCGCCGCAGCACGCGTGGTCAGCCACTTCAACACCGAAGTGCGCCAGCCCGACGTGCTGCTGTGGTGCTTTGGCTATGCCACCTCCAACATGAAGGCGCTGTGCTGGTACGACAGCACCCTGCCGGTGCATGCGTTGGCGCCGGAGCTGCTCCAGCCCTTTACCCGCAGCGTCAAACAGTTGCTGGATGCCGCTGATGAAATGGCCAAGACCTTGCACAAACAGGTCAAGGCCGCCTGGTTCAAGCGGCCGGGCGATGCCGGCGCCGAGCCGGCGGTTTTGCAGAGCTTCTGGCAGGCCAGCGAGCCGCTGTTCTACCGCAGCTTGGCGCGGCTGGCGCAGCATGACTTCGAAAGCCGCGCCGCCCTGGCCGGGATTTACCGGCAGTGGTTGCAACAGGCGTATGCGCAGGTGCTGGAGCTGTTCGACCAATGGGCGCTGGCCGCGCCGGAGGAAGACCTAGACATGCGCCGTGTCGTGGAAGCACGCGCCCAGTTGACAAAAAGTCTGAACAACAGCCGGGCGCTCAAGCCGCTTTGGGCGCTCGTCAACCATCAACAGAAAAAGGCTCAAGCCAAGAGCCGCCGCAAGGAGATTGCCGCATGAAGCCTCCCAAACCTCGATTGAATGAATCTCAGCGCGCCTGGGTGCGCGATTGGTGGCGCGCCTTGCAGCCATTGGCAGAAGGCGAAGCCCCGCCGCAGGGTGAATTGGCGCGGCTGGGGCGCGGGGCGCGGGCGCAGTTGCGGCGTTGCCGGCAGGCCGGTGCGCTATTGGTGCAGCCCGCCGTGTTCGCGCTGGCGCATGGCCTGATCGAGCGAAGCCACGAGCGTCTGGCCGATGCCCCGCTGACGTACGAGCGCCTGGCCTGGGTGGCCGCCGTGCTGGCCTGTATCAAGAACGATACGCAAGATGGTCGCAGTCTGGCCTGGCATTTGGGCAAGGCTGCCGGAGGCGAGCACGAAGCCATGTCCGAGCTTCGCTTCAAGGCCATGCTGCGTTGTACGGCCTTGCCCGAACTGTGCACGCATTGGCGGCGTGCCGTGAAGCTGGCTGATGGCGCGGCCGACGTGGCGCGCTTGGCCGATGACCTCTTGGCCTGGCAGTTCGATCTTGAACATGGCAGGCCGCGCGCCAGCGACCGCATTCGCTTTCACTGGGCCTTTGACTATTACCTGAACGCCAAGGAGCAAGGCGAAGCCGCTCCGGCGCTGCCCGCAGACACCGCATCCACCGAGGAGAACCATCCATGACCCGTTTCATTCAACTGCACACGCTGATTTCCTATCCGCCGGCCAACCTCAACCGCGACGACCTCGGCAACCCCAAAACTGCCAAGCTCGGCGGGGTGGAGCGGCTGCGCATTTCCTCGCAAAGCCTCAAGCGCGCCTGGCGCACGTCAGAGCTATTCCAGCAGGCGCTGGCGGGCAGCATTGGCATCCGTACCAAGCGCTTGGGTGTTGAAGTGTTTGATGCTTTGATCAAGGCAGGTATTGCAGAGAAGCAGGCACGCGCCTGGGCTGAGCAAATTGCCAAGGTCTATGGCGCCGCCAAGAAGGACAAGCCGCTGGAAATTGAACAACTGGTGCACATCGCGCCCGAAGAGCGCGGCAGTCTGGATGCCTTGGTCGCCACACTGGCGCAGGAAAAACGCGCGCCTACCGACGATGAACTGGACGGGCTGTTGCACGCCCATACGGCAGTGGACGTGGCCATGTTTGGCCGCATGCTGGCCGCCAAGCCAGAAATGAATGGCGAGGCGGCGGTGCAAGTGGCCCACGCCATCGGTGTGCATGCTTCGCCGATCGAGGACGATTACTTCACCGCCGTGGACGATCTCAATCAAAGCGACCCCGGCGCTGCGCATATTGGTGAAAGCGGCTTTGCCGCCGCCGTGTTCTACCAGTATGTCTGCATCGACCGCGACCTGCTGAAAAGCAACCTGGGCGGTGACGAGGCGCTGACGCAAAAAGCCTTGCGCGCACTGGCGCAGGCGGTGCTGACCGTTGGCCCTACCGGTAAGCAAAACAGCTATGCCAGCCGTGCCTACGCCCATTACGCATTGGCAGAAAAAGGGGCGCAGCAGCCGCGCTCGCTGTCGCTGGCCTTCGTCAAACCCGTGACGGACGACGACTACCCCAGTGCAGCGACTGCCGCCCTGCAGCGCGTGCGCGACAACATGGATGCGGTGTATGGCGCCTGTGCCGATGCCCGCTGCGAGTTCGACGTGCTTGCTGGTACAGGCTCAATGCAGGACTTGCTGGACTTCATCGCAACGGATGATGGCGACGAGGCAAAACCATGACCGACTACTTGCTGATACGCCTGTATGGTGCTCTGGCCAGTTGGGGCGAGATCGCGGTTGGCGAGCTGCGGCACTCGGCGGTGCAGCCCTCGCGCTCGGCGCTGCTGGGGCTGCTAGGCGCTGCGCTGGGCATCGAGCGCCGTGACGATGCGACACAGACGGCACTGGCGCAGGGCTATCGTTTCGGCATCCAGCTGCTCGCCAGTGGCTCGCCATTGCGCGACTACCACACCATCCAGATGGGCGAGCCGCGGCGCAAGGAGCGTTTCCGCTCGCGCCGGCAATCGCTGGCAGCGGACAAGGTCGGCACCCTTTTGTCGCAGCGCGAATACCGCTGCGACAGCATCGCCACCATCGCCATCGAAGCCCTGCCGCAAGCGCCGCACAGCCTGGCCGAGCTGGCACAAGCGCTGCGTCAGCCGCGTTTTGTCCTGTATCTGGGGCGCAAATCCTGCCCCTTGGCCTTGCCAATGCTGCCGCAATTGGTGCAAGCCGAGCATTTGCACGCGGCATTTGCCGCAGCGCAGTTCCCTTCACCGATGGCGCTGCTGGACTACAAAACGCCCCGGCAAGACTGGCCCACGGCGCGGGATCGTCATGCCTTTGGGCTGGGACAGCTGCGCTATTACTGGGAAGAAGGCATGTCGCCAGGCATGCCCGCAGACTTTGACCACCTGCGGCAGGACCAGCCCCTTTCCCGCAGCCGCTGGCAATTCGCCCCGCGCCGGGAATGGGTGGCACTGGCAGAAGGAGGCGCCGCCGCATGAGCCATTACTTTTCCCGGGTGCGCCTGCTCCCCGGCCTGCATCAAAGCCCGTGGCTGCGCGAGCTGGCTCGCCAGGGCGAGGCCTATCGCGACCATGCCTTGATCTGGCGGCTGTTCCCCGGCGACGGCTTGCCCAGAGACTTTCTCTTCCGCCGCTTGGACGATGCGCGCAGCTATTACATCGTCTCCGCCCGTCCGCCGCTGGACACCGATGGCCTGTTCCAGATTCAGACCAAACCCTACGCCCCCGCACTGCAAACTGGCGAGGCGCTGCACTTTGACCTGCGCGCCAACCCGGTCGTCAGCCGCCGTCGCCCCGATGGCCGCGCCCAGCGCCACGACGTGCTGATGGATGCCAAACGCAGCGCCACGCCCGAACAGCAGGCCGCCTTGACGCAGCATCTGTACCAAGCCGGTCTGGACTGGCTGCTCAAACGCGCCCCGCACTGGGGCCTGCGCATCGACCCGGCCAGCGTGCTGCAAAAAGCCTATGCCCAGCACCGTCTGCGACGCAAAGGCCAGGCGATCGAGTTCTCCAGCCTCGACTACCAGGGCGTGGCCGAAGTCAGTGATGCCGATCAACTGAAAACCGCCTTGCTCAGCGGCGTCGGTCACGGCAAAGGCTTTGGCTGCGGCCTGCTGCTGCTCAAGCGGGTCTAGACACGTTCCAAATCCCTGACGCACCATGCCCAGCCCGCTGCTGCCACCCCTCAAGCCCCTGCCGATGAAAGACCGCATCTCGATGATTTTCATCCAGTACGGCCAGATTGACGTGCTGGATGGCGCCTTTGTCGTCATCGACAAAAACGGCGTGCGCACCCACATCCCGGTTGGCTCGGTGGCCTGCATCATGCTGGAGCCGGGCACGCGGGTGTCGCACGCCGCCGCGCATCTGGCCGCCGTCGTTGGCACGCTGCTGGTCTGGGTGGGCGAATCCGGCGTACGCCTGTATGCCAGTGGCCAGCCCGGCGGCGCCCGCGCCGACCGCCTACTGTATCAGGCCAAGCTGGCATTGGATGATGAGCTGCGCCTGAAAGTGGTGCGCAAAATGTACGAGCTGCGCTTTGGCGAGCCCGCACCGCAACGTCGCAGTGTGGAGCAATTGCGCGGCATCGAAGGCGCCCGTGTGCGCGAAACCTACAAACTGCTGTCTCGGCAATACGGCGTCAACTGGCGCGCACGCAACTACGACCAGAAGGACTGGGACGCCGCCGACATCCCCAACCGCTGCTTGTCTGCGGCTACGGCCTGCCTCTACGGCATCACCGAAGCCGCCGTACTGGCAGCCGGCTACGCCCCGGCCGTGGGCTTTATCCACACCGGCAAGCCGCTGTCTTTCGTGTACGACATTGCCGACCTGTTCAAATTTGAAACTGTCGTGCCACTGGCCTTTCGCATCGCCGCCAAGTCCCCCGCGCAGCCCGAGCGCGAAGTACGGCTGGCCTGCCGTGACCTGTTTCGCAGCAGCAAGCTGCTGGGGCGCATCATCCCCACCATTGAGGAAGTGCTGGCTGCTGGCGAAATCAGTCCGCCACAAGCCCCGCCCGAAGCTGTGCCGCCCGCCATCCCCAACCCCGAATCGCTGGGTGATGCCGGTCATCGCAGCCAGTAGCGATGGATAAGCGCCATGGCCTTTTTGACCGTCGTTACCGAAAACATCCCACCCCGCTTGCGCGGCCGCCTGGCCATCTGGCTGTTGGAAGTGCGTGCCGGGGTCTATATCGGTAATGTCTCACGCCGCACCCGGGAAATGATCTGGCAACAACTCGAAGCCGGTCACGAAGATGGCAATGTCGTCATGGCTTGGGCCAGCCCGAACGAGTCCGGTTACGAATTCCAAACCCTCGGTCCCAACCGTCGCTTGCCAGTGGAATTTGACGGCCTGCAGCTGGTCGCCTTCCACCCCGAATCACCTGTTCTTTGACAAGCTGAAAATCGGTAGAATTTTTCGGGTTGATTTTCATTTTTAAGATCAACCAGTTACGCCAAGAGCGTTCCCCGCACACGCGGGGATGAACCGCGAAATCGACGACCTCGAACACCTCAAAAGCCGCGTTCCCCGCACACGCGGGGATGAACCGTTCATCAACACCAACCGGGGTTAGACGTGATCGCGTTCCCCGCACACGCGGGGATGAACCGAAAAACAATGCGCGCATAAATGCGGTTAGGCAGCGTTCCCCGCACACGCGGGGATGAACCGCGACAAATTCGGAATGCCCGCCAACCTGTGTGGCGTTCCCCGCACACGCGGGGATGAACCGGCATTTACTGATGGGCCCGCTCACTCACAACGGCGTTCCCCGCACACGCGGGGATGAACCGGCGCGCTACAACAGCGCAGCAGCGATGAACAAGCGTTCCCCGCACACGCGGGGATGAACCGATATGCGTACAACCAGAACGGCGCAACGCATCGCGTTCCCCGCACACGCGGGGATGAACCGGGTCGTCCACAGGATTTCCATGCCTCACTGGGGCGTTCCCCGCACACGCGGGGATGAACCGTCACCGCCAGCGGCAAATACGTCCCCGTCAACGCGTTCCCCGCACACGCGGGGATGAACCGGCGGATCCACAAAAAACAGCGTATCCACCGCGGCGTTCCCCGCACACGCGGGGATGAACCGACCGATGGGCTGTCCGCGCTGGGATTGATTCTGCGTTCCCCGCACACGCGGGGATGAACCGTAGTCGTCAGGGGGGGAGGATCCGGACAGCCGGCGTTCCCCGCACACGCGGGGATGAACCGTCTTCGAAAAACCCGTTCTTGACAACATCGAGGCGTTCCCCGCACACGCGGGGATGAACCGAGCAGCAGCGGCAGCCGCTTCGACAGCAGCAAGCGTTCCCCGCACACGCGGGGATGAACCGGATAAAAACAGTGAAATTGAGGGCGAGGAACCGCGTTCCCCGCACACGCGGGGATGAACCGCCGAAGAACTCGCGCGCGCCATCAAAACAGGCGCGTTCCCCGCACACGCGGGGATGAACCGGCAAGAATCACAAATAAACCCATAACACCTCAGCGTTCCCCGCACACGCGGGGATGAACCGGTTGCTCGCCCGCCGTGCAGCAGGTGCTCCCGCGCGTTCCCCGCACACGCGGGGATGAACCAGAAATTGGCGCTGCCGCGGTGCGTGGAAATCAGCGTTCCCCGCACACGCGGGGATGAGTCGCGATGGCACGAGTTACGTGGATGGCGGTGCCGAACATCACGGCCTTTTCAGATGTGGTAACGGTATTGCGCTGTTCCAGCGGGCGCGGTGGGTGGCGAAATAGGCTTTGATGTTGCGCACATTGTTTTCGCGGGTGAATAAAGCCTGGCTGAAGGTGTGCCACGCGGGCATGTCCAGGCAGCTGATGATGAGCACGAAATCGGGCCCAGCCGCTACGCGCCAGCATTGCTGCACTTGAGGGTGTTGCAGTGCGGCTGTTTCAAAGGCTTGTTGGGCGGCGCTGTCCTGTCGATCCAGGCTGACTTCGACGATGCAGGTGATGGCGGGGGGCCGCCCTGTGGCTTTGGCCAGCGCCCAGGGGTTGACGATGGCCACTTCCTTTTCCAGTACACCAGCGTCACGCAGACGCTGCACGCGACGCAAGCATGTGGCGGGCGAAACGCCTACTCGCTCGGCCAGCGCTTGGTTACTGAGGCTGGCGTCGTCCTGCACGATGGCGAGGATGGCTAGATCGGTTGAGTCAATGGAAAATTTCATAAAAAATGATTTTATGAATAAAAAATTCATGAGAATCAATTGGTGATTTTTCATTCCAATTTCAATTGATTTTTGAATACAAATTTCACGTCAATCTTCTTACTATCCCTTCACGATTGCCTCTACGTGGCTTTGGCGTGGGCAATGTGGCTGTGTGATAAGGAGTTCTTTATGTGTGGGATTGTGGGTGGCGTTTCGCATGCCGATGTGGTGCCGGTGCTGCTGCAAGGCTTGCAGCGATTGGAGTACCGCGGTTACGACTCGTGTGGTCTGGCAGTGCATGGCCAGACGGACGGGGGCGCGGCAGGGCGCGCGCAGCAGCGGCAGGGTTTGCATCGCGCGCGCAGTACGGCGCGGGTGGCGCAGTTGCAAGCGCAGGCGCAGCAGGAGGGGCTGCAGGCCGGTACCGGCATCGCCCACACCCGCTGGGCCACGCACGGCGCGCCTTCGGTGGATAACGCGCACCCGCATTTCAGCTTTGGCCCGCATGCGCCTGGCGCGCCGCTGCAAGAGAGCGATGCCCGCGTGGCGCTGGTGCACAACGGCATCATCGAAAACTACGAAAGTTTGCGCGCGGAGCTGGCGGGTAAGGGCTATGTGTTCAGCAGCGAGACGGATTCCGAAGTCGTCGCCCACTTGATCGACAGCCTGTACGAAGGCGACTTGTTCGAGGCCCTGCGCGCGGCGGTGGCGCGCTTGCGCGGCGCGTATGCGTTGGCGGTGGTTCACCGCAACGAGCCGCAACGGCTGGTGGGCGCGCGTGCGGGTTCGCCGCTGGTGTTGGGGCTGGTGGCAGGTGGGCAGGGCGGGGCGCCTGGGCATTTTCTGGCCAGCGATGCCATGGCGCTGTCGGGGGTTACGGACCAGATCGTCTATCTGGAGGAGGGCGATCTGGTGGATTTGCAGCCTGGCGGTTATTGGATTGCCGATGCCCGAGGCCGACCGCTTGATGGCGCCCAGCGGCCCGTGCAAACCGTGCAGGCATTCGCCGCAGCGGCCGAGCTGGAGCCTTACCAGCACTACATGCAAAAGGAGATTTTCGAGCAGCCGCGCGCGCTGGCCGACACCCTTACCGACGTGCTCTCCATCAGCCCGGAGCTGTTCGGCGATGGCGCTTGGCGCGTCTTCCGCGAGGTCGATTCCGTGCTTATCCTCGCCTGCGGCACCAGTTACTACAGTGGTCTGGTAGCTAAATACTGGATTGAGGCGCTGGCGAAAATCCCCGTGCAGGTGGAGATCGCCAGCGAGTACCGCTACCGCGAATCCGTGCCCAACCCCAAAGCGCTGGTGCTGGTTATCAGCCAATCGGGCGAGACGGCCGACACCCTGGCCGCCTTGCGCCACGCCCAGGCGCTGGGCCACGCGCACACGCTGACCATTTGCAACGTCGCCACCAGCACCATGGCGCGCGAATGCAAGCTGGCCTACATCACGCGCGCGGGGGTGGAAATTGGCGTGGCCTCCACCAAAGCCTTCACCACCCAGCTTGCCGGGCTGTATCTGCTGGCGCTGGCGCTGGCGCAAGTCAAAGAAGTGCTGGACGAGGCCCAACTGGCCGAGCATTTGCAGCAACTGCGCCACATCCCCGCCGCCGTGCAGGCCGTGCTGGCGCTGGAGCCGCAAATCATGGGCTGGGCGCAAGCCTTCACGCGCATGGACAACGCCTTGTTCCTCGGGCGCGGCGCGCATTACCCCATTGCGCTGGAAGGCGCGCTCAAGCTCAAGGAGATCAGCTACATCCACGCCGAGGCCTACCCCGCTGGCGAACTCAAGCACGGCCCGTTGGCTTTGGTGACCAGCGCCATGCCCGTGGTCGTGGTCGCGCCGGGCGATGCCTTGCTGGAAAAGCTCAAAAGCAACATGCAGGAAGTGCGCGCGCGCGGCGGCGTGCTGTATGTGCTGGCCGACGCCCACACCCAGATCGAAAGCAGCGAGGGCGTACACGCCATCCGCATGCCCGAGTACTACGGCATGCTCAGCCCCATCCTGCACGTGGTGCCGCTGCAATTGCTGGCCTACCACACCGCCTTGGGGCGCGGCACGGATGTGGATAAACCGCGCAATCTGGCCAAGAGCGTGACGGTGGAGTGAGTGGCTGCGCCAATCTGGATTTATTCAATCAAGGTAAATTGAAGTTAAATACCATGTTGCCGAAACATGGGTATTTTATTTCCTTTGATTTATAAATTGGGTTGAGGTCGGACGTTTGTCCGTCCGGCATTGATGAAAAAGTCTATCTTCCTGGCCCAGCTCACCGGGCATCGACCCAGAGCACTTCGCCAGGGTGGTGCTCGGCCACGGTGTCCAGCGCGGCGGCCAGTTGGCCGGGGTGGCGCGGGTCGATGTCGTGGTCGAATACGGTCAAATCCAGCCCCCGCGCGCGCCAGGACTGGATTTCTCCCACCGTGAGCACGCTGGCGCCGCCCCACACCGGATGCGCTCCGGTGTCGATCAGGGCGCGCAACGATTCAAAGCCCTGGCGGGTGGTGGCGAGGATGACCATGCGGGCGCGGCTTTGTCAGTAGGCTCGATCAAAGCCCGATCAAGGCCCGACCAAGACCGCTCAAGCCTTCTGGATCGGGATATAGACCTCCCCGCCGCCGGCGGCGAATTCCTTGGATTTTTCATCCATGCCAGCTTTCAAGGCTTCGGCTTCGCTCAAGCCCTTGGCGGCGGCGAAGTCGCGCACTTCCTGCGTGATCTTCATGGAGCAGAACTTGGGGCCGCACATGCTGCAAAAGTGCGCGGTTTTGCTTGAGTCCTTGGGCAGGGTTTCGTCGTGGAAGTCGCGCGCGGTGTCCGGGTCCAGGCCGAGGTTGAACTGGTCTTCCCAGCGGAATTCGAAGCGCGCCTTGCTGATGGCGTCGTCGCGCGCGCGGGCGGCCGGGTGGCCCTTGGCCACGTCGGCGGCGTGGGCGGCGATCTTGTAGGCGATGATGCCTTGCTTCACATCATCGCGGTCGGGTAGGCCCAGGTGCTCCTTGGGCGTGACGTAGCAGAGCATGGCTGTGCCCATCCAGCCGATCATGGCCGCGCCTATTGCCGAGGCGATGTGGTCGTAGCCGGGGGCGATGTCGATGGTCAGCGGGCCCAGGGTGTAGAACGGCGCTTCGTGGCAGTGCTTGAGCTGCTCGGTCATGTTCTCCTGGATCATGTGCATGGGCACGTGGCCGGGGCCTTCGATCATGGTTTGCACGTCGTGCTTCCAGGCGATTTGCGTCAGCTCGCCCAGGGTGCGCAGCTCGGCGAACTGGGCTTCGTCGTTGGCGTCCGAGGCGCAGCCGGGGCGCAGGCCGTCGCCCAGGCTGAAGCTGACGTCATACGCCTTCATGATTTCGCAGATTTCCTCGAAGTGGGTGTAGAGGAAGCTCTCCTTGTGGTGCGCGATGCACCACTTGGCCATGATGGAGCCGCCGCGGCTGACGATGCCCGTCACCCGATTGGCCGTGAGGTGGATGAAGGGCAGGCGCACGCCGGCGTGGATGGTGAAGTAGTCCACGCCCTGCTCGGCCTGCTCGATCAGCGTGTCTCGGAAGATCTCCCAGGTCAGGTCTTCGGCGATGCCGCCCACTTTTTCCAGCGCCTGGTAAATGGGCACGGTGCCGATGGGCACGGGGCTGTTGCGGATGATCCAGTCGCGCGTGGTGTGGATGTTCTTGCCGGTGGACAGATCCATCACCGTGTCGCCGCCCCAGCGGATGGACCAGACGAGCTTTTCCACCTCCTCCTCGATGCTGCTGGTCACGGCCGAGTTGCCGATGTTGGCGTTGATCTTCACGCGGAAGTTGCGGCCGATGATCATCGGCTCGATCTCCGGGTGGTTGATGTTGGCCGGGATGATGGCGCGCCCGCGCGCCACTTCGTCGCGCACGAACTCGGGCGTGATGACGTCGGGGATCACCGCGCCCATCGGGTTGCCCCGGCGGCGCGCCTCGCGCGCGGCATCGCCCAGGTGCTCGCGCAGCCACTCCATGCGGCCGTTCTCGCGCAGGGCGATGTACTCCATCTCCGGCGTGATGATGCCTTGGCGTGCGTAGTGCATTTGCGTGACGTTGGCTCCAGCCTTGGCACGGCGCGGCTGGCGTTGCAGCCCGGCCGCTTCCTGCCGCAGTTGGGCGATGCGCTCGGCATCGCGCCCCTCGTGCTTGCCGCCGTCGTCCAGGATGTGGGCCAGGCGGCCGGCGTAGGTTTCGGTGTCGCCGCGCTCCTCGATCCACGCCTGGCGCAGCGCGGGCAGGCCACGGCGCACGTCGATTTGCGCCTGCGGGTCGGTGTAGGGGCCGCTGGTGTCGTACACGCTGGCCTGCGCGCCGTTGGTGAGTTGAATGTCGCGCACGGGCACGCGGATGTCCGCGCGCGAGCCTTGCAGATAGGCTTTGCTGGAGGCGGGCAGCGGCTCGCGCGTGAGCGCCAGCAACTGCGTGAGGGATGAGTGTTTTTCGGGTGCGTTCATGGGGCCTCGCTGTTGGGATAAACAGATGGGAGAAACTGGGGGAAAGCCGTTGTTCACCCCGGAGGCCCTGGCCCAGTGCCGGCGCAAGGCCCAAGGGCCAAGCCTGCATGGGCCGCGTTGGCGGCTGCCAGCTCATCCTTACGCCGGTACTAACCGGATCAAGTTGACGGGTTCGGCCTGGGCCATCTCAGCGCGCCTAGGGAGCAGGTTTTGGCAACAGGCTCTTGCAGGCGCGCACCCCGGAGTGCGGCGCGCATCATATCGCCCGCCGCATGTTTTGCACCTTGGGGGAAATCCTGTACGCAGTCAGGGTGCTTATTTTTATCGATCAAAGGAACAAAAAATGCCTTGTTTCGGCATGATAATTATGAAATGATTTTTCCTTTGATTGAAATAGTGGCAATGCCGCCGCGCCGGGCAGACCGCCAAGCCTGGCCGCCGCGCCGTGCGGCGTGCGTGCTGCGCCTGCTATTCTCGCGCCCCATGTCCACCATCCCTGCTTCTTCGCACGGCCAGCGCTTGCGGCTGTATCTTGATTTGATTCGCTGGAACCGCCCTGCGGGCTGGCTGCTGCTGCTGTGGCCGACGCTCAGCGCCCTGTGGGTGGCGCAAGGGGGCTTTCCCGGCTGGCATTTGCTGGCCGTTTTCACGCTGGGCACGATTTTGATGCGCAGCGCAGGCTGCTGCATCAACGACGTGGCCGACCGGCGTTTCGATCGCCACGTCAAACGCACGGCCCAGCGCCCCGTTACCTGCGGGCGCGTGTCGGTGAAGGAGGCGCTGGCCGTCGGCCTGGTGTTGACGTTGCTGGCCTTTGCGCTGGTGCTCACCACGCAGGCGGCCGCCGTGGCGCTGGCCGTGCCTGCATTGCTCATCACCATCGCCTATCCCTACACCAAGCGGTTTTTCTCCATGCCGCAGGCGGTGCTGGGCGTGGCGTTTTCCTGGGGCATCCCGATGGCTTTTGCCGCCGTGCAAGGCAGCGTGCCCGCGCTGGCCTGGTGGCTGCTGGCGGGCAATTTGTTCTGGGTGATTGCCTACGACACCGAGTACGCGATGGTGGACCGCGACGACGATTTGCACCTGGGCATCCGCACCTCGGCCATTACCCTGGGCCGCTGGGATGTGGCGGCCATCGTGCTGTCCTATGGGCTGTTTTTGCTGTGCTGGGCTTGGGCTTTGCGCGGCCAGGGGCTGGGCTGGCCCTGGCCGCTGGCGCTGGCCGTGGCGGCGGCGCAGGTGTTGTGGCATTGGCGTTTGATTGGCCCGCGCCAGCGCCAAGGGTGCTTTCGCGCCTTTACGCAAAACCATTGGCTGGGCTTTACGCTGTTTGCAGGCATCGTGGCAGGCTATGCGTGGGGCTGATGCGGGTTGGGGTTATTTTTTATTTCAAAGGGATAAAAAATTGCCTTATTTCGGCATGATGGTAATAAAATAATTTTTACATTTGATTGAGAAATTAAAATTTGTTGCGTGCGGAACCTTTGGTGCGCCAAGCAATCCGATGCGCCTTTGCATGTTTGAATGCCGAATCCATGATGTCCCCTAACACCCTCAATCCCTGGCTTGATTCCCCCGCGCGCTACGGCCGCATCAGCCGCCTGCTGCACTGGAGCATGGTGCTGCTCTTTTTTTGGCAGTTTTTAGGCATGGGCGCCAAAGTCGTCCTGGACTGGGGGCCGCGCGATTCGTGGCTGGTGGGCAGCCACGCGCCAATGGGGTTTGCGCTGCTGCTGGTGGCGCTGCTGCGCTTGCTCTGGGCGGCCAGCCAGTGGCGTCGCCGTCCGTCGCACGGGCGAGGGCTGATCGCCTGGGCGGCCAAGGCTGGGCATGCTCTGCTCTACGCCCTGATGCTGGCCGTGCCCGCGCTGGCGCTGATGCGCGCTTATGGCAGCGGGCGCGGTTTCGATTGGCTGGGCTGGAGCGTGCTGCCCGCCGGGCACAAGCAGCCCGAGTGGGTGCAATGGGTGAACAGCACCCGCGATGCGCTGGATATGAGCCTGCACGGCTTGCTGGGCTGGGCCATGCTGGCGCTGATTGTGGGGCATGCGGCGATGGCGCTGGTGCACCACTTCTGGCTCAAGGACGACACGCTGCGCAAGATGGCCGGGCCGATGCGCTAAAGCCTTTTCCCCATAAACAAACCAGCCCGCCAAAGCGGGCTGGTTTGTTTATGGGGAAAAGGGCAGTGAGACTCTCTCTGTTTAGAACACCATGCCCGGCATTTCGCCGCGCTCGTACACCACGTGGGCGCGGCCGACGATGAGCGGATCGAGCTTGCCGATTTGCTCCAGATCCTTGTTGGCGTAGGGCAGCTTGTGCAGCACGTAGCGCATGGCGTTCAGGCGGGCGCGCTTTTTGCAATCGCTTTTGATGACCGTCCAGGGGTTATCGGCGGTGTCGGTTTCAAAGAACATGGCCTCCTTGGCGCGGGTGTAGTCATCCCACTTGTCCAGCGAGGCCATGTCGATGGGGCTGAGCTTCCACTGCTTGAGCGGGTGGGCCTGGCGCTCGTTGAAGCGGCGGCGCTGCTCCTCGCGGCTGACGGAGAACCAGAACTTGATCAGGTGCACGCCGCTGTGGGCCAGGTGGCGCTCGAACTCGGGCGTCTGGCGCATGAATTCGGCGTACTCCTCGGGCGAGCAAAAGCCCATCACGCGCTCGACCCCGGCGCGGTTGTACCAACTGCGGTCAAACAGCACGATTTCGCCGCGCGTGGGCAAGTGCTGTACATAGCGCTGGAAGTACCACTGGCCGCGCTCGGTTTCCGTGGGCTTTTCCAGCGCCACCACGCGCGCGCCACGGGGGTTGAGGTGCTCCATGAAGCGCTTGATGGTGCCGCCTTTGCCCGCCGCGTCGCGGCCTTCAAAGAGGATGACCAGGCGTTGGCCGGTCTCCTTCACCCAGGCTTGCAGCTTGAGCAGCTCCACTTGCAGCTTGAACTTTTCTTTCTCGTAAACACTGCGGCGCAGCAGGTTTTTGTAGGGGTAGGTGCCATCGCGCCAGCCTTCGGCCAGCTCCTCGTCCGGGTTGGCGCGCCCGCAGGATGCGGCCGGCTCGAGCAAAAGGGCTTTGCGCAGCATTTCACGGTCGTCGGGCGCCGCGCCATCGATGAGCGCACGCAGCGCCGAAGCCCGCTCCTTGGCTGGCTCGGCGCTGGTCAAAATGCCTTGCACCGTTTGCGTCAGCTCCGATTGCCGCGCCTGGGCGGCGACCTTGCCAACGTGCGCTGCCGTGGCGCGCACGCTGCTGGTGGGCGCCACATCGCCTTGGCGGGCGCGGCGCGTGGGTTCGCCCGCTGGGGGGGTAGGGCGGGATTTGCGGGGTGTGGCCATAGGGGGGAACCTCCTGTTTTCTGGTTGTGATTTAAAACGGCAATTATCCTCCCGGGGCATGGCATCCCCCCTTGAAAAACGGGGTGGCCGGTATAATCCTATGCCTTCAGCAAGAGAGGTAGAACCTGAAAATCCGGGCGGCGCAGATTCGATGCACCGCCTTTGCTTTTAGGCCCTTCCTCTGCCCGCCTGGCCTTCCCTGCTTGCACAGATTTCAAGGGGAGGCTCGCCTTGAAGCGGCCTTTACGCGTGCCGCATGCAGTCCGCGCAGGCCCTTCTGCTTTCTTTCTCTGCATAGGCTGTGCCCGATGGGTGTTGGGTGCAGCGTGTTTTTGTTCGGATCGTTGACGAGATTGCGCCATGGCTACCAGTAAGAAAACCACTGCATCCAGCTCCAAAACCCAGGCTGCCAGCACCGCCAAAGCCAGTGCCACAGAGACTGCCAACGAGCCAGTGAGCAAGGCTGCGGGGAAAGCGCCCTCCAAACCCTCTACGTCTAAAACTGTGACAGAGAAAAAAACCACCACCAAAACCACCGCGCGCAAGACGGCCGCCAAAGCCGACTTGGCGACAGAGGCCGCGCCAGCGCCTGCGCCAGCCAAAGCAGCGGCCAAGGCCACCAAGACGGCCGCTAAAACGGCGACAAAAACGGCGACAAAAACGGCAACCAAAGCCGCGGCCAAAACGGCTGTGAAGGTCGAGGACGAGGCCGTCGTCGCGCCGACCGCCCAAGTGGCCAAAACCGCCAAGGCCAGCAAGGCGGCCGCCAAATCCGTTAAATCCGCCAAGTCGGCCCCCGCCGACGAGGCCCCCGCACCAGAGGCCAAAGCAGAGAAGGCCAAAGCGGAAAAAGCGCCCAAGGCCAAAGCCGCCAAGGCGCCTGCTGCGAAAAAATCGGCCAAGAAAACCAAGGCGGGCAAAGGCAAGAGCGCCAGCTTTGACGATGAGGACGATCTGGACGTGGATAGCGATCTGGATCTGGACGAAGACCTGGGCGACGAGCTGGAAGACGCCGAAGCCACCGACGCCAGTGAGGACAGCGGCGAGGATGGCGCCGAAAAAGCCAAGCCTTTGCGCATGAAGATCAGCAAGGCCAAAGAGCGTGCCTTGATGAAGGAGTTTGGCCTGGACGACAGCGTGCTGACTGAGGAGGAAGACCGCGAGCGGCGCGAACGGCTGAAGCTGCTGATCAAGATGGGCCGCACGCGCGGCTACCTCACCCACGGCGAAATCAACGACCACCTGCCCGACAAGCTGGTGGAGGCCGAGACGCTGGAAGTCGTTGTCAAGCTGCTCAGCGACATGGGTGTGGAGGTGTACGAGCAAACGCCCGATGCCGAAACGCTGCTGCTGACCAACAGCGGTCAGAACGTGACGACGGAGGAGGAAGCCGAGGAAGAAGCCGAGGCCGCCCTCTCCAACGTGGACAGCGAATTCGGCCGCACCACCGACCCCGTGCGCATGTACATGCGCGAAATGGGCACGGTGGAGCTGCTCACGCGCGAGGGCGAAATCGAGATCGCCAAGCGCATCGAAGGCGGCATGCAGGACATGATGGAAGCCATCAGCACCTCGCCTGCCATCATCGCGGCGGTGCTCGACATGGGTGAGGACATCCGTGAGGGCAAGGTCGTCATTACCACCATCGTCGATGGCTTCGTCGATCCCGACGAGGCTGACGACTTCGTGGCCGAGGAGGACTTCGACGAGTTCGACGAGGACGACGACGATGACGGCAGCGGCGGCTCCAAGGCCATGACCAAGCGCCTGGAGGAGCTGAAAAACAAGGCCATGGAGCACTTCGATCACCTGCGCGAGCTGTTCGAGGGTCTGCATAAGATCTACAACAAGCACGGCTGGGGCTCCAAGCAGTACAACGAGCAGCAGCGCACGCTCACGCGCGAGCTGATGTGCATCCGCTTCACGGCCAAGACCATCGACACGCTCAGCGACATGGTGCGCGAGCAGGTCAAATCCATCCGCGATGCCGAGCGCAAGATCAAATCCATCGTGGTCGACAAATGCGGCATGCCCCAACAACGCTTCATCGACGAGTTCCCGCCCAACCTGCTCAACCTGCAATGGGTGGAGCAGGAAGCGGCGGGCGGCCATGCCTGGAGCGACATCCTGGGCCGCAACATCCCCAACGTGCAGGAAATCCAGCAGGGCCTGATCGAGCTGCAAAGCCGCGTGGTGGTGCCGCTGGAGGAGCTGAAAAACATCAACAAGCGCATGCTGGCGGGCGAGAAAGCCTCGCGCGATGCGAAAAAGGAGATGACCGAGGCCAACCTGCGCCTGGTGATTTCCATCGCCAAGAAATACACCAACCGCGGCTTGCAGTTCCTGGACCTGATCCAGGAGGGCAACATCGGCCTGATGAAGGCGGTGGACAAGTTCGAGTTCCGCCGTGGCTTCAAATTCTCGACCTACGCCACCTGGTGGATCCGCCAGGCCATCACGCGCTCGATCGCCGACCAGGCGCGCACCATCCGCATCCCGGTGCACATGATCGAGACGATCAACAAGATGAACCGCATCTCGCGCCAGCACTTGCAGGAGCATGGTTATGAGCCCGATGCCTCCGTGCTGGCCGAGAAGATGGAGATCCCCGAGGACAAGATCCGCAAGATCATGAAGATCGCCAAGGAGCCGATCTCGATGGAAACCCCCATCGGCGACGACGACGACAGCCACCTGGGCGATTTCATCGAGGACACCAACAACACCGCGCCCGTGGATGCGGCCATGCAGGCGGGCTTGCGCGATGTGGTCAAAGACATCCTCGACTCGCTCACCCCGCGCGAGGCCAAGGTGCTGCGCATGCGCTTTGGCATCGAGATGACCAGCGACCACACGCTGGAGGAAGTGGGCAAGCAGTTCGACGTCACGCGCGAGCGCATCCGCCAGATCGAGGCCAAGGCGCTGCGCAAGCTCAAGCACCCCAGCCGTTCGGACAAGTTGCGCAGCTTCCTGGATAACCAGTCGTAAGCGCGTCGGTGCAGCAAGGCGGCAGCTCCAAGGCTTGCCGCCTTTTTATTTCAAATCAATAAGATAAAAAATCACCTTGTTTCGGTATGATAGGGTTGAAGTTATTTTTCTTTTGATTGGAATTTCGGTAATTCCTTGCCTTTGCGCGAATCACCCCCCACCCATGCAAACCACCCCCGCCCCCTGGGGCATTCATGCGCGGCTGCTGGCGATGGCCGCCGTCTGGGGCGCGTCCTGGCCCTGGGCCAAGATCGTGACGCAGACCATGCCGCCGCTGACGTCCTCGGCGCTGCGGTTTTTGCTCGCCAGTGCGCTGCTGTTTCTCTGGCTGCGCCACAGCGGGCGCACGCACAGTTTGCGCGGCTTGCCCGCGCGCCAGTGGCTATGGCTGCTGGCCGCAGGGGCCACGGGCGTGTGCATGTACGCCGTGTTCTTCATGCTGGGGCTGCAACGCATCCCCGCCAGCAAGGCGGTCGTGCTCATCACCCTCAACCCCGTGGCCACGCTGCTGCTGGCGGCCTGGCTGTTCAAGGAGCGGCTCAACCTCTGGATCGCCCTGGGCATGGGCATGACGGTGGTGGGCGCCATTTGGGCCATCACCCAGGGCCATCCCATGCAGGCGCTGGCGGGCGGGCTGGGGTTGGGTGAGGGGCTGATCTTGGGCTGTGTGGCCAGTTGGGCCATTTACACCTTGATCGGCCGCAAGCTGCAAGGCATGGAGGCCCTGGCCACCGTCACCGTCACATCGCTGATCGGGGCGGTATTGCTGCTTCTGTGCGCCTGGCTGATTGAAGGCCCGGGCGCGTGGTCGGCCATGTGGGCCGCCCCGGCGCGGGGCTGGGCCAGCCTGCTGGCGATTGTGGCGCTGGCCACCGTGCTGGCTTACGCCTGGTTTTTTGCTGGCGTCAAAGCGCTGGGGGCGGGTAACGCGGCGGCGTATATCTCGCTGGTGCCCATCTTCGGCATGGGCTTTTCCGCGCTATGGCTGGACGAGGCCCTGCACATCTCCCTGGCCGCCGGCGCGGCGCTGGCCGTGGCGGGCATGCTGGTCATGCACTTCGGCCGCATGGCACCCAGCCTGCGCCAGCGCGCCGCCGCCAATCGCACAGAGGAGCCGCGCCGATGAAGCCCCAGCCCGCTTACACCATCACCCCCATGCACCTGAGCGACATCGCCCAGGTGCTGGCCGTGCAAGCCAGCGCCTACCCCGCCCATTTGCTGGAAGATGCGGCGTTTTTCCGCAACCGTTTGGCCCTCTCGCCCAGCACTTGCTGGGTGGCGCGGCCCGCCAACGCGCCCGCCTTTGCACCCGCCAGCGCGCCCCTGTTGGGCTACCTCATTGCCTACCCCTGGGCAGATGGCTTGCCGCCCGCGCTCAACGCCCCTTTGCACACCTTGCCCAGCCCCGCGACCACCTGGTTTTTGCACGATTGCGCCGTGGCCGCCCACTGCCAAGGTTTGGGCGTGGGCCAGGCGCTGTACCGCACCGCTGCCGCCCACGCGCAGGCCGTGGGCTTGCGCCAGGCCGCCTTGGTGGCGCTAGAGAGCGCCGTGGGGTATTGGCGCAAACAAGGCTACGCCGAACCTGCGCGCAGCTTGCCCGGCATGGCGCACAAGCTCAGCGGCTATGGCGCGGGCGCGCGCTACCTCACGCGGGCGTTGGCGGCGCGGCGTGGGCATTGAGCGACTCCTCCATGCTGCTTGTATTGGAATGCCCTCTCAACTCTTGCCACCGCCATGCGCCAGACTCTCAAAAGCCCCGTTCACAGCGAAATCGTCATCAAGAAAAGCCGCTTCATTGGCTGTGTGCAGCCCGTCAGCGGTCGCAGCCAGGCGCAAAGCATCGTGGCCGAGCTGTGGCAGCAGCACCCGCAGGCGCGCCATGTGTGCTGGGCTTTGATGGCCGGGGGCGAGTCGGCGGCGGTGGACGATGGCGAGCCAGCGGGTACGGCCGGTCGCCCCATGCTGGAGGTGTTGCGCCATCAGCATCTGGAAGGCGTGCTGGCCACCGTGGTGCGCTATTTCGGCGGTGTGAAGCTGGGCGCGGGCGGGCTGGTGCGCGCCTACACCGACACCGTGGCCCAGGCCCTGTTGCATGCCGAAAAAATCGAGCTGCAAGCAGTGGTGACGCTGGCTTTTGCCGTCGATTACGCGCAAGAAGGGCTGGTGCGCCGCCTGCTGGAGCAGCGCCAGGCCAGCCTGCTCGAAACCGCCCACGGCGCGCGGGTGCGCATGCAGGCCAGCGTGCGCGAAAGCGAAGCCGCTGCTTTGCAGCAAGCCATCAACGACGCCACGCAAGGCAGTGTGCAGTGGCTGGAGTTGTGACGTATTGCAGTTCAAAGGCAATGCGACCGATGGCTGGGCTTGCCGAAACAAGGGTGTTTTTTATCCTTTGAATGGCAAAAGATGAGCTTGCAAAATTCCAGTTCAATGAAAATCCAATGCATTGCCCATCATGCCAAAACAGGGTGATTTTTTATCTTTTTGATCTGTAAAAATCATGAAGAGGAAGCGCCAGCCTACGCCCCATCCCCCTTGCGCGCCTGCTGCGCCGTGTACAGCATGGACTTGGCAATGCCGCGCAGGATGTGAATCTCCTGCGGCGTGGGCCGGGCGCGGTTGAACAACTGCTGCAAACGCGGCATCAGCTTTTTGGGCGCTTGCGGGTCCAGATAGCCAATGGCCTCCAGGCCCTGGCGCCAATGCTCCAGCATCGCCGCCACCGTGGCCGCATCGGCGGGGGTGTCCGCGTCGGACTGTGCGTTTGCAACCCCGCCCGCATCGCCCTGGGGCGCATACGGCGCCAGGCCCAGCGCATCCAGGCACAGCCGCCATTCGTAGGCAATGACTTGCACCGCAGCGGCCAGGTTCAGCGAGCCAAACGCCGGATCGCTGGGGATTTGCAGCGCCACATGGCAGCGGTACACATCCTCATTGCGCATGCCGTAGCGCTCGCTGCCAAACAAAAACGCCACCGAAGGCAGGCCCGCCTCGCCCGCCCTGGCCTGCGCCATCAACTGCGTGAAATGCGTGCGCGGCGTGCAAGTGGGCGGGCCAAAATCGCGCGCCACCATCGCCGTGGCACACAGGTGCTGCACGCCATCGAGCGCATCCTCCAGGCGCGGCACCACGCGCGCCGCCGCCAGCACCTCCGTGGCGCCGCTGGCGCGCTCGATCGCCTCCGGCATGCGCAACACATCGGGCCAGCGCGGCGCCACCAGCACCAAATCGTCAAAGCCCATCGTGCGCATCGCGCGCGCCACTGCGCCCACATTGCCGGCGTGGCTGGTTTGAATCAGGATGAAACGGGTTTTCATGCGAGAGAAGAAAAGGGGAAACAAAAAAACTCAGGCCCAGGCGGGCCAGCAAGCCGTTGCTTTCAAACGGCAGCCTTGCAACAGAAAGCGCGTGCAGGGGTGGCATTGGCACGCATAAACACCAGAGGCCGCCCGGCCAGTGCCGCGACTGACGCTATCATGCCCGCGCCTTGCGCCCAGCCTGCCCGGGAGCGCCTTTGCGCCGACTCCCCAAGCGCCGCCCTCAAACACGCATGCGGCGCTGACGATGGCGCGCAGGCCCGCCGGTTTTTCTTCCTCCATTGACCCCCTCGTCATTGCGGTTCATGAACAACGTCCTGCCCCCCATCCCCGCCAAACGCTACTTCACCATTGGCGAAGTCGCCGAGCTGTGCGACGTCAAGCCCCACGTCCTGCGCTATTGGGAACAAGAATTCACCCAGCTACGCCCCATGAAGCGCCGTGGCAACCGCCGCTACTACCAGCACCACGAGGTGCTGATGATCCGCCGCATCCGCGAGCTGCTCTACGGCCAGGGCTTCACCATCAGCGGCGCGCGCTCGCGCCTGCAAGACTGGCACGCCGAGCCGCAGCCCGCCAGCGCCGAAGCCACGCCCCTTGCGCAGCCCGAGGAGGTTGCAGCGCAACCCGTCGCAGAGCTGGCCGATGAGGCTTCGCCGCAAGGCCGCACCGAGCCGCCGTCCATCGACTTTGCCGCCTTGCGCAGCGAATTGTTCAAAATTCGCGCCATTTTGGTTGGAGAGGCCATTTTGTAGGCTACAATGCGCAGCTTTCCGGCGTGTAGCGCAGCCAGGTAGCGCACTTGCATGGGGTGCAAGGGGTCGCGAGTTCGAATCCCGCCACGCCGACCAATCAAAAAACGGCTTACCGATGAAAATCGGTAAGCCGTTTTTCTTTGCGTGGCTTTCAAAAGCCAAGGCGTTTCTACCGGGCCAGCGTGTTTCAGGCGCGGCAAATGCGCAGGATTTCCTCGCCGTAGGCGGCGAGTTTTTTCTCGCCCACGCCAGAGATGGCGGCCAGTTCGTCCTCATTGCGCGGGCCAGCGGCGGCGATGGCGATGAGGGTGGCGTCGCTGAAGACGATGTAGGCGGGTAGTTCGTGCTGTTCGGCTACTTCGCGCCGCCAGGCTTTGAGGGCGTCAAAGCGTGCCCGGGCCAGCTCGCTCAAGGCGTTGAGGCGGCTGTCGCGGCTGGCGGTGGCGCCCGGTGCGCCCGCAGCGCCAGAGGCTGCGCGGCGCAGGCGGCCGCGGCTGGCGGCGGGTGGCAGCGATTGGCGCAGGTGCATGCGTTGGCCGCCGGTGAGCAGGGCTTTGGCCCCCGGCCCCAGGCGCAGGGTGTTGAAGGCTTGGGCGTCGGCAATGATGGCGTCGCGTGCGATGAGCTGGCGGATGACGGCGCCCCATTGCCGCTCGCTGAGCTCCTGCCCGATGCCGAAGGTGCTCAGGCGCTGGTGCTCGTATTGCTCCACTTTGGGCGTGGTTTTGCCGCGCAGGATGTCGATGAGGTGCCCGGCGCCGAAGTGGATGCCGCTCATTTGCTGCACGCGGTAGATGCAGCTGAGCAGTTTGCGCGCGGCCTCGGTGGCGTCCCAGGTGGCGGGCGGGTGCAGGCAGTTGTCGCAGTTGCCGCAGGGCTGGGAGGCTTCGTCGAAGTAGGCCAGCAGGTGCACGCGGCGGCATTCGGTGCTTTCGGCCATGGCCAGCAGGGCATCGAGCTTGCGGCGCATGACCTGGCGATAGGCCTCGCTGGCGGGGCTGGCGGGGTCGTCGATCATGCGGCGCTGGTTGACGACGTCGGCCAGGCCGTAGGCCATCCAGGCGTCGGCTGGCTCGCCGTCGCGGCCGGCGCGGCCGGTTTCCTGGTAATAGCCTTCGATGTTCTTGGGCATGTCCAGATGGGCGACGAAGCGCACATCGGGCTTGTCGATGCCCATGCCGAAGGCGATGGTGGCGACCATGACCAGGCCGTCCTCGCGCAGGAAGCGGTCCTGGTGGCGCTGGCGTTGCGCGGGCGTCATGCCGGCGTGGTAGGGCAGGGCGTCGATGCCTTGCTCCAGCAGCCATTGGGCGGTGTCTTCGACTTTTTTGCGGCTTTGGCAATAGACGATGCCCGCATCGCCCTCGTGCTGATCGAGGATGAAGCGCAGCAGTTGCTTGCGCGCGTCGGTTTTCTCCACCACCTGGTAGCAGATGTTGGGGCGGTCGAAGCTGCTGACGTAGTGGCGCGCATTTTGCAGGTGCAGGCGCTCGATGATGTCGGCGCGGGTGAGGGCATCGGCCGTGGCGGTTAGTGCCATGCGCGGCACGTGCGGGTAGCGCTCGTGCAGCAGGCTGAGCTGGCGGTATTCGGGGCGGAAGTCGTGCCCCCATTGGCTGACGCAGTGGGCCTCGTCGATGGCGAACAGCGCCAGTTGGCCGCGTTGGGCCAGATCGTCGAGAAAGTCCAGAAAGTGCGGGGTGTGGATGCGCTCGGGCGCGGCGTACAGCAGCGTGGTTTGGCCGCGCCGCGCGCGCGCCAGGGCGGCGAGGCTTTGCTCGAAATCCAGCCCTGAGTGCAGGCAATCGGCGGCCACGCCCGCTTCATGCAGCGCGCCGACCTGGTCGTGCATGAGGGCAATCAGCGGCGAGACGACCACGGTCAGCCCCAACCCCTGGCGGTGCCGCGCGATGGCGGGGATTTGGTAGCACAGCGATTTGCCCCCGCCGGTGGGCATCAGCACCAGCGCGCTGCCGCCCTGGATGGCCCCGGTGATGATGTCGGCTTGCAGGCCGCGAAAGCTGTCGTAGCCAAAGACTTGCTGGAGGATGTGCAAGGCGTTGTCGGAAGGCGATAAGGGTGCTGGGGGCACGGTGCGATCGGGCAAAAAGGGGACAAAAAAGGGGGGGCAAAAAAGCGGCCGCATGCGGGGCCAGACAAAGGCCCGCCATTATCGGCGCGCGTTGTGCAGGGCGCGGCCTGCTGCCGCCCGAAGTCGGTTGCGTTGCACGTGCGCCCAGCGGCGGCACAATAGCGGGCTGTTTGATGCGTGTTTTTTAAATTACAAATCAAAGAATATTGAATTTCAATGTAGAATTGCCGAAATAAGGCTATTTATTTTCCTATTGAAATATAATTTGGCTTGATTGCACGCCCTTGTCTCCGCTTTTGCCGCACGATGGAAGAACCGAATCTGGCCGATTTCCCCGCCGCCTTGCCCCGCCCCCAGGCGCTGTATGAGGACAAGCACCTGCTGGTGCTTTTCAAGCCGCATGAAATGCTCAGCGTGCCCGGGCGCGGCGAGCACAAGCGCGATTCGCTGGCCTGGCGGGCGCAGCAGTACTGGCGCAATGCGCTGATCGTGCACCGGCTGGATATGTCCACCTCTGGCCTGTTGGTGCTGGCGCGCAATCCCGACGTGCATCGCCAGCTCTCGATCGCCTTCGCCCAGCGGCGCGTGCACAAGCGCTACACGGCGGTGGTGGCGGGTGTGATGGCCGAGCCTGCGCAGCCCGATGCCCAGGGTTGGGGCGTGATCGACAAGCCCCTGGCGCTCGATTGGGAGCGCCGCCCGCTGCATGTGGTCGATCCCGTCAACGGCAAGCCCAGCCAGACGCGCTGGCGCATCCTGCCCGCCCGCCCGGACGATACGGCCTACCCCATCGCCCACACGCGGCTGGATTTGGAGCCGGTAACAGGCCGCACCCACCAATTGCGCGTGCATTTGCAAAGCGAGGGCCACGTCATCCTGGGCGATCCGCTCTACGCCCAGGGCGAAGCGCTCAGCGCCGCGCCACGCCTGCTGCTGCACGCGCGCGAGTTGGCGTTTACACACCCTGTCAGCGGCAAAGAACTGGCGTTTGAGTCGCCTGCGAGGTTTTGAGGCGCACGGCGTTCGCCGCGCGGGATGGGCTATGGCAACTGCGCCAGCGCTTGCTGGTAGGCGGGCGCTTGCATGAGGGCGTCCCAGCCTGGGGCGGGGGTGGTGGGCAGCAGGGCTTGGCGGCGGCGTTCGGATTGGGGGTTGGGTTGCCATTGGCCGGTTTGCAGGGCGGTGTGCATGCCGCCGAGCCAGGCGTCCAGCGCGGCACCGCCGTGCAGGCTTTGGTTGCACAGCAGCAGCAAGTCGCAGCCTGCGTGCAGGGCAGCGATGGCGGCTTCGGTGGCGCTGAGGCTGCGTCCGGCCATCGCCGCAGCGCCAGCCATGCTGAGGTCGTCGCTGAAGATGGCGCCGTCAAAGCCGAGCTGGCCGCGCAGGATGTCGGTGAGCCAGCGGGCGGAAAAACCGGCGGGGCGCTCATCGACTTGGGGATAGACGACGTGCGCGGCCATGACGGCGGCCAGCCCCGGTTGTAGCCAGGCGTAGGGGGCGGCGTCGTCTTGCAAGATGGCTTGCAGGGGGCGCTGGTCGTAGGGGATGTCGGTGTGCGAATCGGCTTGCACGTAGCCGTGGCCGGGGAAGTGCTTGGCGCAGTGCTGCATGCCCGCTTGCCGCAGGCCGTGGATGAGGGCCTGGGCCAGGCGGGCGGTGGTGGCGGCATCGGGGGCGAAGGCGCGGTCGCCGATGACGGTGCTGCCGCCCCAGTCGAGATCGACGACGGGGGTAAAGCTCAAATCCACACCGCAGGCGCGCAATTCGCTGGCGAGGACGTAGCCGCAGGCGGTGGCGGCGGCGATGGCGCGTTGCGCGCCGGGGGGGAGGGCTTCATCGGCAGGGACGCTGGGGCGCTTGCTTGGGTCAGGCCGTGGCGCGCTGGGGCTGTCTTCCAGCCAGAGCTGGCCGAGCGCGCGCATGGGAGGCAGGGTGGTGAAGCCGTCGCCGCGAAAGCGCTGCACGCGCCCGCCTTCCTGATCGACGCAGATGAGCAAGTCGCGGCGCACGGCTTTGATGTCGGCGCACAGCCTGGTGAGCTGGCGGCGGTCGTGCCAGTTGCGCGCGAACAGAGTGAGGCCGCCGACCAGCGGGTGCGCGAGGCGCTCGCGGTCGATCGCTTGCAGCTCTGTGCCGGCGATGTCGATGAATAGCGGGGCGTGCGTGGTGGGCATGGTTTTATCGATCAAGGGAAATAAAATTGCCTGTTTTTGGCTTGAAGGGTATCAAGTAATTTTTATTTGCTATAAAAATGCATCATGCAGCGCTGCCGTGCAGGACTTGGGCGAAAGCGCCTGCGTCGATATTGGCGCCGGTGAGGGTGATGCCCACGCGCTGGCCGCGCAGGCTGTCGCGCTCTTGCATGGCGGCGGCGAAGGAGGCCGCGCCCGAGCCTTCGGCCAGGTTGTGGGTGTCGCTGTAAATGGCACGCATGGCGGCGGCGATTTCTTCGTCGCTCACTTGCACGATGCGATCAAGCCCCGCTTGCATGATGGCCAGCCCTTCGGGGTGGGCGCGGCGCACGGCCATGCCATCGGCCAGGCGGGTGCTGGCGGGCGCTTCGACGACGCGGCCTGCGGCCAGCGAATCGGCATAGGTGGTGGCGTGGCGGCTGACGACGCCGACGATGCGCGTGGGCAGGCCCAGCGCCTGCTTGGCGGCGATGGCTGCGCACGCGCCGCTGCCCAGGCCGATGGGGACGTAAACCACGTCCAACGCGGGCGCGGCTTTGAAAAATTCCCACCAGTAGGTGGCTACGCCGGTGAGCAGCTCAGGCGCGAAGCTGGGCACCATGTGCGCGCCGCGCTCGGCGGCCAGGCGCTGGGCGTGATCGACGCTGGCGATGAAGTCCTCGCCGTATTCAACGAGGTGGACGCCCAGGGCGCGCATGGCGGCGTTTTTCTCGGCCGAGTTGCCGTGGGGCACGACGATGGTGCAGGGCACGCCGTGGGCGCGGGCGGCCCAGCCAATGCTTTGGCCGTGGTTGCCGCGCGTGGCGCTGATGACTTCGCGCGGCAGCGCGCCGCGCGCATGCAGGGCGGCAAAGTAGGTCAGCCCGCCGCGAATCTTGAACGCGCCCACGGGGGTGTGGTTTTCGTGCTTGAGCCAGCATTCGGCGCCCAGGCGCTCGCACAGCAAGGCCCAGCGGTATTGGGGTGTGGGTGGAAATTCGCGGTAAATGATGTGGGCGGCGGCCTCGATCTCGGCCAGGGTGGGCAAGGGCATGTGTGGCATGAAGTGGGTTTTTTGTCGATTTATTTTATCGATCAATAGGAAACAAAATTGCCTTGTTTTGGCAATTTGGTATTGGATTTGATTTTCCTATGATTGATTATTTTGGTGATCTGGGGCGGCGTCGGTTTCCGCGATGCAAAAGGCCACGGCGTAGTCGTTTTCATCGGTGAGGGTGAGGTGAAAGCGCAGCCGACGCGCCTGGCACCAATCGTGCAGGGCGCCGTGGGTGTGGATGCGCGGCTGGCCGCTGGGGTGGTGGGCCACTTCGCAGTCGCGCCAGTTCATGGGGGCATGCAGGCCTAGGCCGATGGCTTTGCTAAAGGCTTCCTTGGCGGCAAAGCGGGTGGCGATGAAGCTGTGCCCGCGCGCAGCGTTGCGCGCCGCGCGGCTCTGCCAGGTGGCCAGTTCGGCGTCGCTGAGGATTTTTTGCGCAAAGCGCTCGCCGTGGCGCTCCAGCGCCTGGGCGATGCGGCGGATGTCGCAGATGTCGGTGCCAATGCCGTAAATCATGATTATTTCAATTCAAAAGAAATAAAAATTTCCTGTTTTGGCAATATGAATGGTTATTGTTGTTTCTTTTGAATGGAATTTTTGAAGGCTTAGTGGTTGCGCTTTTTGCGCTGCGCTTTGGTCAGTCGGGGCGCGGGGGCGTGGGGGGCTGCGGTGGTGTGGGGTGCGGCGCTTTTTTGACCCACTTTCGGCTCGGTGCCAGCAAGCAAGCGGGCGATGTTGCCGCTGTGGCGGTAAAACAAGATCACCGCCATCACGCCCAGCATGAAGGGCACTTGCGGCGTGCTGCCCCAGGCCAGGCCGGAGCCGAGCCAGTAAATGATGGGTGCCGCAGCCGCCGCCAGCAGCGACGAGAGCGAGGACATGCGCGAGCCTGCCAGCGCCAGCAGCCAAACGCCAGCCACCAGCAGCCCCAGCCAGGGGCTGATGCCCAGCAGCACGCCCAGAGCGGTGGCCACGCCTTTGCCGCCTTTGAAGCGCAAAAAGACGGGCCAGACGTGCCCGGCAAAGGCGCACAGCCCCACCAGCGCTTGCGCGCCTGCGCCCAGACCGTAGCGCGGGCCCCACCAGCCCACCAGGGCCACGGGCAGCCAGCCTTTGGCGGCATCGAGCAGCAAGGTCAGGGCGGCGGCGGATTTGCTGCCCGAGCGCAGCACGTTGGTCGCGCCTGGGTTGCCGCTGCCAAACGAGCGCGGATCGGCCAGGCCCATGAGGCGGCTGACGACGACGGCAAAGGGCACAGAGCCCAAGAGGTATGCGCCCAGACACGCCGCAGCGAGCGCGGCCCAATCCATCCCTTGCATGGCGGTTGACTCCGGTATCGAAAAACAAAGGGCGCATTATCCATGCGGCATTGGGGCGGCCGAGGCGCTGGCCCGTGGCTTGGGCGCTGATTCAGCAGCCGTTTGGGGCGAAAGGGCGGCGGGCAGGGCAGGGATAATGCGCAGCCGATTTTTCTCCCTTCATGCTTTTCTTCTAGTTGTGATGAGCGCATCCATGAGTGCATCCCCATTCCATTCAGGCGCTTTGAGCGTCGTTGTGCTGGCCGCCGGCAAGGGCACGCGCATGCAAAGCCGTTATCCCAAAGTGCTGCAAACCCTGGGCGGGCGCGCCCTGCTGGCGCATGTGCTGCAGACCGCCGGGCAGTTGCAGCCCGCGCAATTGGTGCTGGTGACGGGCCACGAAGCGCAGCAGGTGGAGGATTACGCCAGCCAGCACGCCGCTGCGCTGCTGCCGAAAACGGCGCTGACGTGCGTACTCCAGTCGCCCCAGTGCGGCACAGGCCATGCCATGCAGCAGGCCGCGCCCGCGCTCGCCGATGAACACATGGTGCTGGTGCTGCTAGGGGATGTGCCGCTGGTGACCGCGCCGACGTTGCAGGCGGTTTTGGATTTGTGCGCCAACCAGCGTGTGGCCTTGCTGAGCGTAGAGCTGGACGACCCGAGTGGGTATGGCCGTATCGTGCGCGATGCCGCTGGCCAGGTGCAGAGCATTGTTGAACAAAAAGACGCCAGTGAAGCGCAGCGTCGCATCCGCGAGATCAACAGCGGCATCATGGCCTTCCCCGCCCGCCTGTTGAAGCCGTGGCTGGAGAGGCTGCGCAACGACAATGCCCAAGGGGAGTATTACTTGACGGACGTCATCGCCATGGCGGTTAGCGAAGGCGTGGAAGTGCAGGCGCATTGTTTGCCGCAGGCCCAGGCCTGGCAGGTGGAGGGCGTCAACAGCCCGGCGCAATTGGCGGCGCTGGAGCGGCGCTATCAGCGCATGCAAGCGGAGCAATTGATGGCCCAGGGCGTTCGCTTGGCGGATCCGGCGCGTTTTGATTTGCGCGCCCGCCCAGGCAGCGCTTTGCCAGGGGTGCTGCATTGCGGGCCGGATGTGCATATCGACGTGGGGTGTGTGTTTGCCGGTGAGGTCCATTTGGGAGCGCAAACGCAGGTGGGCGCTTACTGCCACATCGCCCAGGCCCAGATAGGGCAGAGGGGGGTAATCCACCCGTACTCTCATGTGGATGGCGAGGCCCAAGGCGTGCGCGTGGGCGATGAGGCGCGCATCGGCCCGTTCGCCCGCTTGCGCCCCGGGGCCGATTTGGCCGATGAGGTGCATATCGGCAACTTCGTTGAGGTGAAAAACAGCACGCTGGCGCGTGGGGCCAAAGCCAACCATCTGGCCTATCTGGGCGACGCCAGCGTGGGCGAGCGCGTCAATTACGGCGCAGGTGCCATCACGGCCAACTACGATGGCGCCAACAAACACCGCACCACCATCGGCGCCGATGTGCATGTAGGCAGCAACAGCGTGCTGGTTGCGCCAGTGATGCTGGGCGAGGGCGGCACCATCGGGGCCGGTTCAACCATCACGCGGGATACGCCTGCCGGGAGTTTGACGGTTACACGGGCGAAAACCTTGACAGTGGCTCATTGGCAACGCCCGACGAAAAACAAGCGCTAAGTGGGGGCGGCGCAATTCTTTCAAAGTGTGTCAACCATGGGCTAGAATCGCCGCCGCAGTTGGGGCCGGTCAAAGAATTGAGCCGCCAACTGGATTGGTGCATCGCGCAGCGAAATCTTCGGTGCAAGAACGCTGCCGTGCAGCGCCAATATTCGATATAAGCGTTGTTGGCACACCAGCAACATCAATAAAAAGCCCCGTGGTTGCGATGACGCAGCGGCGAGGGTCGCACGATGGCATCTACCCATGAATCTCGATCAGTATCTACCGGTTCTACTGTTCATCCTGGTTGGCGCCGCTATTGGGGTTGTCCCGATGGTGCTCGGTTGGATTCTGGGGCCTACCCGGCCTGATGCAGCCAAAAACTCCCCTTACGAATGCGGCTTTGAAGCCTTTGGGGATGCGCGCATGAAGTTCGATGTGCGCTATTACCTGGTGGCCATTCTTTTTATCCTGTTCGACTTGGAAATCGCCTTTCTGTTTCCCTGGGCGGTGGCTTTGCGCGACGTCGGATTGACGGGCTTTGTGGCGGTGCTGGTGTTCCTGACGATTCTGGTGATCGGCTTTGCCTATGAGTGGGCCAAAGGTGCGCTGACCTGGGAGTGATCCCGGTGCTGTTGCGACTGCATTCGGTCGGGCTTGACGTGTCCGCCTGAGGAGTACAAACAATGATTGAAGGTGTCCTGAAGCAAGGGGTGGTGACGACCACCTATGACGCTGCAGCGAATTGGGCGAAGACAGGCTCTTTATGGCCTATGACGTTCGGATTGGCGTGCTGTGCGGTAGAGATGATGCACATGGCGGCCTCCCGTTACGACGTGTCGCGTTTTGGTGCGGAGGTGTTTCGTGCCAGCCCGCGTCAGGCTGATTTGATGATTGTGGCAGGAACTTTGTGCAACAAAATGGCGCCCGCCTTGCGCAAGGTTTACGATCAAATGGCCGAGCCACGGTGGGTGATTTCCATGGGCTCTTGCGCGAATGGTGGTGGGTACTACCACTACAGCTATTCGGTGGTGCGCGGTTGCGACCGGGTTGTGCCCGTGGATGTTTATGTGCCCGGTTGTCCTCCTACGGCGGAGGCATTGCTGTACGGCATCATTCAATTGCAGCAGAAGGTGCGTCGCACCAACACGATTGCGCGTGTTTGAGAGGTGATGCTATGAATATGTCTTTTGCTGCCGAGGCGATTCGCCCTCAAACGCTGTGCGATAACGTGCGGGCGGAATTGGGCGAGTTGGCTAAGCGTGTTGAGGTATCCATCGATCAAGTGGTGGTGGACTTGGCTGCCGCCCATTACGTGGAAGCCATGCGGCGCCTGCGCGATGCGAAGTCTTGTCAGTTTGAAGTTTTGATCGATTTATGCGGCATGGATTTTTCCGAGTATGGAAACCATGTTTGGGAGGGGCCTCGCTTTGCTGTGGTGGTCCAACTGCTTTCCGTCAGCTTGAATCAGCGCGTGCGCGTGCGTGTTTTTGCGGAAGATGACAACTATCCCGTACTGCCATCGCTGATTGGCATTTGGCGCTCTGCCAACTGGTTTGAGCGAGAGGCCTTCGACTTGTTTGGGATTGTTTTTGAAGGGCACGACGATTTGCGTCGCATCTTGACCGACTACGGTTTTATCGGCCATCCCTTCCGCAAAGATTTCCCGCTGTCGGGGCATGTGGAGATGCGTTACGACGAGGTGCAAAGGCGTGTTGTCTACCAGCCTGTGACCATTGAGCCGCGCGAGATCACGCCACGCATCATCCGCGAAGATCACTATGGAGGTGTGCGCTGATCGGGTCTTGATCCGTTTGGTAATCGACTATGGCTGAAATCAAGAACTATTCGCTCAACTTCGGGCCGCAGCATCCGGCGGCGCACGGGGTGTTGCGCCTGGTACTCGAGCTTGATGGGGAAGTGGTGCAGCGCGCCGATCCGCACATCGGTTTGCTGCATCGTGGCACGGAAAAGCTGGCTGAGCACAAGACTTTTCTCCAGGCCTTGCCCTATATGGATAGGCTGGATTACGTCTCCATGATGTGCAATGAGCACGCTTACTGCCTGGCGGTCGAGAAGTTGCTGGGCATTGAGGTTCCTCTGCGGGCGCAGTACATCCGCGTGCTTTTTTCGGAAATTACCCGCATTCTCAACCACCTGATGTGGCTGGGGGGGAATGCCAACGATGCGGGCAGCTCTACAGTGCTGATTTATGCATTCCGTGAGCGGGAAGATTTGTTCGATATGTACGAGGCGGTTTCGGGTGCGCGCATGCATGCGGCCTATTTCCGTCCAGGGGGGGTGTACCGTGACCTGCCCGACTCCATGCCTAAACAAAAGCCGTCCAAGGTGCGCAGCCAGCGTAGTTTGGACAAGATTAATGAGGCGCGGCAGGGGAGCTTGCTCGACTTTATTGAGGACTTTACGCGCCGCTTCCCCAAGTGTGTGGATGAATACGAAACTTTGCTGACGGATAACCGCATCTGGAAGCAGCGTACCGTTGGCATTGGCGTAGTGTCTGCGCAAGATGCGATGAATCTGGGTATGACAGGGCCTATGTTGCGTGGCTCGGGTGTGCCTTGGGATCTTCGTAAAACTCAGCCTTACGATGTGTACGACCGCGTGGATTTTGATGTGGCCGTTGGTGTGGCTGGTGATTGTTATGACCGCTATTTGGTGCGCATGCATGAAATGCGTGAGGCCAACCGCATCATGAAGCAGTGTGTCGATTGGCTGCGAGCCAACCCAGGGCCAGTGATTACGGAGAACCGTAAAGTAGCGCCGCCGCCTCGTGCGCGCATGAAAGCGGGCATGGAGGATTTGATTCACCACTTCAAGCTTTTTTCTGAAGGCATGCGCGTGCCTGAAGGTGAGACTTACGCTGCGGTGGAACACCCCAAAGGGGAGTTTGGTATTTACATGGTCAGTGATGGCGCAAACAAGCCTTATCGCATGAAGATCCGCGCGCCAGGTTTTGCCCATCTTTCCGCCATGGATGCCGTTACCCGTGGCTATATGCTCTCGGATGCCGTGATGGTGTTGGGCTCGCTGGATATTGTGTTTGGGGAGGTTGATCGATGATTACCGAAGCCACCAAAGCGCGTTTTGCGCGTGAGGTAGCCAAATATCCGGCTGATCGCAAACAGTCGGCCGTCATGGCCTGCCTGTCCATCGTGCAGCAAGAGCAGGGATATATCTCTCAAGAGAGCGAAGCGCAAATTGCTGCTTACCTGGAAATGCCCGAAATCGCTGTGCATGAGGTCACAACCTTTTACAACATGTACAACCAGCACCCAGTGGGTAAATACAAACTTGCTGTGTGTACGAATTTGCCTTGTCAGTTGCGGGGCGGGCGCGAGGCGCTGGAATATTTGGAGCAGCGCCTGAAAGTGCATATGGGTGATACCACCGTGGATGGCATGTTCACTTTGCAGCAGTGCGAGTGCCTGGGGGCTTGTGCCGATGCGCCTGTCATGCTTGTGAATGATCGTGACATGTGCAGCTTCATGGACAAGCAGCGGCTGGATCAATTGGTTGATGCATTAAGTGCGGAGGCCAGTAAATGAATCAACGAATGAAAGATGTTTTGCTGCCCTTCAAAGCTTCGGGTGAGCAAACCTGCTTCCACGGTCGGCATATCAATCCTCAAATTTATGCAGGGCTCAATGGTCGCAACTGGTCTATCAAGGATTACATCAGCCGTGGCGGCTATGAGGCTCTGAAGAAGGTCCTTGGCAAAGACGGCGGAGCGGGTATGTCGCAAGACGACATGATCGCAACCCTGAAGGAGTCTGGCTTGCGCGGTCGCGGAGGTGCGGGCTTTCCTACGGGTCTGAAATGGAGCTTCATGCCGCGCAACTTTCCTGGTCAGAAATATGTGGTGTGTAATTCCGATGAAGGGGAGCCGGGTACATGCAAGGATCGGGAAATCCTCATGCACAACCCCCATATCGTGATCGAAGGCATGATATTGGGCGGCTATACCATGGGAGCCAGCGTGGGTTACAACTATATCCACGGGGAGATTTTCGAGGCCTATGAGCGCTTTGAGGCTGCCTTGCAAGAAGCGCGTGAGGCGGGCTTCTTGGGCAGGGACATTTTGGGCAGCGGATTCAGCTTTGAGCTGTACGCCCATCATGGCTTTGGCGCCTACATCTGCGGTGAAGAGACAGCGTTGCTTGAATCTATCGAAGGCAAAAAAGGGCAGCCGCGCTTTAAGCCTCCTTTCCCAGCTAGCTTTGGTTTATTTGGCAAGCCCACTACGATCAACAATACTGAGACTTTTGCAGCAGTTCCCTGGATTGTGCGCAATGGCGGTGCGGCCTACTTGGCTTGCGGTAAGCCGAACAATGGCGGCACCAAGATTTTCTCTGTCAGCGGCGATGTGCAATTGCCTGGCAATTATGAAATTCCGCTTGGCACGCCTTTTTCGAAGCTGCTTGAGCTTGCTGGTGGTATGCGTCCGGGGCGCAAGTTGAAGGCGGTTATTCCTGGCGGCTCCTCCTCTCCTGTCATTCCCGCTGACATGATGATGGAGTGCACGATGGACTACGACAGCATTGCCAAGGCTGGCTCTATGCTGGGCTCGGGGGCTGTCATTGTGATGGATGACACACGTTGCATGGTCGAGTCACTGGCTCGTCTGTCTTATTTTTATATGCACGAGTCTTGTGGCCAATGCACGCCTTGTCGAGAGGGCACAGGTTGGCTCTCAAGAGTGGTGGATCGAATTTTGGCTGGTCATGGTCGCCCGGGCGATCTGGAATTACTTGATAACGTGGCCGGCAACATCATGGGGCGCACCATTTGTGCGTTGGGTGATGCTGCGGCTATGCCTGTGCGGGCCATGCTCAAGCACTTTCGACAGGAATTCGAGGCCAAGATCCAGACGGCTCAACCCCAGATGCAACCGCCAGAGCCGCTAATTCCCGGCATGGCCGGTTCCATCATGGCAGCCGCTGCCGCCAATGCAGTACAGCGCCGTGCGGCCTGAAGTGATGAAGTGAGCGCCCTATGATTGAAATCGAACTCGATGGCAAGAAGGTGGAGGTGCAGGAAGGCAGCATGGTTATGCATGCAGCCGAGAAATCCGGCACTTACATCCCGCACTTCTGCTATCACAAAAAACTTTCTATCGCTGCCAGTTGCCGCATGTGCCTGGTGGAAGTGGAAAAAGCGCCTAAGCCGCTGCCGGCGTGTGCAACTCCAGTGACGCAGGGTATGGTGGTGCACACCCACAGCGCTAAAGCCGTGCAAGCACAGCAATCGGTGATGGAGTTTTTGTTGATTAACCATCCGCTGGATTGCCCTATTTGCGATCAGGGTGGTGAATGTCAACTGCAAGATTTGGCTGTTGGCTATGGCGCTGGCGCGTCCCGTTATCAAGAAGAAAAGCGTGCTGTTCGCCATAAAGATGTGGGGCCTTTGATCTCTATGGAGGAAATGTCGCGCTGCATCCACTGCACCCGCTGTGTGCGCTTTGGCCAGGAGGTTGCCGGGGTGATGGAGCTGGGGATGATCAATCGTGGTGAGTTCTCGGAGATCACGACCGTCAAGGGCAACACTGTGGATTCGGAGTTGTCGGGCAACATGATTGATATTTGCCCGGTTGGCGCGCTCACTAGCAAGCCTTTCCGTTACAACGCTCGCACTTGGGAGTTGTCGCGTCGTAAGTCTGTGGCACCTCACGATTCTTCAGGTGCCAATTTGGTTGTGCAGGTGAAAAATCACCGTGTCATGCGTGTATTGCCTCTGGAAAACGAGGCGGTGAATGAATGCTGGATTGCTGACCGTGATCGTTTTTCTTACGAGGCGCTCAATGGTAGCGAGCGTTTGAGCGCTCCGATGATTAAGCAGGGTGGGCAATGGCTGGAAGTCGGCTGGCAGCAGGCACTGGAATACATAGCGCAAGGCTTAGGCTGTATTCGGGACCAGCATGGTGCACAAAGCATTGGCGCCTTGGTCAGTCCGCATAGCACCTTGGAAGAAATGCTGCTTATCAAGCAGTTGATGAACGGGTTGGGTAGCGACAACATCGATCATCGTTTGCGTCACGCAGAGTTTTCCAAAGCTCCCGGAGTGCGTTGGCTGGGTACCTCCATTGCATCGCTTTCTACCTTGGAGCAAGCAGTGGTGATCGGCTCGAATTTACGCAAAGAGCATCCACTGTTCGCGGCCAGAGTGCGTCACGCGACACGAGCGGGCGCACAGGTATACGCCTTCGCTGAGCACGCTTATGACTGGGCTATGCCTGTGGCTTATGCTTGGAAAGTGCCTGCGGCTCAATGGTTGCCTGCGCTGGCTGGATTAGCAGCGGCAGTGGCGGCTGAAAAAGGCATTTCTAGTCCCTTTGGCACAGGGATGCCGGTAAGCGATGCGGATCGCGCTGCAGCGCAACAGTGGCTTGCAGGCTCGGGAGTCAAAACGATTTTGTTGGGCAATGCCGTAGCGCATCATGAGCAGGCTGAGGCTTTGTTGGCTGTGGCGCAATGGCTGGGCGCGCAAATCGGTGCCAGCGTTGGCTATCTCACAGAAGCAGCAAATACTGTGGGGGCTCAATGGGTGGGCGTGCAGCCCCAAGCTAACGGTTTAAATGCTGCACAAATGCTTGCCGGCGGACTCAAAGCGGCATTTTTGTTGAATGTCGAGCCTCAGTGGGATAGCGCCGCTGGTGCTAATGCTGTAGAAAGTCTAAAACGATCGGATATGGTCGTCACCCTGAGTCCGTTTAAGACGAATTTGGAGTGTTCCGACGTTTTGTTGCCTGTTTCTCCGTTTACAGAGACTTCGGGAACGTTTGTGAATGCCGAAGGGCGTGTGCAAAGCTTCCATGCGGTTGTCAAGCCTTTGGATGAAACACGTCCCGCTTGGAAAGTGCTGCGTGTGTTGGGGAACTTGATGGGGCTCCCAGACTTTGATTACGACGAAACGCCGCAGATTCTTGCGCGTTTCTGGGGTGGTCAGCGGCCTGAGTTTGTTCCGTTGGAATTGTTGAATAACACGGCTGCGCGGCAGGAAGTCCAAGTGTGCGCAGCCAGTGCTTCACCAACAGTTGCTGCGATGTACCAATTAGATGGCATTGTGCGCCGTGCTCCCGCCCTGCAAGCGACGCGAGATGCCCGTTTGGGAGAGCGAGCCGGTTGGGCTTTGGAGGACGTTGCCTCCTCAGAACTCACTATGAAAACCATGATGCCAGAGGTGAGTGCATGATTGATGCGATTTACAACTGGTTTGACCATTTGATTGATGCGTCCTGGTGGAGCGGGCTGGTTTGGCCGGTTATTTGGAGCCTGATCAAGATCATTGCCATCATTGCGCCGTTGATGATTGCTGTGGCTTACACCACGCTGTGGGAGCGTAAGCTACTGGGGTGGATGCAGGTGCGTTATGGGCCAAACCGCACAGGCCCTTGGGGCCTTTTGCAGCCCATGGCCGATGGTCTTAAGTTGTTGACCAAGGAGTTGATTCTCCCCACTGCTGCCAGCCCAGTGCTGTATTACTTAGGTCCTGTGATGGCCATCATGCCGGCATTGGCGGCTTGGGTGGTGATTCCATTTGGACCCGATGTGGCGCTTGCCAATGTGCATGCAGGCGTGTTGCTGGTCATGGCTATTACGTCCATTGAGGTCTATGGTGTGATCATCGCTGGATGGGCCTCTAACTCCAAGTATCCGTTTTTGGGTGCTATCCGTGCCTCAGCGCAAATGATCAGCTATGAAATCGCCTTGGGTTTTTGCTTCTTGGGCGTCGTGATGATCACTGGCAGTATGAACTTCAGTGACATCGTGGCTTTACAACAGAACTGGAATTGGGGTGCATGGGGTATTCCAGACTTGGGGCTGAATTTCCTAGCTTGGAACTGGGTGCCTCTGCTGCCTTTGTTTGTGGTCTACATGATTTCCATCGTTGCGGAGACCAATCGCCATCCCTTTGACATGGTGGAAAGTGAAGCCGAGATCGTTGCCGGACATATGGTGGAGTACTCCGGCATGGGGTTTGCCATATTCTTCCTGGGTGAGTACGCCAGCATGTGGCTGGTTTCTTTCCTGGCGGCTATTTTGTTCATGGGTGGATGGGATGCGCCATTGGCCTTTTTGGACTTCATTCCAGGTTGGATTTGGCTAGGCCTCAAGGCTTCGGCCGTGATCACATGGTTTATCTGGATTCGCGCTACGTTCCCACGCTTCCGTTATGACCAGGTGATGCGCTTGGGTTGGAAGATTTTCATTCCTGTCACTCTGATTTGGGTGGTAGTGGTCGGGCTTTGGCTGTTCTCGCCACTGAATATTTGGGGATAAAGGAGGCTCGCGCCCATGACACAAGCCACGATGGAAAAGAGCAAACCTTCTCCTGTTTCGGAAAGTGTTTTTTCGCTCAAGGACTTTATTAAAAGCTTCACTCTTTGGGAGCTGCTCAAGGGGATGGCGCTAACAGGCCGTTACGCTCTGAGTCCGCATGTGACATTGCAATACCCAGAGGAAAAAACGCCGTTGTCTCCGCGTTTTCGGGGGTTACATGCTTTGCGCCGTTATGAAAACGGCGAGGAGCGTTGCATTGCTTGCAAATTGTGTGAAGCTGTTTGCCCTGCTATGGCGATCACGATTGAATCGGCAGAGCGGGATGACGGTTCGCGTCGCACGACGCGTTATGACATCGATTTGACCAAATGCATCTTCTGCGGCTTTTGTGAAGAAAGCTGCCCAGTTGACTCCATTGTGGAAACATCGATATTCGAGTACCACGGTGAAAAGCGTGGCGACCTATATTTCACTAAAGAAATGCTATTGGCGGTTGGGGATCGTTACGAGAAGGAAATCGCAGAGGCCAAAACGGCCGATGCGCCTTATCGTTAAACCCTGCTAATGCATTTGCCAGGCTGATAAGAAGACCGTCATGGACGTCCGAATTGCGTTTTTCTACCTTTTTTCTGCCGTGCTGCTGTTTGCAGCAGTACGCGTGATTACGGCGCGTAATCCCGTGCACGCCGTGCTGTATTTGATACTCGCATTCTCGCAAGCTGCGGGCTTGTGGTTGCTGATTCGAGCGGAATTCCTCGCCATTTTGTTGGTGATGGTTTATTTGGGGGCAGTGATGGTGCTGTTCCTTTTTGTTGTGATGATGCTGGATATTCGCATTGAGCGTCTGTCTCGCTCGTTGATGAGGACTTTGCTGCAAACGCTGCCATTGGCCTTGACGATTTTTGTTGTGGTCGTGGGGCAAATGGTAGTGGCATTGTGGTTGGGCTTCCCCGTGACTGATTCGGCAGGGGAGGTCATCGCCGCGCATCCGGATTACAACAATACGCGTGAACTGGGCAAGCTCATGTACAGCGAATACATCTTGCCTGTACAGGTTGCCGGTGTCATTTTGCTGGTGGGCATGATTGCTGCAATTGCTCTGACACTGCGGGAGAAGCGTCGTGATACCAAGGCGTTAGATGCATCCAGGCAAGTGCATGTGAAGGCGGCTGATCGTATGCGAGTCGTCCAGATGCCCGCTGTACGTAAAGTGCACGATGAGCCAACTGCCGCGGCAGAAAACAATGCTGCGCAAGCCAAAGGGGATAAATCATGAGTGCACAGCACACAGGGATGGATTGGAGCCAGCTTGGTCACTACTTGGGAGTTGGTGCCGATAGGGCATTAACGTTAGGGTTGCCACATTTTTTGACTTTGGGTGCGATTCTGTTTGCACTTTCGGTGGTAGGGATATTTCTCAATCGAAAAAATCTCATTGTGCTGCTCATGGCTATTGAGTTGATGTTGCTGGCTGTCAATATGAACTTTGTCGCTTTTTCTTATTTTTTAGGCGATTTGCATGGGCAGGTATTTGTGTTTTTCATCATGACTGTTGCGGCAGCTGAGGCGGCTATTGGTTTGGCGATTTTGGTGCAGTTATTTCGTACGCGTACCAGCATCAATGCCGATGAGTTGTCCACACTCAAGGGTTAAGCAGGGGGCTGAATCACATGACATCAACACTCACTGCGTCAACCTTGATTTGGGTGCCTATGGCCCCCTTGATGGGGGCACTTATCGTCGGTATTTTTGGTACCGCCATGGGGGGGAATCTACTGGGGCGCAAAGCCGGTCATTCCATCACTATTGCTGGCGTGGCTATTGCGTTTCTGTTGTCGGCAATGACTCTTTGGCGCGTCACGGATGGTGCGCCAGTTTTTAATCAGACACTTTACCAATGGGCTGTGCTTGGTAATTTGGTGATGGAAGTGGGGTTCCAGGTCGACAGTCTGACCGCCATGATGATGGTGGTAGTGACTTTTGTTTCCCTCATGGTGCATCTCTACACCATTGGCTATATGCATGAGGATCCGGGATATAACCGATTTTTCTCCTATATCTCGCTGTTTACCTTTTCCATGCTGATGCTGGTGATGAGTAACAACATGCTGCAACTGTTTTTCGGATGGGAAGCAGTAGGCTTGGTGTCTTATTTGTTGATTGGCTTTTGGTACACGCGATCAACAGCGGTGTTTGCCAACCTGAAAGCTTTTTTGATTAACCGCGTTGGTGATTTTGGGTTCATTCTTGGTATTGGTCTATTGGCTGCCAATGTGGGCTCTTTTAATTACGTTGAGGTTTTTGCGCGCTCGGATTATTTGGCGACGCTGAGCTTGCCTGGTACCCAGTACAGCTTGTTGACTGTGGCCTTGATTTGTTTGTTTATCGGGGCTATGGGTAAATCGGCGCAATTCCCGCTGCATGTCTGGCTGCCGGACTCTATGGAGGGGCCGACGCCTATTTCAGCCTTGATTCATGCGGCCACAATGGTGACGGCTGGGATTTTCATGGTGGCCCGTTTTTCTCCCTTGTATGAACTGTCGGATACGGCGTTAAGCTTTATTCTCATCATTGGCGCTATTACCGCATTTTTCATGGGTTTGTTGGGCTTGATTCAAAACGATATCAAGCGGGTGGTTGCTTACTCTACCCTGTCCCAACTGGGCTATATGACTGTGGCGCTAGGTGCGTCTGCATACCATGTTGCTGTGTTCCACTTGATGACGCATGCTTTCTTTAAGGCATTGCTGTTTTTGGGAGCAGGCTCTGTCATCATGGGTTGCCACCATAACCAGGATATGCGTTATATGGGCGGGCTGTGGAAGCGCATGCCTATTACGTGGTTTACCTCATTGCTCGGGTCGCTGGCTTTGATTGGCACGCCATTGTTTGCAGGCTTTTATTCTAAGGATGCCATTATCGAGGCGGCTCATTTTAGTAATTTGTGGGCGGCTGATATTGCCTATTGGGCTGTGCTTTCGGGTGTATTCATCACAGCCTTTTATTCGTTCCGGATGTACTTTATGGTTTTCCATGGCGAGGAGCGTTACGACCAGGATCCTCATGCGCATGAGCACCATCACGATGACCACGGTCATGGCCATGACCATAAGCCACACGAATCGCCTTGGGTCGTTACCGTGCCATTAATGTTGCTGGCTATTCCGTCAATTTTTGCGGGATGGGTGGTTGTGCCTTTCCTGTTCGGTGACTTCTTCTCTGGGGTTATTACCGTGGATACTGCTGCTCATCCGGCGATGGAAAAGTTGCGTGAGGTCATCCACGGTCCCTTCAGCATGGCTCTGCATGCTTTTGTCACTCCTCCGTTGTATTTGGCTGCGGCTGGAGTGTTGGCGGCGTGGTACTGCTATATGGTCAATCCTAGGGTCCCAGCGTTTTTCAAGGAAAAATTCAATTGCCTCTACCGCATCTTTGAAGCCAAGTACGGCATGGATAAACTCTGGATCGACATCATCGGCGGTAATTTCATGCGTTTGGGCCGTGTCTTCTGGAAAGCTGGCGATCAAACATTGATTGATGGGGCTGTAGTGAATGGCTCCTGGAAAACGGTTGGCTGGATTGCAGGCATCGTGCGTTGGTTCCAGTCGGGTTATATCTACTACTACGCGCTGGTCATGATTCTGGGTGTGTTCGCGCTCATGTCGTATTTCGTGTGGCGGAGCTACTAGGAGAACAGGAAAAATGGCTTGGTTGAGTCTCGCTATCTGGGTGCCCATTGTGGCGGGCATCTTGCTCCTACCACTGAATAAGCCCTCGCAGGCGCCGCTGGTGCGTTGGTTGGCATTGGTTGGCGCCTTATTGGGGCTGTTGGTGACATTGCCGCTCTACACCGGCTTTGATACCAGCACAGCGCAAATGCAGTTTGTTGAAAAGGCAAGCTGGATTCCTGCGTTCAATATTCAATACCACTTGGGTATTGATGGGCTGTCTTTTTGGTTTGTGCCTTTGACAGCGTTTATTACGGTGATTGTGGTGGTTGCTTCATGGGAAAGCATTACCACCCGTGTGAATCAGTACATGGCAGCGTTCCTCATCCTTTCAGGATTGATGGTGGGGGTATTTAGCGCCCTGGACGGCATGCTGTTTTATGTTTTTTTCGAGGCTACTCTGATTCCCATGTATCTCATCATCGGTGTGTGGGGAGGGCCTCGGAAGATTTATGCGGCCTTCAAGTTTTTCCTCTACACCCTGTTGGGCTCGTTGCTGACTCTGGTGGCGGTTATCTACCTCTACAACACTTCGGGGGGGAGTTTCAGTATTCTTGCTTGGCATAAACAGCCCTTGTCGCTGCTGGAGCAAACGTGGATTTTCTTTGCTTTCTTCGCCGCGTTTGCGGTGAAGATTCCCATGTGGCCCGTGCACACTTGGCTGCCTGATGTGCACGTAGAAGCGCCTACGGGAGGCTCGGCTGTATTGGCTGCGATCATGCTGAAGCTGGGGGCTTATGGCTTTCTGCGTTTTTCGCTTCCCATTGCGCCAGATGCGGCGCAGGAATACGCTTGGTTGATGATTACCCTGTCCCTGATTGCCGTTATTTATGTGGGATTGGTTGCAATCGTGCAGGAGGATATGAAAAAGCTGGTGGCTTATTCATCCGTGGCCCACATGGGTTTTGTGAGTTTGGGCTTTTTCCTCTTTAACAAGTTGGGCATGACCGGGGCGATTGTGCAGATGGTTTCGCACGGCTTTGTTTCTGCGGCCATGTTCCTGGCTATCGGGGTTCTCTACGATCGGATGCACACACGTGAAATTTCGGCTTATGGTGGTGTGATAAACACCATGCCCAAGTTCGCAGCGTTTGCTTTGCTGTTTGCGATGGCCAATTCGGGCTTGCCTGCAACGGCCGGTTTCATTGGCGAGTGGATGGTCATTTTGGGTAGCGTGCAATACAACTTCATGATTGGGTTGCTGGCGGCTACGGCTTTGATTTTGGGCGCCGCGTATTCGCTGTTGATGTTCAAAAAGGTTTATTTGGGCGATGTGAAGAATGAGCAGGTGCGGGCTTTGAAGGATATCAATGGACGAGAAATGCTGGTGATGGTTACGCTGGCTGTGTGCGTCTTGTATATGGGTATCCATCCCAAACCATTTACCGACATCATGGATGTCTCCGTCACCCACCTGCTGGCCCATGTGGCGCAGGCGAAGCTACAGTAAACCATCCCGCGAAGAGAGACGACGATGATTGATAGTTATGGCTGGGTAGCCGTATATCCAGAGTTGGTGCTGCTCATCATGGCCAGCATCATCACACTGCTGGACCTCACGGATAAAAGTCGCCTGCGCACCCTGACCCATGGTATGACCATGTTGACCTTGGCCGTGGTGGCGGGGATGCATTTTGCTTACGCCCTGAAGGGCAATACCTTCTATGGTTTTGGCAACATGATGGTGGTGGATTCGATGGCCAGTTGGCTCAAGGGTTTTGCTGCCGTCAGCGTGATGGTGACGCTGGTGTATTCCCGCTCCTACGCGGCCAGTCGTGACATGCTGCGTGGCGGCGAACTGTTTGTATTGGCCCTGCTGGCGTTGTTGGGGATCGATTTCATGATTTCTGGCAACAATTTGCTGCTGCTCTATCTCGGTCTGGAGCTTTTGACCCTGTCCAGTTACGCTTTGGTGGCCTTGCGTCGCGACGATGTGGCGGCGACGGAAGCTGCAATGAAGTATTTTGTTCTGGGCGCGATGGCAAGCGGTTTCTTGCTCTATGGCATGTCTATGCTGTATGGGGCAACGGGATCGCTGGATATTGGAGAAATCTTCCGCGTGATCGACAGCGGCTTGTTTGATAGCCAACACGTGCTGGTATTCGGCTTGGTCTTTATTGTCGCCGGACTGGCCTTCAAGCTGGGAGCTGTCCCTTTCCACATGTGGATTCCGGATGTGTACCACGGCGCGCCAACATCTGTGACCCTGTTGATTGCATCTGCGCCCAAATTGGCGGCTTTTGGCATCATCATGCGAATGTTGGTTGATGGCTTGCTGCCGTTGGCTGCTGACTGGCAGCAAATGCTCGGGGTGTTGGCTATCTGCTCGCTGTTCATCGGCAACGTGGTTGCGATTGCGCAAACCAATTTGAAGCGCATGCTGGCGTATTCAACCATTTCTCACGTGGGCTTCATTTTGCTGGGACTGATGGCGGGCGTTCACGGCTCGGAGTTCAGCGCCGCGAGTGGTCAGGCGGCTTACAGCTCGGCCATGTTCTATGTCATCACTTATGTGCTGACGACATTGGCGACCTTTGGGCTGATTATGTTGCTTGCGCGGGAAGGATTCGAGTCGGACGAAATCCGTGACTTGGCAGGGTTGAATCAACGCAGTCCGCTTTATGCGGGGATCATGGCGATGTGCATGTTCTCTTTTGCTGGCATTCCTCCGCTTGTGGGGTTTTATGCCAAGTTCGCCGTGTTGCAGGCGTTGCTCGATTCCGGCTCCAATCTGCACGTCATGCTGGCCGTGTTCGCTGTGATCATGTCGCTGATCGGCGCTTTCTATTACCTGCGCGTTGTGAAGGTCATGTATTTTGATGCGGCTCCAACCGATGCGCAGCCGGTGCAAGGCCCTTGGGATGTGAAGGCAGTGCTGGGCCTCAATAGCGCCTTGCTGTTGGTCTTGGGCTTGCTGCCAGGTGGCCTCATGGCCTTGTGCGCAGAAGCAATCCTCAATGCGCTGAGTACCTGAGATTGCATTTACTTGTGCTGATCGTTGCAGGCGGCCCATGCGGCCGCCTTTTTCATGGCGTTGAGCCTGAGCGCCTGCTCTCAAAATCCACGCGCCGGGCTTATCCCCGGGGGCAGGGCGGTCTGCAAGATGAAAAATTTGCCAATAGCGCGGGTTGCTGGCTGCGTTTTGCGTCTTGTGCTCTATCTATAGCGACAATGCCCGCTTTGCTGGTGGCTTTGTGCCCCCACGTTTCTCTGAATGACGCACGGATGCACGATGAAAGTATTGGATTTGCATTGTGACAATGGCCATGTCTTTGAAGGTTGGTTTGCCTCCATGGAGGATTACCAGGGGCAGGCGCAGCGTGGTGTGCTGCAATGCCCGATGTGTGGCAGCTCGCAAGTGCAAAAGGCGCTGAGCGCGCCGCATGTCAAGGCCAAAAGCAATCGTAGCGCTGGGGCTAAGGAGGCGGATGCGAGTGGTGCCGATGAGGAGCGGCAGGCGCGCTGGTTGGCGCACATGCGGCAAATGGTGCGTGAGGGTGAAAACGTCGGCGAGCGTTTTGCTCAGGAAGCGCGGCGTATCCATGAAGGAAATGCGCCCGAGCGCCTCATCCACGGCAAAGCGAGTGGGCAGGAAGTGCTGGAGTTGCTGCAAGAGGGTATTCCAGTGTTACCCTTGCCCCCCGCCATCACGGAGCCTTTGCAATAAAGTGTCGCTTAGGCTCTGGCGCGTCATCCCATTTCACAACAAAAGCCCCACCGCATTGCGCGCTTGCCTTGGTTGGCTCCCTGTGGAGCTGGCGCTTTGCATGCCTATAACGTGCAGAAGTGGGGCCAAGCCTTTTAAACCCATACCAATCACCATGCCCCAGGATGCAGCGCTTTTCATCAAGAGATGGCTTCGTCAGCCTCGCAAAATTGCAGCCGTAGCGCCTTCGGGCAAAGCGCTGGCCGAACTCATTACCAGTGAAATTGGCCCAGAGAGCGGCCCGATTCTGGAGCTGGGGCCAGGCACGGGGGTGTTTACGCGGGCAATGCTCAATCGCGGCGTGCCGCAACAGGCCATTACGGTGGTGGAGCTGGATGCGACGTTTGCCAAACTGCTCCAAATGCGCCATCCCGGCCTGCACGTATTGCAAGTGGATGCGGCAACTTTAGAGAATCAACGCTTGTTTGATGGCAGGCCCGCCGGGGCGGTTGTGTGCGGCCTGGGGCTGCTCAATATGCCCGAGGATGTGGTGCGGCGCATTTTGCAAGGCGCGTTTCACCACCTGGGCGATGGCGGCAGTTTTTTTCTTTTCACTTATGGATCGCGCTGCCCGGTGCCCCCGGGCATGTTGGAGGCGCTGCATTTACGTGCGGAACTCAAAGGCAAGACGTGGCGCAATATCCCGCCTGCGTCGGTGTATCGGATTTCCCGCAAGCCTGGCTTGGTGATAGTGCGCCGATGATTTTTAAATCAAAGGATAAAAAATAACCCCATTATGGCAACTGAGTCATAATGGGGTTTTTCTATTGATTTGGAATGTATTTACCGTTTGCGTGCGCCGCCAACCCAGCCAGCGATGCTGTAGCACACGATGGTTGTGCCGATCCAGCCCAGCACGTACACCAGCCCGATAACCAGCCAGTCGATGGCGCCGCCCGGGTTGGTGCTGCCCGAAGATGCCACTTGGAACATCAAGGCCACAGCCAATGCGCCACCGATGATGCCCAAAAATTGGCATACCACCAGGCGAGCGGGGGCCAGGCCTTCGCGCAGCAGCAGCCACAAGAAGGCCACGGTGCCCAGAATGCTGATGACAGGCAAGGCAATCAGCAAGGGCGTGCCCAGCATTTCCTGCAGCACGGCCAGCAGGGAGGAAAAGTCCAGCTCTTTCATGTGTTCATCTCCTTGTGTGAGCGCGCTCAGACGTGGCCGCGCAGCATACTGATGTAGGTGGGTTTGAGGGCGGTGGTCTTGAGCACCCAGCTGGCCCAAAGCTCCTCCAGCGGCGCGATGACGCCAGGGAAGGAGGGCATCAGGTTGTTCTGGTAGTCGAACTCCACCAACATGGCGCGGCCCAGGCGCGTCACCAGCGGGCAGGAGGTGTAGCCGGTGTAGAGGGCATTGCTGGTTTTGCCAGCGATCTCTGCCAGCACGTGATCGACTGCCACGGGCACTTGCCATTTGACGCTGGCGGCCGTCTTGCCCTTGGGCACGCCGGCGATGTCGCCCACACCGAAGACGTTGGGGTAGCGCACGTGGCGCAGCGTGCCCTTGTCCACTTCCATCCAGCCATCCTTGGCCCATTTGCCTTCCTGCCAGGGCAGGGGGCTGTTGCGCACGGCGTCGGGCGCCTTCATCGGCGGGATGACGTTGATGAAGTCGTATTGCAGCTCGGTCGTGCCCTCGGTGGTGTTGAAGGTGGCGATGCGGCGGCCCGGGTCGATGGATTTGAGCGAGCGCTCGTAATTGACCTGCACGCCGCGCTCCTGGAACAGCATGCGCACTTTTTCAGCCACCACGGGCACGCTGAACAAGGCCTTGCTGTGGGCGTTGTAAATCAGTTGCGAGCGCCCGCGCACGCCACGGCGGCTGAGGTAGTCCTCCACCAGGAAGGTGTATTTCAGCGGCGCGCCCGCGCACTTCATTTCGGAGGCTGGGCGCAGGAACACGCCCACGCCGCCTTTTTGCGTGAAGCGGTCCATCTCGCGCCAGGTGGCAAATGCACCTTGCGGGCTGTGGTAGATGCTGCCGATGCCTTCGCGGCCGATCAGGCTCTCGTCCATGCCCTCGATGGCGGCGTAGTCCAGCACCAGGCCAGTGGTAACGAACAGGAAGTCATAAGCAAAGCTCTTGCCCGAATCGGTCACCACGCGCTTGCCTTCAGGGTCGATTTCACTTACGCGCTCGGGGACCCACTCTACGCCTTGCGGGATGTACTCGGCGGTGGTGGAGATGGGGTAGTCCTCTGGCTTGATGCCTGCTGCCACCAACGTATAGCCGGGTTGGTACAGGTGCTGCTTGCGCGGATCGATGATGGTGATTTTGGCGCCATCGAGCGCGGCCGCCAGGCGCGAAGCGCTGGCCAAGCCGGCAGCGCCTGCGCCGGCAATGACGATTCGAGCGCTGGTCTTGATTTTGGCCGGTGCGGCTTGGGTATTGCTGGCTGGCAGCATAGCCAAACCTGCGCCAGCCACGCCAAGCGACAGCAGCTCGCGGCGGCTGAGGGCGGGAGGGGTTTTGATGCTCATGAATCAAGTCTCCTTGGTTGGTGTGTTACTGAATGGAAATGCGCCCCTAGTGGAGTTTTGCGCAGCAAGCACGCAAAAGCCCGGGAGAAAGAAAAACGTTAGCGGCAGTCAGCCGTTTTTAGGTGGGAATTGGCGATACCACAGCCCGTACACGGAGCATGCAGCGCAAAAGCCCATACTCCAATCCAGTGCTGTCAAGACCAGAATGGCGATGCAGGGCACTTGCCACAAAGGGCTTTGGACCGCGAAGGCCAGCACCAGCGCCACGGCGCTGGCCAGAAACAGCATTTTGTTGGCAAACATCTTGGCGCCTGCATTTTCTTTTTTGCCGCCCCAGCCGCGCGCCTCGAAAAGTTTGGCCCAGACGACATGGCTTGGGCATTTGTAATGGCCAAAGAAGCCGCGCACAAAGCCTTGCACCAGGGGGATGAGCAGCAGCCACGGCGTCCACACCAAGGCGGCGGCGCTGACGAGAAAGCTGATGAAAGACTCCCAGCGCGTGACGTGGGACCAGACGGGCGGAAGATCAAAACGGAGCATGGCGGCTTGAAGGCATGGGCAAATCCTGCGGCACTTGTGTGTACATGTGCAGACACAACTTGACGCAGGATGAATTGATATTACACGCATTTTTAACAATTGAGACGGCTGCATCGGCAGCAAAACCTATTTGCGGCAGGCCGGTGGGAATCGGGGGGCTTTTGCGTTCAATGGCCTGTGCGCTGGGCTATCATCGGCGGCAAGAAAGGAGTGAAACGCGCATGTTTCCTGAATACCGTGATCTGATTACCCGCCTGAAAACCGAAGGCACCAACGCCCGCTTTTTGAATTTGTTTGAAAAGCACAATGATCTGGATCACCAGATCAAGAGGCTTGAAGATATGGATGCTGGCGGCATCCATACCGAAATTGAAACGCTGAAGAAAGAAAAACTGCTCATCAAAGATGAGTTGTACGCGATCTTGCGTCGTGAGGCGGAAGCCAGCGGCGAGCAGTGAACAATGGCTTGAAGCCCACTGAGACCATGAAAAGGAACGCATCCCAACAGGTGGCGTTCCTTTTTTTATGCGCGCTGGGATGGCGTTGAGCGTGTGGCTGGCGACGAGCTGACGCAACGCCGCCAGCCAGTGCGGTAATGGGGGCTTGCATGGAAGGCAGGGCAGTATGTGGGATCGGATCAGGCAGTGGCTGGGCGGCGCAAGCGCAGGCGGAGCAGCCGCGCGTGCGCAGCAGGCGCTGTCAAGCAGCGAGCAGCAGGCATTGGCCGCACAACTGGCACAGTTGCCTGCCATGGTGCAAGCGGGCGCGCAAGGCTTGCGGCAGCAGGCGGTGGTGGTGTTCGACCTGGAGACAACGGGGCTGGACCTCAAGCGCGACACCATCTTGTCCATCGGTGGCGTGCGCCTGGAGCCAGATGCCGGCGGCCAGGGCTTGGGCATTGCGCTGGGACAAACGTGGGAGCGCGTGCTGGCAGTGCAGGTGCAGCTCAAGCCCGATAGCCAGTTATTCCACGGCATGACGCAAGCCGATCTGGCCCAGGGGCAAGACCCGCACCAGGCGTTGCTGGAATTGCTCGATTGGGGGCAAGATGCAGTTTGGCTGGCTTGGCACGCCTGGTTTGACGAAACGATGCTGCACCGCGCCGCGCAGCAGTGGCTGGGGCTGACGGCGCAGGGCGGGCGCTTGCCCAAGGTGTACGACCTGGCGCATGCCATGCCGCTGTTGTTCCCCGAGCATGCCGCGCTGGGCACCGATCTGGATGCGTGGCTGCGCGCCTTGCGCCTGGGCAATAGCGAGCGCCACCATGCCGTGGCCGATGCGATGGCCACCGCCGAATTGGCATTGGTCGCACTGGCCAGGGCGCAGGCGCTGGGCATGGCAACCTGGGGCGAACTCATCGCCGCCATGGCCCGCGCAGAGCAACAGCGGCACGCGCAACAGCATGCAGGTCTTTGAATTTGCAATTCAAAAAGAAATAAAATAATGCTATTTTGGCATGATAGTATTTGGTTGAATTTTATTTTGATTTAAAAACAGCTATTTCATCAAAGTGTCGCTTTCAGCCCAAATCCCAGGCAGCCTATTCATACAATGGCGGGCAGCACAGTTTGAGAAAAAACCATGAACAGCATCCCGTGGGAAGACCCTGAACGCCGCATCTGTTTTGACGCCTGGTTCGCCGCCCAGGCGGCTGCCCACGGCCTCGATGCCAGCACCTTGAAGCTGGCCAGCGCCGACGCCAGCTTTCGGCGTTACCTGCGCGTGCACGACCGGCAGGGCCAAAGCCGCATCATCATGGACGCCCCGCCGGACAAAGAGCCGCTGGCGGCCTTTTTGCACATCGACCAGCTTTTGCAGCAAGCGGGCTTGCCCGTGCCGGACATCCTGGCCGCTGACGTGCCAAACGGCTTCCTCCTCATGAACGACCTGGGCCGTCAAACCGCGTTGCAATATCTGCTGGCCACTGCGCAAGACGCCCCCAACGGCGGCGAAGACACCGCCCGGCGCGCCCAGCCGCTGATGGTGCAGGCGCTGGATTGGCTCATCGCCATGCAAACTCGCGTTCCCGCACAGTCGGTGCCCGCCTACGACGCCGACAAGCTGCACCAGGAGCTGAGGCTTTTCGAGCAGTGGTACCTGGGCCAACACCGCCGGGCCGAACTCAGCGCCAGCCAAACCCAATGCCTGCACCAGAGCTTTGAGCTCATCGTGGCGCGCAGCTTGGCCGTGCCGCAAGTCTTCGTCCACCGCGATTACATGCTACGCAACCTGATGGTGCAGCCCGATACGGCGGGGCAGGGCGCGCGCCTGAGCGGCCTGCTGGATTTCCAGGACGCGCTGCATGGCCCCATCACCTATGACCTGGCCAGCTTGCTGCGCGACGCCTTCCACAGTTGGGAGGAGGACTTCGTGCTCGACATCGCCGTGCGTTACTGGGAGCGCGCCCGCAAAGCCGGATTGTTGGCCAACGCCCCCGAACTGGAGCGCGATTTCGGCGAGTTCTACCGCGCGGTGGAATGGATGGGCCTGCAGCGCCATCTGAAAGTGGCGGGCATTTTTGCGCGCCTGACGCTGCGCGATGGCAAGCCCCAATACTTGGCTGATGCGCCGCGCTTTATCCACTACATCCGCAGCACCGCCAGCCGCTACCGCGAGCTGCGCCCGCTGCTGCGCCTGATCGACGAAGTGGAGCAAACACCCCAGAGCGAGGCCTTCTCCTTTGGCCGCATGTGATGCTGCCGCCGCGCCTCGCTTTCTGCCCTTGTAGGAAACCACCGCTATGACCCAAGCCGCCAACCCCTACCAGGCCTCCATCACGCCTGAGCTGAAAACCTGGATCGCCGCGCAGGCCAAGGCGGGCGTTTCCGCGCCCAAGGTGCTGCAAGCCATGCTGGATGCAGGCTGGCATGAAGAAGTGGCGCTGGCCGCGCTGGAGACCGTGCTCGGCATCGATCTCGCCGCGCTGCAAGCCGTGCTGGAGCAAGCGCTAGGCCCCGCAGGCGCGGCGGCCCGATCGGCTGAGCGCTTGCCGCGCGCCGTCGCCACGCCAGAGATTGCGCTGGACAACCACCCCGCCTGGATCGACGTGGGCGACCGCCAGGTGCGCGTGCTCATGCACCTGCGCCTGCCGCGCGTGGTCGTGCTCGACGGCCTGCTCACGCCCGCCGAGTGCGATGAAATCATCACGCTGGCCAAGCCGCACATGCGCCGCTCCCTCACCGTGGATAACCAAAGCGAGGAGGGTGGCGACTCCCTCAACGCCAGCCGCACCAGCGACGGCATGTTTTTCGATCGCGGCCAGGCCCCCGTCATCAGCGCGCTGGAGGCGCGTATCAGCCGCCTGCTCAATTGGCCGGTGGAAAACGGCGAGGGCCTGCAAGTGCTGCGCTACGGGCCGGGTGCGGAATATCGCCCCCATTACGACTACTTCGAGCTGGGCCAGCCCAGCACCGAGGCGCTGCTCAGCCGCGGCGGCCAGCGCGTGGGAACCCTGCTGATCTACCTCAACACCCCGCCCGAAGGCGGCGGCACCACCTTCCCCGACGCCGGGCTGGAAATCACCGCCCAGCAAGGCATGGCCGTTTTTTTCAGCTACGACCGTGCCCACCCCAGCACCCTCTCGCTGCATGGCGGCGCGCCCGTCATATCCGGCGAAAAATGGGTCGCCACCAAATGGCTGCGCGAGCGGGTTTTTCAGTAACCAATGCTGCGAATGGGCAGGCACCGCGCACCCTAATCGCGTTACCATCAGAGCCCGTCGCGCGCCCGGTGCGCGAGGCGTATGTTTTCACTCCAAGGAGCGCGGGCCGTCGTTGGCGGCCCGTACTCGCAAAACCATCGAAGCAGGAATTTCCATGAGCATGAAGCTGATTACCGCCGTCATCAAACCCTTCAAACTCGATGAGGTGCGCGAAGCCCTGGCCGAAGCAGGTATTACGGGCCTGACGGTCTCTGAAGTCAAAGGCTTTGGCCGCCAAAAAGGCCATACCGAGCTGTACCGTGGCGCCGAATACGTGGTGGACTTTTTGCCCAAAGTCAAAATCGAAATCGCCGTCAAAAGCGAAGTCGTGGAAACCTGCGTGGAGGCCATCACCAAGGCCGCGCGCACCGGCAAAATCGGCGACGGCAAAATTTTCATCACCCCGCTGGAGCAAGTCATCCGCATCCGCACCGGCGAGCAAAACGGCGACGCCGTGTGATGGCATCTGGAGCAAAAACATCGGGCCTTTCACAGGCCCGATGTTTTTGCCACGGCCGCCTTCCCCGCAGAAAACATCGCCTACAGCCATTTCATGGCTATATTGCAGATCATAAGAAAAGGCGATTGTTTATAAAATTGCCGAAATAGGGTGATTTTGTTGCTTTTTGAAATATAAAAATTGCGCTTCCCCACAGCGCTTTCACCAGGAGAGTCCCGCCATGACATTGCCCAGCAAAGTCCAGATCATCGACGTCGGCCCGCGCGATGGTTTGCAAAACGAAAAACAACCTGTGCCCGCCGCCATCAAGATCGAGCTGGTGCACAAGCTGCAAGAGGCGGGCTTGCAGGAAATCGAAGTCACCAGCTTCGTCAGCCCCAAATGGGTGCCGCAAATGGGCGACAACGCCGAAGTCATGGCCGGCATCGCCCGCAAGGCCGGCGTGCGCTACAGCGTGCTCACCCCCAACATGAAAGGTTTTGAAGCGGCGCTGCCCACGCGGCCTGACGAAATCGTCGTCTTTGGCTCGGCCAGCGAGGCTTTCAGCCAGAAGAACATCAACTGCTCCATTGCCGAGAGCATCGAGCGCTTCGCCCCGGTGGTTCAGGCCGCCCTGGCCCAAGGCATGGCCGTGCGCGGCGCCATGAGCTGCACCGTCGGTTGCCCCTACGAAGGCGATATCGCCCCCGAAAAAGTAGCCTACCTGGCTAGCCTGATGAAAGAAATTGGCGTGCAGCGCGTGGACGTGGCCGACACCATCGGCGTGGGCACGCCGCGCAAGGTGCAGGCCGCCATCGAGGCGACGCTGGGCTATTACGACATTGCACACATCAGCGGCCACTTCCACGACACCTACGGCCAGGCTCTGGCCAATACCTTGGCGGCGATGGAGGTGGGGGTGAGCAACTTCCAATCCTCCGTCGCTGGCCTGGGCGGTTGCCCTTACGCCAAGGGCGCCACGGGCAACGTTGCCACGGAAGATGTGGTGTATATGCTGCACGGCATGGATATCGAAACGGGCATCGATCTGGACAAGCTCGTGGACGCAGGCCAATTCATCAGCGAGCATCTGGGCCGCAAAAACCAATCCCGCGTGGCGGTGGCGCTGCTCAATAAGCGCGCGGGTTGAAGGGGTGATGGTTGGAGCCTGAGCATTTTGAGGGCTGAGGGCCAATGCGCTTGTTTGGCGGTTGGCAAATCTCTCGCTTGATCCGCCTTCGCCACCCATACCAATACCAACGCAAACGGCCGCATCAAGCGGCCGTTTGTATTGGTGTTCTATACAAATCAAGGTAAATGGAACAATAGACCCATCATGCCAATAAGGGGTTATTTTATTTCCTTTTGATTTGTATTTTGGTGGTGTTTAACCCACCCACTTGCGCGCGTTGCGCCACAGGCGGACCCAGGGGCTGTGGGCGCCCAGGCCGCCGGTGGCGGCCAGATCCGTCCAGCTCATCTGGGCGTTGCGGAAGACGCGCTCGGGGTGGGGCATCATGGCCGTGAAGCGCCCGTCGGCGGTGGTGACGGCGGTCAGGCCGCCGGGGCTGCCGTTGGGGTTGGCGGGGTAGCGCTCGGTGGGCTGGCCCAGGTGATCGACGTAGCGCATGGCGGCGATGGCAGCGCTGGCGTCGCCCTGGCGGCTGAAGTTGGCAAAGCCTTCGCCGTGGGCGACGACGACGGGCAGGCGGCTGCCAGCCATGCCTTGCAGGAACAGGCTGGGGCTGTCCAGCACCTCGACTTGCGAGAGGCGCGCCTCGAAGCGCTCGCTGCGGTTGGTGGTAAAGCGCGGCCAGGCCCCTGCGCCGGGGATGATGCTCGCCAGCTCGGCGAACATCTGGCAGCCGTTGCACACGCCCAGGCCGAAGCTGTCGCCACGGGCGAAGAATTGCTGGAATTGCTCCAGCAGCGCGGGGTTGAAGGTGATGGAGCGCGCCCAGCCTACGCCCGCGCCCAGGGTGTCGCCGTAGCTGAAGCCGCCGCAGGCGACCAAGCCCTGAAATTGCGCCAGGTTTTCGCGCCCGGCCTGCAAGTCGCTCATGTGCACGTCGATGGCGTCAAAGCCCGCTTCGCTGAAGGCGTAGGCCATTTCGACGTGGGAGTTGACGCCCTGCTCGCGCAGGATGGCCACGCGCGGGCGAGCCTGACCGATGAAGGGGGCGGCCACGTCCTCGGCCGGATCGAAGCTCAGATGCACATGCAGGCCGGGGTCGTCCATTTGGCCCGCGCTGGCGTGTTCTTCATCGGCGCAGGCGGGGTTGTCGCGCTCGCGGGCGATTTGCCAGCTCACGCTGTCCCAGACCTGGTAGAGGTCGAACAGGTCGGCGGCAAAGACTTTTTGCGTGTCGCGCCAGATTTGCAGCTGGCCTTTGCCATCTTCCAGCGGGGCCTGCGCGGGGCGGGTTTTGCCGATGTAGTGGCTGTGCTTGGACAGGCCGTGCGCGCGCAGCGTTTGCATGACGGCGTCGCGCTCGGCGGTGCGCACTTGCAGCACTACGCCCGGCTCCTCGTTGAACAGGGCTTTGAGGGTGAGTTCTTCGCGGCGTGCGCTGATTTGCTGCGCCCAGTTCTTGGCGTCGCCGTATTCGGCGCGGCTGTCGCTGATGCCGTCGCCTTCGGTGACGAGCAAGTCCACATTCAGCGCCACGCCCACGCGCCCGGCAAAGGCCATTTCGGCCACGGTGGCCAACAGGCCGCCGTCGCTGCGGTCGTGGTAGGCCAGCAGCTTGCCTTCGCGGCGCAGTTGGTTGACGGCATCGACCAGGCGCACCAGGTCTTGCGCGTCGTCCAGATCGGCGGTGGCGCCGCCCTCCTGGCCCAGCACCTGCGCCAGCATGGAGCCGCCCATGCGCATCTGGCCGCGGCCCAGGTCGATGAGGATGAGGGTGGTGTCGGCCTCGTCGCGATTGAGTTGCGGCGTGAGCGTGTCGGTGATGTCGGGCAGGGTGCAAAAGGCGCTGGCGATCAGCGTCACGGGCGAGGTGACCTTGCGTGGCTGGCCTTCGTGCTGCCAGACGGTGCGCATGGACAGGCTGTCCTTGCCCACGGGGATGGAAATGCCCAGCGCCGGGCACAGCTCCAGGCCGACGGCGCGCACGGTGGCGTACAGGTCGGCGTCCTCGCCCGGCTCGCCGCAGGCGGCCATCCAGTTGGCCGAGAGCTTGACGCGCGCCAGCTCAATGGGCGCGGCCAGCAGGTTGGTGATGGCCTCGGCAATGGCCAGGCGGCCCGAGGCCGGGGCGTTGAGGGCGGCTACCGGGCTGCGCTCGCCCATGCTCATGGCTTCGCCCGCCAGCCCTTTGAAATCGGCCAGGGTGACGGCGCAATCGGCCACCGGCACTTGCCAGGGGCCGACCATTTGGTCGCGGTGCGTGAGGCCGCCCACGGCGCGGTCGCCAATGGTGATGAGAAAGCGCTTGCTGGCCACGGTGGGGTGGCTGAGCACGCCGATGATGGCCTCTTGCAGACCCACGCCGGTGACATCCAGCGGCTGGGGCGTGCGCGCCACGCTGCGCACGTCGCGGTGCATCTTGGGCGGTTTGCCCAGCAGCACGTCCATGGGCATGTCCACGGGGTGCGGGGCGGTGGTGGCTTCGGTGGCGTCGTCGCCCTCGGTCACGCGCAGCTCGCGCGCTTCGGTGGTCACGCCCACCACGGCAAATGGGCAGCGCTCGCGCGCGCACAGCGCCTCAAAACGCGCCAGCGCCTCGGGGGCGATGGCCATGACGTAGCGCTCCTGGCTTTCGTTGCTCCAGATCTCCTTGGGCGAGAGGCCGCTTTCCTCCAGCGGCACGGCGCGCAAATCAAAGCGCGCGCCCCGCCCGGCGTCGTTGACCAGCTCGGGGAAGGCGTTGGACAAGCCGCCCGCGCCCACGTCGTGGATGGCCAGGATGGGGTTGTCCTGGCCCAATTGCCAGCATTGGTTGATGACTTCCTGCGCGCGGCGCTCAATCTCGGGGTTGCCGCGCTGCACGGAGTCAAAGTCCAGATCGGCCGCGTTCACGCCGCTGGCCAGCGAGCTGGCCGCGCCGCCGCCCATGCCGATGCGCATGCCCGGACCGCCCAGTTGCACCAGCAGCGTGCCAGCGGGGAATTGCACTTTCTTGACCTGCGTGGCATCGATCTGCCCCAGGCCGCCGGCGATCATGATGGGCTTGTGAAAGCCGCGCTGCACGCCCGCGACTTCTTGCTCGTATTCACGGAAATAACCGGCCAGGTTGGGGCGGCCAAACTCGTTGTTGAAGGCCGCGCCGCCCAGCGGGCCTTCGGTCATGATCTCCAGCGGGCTGGCCATGTGGGCGGGCTTGCCGCCGGGCTGCTCGCTCAGCCCGCCCCAGAGCTTGGAGACGGTAAAGCCTGTCAGCCCCGCCTTGGGCCGCGCGCCACGGCCGGTGGCGCCTTCGTCGCGGATTTCGCCGCCCGCGCCGGTGGCCGCGCCGGGGAAGGGCGAGATGGCCGTGGGGTGGTTGTGCGTCTCCACCTTCATCAGCACGTCGTGGCGGGCCGGCTCGCGCACGTACTGGCGCGGGGCCTGGGCGTCGCCGGCGCGGGCGACGAAGCGCTCGATGGCATGGCCTTCCATCACCGAGGCGTTGTCGGCATAGGCCACGACGGTGTGCTGCGGCGCCATCTGGTGCGTGTGGCGGATCATGCCGAACAGGCTTTTGTCCTGGCGCTGGCCGTCAATGGTGAAGTCCGCGTTGAATATCTTGTGGCGGCAGTGCTCGCTGTTGGCCTGGGCGAACATCATCAGCTCCACATCCGTGGGGTTGCGGCCCAGTTGCGTGAAGGCGGCTACGAGGTAGTCGATCTCATCCTCGGCCAGTGCCAGGCCCCAGTCGCGGTTGGCCGCCTCCAGCGCCTGCTTGCCTTGCTCGGGGCCGCCGCTGAGCACGTCCACCGTTTGCAGCGGCGCGGCGGGCAGGCTGTCAAACAGTTGTCGGGCCTGGCTGGGGTGCGTCAGCACGGATTCGGTCATGCGGTCGTGCAGCAGGGCGGCGATGGCTTGCCACTGGGCTTGGCTCAAGGGCTGGCCGCCTGGCTGCACGTTGTAGGCCGTGGCGCGCTCGATGCGCACCAGGCCCGAGGATGCCGCCAGGCCGCAGTTGCGGGCGATGTCCGTCGCCTTGGAGGCCCAGGGGCTGACCGTGCCCACGCGCGGCGTGACCAGCCACAGCGGGGCGTGGGCGTCGCGGGTGGCGCTGGCAGTGTTGTCTGCGTTGCTGCTGGCGCTGCCTTGTTGGGCGTCCAGCAGGCGCTCCCACTGCGCCAGCGTCTGGGCGTCGGGCTGGGTTTGGCTGGCGATCAGGTAGAGGTGGCGCGCATCCAGCGCCTCAATGCCGGGGGCGATGGCTTGCAGTTGGGGCAGGAGTTTTTGGGCGCGAAAGGCGGAAAGGGCGGGTGCGCCCTCAAGCAGGGTGACGAACAGTGACACGGGGGAAATCCTGAAAAAGATGGCGGTGGGCAGGGCGCTTGCGGCTGGCGAAAGGGGCGGGCGCAGCCGCGTGAAACAAGAGGGCGCCGGGCCAGCGCGCATTTTAAGAGCCTGTCCAAAATCTCTACACGGCGCTCAAGAGAGCGGATGGGGGGACGGCCTGCGGCGTATGCCTTTCGGGCAGCCAGTGGCTGGCTTGGTGGGAGGGAGGCGGCGTCAAAGCTCTCTGAATGTGCTGATTGGGGATTTTTGTAAATCAATGGGAAAAATAATTTCCTTGTTTTGGCATGATGGGTATGGGTTTATTTTTCCTTGAAATATAAAAGGCGGCCCTGCATGCGCGGGCCGCCCGGTGGTGTCGAAGGTGGGCAGGGGCGGTGGGCTCAAGCCAGCTCGTAAATCTCGCGCAGCAAGGCTTTGTAGAAGCTGAAGGCTTCCAGCGCGCCTTTGAGGGCGGTTTCGCGGTTGAGGCCGCTGCTCATGTCCAGTTGGTTGAGCTGGTCGGTGAATTCGCGCCAGTGCTTGGCCCGGCCATCGGCGTGGGGGCGCAGGTGGCGCGCGCCGCGAGTTTCGTCAAAGCCCAGGTGTTTTTGCGCGTCCTTGAACAAAAACGCCGCGCCCAGGTTGGAGCCTTCGGCGCAGTACAGCCAGCCGATGGCTTCGGCCCCCTGGGGCTGGGGGATGGGTAGTTGCACGGGCTTTTCGGCTGCGCCCAAATCTTGCAAGTCCAGCAGCACGTCGTCGTAGCGGCGGCGCTCGGCGAGGCCGGGCATGCGGGCGTTGAGCTGCGGGTCTTGAAACAGCGGATCGACGATTTTGTGGAACACCGCCTGCAACTGCAAAAAGCGGATGTAGTTGGCGTTGTTCTCAAAGGGTTTGACGGACATGACCAGCGCATCCACGCTGTCGTGGGTGGCGCGGCTGTTTTCTTTTAGGTAGAGGTTGAAGGGCTGGGCTTGTTCCATGGCATTTCCTTTTGTTCTAGATCAAAGTAAATTCCATTTATTGACAGAATTGCCGAAACGAGGTTGTTTTATTTATTTTTGATTTATAAAAAGACGGCCTGGGAAGGCCGTCTGGTAGGGTTTACTGGTTCTTGAACTGCGCCGGGCGCTTGTTGACGAAGGCGTCCATGCCTTCCTTCTGGTCTTGCGTGGCAAACAGCGCGTGGAACAGGCGGCGCTCGAACATCACGCCGTCGGACAGGCCGCTTTCAAAGGCGCGGTTGACGGCTTCCTTGGCGGCGATGGCGGCGATGAGCGAGTAGCTGGAAATGGTCAGCGCCGCGCCCAGGGCTTCTTCCATCAGCTTGTCGGTGGGCACCACGCGGCTGACCAAGCCGGAGCGCTCGGCTTCCTGCGCGTCCATCATGCGGCCGGTGAGGTTCATGTCCATGGCCTTGGCCTTGCCCACGGCGCGCGGCAGGCGCTGCGTGCCGCCTGCGCCGGCGATCACGCCCAGCTTGATTTCGGGCTGGCCGAACTTGGCGTTTTCGGCGGCGATGATGAAGTCGCACATCATGGCCAGCTCGCAGCCGCCGCCCAGGGCGTAGCCGCTGACGGCGGCGATGACGGGCTTGCGCACGCTGCGGATGGTTTCCCAGTTGCGGGTGATGAAGTCGCCCTTGTAGGCGTCGATGAAGTTGTACTTGGCCATGGCCGTGATGTCGGCGCCGGCGGCAAAGGCTTTTTCGCTGCCGGTGACGATGATGCAGCCAATGCTGTCGTCGGCGTCAAAGGCCTTGAGGGCCTGGCCCAGCTCGGTCATGAGCTGGTCGTTCAAGGCGTTGAGGGCCTTGGGGCGGTTGAGAGTGATGATGCCGACTTTTTCCGCTTCGGTGCGTACTTCGATGGTTTCGTATGCCATGTGAAATCTCCTTTGAAGGTGTTATGAGAAGGGGGAGGGGTAAGGCCCCAAGGCCACAGCCTTGCCGATGCTAGCGCCCGCTGGGCCAGGCTCAGGCCAGCCAGGGGCAGGGAAAGTGCCAGGCAAGCCGCGCGGGCGGTCAGGCCGTTGTGGCACGGCGCGTGTGCCTGGGTGTTGTGCGCTGTGCGCGATCAGGCCACTTGCAGTGTGCCTTTGGCGGCCATGAGCAATTGCACCACTTCGGGGGCGGTGATGAAGCCAAAGCGCGGATCCATATCGGCTTCGCTCAGGCCGTTGTGCACCATGCAGGAGCGGCAGATCACCACGCGCCCGCCGCCGGCGAGGAATTTCTCCAGCAAATCGCTCACCGGCTCAAAGGGCTGGCCGATGTCCATGCCCTGGGTGGCGCCGGGTTTGCCCAGCGTGACCGCCTCCACCATGAGGATGAGCGTGGCGCTGTGGCCTTGCTGCACGGCATTGAGCGCCATGGTGAAGGCAACCGTGACTTTGTTGGGGTTGGATTGACCATCAAAAAGGGTAGAAACGAAATCGGTGGTTTGCATAGGCACTCCTGAGAGGGTGAGGGAAGGAAGGTGAGGAGACTCAAAACGCCCTATGGTATAGGCGGAAAGCACCTGTTTTTTCGTAGAAAATAGCGCATTGGCCCGCATTTGCGTCTTTGCGCGCACTCTTGAGCAGCGGTTGGCTCAAAGACGGCAAGACCGCGCGGGCGCTGCAACACCTCATCCACGGAGAAAAGCGTTGATTGTCTTCAAAGCTCCCCAGGACAAAGTCCTTTCGGTTCTGCAATCCATTGCGGGCATTGTGGAGCGTCGGCACACCCTGCCCATTCTGGCCAACGTGCTGCTGCGCAAGACGGGCAACATCTTGCAATTGACCACCAGCGATCTGGAGGTGCAAATCCGCACTACCGCCGATCTGGGCGGGGATGCTGCCGAAGACTTTGCCACCACCATCGGCGCGCGCAAGCTGATCGAGATTTTGCGAACCTTCCAGCCCGATCAGGTCGTGACGCTGGAGGCCGCACAGGAGCGCTTCATCCTCAAAGGCGGCAAAAGCCGCTTCACTCTGCAATCGCTGCCCGCCAGCGATTTCCCGCTGGTGCAGGAGTCGCCCAACTTCGGCCCGGCGTTTTCCATCCCGCAAGCCGTGCTCAAGCATTTGCTGGGCCAGGTGTCTTTCGCCATGGCGGTGCAGGACATCCGCTATTACCTCAACGGCATCTTGTTCGTGGCCGAAGGCCGCACGCTCAGCCTGGTGGCCACCGACGGCCACCGCCTGGCTTTTGCCAGCGCCACGCTGGACGCCGATGTGCCCAAGCAGGAAGTCATCCTGCCGCGCAAGACGGTGCTGGAGCTGCAACGCCTGTTGCGCGACGCGCGCAACGACCGCGGCGATGACGTGGCGATGATCCAATTCCAATTTGCCAACAACCAGGCCAAGCTCAGTTTCAACGGGCTGGAGTTCGTCACCAAGCTGGTGGAGGGCAAGTTCCCCGATTACAACCGCGTCATCCCCGTGGGCTACCGCCACAGCGTGACGCTGGGCCGCCAGGCCCTGCAAGCGAGCTTGCAGCGCATGACCATCATGACCAGCGACAAATTCAAGGGCGTTCGCCTGCATTTCGAGCCGGGCCTGCTGCGCATCAGCTCGGCCAACGCCGAGCAGGAGGAGGCGCAGGACGAGCTGGAAATCGATTACGGCGGCGAGAAGGTCGAATCCGGCTTTAACGTCAGCTATCTGCTGGATGTGCTCTCCAACATGCAGCAGGACATGGTCACCATCACCTTTGAAGATGGCAGCAGTTCGGCGCTGCTGAGCACGCCCGACGATGCCAACTTCAAATACGTGGTGATGCCGATGCGGATTTGAGGGGCCTGAGTAGGCCCTCTATCGCTGACAGGCGCTAAACAGGCTCTAATAAGCCGTGATGGCCTTGCAGAGATTTTGCCCAGGCTCTCAGCCCCCAAAACCCTCAAAAGGCGCCCTGCGCTTGGAGGGTTTTGGGGGCTGAGGCGTTGACAAGCAAGGCTGCGCCCTGGCGGGAGCAGCCCGCGTTTTGCAAGCCGCGTTTTGCAAACCGCGTTTTGGTGGTGCCTGAACTGCCCAGCGCCACCCGAAAACGAAAGAAAGCCGACATGACAGATTCCAACCGCTCCGATGCACCACCTTCTGACTTGCCCGAGGAGCGCCCCGCGCCCACCCAGGGCGAGCCGGCCGGCAGCGATTACGACGCCGGCGCGATCCAGATCCTCGAAGGGCTGGAGGCCGTGCGCAAGCGCCCGGGCATGTACATCGGCGACACCTCCGATGGCACGGGCCTGCACCACCTGGTGTTCGAGGTGGTGGACAACTCCATCGACGAGGCCCTGGCGGGCCACTGCGACGACATCCTCATCACCATCCACGGCGATGGCTCGCTGAGCGTGCAGGACAACGGCCGCGGCATCCCCACGGCCATCAAGATGGACGACAAGCACGAGCCCAAGCGCTCTGCCACCGAGATCGCGCTGACCGAGCTGCACGCCGGCGGCAAGTTCAACCAGAACAGCTACAAAGTCTCCGGCGGCCTGCACGGCGTGGGTGTGAGCTGCGTGAACGCGCTCTCCTCCTCGCTGACCGTCACCGTCTCGCGCGAGGGCGTGCAGCACGAGCTGAGCTTCTCGCGCGGCAAGCTGCTCGATCGGCAGATCGAAGTCGTCGATGGCGTGCAGGTCTCGCCCATGCGCATCATCGGCCCGGCCGAGCAGCGCGGCACGCGCGTGCATTTCCTGCCCGACACCGACATCTTTCAGCAGAACAACGAATTCCAGTACGAGGTGCTGGCCAAGCGCCTGCGCGAGCTGAGCTTTCTGAACAACGGCGTGCGCATCCGCCTGCTGGACGAGCGCACCGGCCAGGAGGACGACTTCGCCGGCAGCGGCGGCGTGCAGGGCTTTGTGGAGTTCATCAGCAAAGGCAAGCAGGTGCTGCACCCCACCACTTTCTATGCCAGCGGCAGCCGCCCGGCCGACAGCTACGGCGGCATCCCCGGCACGGAAATCGGCGTGGAAGTGGCCATGCAGTGGAACAGCAGCTACAACGAAACCGTGCTGTGCTTCACCAACAACATCCCGCAGCGCGACGGCGGCACGCACCTGACGGGCCTGCGCGCGGCCATGACCCGCGTCATCAACAAATACATCGAGGAAAACGGCCTGGCCAAGAAGGACAAGGTTGAAGTCAGCGGCGAGGACATGCGCGAAGGCCTGTGCTGCGTGCTCTCGGTCAAGGTGCCCGAGCCCAAGTTCAGCAGCCAGACCAAGGACAAGCTCGTCTCCAGCGAAGTGCGCGCCCCGGTGGAAGACATCGTGGCCCGCGCGCTGACCGACTTCCTGCTGGAAAAGCCCAACGACGCCAAGCTCATCTGCGGCAAGATCGTCGAGGCCGCCAAGGCCCGCGAAGCCGCGCGCAAGGCCCGCGAGATGACGCGCCGCAAGGGCGTGCTCGACGGCATGGGCCTGCCGGGCAAGCTGGCCGACTGCCAGGAGAAAGACCCCGCCCTGTGCGAGATCTACATCGTCGAGGGCGACAGCGCCGGCGGCAGCGCCAAGCAAGGGCGCGACCGCAAGTTCCAGGCCATCCTGCCGCTGCGCGGCAAGATCCTCAACGTCGAGAAAGCGCGCTACGAAAAGCTGCTCTCCAGCAACGAAATCCTCACCCTCATCACCGCCCTGGGCACCGGCATTGGCCGCACCGTGGGCGAGGACGGCAAGGGCGGCGCAGACGACTTCGACGCGGCCAAACTGCGCTACCACCGCATCATCATCATGACCGATGCCGATGTGGACGGCGCCCACATCCGCACCCTGCTGCTGACCTTCTTCTACCGCCAGATGCCCGAGCTGGTCGAGCGCGGCCACATCTACATCGCCCAACCGCCTCTGTACAAAGTCAAGGCCGGCAAGGAGGAGCTGTACCTCAAGGACGCCCAGGCGCTGGACCAGTTCCTCACCCGCATCGCGCTGCGCGACGCGCGCATCCTGCCGCGCGAAGGCGCCCAGCCCATTGAGGGCGAGGCGCTGGAGAAGCTGGCCGCCATCTACCAGAAGGCCCAGGGCGCCATCCTGCGCCTGTCCACCTACATGGACGGCCAGGCCTTGCAGGCCTTGGCCGACGGCGTGCCGCTGCGCGCCGACACCCTGGAGGACATGCAGCACACCGCCGCCGCGCTGCAACAGCATTTGAGCGACCGCACCCGCGTCACCGAGCAAGCGCAAGTCGAGGCCCTGATCGACCCGCGCACCGAAAAACCCGTGCTGCGCATCAGCCGCCGCCACCACGGCAACATCAAAAGCAGCCTCATCCCGCAGGACTTCGCCAAAAGCGCCGACTACCACACCCTGGCCCAGGCCGCCCAGGCCCTCAGCGGCATGCTGGGCGAAGGCGCCAAAGTGCAGCGCGGCGAGGGCGAGCGCATGAAAGAGCAGGAGGTGGCCAGCTTCCACCAGGCCATGCAATGGCTGCTGGCCGAGGCCGAGCGCACCACCAGCCGCCAGCGCTACAAGGGCCTGGGCGAAATGAACGCCGAACAGCTCTGGGAAACCACCATGGACCCCAGCGTGCGCCGCCTGCTGCGCGTGCAAATCCAGGACGCCATCGAGGCCGACCGCATCTTCACCATGCTCATGGGCGACGAGGTGGAGCCGCGCCGCGACTTCATCGAAGCCAACGCCCTGCGCGCGGCCAATATCGACGTGTGATGTTGAGGGGCGAGACGCACGGGGCTTGAGCCGCCGCTGCCGGGCCACAGGCGAGCGACGGCAAGCCCGTCCCCAAGCCCTTCTTCATCAAGCCACCGGCCTGCCTGCCTGCATGAATGTGGGTGGGCTGATTTTTTATCGATCAAAAGGAAATGAAATCACCCTGTTTCGGCATGGTGGTATTTGTTTTCAATTCACATTGATTTGTAAATTGAGCGAATGCCAAAAGGGGTCGTGCTAGGCGCTTGGCCCAGCGCCCCCCGCTGGATCGGGCGCGCCCAGGCGGTACTCGATCTCGCGGGCGCAGGCGCGCAAGCGCTGGGCGATGGGGCTGTCCCAGGCGGCATCGAAATCGTCCGCCGCGCCCATGGCGGTAATGGTCAGGGCCAGTTGGCCGCTGGCATCGTGCACCGGGGCGGAGAAGGCATTGACGCCGGGGATCGGGCTGCCCATCGCGCGCGCCAGCCGTTGGGTGCGAATCTCCTCCAGCAAAGCCTGCGCCTGTGCCCAGGTGCGCATGCCGCGAGCAGGGTCTGGCGTATGCCCCGCAGCAGCGGCGTAGGCAAAGGCCGCCAGCGTGGGCCGGGCGCTGGCGGTGGTGTGCGCTGAAGCATCGCCATCGCCGTGCGCGGGTTGCGTCTCGCGCCGCAGCAGCGGCTCAATGGTGCGGCCGGGCATGAAGGCGGCAAACACCCGCCCCGTGGCCGAGAGCAGCAGCGGCATCAGCACCGTGCCCGGGCGCATGTTGACGTGGATGGGGCGCTGGCCCTCTTCGATGTGGATCACCGTCGGCCCGAAGTTGCCCCACACCGCCACGGCGATGCTGAGCTGGCTTTCATCGGCCAGCAAGGCGGCCTGATGCGTGGCGATGCGCACGGGATCGAGGCCGCGCAGCGCGCTCAAGCCCAGTTGCAGGGCAAAGGGGCCGAGCCGATAGCGGCCGGTGCGGGCGTCTTGCTCGGCCAGGCCCAGTTTGACGAAGCTCACCAGATACGGATGCGCCTTGGCCGCAGGCATGTTGGCGGCGGCGGCCAGGTCTTTGAGCATCATCGGGCTGCCATGATCGGCCAGCGCTTGCAGCAAAGCGCCGCCCACTTCAATCGACTGGATGCCGCGCTGCTCGCTGGCGCGCGGGGAGGGGCTGTTGGGCATGGTGGAAAGGACGATGGAAATTCGTTATAAACAAATCGATTGACGATAGATTAATCGAAACCTAGAATGCCGCGGTCAATATGTTCCATTTATCTCACTGGAGACCCAAACGATGAGCGACAAGAAATTTGCCTCCCAGGCCGACCTGGAAGAAAAACAGATTAGCTGGGAAAAACTCTCGGACAACGCCTATGCCTACACCGCCGAGGGCGACCCCAACACCGGCGTCATCATTGGCGATGATGGCGTGATGATTGTGGATGCCACGGCCACGCCAGTGGCTGCGCAAGGGGTGATTGCCAAGGTGCGCGAGATCACCGACTTGCCCATCAAATACGTGGTGCTGACCCACTACCACGCCGTGCGCGTGCTGGGCGCATCGGGCTACCGCAGCGAGGGGCTGGAGCAAATCATTGCCAGCCACGACACTTACGACTTGATCGTCGAGCGCGGCCAGCAGGACATGGATTCGGAGATTGGCCGTTTCCCGCGCCTGTTTCAGGCCGTCGAAAGCGTGCCCGGCCTGACCTGGCCGACCATGACCTTCCAGGGCGAGATGACGTTGTGGCTGGGCAAGCTAGAAGTCAAGATCAAGCAAATCGGGCGCGGCCACACCAAAGGCGATGCTATTGTGTACCTGCCGTCGCAAAACATCTGCTTCTCGGGCGATTTGGTGGAGGCCGAGGCCGCTTGCTACACGGGCGATGCCTATCTGGCCGACTGGCCGCAAACGCTGGACAACCTGGAGGCCATGCGCTTTGACAAGCTCATCCCCGGTCGCGGCCCGGCGCTGATGACGCCCGAGCGCGTGCAAGCGGGCATCGACTACACGCGCGATTTCGTCTCCACCCTCTACCGCAGCGCCCAGGAAGCCGTGGCGCAAGGCATGGACTTGAAAGCCGCCATGGCGCATACGCGCCAGAACATGGATCCCAAGTTCGGCCACGTCTTCATCTACGAGCACTGCCTGCCCTTTGATGTGACGCGCGCTTTTGACGAAGCCAGCGGCATCCGCGATCCGCGCATCTGGACGGCCGAGCGCGATCAAGAGATGTGGCACGCGCTGCAAGCCTGAGTGCGGGATAAACAACAGGAGCTGCATCATGTTGAGCACCTTTGAATACCCCCAATTCGAGTACGTGCGCCCGCCCGAGCTGGAGCAGGGGCGCGATGGCCATTACCCCGTGGTGGTGGTGGGCGCAGGCCCGGTGGGCTTGTGCATGGCCATTGACTTGGCCCAGCAAGGCCAGCGCGTGCTGCTGATCGACAACGACGACACCGTCTCCATCGGCTCGCGCGGCGTGTGCTACGCCAAGCGCACGCTGGAGGTGCTCGATCGCCTGGGCTGCGGCGATGAAATGGTCGCCAAAGGTGTGTCGTGGAACGTCGGGCGCACGTTTTTCCGCGAGGAAGAAGTGTTCAACTTCCACCTCAGCCCCGAGCCGGACCACCAGCGCCCGGGCATGATCAACCTTCAGCAGTACTACCTGGAGGACTACCTGGTGCGCCGCGCGCGCCAACTGCCCAATCTGGAGCTGCGCTTCAAGAACAACGTCATCGCCGTCACGCCGGGCGAGCAGCAAGTGGCGCTGCGGGTGGAAACGCCCGATGGCGCCTACACCCTCAGCACCGACTGGCTGGTGGTGGCCGATGGCGCGCGCAGCCCCGTGCGCACCATGCTCGGGCTGGATATCGAAGGGCGCATCTTCATGGACCGCTTCCTGATTGCCGATGTGGTGATGAAGGCCGACTACCCCGCCGAGCGCTGGTTCTGGTTCGATCCGCCGTTTCACCCCAACCAGTCCGTGCTGCTGCACCGCCAGGCCGACAACGTCTGGCGCATCGACTTCCAGCTCGGCTGGGATGCCGATCCGGTCGAGGAGAAAAAGCCCGAAAACGTCATCCCCCGCATCCGCGCCATGCTGGGCGAAGGGCGTGAATTCGAGCTGGAGTGGGTCAGCGTTTACACCTTCCAATGCCGCCGCATGAACGACTTGCGCCACGGCCGCGTGCTATTTGTGGGCGATGCCGCGCACCAGGTCTCGCCCTTTGGCGCGCGTGGGGCCAACTCCGGCATTCAGGATACGGACAACCTGGCCTGGAAGCTCAAGCTGGTCATCGACGGCCACGCCCCCGCCACCTTGCTGGATACCTACACCGAGGAGCGCGGCTTTGCAGCGGACGAGAACATCATGAACTCCACCCGCTCCACCGACTTCATCACCCCCAAAAGCCGCGCCAGCCGCCACTTGCGCAACGCCGTGCTGGGCCTGGCGCAGCACTACCCCTTTGCGCGGGCGCTGGTCAACTCCGGGCGCCTCTCGGTGCCCAGTTATTTGACCGAATCGCGCCTGAACACGCCCGATGAAGACGCCTTCGCCGGCGTCATGGTGCCCGGCGCGCCCGCCGACGACGCCCCCGTGCAAACCAGCGCGGGCCCAAGCTGGCTGCTGCGCGCGTTGCAGCAAGGCTTTCACCTGCTGTATTACGTGGACGATGTGGCCGATATGACGCAGCAGCAGCTTGGCGCCTTGCGCGCCTTGGGCGAGCCGCGCGAAGGTACGGTGGCGATCGAGCCTATCGTCATCACAGGGCAGGGCGTGGAGCCATCCGTGGCGAATAGCGCCGCGCTGGCGGGCCTGCGCACGCTCGTCGATGCCAAAGGCCGCATCCGCGAGCGCTACGACCTGCAAAGCGGCAGTTGCTATTTGTTGCGCCCCGATCAGCACGTGGCCGCGCGCTGGCGCACGCTGGATGCACAGCGCGTGCGCGCCGCCCTGGCGCGTGCGTTGGGACAGTTTTGAAAGCAGAGGTTGATATGAGCTTGATTACCCAATCGAACTTTTCCGAAGCGGGCAAACCCTATTTCCGCGCTTTCAGCCCCGGCGATGATTTTTACGAGCTGCTGATCGACATGCACCGCGACCTCAGCGACGAGCAAAGCGAACAAGTCAACGCCCGGCTGATCTTGCTGCTGGCCAACCACATCGGCGACATCGCCGTGCTGCGCGAAGCCATGCGTATCGCGCGCGAAGGGGTGGAGTAAAGGCGTGACCTGCCTCCGGCGCATGAATAGGCGTTGGAGGCGGTTTTTGCAAATCAATAGTAAAAAAATCATGCCTATTTCGGCATGTTGGATATAAAGTAATTTTTACTTTTGATTGAAATTGATGGGCGGCTGCTGGGCCTTGCGTCCTCAGCCGCCTTGTTGGTTTGCGCCGTCCTCGTTGGCGGATGGTTGGGGTGGGTAGCGCAATGCAATGGCGGCCAGCAGATGGCTGCGAAACTGCTCGGCAGCGGGCGAGAGTGAGCGCCCGGCGCGGCTGAAGACGTGAAAGCGCCGCAGCACTTGCGGCTCTTGCAACAGCCGCATCTCGGCGTTGTAGAGCTTGACCAGCGAGGCCGCATAAGGCATGCACAAGGTGATGCCCAGGCCGCAAGCGACCAGGCTGAGGGCGGTGGACATGAAGGTCACCGTCATGGCGGGATGAATGTCCTGGCGGCGGATGGCGGCGTGCAAGTCGATGGAGAGCCGCTCGGTGAACTGGCCTTGCAAGGTGATGACCGGTTGCTCGCTCAAATCGTCCCAGCGCAGCACTGGGCGCTGCGCCAGCGGGTGCCCGGCGGGCAGCACGGCGTGAAAGGGCAGCTCAAACAGCGGTGTGGCGTCCAGATCGGCATGGGGTTCGCGCTCAGGCCCCAGGCCCAGGTCAACCTCGCCGGCCAGCACCCGGGCGGTGACGCTTTCCACCGCGCAATCGAACAGGCGGATTTCCACATCCGGGTGCTGGGCGCGAAAGCTGGCAATCAAATCGGGCAGCAGGGTGCAGGACATCAATTGCGGCGCGGCGATGCGCACCAGGCCTTTTTTCAAGGCCTTGAGGTTGCTGACTTCGTTGAGCACGCCGTCGAGATCGTGCAGCATCTGCTCGATCATGGGGTAAATGCCCCGCCCAACCTCCGAGAGCTGGATTTGGCGCGTGCTGCGATCGAACAACCGCACGCCCAGCGCCAGCTCCAATTCCTTGATCAGGCCGCTTAAGGCCGATTGGGTCACAAAAAGCTTTTGGGCGGCCTGGGTGAAGCTGCCGGTTTGAGTCACAGCAATAAAAGCGCGCAGCTGCCGCAATGTGATATTCATCGGAAATACTGATAGATGAATTGAAAAAATCTGTTTGAATGATAAAGGGTTTTATTTTGTAATCGCCGCCGAATCAGCCCGAGGCGCTGCGCAACCAAGAGCCGCCTTCGATTTGCAACGCATAAATGTAAGGAGACTGTCATGCAAGAAACGCTGGTGAAAAAGGTCCATCACGTGGCCTATCGCTGCAAGGACGCGCTGGAGACGGCGCGCTGGTACGAAAAGCACCTGGGCATGAAGCTGGTGCTCTCGATTGCCGAGGATGCCGTGCCCTCCACAGGCGAGGCCGACCCCTATATGCACATCTTTCTGGACGCGGGCATGGGCAATGTGCTGGCGTTTTTCGAGCTGCCTACGCGCAAGCCGATGGGGCGCGATGAAAACACCCCGTTGTGGACGCAGCACTTGGCGCTGGAGGTGGAGTCGATGGAGGCTCTGCTGGCCACCAAGGAGCGCCTGCAAGCCGAAGGCATCGAGGTAATCGGGCCGACCGACCACGCCCTGTTCCAATCCATTTACTTTTTCGACCCCAACGGCCACCGCCTGGAGCTGGCGGCCAACACCGCACCCAAGGGCATGCTGGAGGCGCTGGACAAGGTGAAGTGGGAAATGCTGGAAGAGTGGGCGCAAACCAAGCGCGCCCCCAAACATGCTGCCTGGATGCACGATGGCAGCTACAAGGAGATGTTCCAATGAAACTGGCTTCTTTGAAACAAGGCGGGCGCGACGGCACGCTGGTGGTCGTCAGCCGTGATTTGCAACGCTGCCGCCCGGTGCCAGCCATTGCCCGCACTTTGCAAGCTGCGCTGGACGATTGGGAGGCCTGCGAGCCGCAGTTGCGCCAGGTGTATGAAGCGCTCAACAGCGGCGCGCTGGATGCCCAGCCGTTTGACGAGGCTGCTTGCGCCTCGCCGCTGCCGCGCGCCTATCAATGGGCCGATGGCTCGGCCTACATCAACCACGTGGAGCTGGTGCGTAAGGCGCGCAATGCCGAAATGCCGCCTTCGTTTTACGAAGACCCGCTGATGTACCAAGGCGGTTCGGACAGCTTTATCGGCCCGCGCGATGCCGTGGTGGCCGCTGAAGCCTGGGGCATCGACTTCGAGGCGGAGGTGACGGTGGTCACCGGCGATGTTCCGCTGGGGGCCACGCCTGCTGAGGCGGCCAAGGCCATCCGGCTGGTGATGCTGGTCAACGATGTGAGCCTGCGCAACCTGATCCCCAACGAGCTGGCCAAGGGTTTTGGCTTTTTCCAGAGCAAGCCCGCATCTGCCTTCAGCCCCGTGGCGGTCACGCCCGATGAGCTGGGCGATGCCTGGCGCGATGCCAAGGTGCACTTGCCGCTGATGGTGCATCTCAATGGCGAGCTGTTCGGCAAGCCCAATGCCGGGGTGGACATGACGTTCGACTTCGGCCGTCTGGTGGCGCACGTGGCCAAGACCCGTGAGCTGGAGGCTGGCTCCATCATCGGCTCTGGCACGGTATCCAACAAGCAAGGCGATTTGTGGGGTTCGTCCATTGCACACGGGGGCGTGGGCTATTGCTGCCTGGCCGAAGTGCGCACCTACGAGACGATCGAGCAGGGCAAGCCTGCCACGCCTTTCATGCGTGACGGCGATGTGGTGCGCGTGGAGATGTTCGACGAGCAGGGGCGCAGCATCTTCGGCACGATTGAAAACAGAGTGACGGCCATCGCGGGCTGATTGCTCTATCGCGTCTGGCGCCGGACATGTTTCGGGCAGACGCGCCCAACCGGCTGGCTGCGAGGCGATCGTCAAGGATTGCTGCGCAGCGGGCCACTCCCATAAGCAAACCAAATCAACACGACCGATAGGAGACCTATGAAAAAGATCCGTAAGCAACTTGCAGGCACTGTGGCCGCTGCGGTGACAGTGCTGTTTTCGGCGCCTGTGGCGGCGGAAGAAATCGTGCTCAAAGTGGCGCATTTCTGGCCGTCTTCGGCACTGAGCCAAAAACAGGTGCTGGAGCCTTGGTGCGCCAAGATCGAGGCGGAATCGAATCAGCGCATGAAGTGCCAAATCTACCCGGCCATGCAATTGGGCGGCACGCCCGGGCAGTTGATCCAGCAGGCTGCCGACGGCGTGGCCGATATTGTGTGGACCTTGCCCGGTTACACGGCCGGGCGCTTCCCTTCCGTGGAAGTGTTCGAGCTGCCCTTTTTGACGCGTAACGCAGAAGGCGCCAGCCGCGCCGCCTGGGAGTATTACGAAAAGTACGGCAAAAAGGACTTCGAGGCGGTCAAGCCGCTGGCCTTTCACGTGCACGATGCAGGTCATATCCACAACAACAAGCGCGAGATCAAGAAGCTCGCCGACTTTCGTGGTCTGAAAATGCGTGCCCCCACCCGCCTGACCAATCGGATGATCGCCCACTTGGGCGCCACGCCTGTGGCGATGCCGATGCCGCAGACCCCCGAGGCCGTCTCCAAAGGCGTGGTCGATGGCTACGTGCTGCCCTGGGAGGTGGTGCCGACCATGAAGCTGCACGAGATGACCAAGTACCACACGGAGATGGATGCCTCGCAGCCCGCGCTGTACACGGCGGTGTTCACCATCGCGATGAACAAGGCGCGCTACGAGAGCCTGCCCGATGATTTGAAAAAGGTGATTGATGCCAACTCGGGTGTGGATTTTTCCGCCTCCATTGGCCGCGCCTGGGATGAGTCCGCGCCTGCTGCACGCAAACAAGCGGTGGATCGTGGCAACAAGTTCTACACCGTCCCTGCCAGCGAAGCAGCGCAGTGGGTCAAGGTGGGCGATCGCATTGCGACCGAATGGGTCAAGGATGTGACCGGCAAGGGCTACCCAGGGCAGGAAATGCTCGATGCCGCGCGTAGCTTGATCGAGAAGCACAGCCGCTAAACCTCAGTATGGGGGCCGGGCTTGCTGGGAGCGCCATGCGCTCGGGCTCGGCCTTTTTCTTTCTGTTTGGGAGAAACGGTGATGGCAGAGGTGATTCCTCAATTGGATGCCCCCAACGACCCCGTCCCCCGGGATGCTGTGGGGCGTTTTTTGTTGCGCTGGTCACAGGCTTCGGCGCTGGGCGGCGCGGTTTTGCTGTTTGGCGCGTGCTGTGTGTCGGTCTATAGCGTGCTGGGGCGCTGGTTGTTTGATGCCCCGGTGCTGGGCGATGTGGAAATGGTGCAAATGGCTTGCGCCTTGGCCATTGCCGCATGCCTGCCTTATGCGCAGATGAAAAATGCGCATGTCATTGTGGATTTTTTCACCCACTCGGCGCCTGCTCGGGTGCGTCGCGTTTTGGATCGGGTGGCGGCGTTGGTGCTGGCAGTGGCCTCGGCGGTGATCGCCTGGCGCAGCTTCGTGGGGGCCTGGGAGGCAGCGCGCAGTGGCGAGAGCGCCATGATTTTGGGCTGGCCCCTTTGGTGGTCGTATGTGACGCTTGGGCCGGGCTTTTTGCTGCTGTCGCTTACGGCGCTCTACACCTATTGGCGCATCGGCCGCGATGAAGGAGAGCGCGCATGAGCAGCGTGACAATTGGTTTTCTGGTCGGTGGCTTCACGCTGTTGCTGCTGGCGCTGCGCATCCATATCGGCATGGCCATGCTGGTGGGCGGTTCGGTGGGCTACATTGCCGTTTCCGGCTGGGATCCGCTGATGAGCTATTTCAAGCACCTGGCCTATGGTCGTTTTTCGATTTACGACCTTTCGGTGGTGCCGCTGTTTTTGCTGATGGGCAATATCGCCTCGTATGGCGGTCTGTCGCGGCGGCTGTTTGAAGCCACCAATGCCTTCATGGGGCATTACCGTGGCGGTGTGGCGATGAGCGCCATTGGCGCTTGCGCGGGGTTCGGGGCCATTTGCGGCTCGTCCCTGGCAACGGCGGCCACGATGGGGCGTGTGGTATTGCCGGAGCTGCGGCGCAACCAATACGCCCCCTCGTTGGCCACGGGCGCGCTGGCTGCGGGCGGCACGCTGGGCATTTTGATTCCGCCCTCGGTGGTGCTGGTGATTTACGCCATCTTGGCCGAGCAAAACGTGGCGGCCATGTTCATGGCGGCTTTGGTGCCTGGTTTGATTGCCATGCTGGGGTACATGCTGGTGGTGGCCATTTTTGTGCGCATCGTGCCAGGCTCGGGGCCTGCGTCTGAGCGCATGCCCTGGCGGCAGCGGTTGGCAGCCCTGGCCAGGGTTTGGCCGACTGTGGCGGTGTTCGTGGTGGTCATCGGCGGTATTTACGGGGGCATTTTCACGCCGACGGAGGCCGCGGCTGTGGGCACTATTGCCACCACCGTTTTGGCGATTTTGTCGCGCGAGCTGGATGTGAAGGGGTTTATGGCGGCGGTCTTTGGCGCGGCCGAAGCCAGTGCCATGATCTTTTTGATCTTGCTGGGCGCCGATGTCCTCAATGCCTTCTTGGCGCTCTCGCAAATGCCGCAAACGCTGGCGCAGTGGGTGCTGGGCAGCGGCTTGTCGCCAGCCTTGGTGCTCATTGGCATCTTGGTGACGTACTTGGTGCTGGGCTGCATCATGGACAGCCTGTCGATGATTTTGCTCACCATTCCCATCTTTCTGCCCATTGTGATGGGGCTGGATTTTTGGGGCCTGAATCCCACCGACAAGGCTATTTGGTTCGGCATTCTGGCGCTGATGGTGGTGGAAATCGGCCTGATTACCCCGCCGGTGGGGATGAACGTCTTTGTCATCAACAGCCTGGCCAGGGATGTGCCGATGAAAGACACTTTCCGCGGCGTGCTGCCTTTCCTGGCTTCGGATCTGCTGCGCATTGCCTTGCTGGCTTTGTTCCCCACGCTGTCGCTGGGGTTGGTGCACTTGTTGGGGGGATAAGGCCATGAAGCTCTATACCTATTTCCGCAGTTCGGCGGCTTACCGCGTGCGCATTGCGCTCAACCTCAAGGGCCTGTCTTATGAGGCCGTGCCGGTGCATTTGGTGCGCGGCGAGCAGCGCCAAAGCGACTACTGCAAGCTCAACCCCGCCGGTTTGGTGCCGACGCTGGAGGTGGATGGTCAGGCACTGACGCAGTCGCTGGCGATCATCGAGTATCTGGAGGAAACCCAAGGCGGCCCGGCGCTGTTGCCTGCCGATGCCTTGGGGCGGGCGCGGGTGCGGGCGCTGGCGCAAGCCATTGCTTGTGACACGCACCCTTTGAACAATCTGCGCGTCTTGCAGTATTTGGGTCAGAGCTTGGGCGTTGATGAGGCCCAGCGCACCGCGTGGTACCACCACTGGGTGCAATTGGGCCTGGGGGCGATGGAGCGCATGCTGGCCGACGACCCGCGCACTGGGGCGTTTTGCCACGGTGACCAGCCCACGCTGGCCGATTGCTGCCTGGTGCCGCAGGTTTTTAACGCCCGCCGCTTCGGGTGCAGCCTGGATGCCATGCCCACCGTGCAGCGCATCGCCGCACACTGTGAGCAGTTGGAGGCCTTCCGCCGCGCTGCGCCTGAGCAGCAGCCCGATGCGGCCGCTTGATCCGCTTGACCCCTGAACCTCCGCCCTGGCTGTTGTCCATGAGCGCTACACCCTCCTCGACCGCTGAAGCCATGCCACTGCTGCGCGTGGTATGGGTGCTAGCGCTGCTGCTGGGCTTGCAGCCCGTTACCACCGATTTGTATCTGCCGGCCTTGCCCGCGCTGACTGAGGCGCTAGCCGGTTCCGTGCAGCAGGCCCAGCTCACGCTCTCTGGCCTGCTGCTGGCCTTCGGGCTGGCGCAACTGTTTTTTGGCCCCCTTTCCGATCGATGGGGACGCAAGCCCGTGCTGCTGGCCGGCCTGACCTTGTACGTCGCGGTGGCGTTGGGTTGCACGTTGGCGGCTTCGATGGAGGTGTTGCTGGTTTTGCGCATGGTGCAAGGCGCTGCACTGGGGGCGGTGGTGGTGTGCGCACGCGCACTGGTGCGCGATCTGTATGCGCCTGAAATTGGCGCGCGGGTGTTGGCGCGAGGTCTCTCGGGTTTGGGGATGCTGGCTTCTCTGAGCTTGCCGCTGGGCGGCGTGTTGGCGCATTTTCTGGGCTGGCGGGCCACGCTACTGGGCATGGCCTTGTTCGGGGCTGTGGTGCTGGGGGTGATCGTGTGGGGTTTTCGGGAAACTTTGCCGCAACCCGATGCGCAAGCCTTGCAGCCCGTGCGATTGCTGGCAACCTGGCGGCGGGTGTTGAGTAACCGGCGCTTTTGGGCTTATGCCTTGCTGGCCATGGGCAGCTATGGCGGGCTGTTCACGTTTTTGGCGGCCTCGTCTTTCGTTTTCATCGGGTTGCTGGGCGTTTCGCGCCTGCATTACGGGCTGTTGATGTTTTCGATGGCCTTTTCTTACTTGCTAGGCACCTATGTTTGCAGGGCGCTGCTGGTGCGCTTGCATTTGCAAAAGACGGTGTTGATTGGCGGCGCGTTTGCGTTGACGGGCAGCTCGCTGGTGGGGCTGCTCAACTTGGGTGGCGTGAGCAGCGTCTGGACGGTGCTGCCGCCTTTCTATCTCTACATGATTGGCCACGGCATCAATTTGCCGTGCGGACAGGCCGGGGCGGTGGGGCCGTTTCCCGATGCGGCCGGGGCGGCCTCGGCGCTCAGCGGTTGCCTGATGATGCTGTGCGCCTTTTGCATGGGGCAGTGGCTGGGCGTGTGGCTGGAGGGCAGCGCCTGGCCCATGACGCATGGCATCTGGTTCTGGGGCGTTCTCACGGCGCTGGTGGCCTGGGGGCTGGTGTGGCGTTTGCCCAAGCAGTGAGAGGGGGCTTGTTCGGTGCTCTATTATAGATCAATAAGAAATAAAATTACCTTGTTTCGGCAATTTGGGTATAGTTTCTTTTTTACATTGATTTGCAATTGAAGTGGGTGGGGCTACAGCGCCCGCACGCACTCCAGGGCTTGCTCAATGCGCTCCACGGCGTGGACCTGGATGCCGGCAATGGGCTTTTTCGGGGCATTGGCCTTGGGCACGATGGCGACGCTAAAGCCCAGCTTGGCCGCCTCGCGCAGCCGCTCCTGGCCGCGCGTGGCCGGGCGCACTTCGCCCGCCAGGCCCACTTCGCCAAAGGCGATAAAACCCTTGGGCAAGGGCTGGTTGCGCAGCGAGGACTGGATGGCCAGCAAGATCGCCAAATCGGCCGCTGGCTCGTTGATGCGCACGCCGCCTACGGCGTTGATGAACACGTCCTGGTCGTAAGTGCCCACCCCCGCGTGGCGGTGCAGCACGGCCAGCAGCATGGCCAGGCGGTCGCGCTCCAGCCCGACGGAAAGCCGCCGCGGGCTGGGGCCGCCGGTGTCCACCAGAGCCTGGATTTCCACCAGCAGAGGGCGGCTGCCTTCGAGCGTGACCAGCACGCAACTGCCCGCCACCGCCTCGCTGTGTTGGCTCAAGAAAATCGCGCTGGGGTTGGAGACGCCCTTGAGGCCGCTTTCGGTCATCGCAAACACGCCGATCTCGTTGACCGCGCCAAAGCGGTTCTTGATGGCGCGCACCAGCCGGAAGCTGCTGTGCGTGTCGCCCTCGAAATACAGCACGGTATCGACCATATGCTCCAGCACACGGGGGCCAGCGATGGTGCCTTCCTTGGTGACGTGGCCTACCAGCACCATCGCAATGCCGGTGCTTTTGGCCTGACGCGTGAGGTGGGCGGCGCACTCGCGCACCTGCGCTACCGAGCCGGGCGCAGAGCTGAGCTGGTCGGAGTACAGCGTCTGGATCGAATCGATCACCACCACCGCAGGTTGGTGCGCATCGGTGGCGGCGAGGATTTTTTCAAGCTGGATTTCGGTCAGGATGGGCACCTGGCTGTCGGGCAAATCCAGCCGCCGCGCGCGCAGCGCGATTTGCGCGCCGCTTTCCTCGCCGCTGACGTACAGCGTGGGCAGGCCCTGGCGTTGCAGGCGATCGAGCGCTTGCAGCAGCAGGGTGGATTTGCCAATGCCGGGATCGCCGCCCATCAACACCACCGAGCCTTCCACCACGCCGCCGCCCAGCACCCGATCCAGCTCGGCAATGCCGCTGGGGGTACGCGCGATTTCGTTGGCCTCAATCTGCGCCAACGGCGTGATGGGCTGGCTTTGCGCGCCCGCGTAATGGCTGGCGCTGCTTTGGGAGAGGCGGTTTTTGCTCTCGCGCGCAGGCGGCGCGCTGGCCGTCTCGACCAGGCTGTTCCAGGCCTCGCAACCAGGGCAGCGCCCGAGCCAGCGCGGCGAAGTCGCCCCGCAAGCCGAGCAAACGTAATGGGATTTCTCGCGTGCCACAGTGAAAAAAGAAAAGTGCAGCGCCCCCGGCCCTGCCGGTCAATGCAGCCGAAACAGCCAGGTGCGCCGGATGTAAAACGAAACCAGATACAGCAGCACATCCACCGCCACCTTCGCAGGCACGGCCGGTAGCTGCCAGTGCGCCACCAGCCACTGCACCAGCGTGGCCGAGCACAGCATGATGGCTACCGCCAGTGCCGCATAGCCCAGCAGTTGCGACAGCAAGGTTTGCGCTTGCCGCCCTTTGAACACAAACAGCCGGTTGCCAGCGAAGTTGAACAGCGCCGAAAGCACCCGCGCGAGGACGACGGAGAAAAACACCCGCCCCGTGACGTGATGCACCAGCGCAAACAGCAGCACATCCAGCGCGAAAGACAGGCCCGCCAGCGCCAGATCGCGCACCAAAGCGTGGCGGGCAGGCAAGGACTGGGGAGCGGTTGGCATGAAGCAGGGCAGGGGCTGGCAATTCAACAAGCGCGCGATCATACGAGAAGGGCTGGGGATGCACCGTGCATGCGCGTGCGCCAATCAAAGAACAAGCCTTGAGCTCCCCAGCGGCCAAGGCACATATGAGGGGAGGGGGCAAAAAAAAGCCCTTGGCGCTATGCCAAGGGCTTTGGATATGGTGGGTGATACAGGGTTCGAACCTGTGACCCCTGCCGTGTGAAGGCAGTGCTCTACCACTGAGCTAACCACCCGAATCAATCGGTTCGCGTTGCAGCGAAAGGCGAGATTGTAGCGGCATTTTTGGTGCGGTGAGAAAAAATGTGCGAGAAATAGGCCTTGGCTCGCAAAATCGAATTTTTTACAGTTCATTAAGCAAAATAATATTGCTATTTTGGCTTGATGGGTAAGAAGATTGTTTTTCTATGTTTTGGAATTGTTTTGGCTGGTGTGCGGCAGGCGCTCAAAGCGCCGGGGGTGCTGGCGGTGCTGGGCTTCGTGCTGCATGGATTGGCGCTGCCAAGGCCAGTGAAAAGCCGCAAGTGTCAACAGCAGCACCGGCACGGTCAACCAAGCGGTCAGCCCGCCTGCCAGATGGGCGCAGGCGACAGCCAGGCAGGCGGCGAGCACGCGCGAAGGGCGCAGCCGCACGCGAGGGCAGGTGTCGCGCAGAAAACCGTGGCAATGCGGGCACTGGGGGCATAGCCCTGTGGGCTGCCACCAGTGCGCGCCTGGCGGTGGCAGCTCGTACAGCGGGGTGGCGAAGTGTTGATCGCACCAGGGGCAAAGGTAAGCGCCGCCGCTTTCGCCGGGACGGTAATGCCCATCCATGAAAGTATGCGCACCGCTGAGTTGGGCATCGCAATGCGGGCAAATGGCCTGCGGGGCGGGCAAAGGGCGTTTGCAGCAGGCGCATTGCACGCTGGCGGGCTGGGTGGTCATGTCGCAAACTCGTGTATCGGGGGGTAAGGGGCAAATGTAATGCACGCTGTTGAGAGCGCGTATTCATGCAAGACGTGATGGGGAAAGTTGCGGGATGCCAGAAATTGCTGCTAATCGCTGCTTTTATCGCAGGTATCTCTGGAGAGAGGGTCAGTCAAACGTAAAATCGGCCCTTTTTTCCACGAGAGAGACAAGGCCAGTCGATGCACAAAATCAAGCGAGGCCTGAACTTGCCCCTTGCTGGCGCGCCTGCGATGCAGATAGGCGACGCTGCGGCCGTGCGCCGCGTGGCCGTCATCGGGGCCGATTACCACGGCCTGAAGCCGACGATGGCGGTGCAGGTGGGCGACCGGGTGAAAACGGGCCAGCCGTTGTTTTCCGACAAGAACCAGCCGGGCGTGCACATCACCGCGCCGGCGGCGGGCGTGGTCAGCGCCATTCACCGCGGGCAGCAGCGGGTGCTGCAATCGGTGGTGATCGACATTGAGGGCGCGCCGGGCCAGGAAGAGGCGCTGGCCTTCGCCCGTTATGAAGAGGCCCAGCTCGACGCGCTGAGCGACGCGCAGGTGCGCGAGAACCTGCAGCACAGCGGCCTGTGGGCGGCGCTGCGCACGCGGCCGTTCAGCAAGATTCCGGCGGCTGACGCCACGCCCGCGGCGATTTTCGTCACGGCCATGGACACGCACCCGCTGGCGGCCGACCCGGCCCCCATCATCAATGCGCACGCTGGCGACTTCCGCCACGGCCTGCGCGCGCTGGCGCGCCTGGCGCCGCTGGTGCTGTGCAAGGCGCCCCATACATCATCCAATGCCTCGCTGCCGGGCGAGGACGTGCCGGGCGTAAAGGTGGAGCAGTTCGACGGCCCGCACCCGGCTGGGCTGCCGGGCACGCACATCCACTTCGTGCTGCCTGTGGATGCGGCGCGCACGGTGTGGCACATCGGCTATCAGGACGTGATCGCCATCGGCAAGCTGTTCACCACGGGCCAGTTGTGGACCGAGCGCATCGTGGCGCTGGGCGGGCCGGTGGTGAAAAACCCGCGCCTGCTGCGCACGCGCCTGGGCGCGAGCCTGGAGGAGCTGACCGCCGGCGAGCTGGAAGGCGCGGACAACCGCGTGATATCCGGCTCGGTGCTGGGCGGGCGCACGGCCAGCGGGCCGTATGCCTTTCTGGGCCGCTACCACGTTCAGGTGAGCTGCCTGCACGAAGGCACGGAGCGCGAGATGCTGCATTACCTGCGCCCGGGCGCACGCAAGCATTCGGTGACCGGGGCCTTTCTCTCCAGCCTGCTGGGCCGCCGCCTGCTGCCCATGAGCACCACCACCAACGGCAGCCCGCGCGCCATGGTGCCCATTGGCAATTACGAGGCGGTGATGCCGCTGGACATCCTGCCCACGCAGCTGCTGCGCGCGCTGATCGTGGGCGACACGGAGATGGCGCAAAAGCTCGGCTGCCTGGAATTGGATGAAGAAGATTTGGCGCTGTGCACCTACGTGTGCGCGGGCAAGTACGAATATGGCCCGATCTTGCGGGACAACCTCACCCGCATCGAGAAGGAGGGCTGAACACCATGGGCCTGCGATCTTTTTTTGACCGTATCGAGCCGCACTTTCACCAAGGCGGCAAGTACGAGAAGTGGTACGCCTTGTACGAGGCGGTGGACACCTTCCTCTACCGCCCGGCCAGCGTGACGCGCTCCACCGCGCACGTGCGCGACAGCATTGACCTCAAGCGCATGATGATCATGGTCTGGCTGTGCACCTTCCCGGCCATGTTCTTCGGCATGTGGAACGTGGGCTGGCAGGCCAACACCGTGTTTGCCGCCCAGCCCGAGCTGCTGGCCGCGCAGGATGGCTGGCGCTTTGCGCTGATGCGCATGCTCGGCGGCTTCAACCCCGCCAGCGCGTGGGACAACATGCTGCTGGGCGCGCTGCACTTTCTGCCCATCTACGCCGTCACCTTTGCCGTGGGGGGCTTTTGGGAGGTGCTGTTTGCCTCCATCCGCCGCCATGAGGTCAACGAGGGCTTTTTCGTCACCTCGGTGCTGTTTGCGCTGACGCTGCCGCCCACCATCCCGCTGTGGCAGGTGGCGCTGGGCATCAGCTTTGGCGTGGTGCTGGGCAAGGAGGTGTTTGGCGGCACCGGCAAGAACTTCATCAACCCGGCGCTGGCCGGCCGCGCCTTCCTGTTCTTCGCCTACCCCGCCGCGCTCTCGGGCGATGCGGTGTGGAACGTGGTGGATGGCTACGCAGGCGCCACGGCGCTCAGCCAGGCCGCCAGCGGCGGCGTGGCGGCGCTGGCGCAGGGCGGCCTGAGCTGGTGGGACGCCTTCCTGGGCTTCATGCCCGGCTCGGTGGGCGAGACCAGCACGCTGGCCATTCTGATTGGCGGCGGCGCGCTGATGCTGATGCGCATTGCCGCCTGGCGCATCGTGGCCGGGGTGATGATCGGCATGGTGGGCTTCAGCCTGCTGCTCAACCTCATCGGCTCGGAGAGCAACCCCATGTTCGCCCTGCCCTGGTACTGGCATCTGGTGCTGGGCGGCTACGCCTTCGGCATGATGTTCATGGCCACCGACCCGGTGTCGGCCTCCATGACCAACACCGGCAAATGGATCTTCGGCGCGCTGATCGGGGTGATGGTGGTGATGATCCGCGTCATCAACCCCGCCTTCCCCGAAGGGATGATGCTGGCCATTTTGTTCGGCAACCTGTTCGCCCCGCTGATCGACCACTTCGTCATCCGGGCCAACATCAAGCGGAGGGCCGCACGCCGTGTCTGATCAAAAAGAAACCATTGGACGCACGCTGCTGGTGGCGCTGCTGGTCTGCCTGGTGTGCTCGGTCTTCGTGGCTGGCGCGGCCGTCAGCCTCAAGCCCACGCAGCAGGTCAACAAGCAGCTGGACAAGCAGCGCAACATTCTGGCCATTGCCGGGCTGGCCCCGGCCGATGCGCCCGCCGCCGAGGTGCAGCGCCTGTTCAAGGAGCGCATCCAGCCGCGCCTGGTCGATCTGCAAACCGGCCGCTTCAGCGACGCGCACGAGGCTGCCAGCTTCGATCCGCTCAAGGCCGCCAAGGATCCGGCCCTCTCCGACGCCCTGCGCCCCGAGCAGGACGCGGCCTCCATCCGCCGCCGCGAGCGCTTCACGGTGGTCTATCTGGTCGAAGATGCCCAAGGCAAGACCGAAACCTTGGTGCTGCCCGTGCGCGGCTACGGCCTGTGGTCCACGCTGCACGGCTTTCTGGCGCTCAAGGACGACTACAACACCGTGGCCGGTTTCGGCTTTTACCAGCACGCCGAAACGCCCGGCCTGGGCGGCGAGGTGGACAACCCGCGCTGGAAGGCGCTATGGCCGGGCAAGCAGGTGTTTGACGCCAGCGGCCAGCCGGCCATCGCCATCGTCAAGGGCGGCGTCGATCCGGCCAGCCCGCGCGCCGTGCACCAGGTCGATGGCCTGGCCGGCGCCACGCTGACGAGCAACGGCGTCGATCACCTGCTGAACTTCTGGCTCGGCCCGCAGGGCTTTGGGCCTTTCCTGGCACACCTGCGCGCAGGAGGCAACTGAGATGGCACAACCCACGATCAAGCAAGTCCTGTTCGATCCGGTCTTCAAAAACAACCCCATCGGCTTGCAAATTCTGGGCATTTGCTCAGCGCTGGCCGTTACCTCCAACCTGAAGACGGCGCTGGTCATGTCGGTGGCGCTGACGCTGGTGACCGGCTTTTCCAATCTGTTCATCTCCAGCATCCGGGCGCAGATTCCGGGCTCCATCCGCATGATTGTGCAAATGGTCATCATCGCCTCGCTGGTGATCGTGGTGGACCAGGCGCTCAAGGCCTTTGCCTATTCGCTGTCCAAGCAGCTATCGGTGTTCGTCGGCCTGATCATCACCAACTGCATCGTCATGGGCCGCGCCGAGGCTTTTGCCATGCAAAACCCGCCCATGCTCTCGTTCTTTGACGGCATCGGCAACGGCTTGGGCTACAGCGCCATGCTGCTGGCGCTGGGCTTCATCCGCGAGCTGTTTGGCGCGGGCAAGCTGTTTGGCATCGCCGTGCTGCCCACGGTGAATGACGGCGGCTGGTACGTGCCCAACGGCCTGCTGCTGCTGCCGCCTTCGGCCTTCTTCCTCATCGGCCTCATCATCTGGGCGCTGCGCAGCTGGAAGACCGAGCAGAACGAGGCGCCCGCCTTCCGCATGGCGCCGCACGTGAGCGGCAAGGAGGGCATCTGAGATGGAACACTACCTCAGCCTGTTTTTCCGCTCCGTGTTCGTCGAGAACATGGCGCTGGCCTTCTTCTTGGGCATGTGCACCTTCATCGCCATCTCCAAGAAGGTGGAAACGGCCATTGGCTTAGGGATTGCCGTGGTGGTGGTGCAGGCCATCACCGTGCCGGCCAATAACCTGATTTACACCTACTTGCTCAAAGACGGCGCGCTGGCCTGGGCCGGCCTGCCCGAGGTGGATTTGAGCTTTCTGGGCCTGCTGTCCTACATCGGCGTGATTGCCGCGCTGGTGCAGATTCTGGAAATGCTGCTGGATAAATACGTGCCCAGCCTCTACAACGCGCTGGGCGTGTTCCTGCCGCTCATCACGGTGAACTGCGCCATCATGGGCGGCACCTTGTTCATGGTCGAGCGCGACTACAACCTGGCCGAAAGCGCGGTGTATGGCGTGGGCTCGGGCCTGTCGTGGGCGCTGGCCATTGCCGCGCTGGCGGGCATCCGCGAAAAGCTCAAGTACAGCGACGTGCCCGCCGGCCTGCAAGGGCTGGGCATCACCTTCATCACCATCGGGCTGATGGCCCTGGGCTTCATGTCGTTCTCGGGGGTGCAGCTATGAGCACGGAAATCCTGCTGGGCGTGGGCATGTTCACCGCCATCGTGCTGGCGCTGGTGCTCATCATCCTGTTCGCCCGCTCCAAACTGGTCGCCAGCGGCGACGTGACCATTGAAATCAACGGCGAGCGCAGCATCACCGTGCCCGCCGGCGGCAAGCTGCTGCAAACCCTGGCATCGCAAAACATCTTCCTCTCCTCGGCCTGCGGCGGCGGCGGCACCTGCGCGCAGTGCAAGTGCATCGTCGAATCGGGCGGCGGCGAAATGCTGCCCACCGAGGAATCGCACTTCACCCGCCGCCAGGCGCGCGAAGGCTGGCGCCTGTCCTGCCAGACCCCGGTCAAGCAGGACATGAAGATCGAAGTGCCCGAGGAAGTCTTCGGCGTGAAGAAGTGGGAATGCACGGTGGAGAGCAACCCCAACGTCGCCACCTTCATCAAGGAGCTGACCCTGCGCCTGCCCGAGGGCGAGAACGTGGACTTCCGCGCTGGCGGCTACGTGCAGCTCGAATGCCCGCCGCACACCGTGGCCTACAAGGATTTCGACATCGCCGAGGAATACCGCGCCGACTGGGACAAGTTCAACCTCTGGCGCTACGTCTCCAAGGTCGATGCGCCGGTCATCCGCGCCTACTCCATGGCCAACTACCCCGAGGAAAAAGGCATCGTCAAGTTCAACATCCGCGTGGCCACCCCGCCGCCAGGGCGCGACGACGTGCCGCCGGGGCAAATGTCCTCCTGGGTGTTCAACCTCAAGCCCGGCGACAAGGTCACCGTGTACGGCCCGTTTGGCGAATTCTTCGCCAAGGACACCGACGCCGAAATGGTCTTCATCGGCGGCGGCGCAGGCATGGCGCCCATGCGCTCGCACATCTTCGACCAGCTCAAGCGCCTGAACAGCAAGCGCAAGATCAGCTTCTGGTACGGCGCGCGCTCGCTGCGCGAAGCCTTCTACACCGAGGAATACGACCAGCTCGCCGCCGAAAACCCCAACTTCACCTGGCACCTGGCCCTCTCCGACCCGCTGCCCGAAGACAACTGGACGGGCTACACCGGCTTCATCCACAACGTGCTGTACGAGAACTACCTCAAGGACCACCCCGCCCCCGAGGACTGCGAGTTCTACATGTGCGGCCCTCCAATGATGAACGCCGCCGTCATCCAAATGCTGCTGGACCTGGGCGTGGAGCGCGACAGCATCTTTTTGGATGATTTTGGTGGCTGAGCGGGTGGCTGCCGCAGCGGCCAGAACCGCACAGCGCGGATTGCAGCATCACCACCGTCATCGCCCGCGCCCTTCGGGGTGCCCACTGCTGGCTTGCTTGCTGGCCGCTGGGGCGCTGGCGGCCTGCCAGCCCGCCGGGCAGGCTCAGCAAGTCGTGAAATTCACCGGCCCCACCATGGGCAGCAGCTACCAGATCAGCTACGTAGCTGAATCCGGCGCGCCCGGCTTGGCGGCGGCGCAGGCGGGGGTGCAGGCCATCCTGGGCGAGATCGATGCCGCCGTCTCCACCTACCGCGCTGACTCGGCCCTGGCCCGCTTCAACGCCGCGCCCGCAGGCAGCTGCATGGACATGCCCGCCGCCGCCATCGCCCTGGCCGAGCACGCCCAGGCCCTGCACGCGGCCAGCGGCGGCGCGTTTGACGTGAGCCTGCTGCCCGCGCTGGAAGCCTGGGGCTTTCGCCACCGGCCCAGCGCCCCGGTGACGACCAACATCTCGGCCGGCGTAGCCGCCGCAGCCACATCTCCCACAGCACCTACCGAGGCCGAACTGCAAGCCCTGCGCCAGCGCGTGGGTATGCAGCACCTGCGCGTCGAGGGCGCGCGGCTGTGCAAGAGCGCGCCCATCCGGCTTGAGTTCAACAGCACCGCCGCTGGCTATGCCGTGGACCGCGTGGCGCAGTGGTTGGAGGGTCAAGGCGTGCGCAATTATTTGGTGGAGATTACCGGCGAGATGCGCGCCGCAGGCAGCAAGCCCGGCGGCGCACCCTGGCGCATCGCCATCGAAGCGCCGCTGGAAAACGCGCGCCAGGCGCAGAAAATCCTCGCGCTGCAAGACATGACCTTGTCCACCTCGGGCGACTATCGCAACTGGCGCGAGGCGGGCGGGCAGCGCTATTCGCACACGCTGGATGCGCGCAGCCTGCGCCCCGTGCGCCACGCGCTGGCCTCCGTCACCGTGGCCCATGCCTCGGCTTTGCAGGCCGATGGCCTGTCCACCCTGCTGATGGCGTTGGGGCCAGAAGCGGGCTACGACTACGCCAGCGCACACGGCCTGGCCGCCTTGTTCATCACCCGCACGGGCGAAAGCAAAAACGAAAGCGAAAATGGCGGCTTCGCCACCCGCAGCACGGCGGCCTTTGATGTCGCTTTCCCTTCATCCGTTTCTGGAGCACAACCATGATCTGGCTCGTCACCCTCATCCTCATGCTGCTGGTTGTGGCCGGCATGGCCATTGGCGTCATGGCCGGGCGCAAGCCCATTGCCGGCTCCTGCGGCGGCCTGGCCAACAGCGTGGGGCTGGATCACACCTGCCATTGCGGCAAGGCCCCCGGCAGCTGCGGCAGCGATACCGGCAAGGCCTGAGGGCGCGGCTCAAAACCCCTGGCCTGCGCGGCGGGCGCTCAGGCGGATTGGGGCGGTTGGGCCGTCTGCGGCCTTGCATCCCATCCTGCTCCGTTCCATTCCAAGCCGCTGCTGCCCAATCGCGTCAAGCGCTTGAACAGCCCCTAAAGCGTGCTATGCACTTTGCGCCCCCCGTGCACGGGCGCCAGTAGGCATGCGGCATGCCGTGCAGCAAAGGCGCGGCGCTGAAAACCAAGCCATCGCGCCCCCCTGCCCAAGGCTTGCCACCAAAGCCGTATTGCAGCCCCTTGCAGGGCAGCCCAGCCTGCGGCTGGGCAAAGGCGCAACGCCGGCTACCGGCCCAGCAACGCCAGCAACGCCAGCAACGTTAGCCGTTGGCAAGCGCATGGCTGCGCCCTACAATGGGTTCAGCTCGTTACATGATTTGCAAAAACCTGTCTCTTGGGCAGGTTTTTTCCCGCCGGTCATTTTTTTCATAGGAGGTTTTGCACATGCACCCCAGCCAGGCGGCGCGGCCCTTGCCGCAGCTTTTCCCCCCTCCCCCCCGAAAGTTTGAGCGCCTGAAGCGCTTGGCCCGCTGGGCCGCCGGCGCCGCGCTGGCCTTGGGCGCAGCCGCCACCGCCCAGGCCCAGCACTGGAAGTTGGATGCTTCGTTCAAGGCCGATCAAGGCTCCACCCATGCCATGGTGCAGCACGACGGCAAGCTGTGGGCGACCTTCCTCACCGAGCTCGTCCGCCTGAATGTGAACAGCGGCACCGATGAACAGCGGCTAGATGGCAAGGGCGGCCCGGTTTTCGCCCTGGCCTTGCAGGCCGATGGCAAGCTGCTGGCGGCCGGCGGATTCACCGAATTTCCCGTTGGCGAGCCCGCATCGCGGGTCGTGCGCCTGAACCCGGATGGCACGCGCGACACCAGCTTCACCTCCCCGACCATCAGCGCACTGCTGCCGCATAACCGACTGGTGAAGCATCTGGCCGTGCAGGCCGATGGAAAAATTCTGATCGCTGGCAATTTCGGCCAGGTGGACGGGGCGCCCGCGCACGGCCTGGCCCGACTGAACGCTGACGGCAGTCGCGATGCCAGCTTTCAAAACACCCTGCCCGACCACTTTTTGGCGGGGGGCCTGCTGCTTTTGCCCAACGGCCAAATTCTGGCGGGGGCGAACAACGGGCAGCTGTACCGGCTCAACCCCGATGGCAGCCTGGCCAACGATGGGCTGGCCTATGTTGCGTCAGGTGTGACGATGCTGCACCGCCTGGCCAGCGGCAAGATTCTGGTGGGGGGCGGCTTCACTTACGTAGAGCACAAGCCCTACGAAAAGCTGCTGCGTCTGAATGCCGATGGCACGCTGGACACCAGCTTTGCCAACCCCCGCATCCAGGGTGGTAGTGAACAGGTGCAGGCCGTACAAGAGCTGCCCAACGGGCAAATCCTGATCGGGGGGAACTTCACCCAGGTGCACGGCCAGGCCCGCGAACACCTGGCCCTGCTGAACGCCGACGGCACGCTGGACAACCAGTTCAACGCACCCGCCGTGGACGGAGTCATCACCTATAGCCGTGGCATCTCCTCCTTTTTGCTGCAAGACAGTGGCAAGCTGCTGGTGGGCGGTTGGTTCAGCATGCGAGATGGCACGGTGATGCGCTCCGATGTGGTGCGGCTGATTCCGCCTGCTACCCACGCCATCACCACCGCCATCAGCCCCGCAGGCAGCGGCACGGTGACCTGCTCGCCCAGTCCGGTGTTCGAGGGCGGCAATGTCACCTGCACAGCCACGGCCAACGCGGGTTACACCTTCAGCGCCTTCAGCGGCGACTGCACGGGGACGACCTGCACGCTGACGAACGTGACCAGCCCCAAGAGCGTGACGGCCAACTTCACCACGACCCACGCCATCACCACCGCCATCAGCCCCAAAGGCAGCGGCACGGTGGGCTGCTCGCCCAACCCCGTGCCCAACGGCGGCATCGCCATCTGCAAGGCCACGGCCAAAAAGGGCTTTGTGTTTGACAGCTTCAGCGGCGATTGCACGGGCACGAGCTCGACCTGCGCGCTGACGAACGTGACCAGCGCCCAGCACGTGACGGCCAAATTCACCGCCAAGGCCACGACCCACGCCATCACCGCCACAGCCAATCCGGCCGCTGGTGGCACGGTGAGCTGCACGCCCAACCCCGTGCCTAATGGCAGCAATGCCACCTGCACGGTCACGGCCAACACGGGCTACACCTTCACCAGCTTCAGCGGCGATTGCACCGGCACGACCTGCACGCTGACGAACGTGACCAGCTCCCAGCACGTGACGGCCAAATTCACCGCCAAGGCCACGACCCACGCCATCACCGCCACAGCCAATCCGGCCGCTGGTGGCACGGTGAGCTGCGCGCCCAACCCCGTGCCCAATGGCGGCAATGCCACCTGCACGGTCACGGCCAACACGGGCTACACCTTCACCAGCTTCAGCGGCGATTGCACGGGGACGACCTGCACGCTGACGAACGTGACCAGCGCCAAGAGCGTGACGGCCAAATTCATCGCCACGCCCAGCACCCACGCCATCACCGCCACGGCCAATCCGGCCGCTGGTGGCACGGTGAGCTGCGCGCCCAACCCCGTGCCCAATGGCGGCAATGCCACCTGCACGGTCACGGCCAACACGGGCTACACCTTCACCAGCTTCAGCGGCGATTGCACGGGGACGACCTGCACGCTGACGAACGTGACCAGCGCCAAGAGCGTGACGGCCAAATTCATCGCCAAGGCCACGACCCACGCCATCACCGCCACAGCCAACCCGGCCGCTGGTGGCACGGTGAGCTGCACGCCCAACCCCGTGCCCAATGGCGGCAATGCCACCTGCACGGTCACGGCCAACACGGGCT
>NZ_RDQM01000030.1 GCF_003703475.1 Allofranklinella schreckenbergeri | reverse complement strand
CTAGTGAAAACCTGCTCAGGAGTTAACGTTGAAGGAAACGACGATGAGCACCCTGATGGAAGACGACATCAAGCGCTGGACGGCCAAGCGTAAAACGGCCCTGGTCCTGGACATCATCCAGGGCAAGACGACAGTCTCGGAGGCTAGCCGGGCTTTCGATCTGAACCCCTCCGAGGTGGAGCAGTGGGTCGATGAAGGTAAGCGGGGCATGGAGAACGCCCTGCGTACCAAGCCGCTGGAAATCAAGGAGCAGTACGAGAAGCAACTGCGTGAGCTGCAGGAGGCCTACGGCGAAGCCATGCTGGAGCTGCGTGCCAGAAAAAAGCTGGCGTCCCTGCTGGGCAACGAGGACGAGAAATGATCCTCAGCCTTCAGCAGGGATTGGCTGAAGACGGGTTCAAGGTCAGCCTGGTCAAGCTGTGCCAGTGGTTCGAGATACCCCGACGCACGGTGTACTACCGCAGCACCAAAGCCGCGCCCAAGGTGCAGGAGCAGTTCGTCAAGCCGATCAAGGCGATGATCGAAGAGAACCCGTCGTTCGGCTACCGCACGGTAGCGCACCTGCTCGGGTTCAACAAGAACACCATGCAGCGCATCTTCCAGATCTTGGGCTGGCAGGTGCGCAAGCGCCCGGTGGGCTTCAGGCCGCGCATCCAGGCCTTGCCATCCGTGGCCGAAGCGCCTGATGAGCGTTGGTCGACTGACCTGTGCCGGGTGTGGACAGGCCGTGATGGCTGGGCCTGGCTGGCCCTGGTGATCGACTGCTACAGCCGCGAGCTGCTGGGCTGGCACCTCAGCCGCAGCGGCCGATCCAAGACCGCCGAGGCGGCGCTGGAGCAGGCGCTGATCGCCCGCTACGGCTGCCTGGGCAAGGTCAAGCACCCGTTCCTGCTGAGATCGGACAACGGCCTGGTGTTCACCAGCCGTAGCTACACAGCCCTGGTCAAGAGCTATGGCCTGCAGCAGGAGTTCATCACCCCTTACAGCCCTGAGCAAAACGGCATGATCGAGCGCGTGATCCGCACGCTCAAAGACCAATGCGTGCACCGCCACCGATTCGAAACCCTGCAGCACGCCAACCGCGTGATCGGCGATTGGATCGGCTTTTACAACCACCAGCGTCCTCACCAGGCGCTGGGCATGAAGACGCCCGCTGAGGCTTATGCTTTAGCGGCCTGACCTGTGCAGGTTCTGCTGGGTCAATACA
>NZ_RDQM01000003.1 GCF_003703475.1 Allofranklinella schreckenbergeri | reverse complement strand
CAGATAAGGTGCGACAAAGCTCCATTCTTCATCGCTGACATCACTGGGGTAAGGCTTGCGAGACATGCTGGCACTGTATCCAAGCTCAGCACCACCTCTCGGAAAAGTGCATAACACGCTCTAGGCCGAATCGACATTCACCCCACCCACAAGGGAATCGATGCGAGGTAGAGGAAGGCCAGGAAGTGGGAGGGCTTGCGGTCGAAGCGAGTGGCGATGCGGCGGAACTGTTTGAGCCTGGCAAAGCAACGCTCGATGCGATTGCGTAGCCGGTAGAGTGCCTTGTCGTAGGCGCGCGGTTGCTGGCAGCTGCGAGGCGGGATCACCGGCTGGGCGCCGAGCGAGTGGATCAGCGCCACCAGTTGCCGGCTGTCATAGCCTTTGTCGGCCAAGACGTACTTGGGCTTGAACCCGGCCAGCAGCGCCGGGGCTTGCGTGATGTCGTTACGCTGGCCACCAGTGAGGATGAATCGCACCGGTCGGCCCTGGCCATCTGTCGCCATGTGGATCTTCGTGCTCAGACCTCCTCGGCAACGCCCCAGAGCCGGGTGCGCCGCCCCCTTTTCCGGTCGCCGCCTGTGCGTGCGCCCGGACAATGCTGCTGTCGATCATCAGATACTCGTTGCTTCGATCCTGAATCAGGGACTGGAACACCAGCTCCCAGATGCCCTTGGCCGCCCAGCGGGTGAAGCGCTTGTGCACGCTCTTGTAGGCTCCGTAGCGCGTGGGCAGATCGCTCCAGCGCGCCCCGGAGCGCAATACCCACAGCACGCCATTGACAAAGCTGCGGTTGTCCGCTGCCGTACGCCCAGGGTCACCGATCTTACCTGGGAGCAGGTCTTCGATCCGCTCCCATTGGGTTTGGGTCAATTCGTAGCGGCTGGGCCGCGGATGCTTGGTCTTGGACATCCGCCGAAGATACCGGATGAATGTCGATTCGGCCTAGTGCGCTGTCCCACAGGTTACTGTGGGCTGCCCTCGCCTGAGAATGAGCGCAGCGCAAGAAGGCCCATGAGGACAATCTCAAAGACTTGGCGCAGAGCCTGCACGGAGGCACAGGCCATCATCAATGGGCAGGCCAAGCCATCGCCCCCATCCACACTGTGCACGCCAATATGATGAAGCCGCCCGATACAGCCATCAGCCCAAGCGCAACTGGGGTCGCAGCCCCGCGCGCGCAGCCAGCGTCACCAGCATGTCCAGGCTGAAATCCTCCACCTTGCCCTTGATCAGGCGCGAAACCCTGGGCTGCGTGATGCCCAAATGGCAAGCCGCTTCGGCCTGCGTCCAGCCTTTGTCCTTGAGGTGCTGCGCGGTCAGAATCATCACCTCTGCGCGCAGGCGCATCACCTCCACCTCGGCCGGGCCGAAGCCCAAGTCGAGAAACACATTGCCGCTACCCTGCGTGCGGCTGGCATCCTCCCAGCGGGCGTCTTGTGTTTTTTTCATGGCTCACACTCCTATCGTTTTGTGACGCCTGGCGGCTAGGTCGAGATCGTACTGGGCTGTCTTCTGCGTCTTCTTCTGGAAGGCGTGCAGCACATAAACCGCATCGGCGTCTGGGGGATTGGGGAGGGAGATTTTTCAAGAAGAGCGCTGCGCCGCGCCAACGCGCCAGTCCTGCGCCGCCTGCTGCCGTGACCACAGTCGCGCATACAGGCCGTCCAGCGCCAGCAGTTCGTCATGCCGCCCCTGCTCCACCACGCGTCCGTGATCCATCACCAGAATGCAGTCGGCGTGGCGCACACTTTTGAGCCGGTGTGCAATCACGACCACTGTCCGGCCTTGCGCCAGTTCGGCAATGGCGCGCTGGAGCTGCGTTTCGGCCGATGGATCGACGCTGGCTGTGGCCTCGTCCAGCAGCAGCACAGGCGCGTCTTTTAGCAGGGCGCGGGCGATGGAGATGCGCTGGCGTTCGCCGCCGGACAGCGACGCGCCGCCTTCGTCGAGCACCGTGTCGTACCCATCGGGCAATGCACTGATGAAGTCATGCGCCTGAGCGCGCCGCGCGGCGGCGATGACTTCTTCCCGGCTGGCGTCGGGCCGACCGATGCGCAGGTTGTCGAGCACCGAGCCGGAGAACAGCAGGACATCCTGGAAAACCATCGCCACGTGGCGGTGCAGCGCGTCGGTGCCGATCTCGCGCAGATCAGCGCCGCCGAGCCGAATCGCGCCCGCATCCACGTCCCACAGCCGGGCGATCAGATGCACCAGCGTGCTCTTGCCAGCGCCGCTCGGGCCAACGATTGCCGTCAGGCAGTTGGCCGCAATCTCGCATGACACATTGTCAAGAACGGCCGCGCCGCCTTGGCGATGCTCATATGCGAAGCGCACCTTGTCGAACACGATGTCATGGCCTTGCGGGACGGCCGCCTGTGCCGGTTCGGCCAAAGCCTGCTCGGCCAACACGTTTTCGATACGCGCCAGAGCGCGCCGCGCAAAGCGCAGCAGCATGGCGGCCAGCCCCACCTCGAACAATTGGCGGTACACCGGCAGCGCCAGCACCAGAAAGGCAATCAGCACCTCGGGCGAGAGCGTGCCGCCCGCAAGCCACCACGCGCCAGCCAGCGCCAGACTGACATACCCCGTTTCCAGCAGAAAACCGTAGGCCACCAGCCACGGCGCGGGTTTGGTTTCGGCTGCCAGCAGGGCCGCGTGATGTTCCTCCAGCGCGGCTTCAAGGCGTTGCCATGCATCGCCGAAGCGGCCGTAACCACGCACGACGGCGATGCCTTGCACATACTCCAGCAAGGCCGAATGCGCTGCGGCGTTGGCCGCCATCAGACGCTGGCCAGTGCGCGCCGCAACGTGCTGTGTCCAGGCCAGCGCCAACAGCGCCAACGGTATGCCAGCCAGCGCGATCAGGGCCAGCCGCCAGTCCAGCCACAGCAGAAACAGCATCAAAAAAGCGGGCATCGCCAGGCCCGAAACGAACACGCCGAGAAAGTGCGACCACAGGTTCTCGACCAGCGCCAGATCGGAAGTCAGTCGCGCGCTCAGGTCGCCGCCCCGCTGCTTGCCGAACCAGCCCATGGGCAGGCGGCGCAGGTGATCGGCAACACGCAGCCGCGCCTCGCCCATCATCGCGTAGGCGCCGCTGAACACCAGCGGCATGCCGACTGCGCCAGCGGCAATGCGCGCCAGCAGGCAGGCAGCCATCGCCGCCCCGTACCCCAGCGCAGTCGCCGATGTGATGCGGCCGGTAAACACCGCGTGCAGCAGCAGATAGAGCAATGGATATGGCGCGGCGGCGAACAGTCCTTCCACGACCGACCAGCGCAGGCCGCGCATCAGGCGCGGATCACGCGTGCCCGAGAGGCGAAAGCCCGACTGGACCAGTTCCCGGATCATGCCCCGGCCTCCCGCTGCGCCGCATCCGTGGGCATTGCCAGCGACCATTCCCTGACCTGTTCATGGTCGCGCCACAGGCGCTGGTAAGCGCTGCATTCGCGCAGCAAGGTTTCGTGCCTGCCCTGTCCTGCCACGCGGCCGGCCTCCATCACGACGATGTGGTCGGCATGCATGATCGTGTGCAGTCGATGGCCGATCATCAGCACCGTGCGATTCGCACACAGCGCATCCAGCGCTTGCTGGATCAAGGCTTCGTTCTCGGCGTCGACGCTGGCGGTTGCTTCGTCCAGCAAAAGAACGGGCGCGTCCTTGAGCAAGGCGCGGGCAATCGACAGCCGCTGGCGCTCGCCCCCCGAAAGGCGCGCGCCACGCTCGCCCAGCGGCGTGTCATAGCCCTGTGGCAAGGCCATGATGAAGTCGTGCGCGCAGGCGGCACGGGCGGCGGCCTCGATGGCCGCGTCGCTGGCTTCGGGCCGCGCGATCTTCAGGTTGTCGCGCACCGTGCCGTGAAACAAAAACACGTCCTGGAACACGATGGCCAGCTTCGCCAGCAGCGCATCGAGCGGCCATTCGCGCACATCCGCGCCGCCCACGCGCAGGCTGCCGGCGTCGAACTCATACAGCCGCGCCACCAACCGCACCAGCGTACTCTTGCCGGAGCCGCTTGCTCCCACCAGCGCGGTCAATTGCCCGGCCTTGGCCTCGAAGCTCACCTCATCGAGCGCCAGCCGCTGGCCGTAGCGGTGGCACAGCTTCTCGAAGCGGATGTCCAGTGCGCCATCGGGCGCTTTCGCCGCACGGGACTGGTCCAGCGGCGGCGCAGCCAGCACGTCGCTGATACGGCGCATCGCTTCGGCGCGCTGCATCTGCTCGCCAATGGCAAAGGTCAAACGCAGCAATGGCGCGAGGACAGCCGGGGCCACCAGCAAAAACAGCACATAGGTGGGAGCGTCGAGGCTGCCGCGCGCATGCAGCCAAGCGCCGAAAGGCGCCACCACCACCAGATTGGCCGACAGCAATCCGGTGAACCACACCCATCCGCGCGCGCTCCCCCGGGCATAGTCTTCCACCCAGCGCACCGCGCCACGCACGGCATCGGACAGCTCGCCGAACGAGCGCGCCGCAAGCCCGAAGCTCTTGACCACATGCACGCCGCGCACGTACTCCCCCACCTGGTTGGCAATGCGTTCTTGCAAGGCGCTCCACTCGCGCATGCGCTCGCCCATGCCACGCATCGACCCCCACTGCACCAGCAGAACCACCGGCAGCGGGCTGAGCGCGGCCAGCGCCATGCGCCAGTCGGCCACGAACAGCAGCACGGCCGCCGCCAGTGGCACGGCAGCGGCGGCTACCGCGTCGGGCACCATATGGGCGAAAAAGCCCTCCATGCTGTTCACATCATCGGTCAGCGTGCGGCGCATGCTGCCCGAGCCGCGCGCGGCAAAGAACGACAGCGGCACTTCTCCAAGACGTCGCGCCATCGCTATGCGCAGCCGGTGCTGGATGGCGAAAGCGCCGGTGTGCGCGAACACATGGCTGACCGCCATCAGCGCCCAGCGCAACAGCAACAACCCCATGGCCCACCAGGCCAGCCGCCGCACCGTGGCGATGTCGGGTTGCGCGCCGAACAATTCGACGCTGATGCGGTAGATGAACCAGAACGGCGCGATGCTCAATGCCGCCGAAGCGACGGCAGTGATGACCGCCGATCCGAGCAGCCATGGAGCCACGCGCATCAGGCTACCAAAGCGCACCGGCGCAGGAATGGATTTTGGACCTGGCGATTCCGTGATCGATGGCTTCATGCTCACCCCTCGGTCTGGAGAACCAGACGCGGCAGACACAGGGCGATCAGGACCAGCACAAGGCCCGCTGCGCCCCACACCAGTGCAAAAGCGTTGGCGTAGCCCAGCATCTGGCCCAGCCCGCCAATGGCGCCGACCGCCATGGCGTTGGCAATGTTTTCACCACATTGCATGGCCGTGAAATCCGTTCCTGGCGAGTGTGGCGAAGACCAGTTCATGAACACTGCCCAGACCGACACGAACAGCGCGCCCTCGAAGACCCCCTGCGTGCAAAAAGCCAGGTAGTAAGCCCATTGGGCATGAACGCCGCACCGCTCCAGCCCCCAGGCCATCCCGAGCATCAGCGCCGCCATGGCAAAGCTCGCCAGCACCGCACGCCGATTGCCCAGCCGCCGCACCAGCGGAATGCCCAGAACGACGCCCCCGCATGCGGTTGCCAGCATCACGGCCATCTGGATATACCCGATGGCATCCAGACCCAGCCCCCGATCCACCAGCCAGGGCTGGATCAGGGTGCTGACGGCCGTACTGGGAAACTTGAACAGCAGAACCAGCGCCAGCGCCCACCCAAGATCACGATGGCGCAGCAGATCGCGCAGCCGAACCTTGGCGGCTGCACCGGCGCTTGAATCGACACATGAGCGGCCACTTGATTCGGCGCTGGCCAGCGGCGCCTGCCAGCGTTTGTCCAGCCAAAGCAGCACACCGATCAAGGCAATCAGACCGGCCAGAATCGCCATCGTGGCGCTCCAGCCCAAATGATCGTGAACGATCAACAATCCGCCGCCGCCCAGCAGCATGCCGACGATGAAGCCTGCGATCTGGATCGCATTGGCCACGCCAGCGGCCTTGCCTTGCAGGCGCGATACGGCATAGGCATTGGTGGCGATATCCTGCGTGGCGCTGATGAAGTTGAGCGCAACCAGGCCAGCCAGCGCCAAGCCAAGGTGCGCGCCGATCGACAGCGGCATCAATGCCAGGCAAGTCAGCGCCGCAGCCGTCTGGCCGATGAAGATCACCCGCGGATAACGCCAACGGATGCAGGCATTGTCAATGCAACTCGCCCACAGGAACTTGAGCGCCCAGGGCAGAATGGTCAGGCCGACCAGGCCCACATGCGCCACGCTGTAGCCGCCAGCGCGGATGAGCGTCCCCAGTGCATGAAAAGCCAGCCCCGCTGGCAGGCCCTGGGTGATGTACATCAGCGCCAGCGCCCGGTACTCGCTGGCGCGCACGGCCGCCAGCGCCGCTGGCCCGCGTTCTTCCTCAGAAGTCATAGGCCAAGCGAACCCCCACGGTACGCGGCGCACCGGCAGTCACCAAAGTGCCGCCCCGGCCATCGCCAATCGCCCGGGTGAGGTATTTCGCGTCGGTCAGGTTCTTGCCGTACAGGCCCATCGTCCAGTTTCCGTGATACCAGGACAGGTGCGCATCCACCAGCGTGTAGGCCTTGTCCGCCTGATCGTTGGCTTGCAGATAGACCTTGCCGATCCGGCGGGCGGCAACGCCCAGTTCCCAGTTTTCGGCAGGCCGCCAAACGGCGGACACGCCAAAGCTGGTGCGCGGCGTTGCCGAGAACTGCCGACCCGCGTAGTCAGTGCCACCACGCACATAGTCGTCATAAACCGCCTTGACGTAACCCAAGTGGCCGCGCAGTTCCAGCGCGCGCGCAGGCCGCCAGGCGGCATCCAGTTCAATGCCCTGAATGTGCGAGCGTCCTGCGTTATCCGTCATCGTGGCGCCCCCCAGCCCCTCGATCACGACTTGCTGATTGCGCAGGCGGGAGTAGAAAGCCGCCGCACCAAATTCCCAGCGATGGTTGGCATCCTTGACCCGATAACCGATCTCGGCGTGATGGGCGTACTCGGGTTCGTAGGGGTTGCCGGCCGCTGCGGATTGGGTCGCATAGACGTTGAAACCTGCGGCCTTGTAGCCGCGCGACATCTTGAACCACGCAAACTGTTGCTCGTCGGGGCGGTATTCCAGCGCGAGCTGCGGCAACCACACCGTGTTGTTGACCTTGCGTTCCAGACTTTCGACCGAGCCGTTCTGGTTGCTGCTCCAGGCCATTTCACGGCGGTCTCGCGTCAGGCGCAGCCCAGCGCCCAGGCGCCAGCTCGGCGCGAAATGCCAGCCAGCTTCGCCAAACAGCGCCACCGTCGTGCCGTCCACCTGTGAGGCGGTGGCGCTGCGGAAGAACGGCGCGTAGTCGTACAAGTAGGGGCGATTCATGTCGGTACGCGAGGCATGAAAGCCAGCCATCCAGTCGAACGGGCTTTGTGCCGTGGCCTTGCGCTGGATGCGGGCTTCGGCGTTGTAACCCTTCAGCTTGAGATCGAAGCCGTTGGTGGCTCCGAGCAAGGAGACCGGCGTCCAGTAGCTCCACCGGGCATCGCTGGCGCCAACAGCCACGGTCAGGCGCGTATCGGCATCCAGCGGGCGGGTGTACTCGCCGCTGAACAAGGTGTAGCTGATGTCGTTGGTTCCGCTATCGCCTTCGACCGACTCCCGCTGTCCGGCGCCCGCCTGCCTGAGGAAAAAGTCGCTGCCGCCGTTGCGGTCCAAATGATGCAGACCCAACCGAAGCTCGCCGCCCGCATCGTCATGGTGCAACAGCTTCAGGCGCGCGAAATTGCTGCCCCAGCCGCTTGTGTCCTTGCGGTTCAGCGTCACGTTTCTGACATGGCCATCACTTTCATCGCGCCCGGCCGTGATGCGTACCGCAGTCCGCTCCCCGAGCGGCACATCCAGCCCCAGACCGGCGCGCCGCCGGTTGTCAGTCCCGAAGTTGAGCTGTGCAGAACCGGCGAACGTCATGCCGGGATCCCGGCTGCGAATCGCGATCAGGCCGCCGATATTGCCCTGACCGTGCAGCAGGCTCTGCGGGCCGCGGAGGATTTCAACCTGCTCCAGATCGAACAGGTTTCCGATCACGCCGGTCAGCGGCAGCGGTACGCCGTCGATTTGCACCCCGATGCTGGCGACATCCGACTCTTCGTCGCCATTGCCCATGCCCCGGATAATGATGGTGCCCAGCCCGCCAACGAAATCGGTGAAATAGACGTTGGGCAGTTGCTGCGCAGCGTCATTCAGGTGTTGCAGGTCTTCGCGCTCGACCGCATCGCCATCGATCACGCTCACGCTGGCAGGCGCGTCGAACGCGGCGGTTCCCCGCTTGGTGGCCGTGACGGTGATAGTCGCAAGCGTGGTGGCTTTCGGCTCCCCATTGGCATCGCCGGTTTGCGCCCAAGCGCTCTGCGAAGCAAGAAGGGATAGCGACAACGATAAGGCGAGCGGTGTGCGCTTGTTGGATGTCATGATGAAAACCGAGAAGAGTTAATCTATACCCCTCGACTTTAGTGATTCTCATCCGCATCTATATGCCCTCAAAGGCAGACTTCATACCCGCAGCGGGAGTTTTTTTATGTCGCGCAACTCATTCATCGACGTGGCGAGCTATCTGCCTTCCGCCAGCAAGCCATCGGTTGACGCTTGGCCGGCTGGGCCACAACAAAGCGGCGCCCATGTCACCCAATACGGCTTGTCTGCATTCGCCAGTCGCAGCGAATACCGGGAGCCCGTGCGCCTCACGGTGACGGACTCCGAGAACCGCCTGCATCTGTCGGTGTGGCTGCGCGATGGGCCGGACATCAACCTTGATGGCCGCCAATTCAGCGTATCTGGCCGCCAAACCGTGGTCGGCTATTTGCCGGATGTGCCCTGGAAAACCCAGTGGCGCGGCCGTGCGCATCAGGTTGGGCTGCTGTTGCCCCTGGACGCGCTGCCGGAGCTGGCGGGCGAACAGGGTTTTCTGTTCGCCGAGCGATTGCGCCGCGCCAGCAATCTGCGTGTCGAGTCCGCACATGCCAAGGTGTTGCGCGCCGCCCATGAGCTCGATGGCATCCTGACTTCCACGGCAAGCAGCGCCCTGCTGCGCGAAGCCAAGAGTCTTGAATTGCTGGCCCTGCTGATCGACAGCACCATCGATGACAGGCGCAACGTCTTTACCCGCGCCCAGCGCGCGCGCCTGGAACTGGCGCGCGCCTTGCTGTTGGCGCGTATCGACTGCGCCCCCACCATTGCCGAGCTGGCCCGTGCCTGCGGCATGAACACATTCCAGCTCAAACAAGACTTCAAGCGCATGTTCGGCATGTCCGTGCATGCGCTTTATCAGCAAGAACGCATGCATCATGCATGGCAACTCATCGAGTCCGGCAAAACCAGTGCAGCAGAGGCAGGCCGACAAGTCGGATACACCAACCTGAGCCATTTTGGCGCAGCGTTCCAGAAACAGTTCGGAATACTTCCCGGCGAACTCAAGCGCCGGCCCATGGTGTAGATGAAGCGCTATCGGGATTGAATCCAAGCCAATTATTGGGAAACGACATCTAGGCCGAATCGACATTCATCCGGTATCTTCGGCGGATATCCAAGACCAAGCATCCGCGGCCCAGCCGCTACGAATTGACCCAAACCCAATGGGAGCGGATCGAAGATCTGCTCCCAGGCAAGGCCAGTGACCCTGGGCGAACGGCAGTAGACAACCGCAGCTTCGTCAATGGCGTGCTGATCGACAGCAGCATTGTCCGGGCGCACGCACAGGCGGCGACCGGAAAAGGGGGGCAGCGCACCCGGCTCTGGGGCGTAGCCGAGGAGGTCTGAGCACGAAGATCCACATGGCGACAGATGGCCAGGGCCGACCGGTGCGATTCATCCTCACTGGTGGCCAGCGTAACGACATCACGCAAGCCCCGGCGCTGCTGGCCGGGTTCAAGCCCAAGTACGTCTTGGCCGACAAAGGCTATGACAGCCGGCAACTGGTGGCGCTGATCCACTCGCTCGGCGCCCAGCCGGTGATCCCGCCTCGCAGCTGCCAGCAGCCGCGTGCCTGCGGCAAGGCACGTTACCGGCTACGCAATCGCATTGAGCGTTGCTTTGCCAGGCTCAAACAGTTCCGCCGCATCGCCACTCGCTTCGACCGCAAGCCCTCCCACTTCCTGGCTTTCCTCTACCTCGCATCGATTCCCTTGTGGGTGGGGTGAATGTCGATTCGGCCTAGGGCCGCCATCGCGACATTTTTATTTCAAAGGGAAAAATCACCTCAATAACAAAATGCCGAAATTGGTTTGTTTATTTGATTATTGATTTAGAATTAACAAGCTCTAAAGCCCATTGCCACCCTCCACGCGCGCAATGCGCAGCAAATTGGTCGTGCCCGGCGTGGCAAAGGGCAGGCCGGCGGAGATGACGATGTGATCGCCCTCGCGGGCAAAGCCGCGCTCCAGCGCGACTTGTCTGGCCATGTCGGAGATCAGCTCCACGCTGACATCGGCGGCCAGCTCGGGCGAGATCACCGGGTGCACGCCCCACACCAGGGCCAGGCGGCGCGCGGTGGCCAGGTGCGGCGTCAGGCCGATGATCGGCGCGGCGGGGCGTTCGCGCGCGGCGCGGATGGCGGCAAAGCCGGAGCTGGTAAAGGCCACCGTGGCCGCGGCCTGGAGCAAGGCGATGGTGTGGCGCATGGCCAGGCCGATGGCATCGGCGGAGGTCGGTTGCGGCGGCACGTAGGCCACGTCCATGGCGTCGCGCCAGGTGGGGTCGGCCTCGCTTTGGCCGATGATGCGCTGCATCATTTCCACCGCCTGCACGGGGTAGCGCCCGGAGGCCGATTCGGCCGAGAGCATGACGGCATCGGCCCCTTCGTAGATGGCGCTGGCCACGTCGGAGGCTTCGGCCCGCGTGGGCACGGGCGAGGCGACCATGGATTCGAGCATTTGCGTGGCCACGATGACGGGCTTGCCCATGCGGCGGCAGGCGCGCACGATTTGGCGCTGGAGGGAGGGCACTTGCTCGGCGGGCATTTCCACGCCCAGATCGCCGCGCGCGACCATGACGGCGTCGGTCTCGGCCACGATGGCTTCCAGCGCGGCGATGGCGGCGGGTTTTTCCAGCTTGGCGACGATGCCGGGGCGGCTGGCGGCCTGGCTGGCTGGTTGGGCCGGGTGCGCAAAATGGGTCTGGATGAGCTGGCGCAGCTCCTGAATATCCTGCGCGCGCTGCACGAACGAGAGGGCAATCCAGTCCACCCCCAAATCCAGCGCAAAGGCCAGATCGGCGCGGTCTTTTGCCGTCAAGGCGGAAATGGGCAGCAGCACGCCGGGCACGTTCACGCCCTTGCGGTTGCTCAAGCGCCCGCCGATGACGACGGTGGTATCGGCAAAGTCCGCCCCGCAGCGCTGCACGCGCAGGCGCAAGCGCCCGTCGTCGAGCAGCAGCTCGGCCCCGGCGTGCAGGGCGGCAAAAATTTCCGGATGCGGCATGGCCACGCGCGTGGCATCGCCCAGGCGCGCCGTATCGAGATCGAGCCGGAAGTCCTGCCCGGCGTGCAGCTCCACCGCATCACCCTCGAACGCGCCCACGCGCAGCTTGGGGCCTTGCAAATCCACCAGCACGCCGATGGGCTGGCCGGTTTCGGCCTCGATTTCACGAATCCAGGCGTGGCGCTGCTGGTGGTCGGCATGCGCGCCGTGGCTGAAGTTGAGCCGGAAAACATCCGCGCCCGCCTCCCAAAGTGCGCGGATGGCGGCTTTGTCGTTGGTGGCAGGGCCAAGGGTGGCAACGATCTTGGCCTGGTTGCGCGGGGGCATGGTGAGGGTGTGCGTGGTGTTCATGGTGTGAAAAGTGGGGGAGCCAGAGCACGCTATTGTGAATCAGCCCAGCGCCGCCGCATCAGGGTAGCCACGCGCACAAACTTGCGTTTTGCAAGCGTCGGCCAGGGTTTTCCATAGGTTGCCAGCGGGCACAATGTCACACGGGTCAACCGTCTTTTTCCGCCAAGATGCCGCACGCAAGCCAACGCCCTTCGCCCTCCTCCCCGCCCGACTGGCATTTGCTGGACGCAGACGAGGCGCTGCGCGCCCAGCGCAGTGATGCCGCCTGCGGCCTCAGCGTCGATGAGGCCGCGCGCCGCCTGGCCGCGCATGGCCCCAATGCCCTGGCTACGCAGCAGGCGCGCTCCTGGCCCGCGCTGTTGCTGGCGCAGTTTCAGGATTTCATGATTGTGGTGCTGCTGGCCGCTGCGCTGGTTTCGGGCGTGCTGGGCGAGTGGGTGGACGCGCTGGTCATCGCCGTCATCGTGCTGCTCAACGCGGTGATTGGCTTTACCCAGGCGCGCCGGGCAGACCAAGCTATTGCCGCGCTGCGCCAGCTTGCGGCGGCGCAGGCCCAGGTGTTGCGCGACGGTCAGCCGCGCACGGTGCCCGCCAGCGAGCTGGCGCCGGGCGACATCGTGCTGCTGGAGGCGGGGCGGCAAATCCCCGCCGACTTGCGGCTGCTGGAGGTGGCGCAACTGAAGGTGGATGAATCGACGCTCACGGGCGAATCCGTCACCGTGGAAAAAAGCGTTGCGGCGCTGCCTGCCAATGGCGCAACGCTGGCCTTGGGCGACCGCATCAACCTGGGCTTCAAGGGCACGATGGTCACCCACGGCCGTGCACTGGGCGTGGTGGTGGCGACCGGCATGCAAACGGAGCTGGGCCGCGTCGCTGGTTTGCTGAGCGATGCCATCGATCGCCGCACGCCTTTGCAACTGCGGCTGGCCCGCTTTTCCCGCCAGCTCTCGCTGCTGGTGCTGCTGATCTGCCTGGGCCTGTTCGGCCTGGGGCTGGCGCGTGGCGAGCCACCGTTGGTGATGCTGCTGACGGCTATCAGCCTGGCCGTGGCCGCTATTCCTGAAGCGCTGCCCGCCATCGTCACCGTATTGCTGGCCGTGGGCGCGCGGCGCATGGCCGATTTCAATGCGCTGATCCGCCGCCTGCCTGCGGTGGAGACACTGGGCTCGGTCAGCGTGATTTGCTCGGATAAAACCGGCACGCTGACGCAAAACCGCATGCATGCCGAGCTGGTGCTTGCTGGCGGCCAAGCCTGGCGCCCGAATGACGTCAAAAATGACGCCCAAAACCGCACCGCAGACCACGCCGCAGCCCCTCTGCCCTCGCACCATGCCTTGCTGCGCGCCGCCGCGCTGTGCAACGACGCCACTCCCCTCAACCCAGACGAGGCCCGAAACCCCACGGGCTGGCAGGGCGACCCGACTGAAACCGCGCTGACCGCCGTGGCCACGCAAGCTGGCTGGTTCAAGCCCGAACTGGAAGCGGCCATGCCGCGCGTGCTGGAGCTGCCTTTTGATTCCGACCGCAAGCGCATGACCACCTTCCACCGCGACGGCGACCCAGGTGGCGGCCCAGGCGGCGACCAGGGCCACGGCAGCTTCATTGCCTACACCAAAGGCGCGCCTGAGAGCGTACTGCCGCGTTGCACCGGGCAATGGACGCCCGAGGGCGTGCAAGCGCTGGATGCCCGCGCGATGCTGGCCGAGGCCGAACGCCTGGCCGCGCAGGGCCTGCGCGTGATGGCCCTGGCCTGCCGCGCCTGGCCCGCGCTGCCGACCGCACCACAAAGCGTGGCCGCCACAGAAGCCATCGAAAACGAGCTGGCGTTGATCGGCCTGATCGGGCTGATCGACCCGCCGCGCGAGGAAGCCGCCGCTGCCGTGCGCGACTGCATCAGTGCCGGCATCCGACCGGTGATGATTACCGGCGACCACCCGGCCACCGCACTGGCCATCGCCCGCCGCCTGGGCATCGTGGGCACAGAGGAAGCTCAAGTGCTCACCGGCGCGGCGCTGGCCGCGCTGGATGACGTGGCGCTCCAGGCCCGCGTGCAGGACGTTCGCGTGTACGCCCGCGTCGATCCGGCGCAAAAGATCCGCATCGTGCAGGCCTTGCAAGCGCACGGCCAGTTCGTCGCCATGACCGGCGATGGCGTCAACGACGCGCCCGCGCTCAAGGCCGCCGATATCGGCGTGGCCATGGGCAAAGGCGGCACCGATGTGGCGCGCGAGGCCTCCGCCCTGGTGCTGCTGGACGACAACTTCGCCACCATCGTCGCCGCCGTGCGCGAGGGGCGGCGCATCTACGACAACATCCGCAAATTCGTGCGTTACGCCATGACGGGCAACTGGGCCGAGGTGCTCACGCTCTCGGCTGCGCCGCTGCTGGGGCTGCCCATGCCGCTGCTGCCCATCCACATCCTGTGGGTCAACCTCGTCACCGACGGCCTGCCCGGCTTGGCGCTGGCGGCCGAGCCAGCCGAGCGCGGCATCATGCGCCGCCCGCCGCGCCCGCCTGGCGAAAGCCTGTTCGCCCACGGCATGGGCTGGCACGTGCTGCTGGTGGGGGCGCTGCTGGCTGTGCTGTGCCTGGGCTTGCAGCACTGGGCCATCACCAGCGGCCAGGGGCACTGGCAAACCATGGTCTTTACCGTGCTCACCCTGGGCCAGATGGCGCATGTGCTGGCCATCCGCTCCGAAACCGAGCCGCTGTGGCGCCTGGGCCTGGGCAGCAACCGCCCCCTGCTGGGGGCCGTGGCCCTGACGTTTGCCTTGCAAATGGCGACGATTTACGTGCCCTGGCTCAACCCGGTGTTCAAAACACAACCGCTGGCCGCTCCCGAGTTGGCCCTGTGCCTGGCACTGGCGGCATTGGTCTTTGTCGCCGTCGAGCTGGAAAAAGCCTGGCGGCGGCGCGCCCGCACTTTTGCAAAGAGCTTGCCATGAGCAGTATTTCCCCCGCATGGGTGTTTCTGGGCGGCTTGGCTTTGGTCGTGCTGGGCGCCGAGCTGCTGCTCAAAAGCGCCACGCGCATCGCCAACTTGCTGCATATCAGCCCCATCGTCATCGGGCTGACGGTGGTGGCCATTGGCACGAGCCTGCCCGAGCTGGCAGTGGGCATCACCGCTGCTACCGAGGGCAAAGGCGCGCTGGCGGTGGGCAACGTCGCGGGCGCCAACATCATGGTGTTGCTGCTGGTGCTGGGCCTGAGTGCGGCCATTGCCCCTCTGCCCATCCACCCGCACAGCCTGCGGCTGGAAGTGCCCGCCATGATTGGCGCGGCCCTGGCACTGCTCATCATGTCCATCGACGGCCAGCTCACCCGCACCGAGGGCGCGCTGCTGGTGCTGGCTGCGGGCTTTTACACCGCGCTGATCGTGCAATCGAGCCGGCGCGATCGCCGCGCAGTGGCGGCGGAGTTCATCCACGAATTCGCCAATACCCCCCTGCCCCCGCAGGCGCAGCGCCGCCAGTCTTTCATCGGCCACACGGTGCTGCTGGCACTGGCGATTGGATTGACCATCGTGGGCGCCGATTGGCTGGTAGCAGGCGCCTCGGCCCTGGCCCAGGCTTTTGGCGTCTCGGACGCGGTGATCGGCCTGAGCATCGTGGCGCTGGGCACCTCCTCGCCCGAACTCATCACCACCGTGGTCGCCACGCTGCGTGGCGACCGCGACGTGGCCATCGGCAATTTGCTGGGCAGCGGCGTTTACAACATCCTGGCCATCCTGGGGGCCGTCATGCTGGCCGCGCCCCAACCCATCGACGTCAGCCGCGAGCTGCTGTTGATTGATATGCCCGTAGCTGCGGCAGTGGCGTTGGTCTGCCTGCCCGTGCTGCGCAGCGGGCACCGGATTTCACGCCTGGAAGGGCTGGGGTTTGTCATGGCTTACCTGGCCTATATGGGGTTGCTGCTGTTGACACGCACTTGAGAGCAGCGCACTGCCAGTGTGCATTGCGCAACCCGAGGTTTTTCATTTTTACAAATCAATGTAAAAACAACATCAACCGTAAATTGCCGAAACAATGCAATTTTTATCCCTTTTGAAATGGAATAAAACTCCGTGAACACCCTCCGAAAACCCCAAACCGCCCTCGTCATTGGCGCGGGCGTCATCGGCCTGGCGACGGGCCGGGCGCTGGCTCTGGCAGGCCATGAAGTCATTGTGCTGGAAACGGCCCGCGCCGCTGGCACGCAAACCAGCTCGCGCAGCAGCGAAGTCATCCACGCGGGCATTTACTACCCGCCCGGCTCGCTCAAAGCCGCGCTGTGCGTGCAAGGCAAAGAAATGCTGTACGAATACTGCGCCGCCCGCCACATCGCCTGCCAGCGCCTGGGCAAGCTCATCGTCGCTACCACGCCTGCGCAGCAGGCCCAGCTCGAAGCCATCGCCCAGCGCGCATACGCCAACGGGGTGGACGATTTGCAGCCGCTGACCCAAGCCCAGGCCCAGGCGCTGGAGCCAGCCCTGCATTGCGAAAGCGCGCTGCTCTCGCCCAGCACCGGCATCATCGACAGCCACGCCCTCATGCTCGCCCTGCGCGGCGACCTGGAGGACGCTGGCGGCATGATCGCCTTCATCTCCCCCGTGCAAAGCATCGACTGCACCCACCCCGACGGCCGCAAGCGCCTGCGCACCGAGGATGGGACGGTGATCGAGGCCGATATCGTCGTCAACGCCGCAGGCCACGGCGCCATCCCGCTGGCCCAGCGCACACAAGGGCTGGCCGCGCAGCACATCCCCAAAGCCTGGTTCGTCAAAGGCCAGTACTTCACCCTCAGCGGCCCCGCGCCCTTCTCGCGCCTGATTTATCCCGTGCCGCAAACGGGCGGGCTGGGCATCCACCTCACGCTGGATCTGGGCGGTCAGGCCCGCTTCGGCCCCGATGTGCAATGGGTGGAGCACGCCGACGATTTGCACGTGGACCCTGCCCAGCGCGAGCGCTTTGCCCAGGCCATCCGCAGCTACTGGCCTGCGCTGGATGCGCAGCGCCTGCAACCGGGCTACGCGGGCATTCGCCCCAACATCGGCGGCCCGGGCGAAGCCGCGCCGGACTTCATCATCCAGGGCGCCTCCGTCCACGGCATCGCCGGGCTGGTCAACCTCTTTGGCATCGAATCGCCTGGCCTAACCAGTTGCCTGGCCATCGCGCAGCGCTGCGCGCAGGCCGTGACCGACTGAATTTCTCCCGCCCACCAAGGGAAAACGCCTACAAAAGCCGATAGAATCCACGCCCCGGGCGTTTTGCCAAGCGGCCTTGGGCGTTTTCCCCCCGCCGCGGCCCCACACTGCCCCCTTCTTCTGCCCGCAAGGCAGGCTCCTTTGATCTCAAGACATTTCTGTTTATGAAAATCGCGCAAGAAATCCGCGCCGGCAACGTCATCATGCACGGCAAGGATCCGATGATCGTCCTCAAAACCGAATACGCCCGTGGCGGCCGCGGCGCAGCCACCGTGCGCATGAAGCTCAAAGCCTTGCTCTCCAACATGGGCACCGAAGTCGTGTTCAAGGCCGACGACAAGATCGACAACGTCATCCTCGAGAAGAAAGAGTGCACCTACTCCTACTTCGCCGATCCGATGTACGTGTGGATGGACACCGAGTTCAACCAGTACGAAGTCGAAGCCGCCAACATGGGCGATGCCCTCAACTACCTGGAAGACGGCATGACCGCCGAAGTCGTGTTCTACGACGGCAAGGCCATCTCCGTGGAGCTGCCCACCATCGTCGAGCGCGAAATCACCTGGACCGAGCCTGGTGTCAAAGGCGACACCTCGGGCAAAGTGCTCAAGCCCTCCAAAATCGCCACCGGCTTTGAAGTGGCCGTGCCGCTATTTGTCAACCAGGGCGATCGCATCGAAATCGACACCCGCACCGGCGAATACCGCAAGCGCGTCTAAGGGCCATCGACACAAGCACAGCACACCCACACCTGAAAAGCTCCATCCCTAGGGAAGGGGCTTTTTTTTGCCGTGCTTTCACTTTTTTCATTCACCCATCAGCAGTAAAGGATTGTTCATGTCTGATCTGTCTCTCCAGCAATTTCTCGACCACATCGCCCAGCGCAACCCCGGTCAGCCCGAATTCCAGCAAGCGGCCACCGAAGTGTTCGAGAGCCTCTGGCCTTTCATCAGCAAGCACCCGCAATACGCCGAACAAAACCTGCTGGAGCGCCTGGCAGAGCCTGAGCGCATCATCATGTTCCGCGTCTGCTGGGTGGACGACGCGGGCAAGGTGCAAGTCAACCGCGGCTACCGCATCCAGCACAGCATGGCCATTGGCCCCTACAAGGGCGGCCTGCGCTTTCACCCCTCGGTCAACCTCTCGGTGCTGAAATTCCTGGCCTTCGAGCAAACCTTCAAAAATGCGCTGACCACCCTGCCCATGGGTGGCGGCAAAGGCGGCTCGGACTTCGACCCCAAGGGCAAGAGCAATGGCGAAATCATGCGTTTCTGCCAGGCCTTTGCCGCCGAGCTGTACCGCCACGTCGGCGCCGACACCGATGTGCCTGCGGGCGACATCGGCGTGGGCGGGCGTGAGATCGGCTACATCGCCGGCTACATCAAAAAGCTCACCAACCGCGCCGACTGCGTGCTCACCGGCAAGCCGCTGAACCTGGGCGGCTCGCTGATCCGCCCCGAGGCCACCGGCTACGGCACCGTGTACTTTGCCGAAGCCATGCTCAACGAGGCGCGCAACTCCTTCCAGGGCATGAAAGTGGCCGTCTCCGGCTCGGGCAACGTGGCGCAATACGCCATCGAAAAAGCCATGGCACTGGGCGCCACCGTCGTCACCTGCTCGGACTCCAACGGCACCGTCTATGACCCCGCAGGCTTCTCGCCCGAGAAACTCGCCATCCTGATGGACATCAAGAACGTGCAGTACGGCCGCGTCAAGGACTACGCCGCCAAGGTCGGCGCCGAGTACATCGAAGGCAAGCGCCCCTGGCACATTCCGGCCGAGGTCGCCCTGCCCTGCGCTACGCAGAACGAACTGGACGAGAACGACGCCAAGACGCTGATTGCCAACGGCGTGGTCTGCGTGGCCGAGGGCGCCAACATGCCCTGCACCATCGAAGCGGCCAAGGCGTTTGAAGCCGCTGGCGTGCTGTTCGCGCCCGGCAAGGCCAGCAACGCCGGCGGCGTGGCCACCTCCGGCCTGGAGATGAGCCAGAACGCCATGCGCCTGGCCTGGACGCGCCAGGAAGTGGATCAGCGCCTGTTCGGCATCATGCAAAGCATCCACCAGGCCTGCCTGGAGTACGGCCGCCGCGCCGACGGCAAGGTCAGCTACATCGACGGCGCCAACATCGCCGGCTTCGTCAAAGTCGCCGACGCCATGCTGGCCCAAGGCGTGGTTTAAGCCTTTTCAAGCCCCTGAGCACGATCTGCGTGCCGAGCCGGATGGCGGCCTTCTGCCATCCGGCTATTTTCATATCAAGATAAAATTAATTTGAATACCATCATGCCGAAATAGGCATATTTTTTTGCCTATTGAATGATAAAAATGAATAAAATCGCCGCCCAACCCACCGCTTCAGCTCCTCAAAACAGCGACGCCCTGGCCTGGATCGGCCTGGGCGGCAACTTGGGCGACGCCATCGCCACCTTGGAGCACGCCGCCCACGCCTTGGCCCACCTGCCCGACACCCGGCTGGAAGCCGCTTCCCCCCTCTACCGCAGCGCCCCCGTCGATGCCCAGGGGCCGGACTTCATCAACGCCGTTGTGCGCCTGCGCACCCGTCTGGCGCCCCTGCCCCTGCTGCGCGCGCTACTGGCGCTGGAACGCGACGCAGGCCGCCAACGCCCCTGGCGCAACGCCCCGCGCACCCTGGATCTGGACCTGCTGCGCTACGAACACGCTGGCGCCGCCCTCACCTGCGACAGCGAGGAGCTCACCCTGCCCCACCCCCGCATGCAGCAACGCGCCTTCGTGCTGCGCCCCCTGGCCGACATCGACCCCACCCTTGCCCCTGCAACCGCCCTGGCCGCCGTCGCCGATCAAGCGCTGGAGCGCCTGCCCCAGGCACAGCAATGGGCATGGAGCGGGCAGCCACCCAAGGGCTGTATATAAAATTTCGTATCATGCCCGCATGATCGAACCCAAGCCCATTGCATTCAGAGGCAGCGCATTGGAAGACCTGCGCGCCTTTCCTCTTGCCGCCAGACGCGATGCGGGCCACCAACTCGACCGCATTCAAAACGGGCATGAGCCAGACGATTGCAAACCCATGCGCACCGTGGGGCCGGGGGTGAAAGAAATCCGTATCCGCGATTCCGACGCCGCTTTTCGCATCATTTACGTTGCCAAATTCGCCGATGCCATTTACGTGCTGCACTGCTTTCAGAAAAAAACACAAAAAACCAGTCAAGCCGATCGGGACTTGGCTGTCCGCCGGTACCGCGATTTGTTAAAGGAGTTAGAGCGATGAGCCAATCACACCGCTTTGCCAGCGTCTGGGACGCGCTGGAAGACACACCACAAGAAGCCGAAAACATGAAACTGCGCTCAACCCTGATGACAGCGCTGCGCAGCCACCTCGAACGCAATGGCATGAGCCAGACGCAGGCGGCCGCTCTTTTCGGCGTGACACAACCGCGCGTTTCCGATCTGATGCGCGGCAAGATCAACTTGTTCAGTCTAGATACGCTCGTCAATATGGCCGCGGCTGCGGGCTTGAACATTGAACTGCGCGTGCTCGAAGCAGCAATTTGAGCGCTTCTTGGGCACCGGGCTACGCCAGGCCCGCAAGTCCACTCACTCCCGCATCCCGCCCGTGCAACGCGTATGCCCGGCCAAATCGCAGCGGTGGCTAATGTGGCGCAGGCCCGCCTGGGCCAGGATGGCGGCTACGGCGCTGGCCTGATCCCAGCCGTGTTCCAGTAGCAACCATCCCCCCGGGGCCAGCCAAGTGGGGGCAGCCTGGGCGATTGCACGGATATCGGCCAAACCATCGGCACCGCTGACCAGGGCTTGCCGAGGCTCATGCTCCAGAGCGGGCAGATGGGGATCCGCTGCGGCGATATAGGGCGGGTTGGAAACCAGCACATCCCATTGGCCTGCGCCGGGCAAGAGCGGGGACTGCACGGGTGATGGCCCGTTATCGGCCGCTGCATCGAACCAACTGCCTTGCAGCCAATGCACTTGCAGCCCCAAGGCCTGGCCGTTTTGGCGGGCCACGGCCAGGGCGCTGGCGCTTTGATCGCTGGCCCAAACCTGGGCATCAGGCCGCTGGCTTTTGATGGCCAGGGCAATGGCGCCGCTGCCTGTGCCCAAGTCCCACACGCGCGGGTTGGTGCGCGGGGCCAATGTTTGCAGTGCCCACTCCACCAGGGTTTCCGTATCAGGGCGGGGGTCGAGCACGTCGGGGGTGATGCTCAACTCCAGGCCGAAAAAGCCTTTGCGCCCGGTTAAGTAGGCCACCGGCACACCCTGCTGGCGCTGGGCCAGCAGGTGGGCAAAGGCGGTTTGCTGTGCAGGAGTGAGGGGTTGCTCATCGTGGGCAATAAGCCAGGCGCGGCTGCGCTGGGCTTGTCCAAGCGCATGCAACAACAGCAGTTGCGCGTCAATGCGCGCCAGGCCCCGCTGGGCGGCATCGCGCAAAGCAGCGGCAATCGTGGGGAGGGCTACAGGCATGGCATTCACACTCGGGGTTGTTGAAATTGGGTTTGCGAAACGGTTTTTCGAGACAAAAGCCGCAGATGCAAGGCGAAAACGCGCACAAGGCGCGAACAGCTTGCAAGCGTTTTCAACGCCGCAGATGCACAGTTTTGACCGAAAACAACGCCGCAATACTGAATCTCAACAAGCCCTCGGTCGGGCATCGCAATCGCTGCACAACGAGGGCCGCAAAGGCGGCTGCGCGCCGGTTGAAAGGGGTGGGATCGACAGCCAATTTTCCGGGCTTTTGCATTGATAATCCGGCGCTTTTGCGCTTTTTCCGCGCGCTTTTTGCCTGAAGCAGGTGCGCTGCGGTTTGTGCAGCACAGCTTCAGCCATTTTTTTCAAAGGGGGTTTCATTGACTCAAGCCACCACCGATACAGCCGCACCGGCCGCTTGGCCTGATGAGCCGATGCGCCAGCAGGCGCTGCAATACCTGACCACGCGCCGCTCGCGCTGGCCGCTGCAAGAGCCGGGGCCGGACGATGCGGCGCTGGCACAGATTTTCGCGCTGGGCGCTTGTGCGCCCGATCACGCTGGCTTGTATCCGTGGCGCTTTCAATATGTGCGCGGCGCGCAGCGCGAAGTGTTGCTGGAGCGGGTTATGGCGCACCCCGATGCGCAGTCTCCCGAGGTGCAAGAGATGCGCAGCAAGTTCGCACGCAAATTGACAACCGCGCCGGTGGTGATGGTACTGGCCATCCGCGTGGCCGAGCATCCCAAGGTGCCGGAGTTCGAGCAGTTCCTCTCCTGCGGCGCGGCGGTTATGAATATGCTCAACGCCGCGCATTGCCTGGGCTTTCAAGGGTTTTGGTCCACCGCGCCCGCGCCGCTGGATGCGCTGCTGCGCAGCGTGATGGGCTTTGAGGCGCAAGATCGGATGGTCGGCATACTCAATTTCGGCACGGCAGCGCAGCCCCCCTCCTCCCCGCTGCGCCGTGTGGAGCCCGAAGCTTTTGTGCGCGCCTGGGATGGCGCTTGAAATAGAGGGCTTGCGCCCGCTTGTCTCGCAAGACTGCCCTCAAGAATGGCGCTGCACGAGGATTTCAAGGACAGATTCTCCCCCGCCAGCCGCCCCCAGCGCTGGCACAATGCGCCCTCCTATGCAGCCACCGTCTCACTCCCCTTTCGACCTTCAACGCATTGCCCGGCTGGCGCTGTACGTCATCGTGCGCCCGGCGGAATATTTCCGCACCATGCCCCGGGGCGGGCCGCTTGTTGAGCCTATGGTTTTCACCGCCGTGCTGAGCCTGGCGGGTGCCATCGTCTTTGCCCTGATTTCCTGGCCCCTGACGGGGCAGCTTCCCGCATTGGGCAGTTTGCTGATCGTGCCGGGGCTGGTCTGCGGGGGGGCCTTATTCGTTGCTTTGATTTTGATGCTGCTGTGGAAGCTGCTGGGCTCACAACAGAGCTATGCCACGGCCTTTCGCTGCGTCGCCGCGACCATGGCGGTCGTGCCCTTGACTGCCTTGCTCACACCCCTGCCCGATCTCAGCCTGATCGTGAACGCCAGTTGGAGCATTTATCTGCTCTACGTTGCCAGTCTGGAGGTGCATGGCATAGGGCGGCCCAAAGCCTTGTTGCTGCTGGCCTTGCTCACGGGCGTCATGGGCGCCAGCCTGTGGTCTAACCACACGTTTCAAACGCTGGTGCGTGAGCAGCGCCAGCAATTGGGCGTCAGTGAGCAGGCTTATGAGCAAATGAGCGAGCAAGAACGGCTGGAGGTCGACCGGCGCGTGCTTGAGCGCCTGCGCCAGCGCCCCTGAAGCCCCCCCTCCACGCCTGAGAGAACACCACCATGCTCAGCCCTGCCGCTTCCCTTGGCCCCAGCGCTTGGTTGCTGCCCTGGGCAGCGCTGGCTGCGCTGGCCTATGGTGCAGCGATGGTGTGGCCCCGCGCCCATCAAAGCCATCCGCCGCGCCTGCTGCTGCTGGCGGCGTGGTGTTTGCATCTTGCGAGCATTGCTTGCGGCCTGCTTTTGGCCGTGCCCACGTTTGGCTTTGGCCCGGCGCTTTCCATCACCGGCTGGCTGGCTTTCACCGTTTACGCCATCGAATACCAAGTGCTGCCGCGCTTGCCGCCGCAACGCTGGCTGTTGGCTGTAGCGGCCGCCTCGGCGTTGCTGGGCGCGCTCTACCCTGGCCCGCCCCTGCCCGATCGCCATAGCCTTTGGATGGCTACGCACATGGCGCTGGGCATTTCCTCCTACGGCTTGTTTGCTGCCGCCGTCTTCCACGGCTGGCTGATGCGGCGCGCAGAAAAGCGCATGCGCAGCGCCTCTGCGCTGGATGCTGGTGATGACTTGCCCCTGCTGGCTTTGGAGCGGCTGACTTTCCGTTTCGCCCAAGCGGGCTTTGTGTTGCTCACCGCCACGCTCATTGCCGGGCTGTTGTTCCGCGATACGGTCTATGGCCAAGCCTGGGCCTGGCGGCACAAAGAGGTGTTCTCAACGCTGGCGTGGATGACCTTTGCCGCTTTGTTGCTGGCGCGCTGGCGCATGGGGCTGCGCGGCAAAAAGGCCGTGCGCATTCTCAATGCGGGGGCAATTTTGCTGCTGCTGGCCTACGTCGGCTCGCGTTTTGTCATGGAGGTGATATTGGCATGAGCAAGTGGCTCATTCTTGCCCTGGTTGTTGGCGTGCTCGTCTGGCGCTGGTCGCAACGCCGCACCGCCCGCATGGCGCCCCCCACTGTCCGCGCGGGCGCTGCCCCGCAACCGATTGCCATGGTGCCTTGTGAAGTGTGCGGCGTGTTGATGGATGCTCGGCTGGCCATCCGCAGCCCCACTGGCCACCTTTGCCACACGCATCGCCACGGTGCACACCCGCCTGACGCATCATGAGTTTCTGGCGCACCGCCTGGGGCTTGTCGCGCTCCATTGAAGCCGCACCGGGGCCGTTTCAGCGCCTCTGGCGGGGCTTTCTCATGGGCCGGCTCATGCTGGCCTTTGCGCTGCTGTTTTTGCTCAGCACCGAGCGGCTTCTCACAGGCGCCGTGCCCTCGCGCGTGCTGTGGCTGGCGCTGGGCTACATGCTGCAAACGGCCCTCATCCGCTGGCTGTGGGGGCGCCAGCAGCCTCGACGCAAGCCTGCCTTGCACTGGGTGTTCACACTGGCGGTAGATATTGGCGTGTGCGCGCTGCTGCTGAACTGGCACACCAGTGGCTTCAGTTTGATTCCGCTGTTTGGGCTGCCGGTGCTGATGGCCGCAGCCTTGGGCAATTTCACCGTGCTCATCGGCACTGTGCTGGGCGTGATCGCTGCGCTGGCCTGGGTCACGCTCTCGCCTGCCACCAGCGACATCCGCCCGCCCGAAGTTTTGCAATCGCTGCTCAGCGGCATGGGTTTTTTGGTCTTGGGGCTGCTGGTGCATGAAATGGCCTCGCGCCTGCTGGGCGAAGAGCAGGAAAACCGCAAAAGCCGCGAAGCTGCCTTGCTGCAAAGCCAGGTGAACGCCCTGGTCATCTCGCATTTGGAAGATGGCGTGCTTGTCGTGGACGCCAACATGGTCGTGCACTCCGCCAACCCCGCCGCCCTGGATATTCTGGGCCTGCCCGCCAATGTCCCGCTACCGCTGGATTTGCAGCAGGACCCGGCCTGGCACCCATTGGTGGCCATGGCCAAAATCACCATCCGCCGCGGCACCCCGCAAGTGGCCGATCTCACCTTGCTCAAGCCCGGTTGCAGCCCCGTGGGCGTGCACGCGCGCTCGTGGATCACGCAAGGCCCCCAATCGCGCCGCCGCCTGGACGACCGCCAGGTGCACTGCGTCGTTTTCCTGCACGATTTGCGCAAGGCCGAAGCGCAAGTGCGCACGGAGAAACTCGCCTCCATGGGCCGCATGTCGGCTGCCGTGGCGCACGAAATCCGCAACCCGCTCACCGCCATCATCCAGGCCAACACCTTGCTGGCGGAAGATTCGCAAGACGCCGCCACCCAGCGCCTGACGGAGATGATCCGCCAAAACGCCGAGCGCCTGCGCCGCATTGCCGAAGACATCCTCGACGTGGCCCGCGTGCAGCGCCAAACCGATGACGATGCCCGCCATGAAGCCCTGGCGCTGGACGAGTGGAGCAGCGAATGCGTGCGCGACTGGCAAGCGCAAGAGCCTGCCGTGCGACTGGTGCAAATGCAGTTGGGCGCGCCAGAGGCCATCGTCGCGTTCGATCGCGACCACCTGCGCCGCATCCTCGTCAACTTGCTGGACAACGCCTTGCGCTACATGGGGCCGCACGACGACTCGTTGCAGGTACTCACCGAGCAAAGCGCCAATGGCCAGGCGCGGCTGACCGTCTGGAGCGATGGCGCGCCGCTGGAAAAAAGCGTGGAACAGCACCTCTTTGAACCGTTTTTCTCCTCCGAAAGCCGCTCCTCGGGGCTGGGCCTGTTTCTCTGCCGCGAGCTGTGCGAGCGCCACGGCGCCACCATTGGCTACCAGCGCATGGAGCTGGCTACCGCGCGCGGCGTTTTGGCGGGCAACGCCTTCACCGTGCTTTTCAAGCGCCCCGTCAAAAGCCGGCACGGCCAAGCCCCCATGCTGGACGAGTTGGTAATTTGACAGCCATGGCCCTGGCGCTCGCTCGCTCGCATGCCCTGCTTGCCGGGGCGCTGGTGGCCGCGGTACTGGGCAGCGCCCCAAGCGCCTCTTGCGCACACACCCTGCCCAGCTTTGCCCAGGTGCGCGCAGACTTTCACAGTTCAGAAACCTGGCTGCTCGATCGCCAAGGCCAGCGCATCCAGCGCGTGCGCACCGACTTCCAAGCCCGGCGCGGCGACTGGACTGCCCTGGAGGACATCTCCCCCGCCCTGCTGCACGCCATCCTGCTCACCGAGGACAAGCGCTTTTACGAACACAGCGGTGTGGATTGGGCCGCCGTCGGCTCCGCCGCCTGGGGCAACTTGTGGAACGAGCGCACCCGTGGCGCCTCCACCATCACCATGCAACTGGCGGGCCTGCTCAACGCCGAGCTGCGCGCCCGCACAGGCGGGCGCACCTGGCGGCAAAAATGGCGTCAGCTCTGGAGCGCGCGCGATTTGGAGGCGCACTGGAGCAAGGCCGAAATCCTGGAGGCCTACGTCAACCTCGCCCCCTTTCGCGGCGAGCTGATCGGCATCGACAGCCTGGCGCGCAACACCTTCGGCAAAGCCCCCAGTGGGCTGGATGCGCGCGAAGTCGCCCTTACCGCAGCCCTGCTGCGCGCGCCCAATGCCCCCGCAACCCGGGTGGCCGAGCGCGCCTGCCTCATCCTCGCCCAGGCCCAATCGCCCTGGGGGCAAGATTGCCGTGCCCTGCGGCTCTACACCGAAGCCGCGCTCAGCCGCCCCGCCCAACGCGCCACCAGCGGCGACGCCCCGCACTTCGCCCGCTACGTCATGCGTGGGGCGGCACAACCGCAACCGGTACAGCCTGCCCAGCCAACGGCCACCCACGATCACACCCCACCAGCCAACGCGGCCCGCGTGCGCGAAGTACGAGAAGTACATGCAGTGCGCGAAATCCCCAGCAGCCTTGATAGCCGCCTGCAACGCCACGCCGCCCAAGTGCTGCAACAGCAGGTGCAAGCCCTGACCCGACACAACGTGCACGACGGCGCCGCGCTCGTGCTTGACAACGCCAGCGGCGAAGTGCTGGCCTGGGTCGGAACCTCGGGCTTGAGCCGCTCGCCCGAGGTGGACGCCGTGCTCGGCCTGCGCCAGCCCGGCTCCACCCTCAAGCCCTTTCTCTACGCCCAGGCCATTGCGCAAAAACGCCTCACCGCCGCCTCGCTGCTGGAGGATTCGCCCACGCGCATCCCTACCGCCTTCGGCCTGTACGCGCCCGAAAATTACGACCAAAGCTACAAAGGCTGGGTTTCCGTGCGCCAGGCCCTGGGCAGCTCGCTCAACATCCCCGCCGTGCGCACGCTGCGCATGGTCTCGCCCGAATCCTTTGCGCAACTGCTGCGCGCGCTGGAGTTGCACCTGCCCGAGCCAGCAGGCTATTACGGCTATGCCCTGGCCCTGGGCGGCGTGGACGCCAACCTGCTGCAACTGACCAACGCCTACCGCACCCTGGCCAACGGCGGCCTGCACAGCCCCATCCGCACCCAGGTGCAGCCTCTGCCCACAACAACGCAAGCGACCCACCCAGGCGCCAACGCGGCCCTGCCCGTCACATCGCCCACCTTATCGCTCGCCCTATCGCCCGACAGCCGCCGCGTGCTCGATGCGCCCGTGGCCTACATCGTCGGCGACATCCTCTCCGACCGGCACGCGCGGCTGCTCACCTTCGGCACCGACAGCGCCCTGGCCACACGCTTTTGGAGCGCCGTCAAAACCGGCACCAGTCAAGACATGCGCGACAACTGGGCCATTGGCTACACGCCGCACTTCACCATCGGCGTGTGGGTCGGCAACGCCGATGGCTCGCCCATGCACAACGTCAGCGGCATTGCGGGCGCGGCCCCCGTCTGGGCCAGCATTGCCGCCTTCGCCCACCGCCTGCGCCCCGGCCAGCGCCCCGCCCCGCCGCCAGAGCTGGTGCGTCTGCGTGTGCGCTACCTGGCTGAAAACACCGGCGAGAACGATCGCCTCAGCGCCGCCCCCTCCCCAGCGCTCTTGCTGGAAGCCGAACGCGATGAATGGTTTTTGCCCGGCACCGAGCAAGCCCAATTCACCCTGCGCCGCGCCCCGGCGCCCGCACTGGCTGCGCCCTCGGGCACTGGCGCTGGCGGGCGCGATCCAACCCCGGCCCGGCCCGACGCGCGCATCCTGGAGCCTGCCGACGGCACCATCCTCGCCCTGGATCCCGACATCCCCCCCACCAACCAGATGCTGCGCATTGCCAGCAACCACCCCGCCCCCAGTTGGTGGCTTAACGGCCAGCGCGTCAGCGGCTTGCAGCCAGGCCATCGCCACTGGTACTGGCCCCCCACGCCCGGACGCCACACCATCGAACTGCGCAGCGCCAGCGGCCAGCGCGTCATCGACCGCGTGCGCATTGAAGTGCGCGGCGCCAGCCTCAAGCCCTGAAATTCAATATACCAATCAAAAGAAAATTGATTTTATATATAACATGCCAAAACAAGTTATTTTTATTTCCTATTGATTTGTAAAATGAGACGCTCAGGCGCCGCCAGCGCCCAGGCGATGTGCTCTTGCACCAGCGCTGAAGTGGCCGCATCCGCTTGCCACTGGGCCAGCGCCTGGCGCACTTGCTGCGCCAACGCGGGCGGCAGCTCTGCACTGCGCAGCGCATTGCCACTGACCACGGCCAGGTTGCGTTGCCAGCGCTCGTAGCCAATGCGGCGAATGGGGCCGCCTTCGGTGCGCTGGAGGAACTCTTGCTCGCTCCAGCGCAAAAAATCGAGCAGCCCGCTCTGCGTCAGCGCAGGCCGGGCGTCAAAGTCCGCCAGCGTGGCGGGCTGGGCAAACTTGTTCCAGGGGCAGGCGGTTTGGCAATCGTCACAGCCATACAGGCGTTGGCCGATCAGCGGGCGCAAATGCTCCGCAATGGGGCCGGGGTGCTCGATGGTCAGGTAGGAAATGCAACGCCGCGCATCCACGTGGCCGGGTGCGACGATGGCATCCGTGGGGCAGGCCGCCATGCAGGCGTGGCAGGAGCCGCAATGCCCCGTCACAGGCGGCGTGGGCGGCAGCGCCACATCCAGAAAAATCTCCCCCAGAAAAAACATCGACCCCGCATCGCGCGAGAGCAGCAGGCTGTGCTTGCCGCGCCAGCCCAGGCCGCTGCGCTTGGCCAGCTCGGCTTCGAGCACGGGCGCCGAATCGGTAAACACACGATGCCCCAGCGGCCCGATCTGCGCCTGAATGCGCTCAGCCAGCTTTTGCAAACGCGCGCGCAGCACTTTGTGGTAATCGCGCCCACGGGCATAGACGGAGACGATGGCCTCGCCCGGCTGCGTCAGGCGCGCGCGTTCGCGCTCGGCCCAGTTGGGCGGGGTATCGCGGGGCAGGTAATCCATGCGCGCGGTGACGATGCTGACCGTCCCCGGCACCAGCTCGGCCGGGCGCGCGCGCTTGAGGCCGTGGCGGGCCATGTAATCCATCTCGCCATGAAAGCCCTGCGCCAGCCACGCCAGCAAGCCCGCTTCGGCATCGCGCAGGTCCACGCCCGCCACGCCGATCTGGGAAAATCCCAGCTCCCGCGCCCACAGGCGTATTTGCGCTACCAGCGGCTCCCCTGCCAAGCTGGTCGGCGCACTGAAGCGCGAATTGGGCAGCGGCCCGCTCTCACAGCGCTGGCTGCGGCCCTCCTCGCCGAGGCGGCGGCTTGTTTGCTCGTGCTTTGTCATGCGTTGGCCATTGTAGGCAGGCGTGTTGCACGGCGCAGGCACAGCGCCCTTCATTGCGCTGCGCTGCTCTCCATAACCCTTGCGCGCCCTGGCAGCAGGCCGCGCCATCGAACTGCCATGCCCCCCTCCCCAGCTATTCATGAACACACCCTGGCGCTGCCCGATGAACTGGCCAGCGCCGATCTGGCCCGCCGCTTCGCCCAATTCCCGGCTTTGCTGGCCCAGGTGCGCATCGACCTTTACGGCACGCTGGGCGCTGGCAAAACCACCTGGGTGCGCCACTTGCTGCGCGCCTTGGGCGTGCAGGGGCGCATCAAAAGCCCCACCTACGCACTGCTGGAGCCTTATGCCCTGCCCGATTGGCCGGGGGAGATTTTCCACTTTGACCTGTACCGCTTGGAGTCCGAAGAAGAATGGCTGGCTTCGGGCTTGCAAGAAACCGCACAGAGCAGCGGCCTGCGGCTGATTGAGTGGCCGCAAAAAGCTGGCCCCGCGCTGGGCCAGCCCGATTTGGCATTGGAGTGGCACATCCCCGCTGGCAACGACGGCAGCGACGGCGACAACGGCGAAGCCCGTCAAGTGCAGTTGAGAACATACACGAGCATAGGCCGGGAACTGCTTGAAAATGTGCTGAAATGCGCCCCATGAAGCCGATCTTGCCGCCCGCCGCCCCAACCGATTCCACCCCAAAAGCCGCAGCCCCCGCCAGCGCAATCGACCGCCGGGGGCTTTTGCGCGCAGGCACACTGCTGTGCCTGCTGGGGGTGCAGCATCTGGCACAGGCGCAAAAGCATTCGCCACGGATGGAGCCGCTGCCTGAGCCGCAAACAGGCGGGAAAAGAAACGGCGCCAAGAACGGGAGCGCCAACGGCGGCAAAGACGGCATCGTGGCCGTGCGCATCTGGCCCGCACCAGAGTATTCGCGCGTCACCATCGAATCGGACGAAAAGCTCCAGGCCAAACACGATTTCGCCGCCGACCAACCGCCGCGCCTGTACGTCGATTTCCAGAACATGCGCATGGGGCAGGAGCTGCGCAACATCGCCACCAAGGTGCAATCCGAAGACCCCAACATCGCCGGCATCCGCATCGGGCAGCACTCGCCCACGGTGGTGCGCATGGTCATTGACTTGAAACAGCCCGTACGCCCGGAGGTCTTCACCCTCAAACCCGTGGCGCCTTATCGGCACCGACTGGTGTTTGATTTGTATCCGCTTCACGCCGTCGATCCCATGGCCAAGCTGATTGAGGAGCGGCTGCAAACCATCGCCCAGGCGCCTGGCATGGAAGCATCGGTTCCCGAAGCACCACCCACCGTAGTGCCACCTGCAGCGCCTCCTGTGGCGCCCCCCACCAGCAGCGGCGCTGACCCGCTGGGCGACTGGATCAACCGGCACAACGGCACAACGCCTGCCCCGCCGCTGCCACCACCCCAACAACCCCCAGCGCGCCCGGTGCAGCCTCCCAAGCCAGCGCCAGTGCCTGTCGTGCCGCCCAGCCCACCGCCGCGCCCCGAGCCACCTGCCCCGCCCATGACGCCCCGGGTCAGCCCGCGCGCCACGCGCCGCCAAACCGACCGCATCTACATCGTTGCGCTGGATCCTGGCCACGGCGGTGAAGACCCCGGGGCCATCGGCCCGGCACGCGTGTATGAGAAAAATGTGGTGCTGGCCATTGCTTTGCAGGTGCGCGAGCGCATCAACCGCACTCGTGTGGGCGGCGTGCCGCTGCAAGCCTTCATGACGCGCGACCGGGACTTTTTCGTTCCCCTGGCCTCACGGGTGGGGCGGGCGCGGCGCGTGCAATCCGATTTGTTCGTCAGCATCCACGCCGATGCCGCCCTCAACCCCAATGCGCGCGGCGCCAGTGTTTACGCCCTCAGCCGCCGAGGCGCCACCAGCACCATGGCGGGCTTTCTCGCAGAGCAGGAAAACCGCGCCGACTCCATCGGCGGTCTCAACATCCGCACGGCCGACCGCCACGTGCACAACACCTTGGCGGACATGAGCACCTCCGCCCAAATCCGCGACAGCCTGATGCTCGGCCAATACATGCGCACCCAGTTGGGCCACGTCACCCGCGTGCGCGGCAGCAAGGTCGAGCAGGCCAACTTCGCCGTACTGCGCAATCCCGACACCCCCAGCGTGCTGGTGGAAACCGGCTTTATCAGCAACCCCGAAGAAGAACGCCTGCTGGCCTCCGCCGCCCACCAGGCCCGCCTGGCCGACGCCATTACCGCAGGCATCGTGCAGTACTTCCAGCAGCACCCGCCCTTGCCACGCGTGCGCCGGGTGTAAGCGGCCTGTTTAAGGCCGCCGCTGCATTGCGGGATTACCCCATGCAACACACCGTAGAATGCGCAGCTTTTGCGTTGAGCCAACGCCCTCACTCCTTAAAACCTGAAACATGGCATTGATCGTCCATAAATACGGTGGCACCTCCATGGGTACCACCGAGCGCATTCGCAACGTCGCCAAGCGTGTAGCCAAATGGGTCCGGGCCGGCCACCAAGTCGTGGTGGTTCCAAGTGCCATGAGCGGCGAGACCAACCGCCTGCTCGCCCTGGCTGCCGAACTCGAACCTGCCGAGCGCAGCACCGCCACGCGCCGCGAGCTGGACGCGCTGGCCGCCACCGGCGAACAAGCCTCCTCGGCCCTGCTGGCCATTGCCTTGCAAGCCGAAGGGCAGCCCGCCATCAGCTTCACCGGCTGGCAAGTGCCCGTGCGCACTGACAGCTCCTACATGAAGGCGCGCATTGAATCCATCGATGGCCAGCGCATTCACCAGGAACTGGCCGCAGGCCGCGTCGTCATCGTCACCGGCTTTCAAGGCATTGATGAACAAGGCCATATCACCACGCTTGGGCGTGGCGGCTCGGATACCTCCGCCGTGGCCATCGCTGCGGCCATCCAGGCCGATGAATGCCTGATCTACACCGATGTGGATGGCGTTTACACCACTGACCCGCGCGTAGTCCCCAACGCTCAGCGCCTAAAAACCATCAGCTTTGAGGAAATGCTCGAACTCGCCAGCCTGGGCTCCAAAGTCTTGCAAATCCGCTCCGTCGAGTTTGCTGGCAAATACCGCGTGCCCCTGCGCGTGCTCTCCAGCTTCACCCCCTGGGATATCGACCTGGCCGAAGAAGCGCGCTCAGGCACACTCATCACTTTCGAGGAAGACGAAAAAATGGAAAAAGCAGTCGTTTCAGGCATCGCCTTCACGCGCGATGAGGCCAAGATTTCCGTGCTGGGCGTGCCCGACACCCCCGGCATTGCCTACACCATCCTGGGCCCCGTAGCCGACGCCAATATCGATGTGGACGTCATCATCCAGAACCTGAGCAAAGAAGGCAAAACCGACTTCAGCTTCACCGTCAGCCGCGCCGATTACGACCGCGTGGTGAAGGTCATCAACGAAACCGTCTTGCCCAAACTCGGCGAAGGCGCCAGCCTCAGCAGCAACACCCAAATCAGCAAGGTCAGCATCGTGGGCATCGGCATGAAAAGCCATGCAGGCGTTGCCAGCACCATGTTCCACACCCTCAGCAAAGAGGGCATCAACATCCAGATGATCTCCACCTCCGAAATCAAAACCTCCGTGGTGATTGACGAGAAGTACGTGGAATTGGCCGTGCGCAGCCTGCACACCGCCTTTGGCCTGGACGGCCAATCGCACATCGAAGTGCCCAAACGCAACGACGAAAAATAAGCCCGTTTTCAAAAAACCGCTGCAAATTCATGCATAATGGCGGGCTTGCAACGGAGACGTGACCGAGAGGCCGAAGGTGCTCCCCTGCTAAGGGAGTATGCGGTGATGAGCTGCATCGAGGGTTCGAATCCCTCCGTCTCCGCCAGATCAAAAGCCTAAGCAGTCAAGCTGCTTAGGCTTTTTTTCTTGCCTGCCTTTCTCATGCAAGCCACTCGAAGACAGGCGAAAGCCCCCACCGACGAAAACTTCAAGCATTTCGCTGCGTTGAGATCAGCAGCATGAAATGGGCTTGCTCGTCACCAATATTGCGAAAGCCGTGGGGCACGTCGGCGCGCAGCGTGGCCGTATCGCCAGCGCTGAGGGTGAAGGATTCCTCTGCCATGTGGATTTGCACTTGCCCTGCAATGATGTGAAAAACCTCTCGCGTGCCGCTGGGATGGGGTGCGAAATGGCTGCTTTGCGCGCCGGGCGGCAGTGTGTAGGCCACCCATTCCATGCCCGGTGCGGGGCGTGCGAGGGCCAGGCGCTGCACGCCTGAGGCTGGATCGGTGTAGCGCGTGACATCGGCAGCGCGGGTGATGCGCGCCGCCTCCTGCACGACCAGTTCCGCCAGATCACAACCCAAGGCCTGGGCAATCGCCAAGCCGTAATTCAGGCTGGTGCCCAATTCATCGCGCTCAATGCGCGAGAGCGCGCTGCGAGAAATGCCCGTGGCCTGGGCCAGTTGTTCCAAAGTAATGCCCATCTGGGCGCGCCGCGCTCGCACGGCCGCGCCAAAGGCCGCGTCACGGCGGGGAAGATCGTCGGATGGAGTGCGCATAAGGGTTTATTCGGCCCTTCAATTCCTCTATTTGCAATAAAATTTGCAAATCAGGGAATTTTGGAGATTCATCATGTTGGCTTGGGCGGCATTGTTACCCGTGCTGGTGGTGCTTGGGGGCTTGTTCCTGGGGATTTCATCGCTGCGCGCGGCCTGGATGGGGTTGGCATTGGCGCTGGGCCTGGCGGCATGGGGCGGCTGGATGGGGGCCTATGCCTTGCCTGATGCGCCAGCGCTCCAAGCCGCTGCACTGCACTGGCTGCCCGTCGTGCTGGAGGTGGTTTGCATCATCGGCGGCGGGTTGGCTTTAAGCCACTTGTTGCAGGCCAGCGGGGCGCAAGCGGCCTTGGCGGATTGGTTGCGCCAGCGCGCAGGCTCGGGCGTGGCGGCGGTGTTGCTGGTGGTGCATGGGGCCACGCCGTTTGCCGAATCGGTCACCGGCTTTGGCATTGGGGTGACGGTGGGCATTCCGTTGCTGTTGCATTTCGGGCTGTCGCCCGCACGGGCGGCGCTGGTGGGGTTGCTGGGCTTGTGCACCGTGCCTTGGGGGTCGATGGGGCCGGGTACTTTGATTGCGGCGCAGATGGCGGGGGTGCCGGTGGATGCCTTGGGTGTGTCCTCGGCCTGGTTGAGTTTGCCCCCCTTCATAGTGGCGGGCTGGGTAGCGGCCTGGCTGGCGAGCGGGCCTGGGCAACGCTGGCAGGCGCTGGGTCTGGCCAGCGTTTCGGCCCAGGTTTTATGGCTGGCGGTGCTGCTGGCCAATAGCCTGGCGGGCACGCCGCCTGCGGGTGCTTTGGGCGCGTTGGCGGTGATGGGGTTTCACCTGGCCTTTCGCCCCGGGGCCTGGCCTGCCTGGCCACCTTTGGCCAAACCGGCTTTGCAAGCGTATGCCATTGTGCTGGGCGGCTTGCTGCTGGCCCGCTATGGCTTGCATGTTGGGGGCTGGCATGGCGGCGCAGGCGCGGTGCTGACTTCGCCCGCCTGGTGGCTGTGGATGGCCATTGGTTTTGTGCTGTGGCGCACAGGCGGGCATGGCTGGCGGCAAACCGCGCGGGCGCGGCTGGCCCGCGCGGTGCAGGGCTGGGGCAATGTGGCTTTGGTGGCTGTGCTGTACATCGCGTTGGGGCTGGTGCTATCGCTCTCGGGCATGGCGGCGCGGCTGGCGCAAGCGCTGGCATCGCTGGGCGGCGGCTATGCGCTGCTCGCGCCGTTTGTGGGCGCTTTGGGTGGTTTTGTCACAGGCTCGAACACTGGCGCCAATGCCATGCTGGCCGATACCCAGGCGCGCATGGCTTTGCAAATCGGCGCGCCGTTGCTGCCGTTCATGGCCACGCACAACGTCAGCGCGGCTTTGCTGTTGATGGCTTCACCTGCCAAGGTGGAGATGGCGGTGCGGCTGTGCCCGCTGCAAGCGGCCCAGCAGCGGGCCTGGGTGCAGCGCATGGTGCTGCTGGCGGCGCTGCCTTCGGTGCTGGCGATGGCTGCGCACAATGCGATGATGCTGTGGGGCGGGTAGGCGGCACGCCTGCTTTTATCAATCAAAGGAAATGGCGCATCATGCCTATCAAGCCATAAAACGGCATTTTTCAAGCCTTTGATTCACAAAATCCAATTTACAGCATTATCCATCAAAAGAAAACCACACCATTGCCCATCAAGCCGAAACAGGGTGATTTATTTTCTTTTTGATATGTAATTCCCGATCCGCATCATTCATCTTCCGGCCGTTGCGAAAAACGCTGCGCCAGCACGGCGCAGACCATGAGCTGGATTTGGTGAAAGATCATGATGGGCAGCAGCATCGCCCCCATGGAGCTGGCCGAAAACAAAACCTGGGCCATGGGCACGCCCGTCGCCAGGCTTTTTTTCGATCCGCCAAACAAAATGGTGATGCGGTCGGCCAAGTCAAAGCCCAGCGCCTTGGCAACAAACCACACCAGCGCCAGCACGATAGCCAGCATGACGCAGCACAGCACCAGCAACGCCACCAGATTGACGGCTGGCACCTGCGCCCACAGCCCCTGGTTGACGGCCTGGCTGAAGGCGGTATAGACGACCAGCACGATGGAAGTCTGATCCACATTTTTGAGCCAGTGTCGGTTGCGCGCCACCCAGTCGCCAATCCAGCGCCGGGCGATTTGCCCTGCCACGAAGGGGATCAGCAGTTGCACCACGATTTTGCGAATCGCCTCCAGCGTGCCCCCGCCAGCGACCTGATCGCCGCCCGCGCCCAGCAGCCACAGCACCAGCAGCGGGGTGAGAAAAATCCCGATCAAACTCGAAGCCGCCGCGCTGCAAATGGCCGCAGGGATATTGCCGCGCGCCAGCGAGGTGAACGCAATGGCCGATTGCACAGTCGCTGGCAGCGCGCACATATACAAAATGCCCATGTACAGCGACGGCCCCACCAGCGGCTCGGCCAGCGGCTTGAGCAGCAAGCCCAGCAGCGGAAACAGCACAAACGTGCACGCAAAAATCACCAAATGCAGCCGCCAATGCGTCATCCCCGCGATCACCTGCTGGCGCGACAGCTTGGCCCCGTGCATGAAAAACAGCAAAGCAATGGCAGCGTGCGTGAGCCAGCGAAACCCCTCCTCGGCCCGGCCTTGCGCCGGCAAAAGCGTGGCGAGCAACACCACGCCAATCAAAATCAGCGTGAACGGATCAAGCAAAGCCCGAAGGCGGCGTGCAGCAAACATGGGGGAACCTGGTCACAAAACTTTGCATTTTCCCTTTTTTTGCCCGCAACACCGCAAAGCCGGCCAGGGCGCCAATGCAGCAGCCAGCGCTGACCGATAATCGCCCCCTTATGACGGACGTGCATTTCTACTTCAACGTACCTGACAAGCTCTCCTTTGCCTGCCGCTTGGCGCGCAAAGCCTTGATGCAAGCGCGCCCCATCTTGCTGACAGCGCCTGACCCCACATTGCAAACGCTTGACGACATGCTCTGGCACATGAATGCCAGCGACTTTGTCGCCCACAACTGGCTGCCAGCCCCCACCAACGCCCAGCCCCCCCAGGCGCCATCGCCCATCTGGCTGTGCGCGAATATGGAAGCCGAGCCGCCCGAGCACCCCAACACCTTGCTCACCCTGTGGGACGAAGTACAGCCCGCCTTCAGCCGTTTTGAACACGTCTATGAACTCGTGCTGCGCCACGACGAGGCCGACCGCCAGCGCGCACGCGCGCGCTGGCGCTATTACCAGCAGCGCGGCTACGCCTTGCACGGACATGATTTGGAGGCCAACCCCCATGGATGAATCCAGCAAGCGCGCAGACGGCCAGGCCGCCGTGCCCGCCGTGCGCGCCGTGCGCTTTGTGCCCACGCTGACGGAAGTGGTCGAAGGCGTGGGCAAAGAGCCAGCCCCAAAGCGCGAGCCTGCCGACGCGCCCTCTTTTGCATCCGCCCCCGCCTCAGACGCCCTGCAAGCGCCGCAAATCGGCCGCTTGCTGCGCCGCCCCGATGCCCCCGCGCAGCCAGAAGCCCCGCCGCCGCCCTACATCCCCACCCTCAATGCGGTGGTGACCGATGAGCCCATACCGCCGCCAGCGCCCGCACAACCGGCCCCCGTACAGCCAGCGCCCATTGCCATGGATTGGGACAAGCTGGAGCTGGGCGACTGGATCAACCATGCCGATCAAGCACCCCCAGCGGCCCCACCCCAGAGCGCCGTGGCCCCAGCCGCTTACGCCACCGCCCACATCCGCGCGCTTTTTCCGCCCGATTTTGAGGAGCAATTGGTGCATCGCGTCGTTCAGCGCGTTGACAGCCTCATGGCAGCGCGCATCGGTGAAGTCATCGCCACCGTCGTCGAACGCCAAACACGCGCCCTGCTGCCCACCATTCGCAAAGAGCTGGAATTTGCCATCCGCAAAAGCGTTTACGAAGCCATGGCCGATGAGTTGAACGACATCGCCGACCAGACGCCAGATACGCCCCTCTGAAGCGCCGCCATCGCCCCCGACTGCAACCGATTTCCCCCACCCGCTTGCATGAAACCCACCCCTCACACCTGCCCATCGCACTCCTGCGACCCTATGGCGCACCCAGCCAGCCCCGAAGCGCGCCCAAGAGAGCGCTCCACCCGCCAACGCGCTGCCATTCGCGCCGCCATGGCCGCCGAAGGCCGCCCGCTCTCCCCGCCGGAAATACTGCAAGCGGCCCAGAAAATCGTCCCCCGCCTGGGCATCGCCACCGTCTATCGCAACATCAAAACCATGGTGGAGGCTGGAGAACTCAGCCTCGTACCCCTGCCAGGCGACAGGCTGTACTACGAACTGTCCTGCAAAGGCCATGAGCACCACCACCATTTCTGCTGTGAAAGCTGCGGCAAGGTGTTCGACGTCGGCGGCTGCCACGAAACCTTCGCCGCCCTGCTGCCCCAGGGCTTCGTGCTCAAAGCCCATGAATTGACGCTGTATGGCACATGCGATCACTGCGCCAATACAGCCGCCGCAACACCCGCGCCCTGAATGCATAGCCGCCTGCACGCGCGCCGCCCAGTCTTCAAGCTTCAAAAATGAAAACCCTTTTCGATTTGGAAAACACCCCAGCTGGACAACCCGCCTCGCCACGCCTGCGCTGGCCCCTTGCGCTGCCTGCCGCGCTCAGCCTGGGCCTGTTCACCCTGCCCGCGCTGGCCGCCGCCCCAACCAGCAACCCAACGCCCTCCCTCCCCGGCGCTGCGCGCTGGCAAGCCTGCGCCGCCCTGCCGGACGACACCCAGCGCCTGGCCTGTTACGACCGCTGGGCCAGCGGCCAGCGGCCCGAATCGGCCCCCACTGCGCCTGTGGCAGCCACAACCGCCCCGCAAGACGCGCCCCTTCATGCCGATAGCGCTGATAGCGCCGAAAACACCCCAATCCCCACCCACACCACTGCTGCCGGGGCAGACACCAACGCCCCCTCGCCCGCCCAGCTCATCATTGCCAGCAACGACGGCTGCCGCAATCCCGCCTTCGACCGCACCTCGCGCTTTTGGGAGCTGAACACCGATACCGATTGCGGCAACTTCCGCTTTCGCGGCTACCGCCCCCTGACCATTGGCGCGGCCTGGAGCAACCGCATCAACCGCCAGCCCCTCAGCCCCTCGCACGGCCTGGCCGAGTGGCGCGACTACCAGCGCCACGAACTGCGCCTGCAACTGTCGGTGCGCACCAAGCTCGCCAGCGGCCTGCTCACCTTTGGCCACCCCAGCAAGCGCGACTCGCTCTGGTTTGGCTACACCCTGGGCGCAAGCTGGCAAGCCTTCAACGGCGATCTCTCGCGCCCCTTTCGCAACACCGACCACGAGCCGGAGCTGATCTACGTCTATCCGCTCGAATGGTCGCTGCCCGGCGGCGTGCGCCTGCGCTATGCGGGCCTGGGCATCAACCACCAATCCAACGGCCAAAGCATCCCCCTCTCGCGCAGTTGGAACCGCTACTACGCCATGCTCGGCGCCGACCTCACCCCCCACTGGACTGTGCAAGCGCGCTTCTGGAAGCGCCAGCGCGAGAAAAACATCAAAGACGACAACCCCGAGATCAGCGACACCATCGGCCGCGCCGAACTCATCAGCCTCTGGGAACTCAGCAGCCGCAACAGCCTGCAACTGACGCTGCGCCACGCCATGCGCGACAAAGCCCGCGGCTCGGCCAGACTCGAATGGAGCCACGCCCTGGGCCAAGGCTTCGCGGGCGGCAAAAGCAACCTGCGCCTGGTCACCGGCCTGTTCCACGGCTATGGCGACAGCCTGATCGACTACAACAGTCGCCGCACCGTTTTCTCCGTCGGGCTAAGCCTGCTCGATTTTTGACCAATCACATCAAAGGAAAACTCACTTCAAACCTATCATGCCGAAAAAAGCATATTTATTTTCCTTTTGATTTGTAAAAATAAACACCAAAAACTGCCGCATGCCCCTTCCCAGCATCGTTGGCGCCGAGTCGGCGGCATCCGGCCAGCGCCCCGCCGGCATCCAGCACTACCTGCGCCCCGGCATCTTGCAACTGCACGAGCTGCCGCCGCTGGCGCTCTACATCCACCTGCCCTGGTGTGTGCGCAAATGCCCTTATTGCGACTTCAACTCCCACGCCAGCCCTCGGGCACAAACGCCGGCGTCGGCCCTTGATCCCGCCCTCATCGGGCGCTATTTGCAAGCGCTCGAAGCCGATCTGGACGCCGCCCTGCCTCTCATCTGGGGCCGCCAGGTCATCAGCATCTTCATCGGCGGCGGCACCCCCAGCCTGTTCTCTGCCGCGCACATCGACAGCCTGCTCGCCAGCGTGCGTGCGCGTCTGCGGCTGCTGCCCGGCTGCGAAATCACCCTGGAAGCCAACCCCGGCACCTTCGAGACGGACCGCTTCGCCGCCTACCGCGCCGCAGGCGTCACGCGCCTGTCCATCGGCGTGCAAAGCTTTAACGATACCCTGCTGCAACGCCTGGGCCGCATCCACAACCGCGCCCAGGCCCTCGCCGCCGTGGAAGAAGCCCGCGACGCCTTCGAGACCTTCAACCTCGACCTCATGTACGCCCTGCCCGGCCAGGACATGGCCGCTTTTGCCCAGGACCTGCACACCGCCCTGGCCCTGCAACCGCCGCACCTGTCCGTCTATCACCTCACCATCGAAGCCAACACCTACTTCGCCAAATACCCGCCCCCCGCCCTGCCCGACGACGACCTGGCCTATGACATGCTCGACGCCATCACCGCTGCCACCGCCGCAGCAGGGCTGGAACGCTACGAAGTCTCCGCCTACGCCCGAGGCGGCCACACCTGCCAGCACAACCTCAACTACTGGCAATTTGGCGACTACCTGGGCATCGGCGCCGGCGCGCACAGCAAACTCAGCTTCGCCCACCGCATCGTGCGCCAGGTGCGCCTGCGCGACCCCCAGCGCTACACCGCCGCCGCCCTGCAAGGCGCCCCCATCGCGCAAGAGAGCGACATCCCCCGCCGCGAACTGCCCTTTGAATACATGCTGTGCGCCCTGCGCCTGCGCCAGGGCTTTGCACTGCAAGACTTCCACGCCCGCACCGGCCTGCCCCTCTCCAGCGTGCAACCGGCCATTGAGCAAGCCATCGCCCGCGGCCTGCTCGAGCAACCCCACCCCGGCCACATCCGCCCCACCGCGCGCGGTTTTGATTTCCTCAGCGATTTGCAGCAATCGTTTTTGCCGGAAGAAACATGAACTGCAAAACCGCGCAGCCCGCGTGAAAATCAGGCATTCCATATTTCCCCGCAAATATGCGCAATATTCCCCCCATTCACCTGATCGTCGCATTCGATGCCGTCGCACGGCTGCAAAGTTTCACCGCTGCCAGCCAGGAACTGCACCTTTCCAACAGCGCCATCAGCCACAGAATCCGGGAACTTGAGCAAATCCTGAAAACCACGCTGTTCCATCGCACCACCCGCAACGTCACCCTCAGCCCCGAAGGCGCTTATTTACACCATCAAGTGCGCGCATCGCTGGCCAGCCTCGAAACCGCCTTCAGCAACCTGACGCTGGAGCGCGATGTGGTGCGCATCAGCGCGCTCCCGTCTTTTGCAAGGTTTTGTTTACTCCCCGCATTAACGAATTTTCATAAAACCCACAGCCGCATCTCCATCACCCTGCATCCAACCACCCAAATCGCCAATATCGACCAAGGCGAAGCCGATATTGCCATCCGGTTTTCCAGCAAAACCCCGCAAGCGCATTATTGCGAGCTATTGCTCAAAGACGAGTGGTTTCCCGTTGCCGCCCCCCGATATCTCCAGCAACTCGGCCACGGCAGTCTCTGCGAGCTTTTCGAACGTGCAGACCTGCTCACGCACAGCCGCCAACCATGGCAACCCTGGATGCAAGCCGCTGGCATCCCTGTTTCTGCCCTCCAGCGCAATATCACCTATTCCGATACCGGATTTTTGCTTGATGCAGCCCTGAATCTGCAAGGTATTGCGCTGGGCAGGCGCTCACTCGTCCAGCGCCTGCTTCAAGACGGCAGCCTCGTTCGCATTTCCGACGTGGCCATTCCCTCCGCGCAATCCTATTTTCTGCTGGCCTCGGAGCGCGCCATGTTGTCGCGCTATGGAGAAACTGTCATTCAATGGATTCGCTCCATTGCTGCCAGCGGATAAATCAGTGCAAAACGGTTAATGCAATGCCCAGCAAAACACCCAAAATCGCCACCACTTTCTGGGGAATGTAAAGCTCCCGAAAGAAAATGGCCGAAAGCAGGAAAACCATCACCAAATTCGTGCGGCGCAAAACCGAGATGACGGAAATCATTGCCCCATCCTGACGCACGGCTGCCAGGTAAATATATTCAGCCAGCACATAAGCAAAGGCGATTGCGGGGATCGCCCAATTCCTGCGCAAAAGGCTTAATGCCTCCACCTCTCTGAAAATCCAGGGCAGCAGCAACAAAGCCAACCCGCCGCGTTGAAGCGCCGAATACGCCTGCACCGCCGCCAAATCCAGATGCAAAGTCGAGAGAATGTATTTGTCGTACAAGGCATTGGCCGAAGACATCAAGGTGGCTGCCAGCATGCACAAAACCCACACATTGCGCCCAAAGGAAATCCCCTCCTTTTTCCCTATAAGGGAAAACAGATAATAAGAGGCCATCGCCACGGCAAGCCCCAGCCACTGCGTCCAACTCAAAACCTCTGACAAAAACAGCATGGCGCCCAAAGCCGTCCATAACGGGCCGCTGGCCCTGACTCCCGCCGAAATGGAAAGGGGCAAGAACTTGACCGAATAATAAGAAAGCACCCAGGTCGCCACCATCAAAATGGATTTGGGCAATACGGCCATCTGCTGCGCCACCGTCAAATCCTGCGGTGACAAATGAAATGCCTGCAAAGCATCTTTATATGATGTCGGGAGAATAAAAAACGGCAACCACATCAGCCCCCCGAGCACGGAGCACCAGAAAACAACCTCCAGAACGCCTTTTTCCTTCAAGGCAATCTTCGTCAAAAAATCATAAGTACCCAGAATAATGCCCGCCAGCAAGCCCAGAGAAACCCACCCCATGCCTGAATCCATCATGCGATATTCAACCAAAAAAACCTGCGACAACCAAAAACAAAACCATTCAATGTTAATGAATTCCCCTTCCACGGATTGGTGAATATTTTGAATAAATGGTTGAAAACTGCTGCAAAATCAACCCTTATTGCAGGCTGTGCCATTCCGATTCAAGCATTTGGGGCGCAGGCTGCATCCGAGCGTGTTATGAACTTTCCGCCCCCTTCACACCATGACCACTCCCTTGCACACCCCCGCCTGCCCTTCCTGCCGCCAGCCCATGCAAGCACTCAGCCTGGAGGCCCGCAACGGCCCGGTGGAGCTGGATTTGTGCTTTGCCTGCCACGGCATTTGGTTTGACCGGCTGGAAAGCCTGCAATTGAGTGCGCGCAGCGTGTTGGCGCTGTTCAAAACCCTGCACGCCCACCGCGATGCGCCGCACAGCCCGCTCAGGGAACGCATGCATTGCCCGCGCTGCGCCGAGCCGCTGGCGCGCGGCAGCGATCGCACCATCAGCGGCAGCTACATCGTGTACCGCTGCGCGACGCACGGGCGGTTTTCCACTTTTTCCTCCTTCATGGTGGAAAAGGGCTTTGTGCGCCACCTGGCCCCGGCGGAGATTGAACGGCTGGCACAGAAGGTGCGCACTATCCATTGCAGCAGTTGCGGCGCTTCGGTCGATTTGCGCCGCGACCATGCCTGCCCGTATTGCCGCTCGGCCTTTTCGCTGCTGGATCCGCAAGCGGTGGAAAAAGCGCTGGAGCGCTACCAGCAAGCGCCCGCGCCGGTCGATCCGCACGCCCGTGTGGATGAAACCAGCGCCGCCGTGGTGCTGGCCAAGGAGCGCATGCACCAGCAAAACCGCGAACGGGAGCGCCAGCGCCGCCGCGAGGAGCCGGGGTGGACGGAGATGTTCCAGGACGAACTCTGGTCCGCAGGTCTATCCCTGCTGCTGCGCAGCCTTGCCCGCTGGCTGAAGTAGCGCGCCCAATACCCAATTCATCCAATCAAAGGAATCATCACTTGATGTATATAAAGCCGAAACATGGCAATTTTTATTCCTTTGATTGGTAATTTATCCTCCCTGAAGCTTGGCTCGCCGTATTTCAGGGCAATCTCCTTTGTGCAAATTTGCAAAGAAACATTGCAACATCTCCACTTGATGGAGCAAATTTGCAAATTAAGATAGCGCCGCTTACGGGTGGCGGTCGCAATCCCGCGCACCGCATCCGTTTTGCCTACTCTGGAGACAACGCATGAACGCTATCAGCGAACAGGGCCTGAAGGCCCCTACCGTCAAACTGCTCATCAACGGCCAGTTTGTCGAATCCAAGACCACCGAATGGCGCGAAGTCATCAACCCCGCCACGCAAGAGGTGCTGGCCCGCGTGCCCTTTGCCACGCAGGACGAAATCAACCAGGCCGTGGCCGCTGCCAAGGAAGCCTTCAAGACCTGGCGCAAAACCCCCATCGGCGCACGCGCACGCATCTTCCTGAAATACCAGGAGCTGATTCGCGCCAACATGAAAGAGCTGGCCGCGCTGCTGACGGCCGAGCAAGGTAAGACCCTGCCCGACGCCGAGGGCGATGTGTTCCGCGGCCTGGAAGTGGTGGAGCACGCCGCATCCGTGGGCAACCTGCAACTGGGCGAGCTGGCCAACAACGTGGCCAACGGTGTGGACACCTACACCCTGCTGCAACCGCTGGGCGTGTGCGCAGGCATTACGCCGTTCAACTTCCCGGCCATGATCCCGCTGTGGATGTTCCCCATGGCCATTGCCACGGGCAACACCTTCGTGCTCAAGCCCTCCGAGCAAGACCCGATGGTGACCATGCGCCTGTGCGAGCTGGCGCTGGAAGCGGGCATCCCCGCCGGCGTGCTCAACGTCATCCACGGCGGTGAGATGGCCGTCAACGCCATCTGCGATCACCCTGATATCAAGGCCGTGTCTTTTGTGGGCTCCACCAAGGTCGGCACGCACGTTTACAACCGCGCCAGCCTGGCTGGCAAGCGCGTGCAGTGCATGATGGGCGCGAAGAACCACGCCATCGTGCTGCCCGATGCGAACAAGGAGCAAACCCTCAACGCCATCGCCGGCGCATCGTTTGGCGCCGCAGGCCAACGCTGCATGGCCCTGCCGGTGGTAGTGCTGGTGGGCGAGGCGCAAAAATGGCTGCCCGAGCTGGTGGAAAAGGCCAAGACGCTCAAGGTCAGCGCCGGTACCGAGCAAGGCGCCGATCTGGGCCCGGTGATCTCCTGCGCCGCGCTCTCGCGCATCGAAGGGCTGATCGAGCGCGGCGTGGCCGATGGCGCCAAGCTGGAGCTCGACGGCCGCAAGCCCAACGTGCCTGGCTTTGAGAAGGGCAACTTCGTTGGCCCCACCATCTTCAGCGGCGTCAAGCCCGGCATGGCCATTTACGATCAGGAAATCTTCGGCCCCGTGCTGTGCGTGGTCGAGGCCGCTACGCTGGAAGAGGCCATCGAGTTCATCAACGCCAACCCCAACGGCAACGGCACGGCCATCTTCACGCAATCGGGCGCGGCGGCGCACAAGTTCCAGGAGGACATCGACGTCGGCCAGGTCGGCATCAACGTGCCCATTCCCGTGCCCGTGCCCCTGTTCTCGTTCAGCGGCTCGCGCGCGTCCAAGCTGGGCGATCTGGGCCCATACGGCAAGCAGGTCATCCTGTTCTACACACAGACCAAGACGGTGACGGCGCGCTGGTTTGACGACAAGTCCACCGGTGGCCTGAACACCACCATCAGCCTGAAGTAAGCACGGGCTGCAGCGGCCAGCAACCCCAAAGTTGCTGGCCGTTTGCGGTGGGTGCACGGCACGCCTGTGTGCCCGCATCCACCGCATTTGCCATCATGCATGCCCCGCATTGCCATGCCCGCAGGATTTGCCGATGTTCGTCACCGTCACCACTTTTGCCCTGCCCCAGCCCGTCACGCGGCAGGAGGCCCAGCGCATTTTCGAGAGCACCGCGCCCAAGTACCAAAGCGTGGCCGGGCTGCTGCACAAGCGCTACATCGTCAGTGAGGATGGACGCACCGCTGGCGGCATCTACACCTGGCAGAGCAAGGCCCATGCCCAAGCGCTGTACACGGAGGAATGGAAAGACTTCGTGCGCGACAAATACCACTGCGAGCCGCAGATTGCCTGGTTCGACAGCCCCGTGGTAGTGGACAACGAGCGCGGCGAGATCCGCACCGACTGACCGCTTCACCGCCATGCGCCTGCGCCCGCCCCTGTTTTTTGTTGCCATCGCCGCCCTGGCCTTGAGCGCCGCTGCGCCACTGGCCCAGGCGCAAGCGCTGGCCCCGGCCTCGCCCGCTTGCACCGCCGCCACCTGCACGCTGCAAGACTTCGAGGCCGTGCGCGATGCCACCGAAACCCTGTATGGCGACGTGCTGCTGGTGCTCTCGGCCCATGAACGCCCCGCCCTGCGCGGCAACCAGAACAAATGGCGGCGCACCGCGCGCCAGCATTGCCAGCAAGCAGCCCCCGCCGGGCCAGACCTGCACGCGCCCGCAGCCAGCGCACACCACGCCTGCATGATCGAGCAGCACGCCCTGCGCCGCCAAGCCCTGCGCCACTGGCTGATGCACGGCTACAGCGTGGAATGAGCGCACGCGATGCCCATTGCGATGAAGATTTTTTGCGCCCATGCCCGCCTTCGACCCCGTTTTGCTGTTGTTGCTGGCCATCGCCGCCCTGGGCATCGTCAGCCAGAACCACAGCATCACCTACGCCATGCTGGCCCTGCTGCTGGTGCGCATGACGCCCTTGCAGCAGTACTTTCCCTGGATCCAAAAGCACGGCCTGAATCTGGGCATCACCATATTGTTCATCGGCGTCATGGCGCCCATTGCCAGCGGCAAAATCGCCCTGGCCGATGTGCTGCGCAGCTTCACCCACTGGCAATCGCTGCTGGCCGTGGCGGTGGGCGTGCTGGTGGCCTGGCTGGGCGGGCGCGGCCTGCCGCTAATGATGGAGCACCCCGGCCTAGTGCCTGGCCTGATGGTGGGCACCGTCATCGGCGTAGCCTTCTTCAAGGGCGTGCCCGTCGGCCCGCTGATTGCGGCGGGCATGCTGGCCGTTGTCATAGGCAAATGGTAAGCCGGTAGGCTGGAGAGACCGGGCCAGCCGCAGCGACTGAAAAACCAACGCATCCCTCAAACCACAACAACCCAAGGAGACACTCCATGCACTTTGAACCCACCGAAGACCAACTGGCCTTTGCCGAAACCGCGCGCGCCTTCGCCCAGGCCGAGCTGGCCCCCTACGCCGCGCAATGGGATGAGGAAGGCCACTTCCCCAAGGAAACCATTGCCAAGTCCGGCGAGCTGGGCTTTTGCGGCCTGTACGCGCCCGAATCCATCGGCGGCCTGGCCCTGCCGCGGCTGGATGCCACCTTCGTGTTTGAAGAAATGGCCGCGGTCGATCCCTCCACCACCGCCTTCATCACCATCCACAACATGGCCACCTGGATGCTGGGCACCTGGGGCGGCGACGAAGTGCGCAAGGAATGGGGCGAGCAGCTCACCAGCGGGCAAAAGCTCGCCAGCTACTGCCTGACCGAGCCGGGCGCAGGCTCTGACGCCGCCTCGCTCAAGACCCGCGCCGAGTTGGTGGGCAACGAATACGTCATCAACGGCAGCAAGGCCTTCATCTCGGGCGCGGGCAGCACCGACGTGCTGGTGCTCATGGCGCGCAGCGGCGGCCCCGGCGCATCGGGCGTTTCGGCCTTTGCCGTGCCCGCCAACGCCGAGGGCATCAGCTACGGCAAAAAAGAGCAAAAAATGGGCTGGAACAGCCAGCCCACGCGCACCATCAGCTTCGACAACGTGCGCATCCCCGCGCACAACCTGCTGGGCAACGAAGGCGAAGGCTTCAAGATCGCCATGAAGGGGCTGGACGGCGGACGCATTAACATCGCCACCTGCTCGGTCGGCGGCGCGCAGGGCGCGCTGGCCCAGGCGCAGCGCTACATCCAGGAGCGCCAGCAGTTCGGCAAGGCCATCTCCACCTTCCAGGCGCTGCAATTCAAGCTGGCCGACATGGCCACCGAACTGGTGGCCGCACGCCAGATGGTGCGCCTGGCCGCCAGCAAGCTCGACCGCCAGGACCCCAACGCCACCACCTACTGCGCCATGGCCAAGCGCTTTGCCACGGACTTTGGCTTCAAAGTCATCAACGAGGCGCTGCAACTGCACGGTGGCTACGGCTACATCCGCGAATACCCGCTCGAGCGCCTGCTGCGCGACGCGCGCGTGCACCAGATTCTGGAAGGCACGAACGAAATCATGCGCGTCATCATCGCCCGCCGCATGCTCGACGGCGACGCGCCGGATGTGATCCGCTGAGCCAACGCAGCCGCTGCCCCGCCGCATGGCCGCCCGCCCCCTCGACCCGCACACCCTGCAACGCATCGACGCCGTGCGCGATGCCTTGCTGGCCTGCGCGCCCAGCGCCGAAGTGGCAGAAAAAACCCTGTTCGGCGGCTACGCCTTCATGGTCAACGGCAAGCTGTGCCTGGGCGTGGGCGAGGACGAGCTGCTGTGCCGCATCCACCCCGAGCAACACGACGCCGCGCTGGAGCGCCCCGGCACGCGCGAAATGCGCCACGGCCAGCGCGTCATGCGCGGCTATGTGTTCGTGGAATGGGCCAGCTTGCAAACCAAGGCACAGTTTCAGACCTGGATCGAGCAGGCCCTGGCCTACAACCCGCTGGCCAAGGCAGCGCCCCGTCAGCGAGCACGGCAACAGGCGGGTCAGCGGACAAAAGGACTGCGCGCATGAGCACGCCGCTGCACACCGCCTCCAGTGCCGCCCTGCCCTATTGGATGTGGGTCGGCCTGGGCGGCCTGCTGGGTGCTATCGCCCGCTACGCCCTGAGCCTGCGCCTGAGCGCTGCCACCGCGCCCTCGGCAGGGCTGGCGCCGCTGCCCTGGGGCACGCTGGCGGTCAATCTGCTGGGCTGTTTGGCCATCGGCCTGCTGGCGGGCCTGGCGCTGCGCGGCGATTGGCTTGGCCCCGCGCTGCGGCTGTTTCTGTTCACCGGCGTGCTGGGCGGCTTCACCACCTTTTCCGCTTTCGGGCTGGAGGCGCTGACGCTGCTGCTCCAGCGTCAGTGGGCGCTGGCCTTGGGCTATGTGCTGGCCAGCGTGGGCCTGGGCCTGCTGGCCGTGGCCGCCGGGCTATGGGCTGGCGGCGGCGCGGCCGCATTGCGGCATTGACGCTCTTTCACCCCTTTTTCCCTCAACTCTCAACAACCCTTTCCAAGGAGACTCTCATGAAAATCGCATTCATCGGCCTGGGCAACATGGGCAGCGGCATGGCTTTGAACCTGCACAAGGCAGGCCACGAAGTCAGCGGCTTTGACCTGTCCGAAGCGGCCAAGAAGTTCCACGCCGAGCAAGGCATCCGCGTCGCAGGCAGCGCCAAAGAAGCCGCCGCAGGCGCCGAGGTCGTCATCACCATGCTGCCGGCCAGCCAGCACGTCGAAGGCATGTTTATTGGCACCGCCGAGCAGCCCGGCCTGCTGGCCGACATGCCTGCGGGCACGCTCATCATCGACAGCAGCACCATCGCCGCCGACACCGCCCGCAAAGTGGGCAAGGCCGCCGCTGCCAAGGGCGTGGACTTCATCGACGCGCCCGTCTCCGGCGGCACCGCAGGCGCGGCCGCGGGCACGCTGACCTTCATGGTCGGCGGCAGCGACGCCGCGCTGGAGCGCGCCCGCCCGCTGCTGGAAAAAATGGGCAAAAACATCTTCCACGCCGGCAACGTGGGCGCGGGCCAGACCGCCAAAATCTGCAACAACATGCTGCTGGGCATCTTGATGATCGGCACCAGCGAGGCGCTGGCGCTGGGCATGGCCAACGGGCTGGATCCGAAAGTGCTCTCTGAAATCATGCGCCGCAGCTCCGGCGGCAACTGGACGCTGGAGGTCTACAACCCCGTGCCCGGCGTGCAAGAGGCATCGGCCGCCACACGCGGCTACACCGGCGGCTTCGGCACCGACTTGATGCTCAAGGACCTGGGCCTGGCGCTTGAGAACGCCGTCACCGCCAAGGCCAGCACCCCGCTGGGGGCCATGGCCCGCAGCATCTACGCCGCCCACAGCATCGGCGGCCACGGCGGCGAGGATTTCTCCAGCATCATCAAGATGCTGCAAAAGCAAGCCTGATCAGCAAAGCCCATCGGCCTTTGCCATGACAAAGCCCTGCGTTGGAAGCCAGCGCAGGGCTTTTTTCATGCAGCATGATTATTCACATCAAAGGAAACCCAACCCCTGAACCATCAAGCCGAAACAATGCAATTTTATTTCCTTTGAAATATAAAAAGAAATTCATGTATTACACATCAAAGTAAAACAGCATAGCCATACAACAAGCCATAGCAAGGCCATTTTTTTGCTTTTCGATATGAAAAATAACTACTGCCGCGCCGTGCGCACGTTGCGCGGCAGGGCCTGGGGCTGGCTGCTGCGAAAAGGGTTGATGTCCAGTCCGCCGCGGCGGGTGTAGCGCGCCCAGACGCTCAGTTGCACGGGCTGGCAGCGCTGCCAGATGTCGACAAAGATGCGCTCGACGCAGTTTTCGTGAAAGCCGGTGTGGTTGCGAAAGCTCACGATGTATTGCAGCAGCGTGGCCTGGTCGATGGGGTGGCCGTGGTAGGCGATTTGCACGCTGGCCCAGTCGGGTTGGCCGGTGACGGGGCAATTGCTTTTGAGCAGGCGGCTGGTGAGGGTTTCGCTGACGTGGGCCTGGCTGCGGTCGCTGTGCAGCAGCTCGGGACGGGGGTGGTAGTCGCTGCACTCCACATCCAGGCGGTCCAGATCCAGCCCGTCGAGTTCGGCCAGCGGCTCGGCGTCGAAGTCTTGCGGCGGCACCAGGCGCACGCCCAGGCTGGCTTGCACGGGCGCGCCGCGCCAGGCGGCTTCGGTCAAATCGGTCAGCAGGGTTTGGCGCAGAGCGTCGGCGCTGTCGAAGCGGGTGTTGTTGAAGCTGTTGAGATAGAGCTTGAAGGATTTGCTCTCGATGATGTTGTGCGTTTCGGCGGGAAAGTGAAAGTGGCCGATGGCGATTTGGGGTTTGCCACGCGAGTTGAGCCAGCTCAGCTCAAAGGCCGTCCAGCTATCGGCGCCGACAAAGGGCAGCCGCCCGCGCAGGCCCAGGGCTTCGCGCTGAGCAGCGCGCGCGATGGGAAAGAGCAGGCCGGGGTCGTAGCGGTCGGGGTAGGCGACGTCGCGGCCGAGCGGATTGGCGCGGGCGGTGGCGTGGGGGTTGTCATGGGGATCGGCGCCTGGGGCGCTCGGCTGGGCCTGAGGCAAAGTGGTATCGGACATGGGGTTTCAAGGGAGTAGGCAAAGAGGGCGGGAGAACGGATGCGAGAGAAAAGCCCGCTCGGAAAAAAGGCGCAGCGCAATTGGGCAGGAAAGCAAAAAAATGCAAAAAAAGCACCGGCAGACGGCCCCTGCAACAGACCGCAACCGATTCCGCAAGGAGCGGGGCGGGGATAATACGCGGCTGCGCCCGGCCTTGTCTGTTCATCGTCTGCCGGGCGTTAATGCTTTGACAAACCGTGTCCAGACCTGTTTCCCCGCCTCCCCCTGCGCGCCCGCTCTCCGAGCTGGAATCGGCGGAGCTGTCCCAGCTCAATTCGCCCCAGCCGCCCCGCCTGCAATTGCGCGGCATCACCAAGACGTACCCCGGCGTTGTGGCCAACGATGGCATTGATTTGTGCGTCGAGCGTGGCCAGATTCACGCCATCCTGGGTGAAAACGGCGCTGGCAAGTCCACGCTGATGAAGATCATCTACGGCGCCACCGCGCCGGACGCGGGCGAGATCGTCTTTGACGGCCAGCCCGTGCACATGCGCTCGCCCCAGCATGCGCGCCATTTGGGCGTGGCGATGGTGTTCCAGCACTTCAACCTGTTCGACTCGCTCACCGTGGCCGAGAACATCTGGCTGGGCCAGGAGTGGAGCATGAGCCGCGAGATGCTGGACGTGCTGCTGGATGAAGCCGCCACCGTGTTCGGCCTGGATCTGGAGCACGACCGCCCCGTGCACACGCTCAGCGTGGGCGAGCGCCAAAAGGTGGAAATCCTGCGCGCGCTGGTGGCGCATCCCAAGCTGCTGATTCTCGATGAACCCACCTCCGTGCTCACGCCACAGGCGGTGCAAGGGCTGTTCAAGGTGCTGCGCCGCCTGGCCGATTCGGGGTGCAGCGTGCTCTACATCAGCCACAAACTGCATGAAATCCGCGAGCTGTGCGACGTGTGCACCGTCATTCGCCAGGGCAAGGTGCGCGGCGTGGTCAATCCGCGCCAGCAAAGTGATGCCTCGCTGGCGCGCTTGATGATTGGCATTGAGCCGCCGCGCGCGCAACCGCGCCAAAGCCGCATCGGCGCCAACGCGCTGGAGGTGCACGGCCTGAGTCTGCCCAGCACGCATGTGTACGGCACCGATTTGCACGATGTGCATTTGCAGGTGCGCGCGGGCGAGGTGGTGGGCATTGCGGGCATTTCCGGCAACGGGCAAAACGAGCTGCTGCAAGTGCTCTCGGGCGAGGACGTGCGCGCCCTGCCCGGCAGCGTGCGCCTGTTCGGGCAAGATGCCGCCGCCCTGCCCCCGGCCCAGCGCCGCCGCCAGCACGGGCTGCACTTCGTGCCCGAGGAGCGCCTGGGCCGCGCCACCGTGCCCAGCATGAGCCTGGCGCACAACCTGCTGCTCACGCGCGGGCTGGAAAAGCCCCCGCTGGGCTGGCTCAGCCCGCGCGCGCTGGGCGCCGCCGCGCAATCCATCATTGCCGACTTCGGCGTGCGTGCAGCAGGCAGCCATGCAGCGGCGCGCTCGCTCTCGGGCGGGAATTTGCAAAAGTACATCCTCGGGCGCGAAATGGGCGCGCAGCCGCGCATTCTGATCCTCGCGCAGCCAACCTGGGGGGTCGATGTGGGCGCTTCGGCGCAAATCCGCGCCCAGATTCTGCGCATGGCCGACCAGGGCTGCGCGGTGCTGGTCGTCAGTGAGGAGCTCGATGAGTTGTTCGAAATCAGCGACCGCCTGTATGTGATCTCCAAAGGTACACTCTCGCCCTCGTTGCCGCGCGCGCAGGCCAGCGTCGAGAAAATCGGCCTGTGGATGAGCGGGTTGTGGACGCAGGACGATCCGCAAACCGCCCCCTCCCTCCCGCTGGAGATTGCCACTTTGGTCTAACCCTCTTGTGAACCCTTTTCGCGCTGCTCGATGGCATTCAATTGCAAATCAAAAAGAAACAAAACTTTGCCATTTAGGCAAGTTAGAAATAAAGTCATTTTTCTTTTTGATTGAAACAAAACCACTCGCAGCCCCACACTTTCAACGGCATGAGACTTACCCTTGAGGCCCGCCCCCAACCCTCGCGGCTGTGGGCGTACCTGTCCCCCTTTCTTGCGCTGGCGCTGACCATGTTGCTGGGTGCGGCGCTGTTTGCGCTCTCGGGCAAATCGCCGCTGCAAGGCTTGTACGCCTTCTTCTGGGAGCCCATCAAAAACGCCTACGCCTGGGGCGAAATCATGCTCAAGGCCACACCCCTGCTGCTCATCGCCCTGGGCCTGGGGCTGTGCTTTCGCTCCAACGTCTGGAACATCGGCGCTGAAGGCCAGTTCGTGCTGGGCGCCATCGCCGGCGGCTGGGTGGCCTTGCAGGCCGGGCCGAATACGGGCGGCTGGATCGTCGGGCTGATTTTGCTGGCGGGCTGCGCGGGCGGCATGCTCTGGGCCGGCATCGTCGCCCTGCTGCGCGACCGCTTCAACACCAATGAAATTCTGGTGAGCCTGATGCTGGTGTACGTCGCCGTGCAGCTGCTCAATTACCTGGTGTATGGCCCCTGGAAAGATCCGGCAGGCTACAACTTCCCGCGCACGCCCAGCTTCGAGGCCGTCACCCAATTGCCTCGGCTGATGGCTGGCTCGCGCGCCAATGCGGGCCTGTGGATTGCGCTGCTGGCCGGGCTGCTGATGTGGCTGTTTCTCTTTCGCACCAAGGCCGGTTTTGCCCAGCAAGTGGGCGGCCTGGCGCCCGCAGCGGCGCACTACGCGGGCTTTTCCGCCCGGCGCGCCCTGTGGACGGCGCTGCTGACCTCGGGCGCCCTGGCGGGCTTGGCGGGCGCGCTGGAGGCCATCGGCCCCGTCGGCCAGCTCAACCCGCACATCCCCGTCGGCTATGGTTTTACGGCCATCATCGTGGCTTTCGTGGGCCGCCTGCACCCCTTTGGCATGGTGTTTTCCGCCGTGTTGCTGAGCATGTTCGTCATCGGCGGCGAAGTCTCGCAATCGCAGTTGGGGCTGCCCAAATCGCTCTCCAGCATGTTCCAGGGGCTGCTGCTGTTTTGCCTGCTGGCGTGCGACACGCTCATCAACTACCGCGTGCGCCTCAAGCCCCGCCCGCTGGCCGCCGCTGCGCAGGCTCTCAACCCTGCGCCAGCCGCCAGCGCGGCCCAGCCCCCTGCCCCCTCGCCCACGAAAGGAACGCCGTAATGGACGCCCTCAACTGGCTTGTTCCCCTGGCCGCCACGCTCAACGCAGGCACCGTGCTTGCTCTGGCCGGGCTGGGCCTGCTGATCAACGAGAAGGTCGGCATCATCAATCTGGGCGCCGAAGGCATGATGCTGTGCGCAGCCATTGCCGCCTATGCCACCGTGGTGCACAGCGGCAGCTTTGCGCTGGGGCTGCTGGCAGGCGCTGCCGCCGGGGCCGTACTGGCGGCGCTGTTTGGCCTGCTGGTGATTTTCCTGCACACCAACCAATACGCCAGCGGCTTGGCGCTCAGCCTGTTCGGCATGGGCTTTTCGGCCTATGTGGGCCGGGGCTATGTGCAAGAGAGCCTGCCTGGCTCGATCGACTTCGCCATTCCCCTGCTGGCGGATTTGCCCCTGGTGGGGCCACTGTTCCAGTTGCATCCGCTGGCCTATCTCACCATCGCGCTGGCCTGGGCCATGATGCATTTCTACACCCGCACACGCCCCGGCCTGCTGCTGCGCTCCATTGGCGAATCGCCCGAGGCCGCCCACGCCCTGGGCTACCACGTGCGCGGCATTCGCCTGCTGTGCACAGCCTTGGGCGGCGCACTGTGCGGGCTGGCGGGCGCTTATCTGTCCACCGTCTATAGCCCGCTGTGGGCCGAAGGCATGGTGGCCGGCCAGGGCTGGATCGCACTGGCGCTGACCGCCTTTGCCACCTGGCGCCCAAGGCGCATCTTGCTGGGCGCTTACCTCTTTGGCGGCATGACGGTGTTGCAGTTGGATTTGCAGGCCTCGGGCGTGCAAATCCCCAGCCAGTTCCTGAGCATGCTGCCCTACGTCGTCACCATCGTGGTGCTGGTGCTGATCTCGCGCAACCCCACCTGGATTCGCACCAACATGCCCGCCTCGCTGGGCAAAAGCTTTTCGCCGCGTTGAGCAGGCCCTTTCTTTTTCGCTGTTTGTTTTTGTCTTGATCTTGGAGAACCCCATGAGCACCAACTCCGCCACCCGTCTGGCCCTGCATGGCGCCACCGCGCTGCTGGCCGCTGCCGCCCTCGCCGCATGCGGCAAGCAGGAAGCGCCCAGCGCGCCCGCCGCCACACCGCAGCCGCCCGCCTCCAACGCCGCGCCTGCATCCGCACCCGCCACTCCTGCCGCGCCCGCCAGCAACGCTGCGCCAGCGGACAAGCAGGCCGAAGCCAAGCCCGCCACGCAGCCCGTCAAAGTCGCCTTTGCATACATTGGCCCGGTCGGTGACGGCGGCTGGACGTTTGCCCACGACAACAGCCGCCAGGCCATGGTCGCCAAACTGGGCGACAAGGTGCAGACCAAATTCGTCGAAAGCGTGCCCGAGTCCGCCGATGCCGAGCGCATCCTGCGCGGCTTTGCCGCCGAGGGCAACACCATCATCTTCGGCACCACCTTCGGCTACATGGATTACATGGCCCGCCTGGCGCAAGACTTCCCCAACATCAAATTCGAGCACGCCACCGGCTACAAAACCGCCGCCAACCTCAGCGCCTACGACAGCCGCACTTACGAGGGCGCTTACATGGCCGGCATCGTGGCAGGCGCCATGACGCAATCGAATGTGCTGGGCGTGGTCGGCTCCGTGCCCATCCCCGAAGTCATCCGCAACATCAACAGCTTCACGCTGGGCGCGCAGTCGGTCAATCCCAAGATCACCACCAAAGTCGTCTGGGTCAACGAATGGTTTAACCCGCCCAAAGAGACCGAAGCGGCTACATCGCTCATCAACAATGGCGCGGACATCCTGTTCCAGAACACCGACTCCGCCGCCGTGCTCAAAACCGCGCAGGAAAAAGGCAAGCGTGCCTTCGGCTGGGATTCGGACATGACCGCCTACGGCCCACAGGCGCACCTGGCCTCGGCCATCATCAACTGGGAGCCGTACTACACCTATAGCGTGCAATCGGTCATCGATGGCACCTGGAAAAGCGGCAAATACTGGTGGGGCGTGAAGGAAGGCGCAATCGATTTGGTAAGCCTGGCCGACGATATTCCGCAAGAAGTGAAAGACAAGGTTGCCGCCGTCAAGCAAGGCCTCAAGGACGGCAGCTTCCATATCTGGAAAGGCCCCATCCTCGGCCAGGACGGTCAAGAAGTGCTGGCCGCCGATCGCGTAGCCGACGACGACTTCCTCACCAGCATCCGCTTCTACGTGCAAGGCGTGGAAGGCAAAGTGCCAGGTCAATAAGGCCAAGCGCCTGTTCAAAGGCTTTGGGACGGTGGCAGCTGACCCCGCCGCCCCGCTGCATAAAAAATCGCTTTCCGGCCGACACGTTTGCCAGAAAGCGATTTTTGTTTTGTGGCGGCCTTTCGGCCCCATGAATCCGATGCAATCGAGAGGCTGCACTGCAAAGTTGCAAAGCCAGCCCCTCAACGGCCGCAGCCACAGCCGCCCGCGCCCCCACAGCCTCCGCCTGCCGGACTGGGCGACTCTGCCTGGTAGGGCATTTGCGGCGCATCGCGGCTCGCGCCTGCGGCGGCCAGGCGGGCTTCGTAATCGGCCCACCACGCGGCCTGCTGCTGGCCCATTTCATACAGATAGGCCCAAGTGTAAATGCCGCTATCGTGCCCATCGCTGAAACGGGGCTGGATGGCGTAATGCCCCACAGGCTCAATGCCCACGATATCCACCAGGCGCTTGCCGGTTTGCAGCACGCTTTGCCCCGGGCCATGCCCTTGCACCTGCGCGGAAGGCGAATACACACGCAGCAACTCAAAAGGCAGGCGGAAAACTTCGCCCGTGGCAAAGCCGATTTCCAATGCACGGGACTGGCCGTGCAGCGTGATGTGGGTAGGCGCGGGGGGTTGCGCGTCAAGGCCAGCCATCGTGTTCGTCCTTTTCCATTCTTTTGCTACCAAACGGCTTATCCAACGGCTTGTTCGCCAGTTGGAAGCGCTCACTCCTTCGCCTCAGATGCCCCGCTTTGCGGCGCACGCGGCTCCACATCGGTCACATCGGCCTGGATGCGCTGCTGCTGTGCACGGGCGCGGGCGTAACGGTTCATCGATTGGTAACCGTATTGAAAGCCGTTGCGCGGATCAAAACGCCCCGCCGTCCACGCCCCCACGGGTTTGCCCGTCAGGCGCGCCCAAATCCGCCGCACTTGAAACACCAGCCAAAACCCGGCCACCGCAAACAGAAAAACAAAAAACAAGGCCGCCCCGGCCATCAAGCCCAAAGCCAACAGCAAGGCGCTGGCCACCATTGCGATCACATTGTTCAAACGACAACCCTTTCCATCATGGCGGCGGAAAAGCTCCCCCGCATGGCGCATGCATGTAGCGGCATTTGCTGCGACTTCAAGAGGTCACACGATTTACACATGTGAGATTGGCATACTGAGTGCACTGCAATGCAGCCGTCCCATGCATGGAATAGCCATAGTATGATGCCCACGATATGTTGCAAATCAGGAGATTTGCAGATTTTTGACACAGTTTTGTGACACTTTGGCCGTAGGCATCGTGTATGGCATTGGCTCCAGACACCGAGAGTATTTTTGGTCCGGATTCGGTTTTCGGTCGTGCGGTGGCGAAGATTTCCCGCCGCGGGCCGCGCACGCCCCAAAAGGACAAGGCCCCCCTTGCGGTGGAGACGGAACAGCAGTTTCGCAGCGAGCTTGATGCCATCGCCTCACAGACCGCATCGCAAACTGCCGATGCTTACAAAGGCCACCACATCGTCCATGGCGTTTCCGGCGCGGGCAAGACCGTGAGGCTGCTGCACCATGTGCAGCGTCTGGCGGCCAAACGCACGGAGCAGAACACCGCCCCCATCCTCGTGCTTTGCTACAACGAGCCGCTGGCCGTCTGGTTGCAAAGCCAGTTTGCGCGCCGCGGGCTGGCGCGCCACGTCATTGCCCGGCATTTTCACCGCTGGTGCCGCGAGCAGTTGATGGCCTTTCACCTGCCGCCGCCGCCCAAGGAAATGCCGCCTTCGGCCCAGATCAAGGATTTGGTGCAGCGCGTCATCCATGCGCTCTCCACCGGCGCGATTCCTGCCGGGCAATACGCAGCCGTTCTGGTGGATGAGGCGCACGATTTCGAAGCCCCCTGGCTGAGCATGCTGGCCCAATTGCCCGCCAGCCCGGACAACCATCTGGTGCTGTATTACGACGATGCCCAAAGCCTGCTCAAACGCAAACGCACCGAGCGCATCCGCTTCGACCAGCATGGCATTCGCACAGACAGCATCCAACGCTTGACGGTCAACCGGCGCAATACGGAGCCAGCTTTCAACGCCATCATGCGCATGGCGGGCGCCTTGGTTGAGCCGATTGAGGCGGATGCCAACGGCATCCCGCGCCTGCAACCGCAAAGCAGCGGGCGGGCAGGCCCGGCGGTGTTGTTCTTCCCCATGAGCAACTTGCGCGAGCAGGGCCGCAAGGCGGTGGAGCTGTTGCAGCAGGCGCACAGCCTGGAAGGCATCCCTTGGCGCAAGATGGCCGTGCTGTGCGACAACCGCTTTCAAATGGACGTGTGCGATGGCGCCCTGCGCTACCAGCGCGTGCCGCGCCAACTGCGCCGGGGCGCGGGCGATTACGACCCGTATTCGGACACCGTCAAAATCATGAGCCTGCAAGCCTGCGCGGGGCTGGAGTTCGAGGTCGTCGTCATCGTTGATTCGGGCGAGCCGCCCTCCTCGGAGCTGGAGATCGAAGAAAAACAGCGCCAGCTCTACATCGCCGCAACGCGCGCGCGCAACAAGCTCTACGTCATTGGCATCGGCAAGCCCTGCGTGGAGCCTGCCCCACAGCCAGATGAGGCCGATTAGAGCGTGTTATGCACTTTGCGCCCCCCCGCGCTGGCCCCAAAACCGTGTAATCGCAAGGCGGCGCGCGCCGCCAAGGCTGGCTGCCTTGGCAAGCGAGCGGGCGCGGCGAGTGCCGACCCTCACTCCAGCAATGCAGGCGCCTCGGCGCAAGCGCTGCGCATGCGTTCTTCAAGCTGGGGGCGTTGGTCTTTCAGCCATTGCAGGCCTTGCAGGCGCTCGGTGGGCGCATCCTCGGCCCGGGTGTGCGGCGCGGCCCATATGGGGGCGGGGTAATAGGCATCCCAGGTGTAGCGGGCGATTACGTGCCAGTGCAGGTGCGGCACCATGTTGCCCAAGCTGGCGAGGTTGATCTTGTCGGGCGCGATGGTGGCGCGCATGGCGCGCTCCAGCGCGGTGAGGATGCGCATGCAATGGATTTGCGCGCCCTCGTCCAGATCGCTCCATTCGCGCACGTGGCGTTGCCAAATCACACGGTAAAACGCGGGCAGGGCAGGATCTTCGTCCACATGCACCACGCGCACATGTGCATCTTGAAAAACCACGCGCCCGCCCGCGCCTGCACACAATGGGCACGGCTGGGCTTGTACGGGCGTTGGCTGGGGTGCGCTTTGGCTGGCAGGCTGGGGCATGGGCGGTTTTCCCTTGATTTTTCCTGGGGGGCAGGGGCTGCTTGAGGTCCGCTTGGGCGCTTATTTCGTGCCAAAGATGCGGTCGCCCGCGTCGCCCAGGCCGGGGAGGATGTAGCCGTGCGCGTTCAGCTCGCGATCGACGGCGGCGGTGTAGATGTGCACGTCGGGGTGCTCTTGTTGCAGCAGGCGCACGCCTTCGGGCGCGGCCAGCAGGCACATGAATTTGATGGAGCGCGGCTTCAACTCCTTGATGCGGCGCACGGCGGCCACGACGGAGTTGCCCGTCGCCAGCATGGGATCGACGACGATGACATCGCGCTCGGCCACTTCCGAGGGCATCTTGAAGTAGTACTCCACCGCTTGCAGCGTGTCCGGGTCGCGGTACAGGCCGATGTGGCCCACGCGCGCGCCGGGCACGACGTTGAGCACGCCATCGAGAATGCCCCCGCCTGCGCGCAGGATGGAGACGAGCACCAGCTTTTTGCCGTCGATCATGGGGGCCATCATGGTCTCCAGCGGCGTTTCGATCTCCACCTCTTGCACGGGCATGTCGCGCGTGACTTCATAGGCCATCAAGGTGCTCAACTCATTGAGCAAGCGGCGAAAGCCGTTGGTGCTGGTGGTTTTCACGCGCATCAGCGTGAGCTTGTGCTGCACCAGGGGGTGCTGGATGACGTGCAGGGTTTGGGGGTTCAAGTTCATGGCTGAAGGGGCTGAAACAGGTTATTTTTACAAATCAAAAAGAAATAAAATAACGACATTTCGGCAATATGGGCAATAATTCAAATTTCTCTTGAATTGTATAAAAGGAAACAGTGCCTGCGCGGCGATCACCGCCCCGCAGGCTTGCCGGGAGTTTGCTCAGGCGCTTACTGCGCTACCCAGCCGCCATCCATGTTCCAGGCCACGCCGCGGATGTTCTCGCCCGCGGGCGAGCAGAAAAATGCCGCCAGCTCGCCCAGCTCCTCGGGCGTGGTAAAGCGCTGCGAAGGCTCCTTGGCACCCAGCAACTGGCGTGTGGCTTCGTCGTTGCTGATGCCGTTTTTGGCCGCCAGCGCGTCAATCTGCTTTTGCACCAGCGGCGTGAGCACCCAGCCCGGGCAAATGGCGTTGACCGTCACGCCCGTGGTCGCTGTCTCCAGCGCCGCCACCTTGGTCAGGCCCACCACGCCGTGCTTGGCGGCCACGTAGGCGGATTTTTCTGCCGAAGCCACCAACCCGTGCACCGAGGCGATGTTGATGATGCGCCCCCAGTTAGCCTTGCGCATCGCCGGCAGCGCCAGGCGCGTGGTGTGGAACACGCTGCTGAGGTTGATGGCGATGATGGCGTCCCAGCGCTCGGGCGGGAAGTTCTCGATCGTGGCCGTGTGCTGAATGCCGGCGTTGTTCACCAGCACATCCACCTGGCCGAATTCGCGCTGGGCGAATGCCATCAGCTCCTCGATCTGTGCTGGCTGGCTCAAATCCGCGCCGTGATAAGCCGTGCGGATGCCGTGGGCCGCGCCTGCGCGCTCAATCTCCTGTTGTGGCTGCGTCGCATCGCCAAAACCATTGACGACGATGTTGGCGCCATGTGCAGCCAGCACTTTGGCAATGCCCAGCCCGATGCCGCTGGTAGAGCCTGTGACCAGCGCTGTTTTGCCTTTGAGATTCATGAAAGTGGCCTCCGTGAGTCAGAAAATGGGGATGCACAGCCAAGCGCCAGCGCGGCCAAAGTGCGCCGCGCCCGCCAGCGTATGCGGTAAATTGGCGGGCCGCATTTTCGCAGCTTTGCCCTGCCCCGAAAGCGCCGCGCCAGGCCGCCAAGGCCGCTCAAGCCCTCGGCAACAGCGCGCACCACGCCCACCCCTTGCCCGTGAGAAACGCCATGACAGCCACATCCCCCGCCCTGCCCCGCCTGCGCTACGTTCACTGCCCCGGCGCCAGCAAAAACAACCCCAACGGCATCGGCCATGCCCAAACCCACCGCATGGCCTATTGGGATTGGACGGATTGGGCCGCCGCCCAGGCCGCGGGCAGCGCCGACGCGCCCGATCTGGGCCACCTCATCGTCTGCGTGCACGGCCTCACCCGCAACGGCCGCGACTTCGACGCCCTGGCCGCGCGGCTGGCGCGGCGCGCGCGCGTGGTTTGCCCCGACGTTGCCGGGCGCGGCCAAAGCGACTGGCTGGCCGATCCCGCCCAATACCAGGTGCCGCAGTACGTCAACGACATGCTCGCCCTGCTGGGCCAATTGGTGCAAGAAGCCGCCAGCGCAGGCCAGCCCATCACCCGACTGGACTGGATCGGCACCAGCATGGGCGGGCTGATCGGCATGGGCTTTATCACCCTGCCCGGCTTGCCCCTGCCCATCAGCCGCCTGGTGCTCAACGACGTGGGCCCCGCCCTGGAGTGGAGCGCCATTGAGCGCATCGGCCAATATCTGGGCAAGCCGCTGGAATTTGCCAGCGAGCAAGAAGGCGCGGCCTATCTGCGCCAAATCGCCGCCGCCTTCGGCCCCCACACCGATGCACAGTGGCAGGCCCTCTCGCGCCCGCAATTTCGGGCGCTGGACAACGGCCGCCTGACCCTGCATTACGACCCGGCCATCGCCCACATCTTCCAAACCGCCACCGCCCCCAGCCCGGCCGCGCAAGAGCTGATGTGGAGCCTCTACGACGCCATCACCGCCCCTACACTGCTGCTGCGCGGGCAAGACTCCGACCTGCTCAGCCCCGCCACCGCCCAGGCCATGACCGCGCGCGGCCCAAAAGCCCAGCTGATCGAATTTCCCGGCGTCGGCCATGCCCCCACCTTGGTGCAGGACGAGCAAATCCGGGCGGTGGAGGAGTTTCTCTTTCGGCCCCAAAACTGATTTCACATCAAAGTAAAATCAAATTTACGCATATCAAGCCATAAACAGGATATTTTTTTGCCTTTTGATTTACAATAAAAACCCATCAAAAAGCAAAAGAATCGCCCCGTTATGGCTTGATACGCCACAACCTTGAATCACCATTGATCTGGAAAACAATCCAGCCCAGCCCATGCACCTCGACGTCAAAATCCTCGACGAACGCCTGCGCGCGCAAATGCCCACCTACGCCACCCCCGGCAGCGCCGGGCTGGATTTGCGCGCCTGTCTGCCAGCGCCCCTAACGCTGGAGCCTGGCCCCAACGCCACCCTCATCCCCACCGGCCTGGCCATCCACCTGCGCGATGCCGGCTACGCCGCCCTCATCCTGCCGCGCTCCGGCCTGGGCCACAAACATGGCCTGGTGCTAGGCAACCTCGTCGGCCTCATCGACAGCGACTACCAGGGCGAGCTGATGGTCAGCGCCTGGAACCGCGGCAGCCAGCCCATCACCATCGCCCCGCTGGACCGCATCGCCCAGCTCATCATCGTCCCCGTCGTGCAAGCGACGTGGAACATCGTCGAAAACTTCGACCAATCCAGCCGCGGCAGCGGCGGCTACGGCTCCACCGGCACCGATTAAAACGTGGTTAAAGCGCGCTCAAAGCCGCACCGCCCCGCAACCGTCCCACACATTCGCGCCCCCTTTATTTACGAGCTTTTACACAAGCCCTATCCCGCCTCAAGCCCCCAGGCGCTAGGATGGCGCCCGTTATGTGATTCCTGTTCTTGATGAAGGAGAAGCCCATGTCCACCATCCGCACCACCTTGCTCACCAGCGCCTGCGCAGCCGCCTTGACCTTGGCCGGTTGCCAAAGCACCCCGCTCTACCCCCAGCAAGGCGGCTACCAGCAGCCCGCTTACCAACAACCCGGCTATCAACAGCCCGGCTACGGCGCTCCCGCCCCCACCCGCGCGCCCGTGAACGTGCTGGAGTACGGCTACGTCACCAACATCGAGGCGCTGCAAAACGCCCACCGTGGCAGCACCGGCGCAGGCGTTGTGCTGGGTGCAGTGGTGGGCGGCCTGCTGGGCAACCAGGTCGGCGGCGGGCGCGGCCGCACCGCTGCCACCATCGCTGGCGCCGTTGGCGGCGCCATGGCCGGCAACACCATTGAGCAACGCATGGATGGGCAAAACGGCCAAATCTACGGCTACCGCATCACCATCCGCGTGGACAATGGCCAATACCGCGTCTATGACGTAACCGACACCGGCGGCCTGCGCATCAACGACCGCGTGCAAGTGCGCAACGGCGAAATCGCCCGCCTGAACTAAACCGCACCCAATTGCCGCGCAAGTGCTGAAATTGCAGGTACAATGCGCGGTTTCCGGAGAGATGGATGAGTGGTTTAAGTCGCACGCCTGGAAAGCGTGTGTAGGTTAATAGCCTACCGCGGGTTCGAATCCCGCTCTCTCCGCCAGGTTAGAAAGCCAAGTGATTGATTTCACTTGGCTTTTTCTTTACCTTCCGGCCTACTCGCTCGCCACCTGTCCCGCCAATGCGGCTCCGGACATGATGAGAAATAGATACGAAGTGGCTCAGCTTCATCGCAACAGGTTTTCCGCACCGCAAAGCGCGCCATGACGACCGCCATCCCCCAGCCCCAAGACACGCGCCAACTCCTCTCCGGCCTGGCTTTGGCGGCGCTGGGTTCCATCGCCTTCAGCGGCAAGGCCATCATCGTCAAGCTGGCTTACCGCCATGGGGTGGATGCCGTCACGCTCATCATGTACCGCATGCTGTTTGCGCTGCCGTTGTTTGTGCTCATGGCTTGGCTGGCCGGTCGCGGCAAGCCGCCGCTGTCGGCCAGGGATCAATGGGGCATCGTGGGGCTGGGCATTTCGGGTTATTACCTGGCCAGCATGCTCGATTTTGCGGGGCTGCAATACATCAGCGCCAGCCTGGAGCGGCTCATCCTCTACCTCTGCCCCACGCTGGTGATGCTGCTGGGCTGGCTGCTGCGCGGGCGGCGCGTCAGCCGGGCGCAAATGGTGGCCGTCGGCGTCAGTTATGCGGGGGCTTTGCTGGTGTTTGGGCTGGAATTGCGCGTGGCGCCCACTGCGGCCACGGCTTGGGGCGCTTCGCTGGTGTTTGCGTCCACATGCAGCTATGCCCTGTACCTGTTTTTCAGCGGCGAGTATGTGCAGCGCATCGGCTCGCTGCGCCTGGTGGGTTGGGCCACCTCGTTTGCCTGCCTGTGTTGCATCGGGCAATTCCTGCTGCTGCGGCCTTTGAGCGCGGCCATCGTGGCGCCCGAAGTGCTGTGGCTGTCGCTGCTCAATGCCACGCTTTGCACGGCGGCGCCCGTGCTGTTGGTGATGCTGGCCATTGAGCGCCTGGGCGCTGCGCTGGCCGCGCAGGTAGGGATGGTCGGCCCGCTCTCTACCATCGCCTTGGGCATTCTGATCTTGCAAGAGCCTTTCACACCCTGGCTGGCGGTGGGCACGGTGCTGGTGATTGCGGGGATTGGGCTGTTCAGCCGCGCTCGGGGCGCATAGCGCGCAAGAACACGCCCCAACTGGGGTTTTCGGGAGGCAAGACGCTCTAATATTCGCCGTTGCCCGGCACACGACGGCCAGGCTTGGTTTTTTCAACTCCATGAGGAACACTCGCCATGAAACTTCACAAAACCCTTCTTGCCCTCTGTGCAGCCGTTGGCCTGGGCCTGGCCGCTCAATCGCCTGCGCTGGCGCAAACGAAGAATTACAAGAGCGAATACAAAATGTCGCTGGTGCTGGGTACCGCCTTCCCCTGGGGCAAGGGCGGTGAAATCTGGGCCGATCTGGTGCGCGAGCGCACGCAGGGGCGCATCAATATCAAGCTCTACCCTGGCGCATCGCTGGTGGGCGGCGACCAGACGCGCGAATTCACCGCGCTGCGCCAAGGCGTGATCGATCTGGCGGTGGGCTCGACGATCAACTGGTCGCCCCAGGTCAAGGAGTTGAACCTGTTTTCCATGCCTTTTCTGATGCCCGATTACAAGGCCATCGATGCCCTCACCCAAGGCCAGGTGGGGCAGGATTTGTTTGGTGTGCTCTCCAAGCGCGGCGTGGTGCCGCTGGCCTGGGGCGAAAACGGCTTCCGGGAAGTCTCCAACTCCAAGCACCCCATTCGCACGCCTGAGGACATGAAGGGGCTGAAGCTGCGCGTGGTCGGCTCGCCGCTGTATCTGGACACCATGACGGCCCTGGGCGCCAACCCCGTGCAAATGAGCTGGGCCGATGCGCAGCCGGCGATGGCCTCGGGCGCGGTGGATGGGCAGGAAAACCCCATCTCCGTCTTCGCCGCCGCCAAGCTGGAGAGCGTGGGTCAAAAGCATTTGACGGCCTGGGGCTATGTGGCCGATCCGCTGATCTTCGTTGTGGCGGAAAACGTCTGGAAATCCTGGAGCGCCGAAGACCAGGCCATCGTGCGCCAGGCTGCCGTCGATGCCGCCAAGCAGCAGGTGGAGATCGCCCGCAAAGGGATGACGGGCAGCGACCAAAGCCAGTGGCAAGACCTGCAAGCCAAGGGCGTGCAAGTGCACCACCTCAGCGATGCCGAGCGCCAGCAGTTCGTCAACGCCACGCGCGAGGTGTACGCCAAGTGGAAAAAGCACATCGGCGAAGCGCTGGTGGAAAAAGCCGAGCAGGCCGTTGCTGGCCGTTAAACAGCCTTGCCCAGGCCGCGCCCCAAGCGCTGGCCATTGTGGCCATTGCATAGAGGGCCTTGCCACGCAAAGCGGAGCTTGCATGGCAAGCGCCTACCCGCCAGGGCCAAGGCTTGACCCTGAAAATACCCATCATCAAGCAAAAAAATCACCCCTCCATGGCAAATCCATCAAGCCATGGAGTTTTTTTTGATCTGGAAATTCAAGCAACCCATCAACCAGCGGACTGGGCGCGCCAGAGCGTGGCGAAATGGTGGATGGGGCCGTGGCCCTGGCCCACGTTCAGCGTATCGGCGTGGGCGATGCTATCGGTCAGCCAGAGCTTGGCGCGGGCCACCGCCTCGGCCCATGAGGGCAGTTGCGGGCGCAACGTGGCCAGCGCGGCGGAATAGGAGCAGCCCGTGCCATGTGTGTTGCGCGTGGGCACGCGTGCGGCGGGGTAGTCGCTTTGCTGGCCGTCGGGCGTCAGCAGCGCGTCGGGCGCGTGCGCGCCGCCCAGGTGGCCGCCCTTGGCCAGCACGTGCACCTGGTATTGCCGGGCGACTTGGCGGGCCTGGGCCAGCGCCTCGTCCCAGCTTTGGGCCAGGGGGGCATCGGCGAGCACGGCCAGCTCGGGCATGTTGGGGGTGATGAGGTCGGCCAGGGGCAGCAGTTGGCGCAGGGCCGCTTCGGCCTCGGCATCGAGCAGGCGATGGCCGCTGGTGGCCACCATCACCGGATCGAGCACCAGCACGGGCGGGCGGTGTGCGGCCAGCCAGTCGGAGACGGTGGCGATGATGTCGGTGTTGCCCAGCATGCCGAGTTTGATGGCGTCGATCTCCACATCGTCGCTCACGGCGTCGAGCTGCTCGCGCAGAAACGACATGGGCGGCACGTGGATGGAGCGCACGCCCTGGGTGTTCTGGGCCACCAGGGCGGTGACCACCGCCATGCCATAGCCGCCGTTGGCAGCAATGCTTTTGAGATCGGCATGGATGCCAGCGCCGCCGGTGGGGTCGGTGCCAGCGATGCTGAGAACGCGTGGAATCATGGCGCAATCGCTTTCACATGAGGGGTTCGGAGGGCAATGGCTGCGTCCCAGGCGGCACGCAGGGTTTGTGCCGCCGCGCAGGCATCGGGCGCGGCGCAAATGGCGCTGACCACGGCTGCGCCATCGAAACCGGCTGCGCGCAGGGCGGGGACATCGGCCGCCGTCACCCCGCCAATGGCCACGGCGGGCAGCGTGGCGCGCGCGCGCAAGGCGGTCAGCGCGGGCAAGCCTTTGCCTGCATCGGCATCGGGTTTGGTGGCGGTGGGGTGCAGTGGGCCGATGCCCACGTAATCGACCACGCCCGCCGCCCCCAGCGCCTGGGCTTCGTCCAGCGTGACGGGGGCGTTGGCGCTCAAGCCCACAATGGCCTCGGGGCCGATGATCTGGCGCGCCAGCGCGGCGGGGATTTCCGATTGGCCGATGTGCACGCCCGCCACCCGCGCCCCAGCGGCGCGCGCGGCCAGAAACACATCGATGCGGTCGTTGACCAGCAAGGCGACATGCGCGGGCAGCGCGCGGGCGACGGCTTCGACCAAGGCCAGAAAAGCGCGGCCCGAGGCGTGTTTTTCCCGGATTTGCACCACGCGCACCCCGCCTTCCACGGCTTGTTGCACGGTGTGCAAGACGCTGCGCCCGGCGCGCTCGCACAAGGCGGCGTCGGTCACGAGGTAGAGGGAAAGATCCAGCGGGTGCGGGGCGTCTGACGGAGTGTGCGGCAAAGGGCGCATGGGGCAAGACTGCAAGGGAAATGGGCGGTAGGCGGTGATGGGTGGACGGCGGTGGGGCGCGGTGCGGGGAGGCAGGGCGCGGCACGCAAAGCCACGGCCCGCCCCGCTTCGCGCAAACGCGTTGGGCTGGGCGATGGGCGGTTTACTTCAACTGCGCCAGCCAGGCGTCGATATCGGCGGCGACTTGGCGGGCGGCCTGGGCCATGGCTTGGGCACCGCCGCTGGCGTCGGCGCTGGCGGCGTTGGCGCTGCGTTCAAAAACGCGCTGGCCCAGCACCTGATCGCCCTGAGCGCTGCTGCGCACGACGGTGGCGCGCACGCGCACGATGGCCCCGCTGGCGCTGTCGCTGGGGAAGACTTGCTCGAAACGCTCCACATCGGCGCGCAGCACCGGCGGGGCGATGCCGTCCTCACGCAGGCGCGCCGGGCTGAAATCGGCATCGAGCACCACCCGCGTGCGTTCGAGCTGCTGGCGCAGTTGCTGCTCGAACAGGCGCTGCACGGGCTGGCTCCAGCGGGCGTTTTGGTAGCCGCGCAGTTGCAAATCGTCGGCATAAGCCAGGCGGTAGAGCATGACTTGGCTGTCGGTGGGCAAGCCGCTGGCGCTGACGCTGGCCAACAGCAGGCTGGGCGGCTGGTTGGGTGCCTGGCTGGATGTCTGGCTGGCCGGTTGCGCGGCAGGCTGCGCCGGGGCTGCGGCGCCAAAGTCGTACAACACGGTGGGCGATGGCGGCTCGGGCAGCGTGGCGCAGCCAGCCAGGGCAAGAGCGGCGCTGGCCGCAACCAGCAGGGAGGAGAGGCGATGCATCATGGTGTGGCTTTCGACAGCAAACAGGGTTTTAAATCAAAGGAAAATTCACTTCATACCCATCATGCCGAAACAGGCATATTTTTATTCCCTTGATTTACAATTGGAAACGTGTTCAGCATTCAGGGCTTGGCAAAACCTTTTTCGCCAGGGCCTGGGCGGCTGGTGTTGGGGCCGTAGAGCAGCGATTGCGGGTTGCTGTTGAGGCTGCGCACGAATTGGCCCACTTCTTTGACCGCTGCGCCCACCTCATCCAGCGTGCGTTGCAGCCTGGGCAGGGTGGCGGCGTTGATGGTTTCGGCCGCGCCTGCAAAGGCCTGGGCGGTGTGGCCGAGTTGGTCCACCGTGCCGCCTTGCTGGCCCAGCAGGTGGGCGACCTTGCCGATTTCACGGCTCATGGCGTCGATGCTTTTGGCCGTTTGCTCCAGCGTCTTCATGCTGCGGCCCATGTCGCCGCCCAGTTGGGCGATGGCAGGGGCGATATCCTGGCCCCAGCTTTGATCGACTTTTTGCGTCAGCGCGGCGACGCTTTGCGTCAGCGTCGTCATATTTTGCGCCACAGTGCCAAAGCGCTCCACCGTGCCGATCAGGGTTTGCTGGTTGTCGTCGCTGAGCAATTGGTTGATGCGCGCCATGGTTTCGCGCACGTCGGCGATGACTTCCGGCCCCATGGCAGCCAGTTGGCTGAGGCTGGATTGGCGCATGTGCAGACGTTTGTAGCCGCCTGGGGAGGTGCCCAGATCGGCCAGCGACACGCCCGCTTCGTCCAAATCGATATAGGCCAGGCCCGTCACGCCCTGGTAGCCCAGCGAGGCGTAGGTGGTGGGGCGAATGGGCGTGCTGTCGTCCACCGTGATGCGGATGAGCACGTTGCCCGCGGCCTGGCGGTCAAAGCCGATGTGGGTCACCTTGCCCACGTTCACGCCCTTGTAACGCACGGCCGCCTGGGGCTGCAAGCCGGTGACGGCTTGGGCCGTGGACATTTCATAGGTGTGGTAGCTGCCTTGGTCGCGCGTGAGCCAGATGGCCAGCCCAGCCAGGGCGGCCAGCAGCGCCAGCACGAAAATGCCAGCGGCCATCGCATGTGATTTGTTTTCCATGTGCAAGGTCTCGGTAAGGGTAAGTGGCTGCCGGAAATGGGGAAAACCGGCTTACAGCGGCGTGGGCGCCAGGGCGCGACGACCGCGCTCGCCCTGGAAGAATTGTTCGATGAACGGATGCGCAAAGCGCGCCACTTCGCGCGGCGGCGCGGCGATGATGACTTTCTTCTCTGCCAGCACGGCCACGCGCGTGCTCAGGGCGTAGAGCGTATCCAGATCGTGCGTGACCATGATGACCGTCAGCCCCAATTGGGCATGCAGCTCGCGCAACAGTTCACAAAATTCGTCCGAGCCATGCGGATCCAGCCCGGCCGTTGGCTCGTCCAGCAGCAACAAGGGCGGATCCATGATGAGCGCACGCGCCAGCGCCACGCGCTTGATCATGCCGCCTGAGAGGTCCGATGGCATGCGCTGCGCGTGCTCGGGCTTGAGGCCCACCATTTGCAGCTTGACCATTGCGGCTTGCTGCACCACGGCCTCGGGCAGGCTGTCTTGCTCGCGCAGGGGGAAGGCGATGTTCTCCAGCACCGAAAAGGCCGAAAACAAGGCCCCGTGCTGGAACAGCATGCCAATGCGCGCCGATGCGCCCGGCCCGGGCAGATCGGCCGCATCCACGCCATTGATCTTGACCGTGCCTTGGCTGGGGCGTGTCAGCCCCAGAATGTGGCGCAGCAGCACGGTTTTGCCCGTGCCCGAGCCGCCCACGATGGTGAGGATTTCGCCGCGGCGCACCTGCAAATCCAAATCCTGGTGCACGGAAAACGCGGCTTCACCCTGGCCGAACGTCGTCCAGAGCTTGTCGATGCGCACGATGGCCTCGCTCTCGCGAGCGCCCTGCTCGCGATCTGGCTGCATGGGCTGCGCTTGGGTTTGCTCTTGGGTTTGGCGTTCCATCAAAACCCCACGTTTCTGAAAATGATGGCAAACACCGCATCAATGACGATGACCGCCGTGATCGAAGTCACCACCGATGCCGTCGTGCCGCTGCCCAGGCTCTCGGTATTGGGCTTGACCCACAGACCCCAGTAGCAGCCGATCAAGGCAATGGCCAGACCGAAGGCCACCGATTTGCCCATGCCCAACCACAGATTGGCGATATCGACGGCCTGGGGCAAGGTTTGCAAAAAGTAGGCGGGCGAGACATCCAGCGCGAAATTCGACGCGCCAATGCCGCCGAGCAAGGCGGCCATCGTCGTCCACAAACTCACCAGCGGCATGGCCAGCGCCAGCGCCATTGCGCGCGGCAACACCAGCCGAAAGCCCTGGGAGATGCCCATCACGCGCATGGCATCCAGCTCCTCATTGACGCGCATCACGCCAATCTGCGCCGTAATGGCCGAGCCGGAGCGCCCCGCCACCAAAATCGCCGCCAGCAGCGGCCCCAACTCGCGCGTGAGGGAAATGCCCAGGATGTTGACGATGAAAGCATCCGCGCCGAACTGGCGCAATTGCAGCGCCAGCAAATACGCAATCACCACCCCGATCAAAAAGCCCACCAGGGCCGTGATGGGCAGCGCCTGCGCGCCCATGCGAAACACATGGGCGGAAAAATCGTGCCAGGGCGCACGCGCCGGGTTGCGCAAGGCGCGCAGCACATCCAGGAATAACTGGCCCACCAGCCGCAACACCGCCGCCGCGTGTTTGAAACCGTTGAGATAAGCCTGACCCAGCCATTCGATATTGCGCAACCAGCCGCCCTCGGGTTGGGGCAAGGGCGCGCCGCTGAGCTGCTGCACGCGCGCCAGAATCGCCCGTTGGCTGTCATTGGCCTGCACCTGGGCGGGCATGCGGCCGCCCCAGTAGTGCCACAGCGTCTGCGCCGCGACGTGATCGAAACCCTGCGCCTGGCGCAAATCCCAACTGGCCTGCGCGCCGCCTGACGCCCCGACGCGCACGCGCTCCAATTGTTTTTGCAGGCCGCGCCAGACGCGACGGTCGCTCAATGCCACCGCATCCCAGGCGCCCTGGAGCACGATCTGTGGGCCGCCCTCGCCTGCGCGGCTTTCCAATTGTGGTGTGTGGTTCAACACTGCCTCTCGCCTGCCAAAAAATCAGCGCGCCATTGTGCACGCGCGGCGCACACGTCAAGCCAAAGCGCCAAAAACCGGCCTGCCCTGCCTGCGTGCGTGTAGCGGCTGGGCGACAAGCAGGCATGTACCCAAACATCCTCCAGCTGCTGCATGGGCGCAGAGTTACGCACTGAAACCAAACCGTCATAAAATTGCAAACCATTTTCATTCTTCGAAACATCTTCTTCCCCTCATGCAACACACACACCAATCCGAACCTCGCCAGTGGCCCCACCCCATTGCCCTGGCCTGCCTGTGCGCTTTGAGCCTGGGCGCAGCCGCTGCACACGCCCAAAACGCCCCGGCAACGGGCGAGGCCTCGGCCGCCAACGAATTGCCCGCTGTGCTCGTCACCGGCAGCCGCAGCGAGCGCGCCCTGCGTGAAGTGCCCGCCAGCGCCCAGGTGGTGGAAGCGCAGCAGCTCGAAGAAGCGCAAATCGACGACATCCGCGAGCTGGCCGAAACCCTGCCCGGCGTGACGGTGGAGCGCCGCTCCAACCGCATGACCATCAACAGCCGCGATGGCCGTAGCGGCAACGCGGGCTTCAACATCCGCGGGCTGGACGGCAACCGCGTGCTGATGCTGGTCGATGGCGTGCGCATGCCGCGCAATTACAGCTTTGGCGCCTCCAGCCGCGACAACGTCGATTTCGGCCTGCTGGAGCGAGTGGAAATCATCAAAGGCCCCTCCTCCTCGCTGTACGGCTCCGACGGCATTGGCGGCGTGGTGCAGTTCTTCACGCGCCAACCCGGCAGCTACCTCAAGAACGGCAAGCCCCTGGGCGGCCAGGCGGGCCTGGCGTATGAAGGCCAAAGCCGCTCCGTACGCGCCGGCGCCACCGTGGCCGGGCAGGCCAGCGAATCCGTGCAATGGCTGCTCTCGGCCAGCGCTCTCAAGGGCCACGCCCTGGATACGCGCGGCGACAACGACAGCGCCAGCGAGCTGCGCACCAAACCCAACCCTGAGGACACCCGCGACGCCGCTTTGCTGGGCAAGCTCGTCTGGTCGCCCAGCGCGCGCCAAAGCCACAGCTTCAGCGCCGAATACGTCAGCAAGCGCGACGAGTTGGAACTGCTCTCGCAATACGGCTCCGTCTCGCGCGGCGTGACCACGCTCACCGCCAAAGGCGACACCGACAACCGCCGCAAGCGCCTGAGCTGGCAAGGCCGCTTTGAGCTCGATGCCCCAATCGCCGACACCCTGCGCACCACCGTGGCGCACCAGCGCCTGCGCTCGCTGGAGCACTTTGAAAACACCCGCAAAAACCGCCCCGGCCAGGTGCGCGACGTGCTCGACCATGAAAACCTCTGGCAAGTCAGCGCCCAGGCCGAGAAAACCCTGCGCAGCGGCGATCTGGCGCACAAACTTGCTTACGGCGTCGATTACGCCCGCACCAAGGCCGATAACCTGCAAACCGGCGTCACCCCCCCGGCGGGCGAAACCTTCCCGCTCAAGCGCTTTCCCAACACCACGGAAAGCGCCGTGGGCCTGTTCGTGCAAAACGAAATCATCGGCAATGGCTGGAGCCTGATTCCCGGCCTGCGCTGGGACAAATACCGCATCAGCGTCGATCCCACCGGCTTTGCCGGCCAAGCCAGCGGCAAAAGCGGCTCGGCCCTCTCGCCGCGCCTGGGCGCCACGCTGGACTTGAGCCAGGACTGGACGCTCTATGGCCAATGGGCCACCGGCTTTCGCACCCCCAGCGCCGACCAGCTCAACCGCTTCTTTGAAAACCCCATCGGCCACTACCGCACCGAGGCCAACCCCGACCTCAAGCCCGAAAAAGCCCAGCACGTGGAGCTGGGCCTCAAAGGCCAGGGGCAGAACTGGCGTCTGGAAGCGGCCGTCTTCCACGGTCGCTACCGCGACTTCATCCTCGACAACCAAACCGTTCGCGGCACCGGCCGCCCGGGCGATCCGCTGGTCTTTCGCGCCGTCAACATCGGCCGCGCCAACATCAGCGGCTTCGAGATCGCGGGCGAATACCGCCTGGGCGACATGGCCGGCGGCAGCCTGTCGATGCCCGCCGCGTTCAGCATGGCGCGCGGGCGCGACAAGAGCACCGGCAAGCCCATCAACAGCGTGCAGCCCCCGCGCCTGAACCTGGGCCTGCGCTATGCCACGGCGGATTGGTCGCTGCGGCTGGACATGGTGCATCGCCAAGGCAAGAAAGCCAAAGACGTGGCCAGCACCTCCGATCCCCGCGCCGGCGCGGTGGAGTACTTCCGCCCCGCCACCTCCACCGTCTTTGACCTGGGCGGCCAATGGCGCCTGCTGCGCCACGCCAGCGGCGACGTGCGCCTCAACGCCACCGTGCACAACCTCACCAACCGCAAATACTGGCGCTGGGGTGATGTGCAAGGCCTGAGCGCCAAGCTGCCCACGCTGGATGCCTACAGCCAGCCAGGGCGAAAATTCAGCCTGTCGCTGGTCGCCAGCTTCTGATTTTTTCAATCAAAAAGAAAAAATACATGCATTTTTAGGCATGATGAACATCAAATTGATTTTACTTTGATGTATAATTTTCTTGATGCACGACAAAACGGCCGCTGCCCCATCCCAAAAGGGCAGCGGCCGTTTTTTTGCTGTTGTTTTCCGCCAAGGCCAAGCGGGTTAGAGGCGGCCCCCACACCCAGCAAGCGCAGGGTACATCACACCTCCTAATCCAGCGCATCGGAAATCGGCCGCGTGGGCACATTGCTGACGTCGAACTGGATAAAGGCAATGAGCAATTGCACGCCGATCATCACGCTCATGCCCGCCAGCATCACCGTGCCGCTGGTTGCGGGCACATCGGTGGCTGCACTCAGCATCCATTTCCACGCGCCGTACACGCTGCCAAACAGCGCCAGCAACACGCCAAACAGGCTGTAGATCGAGCCCAGGTTGAAGTCGCGCACCCAATAGTTGTAGATGTAGCGCTTGAACGTGCGGTTGAGGCTGCTGGCCAGAAAGCTCGGCAGCAGGCGGCTGGCGTTGAAGGTGGAGACTTCATCGCCATAAACCGCGTCCATCGGCACGTCGTACACCACCGCGCGCAGCGTGCCCAGGCGAAACAGCATGTCGGTTTCAAAAAAGTAGCGGCGGGCGATTTTCTCCAGCGGCAGCGCCGCCAGCGCCTGCGCCGAAATGGCCGTGTAGCCATTGGCCGGATCCATGTTGGGCCAATAACCGCTGCTGATTTTGGTGAAGAACGACAGGCACAAATTGCCCAGCAAGCGCCCTTTGGGCATGACATGCAGGGTTTGGGGGCGGTAAAAGCGGTTGCCCTTGGTGTAATCGGCCCGCCCCGTCAGGATGGGTTTGACAAAGCGCGGAATCAGCGCCGGAGGCATTTGGCCGTCGCCATCGACCTTGACCACCACCTCCATGCCCTCCTCCAGCGCGCGGCGGTAGCCCGTCATCACCGCGCCGCCCACGCCCTGGTTTTGCTCGTGGAAGATCACCTGCACGCGCGGATCCTGGCATTGCTGCTGCACCAACTGGCCGCTGCCCTCGGGGCAAGCGTCGTCCACCACATACACGCGCCGCACGCAAGCCGGCATCTGGGCCAGCACGCCCATGATGTGGCGCGTGACTTTGTAGCTGGGGATGACGACCGCAATGGCGGCATCAGCGGCAAGGCGCTCGGCGCTGGGGACGTGGGAATGCATGACAAAACGTAAACAGTGAGCGAGGGCGCCGATTATGTGGGATGCGGGACAAGGGATGCGCAGCCCACATCCCTCAGCAACGCAGCAACGCTGCAACGCTGCAAACTGCCGCGCAGTGCTGCAACGTGCTACACCAGAGCGCCTCACGCCCGGCGCATGTGCGCCACCACCGCCTGCCACAGCAGGCTGAACACAAACGCGGCGCTCATCACCAGCACGATGGTGGCCGCGGGCGCGCTGTCGAGCATGAAGCTGACATACACCCCCAGCACGGCGCACGTCACCGCCAGCGCGCTGGCCAGCAGCAGCATGGGGCCAAAGCGGCGCACCCAGAGCAAAGCCGTGGCCCCTGGCGCAATCAGCAGCGCCACGGCCAACACCACGCCCACGGCCTTCAGCGCCGCCACCACCGCCAGCGACACCGCCGCCAGCAGGCCGTAGTGCAGCAGCCGCACACGCAGCCCCACGGCGCGCGCCTGGGTGGCATCGAAAGCGTGCAGCATGAGGTCGCGCCATTGCAGCGCCATCCACAGGGTAATCACCCCGGCCAGCAGGGCCACTTCGGCCACCTCGCCCCAGCCTGCGCCCAGCAAATCGCCAAACAGCAAATGGTCCAGATGCACGCTGGCGCGCACCCAACTGTGCAGTAGCAGGCCCAGGGCGAACATGCCGGAGAACACCACACCCATCAGCGTGTCCTGCCGGATGCGGCTGTTGGCCTGCAAATAGCCGCTGAGCAGCGCACACGCCATGCCAGCGGCAAAAGCGCCGGGCAACACCGGCCAGCCCAGCAAATACGCCAGCACCACGCCGGGGAACACCCCGTGCGCAATCGCATCGCCCAGCAAGGCCCAGCCCTTGAGCACCAATAGGCAAGAGAGCAAGGCCATCGGCAGGGCCACCAAGGCCGCCATCACCATGCCCTGCTGCACAAAATCGAATTGCAGCGGCACCCATAAAGACGAGAGCCAGGTCATCGCTTCCCCCCTCATGGCGCACGCTCAGGCGCGCTGCCGCTTGCCGGCCCGCCAGCCACCGCCACCGCTTCTTGCTCTTGCCGCGCCCGCGCCGCCCGCAACAAGCCGTGCTTGGGGGCAAACAAGAAGGCCAGCGCGAACACCAGCGTTTGCAGCAGCGCAATCACCGCGCCGGTGTTGCCATCGATGAAGTAGCTCACATACACGCCCAGCAGCCCGCAACTGCCGCCAATGGCAGCAGCCCACAGCAGCACGTGCCCGAAGCGATCGCTGAGCAAACTGGCCGCCGCGCCCGGCGTGACGATCAGGCACACCACCAAAAACGCCCCCACGGCCTGCATGGCCGCCACCGTGCAAGCGGCCAGCAAAGCAAAGAAAACCAGTTTCAGGCTGGCAACGGCCAGGCCTGCGCTGCGAGCGTGGATTTCGTCGAAAAAAATCAGCATCCAATCCTTCCACTTCAGCAGCAGGGCCAGCAGCGTGACGGCGGCAACGCCAAGCAACTGCCGCGCATCCTCGGGCGAGACGGCCAGCACATTGCCCATGATGATGGTTTGCACGCTGATCGAGCGCGGCCAGAGCGAGACGAGAAACAAGCCCAGCGCGAAAAACGCCGTGAACACCAGGCCAATGGCCGCATCCTGCTTGAGCCTGCCGCGCTGCCCCAGCCACAGCATGGCGCCAGCCGCCATGCCGCCCGAGAGAAAGGCCCCGGCCGCCAGGGGCAAGCCCAGAATGGCCGCGCCCGCCACACCTGGCACGATGGCATGCGAGAGCGCATCGCCCACCAGCGACCAACCGCGCAGCATCAAAAAGCACGAGAGCAGCGCACACACCGCCCCCACCAGCATGCACACCCACATGGCCGTGCGCATGTAGCTGTAATGCAGCGGCTGCGCCAATGTGGCAAGCCATCCTGCATCCATGAAGACCTCGTTCATCGCCCTCCCCAAGATCACCTTTTCTACAAATCAAAGGAATGAAAATATACCTATTACGGCTTGATATAAAACAAGAAAGTTTTCCTTTGATTGAATAAAAAAGACTCAAACATCATTCCCCGGCGTTTTCTGGCCATGCCCTTCCGTTTGGGGCGCGGCCACCGCGCCAGCGCCGCGCAGCGGATCGGCAGGCACGCCCCGCACCGAGGAACGGCCATCGAGCAACACCAGCGGGCGCTCGTCATCGCTCATGATGCCCACCACCGCACCCTGGGCCATCGGCTCGGCGGGCAGATCGAAGTGGCGCAACACGCCGCCAAAGGCCTGGGCCAGGTTGTCGTGCGTGAACACCTCCGCCGTCGGCCCGTAGGCCAACACGGTGTTGCGCACCAGCACCGTGCGATCGCAAAACTCGGGCACGCTGCCCAGGTTGTGGGTGGAAACCAGCATCACCCGCCCCTCGCGCCTCAGGGCGCACAGCAAGTCGATGATGCCGTCCTCCGTTTTCACGTCCACGCCGGTGAAAGGCTCATCGAGCAAGATCACGCGCGCTTCCTGCGCCAGGGCGCGGGCGAGAAAAACGCGCTTTTTCTGCCCGCCAGAGAGTTCGCCAATCTGGCGCTTGCGCAGCTCGGCCATGTCCACGCGCGCCAGCGCCTGCGCCACCGCCTCGCGGTCGACCGGGCGCGGGCGGCGCAGCAAACCCATGTGGCCGTAGCGACCCATCATCACCACGTCTTCGACGAGAACGGGGAAATTCCAATCCACCTCCTCGCTCTGCGGCACATAGGCGATAAGGCGGCGGCGCAGGGCTTCGCGTACGGACAAATCCATCACCCGCACTTCGCCTTCGTCGAGCTGCACCAGCCCCATGATGGCTTTGAACAGGGTGGATTTGCCGCTGCCATTGACGCCCACCAGCGCCGTGATGCTGCCCAGGGGCGTGGAAAAGCTCGCCTGCCGCAAGGCGGTATGGCCGTTGCGATAGACCACGCTGACGTTTTGCACGCTCAGCCCCAACACCTGCGTGCCAGCGGCTGCGGCGCGCAAATCCGCCTCGGGCAAGCGCTCCATCATGGCTTGGCCTGCTCGCCGCCAGCGGCGGCGCCACTCAAGCCCTGGGCAATGGTTTGCGTCGTCACGCGCAGCAAATCCAGGTATGTCGGCACAGGGCCATCGGATGCAGAGAGCGAATCCACATACAACACCCCGCCATAGCGCGCACCACTTTCGCGCGCCACTTGCTGCGCTGGCTCGGGCGAAATCGTGCTCTCGCTGAACACCACGGGAATCTGGTGCTTGCGCACTTCATCGATCACCCGGCGCACCTGCTGGGGCGTGCCTTGCTGATCGGCATTGATGGGCCAGAGGTACAGCTCGCGCAGGCCGAAATCGCGCGCCAGATAGCTGAACGCCCCCTCGCTGGATACCAGCCAGCGCTTGGCCTCGGGCACATCGGCCAGCGTTTGGCGGATCGGCTCCACCAGCGCCTGGATTTGCGCCTTGTAGCGCTCGGCGTTGTCGCGGTAGGTCTGCGCGTGGGCGGGGTTGTGCTTGACCAGCGCATCGCGGATGTTGTCCACATACTGCATCGCCGCCGTAGGCGACATCCACGCATGCGGATTGGGCTTGCCCTCATACGGCCCTTCCCCGATGGCAATGGGCTGCACCCCTTGCGTGACCAGCACCGCTGGCACGCCCTTGAGGCGGCGGAAAAACGGCTCGAACCATGTCTCCAGATTCATGCCGTTGAACAACACCAAATCCGCCCCTTGCACGCGCACCAAATCGCCCGGCGTAGGCTGGTAGCCATGCACCTCCGCGCCCGGTTTGAGGATGGACTCCACCACCGCCGCATCGCCCGCCACATTGCGCGCCATATCCGCAATGATGGTGAACGTCGTGGCCACTTTGAACGGCTTTTGCCCCGCATCGCCCGGCGCTTGCGCCCACAGCGGCTGCCCCACACCCAGCGCAGCCACACCAGCCAGCGCCACCAACCATTTGCGCGCCCAATGGCGCCGATTCATGCGTTGATTCACAAAATTCCCCTTGCGGTAGTTGCAATGGCCCCCGGAGAACTCTTGCTTCACCCCGGGAGCGGCTGCGCGATTATAGATAAGGCTATGTTCAAAATATAGCCACTGCTTCAATAAATTGAATTTCAAAACAAAAGAAAATTTATTTCAATACAGATATGCCTAAATAGCATTTAATTTTTTCTTTTGATATGCAAAAATGACTAAGCCGGAGAAAATCGCGCGCGGCAACACCGCGAAAGCGCCAAACCGCCATCGCAATCAGTGAAACGGAAATATCAAATAGGGCTGCTGCGCAAGAGGCGCACAGCAACCCGCACCCCTGCGCCACGGCAAGGGCAAAGACGGACCACGCAGGGACGCTTCAGGCCAGCAAATCGCGCATGCGCGCAATGGCCTGTTGCAGGTTGTCCATTGAATTGGCGACGGAAAAGCGCACGTAGTTTTCCATGCCCTGATCGCCAAAATCGCGCCCTGGCGCCACGGCAATGCGCGCGCGCTCAAGCAAGGCGAACGCAAAATCCCAACTGCCCTGCACGCCCAGGCGGCGCGCCGCCTCGCGGCAATCGGCCCAGACGTAAAAAGCTCCATCGGGCTGCACCGGCACGTGCAGGCCCAGCTCGCCCAGCGGCGCGGCAAAGCGCGTCAGACGCTCGCCAAACGCCTGGCGGCGGCGCTCGTACTCGGCAATGCTTTCGGGGTGAAAGCACTCCAGCGCCGCATGCTGGGCAATCGTGCTGGGGCAGATAAAGAGGTTTTGGCCCAGGCGCTCCACCGGCGCCACCAAAGCTGGCGGCAGCACCAACCAGCCCAGGCGCCAGCCCGTCATATTGAAATATTTGCTGAAGCTGTTGATACTGACCACGTCCTCGCCCAGCGCCAGGGCGCTTTGGCCATAGGCCGCGTCATAAGACAAGCCCAGGTAAATCTCATCAACCAGCAACACCCCGCCGCGCGCGCGCACCACCTCGGCAATCGCGGCCAGCTCCTCCTTGGGCAACGAAGTGCCCGTCGGGTTGGAAGGCGAAGCCAACAGCACGGCGCGCGTGCGCGGCCCCCAATGCTCGGCCACCTGCTGCGCCGTCAACTGAAAGCGGCTTGACGCCCCTACGGCAATGGACACCGCCCGCGCGCCTGCCACCTGCACAAACTGCTTGTTGCAGGGATAGCTCGGATCGGGCATCAGCACCTCGTCGCCCTCTTGCAGCAAGGCCAGGCAGGCCAGATGCAAAGCCGCCGATGCTCCGGCCGTCACCACAATGCGCTGCGGCGCCACATCCAGCCCAAAGCGCCCGCCATACCAATCGCTGATGGCTTGGCGCAAAGCATCCAGCCCCAGCGCCGGGGTGTATTGCGTCTGCCCCTTCTGGATGGCTGCCACTGCCGCCTGCTGCACCCGCTCTGGCGCGGTGAAATCGGGCTCGCCGATGTTCAGATAAATCATCGGCGGCTGATCCCCCTGCTCCGCAATCCAGCGCTGCGCGGCCTTGGCGACTTCCATCACATAAAAAGGCCGGGTTTGCTCGGCGCGGGAAGAAAGGCGAAACGTCATGGTATTGGTGCTCAGTTGGAGGGAAAGGGGGGAAATTTTAAGAGGCTGTGCATGGCAAAACGGCCCGGCTCCATTTATGGAGCCGGGCCGTTCTCGGTGGTAGGGGCCTTGTCTGCCAAGGCTGCATAGGCCCCTGGCATTTTTTATGCAGGAGCCATTACAAGAGCATCAAAACTCGTAACTGGCTTTGAAAGTCACCGCGCGGGGAGAACCGGGCATGGCGCTGGAGCGCCAATATTGTTTGTCGAACACGTTTTGCACGGCCAGGGTAAAAGTCCAGGGGGCGGCGTTGTAGCCGACCATGGCATCCACGCGGGTAAAGGCAGGCAAGCCATGCTCAACATTGCTGACGTAGTAATAACGCTTGCCCAAATGGGTGACGCCGACTTCGGCATACCAAGGGTTGGGGGCATAGCGCACGAAAGCGTTGCTGCTGATGCGGCTGGTGTTGGTCAGGTAGCGGCCTTCTTCGGCGCGGTTCTGGCGGTTTTCCACCACTTTGGCCGACATCAGGCCCAACGAACCGCGCACGTACCAGTCGGTGCTGACACGGCCCAGGACGTTCAGCTCAATCCCGCGTGAGCGCTCCTTGCCGCGCACGGCCCAGACGGTGGGTTCGTTCACCGCATCGGGGCGATAGCGGATATTGGTGTGCTCCAGGTTGTAGATCGCCAGCGTGGTGCTGAGGTTGCGATCCAGCCAATCGCTCTTGAGGCCCAGCTCGAACTGGGTCGATTGCTCGGGATCGGCGTTAAAAGTCACGGGATCGGCAGCGGCATCAACCCCCAGATAGCCATTGCCGCCGTAAGGGGCGAAGCTGCGGCTCCAGGAGGCGTAAGCCGTGTGCTCGGGGGTGACATCCCAAACCAAACCCGCGTTGGGGTTGAAGCTGCTGCCGCTGTAGCGACTGCTTTTGCTGGCGATGTTGGTGGACTGGAATGTGTAGCGGTCGTAGCGCCCGCCCAGCAACACCTTCACATCCGGGCGCAAAGCGATAAGGTCTTGCACAAACAGCGCCGTGGAGCGGGCTTCGTGCTGGTTATTGGCCGTCAAAGCCGGGCGCTGGCCAACGCGACCCCAGCTTGATGGCGAGGCATAGGGATCGATGTCCCGCACGCAGGCAGTGATGGCGCTGGGGCCGGTGCAGGTGGCCAGCTTGGGCAAGCGCTCCTCCTTGGCCCAATCCAGGCCCACGGTGAGCTTGTGTGCCAGCGGCCCGGTGCTGAAACGTCCATTGGCCGTCAGGCCGCTGCTGAGGGTTTTGTTGGCGGTTTCCTGCCAGTAATAGTTTTGGCGCAGCAGGCGGGTTTTGGCGTTGTAGCTGCCTGCGTAGTAGTGGTCGAAGTTTTGCTCGGCTTTGCGGCCGGCCAGTTGCCAGCGCAGATTCCACTGATCGTTGAGGTCGTAACGCAGGTCGGAGCGCAGCACGGAAAGATCGTCGCGCACAAAGTCGCCATCACGGGCGAAGCCGGTGCGGTAGTCGATGCCCATGGCGTTGTAAACGTCGCGGCTGGGAGTGCGATCAGGCACGCGGCGGGCGCTGTCGTGAGTGTATTGCCCCGTCCAAACCAGGTTGCCTGCGCGCACGGTGACGCTGGGCGAAATCATATGCCCCTTGCTGTGCACGGTGGAGCGCCAGGAGTTGGCCTTGCTGACCTCTCCCGTCAAGCGCACGGCGACGTTTTCACTCACGAGCTGGTTCAAATCCACAGTGGCGCTGCGGGCCGCCCAGGAGCCGTAGCTCAAACCCAAGCTACGGCGCGGGGTGAAGTTGGCGTATTTACTGACCATGTTGATCACGCCGCCACCGCTGCTGCGGCCGTAAAGCACGGAGGATGGGCCTTTGAGGATTTCCACACGCTCGATATTGGCGGTGGAGCGGCGCACTTGACCGCTTTCGCGCACGCCGTCGCGGTAAATGTCGCTGGCGTCGGCCGAAAAGCCGCGAATCTTGATGCTCTCGCCGCGCATGTCGTAAGTGGCGTCAATACCGGCGTTGCCCTCCAGGATGGAGCTGAGGTCGTTGGTGCCGTAGTTTTTGTTCTTCTGGATGTCCAGCACATCCACGGCTTGCGGCGTTTCCTTGACCGTCAAATCCGTGCGGGTGACATCGGCCTGGTCGTAGCCGATATAGCCCTTGGTGGTGCTGTTTTCGGAAGTGCCCGTCACAAACACCGTGGGCATGACGGCAGCGTAATCGTCTTCAGCGATCTCGCTGCCAGGCGCAGCAGTCGCCGACACCTGCTGCGCCTGAGCAGACAGGCTTAACAGCGTTAAAACAGCCAGAGAAATATGGGAAAACAGCTTGGGAGAGGGTTGCATTTCAAAACCAATAAGAACAATTCGTTTTATTAGATCACGAAAAATTACCCTGTATTTATCCGGGGGCATGCCTGGAATACAACGCCAATTACCAATCAAAGGAAAAAGAAAAAAGCTTTTCGGCATGACCACCATGCCGAAAGGCTTTTTCTTTCAACACATTGATTTGGAATACCTCAGAAAGGCCGATCCCCGTTCTGGGCGCGGTGGCGCAGGGCGTGATCCATCAGCACCAAGGCCAGCAGGGCCTCGGCAATCGGGGCGGCGCGGATGCCTACGCAGGGGTCGTGGCGGCCTTTGGTGACGACTTGCACGGGGTTGCCGTCCACATCAATGGAGGGCCGGGGGGTGAGGATGGAGCTGGTGGGTTTGATGGCGATCTTCACGTCAATATCCTGCCCCGTGCTGATGCCGCCCAGGATGCCGCCAGCGTGGTTGGTGAGAAAGCCATCGGGCGTGATGGCGTCGCCGTGCTCGCTGCCCAACTGGCGCACGCTGGCAAAGCCCGCGCCGATTTCCACGCCCTTGACGGCATTCAGCCCCATCATGGCGTAGGCGATATCGGCGTCGAGCCGGTCGTAAATGGGCTCGCCCAGGCCCACGGGCACATTGCGCGCCACCACGCGCACCAGCGCGCCGCAGGAGTCGTGGCTTTTGCGCAGCGCGTCCATGTATTGCTCCAGCGCCTCGGTATTGGCCGCGGGGGCGAAAAAGGGGTTTTGCCCCACGTAGTCCAGCGATTCAAAGGGGATGTCGATGCTGCCCAGTTGCGCCATGAAGGCGTGCAGCTCAGTGCCGTAGCGCTCGTTCAGCCATTTGCGCGCCACGGCCCCGGCGGCCACGGTGGGCGCGGTCAGCCGCGCCGAGGAGCGCCCGCCGCCGCGCGGATCGCGGATGCCGTATTTGTGCCAGTAGGTGTAATCGGCATGGCCGGGGCGGAACTGGCGGGCGATTTCGCCGTAATCCTTGCTGCGCTGGTCCACATTGCGAATCAGCAGCGCAATCGGCGTGCCCGTGGTGCGCCCCTCGTACACGCCCGAGAGGATTTCCACCTGGTCGGGTTCGTTGCGCTGGGTGACGAAGCGGCTGGTGCCAGGGCGGCGCCGATCCAGCTCGCGCTGAATGTCCTGCTCGCACAAGGCCATGCCCGGCGGGCAGCCGTCGATTACGCAGCCAATGGCCGGGCCGTGGGATTCACCAAAGTTGGTGACGCGAAATAGGGTTCCAAAGGTATTGCCGCTCATGGGGGCACGATTATCCCCGCATCATTGCCGCCCGGCAGCCGCAGCCGCCTGTCGGCCGCCCAGTGCAAAGCCCAACGCGCGAAATGCCCAAAAACGCTGCACCCTCTTTTTATTACAAATCAATAGACAAAAATATTTTCTTGTTTAGGCAATAGGGTATTCAAATCAATTTTACATTTGAATTGTAACAAAACACATTGAACCCATTTCCCGCCTGCCGCATGAGGGACGACTGCGCCCAACCAGCCCCTCCACCCAAGGGATAGCCCTCTATAGGGTTTACCCAAAAATGTCGTCGACTGGACACTAAAGCGTCAAAGTTGCCGATACCATGCGCGCCATCTCATCAAGCGCGGTCTGTCATGCAAATGCAAACAGGCCGACAAGGCAGGAATGGCGGCAATGCTCGGCAGCCATTCCGTGGAGCACAAGGGCACGGAGATCAAGCATGGAGACGACATTCCCCAGGCTGTTGCAGCAACATGCGCAGCAACGCCCGCAGGATGCGGCAATCCGCGAAAAGGAGTACGGCATCTGGCAGACCTGGAGCTGGGCCGATGTGGCGCGCGATGTGCGCCACCTGGCCTGCGGCTTCGCCTCGCTAGGGCTAAGCCAGGGCGAGAACCTGGCGCTGGTGTCGGGCAACCGCCCGTATGCCTACATGAGCTTTCTGGCCGCGCAATCGCTGCGCGCCGTGCCAGTGCCCATGTACCAGGACGCCGTGGCAGCCGAAATGGCCTATGTGGTGGCCGATGCAAACGCGCGCATCGTGTTCGCCGAAGACCAGGAGCAGGTGGACAAGCTGCTGGAAATCCGCGAGGGTTATCCGATCAACTGGATTGTTTACGACGACCCGCGCGGCATGCGCTCCTACACCCATGAGGGGCTGATCAGCGTGGAGAAACTGATGGAGCTGGGCCGCCAGTGGGATGCCAAGAATCCTGGCGCCTACGAGGCCATGGTCAAGGCCGGCCAGCCCGATGACGTCTCGGTCATCCTCTACACCTCGGGCACGACGGGCAAACCCAAGGGCGTGTGCCAGACGCACCGCTCTTTCGCCAGCTCCGCCGCTGGCGGCGTGAAGGTCGATGGCCTGAACAAGGACGACAACGTGATCTCCTACCTGCCTCCGGCCTGGGTGGGGGATCACCTCTTCTCCGTCGCGCAATGGCTGGTGGCGGGCTTTACCATCAACTGCCCTGAGTCCTCGGCCACGGTGCAAATCGACTTGCAGGAAATCGGGCCAACGTACTACTTCGCCCCTCCGCGCGTGTTCGAAGGCTTGCTGACTTCCGTCTCCATCCGCATGGAGGACGCCTCGCCCTTCAAGCGCAAGATGTACGCTCGCGCCATGGAGCTGGCCCAGCGCGTGGGTTCGGACATCCTGGACGGCAAACCCGTCAGCACGGCAGACCGCTTCAAATACGCCCTGGGCAACTTCTTCGTCTATGGGCCGTTGCGTAACGTGATGGGCTTTTCGCGCATCCGCGTGGCCTATACCGCTGGCGCGGCCATCGGGCCGGAGCTGTTCAAGTTCTACCGCTCCATCGGCATCAACCTCAAACAGCTCTACGGCCAGACGGAAACCTGCGCCTACGTCTGCTTGCAGCAAAACGGCCGCGTCAAGATCAACACCGTGGGCGAAGCCGCCCCCGGCATTGAGCTGAAGATCGCCGACAACGGCGAAGTGCTGGTCAAAGGCGTTTCCGTGCTCAAGGAGTACTACAAGCGCCCCGACGCCACCGCCGAAGTCATCAATGCCGATGGCTACTTCCTCACCGGCGACGCGGGCGTGATCGACCACGACGGCCAACTGCGCATCATCGACCGCGCCAAGGACGTGGGCCGCCTCAACGGTGGCGCCATGTTCGCGCCCAACTACATCGAGAACAAGCTCAAGTTCTTCCCCCAAATCAAGGAAGCCGTGTGCTTTGGGCACAACCGCGACGAGGTCTGCGCCTTCATCAACATCGACTTCGAAGCCGTGGGCAACTGGGCCGAAAAGCGTAACCTGCCTTATGCGGGCTACGTCGATCTGGCGGGCAAGCAACCCGTGCTGGAGATGATTGCCGAGTGCATTGCCAAAGTGAACCAGGAGCTGGCCAGCGAGCAAGGCATGGAAGCGACCCAGGTCAAGCGCTTTTTGGTGCTGCACAAGGAGTTGGATCCGGACGACGACGAACTCACGCGCACACGCAAGATTCGCCGCAACTTCGTAGCCGAAAAGTACGCCGTGCTGATCGACGCGCTGTATGGCGGCAAGAAGGAACAGTTCATTGAAACCCAGGTGAAGTTCGAGGACGGGCGCACCGGCAGCGTCAGCGCCACCTTGCAAATCCTCGACGCGAAAACCTATCCCGCGGCAAGAAAGGCAGCCTGAGCATGAGCAGCAGAAAAATCGGCGATGTCATCCTGGACATCAAGAACATCAGCCTGCGCTTTGGCGGCGTCAAGGCGCTCACCGACATTTCCTTCAACGTCAAGGAGCACGAAATCCGCTCCATCATCGGCCCCAACGGCGCGGGCAAGTCGTCGATGCTCAACTGCATCAACGGCGTGTACACGCCCAGCGAAGGCTCCATCACCTTCCGTGGCAAGACCTTCAGCCACATGAATAGCCGTCAGGTGGCGGAAATGGGCGTGGCGCGCACCTTCCAGAACCTGGCGTTGTTCAAGGGCATGAGCGTGATCGACAACATCATGACCGGGCGCAACCTCAAGATCAAAAGCAACATCCTCATGCAGGCGTTGCGCGTTGGCCCGGCAGAGAAGGAGGAGATCGCGCACCGCGAATTCGTCGAGCACATCATCGATTTCCTGGAAATCCAGGCCTACCGCAAAACCCCGGTGGGCACCCTGCCCTACGGCTTGCAAAAGCGCGTGGACCTGGGCCGCGCCCTGGCCATGGAGCCGCAAGTGCTGCTGCTCGACGAGCCGATGGCCGGCATGAACGTGGAAGAAAAGCAGGACATGTGCCGCTTCATCCTCGACGTGAATGACGAATTCGGCACCACCATCGTGCTGATCGAGCACGACATGGGCGTGGTGATGGATATTTCCGACCGCGTTGTGGTGCTGGACTACGGCAAGAAGATTGGCGATGGCTCGCCCGACGAAGTCATCCACAACGAAGACGTGATCCGCGCCTACCTGGGATCCGGGCACTGAGAACAACAGGAGACAACAATGGCCTTCTTTCTTGAAGCGATTCTCGGCGGCTTGATGACCGGGATGCTGTATTCGCTGGTGGCGTTGGGCTTTGTGCTCATCTTCAAGGCCAGCGGCGTGTTCAACTTTGCCCAAGGCGCCATGGTGCTGTTCGCCGCGCTGACCATGGCCCGCTTTGCCGAGTGGCTGCCTGGCTGGTTTGGCCTGGAACAGCAAACCTGGTGGACGCTGGTGCTGGCCATGGTCATCAGCATGGCGGCCATGGTGATCGTTGCCATGCTGATTGAAAAGCTGGCGCTGCGCCATCTCGTTGGGCAAGAGCCGATTGCGCTGCTCATGGCCACGCTGGGCATTGCCTATTTCCTGGATGGCTTGGGCCCGCTCTTTTACGGCAGTGGCGTCTATGGCATTGATGTCGGCATGCCCAAGGATCCCGTCTTTGTGCTCGAAAACCTGTTTGACGGCGGTGTAATGGTGAACAAGGAGGACTTCTATGCCGCCCTCATCGCTACCGTGCTGGTGGCTGGTCTGTCGCTGTTCTTCCAGAAAACCCGCACAGGCCGCGCCCTGCGCGCCGTGGCCGACGACCACCAGGCAGCCCAGTCCATCGGCATTGCGCTCTCGCGCATCTGGGTCATCGTCTGGGCCGTCGCAGGCGGCGTGGCGCTGGTCACCGGCATCATCTGGGGCTCCAAAGCCGGGGTGCAGTTCTCGCTCTCGCTGGTGGCGCTCAAGGCTTTGCCAGTGGTGATTCTGGGCGGACTGACTTCCGTGCCCGGCGCCATCATCGGCGGCCTCATCATCGGTCTGGGCGAAAAGCTCTCCGAAATTTACCTGGGCCCCTATCTGGGCGGCGGTATTGAAAACTGGTTTGCCTACGTGCTGGCACTGGGCTTCTTGCTGGTGCGCCCGCAAGGCTTGTTCGGCGACAAGATCATCGACCGCGTTTGAGCGTCGAAGGCAGCTTTAAGACGCACAGACAACAGGAGATACATAGATGTTCTACAGAGAAAACGGCCAGTTCAAGAGCAGCTACCGGGCCGATCAGCAAATCTTCCCCGTGACGCAGGATCGCTGGGCCATTCTGCTCATCGTGGCAGCGGCCTTCATCCTGGTGCCCATGGTGGCCAGCGACTATTTCTACAAAGCCGTGCTCATCCCCTTCGTCATCATGGCGCTGGCCGCCGTGGGGCTGAATATCCTGGTGGGCTATTGCGGGCAGATCTCGCTGGGCACAGGCGCTTTCATGGCCGCTGGCGCCTACGCTGCTTTCAACCTGCAAGCGCGCATCGATGGCATGCCTCTGATCCTGGCCCTGCTGGGCGGCGGGGTGGTTTCCATGCTGTTTGGCATGTTGGTGGGCATTCCCAGCCTGCGCATCCGCGGCCTGTATCTGGCGGTGGCAACCCTGGCCGCACAGTTCTTCATGGACTGGCTCTCCAGCCGCGCCGCCTGGATCACCAACCATTCCTCTTCCGGCTCGGTCAGCGCAGGCGATCTGCACATCCTGGGCTGGGCCATCGACACCCCGATGGAGAAATATCTGCTGTGCCTGGGTTTTCTGTGCGTGCTCGGTCTGCTGGCGAAAAACCTGGTGCGCAGCGCCGTAGGCCGCGAGTGGATGGCCATCCGCGACATGGACGTGGCCGCTTCCGTGATCGGTATTCGCCCCACCTACGCCAAGCTCAGCGCCTTTGCCGTCAGCTCCTTCATCGTCGGTGTGGCGGGCGCACTTTGGGGCTTTGTCCACCTGGGAGCCTGGGAGCCTTCGGCCTTCAACCTGGATATGTCCTTCCGCCTGCTGTTCATGATCATCATCGGCGGTCTGGGCTCCATCGTCGGTGGCCTGTTCGGCGCGGCCTTCTTCGTGATGCTGCCGCTGCTGCTCAACTACCTGCCGCATTGGCTGGGCATCCCCCTGTCCACCGCTGCCGCGACTTATCTGGAGCACATGATTTTCGGCGCGCTGATCGTGTTCTTCCTCATTGTCGAGCCGCATGGGCTGGCCCGTCTGTGGTCCACCGCCCGCCAGAAATTGCGCGTATGGCCCTTCCCCCACTGATGGCCGCCACGCATACACCCCCTTTCTTCACCACCACGCAAAGGAGACAACCATGAAGAAAACCCTCGTCACCCTTTCCGCCTTGGCTCTGCTGGGCGCGGGCGCCGCCGTTCAGGCGCAAGAGCAGTACGTGCCTGCTCTGGTGTACCGCACCGGCCAGTTCGCTCCGCTGGGCGTGCCATGGGCTGATGGCAAGCTCGATTACTACAAGCTGGTCAACGCCCGCGGCGGTATCAACGGCGTCAAACTCAAATACGAAGAATGCGAGACGGGCTACGACACGGCCAAGGGCGTGGAGTGCTATGAGCGCATGAAAGGGCAAAACGGCGGCGCGCCCGGCTTTGACACCATGTCCACAGGCATCACCTTTGCAGTCAGCGACCGAGCGCCCAACGACAAGATGCCCGTCATCACCCCCGGCTACGGCCTGTCGCAATCGGCAGATGGCGGCGTGTTCGAGTGGAACTTCCCCCTGCTGGGCACCTACTGGACGGCTGCTGACGCCATGCTGCAAGACATCGCCAAGCGCGAAAAAGGCAGCCTCAAGGGCAAGAAAATCGCCCTTGTCTACCACGACTCGCCCTATGGCAAAGAGCCTATCGTGCTGCTGCAAAAACGCGCCGAAATGGACGGCTTTGAGCTGATGCTGTTGCCCGTGACCGCCCCCGGCGTGGAGCAAAAAGCCACTTGGCTGCAAATCCGTCAAAAACGCCCCGATTACGTGCTGCTGTGGAGCGCAGGCGTGATGACCCCCACCGCCGTGCGCGAGGCCCAGGCCACAGGTTACGCCCGCGACAAGATCTACGCCATCTGGTGGGCTGGCTCTGACCACGACGTCAAGGAACTGGGCGCTGGCGCCAAGGGCTACAACGCCGTGACCATCCACAACACCGCCGAGAAAGGCCCCATCCACGACGCCCTCAAGGCCGAGCTGTACGACAAGGGCCAAGGCAGCTCCTCCTCTGCCGATGTGCTGGGTCAAGCTGCGCACACCCGCGGCATGGTCATCGCCATGTTGCAAGTGGAAGCCATCCGCACAGCTCAGGAAAAGTTCGGCAAAGGCAAACCCGTCACCCCCGAGCAAGTGCGCTGGGGCCTGGAGAACCTGGACCTGACCGAAGAGCGCCTGAAAGAGCTGGGCTTTAACGGCGTCGTACGTCCCTTCAAGACCAGCTGCTCCAACCACGTTGGCGCCGACTGGGCGCGTATTGCACAGTGGGACGGCAGCAAGTTCAAGGTCGTCTCCGACTGGTACCAGGCTGACCAGAAAGTCGTAGGCCCCTTGGTCAAGGAATACGCCGACAAATACGCTGCGGACAAGAAAGTGACCCGCCGCAGCGACTGCAACTAAAGGGCTTGGCGGGGGCGGCCAGGCATCGTGCCTGAGCTGTCCACGCGCCCGGTTTGACGGGCGGGCGGCACATCTGCAAGCCCGCCCCTCACCCTCAGCATTTCAGACCTCCATCCCCCAGGAGCTCGCACCATGAGCCAAGAATCCAACACCATCCTCAGCGTCAACGGCATTGAAGTCATCTACAACCACGTCATTCTGGTGCTCAAAGGTGTGTCGCTGACCCTGCCCGAAGGCAGCATCGTCGCGCTCATGGGCGGCAACGGCGCGGGAAAAACCACCACCCTGCGCGCCATCTCCAACCTGCTCAAGGCCGAGCGTGGCGAAGTCACCAAAGGCAGTATTGAGCTGCGCGGCGAACGCATCGAAAACCTCTCGCCCGCCGACCTGGTCAATCGCGGCGTGGTGCAAGTCATGGAAGGGCGTCACTGCTTTGCCCACTTGACGATTGAGGAAAACCTGCTTACCGGCGCTTACACCCGCACCGACAAGGCCGAAATCGCCCGCAATCTGGAGAAGGTTTACAACTACTTCCCCCGCCTGAAAACGCGCCGCACCAGCCAGGCCGCCTACACCTCCGGCGGCGAGCAGCAAATGTGCGCGATCGGCCGTGCGCTGATGACCAACCCCTCCATCGTCTTGCTCGATGAGCCTTCCATGGGCCTGGCGCCGCAAATCGTGGAAGAAGTCTTTCACATCGTCAAAGACCTCAACACCAAGGAAAAAGTCACCTTCCTGCTGGCCGAGCAAAACACCAACATGGCCCTGAAATACGCCGACTACGGCTACATCATGGAATCGGGCCGTATCGTGATGGACGGCCCCGCACGCGAATTGGCCGACAACTCCGACGTGAAAGAGTTCTACCTTGGCGTTGGCGGCGAAGGCCGCAAGAGCTTTCGCGAAATCAAGAGCTACAAACGCCGCAAGCGCTGGCTGGCCTAATGCCGGCCAGATGTCCGGTTCCCGCCAGTCAAACCAGCGGCCCCGTGGCCATTGCGTGCGCTCTGGCCGCCAGGGTTTGCGTGCGCACAGCCTTGGGCCGTTTTGCACCACAGAGAAAAATCACAAGAGTGTCCCCAAAACCGCCGCTGCACTTGCTGCGACCGAGTTTGGACACCCCTACAGGAGACAACCATGAGCACCACCCTTGACGCGCTGGAAACGCGCAGTCCCGATGCGCGCGAAGCCGCCTTGCTGGCCGCCCTGCCCGCGCAAATCGCCCACGCCCAGACCAACGCCAGCGCCTTTGCCGAAATTCTCCAGGGCGTGGATGCCGCATCCATTACCAGCCGCGCCGCGCTTGCCAGCCTGCCCGTCACGCGCAAATACGAGCTGCTGGAGCGCCAGAAAGCCCGCCGCGCCGCCGCGCCGCAAGATTCCAGCCAAGTCTTTGGCGGTTTTGCCGCCATCGGCTTTGGCGCGGCCATGCCCCGCATCTTCTCCAGCCCCGGCCCCATTTACGAACCCGAAGGCGCGCGCGCCGACTACTGGCGCATGGCCCGCGCCTTGCGTGCGGCGGGCTTTACCGCGGGCGAACTCATCCACAACGGCTTCAGCTACCACTTCACCCCCGCTGGCTCCATGATGGAAACCGGCGCCCACGCCCTGGGCTGCACCGTATTTCCTGGCGGCACCGGCCAGACTGAGCAGCAAGCCCAAGCCATCGCCGAGCTGCGCCCCGCAGGCTATGCAGGCACGCCCAGTTTCCTCAAGCTCATCATTGAAAAAGCGCAAGAGCTCAAGCTCGATGTCTCCAGCCTGCGCAAAGCCCTGGTCTCGGGCGAAGCCTTCCCGCCTTCGCTACGCGACTGGTTCGCCCAGCGCGGCATCGCCGCCTACCAGTGCTACGCCACCGCCGATCTGGGCTTGATCGCCTACGAAACCAGCGCCCGCGAAGGCCTGGTGCTGGACGAAAACGTGCTGGTGGAAATCGTGCGCCCGGGCACGGGCGAGCCGGTGGCTGAGGGCGAAGTGGGCGAACTCGTCGTCACCACCTTCAATACGGACTACCCCCTTATCCGCTTTGGCACGGGCGATCTCTCCGCCGTGCTGCCCGGCCAGTGCCCCACGGGCCGCACCAACACCCGCATCAAAGGCTGGATGGGCCGCGCCGATCAAACCACCAAAGTGCGCGGCATGTTCGTCCACCCCGCCCAAGTGGCGGAAATCATCAAACGTTTCCCGCAAGTGGGCAAGGCGCGCCTGGTTGTCAGCGGCGAAATGGCCAACGACCACATGGTGCTCCAGGTCGAAAGCACGGAAGTGGCTGCGGGCCTGGCCAATCAAATCGCCGATGCCATCCGCGAAGTCACCAAACTGCGCGGCGAGGTGGAATTGCTCCCCCCCGGTAGCCTGCCCAACGACGGCAAAGTCATTGAAGACGCGCGCAGCTATCAATAAACAAACCAAAAAAACACGCAGCAAAGGCCTGGAAAGAAGGCTTCAGCGTCTATTCCAGCCGCATTCAGCGCCTTTGCCAAACAGCGTGCCGCCCTGCTCGTTTAGACTGGGCGGCACGCTTTTTTTCTTGAAAATTACCATTCAATAGGAAAATAAATCACCCTATTTCGGCAATATACGCATAAAGCAAAAAATCTTTTGATTTGGAAACAACCAAAATCCAGAACAGCCGCACCAAAACTTTGGAGCCAGGCTCGGAATCAGGCATTTCAGGGTGCGCCTCAACGCCTGCGCAGCACGAAATGGTGCGTCCCTTCGGCATCCGTGTGCTGCTCCACCAAGGCATTGCCCGTTTGCTTGGCAAAGGCAGCAAAGTCTTGCAAAGAGCCGGCATCGGTCGCCAACACGCGCAGCAACTGGCCGCTTTGCAGCCCAGCCAGAGCCTTCTTGGCGCGCAAGATCGGTTGCGGACAGCGCAGGCCCTTGGCATCCACTTCTTGCGCCACGGCGGCCACGTCATCGCCCATATCACGCCTATCACTCATACCGCCCTCCCCGCTTGGCAGCGCCGCCGTGCCTTGCACTCCGGACGGGCCAGACGGGGGCGCGGGCGGCTGCACGGTGATTGCACCATGCTCGCCCGCTGCCTCTGCCTCGGCCACCAGGCGCGCGTAGCGATCGAACACCACCGGCTCATAGCCTTGCGCGCGCAGCCATTTCTGAAACGCTTTACCCGTGCCCGTATTCCACGCCTGCGCCTGCGCAGGCTCCACCAGTTGGTATTCCGACAGCTCGGGCGAGAGCCGCACCTGACCGCGCGCCAGCACGTGGTAAGCAATGAGCACTTGGTTTTTGCGCTGGAAATCGGACACATCCACCAGCGTGGCGCTCAACACCTCCAGGCCCGTTTCCTCCAGCACCTCGCGGGCAATGCCTTCTTCGGGCGTTTCGCCCGCCTCCATGAAGCCGGTAATCAAGCCGAAAAAGCGATCCTTCCAGAGTGCGTTGCGCGCCAGCAGGATTTTTCCGTCCAGCTCCACAATCGCTGCCAGCACCGGCGTGGGGTTGTTCCAGTGCGTCCAGCCGCAGGTGGGGCAGCGCAGGCGTTGCTTCGCGCCACCATCCTCTTGCAGTTCAATCCAGGCCAGGGCGCTGGCGCAATGGGTGCAATAGCGAACTTCGTAATGTTGCATGGTTGAGTGAGAAATCAGGCGGGGAACACCCCGGTGGAGAGATAACGATCACCGCGATCGCACACGACAAACGCGATGACGGCATTGCGCACCTGGGCATTGACCTGCAAGGCCACCCACAACGCGCCGCCAGAGGAGATACCGCCAAAAATGCCCTCCTCGCACGCCAGGCGTCGGCATGCCTGCTCGGCGTCCTCTTGATCGACGGGCACCAGCTCATCCACACGCTCAGGCTCGTAAATGGCTGGCTGATAGGCTTCGGGCCACTTGCGAATACCCGGAATGCGCGAGTTTGGCCCCGGCTGCGCGCCGATGACACGCACTGCCGCATTTTTTTCCTTCAAAAAACGCGACACGCCCATGATGGTGCCCGTGGTGCCCATCGCGCTGACGAAATGCGTGATGCGCCCGTGGGTTTGCTCCCAAAGCTCCGGCCCGGTTGTTTCGTAATGGATGCGCGGGTTATCCGCGTTGGCGAACTGGTTGAGCATCACCCCTTTGCCTTGCGCCACCATCGCCTGCGCCACATCGCGCGCAGCCTCAATGCCGCCGCTCTTGGGCGTGAGAATCAACTGGGCACCATAGGCCTTCATCGTCTGCGCACGCTCAATCGACAAATCCTCCGGCATCACCAGCACCATGCGATAGCCTTTGATGGCCGCCGCCATCGCCAAGGCAATCCCCGTGTTGCCGGAAGTCGGCTCAATCAAGGTATCCCCCGGGCGAATCAAACCGCGCTCCTGCGCGCGGGCAATCATCGATAACGCGGGCCGATCCTTGACCGAGCCTGCCGGGTTATGCCCTTCCAGCTTCGCCAGCAATACATTGCCACGCTGCTGGCACACATCGGCGTCGATACGCTGCAAAGCTACCAAGGGCGTTCGACCCACAATATTTTCAATAGTTTGGAATTTCATGCGCTGTAATGTGCCATAATCACGGCTTCGCATTCCTGCCGGAGTGGTGAAATTGGTAGACGCAGCGGACTCAAAATCCGCCGCCGCGAGGCGTGCCGGTTCGATTCCGGCCTCCGGCACCATCCATTGAATTTCTACGCAAAATGGAAATTCCTCTTAGAAAGCCGCCTTCGGGCGGCTTCTTTTTTGCGCGCTTTTTATGCGCTTCTTGAGCGCAGCAGGCCAAGGCAAAGCCCCACACATGGCTGGCTTGCCCTCACTCCCGGGATGGGGCTGATGGCGGCGGTTGCGGCTGTTGCAATTGGCTTTTGTACGCGTCCAGGATGGCATCCAATGCCGCATCGTTTTGGGTGAAGTCGCGGCATGGGCGGCACACCAGGCGGTGCAAGGCCGCTTCCATGCGTTCGCTGGCGCTGGCCTGCTCCAGCTGGCCGGAGGTGAGCTTGAAAATGTATTGGGCGCACTTCATGGTTGGCGGCCTTTCTGCTGCGGTGGGGGTTGTTCAAACCAATGCTGGCTCAGGCAAAGTTGCAGCTGCTTGCGCGCGCGGCTCATGCACTGCCAGTAATCGGCGCGACTCAGGCCCAGGGTTTCGCAAACTTCGGCAGCGTCGCATTCGAGCAGTTCTTTCATGCTGAAAACACGCGCGATTTTGGCTGGCAGGCGGTGCACGCAGGCATCGACCACGGCCAGAAACTGCTGGCTTTGCAATTGGCCTTCGGGGTTGTTCCACAAGGCTGGCGCCACGCCTTCATGCCAATGGGCGCGGTCATCGAACAGCACATTGTCCAGCTCGTCTTCAAAGGCTTCCTGGTAGAGCACCTCTGGGCGGTATTTGCTGCGCAGGCGGTCGGTGATTTTGTGTTTGAGGATGCCAAACAGGTAGCGGCGCGGATCGCCCTGCGTGAGCGCTGTGGGCTGGGCGCCCAACAGAGCGAGCAAGGCGTCTTGCACGGCGTCTTCGGCTTCTTCCGGCGGTTGCAGGTGCAACAAGGCAAAGCGCAACATGGGCTGGCGCCAGGCATCGGCCAGGGCTTGCACATCCAGCGCCGCAGGCTGGGAAGGGGGATGGGCTGTCATAGGGCGGCGATGATAGTGCGCGCGATCCGGGCGGCGGGTCGCTGTGGCGGCACTGGTCATACCAACCCGGCCTTTGTCTGCAGGGCTTGCCCCTGATGCGCACATGCTTGGTGGAGATCGGGAGTGGAGGCCATCGTTTATTTACACATCAAAGAAAAAATCATTTCATAACCATCATGCCAAAACAAGGCATAATTTTTTCCATTTGAATTAAAAAACAAAAACCCCTTCACCCGAAATCCATCTTCACGCCCGTTTAGCGCCGCAGCGGTCGCGCCGCAGCAGCCGATCCAGCGCCCAGCGCCCGCCGCCCTGGGTGAGCACGGCAAACAGCATCAGGCCCAGCATCAGCGGCACCTTGAAGCCTTGGCCCGCGTCGGTGTCGATCTGGTTCCAGCCGGCCCAGCCCAGGTCGAAGTGAACGGTGTAGACGGCCACCCAGGTGATGTAGAGCAGGCCCAGCGCGGCCAGGCGGCTGCCCAGGCCCAGCGCCAGGGCCGCGCCCAGCAGCAGCTCGCCCCAGCCGGCGGCCAGCCAGTTGAAGTCGGCGCTCAGCAGGCTGTTGGGAAAGGGAAAGTCCAGCCCGGCAAACCATTCGGGCGCGCCGCCGCTGCCTTGCAGCTTGGTCAGCCCGGCTCGGATGAATTCCTGCCCGGCCCACAGGCGCAGGCCCAGCAGGCCGGCGTCTTGCAGCAGGAGGCGCAGGCCGCCGAGCACGGCGCAGCCTTGGCAGGCCAAGGTATTACTGGCTGGCGCGGGCGAGAAAGTCGGTGAATGCATCGTTGAGGTCTTCATAGAAATTCGATTGCCATTGCGAGTCGCGCACGAAGGCTTCGATCAGGGTGCGCCAGTCGTCCTCGCCCAATTGCGCGCGCAGCGCAGGGTGGTGGGCTTCGATCATCTGGCTGGCGCCTAGGTACACGAGGTAGCGGTACACGCGCAGGCCCGCTTCGGTGTAGCCGGGCGGCACGGTGTCCGTGCGGCCGCGCACGTAGTCGTAGAAGGCAGCGGTGCTGGCTTCGGTCTGGTTTTGTTGGGCCTGGGGCGGCAGCGGCAAGGTGGCGGCGGCGTTCATGCCAGCTCCTTGGCGCGGCGGCGGGCGGGGGCGTTGCGGGCCGTGCTGGGCGCAACGGCGGGGGCAGAAGCCACAGGATCTGCAGGGGCCACAGGGGTCGCAGGCAGCGGCTGACGCAGGCTGGCCAGCTCGCGGTTGAGCGTGGCGGCGTCGGGGATGTCGTTGTCCCACTCCAGCAGGATGGGCAGGCCGTGGGCGGCGTGCAGCGCGCGCGCCTTGCGCGCGGTGTGCGGCTCCACGGGCTGGCTGTGGGTGTCCACATGCATGCCAAAGCGTTCGTCGAACTCGTGTCCGGCCACGTGCATGTAGCTCACGCGCGAGAGGTCCACCTGCGCCACGTAGGCGTCCAGGTCGGGGCCGCCGTGGTTCTTGCGGTTGACGTCGATGTTGTTCAGATCGAGCAGGATGCGGCAGTCGGCGCGGCGCACCACTTCCATCAGAAATTCCGGCTCGCTCATCTCGCCCACGTTGGTGTACCAACTGCTGTTTTCGATGGCCATGCGCTGGCCCAGCAGGTCTTGCACGCGGCTGATGCGCTCGGCCACGCGGCGCGCCTCGCCCAGCGTGAAGGGGATGGGAAACAGGTCGTAGAGCTGGTGCGCGTCGCCGCTGGCGGCCAGGTGGTCGGAATAGCGGTCGGTGCCCAGCTCGGCCAGCAAGTCGCGCACGCCACGCACGAAGTCGGCAGAAATCTCCGAAGTGCCACCCAGGTTGAGCGACACGCCATGCAGGAACACGGGCCGGCCCAGCGCCAGCAATTGGTGCAGCGGCTCGCGCGAGCGGCGCAGCCAGTTCTCCGGCGCCACTTCAAAGAAGTCGGCGTCCAGGGCGGCGATGTCCCAATCGCGCATTTCGCGCCGGTAGCCCAGTCCAATCATGGTGATTCCTGCCTTGTGACAAAGTAAGAGAGAAAAAATGCGCCGCATCTGCGCGGTGGGGGCGCTCACGCTCCCGGCACGCGCGATGCGGCCAGTGGCATCGCTGTGGCGCTTACTTTTTGGCGCAAGCGGCTTCTTTTTTGGAGCAAGCAGCCTCTTTCTTTGCGCAAGCGGCTTCCTTGGCCTCTTTCTTGCTGCAAGCGGCTTCCTTCTTGGAGCAAGCGGCCTCCTTGCCCTCGTCTTTCTTGGCGCAGGCGGCGTCTTTCTTGCTGCAAGCTGCGTCTTTACCCGCCGCAGGCGCGCTGCTCTCCTTCTTGCCGCAGGTGCCCGCACCGCACTTTTGCTCGCCCGCGTGGGCCGTGGCGAAGGCGGAAGCAGCAATCAGCGAAGCAGCCAGGGCTGCGATGTTTTTGATTTGGCTCATGGGATGTTCTCCAATCGTTAAAAAAAGCATGCGCCGCATTGCGCACAGCCCCTATGTCGCTGCGTTTTCCAAAACCTGACAGCGCGGATGAAAAAAATTTTTCTCCCATCACGGCCTCCCCCTTCGGCGCACGCACCATCTGGCCCCAGGGCCTGTCATGCGCCGCTACACTGCCGCGCTGGATTGTTCCCCCCTCGGTTGCCATGCCCGTCATCACCGATCACCGCATCGCCCTCTCCCTCCCTCACGCCCCCACGCCTGCCGAGCTGCACGCGCAAATGTGGTCGCCCGACACGCCCGCGCCCCAGCCCTTGGCCCCCATCGTCTTGCTGCACGAATCGTTGGGCTGCGCGGCCATGTGGCGCGGCTTTCCCGCCGCCTTGTGCGCGGCCACCGGGCGCGCCGTGGTGGCTTACGACCGTTGGGGCTTTGGGCAATCGAGTGAACGCACCGGGGCGATGGAGCTGGACTTCGTCGCGCGGGAGGCCGCGCACGCCTTTGCCGCCGTGCGCGCCCATCTGGGCATCGGGCCGTTTGTGGCGCTGGGCCACAGCGTTGGCGGCGGCATGGCGGTGCACTGCGCGGCGCAATACCCCGAGGCCTGCGTGGCGCTGATTACCGAGGCGGCGCAAACCTTCGTCGAGCCGCGCACCTTGACCGGCATTCGCGCCGCCCAGGCCGTTTTCAGCCGCCCCGAATCCTTTGCCCGCCTGGCCAAATACCACGGCGAGAAAACCCGCTGGGTGTTTGACACCTGGGTCAACACCTGGCTGTCGCCCGCATTCGCCGATTGGCGGCTGGACCCCGCCCTGCCCCAGGTGCGCTGCCCCACGCTGGCGCTGCACGGCGAGCTGGACGAATACGGCAGCCTGGAGCACCCCCAGCGCATCGCCCGCCTGGTGCAAGGCCCGGCGCGCTACATGCTGCTGCCCGGCCTGCGCCACATCCCGCACCTGGAGGCGATGCAGCCCGTCACCGCCGCCATCGCCGAATTTTTGCAGCCCCTGCCTTGAAAAACCCCATTCAATTACATATCAAAAAGAAATAAAAACACCATATTACGGCAACTTACGTATAAAAACAATTTTCTTTTGATTGAAATACTAAAACCCGCCCCCCGCGATCCCCATGTCTGACGCCCCAACAACCCCAACTGCGGCTCCCACTGCAATCGAAACCGCCGCCCAACTGCGCCAACAGCTCCAACAGTGGGAGCACGCCTATTACGTACTCGATGCGCCGCTGGTGCCCGATGCCGAATTCGACCGCGTGTTTCGGCAATTGCAGGCGCTGGAGGCGGCGTACCCCGAGCTGCGCACGCCCGATTCGCCCACCCAGCGCGTGGGCGGCCAGGCGCTGGAAGGCTTCACGCCCGTGCGCCACCGCATTCCCATGCTCAGCATCCGCACCGAAACCGACATCAGCGCCGAGGGCGCGCGCGCCTTCGACGCCCGCGTGCGCAAAGAGCTGGGCCTGGGGCCGGAGGATCCGCCCATCGAATACCAGGCCGAGCTGAAATTCGACGGCCTGGCCATCAACCTGCGCTACGAAAACGGCCTGCTGGTGCAGGCGGCCACGCGCGGCGATGGCGAAACGGGCGAGGAGGTGACGCACAACGTGCGCACCATCGGCCAAATCCCCATGCGCCTGGCCACCGATGCGCCGCCCGCCGTAGTCGAGGTGCGCGGCGAGGTCTATATGCGCCGCGACGATTTCGAGGCCCTCAACAATCGCCAGCGCCAGAAGATGGCCGAAGGCGACAAAGGGGCCAAAACCTTCGTCAACCCGCGCAATGCGGCGGCAGGCGCCATCCGCCAGCTTGACCCGGCCATCGCCCGCCAGCGGCCGCTATCGTTTTACGCCTACGGCTGGGGCGAGATCACCGGCTGGGCCGATCAGCCCGCCACGCAGGCGGCCACGCTGGACGCCTTTGCCGCCTGGGGCCTGCCCGTCAGCGCCGAGCGCCGCACCGTGCAGGGGGCCGAAGCGCTCATCGCCTTTCACCAGGACATCGGCGCGCGCCGCGACGCCCTGCCCTTCGACATCGACGGCGTGGTCTACAAAGTCAACCGCCTGCTGCTCCAGCGCGATCTGGGCTTTGTCTCGCGCGAGCCGCGCTGGGCCGTGGCGCACAAATACCCCGCGCAAGAAGAACTGACCACGGTGCAGGAGATCGACGTGCAAGTGGGCCGCACCGGCAAGCTCACCCCGGTGGCCAAGCTCGCGCCCGTGTTCGTCGGCGGCGTGACGGTGACCAACGCCACGCTGCACAACGAGCTGGAGGCGCAGCGCAAAGACGTGCGCGTGGGCGACACCGTCATCGTGCGCCGCGCCGGCGATGTCATCCCCGAAGTCGTCGCCAGCCTGCCGGAAAAACGCACCGGCGACGCGCCCGTGTTCACCATGCCCGCCACCTGCCCCGTGTGCGACAGCGCCGTGGTGCGCGAGGAAGGCGAGGCCGACCACCGCTGCACCGGCGGCCTGTTCTGCCCCGCCCAGCGCAAGCAAGCCGTGCTGCACTTTGCCAGCCGCCGCGCCATGGATGTGGAGGGGCTGGGCGAGAAAATCGTCGATCAACTCATCGCCGGCAACCGCATCCGCACCCTGGCCGATCTGTACCGCCTGAGCGTGGACGACTGGGCCGCGCTGGAGCGCATGGGCCAGCGCTCGGCGCACAACCTCGTCGCGGCGCTGGCGCAATCCAAAACCACCACGCTGGCGCGCTTTCTGTTCGCCCTGGGCATTCGCCACGTGGGAGAGCGCACCGCCAAGGATGTGGCCGCGCACTTCGGCAACCTGGCCGCGCTGATGGGCCAAACGCCCGAGCAGGCCGCCAGCGAAGAACAACTGCTCACCATCCGCGACGTCGGCCCCGTCGTCGCCCGCAGCATCCACACCTTTTTCCAGCAGCCGCACAACCGCGAAGTCATCGCCGAGCTGCAAGCGCTGGGCGTGCATTGGAGCGAGAGCGAAGGCAAAGCCGCCGCCAGCGCCAACGCTGAGGCAGGCAGCGCCGCCGCCCTGCCCCTGGCGGGCAAAACCATCGTGCTCACCGGCACCCTCACCGCCATGGGCCGCGATGCCGCGCGCGACCGGCTCGAAGCCCTGGGCGCCAAAGTCTCCGGCTCCGTCAGCAAGAAAACCACCTGCGTCATCGCCGGGGCTGAAGCGGGCAGCAAACTCGCCAAGGCCGAGGAGCTGGGCGTGCCCGTGCTGGACGAATCGGCGCTGCTGCACCTGCTGCAAGCGCCCGATGCACTGCCTGCCTTGCTGCCCGCCTTGCCGGATGGCCAATAATCCATCAATCCAATCAAAAGAAATTCGATTTGAATACTAACTTGCCAAAACAAGGTGATTTTATTTCCTTTTGATTTGCAATAAAAGACAGCAAACCGAGCAAGCCTTGCCCCGCCGCCCCATGAAAACCCCGCTTCCCCCCTGGCGGCATTTGCGCCACCATCGCCCCCTTTGGCGTGCGCTGCGTCCGCCCCTCTCCGGGCTTTTTCTCCAGGCTTTTTCAACCGCTCATCACCCCATGCGACAACTCTGGCGCGATCTCAGCGCCTCCACCGTCATCGCAGGCTTTGTCGCCGTGCTGGTGGCCTTTACCAGCTCCACCGCCATCATCTACCAGGCCGCGCAGGCGCTGGGCGCCACGCCCGAGCACATCACCTCCTGGATCTGGGCTATCAGCCTGGGCTGCGGCCTGGTGGCGCTCGTGCCCTCGCTGCTGCTGAAAAAGCCCGTCATGTCCGGCTGGTCCGTGCCCGGCGCCGTCGTCATCGCCACCACGGCCGCCAGCGGCAACGGCTTTACGCTGGCCCAAGGCGTGGGCGCTTTCATGATGAGCGCGGCGCTGATCGTGCTCGTGGGCGCCACCGGCTGGTTCGAGCGCGCCATGGGCCGCATCCCCCTGGCGCTGGCCAACGCACTGCTGGCGGGCGTGCTCGGGCGCTTCGCGCTCGACGGCTTTGCCACCGCCCAAACCGCCCCCGTCATGCTGGCGCTGATGCTGCTGGCCTACCTGGCCGCGCGCCGTTGGCTGCCGCGCTACGCCGTCATCGTCACCCTGCTGGCGGGCCTGGCCCATGCCAGCCTCAGCGGGCGCATGCAATGGGCGGCCATCGGCGCTCTGGAACTGGCCTCGCCCGTGTTCACCTGGCCCGAGTTCACCTTCAGCGCCTTCGTCAGCATCACGCTGCCGCTGTTCATCGTCACCATGGCCTCGCAAAACCTGCCCGGCGTGGCCGTGATGCGCGCCACCGGCTATTTCATGCCCGTCTCCGGGCTGATTACGCTGACCGGGCTGGTGACGTTCGCTCTCGCGCCCTTCGGGTGCTTTTCCGTCAACCTCTCCTCCATCACCGCCGCCATCTGCATGGGCCCCGGCGCACACGAAGACCCCGCGCGCCGCTACACCGGCGCAGTGGTTTGCGGCCTGCTGTATTTGCTGGTGGCCTGCTTTGCGGGCGTGCTCACCGGCCTGCTGCTGGCCTTCCCCAAAGAGCTGGTGCTGGCCATCGCCGGTATCGCCTTGCTGGGCAGCATCGGCAGCGGCCTGGCGCAGGCCATGGCCGACGAAAGCCAGCGCGAAGCAGCGCTGATTTCGTTTCTCGTCACCCTCTCGGGCGTCAGCCTCGCGGGCATCGGCTCGGCCTTCTGGGGCGTGGTGGCCGGCGTGGCGGCGCTGTTCGTGCAGCAATACCGGGCCAAGCCCTCCCACACCAATCATTGATTTAGAGCCTGCCTGCCCTCGGCCGAGCACACTCCAGTGAAATATCAGCCTCATGAGTCAAACGCTTCGGATGCGTTGTTATGCAAGGCGCGTTGCACGCCGTAGATGGCGCACAGCACCAGCCCGAAGCCCAGCAGCGCGGGCCTGCCATGTTGGGTTTTCGCTGCGCCTCAAGCTGCGCTTGCCGCCCTTCACGCATTTTCCAGGTCTGAATTGACATCCCCGCTCCAGCCCAATAGCCACTCTTTCACCGTTTGCGTGGCGGGGCCGATGGGGCGTTTGGCAGGGGTGCAGACGTGATAGAGCTCTCCCGGCAGATACGGCTCGCGCACCACTTCCAGCAGGTTCAGGCGCAGTTCCTCGCGCAGCAGCGGCAAGCCCAGCAGGGCGACGCCTTGCCCGGCCAGGGCGGCTTGCAGGGCGTGGGTGCCGTCGGAATAGTGCGCGCCGGTTTGCATGGCCTGCGGCGGCAGGCTGGCGGCGCGCGCCCAGGCGGCCCAGTCCAGCGCCTGTTGCGCAGGCCCGCGCCAGTTCAGGTGAATCAGCGGCCATTGCGTGGCATCGGCCGGCAGGCGTTGCTTGAGCCAGGGCGCGGCCACGGGGGCGAAGCATTCTTGAAACAGCGCCTCGGCCTGTACGCCGGGCCACGGCCCTTGACCATAGCGCACGGCCAAATCGGCGGCGCCCGCGTTCAAATCCACCGGTTGGTAACTGGCGTGTACGTGCAAGTCCACCGCCGGGCAGGCGGCCTGAAATGCCGCCAGCTTGGGCACCAGCCATTGTCCGGCGAAATCGGGCGTGACCGATAGCGTTACCCGCGCCCGCCCGGGGCTGCGCATGCGCGCCACGGCGGCGGCGATGCCGTCCAGCCCATCGCTGACCGCCGCCCACAGCAGCCGCCCTTCCGCCGTCAAAGCCACGGCGCGCACCTGCCGCACAAACAGCGCACAGCCCAGCGCTTCCTCCAGCGCGCGGATGCGGTGGCTGACCGCCGTGGCGCTGACGGAAAGCTCCACTGCCGCCGCCTTGAAACTGCCCAGACGCGCCGCCGCCTCAAACACGGCCAAGGCATCGAGCGAAGGCAATAAACGGGACATATATAGATGAGCAAAAGTTATTCATTGACTGAAAATATACCGTTTGTCGTCAATACAGCTCAAGCTCAAAATGGGTTTTCACATTCATTTGATTCATCCGTCAAAAGGAAAACCCATGACCACTTTGCTTCATTTGGACGCCAGCGCCCGCCCCGGCCTTTCCGGCCAGGATGCCTACGGCTCGCACACCCGCCGCCTGTCGGCCCGCTTCATCGCGCAATGGCGACAGCACCAGCCCGACGCGCGCGTGATTTACCGCGACGTCGGCCAGCATCCGCCCACGCCTGTGAGCGGCCAATGGATACACGCCGCCTTCACCCCCGAAGCGCAGCGCGAGGACTGGATGCACGAGGCGCTGCGCGAAAGCGATGCCTTGATTGACGAGCTGCTGGCGGCCGATGTCATCGTGGCCGGCGTGCCCATGTACAACTTTGGCCCGCCCGCCCAGTGCAAGGCCTGGGTGGACAACATCGTGCGCGTGGGGCGCACCTTCGGCTTTGACCGCAGCCGCGCAGGCGATCCGTACTGGCCGCTCTTGGCCGGGTTGGGTAAGCGCGCCGTGGTGCTCACCTCGCGCGGCGATTACGGCTACGACGGCGGCAAGATGCAGGGCAAAAACCACGTCGAAGCCAGCCTGTTCACTGCGCTGTCCTATCTGGGCATTACCGAACATCACAGTATCGTCGTGGAATACGACGAATACGCCGACGAACGGCTGGCGCAATCGCTGCGCGATGCCGAAGCTGCGGTGGATGCGCTGGCGGCGCGGCTGACGGCTGCGATGGCATAAGTGTGGCCGGTCTGCGGACATGAGCGCCGCTGGCGCCACAGCCGGGCAGCCGCAGGCCATGAAGCGCTTGATGAAAAACAGTTGCGAAGGACCTGCATGGATTCATTAACCCAAATCGCTCTTGGCAGCAGCGCGGCAGCCTTGGCCGTCCCTGCCGCGCACCGCCGCGCCGCATTGCTTGCCGGTGCGGCGCTGGGCACCTTGCCTGATCTGGATGTGCTCTGGTTCAAGCTGGCGGGCAGCGATGCCGTCACGGAAGTCACCTGGCATCGCGGGCCATCGCATTCGCTGTTGGTATTGGCCGCGCTGGGCTGGCTGCTGTGGCGGCTGGCGAAAAAGCGCAGCCAGCTTGTGCGCCAAGCGCCACGGCCGTGGCTATGGGCCATTTGGCTGGCGCTGCTGACCCATCCCCTGCTGGATGCGTTCACGGTGTACGGCACGCAACTTTTATGGCCGCTGCCCATGCCGCCAGTGATGTGGTCGAGCATATTCATCATTGACCCGCTGTACACCCTGCCACTGCTGGCGGGCGTCATCGCCGCGTGGCGGTTGTCGCCGCGCGCCACGCAGCCGGCATTGCATGACGATTCTCGAACCATCGCAGCGCGCCGCTGGCTGCTGGCCGGATTGCTGGCCAGTTCGGCCTATCTTGGCTGGAGCGTCGCCGCCAAACTCTGGGTGGATCGCTCGGCCTCGCAAAGCCTGGCGGCTATGGGCTTGCAAAATGCCCCGCGCCTTTCCATGCCGCTGCCGCTCAATACGATGCTCTGGCGCGTGATCGCGATGACGCCGGATGGTTACTGGATCGGCGATCGTTCCTTGCTTGATGGCGGAGCGATGACCTTCACATTCCACGCCAGCGACAACCGGGCGCTGTCACAACTCGCCTCCGAACCGAAGGTGCAGCGCCTGTTGTGGTTCACGAACGGATTTGTCGGCGCACAGCCGCAACAACGCGACGGCCAACAACGGCTGATCCTCTCCGACCTGCGCATGGGGCTGGAGCCGGATTACTTCTTCCGCTACGACATTGCCGGCATGGATGCGCAAGGCCAATGGACGCCAGCGCCTGAAATCACGCGAGTGAGCAGCCCCCACAGCCGCACCATACCGCTGGGCTGGGTGTGGCGGCGCATTTTTGATAGCCGGGCGGCGGCGCCCTTGCCGTGACCTGCGGCATCCGCATCAGCACTGTACAAGCTGCTTTCAACCGGGGCAGAGCGCGGATGTATCCATGCCAACAGGCTGTCAGCCAGATCCCGCATGCCCCTGCGAACTGGTCGGCGCGGCCTTGTTTGCACCCGGCGTCTGCCTGCTGCACCTCAATCGCGCCGCTGTTGCCGCCTTCAGCAGGCGCTGGAATGTGGGGCACTGGGCGTGGCTGGGCGCTGGGCACACGGCTGTGTGCCGCAAACATTCGCTCATGGCTTTCAGGCGTTTGATGGTTGCATCGATTTCGTCCGCTTTGGCCAGCAGCAGCTTTCTGTCCACTTGCGGCGCACCCTGGGCAGAGAGCATGGCGCGAATCTCGTCCAATGACAGACCACCCTCCTGCCCAAGCCAGCGCGACTGAAAGAGCCAAGGCTGCCTGAAACCGCTTTGATTGGAAAATCAGCGTTCAGCCTGCTTGATTCAGGGGGCATTTGCCAAAAGGCGTCGCTCAAAAAACACCTGCGGCGGTCCGCCCTCGGGGTGTGACAATCGGATGCTGCGGATTGGCTCAGGCCGTAACCCAACAATTATTGAAATCATCCAGCTTGGCCATGCCGGGTTTTCGCTGCGCTTCAAGCTGCGCTGGCTGCCGCAAGATTGATCGCCGCCCCCCGAGTCATGCCCCGGATGCATCAGGTACGAACGGGGTGCCCTGATGAAAGCGCATGACCCAGCCATGGGCCGTGCGTGTCCATAGGGACGAGCGGTGCGTGTACTCCAGCGCTCCCGTTTCTCGCGTCACGATGCTGTCATACAGCAACTGTGCGGTATCGGCATCCAAAAGACGCACATGCAGATTGGGCAATGGCAAGCGGCAAGCGATTGGCTGTGGTGCTGCGGCCAGACACTGTTCCCGGGTATAGCTACGCCCGGAGCGACCCAGTTCGATGAAGTCGGCAGCCAAGTGCCGCGCCATGAATACCGGATCAAACCGGGTTTCTGCTCGCCACATGGCCTGTTCCAGCGATACCAATATCGCGACATCTGCTGGATTTAGTTCACTCTGCCGCATGGGCTTGTCCGTGCCTTTCAATGCCCACCTCCTTCAGCCTGATCTCCTTCAGCCCACCATGCCGTGCTGCATCGCCCACGCCTGCGGCGTGACGATCCAACCAGCGGGAAAATCCTCGCGCAAGGCCAGCAAATCGGCATCGCCAGTAATCAGCGCCTGCGCCTGACCCACATGCGCCAGCGCCAGAAATACCTGGTCTTTTTCATCCCGGCAGGCGGGCAGTTCGGGCCAAGCTTCGGGAAGCTGAACCACTTGCGCATAGGGCAGAAAGTCGGCCAGCAAATCCTGTTGCTGCTGCGCGGTCAACTTGAATTTTGGATAGGCCAGCACGCGCAGCAACTCGCTGGCCGTGGGCTTGCAGACCAGGGGGCGCAGCTGCCCGCGTTGCCAGGCGTGGCGTAGCCAAGCCAGCCGCCCGTTGCTGAACAACAGGGCGGAAAGCACCACATTGGTATCGAGTACGACGCGGGGCGCAGCGTTTGTCATCCGCGCCGCGCCCAGGCGATGGCGTCTGCCACGTCTTGCTCGCTGATGCCCAGCTGCTGCAATTGGTCGCGCACGACCTGAGCCTGATGGATGCGCACCGGCGTCAGCACGATGCGGCCGTTTTCAACCTGCACATCGAAATATTCGGCGGCATCGACTGCCGAAATGGCTGCCTTGGGCAAGGTGATCTGGTTTTTGACCGTCAGTTTGGCGAGCATGGCTTGTTCCCTCAAAAGATGAAGTAAGGAAATCTTACTCCCTTCAATGGCAATTACAAGCAATCAGCGACGCTATTTCCAACCCCTCAAATCCGCCGCCATAGCTGCTCGACCGGCGCCCGCACTTTCTGCGCCTGGGTCGCCGCCGCTTTGCCCACGGCCACCAGCAGCACGGGCAAGTGGCTTTCCGGCAGGCCTGCCAGCTGGCGCACGGCGGCGGGCTCGAAGCCGCTCATGGGGCAGCTGGCCCAGCCTGCCTCGGTAGCGGCCAGCATCAGCGCCATGGCCGCCAGTGAGGCGCTGCGCATGGCCTCGTCGCGCTGGGCCTGGGGTTGTTCGTGGAAGGCCGACTGGGCGAACGCCACCCAGCCGTCGGCGGTGGCCTGATCCATTTGTCCGGCCGCGACCACCGGCTGCAGCCTGGCTGCCAGGGCTTGGTAACCCAGCAGATCGCCGCTGATGATGAAAACAGCGGCGGCCTGCAAGATCTTGGGCTGCCTGAAAGCCGCTTCGTACAAAGCCTGCTTGGCCTCGGGCGAGCACACGGCGGTGAAGCGCCAGTTTTGCAGATGGAAGGCCGAGGGCGCGAGGCTGGCGGCCTGCGCCAGATGCCGCAGCTCGGCATCGCTGATGGCGCTTTCGGCAAAGGCATGGGCGGAGCTGCGCTGGCGCAGCAGTTCAATCAGATTCATGAAGACTCCTTGGACGCATTTTGGAAAGCCTTGCCCTGCAAGGCGCGTTGCACGCCGTAGATGGCGCACAGCACCAGCCCGAAGCCCAGCAGCGCGGGCAGGCTCAGGCGCTGGTCGAGAAACACCCAGCCCAGCGCGAAGGCGCACACCGGGCTGAGCAAGCCCAGCGAGGACACCACCGCAGGCGGCAGCAGGCGGATGCCGCGGAAAAACAGCGCATAGGCCAGCACCGCGCCCACCAGGCACAAATACAGGTAGCCGCCCCAGTGGCGCAGGGTCAGCGCCGGCAGCGGCGCTTCCAGCCACAGCGCCAGCGGCAGCAGGAACAGGCCGCCGGCCACCAGCTGCCAGCCGGTAAAAGCCAGCAGCGGCATGGACGACTGCCAGCGCTTGGAAAACCACAGCCCCAGCGCCATCGAGGCCGCCCCGGCCAGCGCCGCGACCATGCCCAAGACATCGAACCGCGCCTGCGGCGAATACACCAGCAGCGCAATACCGGCCACGCCCGCCAGCGCCCAATACCACGCCGCCCTGGGCTGCGGCTGCCGCCCCAACAGCCAGGACAACGCCAGCACCATCAGGATTTGCGTCGAGGTGAGAATGGCCGCCAGCCCGCCCGGCAGGCGATAGGCGGCCACAAACAGCATGGCTTGGAACAGGCCGATATTGAGCACGCCCAACAGCAGCAGCCGCAGCCATTCGCCGCGCTGCGGCCAGCGCCGTGTCCACAACAGCAACAACAGCCCGGCGGGCAGGCAGCGCAGCAAAGCCGCGTAAAAAGGCCGATCCGGCGGCAGAAACTCGGTGGTGACCAAATACGTGCTGCCCCAGATCAGCGGCGCCAGCGCCGTGGTGAACAGCAGCAGGGGATAACGGGCGGGAGGCGGGTTCATGGAGGCTCCTGTCGATTTATCTTCAATTAAAGACAAATCCATTCTGCTCGCCATTTATCTTTAAGTCAAGATAAAATGACGACCTGTTGCCCGCCAAGGAACCGCCCATGAAGACCCACCCCGATCACCAAGCAATGCCCGATGCCGTAGACGCCATCGTCGCCCAATGGCAGCGCGAGCTGCCTGAGCTGCCCACCGCCGACATGGCACTGATCGGCCGCCTCAAGCGCTGCGCCGCGCTGATCCAGCCCCGGCTTGAAGCCGTCTTTGCCGAACATGGCCTCAGCAGCGGCGGCTTCGACGTGCTCGCCACCCTGCGCCGCAGCGGCGCGCCTTATACGCTGAGCCCCACCGCCCTGTTCGCGGCGCTGATGATCACCTCCGGCACCATGACCCAACGCCTCAAACAACTGGAAGCGCAAGGCTGGATCCGCCGCCTGACCAACCCCGACGACGCCCGCAGCCTGCTGGTGCAGCTGACCGACAGCGGCAAAGCGCTGATCGAAGCCGCCCTCCCCCCCCACGTGGACAACGAAGCCCGCCTGCTCGCCGCCCTGCCGCCCGACGCCCGCCAGCAACTCGATGCCGGCCTCGCCGCCCTGCTGCGGGTGTTGGAGAGGCAGATAGCGAATCCTTGAGCATAGGCGCTCACGCAAAGCTGGCGCGGGCCTGGCGCACTGCGCTAAGCGGCTCCAGTCACCGGCGGCGGGTTGAGTTCGGCGAACTGGCCGTTCCAGTAGGGGTAGTAGGGATAGGGCGGCATGCGGAAGCTCGCCGCATCCAGTTGCGCCATGTGCTCGGCGCTGAGCGTCCAGTCGGCGGCGGCGAGGTTTTGCCGCAGCTGTTCTTCGTTGCGTGCGCCGATCAGTACGGTGGCGACGCTGGGGCGTTGCAGCAGCCAGTTGAGGGCGATTTGCGGCACGGGGCGGCCGGTGTCGGCGGCGATGGCGTCCAGCGCATCGGTAACGCGCCACAGGTGTTCGTCCGCAACAGGCGGGGCAAATTGCGCGGTTTGGTGCAGGCGGCTGCCTTCAGGCAGGGGCTGGCCGCGGTGCAGTTTGCCGGTCAGCCGCCCCCAGCCCAGCGGGCTCCACACCACTGCGGCCACGCCTTGGTCGAGCGCCAGCGGCATCAGCTCCCATTCGTAATCGCGGCCAATCAGCGAGTAGTACACCTGATGCGCCACCGGCCGCGCCCAGCCGCGGCGTTCGCTGATGCCAAGCGCTTTCATCAGCTGCCAGCCGGCGTAGTTGGAGGCGCCCACGTAGCGCAGTTTGCCCGCGCGCACCAAGTCGTCCAAGGCGCGCCAGGTTTCTTCCAGCGGGGCGCGGGCGTCAAAAGCGTGCAGTTGCAAGAGGTCGATGTAATCCGTGCCCAGGCGCTGCAAGCTGGCGTCCACCGCGCGCAAGAGGCGATGGCGGGATGCGCCGGCGTCGTTGACGCCTTCGCCCAGGCGCAGCGCGGTTTTGGTGGACAAGATGATTTGGTCGCGTCGCCCGCGCATGGCTTCGCCCAGCACGCGCTCGGATTCGCCGTCGGAATAGACGTCGGCGGTGTCGAAGAAATTGACGCCCGCCTCGATGGCGATATCCAGCAGGCGGCGCGCGTCATGGGCATCGGTATCGCCCCAGGCGGAAAACAGCGGCCCTTTGCCGCCAAAGGTGCCCACGCCGAAGCCGAAGGCGGAAACTTTCAGGCCGGATTGGCCGAGGAAGCGGTATTGCATGGGAATGACTCCTTGGATATCAGTGGAAAAGGTTTTTAGGTCGGCGCAAGCGCTCGCGCCGGATGGCCGCCCAGGCCACAATCGTGGCCAGCAGCGGCATGACAGCAGCGAACAACGGCAGTACGTGCAGGCCCAGCCCCTGGGCGATGACCACGCCGCCCAGCCATGCGCCAATGGCATTGCCCAGGTTGAACGCGCCGATGTTGAGACTGGAGGCCAGGCTTTGCGCCCGGCCTGCGCGTTGCAGCACCCACATTTGCAGCGCGGGCACGGTGGCAAAGGCGGCCGTGCCCAACAGCAGAGAGAACCCTGCCGCCGCCGGGCGGCTGGGTAAGGCGGCGGTCATCAGAGCCAGCACGGCGGCCAGCCCCGGCAGGCTGATCAGCAACGCGCGCGCCACGCCGCGATCGGCCAGCTTGCCGCCCGCCAAGCCGCCGATGACCATGCCCACGCCGAACAGCAGCAGGATGGGCGCGACCGCGCTTTCAGCAAATCCGGCCGCTTCCATCAGAATGGGCTGGATATAGCTGTGCACCACGAACAGGCCGCCAAAGCCCAATACCGTCATGCCCAGCCCCAGCAGCACCGGCAGGCGCAGCGCTTGGCGCACCTCATCGCGCACCCGACCCGGCGGCGCATCGGCCTGCGTGCGCGGCACCAAGACCAGCACCACCAGCGCCGCCAGCGCGCCAATGGCCGTTACCGCCCAAAAGGTCGAGCGCCAACCGTAGTGCAAACCCAGCCAGGCTCCGGCGGGCACGCCCAGCAAGGTGGCCAGCGTCAGCCCGGTAAACATCAGGGCAATCGCCTGCGCCTGTCTGTTCGGCGGCGCCAGCTGCGCCGCCACCACCGACCCCACGCCGAAATAGCTGCCGTGCGCCAGCGCCGTCAACACCCGCGCCGCCAGCAGCCAGCCATAGCTGGGCGCCAGCGCGCAGGCCAGATTGCCCAGGGTAAACACCGCCATCAGCCCCAGCAGCGTGGCCTTGTGCGGCAAGCGCCGCGTGGCCAGCGTGAGCAGCGGCGCGCCGAAAAACACCCCCAACGCATAAGCGGAAATCAACCAACCCGCCTGCGGCAGCGTCACCTGCAACTCGGCGGCCACCTGCACCAAGAGCCCCATGATGACGAACTCGGTCGTGCCGATGCCGAACGCGCCAATGGTCAGCGCATACACCGCCAGCGGCAGGCGTTGGGGGGCAGAAAGCGGCATGGACATCCTTTTCTTATCGTGGAAAAGCGCGCACTATCCGCTTTTTGATTACCCAGATAAACCGGCGTATTCTTGAATCTCTTTCAAAGGAAAATTGAAAAAGGAGCCAAAATGACCACTACGGCCACCGCGAACCACCCGCGCCATCAGGCAAGCGCCGCCCGCCTGCCGCAAACGCCATGAATCGCTTGAGCGACATCGCCCTGTTCCTGCAAGTGCTCGACAGCGGCTCCATCAGCGCCGCCGCGCGGCACATGGACATCTCCCCCGCCGTCGCCAGCCAGCGCCTGCAACGGCTGGAAAGCGAACTGGGCCTGCGCCTTCTGCACCGCACCACGCGCCGCCTGCACCCCACCCCGGAAGGGCTGGCGCTAGCCCAAGAAGGCCGCCCGCTGGTGGCCGAACTCGAAGCCCTCGCCAGCCGCCTGCAACAGCACAGCCAGCGCATCAGCGGCGCCCTGCGCCTCACCGCCCCGCCTTCTTTCGGCAGCCACTACCTCAACCCGCTCTTGCCTGGCTTTCTCGCCGCCCACCCGCAATTGCACATCTGCCTGCATCTGGATGACCGCCCCATCGACCTGGCGGGCGACGGCTTTGACCTGGCCATCCGCATCGGCGCGCTGAGCGACTCCAGCCTGATCGCCCGACGCCTGGCCGACAACCACCGCGCGCTCGTCGCCGCCCCCGGCTACCTGAAAACCCGCGGCGCGCCGCAGCGCATTGCCGACCTGGCCGAACACGACTGCCTGCTGCACCACAGCCACCCCCGCCCGCACTACTACTGGCGCCTCATCAACCCCGAAGGCGAAGAAGAAAGCGTGCGCGTGCACGGCCGCCTGGCCAGCAACTACGGCGACGCCCTGCGCCAGGCCGCCATCGCCGGGCTGGGCATCGCCATCCACTCCCTCTGGCACATACACCAAGACCTGCGCGCCGGGCGGCTGGAGCGCGTGCTGCCCGACTGCCGCCTGCCCGACAGCGGCATCTACGCCGTGATGCCCACCCGCAGCCACACCCCGCCGCGCGTGCGCGCCTTTGTCGATTACCTGGCCGAAGCGCTGGCCGGGCTTGATTGGCATCCCCCCTGAGCGGCAACGCTCATGCAGAAAGAATGAGCGCGGATTCGGCGTGCCCCTGCTAAACCCCTGCAGCCACCGGCGGCGGGTTGAGTTCGGCGAACTGGCCGTTCCAATAGGGGTAGTAGGGATAGGACGGCATGCGGAAGCTGGCGGCGTCCAGTTGCGCCATGTGTTCGGCGCTGAGCGTCCAGTCGGCGACGGTGCAGACGGCGCTTTGTACTGCGCACACCGAGGCGTTCTCGCACGGGGGCCGGAAAGTGCATAACACGCTCTAAAAAACCCTTGCGCCCCACCGACCAGGCTGCCTGAAAAGCTTTCAGGCAGCATCACAGATACTTTTCCGCTTCGCGGATACTCAAAGCCGCCATGTGGCTTCGGTGGCGGGTGATGAATGCACGCACCCATGCGGGGTTGGTTTTGCTGTAGTCACGCAATGCCCAACCGATGGCTTTGTTGATGAAAAATTCTTTTTGCGCCAGGTTGTTGCGGATAATTTGCTCCAGGAGCGCGGCATCGGTTTTTTCTTTGCGCAAAAGCTGGTGATCGATGGCGACGCGCCGCAGCCAGATATTATCGCTGCGGCTCCAGTCCAGCAGCACGGCGTTCACTTCCGAGTAATTCAAGGCAATGCCGCCGACAATGCGGTCGAGCACGTCGGACGTGTCCCACCACGATTTTTCAGTAATCAGTTTTTCAAGGCGGGGGATGTCTTGCGGCGTGAGCTGTTTTTGCATGGCTTTCAAATAGTTCAGTGCGCAATATTGCAGCTCGCGGTACGGGCTTTCCCAGCATTGGGCGACGAATCGCCAATCAATATCCTGTTTTGCCGCCTGCTTGAAAAACGGCTTGCAAATCTGGGCGATGTGGGGCTTGGCAATGCCCAGATAATCAAAGCGGTTTTTCATATACGCCTTCATCGGCACGGCGCGCTCGGGGTCAGCGGCGCTGTGCAAAGCGGCCAGTAATGCTTCGCTGTCGATCATGGTCTTATGCTCAGGCTTGGGGTGGGCGGTTTTGCCCGGCGTATTGATGTTTTCGATGGCGATTTTGTCGTCAGACATGCAGCTTCTCCTTGATGGCAATGGGCGGATTTTTGAAGCCCATGCCTATCCACGCGCCCAACAGCTTGGCGTAAAACCCCAGCGATTGCTTGGGCAGATTGGGCAAATCGTCAGGTAGGTTTGAGGCGTCGGCCAGATCGCTCGTCATGGTGCGCATTTGCGGCTTGGGGCGGGAAGCCGCCGGCCACAGATGCAGGTAAATATCCAGCCAGTGCGCACCCTTGAGCTCCATGAACATGGGCGTGTTGCAGCAGGTGGCGACCACGCGCCGGGTGCCCGCGTCGTCCGTCAGGCGAAATTCGGCCAGACGCTCAAAGCCCTCCACAAAGCGCACGCGGTCTTTGCGATACAGGGCGGTTGCCGTCGCGCCCAGGGGCGTGAGCAAGTTGTGCGCCTGCGGAAGCGTCGCCAAACGCCCGGCGGCGGCGCGACAGCTGTTGCACAGGCATTCGGTCACCATAAACGGCGCACCGATCACTTCCATTTGCGCCTTGCCGCAGCGGCAGGCCAGTGGAATGGATGGGGTCATGAATGTTTCTCCTTACGTGGTTATGTATTTTTGGACAACATGAGGGATCAAGCCGTCTTGCCGAAGTGCGCCAGCTGGTCTTGGTGCGCTTTGACGAAGGCGGGGCGGGCGGTGGCGCGAGCCACGTAATCGCGGCAGGCGGGGGCGTCGGTCAGCGCGCCGAAGTGCGCCGCCAGACGCAGCACATCGCTCATGGCGATATCCGCTACGCTGAAATCTCCCGCCAGCCATTCGCGGTTTTGCAACACGGTTTCCATGCGGCTCAGACAATGGTTCAGGGTGGCTTGCACGTCGCCGCGCCAAATGGGTTCGTCGGGGGATTGCTGTAGCCGGTAGCGGAACAGGCGGTAGGCGGAAAGCTCCACGGTGTTGAGTGCGGCAAACAGCCAACTGACGGCTTGTGCGCGGGCTTGCGCATCGGCGGGCAAGAGTTTTGGGCTTTTTTCGCCCACATGCAGCAGGATGGCGCCGCTTTCAAACAAGGCGATCTCGCCGTCACGAAAGAAAGGCGCTTGTCCGAAAGGTTGATGGTCGAAGTGGGTGCGGTGCTGTATGGAAGTGCTTTCCACGCGGTAGGGCAGACCCGCTTCTTCCAGCGCCCAGCGCACGCGGATGTCGCGCACAAAGCCGATGGCGAAGTCGGGTGCGGTGTCAAAGGTGGTGAGGATCATCATGGGGTGTCTCCAAAGTGAATGTGTCTGTCGTACAAGAGCGGCCATCCTGCCGCAAATCGCCGTGCGGCATTTGTCACGGATTGCGCGCAGGAACAGAAAGCAGGTTTTGTCCGGCCATATTCCGGGGGCTTCATCAATCAAAGTCCGCGAATCATGATGCAGTCTTGTTCATTTTCGCGGGCAATTTCAAAACCCAATTTTTCATACATGCGCAGCGCAGGATTGGCCTTTTGAATCGAAAGCGAAACTTGCCTGTATCCCCGCTCTTTCAAAGCCAAAAGAATTTGTTGCATAAGCGCCGTGCCAACACCCAAATTTCTGTATTCCTTGAAAAGCGAAATGGAAAGGGATGGCGTTTCATCATCAACATGGCCAAAATCATGGATGATACGCGTCCATACCGCCCCTGCCACCCTGCCCTCGACTTCCGCCACATAACAGACATCATCTTTTCTGCCAAAATCGGCAACATATTTTTGCAAATCAGGGTGGTTCACAATATCTTTGGGCGGCGCTTGCGCCCCTTCAGGAATGAAAATCGCCTCATACAGAAATTCATTCAACAGATTGATTTCGCAAGGCCTTAATTCTCTTATTTCATAAATCATGCCAGCCCCCCGCTTGCGTCATTTTTAATGAAACAAATTCATTTTGAAACAGGCACGCGGTGGATTTGGCGTCTTCAAATCAGCGCGAGGCTGCCTGAAGTGGTTTCAGGCAGCCCCAGCAACGTCTGCCGCAATACCGCATAAGGCCGATGATGCCGTCCTTTGCCAATCGCCAAGCCGCGCTACAAGCCCTTGCGCATGATGCGCTGCGCCAGTGCGGGCGAGAGGCGCTGGATCAGCGCCAGCAGGCGAGTTTTGCCGCCCAGCACCTCATGGCGGTCGGCCGCGAAAGCGCGCCAGAACTCGGCGGCCAATGCATCGGGGCTGATCTTGCCCTTGCCGCGGCCTTGGGTCATGGCGGTATCCACCAAGGGCGGCAACAGCTCGAACACTTGCACCGGCGTGCCTTCCAGCTGCCAGCGCAGGGTTTGCGAAAAACTGTGCAGCGCGGCCTTGCTGGCGCAATAGATGCTGGCCGCCTCCTTGGGCACCAGCGCCAGACCCGAGGAGACATTGACAATGGCCGCCTGCGGCTGGCGCAGCAGCGCGGGCAGAAACGCATGGGTCAGCAGCACTGGCGCGGCCAGATTGGTTTCCAGCTCGTGGCGGATGTCGGACTGGTCTTGCTCAAGCAGGGGTCGGTTGATCTGGATGCCGGCGTTGTTGACCAGGATGGAAATATCGCCATGCGCCTGCAACAGCCGGGCGCGGTCGGCAGGCTGGGTGATGTCGGCCACTGCCGTTTGCGCGCCGGGCAAGGCGCGCGCCGCCTCGGCCAGGGCATCGGCGCGGCGGCCTGCCAGCACTACCGAGTTGCCCGCAGCGTGGAAACGCTTGGCCAACGCCAGCCCGATGCCGCTGGCGCCGCCGGTAATCAGCACTTTGTGGCCGGATGTGTTCATGGGTTTGCTCCCTGCGATGAAGCGTGGTCAAGACGCCGCTGGCGCAGCCACAGAAACAGCGGCAGCGCCAGTGACACGCCAACCGCCAGCCCAAGCAAAGCCAGCGGCCCATGTCGCAGGCCGATGCGGCGACTTTCTACCAGCACGAAGGCGATCAGCGCCAAGGCCGATACCACGACATCGGCCCAGACAAAGGCCGACAGCCGGTCGGCCTGAATTTGCTGCCACATCAGCGACAGGTGCAGGCCATGCTCGGCCAGCCACGGGATGAACTGCGCCAGTGGCAGAGCGGTGCCGATCAGGCACAGGGCGAGGTAAAGCCGTTGCATGCGGAGTTCTCCTGCAAGTTGCCATATCCGTCATGGTTAAAGCAGCCGGAAATGGCGCACCAGACGGTCAGCGATCAATCAACGGCTGCCGCCCTGCCGCATTCAGTAGCTTTGCAGTTCGGCATTCACCTGCCACGGGGTGCCGAAGCGGTCGGTGACGATGCCAAAGCCCTTGGCCCAGAAGGTTTCGGCAAACGGCATTTGCACCTGCCCGCCTTCCGAAAGCGCCCGGAAAATGCGCTCGCCCTCGGCCAGGGTATCGACGTTAATCGCCACCTGAAAGCCTTGCATGGGCTGGAAGCCGCCTTCGCTGCAAAAGGCCGGCAGGCTGTCGCTGGCGTTGAGCAGGCGTTCGCCGTTATGCATCAGCTGGCTGTGCGCGACTTTGGTTTTATCGGCTTCGGACAGCGGCGGCATGTCGGGATCGGACGGAATTTGTGCATAAGTCATGATTTCCAGCTTGGCGCCCAAGAGTTCGGCGTAAAACGCCATTGCCTCGGCGCAATTGCCGTTGAAATAAAGATAGGGGCTGAGTTTCATGGGGCTTCTCCTTCAGTGAGGTGAATGGGTGCGCCTGTGGCGCAGATGAAAATGGATGCGTTAGAGCAATTCCAGTTTGCCGAGGCGCTCGCTTGCGCGCTGCCAGGCCGGGTCGGCCTCGATGCGGCGCACGTAGGCGGCGATATGGGGCAAATCCAGCGCGGTGCGCGACACCGCAGCCTGTAGTGGAAAGCTCATCATCACATCGGCGGCGCTGATTTCTTCGCCCAGCAGCCAGACGCGGCCTGCCAGTTTGCTTTCAACAAATTCCAGATGCCGCTTGAGTTGCGGGTTCAAAAACGCGGCGCGCACGCCGCCGGTAATCTTGCGGGCAATGGGTTTGACGAAAAACGGCATTTTGCGCGTTTCGATTTTGCGAAAGACCAGCGACATGACCAATAACGGCATCAGCGAGCCTTCGGCGTAATGCAGCCAGAACAGGTAGTCGGGATAAACCGGGCTATCGACCGGCGGTTTCAACGCGGTTTCCTCTCCATACCGGGTCATCAGGTATTCGATAATCGCGCCGCTTTCGGCCAGTACCAGGCCGTTGTCGTCTATCAGCGGCGATTTGCCCAGCGGGTGGATGCGGCGCAGGCTGTCGGGCGCCAGCGCGGTTTCGGCATCGCGCGCCATGACTTCCGCGCGATATTCCAGGCCGAGCAATTCCAGCAACCAGGCAATGCGGTAGGCGCGGGATTGCTTGAGTGCGTAAAGAGTGATCATGGCAAACGCTCCTTATGGGTTTTTCAATGCCGTTTTCGGGCAGTCTGCGCGGCGATGCGTTGATCTCTGCCACAGACCTGCTTCACAAACCGATGAAGGGCACACCCTACAGGGCAAAGTCGCTCAACGGGGATGGTCAGGCTCGCCATCCTGCCGCAAAGCGCGGTGCAGTATTTGTCACGGATTGCGCTGGCGCAGGTAGTCAAACAGCAGTTTGGGCATATTGACGGTGATCGGCGGGTCGCTCGGACGCAGCGGGCGGAAGGCCAAATCAAGCGTTTGCGGCGCGGGCAGCGGGAAGGTAATCGGCTCGGGATGCAGGGCGCGCAGGCAGTGGTCAAGGCGGAAGAAATCCAGCGGGTTCAGGCTGGGGCGCATTTCGCAGCCGAGCAAGTGGTAGCGGCCGTCGGGAATATGGTCGATGACAAAGCAGCGGGTATGGAACAGCGCCCGCCCCAGTACCGGCACGCCGCGCGGAATCGGCTCGGGAAATAGCCCGACAAACACCAGCGATGCCAGCCCTTCGCCCTGTATTTCCACGCTGAGCGCATGCGTTTGCGGATGGGCGGCGGGGTCGAAGCCATGGTAGGGCAGTACCCGGGCGCGGCCATCATGCAGCGCTTGCCGCAAGGTGGCGCTGAAGGTGGCGGCCTGTGCGCGGTAGTCGCGCGGGCTTTGCCCGGTATGGGCGCGGAAGCGATGCGCATAGGTGGCGGCGCTGGCATGGCCGGCCTCCAGTTGCGAGGCAATCACTGGCTGGCCTTGTACCAGCGGGGCAATGCCCTGCTCGATTTTCAGCGCGGCGATGTAATCGCGCAGGCTCAACCCGGTTTCGGCGCGAAACCAGCGGCTCAGGGCAAAGCGATTGACCCCGAAATGCGCGGCAATTTGCGCCGGGCTGGGGTCTTGGTGCAGCTGGGCACGGATATGGGCGGTGATGGCATCCACGTCGATCATGGCGGGATTGAAACAAAAGCTGGTGTTATCCGCTCAGCACCCGGGTGACACTGGCCAAGTGACGGCCGATTCTTCGTCCGGGCTGCACTCAAGAGCCTTGCATCTGGCGGATAGATCGCAGCATGTCCGGGATGCGCGCCTTGAACGAAAACTGCCCCGCCTGCGCCGCCACGATCATGCCCTCGCCGTACAAAAACAGCAGGTCGGCAACCACCTCGGCGCTCTCAAAGCCGCCTTCTTGCAGGCGCGAAAGCAGAAGCTGGCGAACCTGCGTCTTGTGCCGGGCGGCATGCTGGTGGGGGGCGGACTGGGCATCGGCGTATTCGGCGCTGGCATTGATGAACATGCAGCCGCAAAAGCCTTCTGATTGCGTCCATGCCGCGATGAAGTCCAGATAGGCGCGGTCGGCCTCGCGGGCCGGCCTTTTTTGCAGCGCGGCCTGCATGCGCGCCATGAATTGCTCGTGCCGATAGACCAGCACGGCATCAATCAAACCATCTTTACTGCCGAAGTGCGCGTAGAGCGTGCGCTTGGTGGTGCCGGCCTGCTGCGCCAGCAGCTCCACGCCGCAGGCGTGAAAGCCTTGCCGGTAAAACAGGTCGTGGGCCGCGATGAGGATGTGTTGCCGAGTGTCCATAGATGCGCCTTGCAGAAGTACACCGATCGGTTTACTATCGGTCGCCTGTATACCGATCAGTTTATTCGTGCCAGATCGGGCTGTTCAAGGAGATTGCATGCGAGACAAGATTTTCACCGCCACCGAGCCCTGCCCGCCGCGCCTGCCGTGGCGGATGATTGCCATTGCCTGGGGCGGCGCGGCACTGGCCACAGCGGCCTTCGCCGGGCTGGCCAGCGGCAGCCAGTTGGCTCTGATCCTGGGCTCTTTCGGCGCCAGTTGCCTGCTGGTGTTCGCCTATCCGCAAAGCCCGTTCGCACAGCCGCGCAATGTGATCGGCGGGCACTTCATTGCCTCACTGACCGGGCTGGTCTTTCTGGCCTGGCTCGGCCCGCACTGGTGGTCGATGGCGCTGGCGGTGGGCAGCGCGGTGGCCTTGATGCTGATATTTCGCATGCCGCACCCGCCCGCTGGCTCCAACCCGCTGATCGTGATGCTGGGCGGCGCGGGCTGGTCCTTCCTGCTCACGCCCACCTTGCTCGGCTCGTTGATCATCGTGCTGGTGGCTCTGCTCTACAACAACCTGAGCCAGCCCAGGCGTTATCCCACCTACTGGTGGTAAAGCCGGCGACAGCTTCAGTGCGCCGCCCCGCCCAGCGGCGCATCGGGCATGTGGCCTTCAAAGCGCAGCGCCAGCACGGGCGTGGTGTTGCTGGCGCGGATCAAGCCGAAGCCGTCGGGCCAGTCCACGCGCAGGCCGTCGATGGCGTTGACCTGCGCGGGGGCGCTGAGGGCATTGCCCATCAGCGCTTGCAGCTCGGCGGCCAGGCGCTGGCTGCATTGGACTGGCGCGCTGGGCTTTTGCGGGCCTATGTGTGGCTTATGAATTCCGGCGAGAGCGCCACCATTGCCGCAGCTTGCGCAAGCCATACAGCAGCAGTTGTGCGGGCGGGCGTTGCAAGGCCACTGACCAACCCAAGACATATACCAGCGCAGGCAGTATGAGCATGAGCCAGCCCACCGGCATGGCGCTAACAGCGCCGCCCCGCGCCATCCAGGCCACCAGCGCGCCCACTGCCAGCGCAAAGGCCGCGCACACGTGCAGCAACAGCCCGCCCGCGTCTTCTGGCGATGCGCCAGCTCGGCGCGCCCGGCGCGAAGCCAGCAGCGCGCCCAGCGCCTCATACGAGCAAAGCAGCAGCAAGGGCAAGGCCACGAAGATCAGCCCCAGCCACAGCCCGCCCACCAGCCAGCTGTAGCCGCTGGGCACATACAGCAAGGCCACCCACAGGCCCGCGATCAGGGCGATGACCAGCGCCAGTCGGTGCAAGGACTTTTTCAAGGCTGAGGGCTGCCCTGGGGTTGCTGCCGCACCGTTCAATGCGCCGCCGCGCCCACTTGCGCATCGGGCTTGACGCGGCGCAGCAGGGCCAGCATGTCGCGCTCGATGCGCGCCAGCGCCTCGGGCGTGTGGCCTTCAAAGCGCAGCACCAGCACGGGCGTGGTGTTGCTGGCGCGGATCAGGCCGAAGCCGTCGGGCCAGTCCACGCGCAGGCCGTCGATGGTGTTGACCTGCGCGGGGGCGCTAAAGGCATCGGCTGCCAGGGCTTGCAGCTCGGCGGCCAGGCGGTGCGGCTCGCCTTCGGCGCAGGGCACGTTCAGCTCGGGCGTGCTGTGGCTGCTGGGCAAGGCGTTCAGCACGGCGCTGGGGTCGGGATAGCGGCTGAGGATTTCCAGCAGGCGGGCTGCGGCGTAGGTGCCGTCGTCAAAGCCGTACCAGCGCTCCTTGAAGAAGATGTGGCCGCTCATCTCGCCGCCCAGCGGGGCATCGACTTCCTTCATCTTGGCCTTGACGAGCGAGTGGCCCGTCTTGTGCATCAGCGGCACGCCGCCTGCGGCCTCAATGGCCGGGGCCAGGCGCTGGCTGCATTTGACGTCGAACACGATATGTGCGCCGGGCACGCGGGTGAGCACGTCCTGCGCGAACAGCATCACTTGCCGGTCGGGGAAGATGGTTTGCCCGTCCTTGGTGACGATACCCAGGCGATCGCCATCGCCATCAAAGGCCAGGCCCAGCTCGGCGTCGGTGTCTTGCAGGGTGCGGATCACGTCGCGCAGGTTCTCGGGCTTGGATGGGTCTGGGTGGTGGTTGGGAAAGCGCCCGTCCACTTCGGTGAACAGCTCGATCACCTCGCAGCCCAGGGCGCGCAGGATGCCGGGGGCCGAGGCGCCGGCCACGCCGTTGCCGCAGTCCACCACCACTTTCATGGGGCGCGTCATGGCCTGCTTGATCTCGCACAGGCCCGCGCTGGCGCTTTGGCCGCTGGTTTGCACGGGGCGCGCCAGGCGCACATCGCCCACGATGCGCTCGCGGTAGGCGGGCAACACGTCCGCCTGGCGCACGCGGCCGCCCTCTTTCAATTGCCAGCTTTCTTCTTCGATGATGCGGCGCAGCGCCTGGATCTCATCGCCGTAAATGGCGCGGCCGGCCAGCACCATCTTGAAGCCGTTGTCGTCACGCGGGTTGTGGCTGCCCGTGACCTGGATGCCGCTTTGGCACAGGGTGCTGGCGGCGAAGTACAGCATGGGCGTGGTGCACTGGCCGATGTCGATGACCTCGATGCCCACCGCCACCAGCCCGCGCATCAATGCAGCGGCCAGCGCCGGGCCGGAGAGCCGCCCGTCGCGCCCCACGGCCACGGTGCGCTGGCCCTCGGCCAGGGCGCGCGTGCCAAAGGCGCGGCCCAGCGCCTCGGCCAGGGCTTCGTTGATGGTCACGGGCGTGGTGCCACGGATGTCGTAGGCTTTGAAAATGGATGCGGCAAGGGGCGTGGCGAGAAAAGGCATGGGAAGAAGCAAGGGGCTGAAGCCGCCTGGACAATGCGGCCCGAAAAGGGAGGCAAAAAGGGGCAAAAAACAAGCCCGAAAAAGGGCAAAAAACAAGCGCGGCATTGTAGAGGGCCTATGGCAGCCCCATTTGCGCCGCGTTGCCTCGCCTGAGTAGCTCCCACATCGCTTGTACGTTCTTTTATGGCCAAACAAAAAACCGCTCAAACCTCCAAACTCGCGCAGCGCCAAGCGCCCGCCCAAACCACGCCCGCAGAAGGCATGCGGCTGGACAAATGGCTGTGGTGCGCCCGCTTTCACAAAACCCGCGCGCTGGCGGCCGAAGAAATTGCCAAGGGCCGTGTGGTGGTCAACGGCATCGTCGCCAAAGCGTCGCGGGAGCTGCGCGTGGGCGATACGCTCATCCTCGGGCACGGCGTGCACCAGCGAACGGTGCAGGTGCGCGGCCTGAGCGCCATGCGCGGCCCGGCTGCGGTGGCGCAAACGCTGTATGAGGAAACGCCCGAAAGCCTGGCCGCGCGCGAGCAACGCGCGCAGCTGCTGCGCCTGGCCCCGGAGCCTGCCGACATGCTGCGCCACGGCCGCCCCACCAAGAAAGACCGCCGCGAGCTGGAGCAACTGCGCCAGCAGTGGGACACCGCGCCACGCGCGCCACTGGATGCGCGCTGGTCGGCCCGCATGGTGCGGGAGGGGAAATAAGCGCTCACCAAATTTCAATCAAAAGTAAATTCAATTTAACTATAAACAAGCCTAAAACACGTTAAAAATTTTCTTTTTGATTGGTAAAAATAAGATCTTCGACGCCACTATACAGCCAGACTATCATCGAATTACAAAAAAACAATCACAAAACAAAAATAAATAGCCATAATTTATCGCTCATCACATCACGCAGGCACGCCCTGCCCAACCACCCCGGAAAGGACTCCACGATGTCAACTCCCAACAAATGCCCCATCACCCATCTCACCATGAACAACGGCGCGCCGGTGCCCAACAACCAGGACAGCCTCACCGCTGGCGCGCGCGGCCCGCTGCTGGCGCAGGATTTGTGGTTGAACGAAAAGCTCGCCAACTTCGTGCGTGAAGTCATCCCCGAGCGCCGCATGCACGCCAAAGGCAGCGGGGCGTTTGGCACCTTCACCGTCACCAACGACATCACCAAATACACCCGCGCCAAAATCTTCAGCGAAGTGGGCAAGAAGACGGAAATGTTCGCTCGCTTCACCACCGTCGCTGGCGAGCGGGGCGCCGCCGACGCCGAGCGCGATATTCGCGGCTTTGCGCTGAAGTTCTACACCGAAGAAGGCAACTGGGACATGGTGGGCAACAACACCCCCGTGTTCTTCATGCGCGACCCGCGCAAGTTCCCCGACTTGAACAAGGCCGTCAAGCGCGACCCGCGTACCAACCTGCGCAGCGCCACCTACAACTGGGATTTCTGGACCCTGCTGCCCGAAGCCTTCCACCAGGTCACCGTCGTGATGAGCGACCGTGGCATTCCCGCCAGCTACCGCCACATGCACGGCTTTGGCAGCCACACCTACAGCTTCTGGAACGAGGCGGGCGAGCGCTTCTGGGTGAAATTCCACTTCCGCACCCAGCAGGGCATCAAGAACCTCACCAACGAGGAAGCGGCCAAACTCATTGGTGAAGACCGTGAAAGCCACCAGCGGGATCTGTACGAAGCCATTGAACGCGGCGATTTCCCGAAATGGAAGATGTACGTTCAGGTCATGCCCGAAGCCGAAGCGGAAAAAGTGCCTTACCACCCGTTCGACCTGACCAAGGTCTGGCCGAAAAAGGACTACCCGCTGATCGAAGTGGGCGAGTTCGAGCTGAACAAAAACCCGGAAAACTTCTTCGCCGACGTCGAGCAATCGGCCTTTGCCCCCAGCAACCTGGTACCCGGCATTGGCGTCTCGCCCGACCGCATGCTGCAAGCGCGCCTGTTCAACTACGCCGATGCACAGCGCTACCGCCTGGGCGTGAACCACCACCAAATCCCGGTGAACAAGCCGCGCTGCCCGGTGATGAGCAACGCCCGCGATGGCGAAGGCCGCGCCGATGGCAACTACGGCAGCGCCCTGCACTATGAACCCAACAGCTTCGGCCAATGGCAAGAGCAGCCCCAGTATGCCGAGCCGCCCCTGCGCATCTCCGGCGACGCCGCGCATTGGAGTTTCCGCGAGGACGACAGCGACTACTTCAGCCAACCGCGCGCCCTGTTCCAATTGATGAGTCCCGCGCAACAGCAAGTGCTGTTCACCAACACCGCTGCCGCAATGGGCGATGCGCCTGATTTCATCAAGTACCGCCACATCCGCAACTGCAACGCCTGCCATCCCGCCTACGGTGAAGGCGTGGCCAAGGCGCTGGGCCTGACGGTGGCCGATGCGCTGGCCGCCCGCGACAGCGATCCGGCCAAGGGCAATCCCGGCTTGCTGTAATGCTGTGACAAGCCAAGAAAAAAAGGGCCATTCGGCCCTTTTTTCATTTCAATCAAAAGAAAAACAATTTATTTCATAACATGCCTAAAAGGCATTGTTTTTTATCCTTTGATTTGCAAAATCACTGCACCGCAGCAGGCACCAGCTTCTCCAGGCCCGCCAGCGGCGCCGTCACGCTCTCGGGCAGATGGTGGCGCTTGGCCATGTAAGCGGCGGTGTTCATGGAAACGAACACATTGCCTTTGCCATCTTCCCAAACCAGCACTTTCGAGGGCAGATCGATCGCCAAGGTTGGCGTTTGCACCATCATCGGCGTGCCCAGCTTGGGGTTGCCAAACACGATCACGCTGGCTGCGGGCATGTCCAATTGCTGCTCTTGCGCAGCCTTTTGGTGGTCAATCACCGTGAAAATAGTCAAGCCCTTGGCCTTCAGCGCATCTTCCACGCGCTTGAGCGATTCGGGTGCGGAGTAGGCGCTTTTGACCGTCAGCAAGCCATCCACCTGCGCAGGCTGCGCATCCACAGCCCAAGCGGGGCTTGCGGCCGCCATCGACAAACAGAGGGCCAAAGAGGTAAAGCCGAGATGTTTCAACATGGTTATATTCCTTTCCTACACGAACATATCAACAGTGGGTGGGGCATGCACGAGGTCAATGCCCCAGGCTGCGGCGGATTTTTTCATCCGTTTTGTACTGACTCAACGCGTACACCGCCCACAGCGCGGCGGGCAGCCAGCCGATCAGGGTGATTTGCAACACCAGGCACACAATCCCCGCCAGCGGGCGGCCGATGGTGAAAAACACCAGAAACGGCAAAAAGATGGCAAGCAGCAAACGCATGGTGTGAAACCCTTTCCCGAAAAAAAAGCGAAAAACGGCCCCCATTTGGGGGCCATTTGCTGCCATGCAAGAGGCTGACGGGGCTGCGCGCCTACTCGCAACACACTTGCACAGCTTCTTACAATAGCCGGTTTTTTCGTTTCGTTACCCCTTTCGCAGCCCCCATGTCCCTCTCTGCCCTGATTTCCGTTTCCGACAAGACCGGCATTGTTGAATTTGCCCAATCCCTGCACGCGCTGGGCGTGCGCCTGCTCTCCACCGGCGGCACAGCCCAACTGCTGGCCCAGGCGGGCTTGCCCGTCACCGAGGTGGCTGAAGTCACCGGCTTTCCGGAAATGCTCGACGGGCGCGTCAAAACCCTGCACCCGCGCATCCACGGCGGCCTGCTGGCGCGGCGCGATCTGCCCGCGCACATGGCGGCGCTGAAAGAGCATGGCATCGACACCATCGATCTGCTGGTGGTCAACCTCTACCCGTTTGAAGCCACCGTCGCCAAGCCCGGCTGCACGCTGGAAGACGCAATCGAAAACATCGACATCGGCGGCCCCGCCATGGTGCGCAGCGCCGCCAAGAACTGGCAGGATGTGGCCGTGCTGACCGATGCCAGCCAATACGCCCCCGTGCTGGCCGAGCTGCAAGCGGCCGGGCAGCTCTCGCGCCAGACGCGCTTTGGCCTCTCGGTAGCCGCCTTCAACCGCATTGCGCAGTACGACGCGGCCATCAGCGACTGGCTCTCGTCCATTGACTTTTCCGCCTCCAGCGCCGGGCAAAGCCCCACTCGCTCGCCCTTCCCCGCGCAAAGCAATGGCAGCTTCGTCAAGCTGCAAGACCTGCGCTATGGCGAAAACCCCCACCAGCAAGCCGCGTTCTACCGCGATCTGCACCCGGCGCCTGGCTCGCTGGTCACGGCCGAGCAATTGCAAGGCAAGGAGCTGTCCTACAACAACATCGCCGATGGCGACGCGGCCTGGGAATGCGTCAAGCAATGGGACGTGCCCGCCTGCGTCATCGTCAAGCACGCCAACCCCTGCGGCGTGGCCGTGGGCGCCAACGCGCTGGAGGCCTACAGCAAGGCCTTCAAAACCGATCCGACCAGCGCCTTCGGCGGCATCATCGCCTTCAACACCCCGGTGGATGCGGCGGCGGCCGAGGCTGTCTCCAAACAATTCGTCGAAGTGCTGATGGCGCCCGACTTCACGCCCGAAGCCTTGGCGCTGCTGCAAGCCAAGCAAAACGTGCGCGTGCTGCGCATCCCCCTGGCCGATGTACAGCGCCAAGGCGCCACGCCCTGGGCGCGCGGCCAGAATGCGCTGGATTTCAAGCGCGTTGGCTCTGGCCTGCTGATCCAGACCGCCGACAACCATGAGCTGACCCTGGCCGACCTCAAGGTGGTCACGCAAAAGCAGCCCACCGCGGAGCAATTGCAGGATTTGCTGTTCGCCTGGAAAGTCGCCCAATTCGTGAAAAGCAATGCCATCGTGTTCTGCAAGGATGGCATGACGATGGGCGTGGGCGCAGGCCAGATGAGCCGGCTCGACTCCGCCCGCATCGCCAGCATCAAGGCCCAGCACGCGGGCCTGTCGCTGAACGGCACGGCAGTGGCCAGCGATGCCTTCTTCCCCTTCCGCGATGGGCTGGATGTGGTGATCGACCACGGCGCAACTTGCGTGATCCAGCCCGGCGGCTCCATGCGCGATCAGGAAGTGATCGACGCGGCCAACGAGCGCGGGGTGGCGATGGTCTTTACCGGCGTGCGCCATTTCCGCCACTGATCGCGATCGCCTGCCTGCCAATAAGCCGCAGCCACGCAAGCAGCGCCCCGACGGCCACGCCGTCCGCACGGGGCCGCTGCGCTCAAAGGGCAGCGTCAGGCATCACACCAGCGCCCGCGCCAGGCGCTGCACGCCTTCGATGATTTTCTCGTCCGCCGCCGTGGCATAACTCATGCGGAAAGTCGCCCCATCCGGCTCGCTGGCGTAAAACGGCGCGCCAGGCACCACGGCCACGCCTTGCTCAATGCCACGGCGCACAAAAGGCGCGGCATCGCCATCGCCGCGCCGTCCTGTCAGGCGCGCCCAGATGAACATGCCGCCCTGCGGCGGGGTGTAGGCAATGGCATCGCCCATTTCTTGCTCCAGGCACTGCATCATCAACCGTGCACGGTGGGCGTAAGCCGCTTGCACCTGCGCCAGCGCGGCAGGCAGGCGGCCGCTGGCCAGATAGGCGCTGGCGGTGACCTGCGCCAGCATGCTGCTATTGGCATCGCTGAACTGCTTGCACATCACCGCTTGCTGCAACAGCGCGGCGGGCGCCACCATCCAGCCCAGGCGCAGGCCGGGCGAGAGCGTTTTGGAGAAACTGCCGCAATAGGCCAGCCAATCGCGGCTGCCCGGCACTTGGGCGCTGAGCGCCAACAAACTGGGCGGCGGCGGGGCATCGAAATACAGCTCGCCATAGGGGTTGTCCTCCACCACCAGCACCTGGTATTGCGCCGCCAGCTCCAGAATGCGGCGGCGGCGCTCCAATGAAAGCTGCGCGCCACTGGGGTTGCCAAAGGTGGGGATGAGGTAAATCAGCCGCGGGCGATGCGCGCGAATGCGCTGCTCCAGCGCATCGACTTGCACCCCTTCGTGGTCGATGGGCACCGCCACCACCTGCGCGCCGTAAAGGCGAAAACACTGGATGGTGGCCAGGAATGTCGGCCCCTCCACCAGCACCGTATCGCCCGGCGAAAGCATGGTTTTGCCCAGCAAATCCAGCGCCTGCTGGCTGCCCGTGGTCACCAGCACATCCGCTGCCTGCACGCTGGCGCCCTGGGCCGCAAGGCTGGCGGCAATTTGCTCGCGCAGCGGCTCGTAACCTTCCGTGGGGCCGTATTGCAAAGCGATGGCGGGATGCTCGGCCAGCGCCGTTTGCGCCGCTTCGGCCAACCCTTGCACATCGAACAGCGCCGCATCGGGAAAGCCCCCCGCAAAGCTGATGATGCCGGGGCGGCCCAGCAGTTTGAAGATCTCGCGGATGGCGGAGGTTTCGACGTTTTGAAGACGGGGGGCGAATTGCATGATGCGTAGCGGCAAGGAGGAAAAACGCCGCATCATAATTGGCCGCATGCCCGATTCCAGCCCCCGTGAAACCCCCAAGCCCCCCATGCAGCGCACTGCGCCCGCCGATCAGGATATCGAAGCCCTGCTGCAAGAGCTGCGCCAGCAAGGCCTGGCCGATGTGGCCCTGGTGCAAACGCATATCTCCTGGCTGCTGATGGGCGGCCAGCGGGTGTGGAAGATCAAAAAGCCCGTGCACCTGCCCTTTCTCGATTTCCGCACGCTGGCCCAGCGCCAGCATTGCTGCGAGGAGGAGCTGCGCCTGAACCGCCGCTTTGCGCCCGAGCTGTATCTGGGCTTGCACCCTCTCTGGCGCGATGCAGCGGGCCGCCTGAGCTGGCATGCCCCCGACACGCCAACCACCCACGCCAACCGCATCCCCAGCGAATGGGCGGTGGAAATGCAGCGCTTTCCCGCCGACGCTTTGCTGAGCGCGCGCCTGACGGCTGCCCAGGCCAAGCAGGCGCGCACCCACCATGCCCCCGTGGCGAACGCGGCCATCGGCCCGGCTGCGGATCCCGTCAGCGCTCCCGGCCTGCACGCCCTCGGCCAGCGCCTGGCCCAGTTCCACGCCCAAGCCAGCGCGGCCAACCCCGATCCGCGCTATGGCAGCCCGGAGCTGATCCGCACCGAAGTCGATCAAGTCCTGCGCACCCTGCGCCAAGGCGCACTGGCGGCGCATGTGCCCGCCTGGCAGGCTTGGGTGGAGGCGCAAAGCCAGCGCCTGTGGCCGCTATGGCAGGCGCGCCAGCGCCTCGTGCGCGAAGGGCATGGCGATTTGCACCTGGGCAATCTGGTCGTGCTGGGCGATGCCATCGCGCCCTTTGACGGCATCGAATTCCAGCCCGCCATGCGCTGGCTCGATCCCGTCAACGATATCGCCTTTCTCAGCATGGATTTGCACGCCCACGGCCGCAGCGATCTGGCCGCGCACCTGATGGACGGCTGGCTGCAAACCAGCGGCGATTACGCAGGCTTGGGCACCTGGCGTTTTTACGAGGTGTATCGCGCGCTGGTGCGGGCGATGGTGGCGCAGCTCACCCCCGGCCAGGCCGCGCAAGGCCAGCGCTATGTGGACTTGCTCGACCGCTGGACAGCAGGCACAGCCGCCCAAGCTGCCCCGGCAGCGCCCGCCAACGCGCCGCACCGCCCGCCCCTGCTCATCACCTGCGGCCTGTCCGGCTCGGGCAAATCCACCGTCGCCGCAGCCGTGATAGCCCGCCTGGGCGCCGTGCGCCTGCGCTCGGATGTGGAGCGCAAACGCCTGTTTGGCCTCGCAGCGCTGGAGGACTCCGCCCAGCGCGGCCTCAATATCTACACGCCCGAGGCCACCGCCCGCACCTTCGCCCGCCTGGGCGAACTGGCCGCAGGCGCGCTGGAAGCGGGCTGGCCAGTCGTCATCGACGCCGCTTTTTTGCGCCGCGAGCAACGCGACGCCATGCACGCACTGGCCCGCCAGCGGGGCCTGCCCTTTGCCATCCTGCACTGCCAGGCCCCCGAAGCGGTTTTGCGCCAGCGCCTCGCCCTGCGCCAGAACCAGGGCCAGGACCCGTCCGAAGCCACTGCCGATGTGCTGGCACGGCAGCAGCAGTGGCTGGAACCGCTGGACGAGGGCGAACAAGCCGTAGCCTGCCACATTGATACCCGCCAGCGCGACTGGCTGACGGCCTGCTTGGACGATTTAGCGAAATTTCAAATCAAAGGAAAAAACGATAGTTAGAAATATTGCCGAAACAAGGCAATATTTTTTCCATTGATTTGAAATAAAAAGCGCCCCGAAAGGGCGCTTGGCATTGGGTGTAGTGGGTGGCGGCGAGCGCAAGGCCTCAACCGCCTCGGCGCATCATGTCGAAAAACTCGTGATTGTTCTTGGTGACCTTCATGTTCTTGAGCATCAGCTCCATGGATTCGATCTCGTCCATGTTGAACAGGAACTGGCGCAGGATGCGCGTTTTCTGCAGCACCTCGGGCGCCAGCAGCAGCTCCTCGCGGCGCGTGCCGCTTTTGGAGAGTTCGATAGCCGGGAACACGCGCTTTTCGTACAGGCGGCGGCTGAGGTGGATTTCGCTGTTGCCCGTGCCCTTGAATTCCTCAAAGATCACCTCGTCCATGCGGCTGCCCGTGTCCACCAGCGCGGTGGCGATGATGGTCAGGCTGCCGCCCTCCTCCACATTGCGCGCGGCGCCAAAAAAGCGCTTGGGCCGGTGCAAGGCATTGGCGTCCACCCCGCCCGAAAGAATCTTGCCGCTGGTGGGCACGACGTTGTTGTAAGCGCGCGCCAGGCGGGTGATGGAGTCCAGCAGGATCACCACGTCCTTTTTCAGCTCCACCAGGCGCTTGGCGCGCTCGATCACCATCTCGGCCACGTGCACGTGGCGCGCGGCCGGCTCGTCAAAGGTCGAGGCGATGATCTCGCCCTTGACGGTGCGCTGCATCTCGGTCACTTCCTCAGGGCGCTCATCGACCAGCAGCACCATCAGGTGCACGTCCGGGTTGTTGGCTGTGATGGCGTGGGCGATGTGCTGCATCATCATGGTCTTGCCGCTCTTGGGCGGTGCCACGATCAGCGCGCGCTGGCCACGGCCCAGCGGGGCGATGATGTCGATAATGCGGCCGGTGATGTTCTCCTCAGCCTTGATGTCGCGCTCGAGCTTCATCTGCTGTTTGGGGAACAGCGGCGTGAGGTTCTCGAACATCACCTTGTGCTTGTTCTGCTCGGGCGGGCCGCCATTGATTTTGTCGAGCTTGGTCAGCGCGAAATAGCGCTCGCCATCCTTGGGGATGCGCACCTCGCCCTCGATCATGTCGCCCGTGTGCAGGTTGAAGCGCCGCACCTGGCTGGGCGAGATGTAAATATCGTCCGTGCTGGCGGTGAAGCTGGTGTCGGGGCTGCGCAAAAAGCCGAAGCCATCGGGCAGGATTTCCAGCACGCCGTCGGCGAAAACCTGCTCGCCATTTTCCTTGGCGCGTTTTTTGATGATGGCAAACATCAGCTCCTGCTTGCGCATACGGCCGGTGTTTTCGATACCCAGGGCTTCGGCCTGCTTCAATACTTCGGACACGTGCAGTGCCTTGAGCTCATTCAAGTGCATGGAATCGAGTCTCCAGAAATGGAGAAAAGAAAGAAGATGGGAGTTGGGGAGGCGCCTGTCAGAGCCTGTTCAAAGGCCCAAGGCGATAAAGAAGGATGCAGCGATGGCCTTGTGGGCCTCCATACGGCACAGCAGCGTTGGCAAGGCTGCGGGCCTCAAAACTGCGGATGAGTTGCAAAAAAGCCTGTTCAAAGCCTCTGAGAACCTCGCGCCAGGAGCTTATGAAAGCCCCCGCCACCCCCTGCCGCCAAGCGAGGGCGAAAAGCGGGCGATTATGACAGCAAATCATGGCCTGGCCTGCCAGGAGGGACTCGAACCCCCGACCTGCTGCTTAGAAGGCAGCTGCTCTATCCAGTTGAGCTACTGGCAGTGATGAGGTGGGTCAAGAAAGTGCAGCCCGCTTCGGGGAGAGCGGGCTGCGTTTTGATTCTTGGCGGAAGAGGTGGGATTCGAACCCACGGATGGTCGCCCATCGCCGGTTTTCAAGACCGGTGCATTCAACCGCTCTGCCACTCTTCCAATTGCTGGCGCATCCGTCGTGCAGCCGGCCAGCAAGGGCGCGATTCTACGGGCAAAACGGGGGGCGCTCGGGCGATCCGGCGCGCGCGCAGCGCCGCCGGGGTGCATGCAAGTGGCTGTGCAAGGCGTCAGTGCACATGCACGGGGTGGTGTGCAAGGCCGGTGTAGCTGTCCAGCGTTTCTTCCACTTCCTCTTGCGTGGGGGTGTTGCGCTGCCATTCGCGGATTTGGGCGTGGAAAATCTCCGCCCAGCGGCCGTCCAGGTAGACCTCGCGGCCTGAGCGTTTATCCACAATCTCAAACCCGTGGCGCACCAGCCCCGCGAGCGGATGGCGCGGTTGCTCGCCCTCCAGGTGGGCCGAGGCGACGTCCTGCTGCATATGGACGACCGAAAATGCGTCGGATTCATACAAAGTGTTCATGGACTCCTCCAGCGTGATGGATTGGGACATGAGTGAGGTCAACGCGTCGGCTTTCAAGTAGGGACAAACAGGGTTCGAGGCAGTATGCACGAAAAAAACGTCGCCCCGGCCCGCTTGCAGGCACTCTCACAACACCCCCACGCTGGCGGGCGCAAAAACCATGCAAAAAGGCCGGGCACACGCCTGACGCCCGGCCTTTTTTACCAATCAATAAGAAACAAAACAACCTTTTTATGGCTTGTTACACATCAAGTCATTTTTACATTGATGTGTATTTCATTCTTTGTACGGCTCCAGTCTGGCGTTGCGCAGGCTGTAGCCGCTCACGCCCATTTCGGAGTTTTGCCGGGCCACTTGCAGCTCGCCCGTGGCCCAGACGGCATCGAGCGAGGCAAAGCCTTTCACGGGTTTTTCCAGCTTGATGTGGATGATTTGGTTGGCTGGCGGCGGCGGGGTGTGGATGCAAGCGCCGAAGTTGGGCACCAGCAGCAGCTCGCGCAGGCCGTCCTTGCCGTCCTCCAGCGCCACCACATAGCCGGGCAGGCGCACCAGCTTGCCTTGGTAGTCGTTCACGGTGGGGGCGCTGTCCCAGACTTTGCGCATGCGGTCGTAGAGCTTTTGCGCGCGCGGGTCGCTGTCGTCCCATTCCTCGGCGCCATCGGCAAACAAGTCGGCGAATTCGGCGCTGGGGTCCCAATTGGCGGGCACCAGGGAATCCCAGCTCACCGCCAAGGGCTTGCCGCTGGCGGCTTTGCCCTGGCTGGCCTTGGCCGCTGGCGGTGCGGCGTTTTCCTTGCCCGCCGCAACAGCAGCAGGCAGGCCCAGGCAGCCCGCCACGACTAGGCAGAGCAAGCGGGCGGAAACAAGGCGGGAGAGCGGCGATGGGCGTTTCATGGTCGGGATGGATTCGTCAAAAGAAAAAGGGCTGGTTGGGCGCGGGGTGCAGTCTGGCGCAAGCGCGCCATTGTGCCGCCAGATAGGGCCTCGGATGGAACCTCGGATCGGGCGTCGGATAGGCCGTCAGAGCGATAGCCGGATTTTTGCCGCTGGCTTTGCGGCTGGTGTTGCCGCTTTCGGGCAAGGGCGATTTGCCCCGCGCCTCACGGCGCTGTCCCCAGCAGCCCCAGCGCAACCGCCACGGCCAGCGGCGCGGTTTCGGCGCGCAGCACGCGCGGGCCCAGGTGCAAGGGGGCCCATCCCGCCGCCAGGGCTTGTTGTTCCTCAGCCTGGCTCAGGCCGCCTTCGGGGCCGGAGAGCACGGTGAGGGCATTCACACCGCCCTGCTCCAGCTCGGCCAGCCAGCGTGCATCCAGGCGGGCGCTGCCCGCGTGCAGGCTCAACACACAGCGCCGCTGCGCCCCACCGGCGGCCTGCGCCTGTTCTTTCTCTTGTGCCTGTACCTGTGCCTGCACATAGGCCGCCAGCGTGCTCACGGGTTGGATCAGCGGCACGCGGTTGCGCCCGCATTGCTCGCAGGCGGCGATGGCGATGGCCTGCCAGTGGGCGCGTTTTTTCTCGGCGCGCTCGCCTTGCAGGCGCAGCACGCTGCGCTCGGTCATCAAGGGGGTGATGCTGGCTGCACCCAGCTCGGTAGCCTTTTCCACCAGCCAATCCATGCGCTCGTTGCTGGGCATGCCCAGGGCCAGGTGCAAGGCGATGCGGTTTTCGCGCGCGTGCACTTCGCAGGCGTCGATGCGCACTTGCACGCTGTGGCGGCCCATCTCGGTGATGGTGGCGGCGTATTCGTGCCCGCTTTCGGCATCGTCGCCGGGGAACAGGGTGATGGCCTGGCCGGGCTGCATGCGCAGCACCTGCACATGGCGCACGGCCTGCTCGGGCAAGGCCAGATGGGCGCCGATGGCCAGCGGGCCAGGGTGGTGGATGCGGGGCGCTGATGGCATGACGCGCCTCAACGCTCGCGCAGCCAGCGCACGTAGCGGTCGCCCGCAAACTGCACGGCGGTGACCAGCAGCAGCAAGGCAACGATGACGACGACCATCACCTGCGAATCAAAGCGCTGGTAGCCATAGCGAATGGCCAAATCGCCCAGCCCCCCCGCGCCCACCGCACCGGCCATGGCCGAGGAGCTGATGAGCGCTACCAAGGTGATGGTGAAGCCGCCGATGATGCCGGGCATGGCTTCGGGCAGATAGACGTGGCGCACGATGTCCCACTTGCGGCAGCCCATGGCCTGGGCCGCTTCGATCAGGCCGGGATCGACTTCGCGCAGGCTGACCTCGGCAATGCGGGCGAAAAACGGCGTGGCGCTGATGGCCAGCGGCACGATGGCCGCCCACACGCCGATGGTGGTGCCCACGACCCAGCGCGTGAACGGGATGAGCGCCACCAGCAGCACGATGAAAGGCACGGCGCGAAAGCCGTTGACGACGTAGCCCACCGCGCGGTTGATGCCCGGCGAAGCCAGAAAGCCCCCCGGCGCGGTGACGATCAAGAGCAGCGCCAGCGGCACGCCCGCCAAAAAAGCGATGGCGCCGGAGACGCCCACCATCAGCAACGTCTCCAGCAGCGATTGCCAGTAAGTGGTCAGCGGGATCGACAGCCAGGCGGGCTGCCAGCTTTGCAACAGGGATTCAAACGACATAACCCAACACCTCCATGCGATGGGCCAGCGGCAGGGCCTGCCCTGCCAGCGCGGCTTCGGGCGCGCCAGCCATCTCTTGCGCCTGCACTGCCTGCATGGCCTGCGGGGGCAGCGGCGCGGCCCCATCCATACTGACGATCAAATGCCCGTGCGCATGGCCTTGGATGCGATCGACGCCGCCATGCAGCAAGCGCAGCCCCGGCAGGGCCTGGGCCAGGCGGGTGAAATCCGGCTCCAGCCCGTGGGCGCCGGTGTAGCTCAATTGCACGATGCGCTGGTGCGGCTGCGCGGGCGGCTCGGGCAGCAGGCGTTCGCGCAAATCGTCGGGCAAGCCATGCTCCAGCGGCGCCAGCAGCGCGCGGGTGGCCGCGTGGCGCGGTGCGCCAAACACCTGCCAAACCTCGCCGTGCTCGGCAATGCGGCCTTTTTCCAGCACCAGCACGCGATCGGCAATCTCGCGGATCACGCTCATCTCGTGCGTGATGAGGATGACGGTAATGCCCAGGCGGCGGTTGATGTCGCGCAGCAAATGCAAGATCGCAGCCGTGGTCTCCGGATCCAGCGCCGAAGTCGCCTCGTCGCACAGCAAAATCGGCGGGTTGTGCACCAGTGCGCGCGCAATGCCCACGCGCTGCTTTTGCCCGCCCGAGAGGCGCTTGGGGTACACATCGCGCTTGTCGGCCAAGCCCACCAGCTCCAGCAGCTCGCGCACCCGCGCTTCGGTCTGCGCGGCGGGCACGCCCGCCACTTGCAGCGGCAAGGCCACGTTCTCCCACACCGTCTTGGCCGCCAGCAGGTTGAAGTGCTGAAAAATCATGCCGATGCGCCTGCGCTGGCGCACCAGTGCCTCCTCGCTCAGGCTACCTATGTCCACCCCTTCCACCAGCACCTGCCCTTCAGTGGGGCGCTCCAGCCGGTTGATGGTGCGCAGCAAGCTGGATTTACCCGCCCCGCTGCGGCCAATGATGCCGAAGATGCAGCCGCGAGGAATCGCCAAATCGATGTCGGCCAGCGCATGCACCGGGCCGGATGCGGCCTGATACGTTTTGCCCACGCCCTTGAAAACCACAGCGTCGCCCGGCTGGGCCGCTGCGGCTGTGTGTGTTGTCAGGCTCGTCACCCCTGCTTCTCCCCATGCTTGATGCGTTCGCGCTGCGGCATGCGCCCGGCTCCTGGTCTGTTGGCTGCTGTTGATTGGCTGGCGGCCCTGCGGGGCGCTCAGCGCCCCTGCAACTCCTGCACGCCCCGGTTGGCCAGCGCGTCGGCGCGCTCGTTGCCGGGGTGGCCCGCATGGCCTTTCACCCAATGCCAGGCGATGCGGTGGCCGCGGCTGTGCACTTGCTCGTCCAGCGCGCGCCACAACTCCACGTTTTTCACCGGCTGGCCGCTGGCGGTTTTCCAGTTCTTGGCCTTCCAGCCGTGAATCCACTCCGTAATGCCTTTGCGCACATATTCACTGTCCAGGTAAAGCGTGACGCGGCAAGGGCGCTTGAGCAGCGCCAGCGCCTCGATGACGGCGCGCAGCTCCATGCGGTTGTTGGTGGTGCCCGGCTCGCCACCCCAGATTTCCTTGCTGGCGCCGCCCGACTGGAGCAAAGCGCCCCAGCCTCCCGCACCGGGATTGCCTTTGCAGGCGCCGTCGGTGTAGATGGTGACTTCGGGAAGGGCTTGCGACATGTGCTGTGCGGGCGCGGCAGCGCGAAAAAACCCGCGATTATGCCGCCTTCATTCCCAAGCAAGCCGTGGGAATCGGGCATTCTTACGGCTTCGCGCCTCCCCCCACGCACCGCCATGCCCTACAACACCCTGCTCACCCTCGCCCAACCCCTGCTGCGCCGCAAACTGGCGCGCCGCGCGCAGGCCGAGCCGCTGTATGGCCATCTGGTGCCAGAGCGCTTCGGGCATTACGGCTTCCCCCCCATCCCTCCCACCGCCCGCGATGCCCGCCCACTGTGGATTCATGCCGTCTCTCTGGGCGAAACGCGTACCGCAGGCCTGCTCATCGAAGCCCTGCGCGCGCGCATCCCCGATCTGCCGCTGTTGCTCACCCACGGCACCGCCACCGGCCGCGCCGAGGGCCAACGCCTTTTGCGCGCGGGCGATCTGCAATGCTGGTACCCGTGGGATACACGCGCGGCCGTGGGGCGCTTTCTGGCCCACTTCCAGCCCCGGCTGGGCCTGCTGATGGAAACCGAGGTCTGGCCCAACATGGTCGAGCAATGCCGCCGCCAGAGCCTGCCGCTGTGGCTGGTCAATGCGCGGCTCAATGCCCGCTCCCACGCCCGCATCCTGCGGGCGCGCTGGCTCATGGGGCCGGCCTACCGCCACCTGGCCGCCGTGCTCGCCCAAACCGAGGCCGACGCCCAGCGCCTGCGCGACATCGGCGCGCCCGTCACCGCCATCACTGGCAACATCAAATTCGACGCCCGCCCCGACGCCGCCCAACGCCAGCTCGGCCACGCCTGGCGCGAGCGCCACATGCAAGCCGGTGGCCAGCCCATCGCCATCCTCGCCAGCAGCCGCGAGGGCGAAGAAGCCGCCTGGCTCGCCGCCCTGCCCCCGGCGCTCTTGCAACAAGTGCAATGGCTGATCGTGCCGCGCCACCCCCAGCGCTTCGACGCCGTCGAACACCTGCTGCAACAGCACGGCCTGCGCGTGGCGCGCCGCAGCGCCTGGGGCGAGCAAGGCCCCGTTGAAAGCCCCGTTGCAGGCCCAGGCAAAAACCCCATTGCCCAACCCACCATCTGGCTGGGCGACAGCATGGGCGAAATGGCCCTGTACTACAGCCTCGCCCACGCCGCCTTGCTGGGCGGCTCCTTCGCGCCGCTGGGCGGGCAAAACCTCATCGAAGCCTGCGCCTGCGCCTGCCCCGTCGTCATGGGGCCGCACACCTTCAACTTTGCCCAGGCCGCCGACGACGCCCTGGCCCACCAGGCGGCCCTGCGCGCGGGCGACATCGCCCAGGCCATCACCCAAGCCGCCGCACTGCTGCACCACCGCAGCCAACTGCACGCCATGCAAAATCACGCCCTCGCCTTCGCCCAAAGCCACCGCGGTGCGCTCGACCGCCTGGCCGACGCCGTCGCCACCGCCTGGCAGGCGCAAGGCAGGTGAACAAGGCCACGCTTTGAGCGCAATCCACGTATTTACCATTCAAAAGAAATTCAATGCATTACTAATCAAGCCATAAAAAGTATATTTATTTGCCAATTGATTTAAAAATATATTCGAAAAACCAGCGCACAATCCCCGCCTCATGTCCAAAGCCCTCCTGCACCTCTGGAACCCCAAACTTTCCAATCAAGAAAATTCACGCCAATAAAAACATGCCAAAACAGGCATATTTCTTTTCCTATTGATCGATAAAAAATCACTCATGACCTCTCCAGCCGCGACCGAACAGGCCCGACTCACCCATTTCGACGCCCAGGGCCAAGCCTGGATGGTGGACGTAGCCCACAAAGCGCCCACCCATCGCAAAGCCGTGGCCTGCGGGCGCATCCGCCTCTCGCCCGCCACGTTTGCCGCCCTGCAAGCCCCCGAAACCAGCCCCAAAGGCGATGTGCTGGGCGTGGCGCGCATCGCCGCCATTCAGGGGGCCAAGCAAACATCGGCGCTGATCCCGCTATGCCACCCCCTGCCGCTGACGCATTTGAGCGTCGAGTTCACGCTCGATGCGCAAACGCCCAGCGTGGCCATCCAGGTCACGGCCGAAACCCAGGGCAAGACGGGCGTGGAGATGGAAGCCCTCACCGGCGCCAGCATCGGCCTGCTGACGGTGTACGACATGCTCAAGGCCATCGACAAAGGCATGGTGATTGAATCGGTCTATCTGCTGCGCAAGGAGGGCGGCAAAAGCGGCCCCTGGGCCAGAGCCGAGAGCACTACCGAGGGCGGCGGCTGATGGCGGCGGCTGATGGGGCCGTCGCCCCCGCTCCCCCCTATGGCATGGGGTTATAGTGTCGGCCCTTTGTGCGCGGGTGCGGCCCGCGCGCTTTTGACGGTAGAAGTAAGCCAGCCATGACAAACGATAACGACACCCCTTTTGAAATTCACGTCCACGGGCAGGTTTTCGTGCGCCGCGATGTGAGTTTCAGCGCCATTGAGGAGGCGCTCAAGCCCATGTGGCAGTACGCGGGCGCACGTTCTCTGGCCGCTGCCGCCGTGGGGTATTACGAAGAAGAGCCTGGCATTGAATTCATTGCGCGCGAGCATGTGCTGCAAATGTGCTGGACGGTGCGCGGCGGAGAGGATTTCCGCCAGGTGATCGACGAAGTCTGCATGAACCTCAACGATCTGGCCGACCGCGGCTGCGTCATTGAAGTAACGTTCTACGACCGCGCCTGGGACGATATGGACGAGGACGAAGAAGACGAAGCCAACGCCCGCGGCGAGCAGGCGCGCGATGATTTCTTTCTGCTGTTCGTCGGCCCCACGCCATCGGCCATCATGCAGGTGCAACGCGACTTGCTGGTGCAGGACGTGGTCAGCCTGATGGAGCGGCACTTCGAGGCCGCCGAACTCACCGGCGTGGTCAACGAAATCGACCGGCTTTTCACAGGCCGCTTTGATGCGCTGGTCAGCTCGCTGGAGTTGGGCCGCCCGCCCCGTGGCGAATCGGGCGGCTCGGGCGGGAGCAGCGGCCACGGCGGCGGCCGACGCCCGCCCCGGCATCTGCACTGAGCGCCTTGAGCGCATCAAACGCGCATCGAGCAAACACATGGAACACGCTGCTTTGAGAGCAGCGTTTCTTATTGGATCGAAGTCTTGTGCCGGGGCGCAGCACAGCACAGCGCGCCTTCCTCGCCCCTTTTGCAGCTCTTGCCGCTGCAAACCGCTACGCAGCCTGCCCCTTGGCTTGAGCGCCCTCCCCTATTCGCCCCACGTGGGTCAAGTGGGCCAGGTGGCGCTTGGCTTGCGCTTGCAGGGCGTGCACATCGCCCGAACCCAATAACTGCAAGCCCGGGCGCGCAGGCTGCGGCGGCCAGCCTTTGGGCTGTGGGGCGAGCAAACCCACCGCATCCAGACGCATGCGCGTTTGCCGGGCCACTGCCGGGGCCGAGTCGATGAAGGCCAGCCCAGTGGGCGCGTGGCGGCGCAGCGCCTCCAACGCCAGCGGGTAGTGGGTGCAGCCCAGCACCAGCGTATCCACGCCAGGCGCGGTTTGGCAGGCCTGGGCGGTGTAACGGGCGCAAAGGGTATCGACCAAGGCAACGTCGCCGCTTTCGATCGCGCCTGCCAGCCCTGAGCAGGGCACAGCCACGATGCGCGCATGCGGATAGGCCTGCGCCATGCGCGCCGCCAGTGCCTGGTATTTGGCGCTGCTCAGCGTGCGATCGGTTGCCAGCACGGCCACCTGGGCGCTGGCGCTGCGCTCCAGCGCGGGCTTGAGGGCAGGCTCCACGCCGATGATGGGCAAATCCGGGTGGCGCTGGCGCAGCCAATGGATGGCGACCGTCGTGGCCGTGTTGCAAGCCACCACCAGCGCCTTGATGCCCTGCTGCCGGATCAGCGCTTCGGTGATATGCAAACAGCGCTGGGCAATGAAGGCATCGGGGCGTTCGCCATAAGGGGCGTGACCGGCATCGGAGAAGTACACAAACGCCTCGCCCGGCAGCGCTTGCTGCAAGGCATGCAGGATGCTCAGGCCGCCAATGCCGCTGTCGAACACGCCAATGGGGCGTGTGCTGGCCTGCAAGGCAACGGGCTGCGCCACTGTTGTGCTCATGCGCCTCTCATTGCGCTGGAAAGCTCACACCGAGAAGCTGGAGCCGCAGCCGCAGGTGGATTCGGCGTTGGGGTTTTTGATGACGAACTGCGCGCCTTGCAGATCTTCTTTGTAGTCGATCTCGGCGCCGAACAAGTATTGGTAGCTCATGGGGTCGATCAGCAGCGAGACGCCATTTTTGGTCATGGTCGTGTCGTCTTCGTTGGCGATCTCGTCGAAGGTAAAGCCGTACTGGAAGCCCGAGCAGCCACCGCCTTGCACGAACACGCGCAGCTTCAAATCGGGGTTGCCCTCCTCCGCAATCAAATCGGCCACCTTGGCGGCGGCGGCATCGGTGAAGTTGATGGGCATGTCGGGCGTGGCTTGGACTTCGGTTGTCGCTTCGGTTGTCATCGGGTGGTTCTCCTGCTGAGGCCTGGCTGGCTGGCCAGGCGGGTGTGAGAGGCGCTCATGGTAGAGCAGTGGCGCCAGAGCGCCCTAGCCTGCTTTGCCAGAGCCTTTGCTTTGTTCGTCGAGCAGCGCGTCCAGCGATTGCAGCGGGTTGTCCGGCTTGCCTTCGCGGTTTGACGCGGCGTTTGCGGCGGTGGTTGCGCCAGCCGCTCCTGCGCCTTTGGGCGCTTCGGCTTCCGTGGTGGGCAAAAGCGGCAGCATGCGCCCCGAAATCAGGGCGCCTTGGTGCATTTCAAGCTGGCGATAACTCACATCGCCGCTCACGCGCGCTTTGGGTTGCAGCTCCAGCACGCGATCGGCATGCACCGGGCCTTCCACCATGCCGTTGATGATGACGGTATCGGCGCGGATGCCGCCCAGTACCCGGCCTTGCTCGGAAACAAACACCAGCGTGCCCCGGCTTTTTTTCTTGCCTGGCTGGGCAGCGGCATCGGGCGCGCCCTGGATCAGGCCCTCCACCGTGCCGTCGATGCCCAGCCCGTCGGTGAACGAGAGATCGCCGCGCACGTGGCAGCCGTGGGCGACCAAGCTGCGGATGGGGGGTTGTTTGTTTTTGGAAAACATGGCTGTCCTCTCACTCTTTGTCCTGCGCCAACGCCAGCGCATGCCGCGCGCGCTCTTGCTTGCCTTCCCACACCAGGGCGGTGACGCGGATGGCCTTCAAGCCTTTGGGGATTTTCAGCCGCCCCTCCAGCCGCAGGTAGCGGCCCAGCTCCAGGCTTTGGCGGCGCTTGGGCGCTGGCGCGCTCCAGGGTTTGCCGTCGAGCAGGCCGGTAATGCGCCACTCCAGCTCGCCTTTGAAAACGCCCGCATCGCGCTTGGGCCGCATCAGCAGCATTTGCCAGGCCAGGTGCTCGTCGTCGGCGCGCGCCAGCGTCATGTTGCGGATGGCAATGCCGCCATCGCCTGGCGCAGGCAGCAGGTTTTCGTAAAAGCCCAGCTCGTCTTTGAGGCGACCGTTTTCGCCTTGCAGCGCCCGCACCTGGGCGGCCAGGCTGTCGATGGTGCTTTGCTGTATCAGTTGGTCGGGCGTTGGCCCAGGCTCGGGCTTGGGCGCTGGCGGCGGCGGTGCGTTACTGGCCAGCGCTTGCTGGGTTTGGGCTTCTTGCACTTGCCAGCGCAATTGCTCCAGCTCTTGCTGCATGTGCGTGCGCTGCTGCCAGAGCTGCTGCGTCCACAGCCCCGCCGCCACAAGGCAGGCCAGCGCAGCGGCCCACAGCAGCCAGCGCAGCGGCCCGGGCACCACGCGCCGCCGCATGGCAAGGCGGCCAGTCAAAACAGGGGGACGGAGGCGCAGGCGGCGACGCATGATGGGGGCAAGGGCAGACTTGGAGAACAGCAAGCGGGACGCATTATCGAACAGCCCATGATGCTTCTGCACCGATCAGGGCCAGAAGGGCGATAGCGCGCGTTTTTGCAAACTTCAATTCAAGGGATATTCTTCTTCAATACAGATATGCCGAAAAAGGCAATAAAAATTTCTTTTGATTTGTAATTCAGACAGCCACATCAACGATGGCGCGACTTCATCGCCCGCTCGACCTCGCGCTTGCCCTCACGCTCCTTGATGGTGGCGCGCTTGTCGTACTCGGCCTTGCCCTTGGCCAGGGCGATTTCGCATTTGGCGCGGCCATTTTTCCAATACAGGTACAGCGGCACCAGCGTGTAGCCTTTTTGCTCCACCTTGCCGATCAGGCGTTTGATTTCGCTTTTGTGCAGCAGCAGTTTTTTCGTGCGGTCAGGCTCGGGGCGCACGTGGGTGGAGGCGGTCTTGAGCGGGTTGATTTGCCCGCCGATCAGGAAGATCTCCCCATCGCGGATCACCACATACGCATCCGTCAACTGCGCCTTGCCGCTGCGCAGGGCCTTGACCTCCCAGCCGTGCAGCACCATGCCTGCCTCGTGGCGCTCTTCAATGAAGTAGTTGAAGAACGCCCGTTTGTTTTCGGCAATACGGCTGGAGGGGGTTTTGTCTTTGCTGGCCATACGTCGGTCAGAGGAAACGGAAATAACAGAAAACAGAACGGCCCGCCGCAGCAGCAGCGTGCGCGCAAAGGCGCCAACACAAGAGCGCCAACGCCCGCGCCAGGCTGGCCCGGGGCTGCGGCGATAGAATCGCCAGCCTTTTGCAACCACTGTCAGCAACCACTGTCAGCAACCACAGCCAACGCAGGCGGCAAAACCGGCCATTGTATGTGCAGCCCCTTGTGCAGACTGCGCAGGCCCGTGCGCCGCAGTGGCGCTGGCGCTGCGTGCCAGGCCCCAACCCGCGCGCCCGGCGTGATCTTTGCCCATGAAACAAGTCCATAAATCCGCCCTGGTCTGGTTCAGCCCAGCACAGATGTTTGCCTTGGTCACGGATGTGGCGCGCTACCCCGAGTTTCTGCCCTGGTGCGACCACGCGCGCGTGCTGGAGCAAGACGCGACGGGCATGACCGCAGAGGTAGGCATTGCCTTTTCGCGCGTGCGCCAATCGTTTGTCACACGCAATGAGCATATCGGGCAGGAGAAAGTGCTCATGCGCCTGGTGCGCGGGCCGTTCTCCGTCTTGCAAGGCGAATGGACGTTCCAGGGCATCGGCAACGCCCAGACGCCGGCGCAAGCCCAGGCGTGCAAAGTCGGGCTGACGCTGAGTTACGACTTCAGCTCCACCGCCCTGCGCCTGCTGGTAGGCCCCGTCTTCGACAAAATCGCCAACACCATGGTGCAAGCCTTTGTGCAACGCGCCGAAAGCCTCTACCCGGCCCAACGCTAAAGAAGCCGCCCATGCCGCCGCCCAACGCCGCCAGCATCCAGATCGATGTCGTGCTGTGCCTGGGGCCTCGCCAAACCCTGCAATGGCGCATGGCCCTGGCCGAAGGCAGCACTCTCGCGCAAGCCCAAGCCGCCGCCACGGCGCATGGCGCACAGCTCCTGGCGCAAGCCCGCCCCGCAGCCGACGCCAGCACGCCCGTCCTGCCGCACTGGCGGGCCTGGGGCGTTTGGGGCCGCGCCGTTGCGGCGGACTATGTGCTGCAAGAGGGCGATCGCCTGGAGGCCTATCGCCCTCTCACCGTCGATCCCAAAACCGCCCGCCGTGAGCGCTTTGCGCGCCAGGGCGCACGTGGCGCAGGCCTGTTTGCCAAGCGCCGCGCAGGCGCCAAGCCGGGCTATTGAGCACGTTTGCACCCCTGCCCTGCTCATGGCCATCCCCTTGCTCAGCCCACCCAACCCGCCTGCGTACGGCCAAATTGCGTGAATCGGCTTGCTCTCCCCTTTTTTTCTCCATTTGTGAAAGGAACTCCCATGCCCAAACCCCTGGCCTGCATCGTGCGCCGCCTGCCCTTTTTTGCCGCTGCCTTGTGGTGGGGCGGGCTGTCCGTCATGGGCTTTCTGGCCGTGCCGCTGGTGTTTGCCTATGCGCCCAGCGTCGCCGTGGCGGGGCCTATTACGGCCAAGATGTTTTCCGCCATCACCTGGGTCGCCGTGGCCTGCGGGCTGCTGCTGGTGCTGTGCCTCAAACCCAGCCTGGAAGCTGCGCGCACCGTGCAAGCGGGGGCCGAGCCAGCCCCCGCCTCGCCCGCCCTGGCGTTGACCGGCTGGGCGCTGGCCGGGGTCATCCTGGCGCTGCTGATCGAGTTTGCCGTAGCGCCACGCATCGTCGCGCGGGTGGATTTGCACATCTGGCACAACCTGGGCACCGCGCTGTATGTGCTGCAATGGCTGTGCGCAGGGGTGGTGCTGTTCAAACTCAGCGGCCGCGCCACCGCGCCTTGCCGCCCCCAAGCCTGACTGGCCCCAATCAGCCCTGGCCTTGACCTCGGCCCTGGCCCGCTGCCATGCTTGAAAGCGGGCCGATACAATGGCGCGCTTTGCATTCATGACCAAGCCTTGCATGGCAACTTCCACCCCCTCCAGCGGCGCAGCAGGCGCTACAGGCGCAACAGGGCGCATCATCAAGAAATACCCCAACCGCCGCCTCTACGACATGGCCAACTCGGCCTACATCACCCTGGCCGATGTGAAACAACTGGTGATGCAGCGCGAGCCCGTCACCGTCGTTGACGCCAAAACGGGCGAAAACCTCACGCGCAGCATCTTGCTGCAAATCATTCTGGAAGAAGAAGTCGGCGGCACGCCCTTGTTCAGCGAATCGGTGCTGGCCAATCTGATCCGCTTTTATGGCCACACCATGCAAGGCTTCATGGGCGCGTACATGGAGAAAAACATCTCCGCCATGGCCGAAATGCAGGCGCAAATGCAATCGCAGTGGGCCGAGCAGGCGCGCCACATCTCGCCCGATTTCTGGGCGCAGTTCCAGCCCATGACAGCCAATGTGATGGAGAGCTACACCGAGCAATCGCGCCAGAACCTGCTCAAAGTGCAAGAACAAATGCAGCAGCAAGTGCGCCAGCAAACCGAGCAGTTCTGGCAGCTTTTTGGCCTCAGCAAAGCCCATAACGAGTCTGAATAACAGCTCCAAGCCAGTGCCCCCGGCACAACTTTCCGCACCGACCTCCCCAAAAATCCAGAACAAAGAAAGCAGGCGTCATGAGCAGACAGTACTTCGGCACCGACGGCATTCGCGGCACAGTGGGCCAGGCGCCCATCACGCCCGATTTCATCCTCCAGCTCGGCCACACCGTGGGGCGCGTGCTCAAGGCGGCCAACCCCGCTGCCACCGTGCTCATCGGCAAGGACACGCGCATCTCCGGCTACATGCTGGAAAGCGCGCTGGAATCGGGCCTGAACTCCGCCGGGGTCGATGTCGTGCTGCTCGGGCCCATCCCCACGCCAGCCGTGGCCTATCTCACCCGCGCCGTGCGAGCCGATCTGGGCATCGTCATCAGCGCCAGCCACAACCCGTTTGAAGACAACGGCATCAAATTCTTCAGCGCCCAAGGCGCCAAGCTGCCCGACGAATGGGAGCAAGCCGTCGAGCAGGGCCTGACCCAGCCGCCCACCTGGGCCGCCTCCGCCGCGCTGGGCAAATCGCGCCGCATGGACGACGCCTGCGGCCGCTACATCGAGTTCTGCAAAAGCACCTTCCCCACCCACCTTAGCCTGCGCGGGCTCAAACTCGTGGTCGATGCCGCCCATGGCGCCGCCTACCAATGCGCGCCCAAAGTCTTTCACGAGCTGGGCGCCGAAGTCATCGCCATCGGCGTCGAGCCTGACGGCTTCAACATCAACCGCGGCGTGGGCGCTACCGCCCCCCAGGCGCTGGTGGCGCAAGTCCAGGCCCACCGCGCCGATTACGGCATTGCGCTTGATGGCGACGCCGACCGGCTGCAAATGGTCGATGCCAGCGGCCGCCTGTTCGATGGCGATGAGCTGCTTTACCTGATGGCCTTGCAGCGGCTGGAGCAAGGCGCCAAGCCCGCAGGCGTGGTCGGCACCCTCATGACCAACCTCGGCGTGGAGCAAGCCCTGGCCGCGCTGGGCATCCGCATGCTGCGCGCCAAGGTGGGCGACCGCTACGTGCGCGAAGCGCTGGAGCAGCAAGGCTGGCAACTTGGCGGCGAAAGCTCAGGGCATTTGCTGGTGCTGGACAAGCACACCACGGGCGACGGCATCGTCAGCGCCTTGCAAGTGCTCCAGCGCGTCATCACCACCGGCCAAAGCATGGCGCAAGCGCTGCAAGCCGTGCAGCTCTACCCGCAAACGCTCATCAACGTGCGCCTGAGCGATCGCGAGAGCTGGAAAACCCACCCCGGTTTTCAACGCACGCTGGCCCAGGCCGAAGCCGCCCTGCAAGGCCAGGGCCGCCTGCTGGTGCGCCCCAGCGGCACCGAGCCAGTGCTGCGCCTGATGGTGGAAGCCCAGCAGGCCGAGCTGGCCCGCCACTGGGCGCAAGCGCTAGCCGATGCCCTGGCTGCGCCCGCAGCCGCTTGAAAATTCGCGGGCGGACTTACGCGGCACCCCCCACAGCCCGCGCCAATCGCACTTGGGTCGCTGCACATCTGCAAATATTACAAATCAAAAGAAAATAAATTGCCTTGTTTAGGCATATAAACCGATAAATTGAATTTCTTTTGATTAAAAATACCAGCAACCCCGCCCGCACGGTAACGCCGCGCCCAAAGGCCCTACGGGTTTTCACTCAGAGCGCGCCCGCAAGCGTTGTTGCACCTCATTACGTTCGTACAATGCCGCCCCGTTCGGCCGCGCCTGCTTGCAGCGCATGGCACGGACATGGGTTCAACCTCACCGCCACAGCCCCAGGACTCGACCTACCCGGTCTGCTGCGCTTTGGGGCGCCTTGCGGCGCTGGCTTGCAAACAGCAAGCTGACGCCACTCTTGCACCCTCTGCATCATGAAACTTTTGCTCGCTCTCTCGCGCGGCATCGACAGGCTCAATGCCTTCATCGGCCGCTATGCGATCTGGCTGATTTTTGCCGCCACGTTCATCAGCGCCGTCAACGCGCTGGTGCGCAAGATTTTTGGCACCAGCTCCAACGCCTTTCTGGAAATCCAGTGGTATTTGTTTGCCTGGTCGTTTCTGATCGCGGCGGGCTACACGCTGCTGCACCGCGAGCATGTGCGCATTGACGTGCTCAACAGCCGCCTGCCCAAAAAGGTGCAAGTGTGGATCGATATCGTGGGCTTTGCGCTGTTTCTCACGCCGCTGTGCCTGACCATCCTCTATCTGACCTGGCCGGTGGTGGTGCAGATGTACCAATCGGGCGAGACCTCGGGCAACTCCGGCGGGCTGATCCGCTGGCCGGTGTGGCTGGCCATCCCCGTGGGCGTGGCGCTGCTGATGCTGCAAGGCTGGTCGGAGCTGATCAAGCGCATCGCCTTCCTTACCGGCCACGGGCCTGACCCGATGGGCAAGCTTGGCGACGCCGATGAGGCCCTGGCCCAGGCATTGCGCGAAGAGGCCGCCGCGCGCGAGGCCCAGCAAACCACCGGCGCACCAACATCCACGCCCGCATCGGCCAGCGCCCCCGGCGCGGCGCAGGCATAACGGCAAGGGAGAGCACCATCATGGAATTCATTGCCGCCAATTACGCGCCCATCATGTTTGCGGGCCTGGTCGTCTTTTTGCTGCTGGGCTTTCCGGTGGCCTTCAGCCTGGGCGCTTGCGGGCTGGCCTTCGGGCTGATCGGGATTGAGCTGGGCGTTTTCCCCTCCTCCGTGCTGGCCTGGCTGCCCCAGCGCCTGATTGGCATTTTGGCCAACGATACGCTGCTGGCCGTGCCCTTCTTCACCCTCATGGGTTTGGTGATGGAGCGCAGCGGCATGGCCGAGGATTTGATCGAGACGATCGGCCAAGTCTTTGGCTCGCTGCGCGGCGGGCTGGCGCTGGCCGTGGTGGTGGTGGGCGCGCTGCTGGCCGCAACCACGGGTGTGGTGGCCGCATCGGTCATCTCCATGGGGCTGATCTCGCTGCCCATCATGCTGCGCTACGGCTACGACCGGCGCCTGGCCAGCGGGGTGATTGCCGCCTCCGGCTCGCTGGCGCAAATCATCCCGCCCTCGCTGGTGCTCATCCTCATGGCCGACCAGCTCGGGCGCAGCGTGGGCGATATGTACAAAGGCGCCATGCTGCCCGCCATGATGCTGGTGGGCCTGTACCTGGGCTGGGTGCTGCTGCTGGCCATCTTCAGCCCCAAGCGCGCCCCCGCCTTGCCGGCCGAGGCGCGCATTTACCGCGAAGCCAACGGCAGCGGCGGCTACACCTCGCTGATGGTGCTGCTAACCCTCTCGGCCATCGTCTCGGTCTATCTGGCCTCGCAAATGGCGCACATCCACACCTGGCTGGAGGGGCGCGAAGTCACCCACGTGGCAATGGATGAAAAAGTCGTCACCGCGCTGTGCGGCGGCACCTTCGTGGCCTTCGTCATCGCCAGCATCAACCGCCTGCTGGGCCTGGGCCTGCTCTCGCGCCTGGCCGAGCGCGTGACCTTCGTGCTCATCCCGCCGCTGCTGCTGATCTTCCTGGTGCTGGGCACCATCTTCCTGGGCATTGCCACCCCCACCGAAGGCGGCGCGATGGGGGCCATGGCCGCCATCCTCATGGGCGTGACGCGCCGACGCCTGAGCATGGCGCTGTTCAAGCAGGCGCTGGCCGCCTCCACCCGCCTGACCAGCTTCGTGATGTTCATCCTCATCGGCGCCACCACCTTCGGGCTGGTATTCCAGGCCGCCGATGGCCCCATCTGGGTCGAGCACCTGCTCTCGGGCCTGCCCGGCGGGCCAGTGGGCTTTTTGATCGTGGTGAACGTGATGGTGTTCTTCCTGGCGTTCTTCCTGGATTACTTCGAGCTGTCCTTCATCGTCGTGCCGCTGCTGGCCCCCGTGGCCGAATCCATGGGCATCGACCTGATCTGGTTTGGCGTGCTGCTGGCGATGAACATGCAAACCTCCTTCCTGCACCCGCCCTTTGGCTTTGCGCTGTTCTTCCTGCGCTCGGTCGCGCCCGAGAAAGCCTACATAGACCGCGTCACCGGCCAGCACATCGCCCCCGTCACCACCATGCAGATTTACTGGGGCGCCGTGCCCTTTCTGGTCATCCAACTGTGCATGGTCGGCCTGCTCATCGCCTTCCCCAGCCTGGTCACCGGCAACCTGGACGCCAAGGTCGAAGTCGACATGGATGCCGTCGGCGCTCAAATGCTCGACAGCCTTGATGCCCAGGGCGGCTACGGCGCCGACAACCCCTTTGGCGACTCCGCCTATGGGGGCGATACGGGCAGTGGTACAAGCAGTGATGCAGGCGGCGCAGGCTATGGCAGCGACAGCGGCTACGGCAGCGACAACCCCTTCGGCCAGCCCGAACCCTCCCAAGCCCCCGTCCAGCCGCAAGCCGCCGCCGAGCCAGGCGGCTACGGCTCGGACGACCCGCTGCAAGCCCTGCAAGAAGCCGCCAGCCAGCCCAGCGGGCAGTAATACACCTAAATTACAAATCAAAAGGATAAAGAATCAGCCTATTCAGGCATGATAGGTAACAAACCATTTTTCTTTTGATCAAACAAAGGAGATCGCCCGTGCCCCCCGAGCCGCCAGCCCCACAACGCACGCCCAACGCTTGCGACGCCCCCGCGCCCGAGCAAGACTGGCAGGCCCTGCTGGAGCCCGAGCAAGACCCACCCACCACCATCCCCCTGGGCCTTGAGGACTGGCTGGGCATCGTGCTGCTGTTCGTGCTCAGCCTCATCACCCTGGGCAACGTGCTGGCGCGCTACCTCAGCAACATCTCCTTTGCCTGGACGGAGGAAATCTCCATCTTCCTGATGATGGTGCTCACCCTCGTGGGCGCCAGCTCCGCCGCCGCGCGCAGCCGCCACATCCAGATCGACTACCTCGCCGCCCGCGTGGGGCCGCGCGCGCGGCGCTGGCTGACCATCTTCGCCGCCCTCGCCAGCCTTGCCATGTTCGCCGCCATGGCCTGGCTGGGCGGCCAGCTCGCCTGGGACGAATACCGCTTCGAGGAAACCTCCCCCGGCCTGGGCCTGCCCAAGTGGATTTACACCATCTGGCTGCCCGTGCTCTCCATCGCCATCGCCCTGCGCACCCTGGGCGTCGCCTGGCGCGCCTGGCGCAAGCGCGAGCAGGGCTGAGCCGTCATGGCAGCCACGCCTTCACACCCTCCCCCGCGTGCCGCTGGGAACGGGGCTTCGGGCGCGAAGGCTGGAAGATTTATCAATCAAAGTAAAAACAAAACAATAACCAATATGCCAAAACAAGCCGATTTTATTTCCCATTGATATATAAAAATTTCATGAAGCGCCCCGCCCCACCCTCTGCCACCGCCTCCCGCCATGACTGAAATCGCCCTGCTGATGTTCGCCGTCTTCACCGTGCTGATGGTGCTGGGCGTGCCCGTGGGCGTGGCGCTGGGCTTTAGCGGCGCGTCGGCCATCGTGCTGGCCAATCTGGATGCGCCCTACTTCGGCCTCATGGCCATCCCGCAAAACTTTTACGCAGGCATCGCCAAATACCCGCTGCTGGCCATCCCCATGTTCGTGCTGGTCGGCTCCATCTTCGACCGCTCCGGCGTCGCCGGGCGGCTGGTCAACCTTGCCATCGCCATCTTCGGGCGCGGCCCCGGCGTGCTGCCTGCGGTGGCCATCGTCGTGGCCATGTTTCTGGGCGGCATCTCCGGCTCCGGCCCCGCTTGCGCAGCAGCCGTGGGCGGCGTGATGATCAGCGCCATGCGCCGCGCGGGCTACCCCGGCCCCTTCAGCGCCACCGTCATCGGCGCAGCCGCCTCGACCGACATCCTCATCCCCCCTTCGGTGGCCTTCATCATCTACAGCGTGCTGGTGCCCGGCGCGTCCGTACCCGCGCTGTTTGCCGCCGGCGTCGTGCCCGGCGTGCTGGTCGGCCTGGCCCTGATCGTGCCCGCCTTCTGGCTCGCCCGCCGCCACGGCATGGGCGCAGGCGAAGCCGCCCTGCCCCGCCCGCCCTTCTGGCGCAGCCTGCGCCAAGCCTCCTGGGGCATTGCCGCGCCCATCCTCATCCTGGGCGGCATGCGCATGGGCTGGTTCACCCCGACCGAGGCCGCCGTCGTCGCCGTCTATTACGGCCTGTTCGTCGGCATGGTCGTCTACCGCACCATCGGCTGGCGCGATCTGATCGTCATCTTCCGCGAGGCCGCCGAACTCTCAGCCATCATCTTGCTGGTGGTGGCGCTGGCCAGCATCTTTGCCTACGCCCTCTCCACCCTCAGCATCATCGACCCGCTGGCGCGCGCCATCGCCGCAGGCGGCCTGCACGAGTACCTGGTACTGGCGCTCATCGTCGCGCTGTTGGTGGTGTTTGGCATGTTTCTCGACGGCATCTCCATCTTCCTCATCTTCGTACCGCTGCTGGCGCCCATCGCCCAAGTCTTCGGTTGGGACATGGTGTGGTTCGGCGTGCTGCTCACGCTCAACGTGGCGCTGGGCCAATTCACCCCGCCGCTGGCGGTGAACCTGATGGTCTCCTGCCGCATGGCCGGCGTGGCCATGCAAAGCACCGTGCCCTGGGTCGTGTGGTTTTTGCTGGCCCTGCTGGCCGTCATGGCCCTGGTCATCGCCCAGCCAGGGCTGGCCTTGTGGCTGCCGCGTTATTTGGGGTATTGAGTCTGCTCCCGCCCGCCTCGGCCAATACAGCCGCACTCACCGAGACGCCCATGAAGCAATTGGACTGAGCCAGCCGCAACCGCAGCCGCAAGCACAGCGCCCCGGAAAGCCTGCCGATTGCCGCCCGCGCGGCAAAACGGCGTCGCCACGAAAAACAGGGCCATTGGCCCTGTTCCATTCCGCCCTGGGGCGAAGCGCTGGCGCTATTCGCGCCGATGTCGCTGGCGCGCCCCAGCTTCACTCCAGTACAGCAGGCATGCGTGGCGACCACTGGGTCATGATGTCGTTCATGCCCTGCTTGTTGAAATACGTGTAGGGATCGAGCACGCCCGAGGCCGCAGGCAGATACGTTCCGCGCACCACATCGCCACCGTATTCGAACAGCGCCAGATTCTCACCTTCATCCAGCTCCTTCTCCATCGCTTCCCTGGCTGCCTGATCGGGGGCGCTAAAGCGGATATGGGCCGGGGCCTTGGCCGTGGCAGCATGCAGTTGATAGCCCAAAGCGTGAGTGACCTTTTCACCATTTTCCTGGGTAATGGTCAAGCTGGCCTGGTTACCGTCCCCCAGCCGCAGCACCGCCATCTTGCTCAAGTTTCTAAACCAGGCTCGGCTGGCGATGGCTTCCTGCAAGCTGCTAGGCGTGCTTGAACAATTTCTGCTAACTGTTTCGCAGTTATACAAGGGATATTGATCATGACGATTGGTAAATGGCCAATGAGATTGGCTAATTCTGAAAGAGGGTTCAGGCCGCTCAACTACCCAGCGTCGTGCTTGTGCACCATCAGTGAAGAGCTTGCCCTGAACAGCCTCAGGCAGAGGAATACCATCGCCTTTGCCAACCCAATCGCTCAAAGCATCGCCCGCAATATCCCTGATTTGCATCGAGTAATACAGCGTGCCCGTGTCGCCATGCACCAGCACTGTCTTCGCCCCCGAACTACCTACCGGTCCTTGCGTCACGTTCAGCTTCCCAGAGCTTTGCACCCATTTTTGAAGCTTGGGATTGAAAACCAAACGCCCAGATACATCCTTTCTCCATTTGCTACCACTAATGGTGTATCGGGCGGGTTCTACCCCGCCACTCGTAACAGCTTGTATTGAATACGAAGAAAGCTCCAAAGGGTTTCGCTCTACCCAATAGCTATACGAATAATTCGGCTGACTCTCCCACACCTTCAGCGGATCGGGCGCATATTTGAACCCTTCTTCGGGCTGAATCTGCACGGGCGGCGTCGGCTGGTGGCCCCTTCTGTACAGCGGGTCGTTCTCATCGGCAATGGGGTCGCTCAAAAAGTCCATGACCTGCTGCTGCGTCACCATATGGCGGTGGTTGATTTTCTTCAGCCAGGCGCGTGCGGCGCGCACATCGGCATCGCCCGCGTAGGTGGCCTGCAATTCCCGCCCATCGAGTTCGGGATCCATGCCGCGCACAAACATATTGGCCGCCGAGAGCTTGCTGCTCACCGAAAGCGCGTTTTCGTTCTGCGCCCCTTCCAGAATGCGCAAGGCGATGCTGCCTGCCGAGTATTCGCCCGCGTGGAATTTGTCGATGTAGAACTGCTTGCCTGCGGCATCGGCGGCGGTGTCAAACAGCGCCTCATAAACCTTGTCGATCACGCTACCAATGGTCTGGCTGTTGATCGAGCCGTACAGCGCCCGCGATTCGGCCGGGGAGGAAAAATTGGCAATGGCCTGCTCCAGATTGCCCGCCGCAATCTCCTTGGACCAATACAGCATGCCGCCAATATCGCCGGGGCGCTGGTAAAAGGCCAAGTAGAGCTTTTGCGTGTAATCCAGCGCTGGCCCCAGGCTTTGCTGCACCATCAGGCTTTTACTCACGCCACCGGTGCGCAGCGGTGCACGCGGGGTGCTGGTGGATACCAGCTCACCGGCCAGGGCACTGCCCACGCCCAGGCTCGCGCCCAGCAACAAGGCCATGCCATTGCGCCGCAAATGGCGCGCGCTGTGCCTGGAGCGCAGACGGCGGGAAGGGAAGTTCAAAGGCATAAAGTTCTCCTCGCGTAGGAAGGGTTGGGGGAAATCGAGCGTAACTTGGTAATCAGAAACAAAAAACCCGGCAACGCGCAAGGCGTGGCCGGGTAACAAGAAAAACAAAAGCAGACGAAAATTTTTCGCCTGAAGGGGGAACTTTTACGAAACGCGCATCAAATGCTGCGTGCTGCGTGCTGCGTGCTGCGTGCTGCGTGCTGCGTGCTGCGTGCTGCGTGCTGCGTGCTGCGTGCTGCGTGCTGCGTGCTGCGTGCTGCGTGCTGCGTGCTGCGTGCTGCGTGCTGCGTGCGAAGTCTATATTCACAAGTGTCATGGAGCGCAGATTTTACGCAGCCCCTGGGGCGAATCGATGGTCAAAGCCTCCATACCAGCTCAGGAAAACCCTAGCCCATCTTTCCATTGGCATTTTTTGACATTTCAGCGCCGCCAATCCAACGCAGCGGGGGACATTTCAGCGCCGCCTCTCGTCGGAATTGCGCTGAAGATCACTTGGGAATCAACGACAAAAACTCCCGCCGCAAATTGGCGTCAGTAAGAAACACCCCGCGCATGACGGAGTTGATCATCTTGCTGTCCATCTCTTTCACGCCGCGCCAGGACATGCAGAAATGGCTGGCTTGCATGACGATGGCCAGCCCGTCGGGCTTGGTGCGCTCCATGATGAGATCGGCCAGTTGCACCACGGCTTCTTCCTGGATTTGCGGGCGGCCCATCACCCAGTCCACCAGCCGGGCGTATTTGGACAGGCCGATGACGTTGGTGTTCTGGTTGGGCAGCACACCGATCCAGACTTTGCCGATCACGGGGCAGAGGTGGTGGCTGCATGCGCTGCGCACGGTCAGCGGGCCGACGATCATCAGCTCGTTGAGGCGTTCGACGTTGGGGAACTCGGTGATGTCCGGCGCGTTGACGTAGCGCCCGCGAAAGACCTCCGTCAAATACATCTTGGCCACGCGGCGCGCCGTGTTGCGGGTGTTGTGGTCGCCTGCGGTGTCGATCACCATGCTGTCGAGCACGGCCTGCATCTTGCCCTCCACCTCGTCCAGCAAGGCTTCCAGCTCGCCCGGGTTCAGGCAATCGGCGATGTTGTCGTTGGCGTTGTAGCGGCGCCCCTGCGCTTGCAGGCGCTCACGAATCTTGACGGAAACAGGCACCCCTTCGTCGTCCGTGGCGGGCGGCTGTGCAGGGCTGGAAGGTGCTTTGCGCATAGGATTTTCGTTGACCAAAGACCGTTTATCATAAGCTCATAAGCCACGCTCGGTGCATGGCAGCGGTGCCTTATTCCGTTTCAAAAATGGAATTCCTGGATGGCCCATTCGAGGGCCGCTTGCACTCGCCCAGGGCGTTTTCCCAGTTGGCTGCCTCCACCGCGCCACTTGCCCCAAAATCAGCCCAGCCCCTTGCACGGCGCGCGGCTGCCTCGCCCCTATTCCAGCCCCATGAATGAACAGCAGTACCGCGATGTATTGTTGGCCAAGGCCATCGAAACCCAGCCCCCGCCCCCTGGGCACCCCCCCCTGCTCTTGGACAAGGATGTGCGCCAGGCCACTGAGCGCACGCTGCGCGAGCTGCGCCTGGGCAAGGGCGGTGCGCGCCAGTTGGAGCGTTTGGCGGTGCACCGCGCCGATTTGCTGCTGCGACTGGCCTCCCACGCCCAACCGGCCATTGGCCCGCTGCGCCGCCCGCGCCGCGCTGCCTCGCTGCTGTGGTGGCTGCCGCTTTTGGCGCTGCTGCTGGGCTTTGCCACGGAGAAGATTGCCGAGCCGCACCGCCTCAACCTCATGGCCTGGCCGCTGCTGGCCATCATCTTCTGGAACCTGGCGATGTACGTGGTGATGGCCGTTTTGTGGCTGCGGCGCCTGCTGCGCCCCAGGCGCCCTGGCGAGGTCGATGAATTGGGGCTGGAAGCCCTGCGCCCCGTCACAAACTGGTGGACGCGCAGCGCGCTGGGCCTGAAAGACAAAGACGGCTACCTGCGCACCATCTACCAGCGCTTCATGGCCGATTGGATGCCCTACAGCCACGCCCGCCACGCCCGCGTGCTGCGCAGCCTCACCCACTTGTGCGCCGCCGCCCTGGCCATCGGCGTAGGGGCGGCGCTGTGGTTCACGGGCATGTTTGCCGAATACCGCGTTGGCTGGGAAAGCACCTGGCTGACGCCGCAACACATGCACACCCTGGCCCATTGGCTGAGCTGGCCCGCCCAAACCCTGTTGGGCATGCCCGCCTGGAGCCTGGAGCAAATCGAGCAACTGCAAAGCTGGCCCGCCGGTCAGCAGCAAAACGGTCGGCAATGGATAATTGCCTACAGCACCTTGCTGGCGCTGACGGTGGTGCTGCCGCGCGTGCTGCTGGCGGTGTGGAACTGGGTTGCGGCGCTGGGCCTGTCCAAAACGCTGCACCTGCCGCTCGATGAGCCGTACTTCCAGAAAATCGCGCGCGATTTCTCCAGCGACGCCACCACCGTGGCCGTCCACCCCTTCAGCATGGTGATGAACAACCAGCGCCAGCAGCAAGTGGTGCAATTCGTGCAGCAACACTTTGGCGCCGCCGCCCATGTGCACTTTGCCCCCACGCTGGAATATGGCGAGGGCGAGGGCCGCTTCGCCCACACGCTGGAGAGCGCCCAGCCGCATTTGCAAGCGCTACTGTTCAACATGGCCGCCACGCCCGAGGAAGAAACCCACGGCGCAGCGTTGGCACAGTTCGAGGCCCACGTGCCCGGGGCGCGCGGCGTCTGGCTGTATGGCCATGAATTCGCCCAGCGTCTGGGCGATACGGAAGCAGCCCGCCACCGCATTGCCGAGCGCAGCCACCTCTGGCAAGTCTTTGTCGAAAGCCACGGCATGCAAGCGCAATTCATCGGTTTGCCCGCTCACGCTGCCCAGGCCGCCGCACCCAGCGCGCAGACGCCCGCCGTTCCTGGCGCCTGACGCTCCCAAAACATCCCCAGCCCCCACGCCATTGGCTCCCCCACCAGATGTCCCAGCAGGAACTGACCGCCATCCCCCAAGGCACGCTTGTGCAATGGTGTTTGATCTCGCACACCAACATCGGCAAAACCACCCTCACGCGCACCCTGTTGGGGCAGGACGTGGGCGACATCCGCGACGCCCCCCACGTCACCGACACCGCCGACGCCCACACCCTGGTGCGCACGCCCGAAGGCGATGAGCTGCGGCTGTGGGATACCCCCGGCTTTGGCGACTCCGTGCGGCTCTACCAGCGCCTGCAACAGCAAAGCAACCCCATGGGCTGGCTGCTGAGCAACATCTGGGATCGCTGGCGCGACAAACCCTTCTGGATGAGCCAGCGCGCCATGCGCGCCGCGCGCGACAGCGCCGATGTGGTGCTCTACCTCGTCAACGCCGCCGAAAACCCCGCCGATGCGGGCTACCTCGACGCCGAAATGCACCTGCTGCGCTGGCTGGGGCGGCCCGTGGTCGTGCTGCTCAACCAGACCGGCGCGCCGCAAACCGTCCGCCAGCAAGATGAAGACGTGCGCACCTGGACGCGCGCGCTGGCGCAATACAAACCCATGGTCTGCGACGTGCTCGCGCTCGACGCCTTCACCCGCAGCTGGATGCACGAGCAGCGCCTGTTCCACGCCGTGCAGCCACTCGTCCCCCCCGGCAAACAAGCCGCCTACCAGCGCATCGTCGCCACCTGGGAAAGCGCCAACCGCCAGCGCTTTGACGCCAGCATGGCCGCCATCGCCACGCTGCTGACCCAGGCCGCGCGCTGGAAGGAACCCGTGGCCGCCGCCACGCGCAGCCCCCTGCCCTCGTGGGACACGCTGAAAAACCTCCTCCCCCTGGGCGCAAGCGGCACGGTCAACGCCGCCCCGCCCGATGCCGAGCAGCAAGCCATGCAAAAACTGCTGCGCCACCTGCAAAAAGAAGACCTGCGCAGCACCGAAACCCTGCTGGAGCTGCACCGCCTCGACGGCCGTGCCGCCGCCGAAATCCACGCCCAACTGCGCGAATACTTCACCATCCACCAGCCGCTGGACATGCGCCAAATGGGCCTGCTGGGCGCGCTCGCCAGTGGCGCCGCAGGCGGGCTGGGCGCCGATCTGGCCACCGGCGGCCTGAGCATGGGCGCGGGCGCTTTGCTGGGCGCGCTGGCGGGCGCCTTCACCTTTGCCGGCGCGGCCCTGGGCCTCAACCGCATCCGCGAGCAAACCGAGCACCAAGTCCAGCTCTCTGACGACTTTCTCGACTCCCTGCTGCACGCGGGCATGCTCAAATACCTCGCCATCGCCCACTTTGGCCGCGGCCGGGGCCATTACAGCGAAGCCGAATCCAGCCTGCCTGCCCCCGCGCACTGGCACGAAGCCCTGCAACAACACACCGCGCCGCAGAAAACGCGCCTGCACAGCCTCTGGCAACGCCTGCGCGCCGCGCCGGAGAATGACGAATCGGCCAGCCAGCCCATTCATGAAGAACTGCGCGCGCTGGTGGGCAACATCGTTCTGGCCGCCATGCAGCAGCTCTACCCCAAACCCAAGCGCCAGGCCCGCCCACACCCCACGGCGGCGCACAACCCGCCCAGCGGCCCCAGCGCCGACCATGACAGCTCCAGGCCTGAAACCAGCGCAAGCACAGGCACCAACACCAGCACCAGCGCAAGCTGATTTCGACCGCGCCTGCTCAGAGTGCCAACGCAACGCCCCTGCCCCATCACCACCCCGACACCCGCCATGCATCTGACCTTCATCGTCGGCACCGTCAGTGACACCGCCTTGTACGTCGCCCAAACCGTGCAACAAGTGCTCAAGCCACAGCTCACCGGCTCCACGCTCATCCTCGCCCAGGCCGACACCACCGGCGAAGCGCTGGAAGCCGCCGCCGCCCAAGGCCCCGTGCTCATTTGCACCTCCACCCACGGCAGCGGCGACCTGCCCGAAAACCTCCAGCCCCTTTACGCCGATCTGGACGCCCGCCCGCGCTACCTCGGCGCCCTGCGCTACGGCGTCATCGCCCTGGGCGACAGCTTTTACGACGACACCTTCGCCGCAGGCGGACGCCTGTTCGACGCCCGCCTGCAAGACCTGGGCGCGCAGCGCATTGGCGAGATCTTCACCATCGACGCCAGCGAAGTGACCGACCCCGAAACCGCCGCCGCCCTCTGGGCGCAAGAATGGCTGCCCAGCGCCGCCGCGTCGTTTTCAGCTTGATCGCTTTCCGTTTCCCCCTCTCCCGCTTGCGGGAGAGGGTTGGGGTGAGGGTGGCATTGCGCCAGCAACGCGCGGGTGCTGCCACTTGCAGACCCTGCGCCCCCCACCCCGACCCTGCCCCGCGTGCCGCAGGGGAGGGAGTCCCATGCGCAAAGACCAACTATTTATACTAATCAAAGAAAAATCAAAACAATACCCAGTATGCCGAAATAAGGCATTTTTATTTCTCTTGAAATAGAAATCAACAAGCCTCCGCCATGCAACTGCCCAAGCTCACCCCCGGCCAGCGCTACACCTTGCCCATGCCCGTTGGCTCTGCCGACGCCCTGTTGCTGACGCAACTGGCCGTGCGGGAGAAAGCCGCCGGTCGCCGCCTGGCCGTCGTCACCGCCGATGCGCGCGATGCCTTGCGCCTGCTGCGCGAAATGGCGTTTTTCGATCCCGCGCTGCGCCTGTGCCTGTTCCCCGACTGGGAGACGCTGCCCTACGACAACTTCTCCCCCCACCAAGACCTCATCAGCGAGCGCCTGGCCACGCTATGGAGCATCGTCCAGGGCCAGGCCGATGTGCTGCTCATCCCCGCCACCACCGCGCTGTACCGCCTGGCCCCGCCCGCCTTTCTGGCCGCCTACACCTTCCAGTTCCAGACTGGCCAGCAACTGGATGAAGCCCAGCTCAAGGCCCAGCTCACCATGGCGGGCTACCAGCACGTAGGCCAAGTCGTCGGCCCGGGCGAATACGCCGTGCGCGGCAGCCTGATCGATTTATTCCCCAACGGCGCGGCCCACCCCTACCGCATCGATTTGTTCGACGACGAGATCGACTCCATCCGCACCTTCGACCCCGACACCCAGCGCAGCCAGGCGCTGGTGCAGGAAATCCGCCTGCTGCCCGGGCGCGAATTCCCCATGGATGAAGACGCGCGCACACGCTTTCGCACCCGCTGGCGCGAGCTGATGGAGGGCGACCCGACCAAAAGCCGCATCTACAAGGACATGGGCAACGGCGTTGCCACCGCAGGCATCGAGTACTACCTGCCGCTGTTCTTTGAAGAAACCGCCACCGTCTTCGACTACCTGGGCCAGGCCGCCACGCTGGCCCTGCACGGCCCGCTGGATGTGGCGCTGGAGCGCTTCGCGCAGGACACGCAAGAGCGCTGGCGCATCGCCCGGCACGACCAGGAGCGCCCCGCCCTGCCGCCCGAGGCGCTGTTTCTCAGCGCCGAGCAGTTTTTCCGCCTCTGCAAGCCGCTGGCGCAACTGTCGCTGCGCCCGCCCGCCAGCGATGCCCAGGCCGATAGCGACGCCGCCCACCGCGCCGACTTCACCGCCCTGCCCGACATCGCCGCCGTGCGCGGCGCGCCAGACCCGCTCTCGCGCCTGCAAGCGCACCTGCGCAGCAGCGCCCAGCGCGTGCTGGTGCTGGCCGAAAGCGCCGGACGGCGCGAGAGCCTGGCGGATTTTTTCCGCGCCAGCGGCCTGAGCACGCCCGGCTTTGACAGCCTGGCCGAATTCATCGCCAGCGACGAAAAAATCGGCATCGCCACCAGCGTCCTGCAACGCGGCTTCGGCTGGAGCGAGGCGGGCATCGATTTCGTCACCGAAACGGAGCTGTTCAACGCCGCGCCCTCCACGCGCCGCCGCCGCCGCTACGAGCAGGCCAGCAGCGTCGAAGGCATGGTCAAAGACCTGGCCGAGCTGAAAATCGGCGATCCCGTCGTGCACGCCCAGCACGGCATCGGCCGCTACCGCGGCCTGCTGCACATGGACATGGGCCAGAAAAACCCCGACGGCAGCGCCGCCTTGCAAGAATTCCTGCATCTGGAATACGCGGGCGAAGCCGTGCTCTACGTGCCCGTGAGCCAATTGCAGCAAATCAGCCGCTACAGCGGCGTGGCCGCCGACGAAGCGCCGCTGCACCGCCTGGGATCGGGCCAGTGGGAAAAAGCCAAACGCAAGGCCGCCGAGCAAGTGCGCGACGTGGCCGCCGAGCTGCTCAACATCTACGCCCGCCGCGCTGCGCGCCAAGGCCATGCCTTCCGCCTTGATGCCAGCGAGTACGAAACCTTCGCCAACGATTTCGGCTTCGAGGAAACGCCCGACCAAAGCGCCGCCATCCAGGCCGTCATTGCCGACATGCTCAGCCCCCAGCCCATGGATCGCCTCGTCTGCGGCGATGTGGGCTTTGGCAAGACCGAAGTCGCCCTGCGCGCCGCCTTCGTGGCCGTGCTCGGCGGCAAGCAAGTGGCCTTTCTCGCCCCCACCACGCTGCTGGCCGAGCAGCACTACCAAACCCTGGTGGACCGCTTTGCCAAATGGCCCGTCAAGATCGCCGAGATGAGCCGCTTTCGCACCACGCGCGAAATCAACGCCGCCGCCAAGGGGCTGGCCGATGGCTCGGTCGATATCGTCGTGGGCACGCACAAGCTGCTGTCCTCCTCCATCGACTTCAAAAACCTGGGCCTGCTCATCATCGACGAGGAGCACCGCTTCGGCGTGCGCCACAAAGAGGCCATGAAGCAACTGCGCGCCGAAGTGGACGTGCTCACGCTCACCGCCACACCCATCCCCCGCACCCTGGGCATGGCGCTGGAAGGGCTGCGCGATCTCTCCGTCATCGCCACCGCGCCGCAAAAGCGCCTGGCCATCAAAACCTTTGTGCGCAGCGAAAACCAAAGCGTGATTCGCGAAGCCGTGCTGCGCGAACTCAAGCGCGGCGGCCAGGCCTACTTCCTGCACAACGAGGTGGACACCATCGAGCTGCGCCGCGACAAGCTGCAAGAAATCCTACCCGAAGCGCGCATCGCCATCGCCCACGGCCAAATGCCCGAGCGCGAGCTCGAGCGCGTCATGCGCGACTTCGTCGCCCAGCGCTACAACCTGCTGTTGTGCTCCACCATCATCGAAACCGGCATCGACGTGCCCTCGGCCAACACCATCGTCATCAGCCGCGCCGACAAATTCGGCCTGGCGCAATTGCACCAGTTGCGCGGGCGCGTGGGCCGCAGCCACCACCAAGCCTACGCTTATCTGATGGTGCCCGATGTGCAAAGCCTCACCCGCCAGGCCGAGCAGCGCCTGCAAGCCATCCAGCAAATGGAGGAGCTGGGCAGCGGCTTTTACCTGGCCATGCACGATCTGGAAATCCGCGGCGCGGGCGAACTGCTGGGCGAAAGCCAAAGCGGCAACATGCTGGAAATTGGCTTCACCCTCTACAACGAGATGCTGGCCGACGCCGTCAAAGCCCTCAAAGCGGGCAAAGAGCCCGACCTGCTCGCGCCCATGCAAGCCGTGGCCGAAATCAACCTGCACAGCCCCGCCCTGCTGCCCGACGACTATTGCGGCGACGTGCACCTGCGCCTGTCCTTCTACAAACGCCTGGCCACCGCCCAGACCACCGACGCCGTGGACAATCTGCTGGAGGAAATCGTTGACCGCTTCGGCAAGCCCCCCGCGCCCGTGCAAGCGCTCATCGACACGCACCGCCTGCGCATCCTCACCGAGCCTTACGGCGTACAGCGCATCGACGCCACGCCCGCAGCCATCACCATCGCCTTCCGCCCCAACCCGCCCGTGCAGCCCATGCGCATCATCGAGCTGATCCAGAAAAACAAGCACATCAAACTCGCCGGCAACGACAAGCTGCGCATCGAACGCGAACTGCCCCACCTGCACGAGCGCGTGCAAACCATCCGCGATCTGCTGCGCCACCTGGGCGAGCCGCTACCGCCCGATGAGGGTGCGGCGGCAGCCGCCAAACCCTCCCAATAAGTATTAACCAATCAAAGTAAAAACGTCTTTAATACCATCATGCCGGAACAAGGCAATTTTTTATCCTTTGATTTATAAAACAAACAAGCAAAAGGCGCAAAAAACACCCCAGAAGACCCCAACCACCGCCCGCGCCTCAAGCCGCCCACCCGCCCATCACCCCGATAATCGCGCGCCATGATTGTTCTGAAAAATATCGTGCTGCGCCGTGGCGCCAAAGTCCTGCTCGACGGCGCCAGCGCCACCTTGCAACCGGGCGAAAAAGTCGCCCTGGTCGGCCGCAACGGCGCGGGCAAATCCACCCTGTTCGCCCTGTTCAACGGCAGCCTGCATGAGGAAGGCGGCAGCTTCTCCATGCCCGCAGGCTGGCGGCTGGCCCAGGTGGCGCAAAACATGCCCGAGACGGATCAAGCCGCCACCGACTTCGTGCTGCAAGGCGACGACCGCTTATTGCAAGCCCAACGCCGCCTGGCCGACGCCGAAGCCGCCGCAGACGGCATGGCCATCGCCCAGGCCCATGCCGAACTGGCCGATGCCGGCGCCTACGATGCCCGCGCCCGCGCGCAAACCCTGATCCTGGGGCTGGGCTTTCAGCCCGATGAGCTGGAGCGGCCCGTCAACAGCTTCTCCGGCGGCTGGCGCATGCGCCTGCAACTGGCCCGCGCCCTCATGTGCCCCAGCGACGTGCTGCTGCTGGACGAACCCACCAACCACCTGGACCTGGACGCGCTGATCTGGCTGGAAGGCTGGCTGGCCCGCTACAGCGGCACGCTGCTCGTCATCAGCCACGACCGCGAATTTCTCGACGCCACCACCGGCGTCACCCTGCACCTGGAGCAGCAAACCCTCACCCGCTACGGCGGCAACTACAGCTTTTTCGAACAGCAGCGTGCCCTGGCGATGCAGCAGCAGCAGGCTGCCTTTGCCCGCCAGCAGGAAAAAATCGCCCACCTGCAAAAATTCATCGACCGCTTCAAAGCCAAAGCCACCAAAGCCCGCCAGGCGCAAAGCCGCATCAAGGCGCTCGAGCGCATGGAGCGCGTCGCCCCCGTGCTGGCCGAGGCCGAATTCCAATTCACCTTCGGCCAGCCGCTGGCGCTGCCCAACCCCATGCTGACCATCCGCCGCGCCGACATGGGCTACCAGACCAAAGACGGCAGCGAGCGCAAAACCATCTTGCGGCAGGTGCAACTGTCCGTGCAGGCCGGCCAGCGCATCGGCATCCTCGGCGCCAACGGCCAGGGCAAATCCACACTCATCAAATCCATCGTCGGCGACGTGCCGCTGCTCTCGGGCGAAATCATCCAAGGCAAGGGCCTGAGCATCGGCTACTTCGCCCAGCAAGAGCTGGATGTGCTCAGCGCGGCCGACACCCCGCTGGAACACTTCACCCGCCTGGCCCGCAGCTTTGGCGCCACCCCGCCCAACCCGGCGCGCGAGCAGGATTTGCGCAACTTCCTGGGCAGCTTCAACTTCAGCGGCGACATGGTGACCCAACCCATCGGCACCATGAGCGGCGGAGAAAAGGCGCGCCTGGTGCTGGCCTCGCTGGTGTGGCAGCGCCCCGGCCTGCTGCTGCTGGACGAGCCAACCAACCACCTCGACCTGGCCACCCGAGAAGCCCTGGGCATGGCCCTCAACAGCTTTGAAGGCGCGCTGATGCTCGTCAGCCACGACCGCGCCCTGCTGCGCGCCGTCAGCGATCAGTTCTGGCTGGTCAGCAACGCACAAGTGCAAGAATTCGACGGCGATCTGGAGGACTACCAACGTCACGTGCTGGAGCAACAACGCGAAATCCGCGCCCGCTTTGAAGAACGCAAAGCCCAGGCCAGCGCCGCCGCCCCTGATGCAGCCGCCCCGCCCCCCGTCAACCAGCGCGAGCTGCGCCGCCAGCAAGCCCAGACACGGCAAAAACTGGCGGAAAAAACCCAGCCCTTGAAGAAAAAAATCCAGGCCCTGGAAAAAAACATGGCCCAGTGGCAAGGCGAAAAAGACGCCCTGGAAGCCGCACTGGGCAGCGACGCCACGCCCGCCCAATGGGCCGAAAGCGGCAAAAAAATCAAAGCCTTGCAAACCAGCATTGAAGCTGCGGAGGAAGAATGGCTGACGCTTTCGGAAGAGTTGCAAAACCTCATGCAGCAGGCAGACAGCGCCTGATGAAAGGAAAGGGCCAGCAGGCAGGCGAGGCGGCGGGAGAGCGGCGCATTTTTTTATCCCCTTCTGTCAACGCCTGCCGCCAGTGCGCGTTGAAGTGCCCATCTGTCACTTTTCAGGAGAAAAGCGTGAGCATTCAAAGCACATTCATCTGGCCCGAAGACGACCGCGATCGCAAGCGTTAAACGGCTAAAGCCTTCAAAGCCCATAAAGCCCCATAACGCCGCCAGCCCAACCAACACCATTGGCTGGCAATGCAACGGCATCACTGGATAGTTTCTCGGTGGGAAAACCTGAAGAACTCGAACAACAGACTTCCCTTTTCAAACCCCGCACCTGCGGGGTTTATTTATGGCCGCAACCTGCATAGCTTGCAGGCAAAGCCAGCACAAAAAAAGCGCTGCCCGCGTGGCCGTCAAAGGCCAACGCGGGCAGCGCTTTTTTTAGGTATTTCCAAAAGCCTTACAACACCTTGGCAATGGATTCGGCCACATGGCCAATGTTGTGCTCATTCAGCGCAGCCACGCAAATGCGGCCGCTATCGACGCCGTACACGCCGAACTCATTGCGCAAACGCACCATTTGCTCTTTCGACAGGCCCGAATAGCTGAACATGCCAATTTGCGTGGTGATATAGGACAAATCCTGCGTCACCCCCGCGGCCTTGAGGCTGTCCACCAGCTTCTGGCGCATGGCCTTGATGCGCGTGCGCATTTGGCCCAGTTCCTTTTCCCACAAAGCGCGCAGCTCGGGGTTGTTGAGCACATAAGCCACCACAGCCGCCCCGTGCGTGGGCGGGTTGGAATAGTTGGTACGCACGGCAATCTTGAGCTGGCTGAGCACACGGGCGGCTTCATCCTTGTTCGCCGCCACGATGGAAAGCGCGCCCACACGCTCGCCATACAGGCTGAAGCTCTTGGAAAACGAGGTGGAAACCAGGAAGTTCAGCCCCGCTTGCACGAATTTGTGCACAGCCGCACCGTCTTCCGCCAGGCCCTGGGAGAAACCTTGATAGGCCATGTCCAAAAAGGCCGTCAGCTTGCGGGCCTTCACCACCTCCACAACCTGATCCCACTGCTCGGGCGTCAAGTCATAGCCCGTGGGGTTGTGGCAGCAGGCGTGCAGCACCACGATGGTGCCTTCGGCCGCGGCATTCAAGTCGGCCAACATGCCCTGGAAGTTCACGCCACGCGCAGCGGCATCGTAGTAAGCGTAAGTGCCCACTTCAAAGCCTGCATTGGTGAAGATCGCGCGGTGGTTCTCCCAGCTCGGATCGGAAATCAGCACCTTGGCACCCGGCTGGAGCTTTTTCAGAAAATCGGCCCCCACCTTCAAGCCGCCCGTGCCGCCCAAGGCTTGCACGGTCGCCACGCGGCCCGATTGCACCGGCTCGCTGTCTTTGCCAAACACCAGCTCTTTCACCGCCTGGTCGTAAGCGGCCAAGCCGTCGATAGGCAAATAGCCGCGCGCCTTGGGATCGGCTTGCAGCGCCGCTTCGGCCTGGGCCACGGCTTGCAGCAGGGGCAGCTTGCCGTTTTCATCGAAATACACGCCCACGCCCAAGTTGACTTTCTTGGGGTTGGCATCGGCAGCGAATTGTTCGTTCAGGCCCAGAATGGGATCGCGCGGGGCCATTTCGACGGCGGAAAACAAAGACATGCAAGGTCCTTCAATGCAAGGTGGAAATTGGGGGGAGAAACGCCAGCTTGGCGCACCCAAGCGCCAGGCTGGCGTAAACCCGGATTGTAGAACCGGCCACTTGGTGTCCAGGCGGGTTCATCACCCCAGCCCATCACCCCAGCCCATCAGCCCACCCATCATCGGGCGCCCCCAGCCGCCCCGCGCCACGGGTGCAAGCTATGCGCGCGGCGGCAATTGCAGCCAGCAAGCGCCCGGCATCTTGTCGGCCCAGAACGGCGCCCAGCCTTCCAGCGCGGGGATCAGCCAGCGCAGCGGGCCGCGCGGAAACTCGAAGGTGACGTTGTGCACATCCACCTCCCGCCCGATCCAGCGCGAGAGGGTGGGCTTCAATGCGCTGCGATCGATGCCCCAAGGCATCGGGGGAGTGCGATAGTGCGACGTTTTCATCCAGCCATAGGCGCTGGTGCTCAGCAGCGACAGCGCATGGTTGAGGTAGTCGAACATCAGAATCGCGCCAGGAAAGCGCGTTGCCAGCGCCCCTACCAATGCGGCCAATTCGGCCTCTTTGAAGTACATGAACAGCCCTTGGGCGCTGATGAAGTAAGGGCCATGGGGCGGCACTTCATCAAACCAGGTCGTATCCAGCGCACTTTTGCCGATGTGCAGGTGCTGGTCATCTGGGGCGATAAAGCGCTCGCGGATGGCAATGGCCTCTGGCACGTCCACGCTGACCCACAGGGCCTGGGGTGCATCAATACGGTAGCGTTGTGTCTCCAGCCCCTCGCCCAGATTGATGATGGTGGCGTTGGGATATTCCGCCAAAAACGCTCGAATACGCTCGTCGAATATATGGGAGCGCACACCATGCGAGCCGTCCGGCTCCCCGAAATTGCGTTCGTAGTCGTACTCCAGCGCCTGGTAAATCTCCAGGCATTTGGGATCCTCCAGGCATCCATCGGGCCGCGCCGCTTCCGATGCGCGGTTGTGCAGTGTCCACAGCATCGTTTCGGGTATCCCTGCGAGTTCAGGCTGCATGCGTGTCTCCTCTCTTGGTTAGAGTGTGCCAAAGCATTATGGAAGGGGCCGCCGCCAGCGGTGGGCGGGCAAGTCCTCGCCATGCCTTTTATTTGCTTTATGTCAAAAACCGAAGCTAGGGAAATACCCTTACATGACGGAAAACACCTTTAAATTTCGTTAAATCCGCGCATTCACCTTCATATCGCCGGGTTTGATCCAGCCCGCACGGCGCAGCAAAGCGGCAAACAGCGCGCACAGCACGGCCGGCAAAATAAAGTGCAGCAAGGCAATGCCCAGCCAGACCTGGGCGCTGCCGCCCATCGCTGCGAGCGTGCCGACCTGCCCCACCAAGCCGCTGGTGCCCATGCCAGAGCCGCTGGGCACGTTTTGCATCTCAAACACCAAAGCCGCTACTGGCCCCAGAATGGCCGAAGTCAGAATGGGCGGAATCCAAATACGCGGGTTGCGCACGATATTGGGCAGTTGCAGCATGCTGGTGCCCAGGCCTTGGCTGAGCAGGCCGGAAACGCCGTTATCGCGCCAGCTCATCACGGCAAACCCCACCATCTGCGTGGCGCAGCCCACGGTGGCTGCGCCACCAGCCAAACCGCCCAGGTTCAGCGAAATCGCCAAAGCGGCGCTGGATGTCGGCCCGGTGAGGATCATGCCCATCACCACGGCCAGCACGATGCTCATGAGAAACGGCTGCAAAGTCATCGCCCACTGGATGCTTTGCCCCGTGATCTCCAGCACATTGCCGATGAAAGGCGAAATCCAGTGCGCCACCAAAAAGCCTGTCACCAGGGCCGTGGCGGGGGTGACGATGATGTCCAGCGGGGTCGTTTTGCTCACCAGCTTGCTGGCCTCCGTGGCGGCGGCCACTGCCACAAAACAGCCCACGGGACCGCCCATTTTGGCGCCCAGCGCGCCAATGGCAGCGCTGGCAAACACCACGATGGGCGGCCCCTGCAAGCCATAAGCCACCGCCACGCCAATGGCCGCCCCCATGCTTTGCTGCGCCATGCTCCCTGCCTCCACCAACCAGGGCTGGCCCAGCCAGCCACCCACGGTTTTGAGAATCAGGCCAATCACCAGCGAGCCAAACAGCCCCAGCGTCATGTAATTGAGGGCGTCAATACCGTAGCGCTTAAGCGAAAACTCGATATTGCGCGATCGCAGGAAAGAAGAGGCAGACATGGCTCGGACCCAAGAGTTGAAAAAGGATGGCGATTATATTGCTCAATTTGAGCATAATAACCCCGCCAAATAAAAGCTGAGTCTGGGTCTTATCCACGCCCTCGGCTCCCAGTGCTGTGCGTGCAGCGCGCGCCAGCCATCTGATCTCAAACCATCTTTACAAATCAAAATAAAATTAATTTGATTACCATCAAGCCAAAATAGCCAAATTTTTATTCCTATTGATTGCAAAAAAATCATGCATCAGCGCTACCAAGGGCAGTAAAAAACACCAAAATGTTTCCAAATTTATAATCGCTGCCTTTTTTTGTTACACACCGCTTCGCCTGCGGATAGCCGCCTTGTCCGATTCCAGCCCTCAGCCCCAAGTCCACGCAGGCGACTTTCCGCCTTCGCGCTTCTGGATTTACGCGCTGCCTATTTTTGCCCTCATGGTCAGCGCCGCCGTGCTGCTATGGCGCACCGATGCGGCCGAGCGTCAGGCTCTGGCGCGCCAGCAACTGCAAACGCATGCGCTGCAATACCTGCATGCCCTGCAAAAAAGCGCCAATGCGTATGCGCGCTTTCTGCGCGGGCTGCAAAGCAGCCTGGATAACCAGGATGCCTCCGGCGCATCACTGGGCGAGCAGTGGAGCGCGGCCATGCAAAACCAGGATTTGGCCTCCTCGCATGTCTTGCGACTGGTGCCCGCCAGCCAAGCCAGTGCGCTGGGCCTGCCCGTGCGGCGCTTGCTGGAAGATGGGCGCTCGAGCAACGTGGAAGTGCAAGCCATTGCCCAGCCCAGCAAACTCACACTTGTGGCCATTCCCGCGCACGGCACGCCTCAAGTGCTGCCCGAGAGCATGGTGATGCTGATGGACTTGCGCTTTACCGAATGGCTGCACGAAATCGAGCGCCAACTGCCCTTTCCTTTGAGCGCGCACCTGCGGCCCAGCCATGCCGCCCAATACCCTCAGCCCGTACTGGAATGGGAGCAAGACGAGCTGCACCTCTCTGCCCAAGTGGTGGGGCAGCCGCTGCACTTGGTCTTTGCGGCAAACAACCTCACCCCCCCGCCGCCGCCCCTGCTGCCCTGGAGCCTGTTTGGCGCTGGCCTGCTGGGCATGCTGCTGTGCCTGGTTCACCACCGCTGGCGCGAGCTGGAGCTGGCCTACCACCTCACCCGCTATCAGGATTACGCCTACAAAGGCTGGCAGCGTTACTTCGCCTTCATCAACCACCCGCAACTGGCAGCGGCCGAAACCGACCACAGCGGCCAGTTCTACAACCTCTCGCCACGGCTGGCGCAAATGCTCGGATATGGTCAGGATGCGATGAAGCGCCTGACGCTGCGCGCCATCGTCCACCCCGACGATCTGCCCAAGCTCGACGCCTGCCAGCCGCTGCCCTCGCCCAACGCCGAATACCTCTACGAGCAGCAACCCAACCTGCGCCTGCTGCACAGCCTGGGGCATTTCGTGTGGGTGGACCTGCTCAAAATCCGCTACACCAGCGAGCCGGAAAGCACCTCGCCCACCCCGCGCGAGTTGCTCATCCTGCGCGATCAAACCCAGGCGCGCACGCTGCAGGCCCGCCTGCAACGGCGCATCGAGAAAAGCCAAAGCATCTTCGAGCAATTGCCCGTGGGCATGTGCACTGTGGACACGCAAATGCACATCACCTTCATGAACGCCAACTTCCGCTGCTTCAGTGAAGTGCGCGAGCCTGCACCGGAAACCCTCGACCAATGGTGGCAAAGCCTGCCGCTCTCGCCCCGCCAACGCGAAGACCTGATCGAGCGCTGGCAGCAACTGCTCTCGGCGGCTATCGCCAGCGACGGCATCCTGGAGCCGCAGGAAATCCTCTTTGACATCCCCAAACCCCGGCGCAGCCAGCGGCAAAAAGTTCTGGCCCTCTCCGGCATCGTGCAAGAAGACCAGCTCGTGCTCACGCTGGTGGACTTGACGGAGCACAAAAAAGCCGAAGACGAAATCCGCCTGCACGCGTTTTACGACCCCGGCACCAACCTGCCCAACCGCCACCTGCTGCTCGACCGCCTCCAGCAAGCGCAGCAAATCAACCCCGGCCAGCCCTGCTGCAACGCGCTGATGCTCATCAGCCTGGAAAACCTCGCCGCCCTCTCCGCCACGCTGGAATCCAGCGTGGCGCAAGAGCTGGTCCGCCAGGTCGCTGCCCGGCTGACGCAAATCGTGCCCTCCGGGCAAACCATCGCCCGCACCCAGGCTGCGGAATTCACCGTCTTGCTGGCCCATTGTGGCCGCGAAGAAGAGGAATGCGTGCGCATGAGCGAGGACCTGGGCCGCCAAATCCTCGACGCGCTCAGCGCCCCCTTTGGGCAAGGCGGGCACATCAGACTCCAAACCTGCATTGGCGTGACCATATTCCGCAGCGCCCAGCACAGCAGCAGCGAACTGCTGCGCCGCGTGGACATCGCCGCCTTCCAGGCCCGCCAGGGCCAGCTCTCGCAGCCCCAGTTCTACGAGCCGCAACTGCAAGCGCGCGCGCAAGCCCGCGCCGCGCTGGAAGAAGAAATCCGCGCCGGCCTCGCGCTGGGGCAATTCATGCTGTATTTCCAGCCGCAAATGGACGGCCGCAGCGACCCCGCACGCCTGATCGGCGCCGAAGTGCTGCTGCGCTGGAACCATGCCGAGCAAGGCGTCATCGCCCCCGGCAAATTCCTCCCCATTGCCGAATGCAGCGAACTCATCATCCCGCTGGGCAACTGGGTGCTGGCGCAAGCCTGCCGCCAATTGCTCAAATGGTCCAGACGGCCCGAAACGGCCCAGCTCAGCCTCTCGGTCAACATCAGCCCGCGGCAATTCCGGCAAAAACAATTTGCCCAAACCGTATTGCAAGCACTCACCAGCAGCGGCGCGCCCGCGAGCCGGCTGATTCTGGAAATCAGCGAAAGCGTCTTGCTCACCGACATTGAGCGCAGCAGCGCCACCATCACCCAACTACATGCCTACGGCGTACGCTTTGCGCTGGACGACTTCGGCGTGGGCCACTCCTGGCTCAGCCAGCTCGAAAGCCTGCCGCTGAGCAGCATCAAATTCGATGCACGCTTTATCAACCACACTCCCCCGGCCAGCCCTGGCGACAAGCCCAGCAGCGGCCACGCCGTCACCACACCGCCGCCGCCCCCGCCCTCCTCACCACCGCCGCGGCCCAACATCCTGCGCTCCGCCGTCGCCCTGGGCTCCAGCCTGGGCCTGCAAGTCGTCGCCGAAGGCGTGGAAAACCAGGCCCAGATCGACTTCCTCAAAGCCCACGGCTGCTACATCTGGCAGGGCTACTACACTGGCGTACCCCAGCCGCTGGAGGAATTTGAGCAACTCATTCAGGCGCACCATCGCGGCCCCACCGCCAATTAGCGCAAGTTAGCGCCAGTTAACAACACTACCCCAGCGCGCCATGCCCGCCCACGACTTTGCCGCCATCGCCCCCTGGCTGCGCCTGAGCCAGTGCCCCGGCATTGGTGCAATGCGCGCGGCGCGGCTACTGCAAGCCTTTGGCAGCCCGCAAGCCATCTTCGCCCAAAGCGCCGATACCCTGCTGCCCGTGCTCGGCCAGCGCGCCTTGGTGGAAGCGGTGCTCACCCTCAGCGATACCACCCTGGCCTATCTTGAGCAAGCCCGCGCCTGGCTGGAAGGCGACCCGGCGCTGCCCGGCGTCGCGCGCGCCATCTGGACTCTGGCCGACGCACACTACCCAGCCAGCCTGCGCGAGCTGACAGACCCGCCCTTGGCGCTTTACGCCGTGGGCGCCACGCGCTGGCTGCACCCCGAAGCGGGCCAGCCGCCCTGGTGGCAGTGCAGCGCCGCCAACGTCGCCATCGTCGGCAGCCGCCAGCCCACCGCCCAGGGCGCGCAAAACGCCCACCAATTTGCCGCCTGGTTGCAAGCGGCGGGCGTGAGCATCGTCTCCGGGCTGGCCCGTGGCATCGACGCCGCCGCGCATGAAGGCGCACTGCACGCCGCCCAGGCCAACAGCGCTGCGCCAGCCACCGTCGCCGTCATGGGCACCGGCGCCGATCGCATCTACCCCGCCAGCCACAAACCGCTGGCCCAGCGCATCGCCCAAAACGGCCTGCTGCTGACCGAGCAGCCCCTGGGCGCACCACCGCTGGCAACGCATTTCCCCAAGCGCAACCGCATCATCACCGGCTTGAGCCAGGCCACGCTCGTGGTTGAAGCCACCCAACCTTCCGGCTCGCTGCTCTCGGCCCGGCTGGCGCTGGAGCAAGGGCGCGAAGTCATGGCCATCCCCGGCTCCATCCACTCGCCCCAATCCAAAGGCTGCCACTGGCTGATCAAGCAAGGCGCCAAGCTGGTGGACCATGTGGCCGATGTGCTGGAGGAGCTGTCGCTACAGCCGCCCGCGACGGCAACTGGCACGCCCGGCCCAATCGCGCCCAGCCCAACCTCCCCCACGCCAGCAGCCGACGCTGAAGCCGACACCCGCCCTGCCGAAACTGCTCCAGCCGAAGCGCACCCAGCCGCTGCACCCACCAACGCCCAGGCCCTGCTGCAAGCGCTGGGCTACGACCCTGTCAGCCTTGAGAGCCTGGCCGAGCGCACCGGCCTGCCCACTGCCCTCTTGCAAACCCAATTGCTGGAGCTGGAGCTGGCAGGCCATCTCGCGCGCCTGCCCGGCGGGCTGTTTCAGCGGTTGGCGCAGGCATAGGCAATACTTCATTCAAAGGAAAACAGGGCATCTACCCATCAAGCCGAAAAATGGCAATTTTGTTTCCTATTGATCGATAAAACCAAAGCCCTCCTTACACCTCAATAACCAATCAAAAGGAAAACACAAGCACCTTCCAGCTTGCCGAAACAGCCATATTTTTTATCCTTTTGATTGGTTATTAAGGCTTTTCATCAAGGTTGATGGGAGTCCGGCTCAGCCAGCAGCGCGTTGATACGGCGCAGGGCCTGCCAATCCAGCAAACCGCTGGCCTGGGCCAGGCGCAAATGCCCCATCAGCACCTGATAGCGGGCCTGAGCCAACTCGCGGCGGGTCTGGAACAACTGGCTTTGGGCATTGAGCACATCGATGTTGATGCGCACGCCCACTTGGTAGCCCAACTGGTTGGCCTCCAGCGCGCTCAGGCTGGAAGCCTCTGCCGCCTGCAAAGCCTGCACCTGGCTCAGCCCCGATTGCAGGCCGTAAAACGCCTCGCGCACCGCCTGCTCGCTGTGGCGACGCGCGCCGTCGAGCTGGGCGCGGGCCTGCTCTTGCAGCGCCAGGCTTTCCTGCACGCGGCTTTGCACGGCAAAGCCCGCAAACAAGGGCAGATTCAGCGCCACGCCCACTTGTGCCTGCTGCGAGCGCCGCAAATGCGGGGCGATGGCGCTGCCATCGGGGGTGTGGCTGCCCGTGACGCTGGCTTTGAGATCCACCGTGGGCTGGTGGCCTGCGCGGGCTTTTTCCGTCTCCAATTGGGCCATCTCCAGCCCCAGCCGGGCTTGCTGGATGTGGGGCTGATGCGCCAGCGCCTGCTCCACCCAGGCTTGCGCCTCGCGCGGCTCCAGCGTGGGCAATTGCACTGGCTCGCGCAGCGGCCAGGGGCGGGCCTGGTGCAGCCCGGTGGCTTGCTCGAGGGCCAGTTTTTTCACCTGCCAATCGTTGGCAGCGGCGATTTCCTGCGCGCGGATCAGGTCAAAGCGCGCCTGGGCCTCACGCGTGTCGGTGATGGTGGCGTTGCCCACCTCGAAGTTGCGCTCGGCCGCCGCCAGTTGCTCCTGCACTGCGGCTTTTTGCGCTTGCACGAAACGCAGCGCATCCTGCGCGGCCAAGGCGTTGAAATAGGCCTGGGCAATGCGCACGATCAGCTCTTGTGCAGCGGCATCGAGCTGGTGGACCGCCTGCCTGGCCGCCAACTGGCTTTGCGCGAAAGTGATTTTTTGCGCTGGGCGGTACAGCGTCTGCGAGGCTTGCAGCGCCCACTGGGCCTGAGCCCCCGCGTGGCTGACCCCCGGCGGGTGCAGGCGCGTGTAGCCGCGCGCCAGCTCCGCACCCACGCCCACTTGCGGCAGCAGCGGCGCGCGCGCCTGGGCGCTGCGGTGCTGGGACGCCTGCTGGGCGGCGCTGGCGGCGCGCCAGGCGGCGTCGTAGCCCGTGGCGCTTTCCACCATGTGCAGCAGGCTTTGCGCCTGGGCGCTGGTGGCAGCGGCCCAGGTAAACAGGGCCAGGGCAACAGGGACGACGGGGGCGATGGCGGTGAAGAAGGCTCGCATGGAAAAAAGAGAATCACACGGTGGCTCGGGCGCGGGCTGCAACAGGGCGCTCAGAGCCTGCGACAACCTGCGAACAGGCGCTCAGGCGGCAGCCAGCCAATGCTGGCGCACCAGCTCTTGCATTTGGCGCGCGGCGCGGCCACGGTGGCTGTAGTGGTTTTTGCGCTCCTCGCTCAACTGGGCAAAGGTTTGGCCCAGCTCAGGCACCAGCAGTACGGGATCGAAGCCAAATCCGCCTTGCCCTTGGCGCTGCGGGGCGATTTCCACGCCGACACGGCCGATGGCGATCAGCGGCTCCGGGTCTTGCGGGCTGCGCACGCCCACCAGCGTGCTGACCATGTGGGCGCGCCGATCGGCCACGCCTTGCATTTGCTCCAGCAAGGCGGTGACGTTGTTGGCGTCGTTTTTTTCGTAACCAAATTGCGTGCAGTAATAGGCGGTTTGCACGCCAGGCTGGCCGCCAAAGGCCGCCACGCACAGGCCCGCATCATCGGCAATGGCGGGCAGGCCCGTTTTCGCTGCGGCAAAGCGGGCTTTGGCCAAGGCGTTTTCGACGAAGGTGCAATGCGGCTCCTCGGCCTCGCCCTCAAACAGCGTGCCTTGGGCAATCAGCTCAACGCCCAGAGGAGCAAACAGGGCTTGCAGCTCCTGGAGCTTGCCGCGGTTGTTGGAGGCCAGGACGATTTGCATGGGCTGCGCTCTTTCTGTTCTGAGTAGTCGGGAGAAAAAAGCGGCCATTATCGGCGCAGCATGCCCCGCGCTTGGCAGAGCGCCGTGCAAAGATTTTGAACAGGTTCTTACATCTTTGCCATCGCCGCCAGCCGCTTACGCCCCGGCAACCAAGCGATCTGCTTGCATCATGTGCGGCATCTCACACCCCACCCATGCAAGGAGGTTTCCCCATGTCCCATCCCACCCCGTGGCCCATGTTGGTTTTGGCGGCGCACGCGCTGGCCAGCGGCTGGGCGTATGCGGCCCCTGCGGCAGCGCACGCAGCCGCGCCCCCCGAAGGTGCGCACGCAGCCGCATCGCCACCCGGCGGCGTGGCCGAAAAAATGCAGCGCTGCGAGCAGATTCGGCTGGCTCCGCGCCGTGTGCCCGAGGCCAGCCTGCCGGTACATAGGGCGCAGGCCATAACGAGCACGACGGCCCCAGCGGTTTTGGAGTTTGCGCCTGCGGTGCTCTCCCAGCCCAAACGCAACGCCGCGCTAGACGCCATCGCGCCCCTGCCGCCCGCGCAGCGCGAACGCTATGCCCATTACGCCCCCAACCCGGTGCACAGCACCGCACAGCAGCCGGTTTCCACCTTCAGCATTGATGTGGATACGGGCAGCTACGCCAACGTGCGCCGCTACCTCAACGGCGGCCATCTGCCGCCGGCCGATGCGGTGCGGCTGGAGGAGATGGTCAATTACTTCAGCTACGACTGGGCTCAGCCGCGCGACGGCCAACCCTTTGCCGTGCATAGCGCGGTGGTGGATTCGCCCTGGCAAAAGCATGCCAAGCTGCTGCGCATTGGCATCAAGGCCGCCGAGATGCAGGCGGGCGCGCTGCCGCCTGCGAATTTGGTGTTCCTCATCGACACCTCCGGCTCGATGGATCAGCCTGGCAAGCTCGATCTGGCGCAAAAAACCGTGTGCTACTTCGCCGCCCACCTGCGCGCGCAAGACACGCTGACGCTGATTACCTACGCCGGCTCCGTCGGCACGCTGCTGCCAGCCACGGCAGGCGACCGCTTCGACGCCATTTACAGCGCGCTGCAGCAGCTCAGCGCCTATGGCTCCACGGCGGGCGAATCGGCCATCCGCATGGCCTACGACAGCGCCGAAAAGCACTTCAAGCCCAAAGGCATCAACCGCATCCTGCTGGCCACGGATGGGGATTTCAACGTCGGCATCAGCGACACCCAGGCGCTGAAAAGCCTGGTCGCCGATAAGCGCAACAGCGGCATTTCGCTGTCCACCCTGGGCTTTGGCCAGGGCAATTACAACGACGAGCTGATGGAGCAAATGGCCGATGTGGGCGATGGCAATTACAGCTACATCGACCAGTCGGCCGAAGCGCGCAAGGTGCTGGTGCGCCAGCTCTCCTCCACCCTGGCCACCGTGGCGCACGATGTGAAGGTGCAGGTGGAGTTCAACCCCGCCACCGTCAAGGAATACCGCCTGGTGGGCTACGAAAACCGCACTTTGCGGCAGGAGGATTTCAACAACGACCGCGTGGATGCAGGCGATATCGGCGCAGGCCACAGCGTCACGGCGCTGTACGAATTCATCCCCCAGGGCGCGCCCGGCTGGCTGGAGCCTCGCCGCTACGCAACCCCACACAGCCCCACCGCGCCCAAAGCAGAGGCCGCGCAGCCCAATGGCGCGGGCGAGTACGCCTTTATCCAACTGCACTACAAGCCTGCCCGGGGCCAAAGCAGCGCCAGCATGAGCGCGCCCGTGGCCCAGCGGGCCGTCGCACTGGATGGGGCCGATGCGGATACGCGCTTTGCCATCGCCGCCGCCGCCTTTGGCCAGGCTTTGAAGGGCGGGCAGTACAACGGCAGCATGGATTGGGCCGCCATCGCCCGCCTGGCAGAGAGCGCCCGCGGCGCAGACCCGTATGGCGAGCGCCAAGGCATGGTGGAGCTGGTGCGCAAAGCGGCCGCGCTTTCTGCAGCGCGTTAGAGCGTGTGATGCAAGCACACAAACGCCAAGGCGCCACCGCTTGTCTAAGCGGCGGCGCCTTTTTACACATCAATAAGAAAAAATATCCGCCTATTTCGGCAATTTAGGCATCAAATCAAATTTACATTGAATTGTAAAATCAACTAAACAGCTTTAACGCCGATGGGCTACCCGCCGGAAAGCCCCTAGCCTCCAGCGCCTCGTAAAGCTGGTTCAAATCCGCTCCAATGGACTCGATCGCCATCGCTGGCAGCTTGCGCCCGTCGGGGTCGGTAATGTTGCCCTCCATGGTCTCAGCCAGCTCGCCGAGGATGTGGCGCAGGCGCTCAAACGCGTTTTCCGCCCGGTCCACATTGGGCACATCCAGGGTGAACAAGATCTCGTTGATCGGTGTGTGATCCAAATCGTCGGCCATCGCCGCCTGCGAGTCGTAGCTCAGCGCCAAAACCGGCGGCATATGCGGCTGCACTGCGGGCAGCACCAGGCGGCCTGGCGTGAGCGAGGGCTTGAAGCCGTGGCGCGCCGCGCATTGGTTGATGTAGCCGGGGCTCCACGTCGCGCGCTGGGCCACCAGCATCAGATTCAGCACAGCATCGTTGGCGGCGGCGAAACCGTCCACCTCGCGCCCCCGCGCCACTTCATGCAGCATGTCGGGAAAATCCGGCTCGGCGCCGATGGCATCGGCGAAATCCTGCGTTTTCAGCACGAACTCCGAAAACTCCAGCTCGTTGAGCGCGCCCTGCCGGTTGGCCAGTTGAATGGCCGCCTGGAACTCGCTGTAGCGCGAGCCTGCATGCGGCGCTTCCCACTGCCGCGTCTGGATGTTCAAGCCCTGCACCAAAAACTGCTTTTTGCCAATGCGGTGGGTGGGCGGCAGCGCAGCCAAAGCGGCCTCGCCCGAGACGGGCTTGTCCAACGCCAGCGGCGCCACGCTGAAGACCAGGCTGTCGAACTCTTGGCTGGGCGGCTCGGCAGGCGCTGGCGCGGCAGGCGAGGGGGAATGCGCGGCAGGCTCAAGGCCCGCCTGCGCAGCCTGCACGGCCAACGCCTGCGCCTCATCCTGCTGGGCCGCCGTTGGCATTGGCGTCAGCCCCGTTGCTCTGCTCTGCCCGGCTTGCGCGGCTTTGGATTTCACCCTGCGCCCCTGGCCAAACAGCCCTGTTGGTTTGGCTGCGTCTGGCCCCGGGCCTTGCCCATCCACCCAACCCGGCTCGCGCAGCCCTTCGGGCGCATCCAGAGCCTGGGCCGAACCATCCAGCGCTGGCTCACGCCGCACATCGCTTTGCGGCGTGGCATCGGCCACCGCCTCCCGCGCCTTGCGCGGTGCATGCCTGGCGTTGTACCAAAGGTTGTAAACAATGACGGCCAGAATAACGGCCGCGCCCAGAAGTGCGAAGGTGATGTGCAAAGTGCTCATGACCGGCTATTTTAGGGACACGCTGCGCTTTGCCCCGGCGCGCCGCGCGGCCAACCAGCCAGTCGGGCGCCATGCGCGCTCAGCGCCCGGCCCAGGCGTAGAAGGCAGTGGCGAATTTATCGAGGAAAGCCGCCGTACTTTCATTGCTGACCTGCCCATCTTCACCCAAAGCGGTGTGCGCCCGGCTCAAGAAAACTTCAGGCGCGATCAAAAGATCCGCCCCCATCGCTTGCAGGCTTTGGCGCAGGTGCAGGCCGCTGTTGATGCCACCATAGGCACCGGGCGAGGCGGTGAGGATGGCCACTTTCTTGCCTCCCCAGAGGCCTTGCCCTGCCGGACGCGAGGCGATATCGAGCAAATTCTTCAGCGCTGCCGGAATGCTGCGATTGTGCTCGGGGCTGGCAATCAACACCACGTCAGCAGCTTTGAGCTGTGTGCGCACACGCTCGTAAGCTGGCACCTCCATGCCGTCCAGGTCTTGCGTGTAAAGCGGCAAATCGCCAATTTGGACTTCCTCAATGGCGAACCCGGCAGGGGCCTGGGCGGTGATGTGGTGGGCAATGGCACGATTCAGCGATTTTTTCGCCAAGCTGCCAACGACAAGGGCCATACGGGTCATAAAAAAACTCCTCGAAGAAAAACCAAGCGCCTGTTGGTGGCGCTCTCAGAAAGATGAGCCAGGCTCTTGCAAAAAAGCGATTTCTTCAGCCGTGCTCTCGCGCCCCAGCACGGCATTGCGGTGCGGGTAACGGCCAAAGCGGTCGATGATGACCTTGTGCTTGATTTCAAAATCCAGCGCATACGGCGTGGTGTAGCGCTCGAACAGCGCTACCGCCTGTTCATGGATGCGGCGGCTCTCGCTGTGCATCAGCGGCATCAGCATGAAGTGTCGCTCAGTGGGCTGCATGTCGGCAAAGCCCGGCTGGCGCACGGCCTCCTGCGCCAGCGCCACAGCCATGTTGTCCTGGGCAAAGGCTATGGGGCTGGCGCGAAACAGGTTGCGCGAGAACTGGTCGAGCACGATGATTTCCGCCAGCCGCCCTTGCAAGGTTTCGCGCCAGCCATCGAGCTCCGAATATGCGGCCTGCTGCCACAGCACGGCAAAGCGCTCGCGGATTTTTGCGTCGAAATCCTCGCTCTTTTTGAACCAGAGTGGCTGATGGTCTTCGTTGAACCAGAAATCGAGTACGGCTTGGGGGGACATGCGGGCTTTCTTGGGGTGGCTGGTGGATGGTGGGTTCTGGTTGCGGCTCAGAGCCTGTGCAAAATCTCGGCGCGAGTGGGCAAGAAGCGGTTTGGGATGGGCTGCAAGGCGCAAAACGTAGCCATAGCTCGGGCTATGGCGAGGCTTTGCAACGCCGCAGACCGCCCAAATCCGCTCTCTTGACCGCCGTGCAAAGATTTTGAACAGGCTCTCAGGGCTTGGGCGCGCTCAACTGCCAGCGCGAGCGTGCCAGTGGTACGTCCTCACAGCGCTGCATGGACAGGGTGCGCCAGCGGTGATCCGGGTCGAAGGTGCGCGCCGACTCGGCCCCCGCCGACAGGCACAAGCCCGAGCCGGCCAGCTCCACCCGGCCATCGGGCCGGTGAATGAAGCGTTGCAGATGCTGCGCTTCCAGAAACGGGCTGCGCTCATCGCACTGGCGCGGCATGACGGCGGCACCGGGCAACACGGTTTGCTGGATGCCCGCCACGGTGGCGCAGACGTTGTAGGCAGGAAAGCGGATCTTGCCATCGGCATCCCAGACCACGGCCTCGTCGGCATACAGCCCCGGCTTGCAGTTGTGCGCGGTCATCGGCATGTCAAAGCGGATGTACGGCCCGGAGCCGAGGATATCCAGGCAATAGCCATCCTGCGGGCGGTCCAGGGCGTCCACCAGCCGCAGGTGCGCAGCCTGGGTCGGGCGCTGATCTTCGGGACTGCCTTGCGCCTTGGCCTGGGCGCAGGCAGCGATGGCTAGGCTGCTCAACAGCAGGAGCAAAACAGGGCTACGCCATGCCAGGGTGGGTGAAAGGTAGGAGGCCATGGAGCAAATCGGGCAAACGTAGAACAAACCAAAGCACGGGATCGGTCGGCATCAACGCATAGCCATCGGCCACATGCCAACGCTGCCAACGTCGTGCAAACGCTATGCAGTCGCTACGCAATGGCAAGCCACTCTGCCCGCCATTGCAAAGCAAAACGCTTATGCTTTTTGTGCTTGCAGCACTTTCTGCACAGCCGGGTCTTGCTCCATGCGCTGCATCAGGGCGGCCACATGGGGGTATTCGCGCCAGTGCTTGGGGGTGTATTCAGTCCAGCGCGCCATCACGAAGGCATAGGCATCGGCGATGCTGCGCTTGCCTTGATAAACGTGGCCATTGCCTGCGGCGATCAGCTTGTCCAAATGCTGCATGGCTCGGTCGATGCGGGCGAAGGCGGCTTGCCTGGCCTTCTCCAGCGCTGCTTCACTGGTGTCGGTGGTGTAGCGCTGCGGGAAGAACAGCGGCCAGAACGCTGGATGCAAATCGCTGGCCAGGAAGGAAAGCGTTTCATTCATCTCAAAAGCATTGACCAGCCCTTCGTTGCTGCCAATGTCCGCCTCCGGGTGCAAATCGGCGATGTACTGCAAGATGGCCGGCGCCTGGGTCACGGCACGCTTGCCGCCAATATCCAGCGCAGGCACAGCCGCCAGCGGGTTGATGCGCTTGTACTCTTCAGAAGAATAATCGGCGCGAATGGCCTCGTACTGGGCGCCAGCCCATTCCATGGCAATCCAGCAAGCCAGCGCGCAAGTGCCGGGGGCGTAATAAAGCTTCATGCTCATCGTTGTTCCTCGGGTTCAATTTCTTGGGTTATTTCTTGGGTGCAATGGCCCTTGCCAGAGAAATGGAGGCAAGGGCAAAGCATAGAGGGCCGGGCGGCCAACGCCACAGAGAGATTGGTTACAGGCTCTGACCCGGCGTCATTTTCAAGGCGCCATCGGCACGTCCATCAACAGGATTTCAGCATCGGCCAACGCCTCTACCTCAAAGGCATCGGCTTCCCACACGCCCAGGCCATCACGGCGTTGCAGGATTTGCCCAGCCACCTTGGCCTCGCCTTCAATGACGAAAACATACACGCCATTGCCCGGCTTTTTCACACTGTAGGTCTTGCGTGTGCCGCGCTCGAACTTGGCCAACGAAAACCAGGCATCCTGATGAATCCACACCCCCGCATCGTCGGCGTTGGGCGAGAGGATTTGCTGAAAGTCGTTGGGCCGGGCCTCATCGGCCAGGGTGATCTGTTGGTAACGCGGCTGCACCCCACGGTGTTTCGGGAAAACCCAAATTTGCAAAAACTTCACCGGCGCATCGGCATTGGCGTTCATTTCGCTATGCGTCACGCCAGTGCCAGCGGACATGACTTGAATATCACCATGCTTGATGATGCTGCCATTGCCCATGCTGTCGCGGTGCGCCAAGTCGCCTTGCAAGGGGATGGAGATGATCTCCATATCCTGGTGCGGGTGGGTGCCAAAGCCAGCGCCGCCGGCCACTTGATCGTCATTGATCACGCGCAACGCGCCAAAACCCATGCGATCGGGGTCGTAATAGTTGGCAAAGCTGAAAGTGTGGCGGCTATTTAACCAACCGTGGTGAGCATCGCCTCGGCTAGCGGCAGCGTGGTAGAGGGTTTTCATTCTGTACTCCTGACTATTGCAAAAGGGCGGATGCGACGGGCATCGCCCAGAACATGCTCGCATTGTGATAGAGCAAACAAATAGATTAAATAGCTCAAACACCACCACATTGTTGCAAGAATGGAATTGAAAACCCTGTTTCCATTGCCATGGTTACCGAAAATGTCGCCATGCACGCCAGCATGCGCAGTCGGGCACAGACAAACGCCGGGCGGCATCTGTCGGGGCATTGCCGCAGTCGATAGGGCTGCTATGCTCAAGGGCCGCATTTGTCCAATGCACAGCCCTATGTTCTTGCAGCCTGTACCCCTCGAAAAATCCTTTCGCCTCATCAACCACGGCCCCACTGTCATGGTGTCGGCCAAGCACGGCGGCGTTGAAAACGTCATGTCCGCCTCCTGGGCCTGCGCGCTGGATTTCTCCCCTGCGCGTGTCACCGTCGTGATCGACAAGTCCACTTTCACGCGCCCATTGATCGAAGGCAGTGGCCAATTTGCCCTGCAGGTGCCCTTTGCCAGCCAAGCCCAATTGGTGATGGCCATGGGCGAGAGCCGCAAGCACAACCAGGAAAAAATCCACCAGGCAGGGGCCAAGCTGTTTTACCAGGACGGCTTTGATGTGCCGCTGGTGCAAGGCTGTGCGGCCTATCTGGTTTGCCGCTTGCTGCCCGAGCCGCACAATCAGCAGGCTTACGATTTGTTCATTGGTGAAGTCCTCGCCGCCTGGGCTGATGAGCGCGTATTCCGCCAGGGGCATTGGCACTTCGATGATGTGGACGATTCTCTGAAAACACTGCACTACGTCGCCGGCGGGCAGTTTTACCTCACCGGCAAAAGCCGCGTTGTCGCGCCTTGAGTTGTTCGGCCCTGTCAGAGCCTGTTCAAAATCTCTGCGCGAGCGCATTTCTCTCCACTCTTTATTTCCTGTACCGCCATGCCATTGCCTCCTGCTCCCAAACGTCGTGGAACCAAGGTTCAGCCCAGCGCCAGCGCTGCTGCCGCGCGCCCCAATCGCGCCAAGCTGGTGGTTGCAGCCAACGCTGGTGCGCCTGATACGGCCGATGCGGTTGAATTGCCCCAAGCGGCAATCCCCCCAGCAACCACGGCCAAGCCTGCGGCTGCACGCAGCCGGGCCAAGACCCCCCAAGCGTCACAAGCGGTTCAGCACACAGCCGCCAGCGCGCCAGCGACCGCGCCTGCGCCCCAGGCCACGCCTGCGCCCGCACGCGCCAGCAAGGTGCGGCGCACACGCACACGCGTCAGCAGCCCCGAGCACGAGCAGGCCACGCGGCTGTTCGTGCTGGACACCAACGTTTTGCTGCACGACCCCACTTCCCTGTTCCGCTTTGAGGAGCACGATATTTATCTCTCTCTGGTGGTGCTCGAAGAGCTCGATTCGCACAAGCGCGGCGCCACCGAAGTGGCCCGCAATGGCCGCCAGGTCAGCCGCAACCTGGATGCGCTGGTATCGCTCAGCGACGGCGACCTCAGCGCTGGCCTGCCCCTCAATGCCACGGGGCAAAAACAGGCCACGGGCCGCCTGATTTTCCAGACCAGCCTGCTCGATACCGAGCTGCCCGCCAGCCTGCCCAAGAGCAAGGCCGACAACCAGATTCTGGGCGTCGTCCATGCCCTGCAAAAACAGCACCCGGGGCGCGAAGTCATCCTCGTTTCCAAAGACATCAACATGCGCGTCAAAGCCCGCGCGCTGGGCATGCTGGCCGAGGATTACCAAAACGACAAAGTTCTGGATGACGACGAGCTGCTCTACAGCGGCACCCTCGCCCTGCCCGCGGACTTCTGGACCAAGCAGGGCAAAAAGCTCGAGAGCTGGCAAGCGCAGGGCCACACCTATTACCGCATCCACGGCCCCATTGCGGCCGAGCTGCTGGTCAACCAATTCGTCTATTACGAAGCACCGGGCGAGGCGGGCATTTACACCATCGTGCAGGAGGTGCAGGGCAACAGCGCCGTGCTGCGCACCCTGCGCGACTACACCAGCGCCAAGAACAACGTCTGGGGCGTGACGGCGCGCAACCGCGAGCAAAACTTCGCCCTGAACCTGCTGATGGACCCGGAGATCGACTTCGTCACCCTCGCCGGCACCGCAGGCACGGGCAAAACCCTCATGGCCCTGGCCGCCGGTTTGCGCCAGGTGCTCGACGAGCGCCGCTACAGCGAAATCATCATGACGCGCGCCACCGTCAACGTGGGCGAGGACATCGGCTTTCTGCCCGGCACGGAAGAAGAAAAAATGGGCCCGTGGATGGGCGCGCTGGACGACAACCTGGAGTTTCTCACCAAAGGCAGCGCCAGCCCCAGCGGCCCCAACTGGACGCACAACGTGGGCAACGACCTCATCCGCAACCGCATCAAGATCAAGAGCATGAACTTCATGCGCGGGCGCACTTTTCTGAACAAATACCTCATCATCGATGAGGCGCAAAACCTCACACCCAAGCAAATCAAGACGCTGGTCACGCGCGCCGGCCCCGGCACCAAAATCGTCTGCATGGGCAACCTGGCGCAGATCGACACGCCCTACCTGACCGAAGGCTCCAGCGGCCTGACCTACGCCGTCGATCGCTTCAAAGGTTGGGCCTATTGCGGCCACGTCACCCTCGCGCGCGGCGAGCGCTCACGCCTGGCGGACTACGCCAGCGAAGTGCTGTAGGAAGGCTTGGCCCAACCCATAAATTGCAAATCAAAGTAAAAACCATTTAAAAACCACCATGCCGAAACATGGTGGTTTTATTTTTTTTGAAATGGATTTTTTTGCACCCCGAGGCATCCCGGAGCGCCCTCCCCTCACCTCTATTCAGGCAGCGGCAGACCCAGCGCCGCCAGCAACGCCTGCATATCGGCAGGCAAAGGGCTGTGCCACTGCAAGGCCTGGCCGGTGAGCGGGTGCTCCAGCCCCAGGCGCCAGGCATGCAAAGCCTGGCGGGCGATGGCCGCATGGGGCGGGCCGCCATAAGTGGCATCGCCCACCAAAGGCCAGCCCAGATGGCGGGCGTGGACGCGAATCTGGTGTGTGCGGCCCGTGTGCAAGCTGCAGTGCAGCAAGGCAAAACGGGCCTGCGCGGGTTGCACGAGCTGTGCGGGTTGTGCAGCTTGCAGCGCAGCGGCATCAACATCGTTATCGGCTGGCGCACCCGCCAGCAGGCGCATATCGGTTTGCGCGGGCTTGCCCGGCGGGCAGCTCTCCAGCACCGCCATGCGCAAGCGGTTGCGCGGATCGCGGCCAATGGGCGCATCCACCCGCACGCTCTCGCCCACCGCCTGCCAGGGGCTGCGCGCCTGCGCGCTGCGGCTGGCCACGGCCAGGTACTGCCGCGAGACTTGCCGCGCGGCAATGCGCTCGACCAGCGCGGTTTGCGCGGGCAGGGTTTTGGCCACCACCATCAGCCCGCTGGTGTCTTTGTCCAGCCGGTGCACGATGCCCGCGCGCGGCAAGCGGGCCAGGGCGCTGTCGTAGGCCAGCAAGCCGTTGAGCAAGGTGCCGCTCCAGTTGCCCGCCGCCGGGTGCACGACCAGGCCCGCGGGCTTGTCGATGACCAATATGGCCTCGTCCTCATACACGATGGGCAAAGGCATGGCCTGGGGCACAAAAGCCTGGCTTTGCGCCGTGGCCTGCAAGGTGATGGCGATGCGCTGGCCCACTTGCACCTTGTGCGCGGGCTTGGTGATGCATTGGCCATCGAGCAGCACTTGGCCGCTTTTGATGAGCTGCTGCAAGTGGCTGCGCGAGAACTCGCCCGCCAGCTCCAGCACCACCTTGTCCAGCCGCTGCCCGTGCCAGGCTGCGACGATCTGGCCGCAGCGCTGCTCGGCGGCCAGTTCCAACTCGGCAGCATCGCTGGCCTGGGCCGCCGCGTCCAGACGCGATGCAGGCCCATCCGGGCATTCGGTGCGGTGGCAGCTCATGGCAAGCAAGGAAAGGGGGATTGAAGGGGACAGCGGCCTGCAAGAAATCAAAGCCGCTCCGGCATCACGGCAATACATCCAATCAAAGTAAAATTGATTATATACCCATCATGCCAAAACAAGGCGATTTTGTTTCTTTTTGATTTGAAAAATCAGCTTGCCAAACGCCGCACAATCTGCCCGACCAAATCCGCCTGCATATCGCGAAACAGCATTTGCGCTTCTTCCTCCTTGGCCAGGGCGTAGGTTTCGTCGTAATTGAGATCGCGCGTTTGCAGCAGCTCCGTCGTCTGCGCGGCGGTCTGCCCGCTGGCCTGGCTGCTGGTTGGCGCATGGGCGGATGTGAGGCGGTAGCGCACACGCAAGCGCAATTGCAGCTCGCGCACGTTGCCAGCGGCCGATTGGCTCACCACCACCCTCTCATGCTGCTCTTGCAGCAATTCAAAGACTTTCTCGGCCATCTGCGGGCTGCTGGGGGCGCGCAGCACGGTGATGCCCGCGGCCTCCAGCGTGCGCTGCAATTGGCGCGCCAGCGGCGAGGCGTCCGCCGCCTGGATAAAGACGGATTTGAAGGGGTAATTGGCCGAGCCGCGCAGCGCAAAGCCGCAGGCGCTCAGGCTGGCGGCGGCTGTCACGGTCACAACGGCAGCGGCTGTGGCGGTTGCGCTGCGGGTCAGGAATTGGCGGCGTTGCATGGGTTTTCTCCAAGGGCTTGAGCGTGGCGGTGCGGCAAGCCTTGGCTTTGGCCTGGCGGCCAAGGCCAAGGCTTGCGGGCAACGGCATCACACCACCACGTTCACCAGCTTTTTGGGCACGACGATGATTTTCTTGGGCGCGGCGCCCGCAGCTTGTTTCTCGAACGCGGGCGAGGCCAAGGCGGCAGCTTCGATGGCGGCCTTGTCGGCGCTGGCGGGCACCGTGATGCTGCCGCGCAGCTTGCCGTTGATTTGCAGCATGTATTCGATTTCGTCCTGCTCCAGCGCGGCGGCATCGGCCTTGGGCCAGGGGGCGTCAAGCAAGTCGCCCATGACGGCGGCGTAGCCCAGCTCCTGCCAAAGCACATGGGCAATGTGCGGCGTGGCGGGGTAAAGCACGCGCAGCAGGATGCCAAAGCTCTCGGCCAGCGCAGTGGCATCACCGGCGGCATCAGCACTTGCCTCATCGGCTTTGAAGGCTTCGAGGGCGTTGAGCATCTTCATCGCGCCGGAGACGACGGTGTTGTATTGCATGCGCTGGTAGTCGAAATCGACTTGGCCCAACACGCTGTGGATGTCGTAGCGCAGGGCTTTGGCGGCCTTGCCGAAGTCGGCTTGCGGCGCGCTGTGGGCAGCGCCTTTGGCAGGCAGCGCGGCAATGGCCGCAGCCACGCCCGCCATGCCGTGCAGCTTGGCGCCGAAGTTCCACACCCGGCGCAAGAAGCGGTAGCTGCCCTCGACGGCGGAGTCGTTCCACTCCAGCGTCAGCTCGGGCGGCGCGGTGAACATGGTGTACAGGCGCGCGGTGTCGGCGCCGTATTGGGCGATCAGCTCTTGCGGATCCACGCCGTTGTTTTTGGATTTGCTCATGGTGCCCACGCCTTCGTAGTCGATGGGCGTGCCTGCGGGTAGCAGGCCATCGCTGCTTTCCGCCGCGTTTTTGAGCTTGGCGCCGATGATCTTGCCTGCATCGTCGAACACGTGCTCCACGTCCTTGGGCCAGAAGTAATCTTTGGCGCCCTTGGCGGTGCGGCGGCTGTAGATGTGGTTGAGCACCATGCCTTGCGTGAGCAGGCGGGTGAAAGGCTCGTCGATCTTCACCAGCCCCAGGTCGCGCATGACTTTGGTCCAGAAACGCGCATACAGCAGGTGCAAGATGGCGTGCTCGATGCCACCGATGTACTGGTCCATCGGCATCCAATGTTGCTGTGCGGCCTCGGCCACCATGTGCTGGTCATCGCGCGGATTGCAGTAGCGCATGAAGTACCAGGAGCTGTCCACGAAGGTGTCCATGGTGTCCGTCTCGCGCCGCGCGGGCGCGCCGCATTTCGGGCAGGTCACGCCCGCGTGGAAGGCTTCGTGCTTGGCCAACGGGCTGCCGCCGCCATCGGGCACCAGGTCTTCGGGCAGGCGCACGGGCAGGTCTTTTTCCGGCACGGGCTGCGGGCCGCAGTGCTCGCAGTGGATGATGGGGATGGGCGTGCCCCAGTAGCGCTGGCGGCTGATGCCCCAGTCGCGCAGGCGCCAGGTGGTTTTTTTCTCACCCAGGCCTTTTTCGGCCAGTTCGGCGGCCACGGTGTTCACGGCGGTGGCGTAGTTCATGCCGTCCAGATGACCGGAGTTGACGCACACGCCGCGTTCCTTGTCGCCATACCAGTCTTGCCACTGGCTGGCGTCGTAGCTTTCATCGCCTACTTGCACCACTTGCTGGATGGGCAGGCCGTATTTGTGGGCAAAGGCAAAGTCGCGCTCGTCGTGGCCGGGCACGCCCATCACGGCGCCGTCGCCATAGCTCATCAGCACGTAGTTGCCCACCCACACGGGCAGGGCTTGGCCGGTGAGCGGGTGAGTTACGGTCAGGCCCGTGTCCATGCCCTCTTTTTCCTTCAGCGCCAGCTCGGCCTCGGTCGTGCCGCCCTGTTGGCATTTTTCGATGAAGGCGGCCAGCGCCGGGTTGTTCTGCGCGGCGTGCGCGGCCAGCGGGTGCTCGGGGGCGACGGCGCAGAAGGTCACGCCCATGATGGTGTCGGCGCGGGTGGTGAAGACGTACATGCGGCCCAGCTCGAAAGCCTCCTGGGGCGACAGCCCCAGGCCGGACGCCCCCCTCTCCTGCTCGCGGGAGAGGGGTTGGGGGTGAGGGATGCCCTGCCCCGGCGTGAAGGTGAAGGCAAAGCGCACGCCCTCGCTTTTGCCAATCCAGTTCTCCTGCATCAGCCGCACCTTGTCAGGCCAGCCGGTGAGCGTGGCCTGGGGGTTGCCCACTTGCACGTGGTCGAGCAGCTCTTGCGCGTAATCGGTGATCTTGAGGTAGTAGCCGGGGATTTCGCGCTTTTCCACCAGCGCGCCGGTGCGCCAGCCGCGCCCTTCGATCACCTGCTCATTGGCCAGCACGGTTTGGTCCACCGGGTCCCAGTTCACCATCTGGGTTTTGCGGTAGGCGATGCCTTTTTCCAGCATCTTCAAAAACAGCCACTGGTTCCACTTGTAGTAGTCGGGGTCGCACGTGGCGATTTCACGGCTCCAGTCGATGGCCAGGCCCATGGCCTGCATCTGGCCCTTCATGTAGTCGATGTTCTCGTACGTCCACTTGGCCGGCGGCACACCGTTTTTGATGGCGGCGTTTTCAGCCGGCAGGCCAAACGCATCCCAGCCCATCGGCATGAGCACGTTGTAGCCCTGCATGCGCAGGGAGCGCGTGAGCATGTCGTTGATGGTGTAGTTGCGCACGTGGCCCATGTGCAGCTTGCCGCTGGGGTAAGGCAGCATGGAGCAGGCGTAGTACTTGGGGCGGCTGGCGTCTTCGGTGACGCGGTAGGCGTCTTGCGCGCGCCAGTGGGCTTGGGCGGCGGATTCAACCGCTGCGGGATCGTATTTTTCTTGCATGGCAGGGCGATACAGGATGGGAGAAGCGGGGGATGCCGATGCGGGGGCGCAACCCGCGCCGTGCGCACAACGCGCAGCCCGCAAACAACAACGGCCTGCGGGCGCAGGCCAATGCGGCATTCTAGAGCGTGTTATGAACTCTGCGCCCTCCCGCCAAGGCTGGCAGCCTGGCGTGAGGGGCGTGTCAAGCAGCCTGGGCTGCGGGCAGGGATTTTGCGCAGGCGCGCAGGCGCTCAGGCATCGGCCACGATGCGCCCGGCCTCCATGCGCACGCGCTGCTGGCAGCGCGCGGCCAGTTCCCGGTCGTGCGTGACCATGATGAGGGTGGTGCCCAGCTCCTGGTTCAGCTCCAGCATCAGCGCCATCACCGCCTGGCCGGTGGCGTAATCCAGACTGCCGGTGGGCTCGTCGGCGAACAGCACTTGCGGGCGCACGACGAAGGCGCGCGCCAGCGCCACGCGCTGCTGCTCACCGCCGGAGAGCACGCGCGGGTAGTGGCCCAGCCGCTGGCCCAGCCCCACGCGCTGGAGCATTTGCGTCGCCATCGCCCTGGCCTGGCGCTGGCCGGCCAGCTCCAGCGGCAGCATGACGTTTTCCAGCGCCGTCAGGCTGCCCAGCAGTTGGAAGTTCTGGAACACGAAGCCGGTTTTCTGCGCGCGCAGCGCGGCGCGCTGGTCTTCATCCAGGGCGAAGATGTCCTGCCCGGCCAGGCGGACGGTGCCAGCGGTGGGCGTATCCAGCCCCGCCAGCAGCGACAGCAGCGTGCTTTTGCCCGAGCCGGATGCGCCCACGATGGCAGCCGTGGTCTGCGCCGCAAAGGCCACGTTGATGTCTTGCAGGATGGGCAGGGTGCCGCTGGAGTCCTGCACCGTTTTGCTCAGGCCCTCGGCGGCGATCATGGGCGGGGCCGAAGCGGCCAATTCTGGCTGCGCTCGGCTGGGAAAAGGCAGGTCCATCGGTGCTATCCCTCTCAGGCCAACAATGAATATTTCAAATCAATAATAAAAAACACTTCAATACCATCATGCCGAAAAATGCGCATAATTTTTCTTATTGATTTGTATTTTCGGAAGAATTCGAGGACGCAGACGTTTCTGCCACGGCGGTTTCCTTGGATTGGAACCAGCGCGCCGCCCACAGCCCCACTTCGTAGAGCAAGCACATGGGAATGGCCAGCGCCAGCATGGAGATGGGGTCTGGCGGCGTGACGATGGCGCAGAACACAAAGGCCACGATGATGAAGTAAGGCCGGAAGGCGCGCAGCTTCTCCACCGGCACCAGCTTGGCCTGCACCAGCAGCATCACCACCACCGGCACCTGAAAGGCCAGCGCAAAACCGATGTAGAGCGAGAGGATCACGCTCACATACGAGGCCACGTCCGGCGTGGCCGCCACGCTTTCGGGCGAGACTTTCTGGATGAACTCGAACAGGTTATCCAGCACCACAAACTGCACAAACCCAATGCCCACATAGGCCAGCAAGCTGCCAATCAGAATCAGCGGCAGCGCAAAGCGCTTTTCGTGGCTGTAAAGCCCCGGCGCCACAAAGGCCCAGATCTGGTAGATCAACCAGGGCAGCGCCACCAGCAGCGCCGTCATCAGCACCACCTTGAGCGGCACCAGAAACGGCGAGAGCACGCCCACGGCAATCAGCTTGGCATCGGGCGGCATGTGCGCGCGGATGGGCAAGGCGATGAAGTCGATCAGCGCGGCCGGGCCGGGCCAGATCATCAGGCCGATGACCGCCGCCAAAAAACCCAAAAACGCATACAGGATGCGGTTGCGCAGCTCCACAAGGTGCTGCACAAAAGGCTGCTCGGTGCCAGCCAGTTCGTCGTGGTCGTCAGAGGTGGAGGCCATGAGGGAAAACGGGGAAACGGGAAATAGCGGCCCGCCCAAGGCAAGCGGCAGGCTGCGGATGAATCAATAGGCGGCAGCGGGGCAGGCGACAACAGGACCATCAGGGCCATCAGCAACGCCGATGCGCTTGGGCCAGGCATATTCAGGCCATTGGCCCTGACTTTGAACGCGCCGCCCGCGCCGTGCCCGAGCGCAAACGCGTGCGCACCTGCTGGCGCGCCTTGTACCAGGCGGGCACGGCCTGGCGGCGGCTGCGCCAGTTCTTGCGCGGCGGCACATAGGCCACCGGCGCCACGCTGGATGCGCCTGCGGCGATGAATTCGCGCCGGGAGGCGTCCTCGGGGGTGTCGCTCTCCAGCGTCTCCCACGCCCCCTCCCACTGGGCCTTATCGTCCTGCGGCTGGGCAGCGCCTGCGCTGGCCGGGGCCACCTCTTTGCTCACGTCTTGCGAGAGGGTCTGCACACCTTGCTGAAAATCGCTGGCATGCGTGCGCACGCTGTGCTCCAGATCACGCGCGGCGCTTTCGATGGAGGCTTTGGCCTTGTTCAGCTCATCGATTTCGATGGCCTGGTTCACCTCCCGCTTGACTTCGTTGACGTAGCGCTGGGCCTTGCCCATCAAGGCGCCCACCGTCCGGGCCACCCGTGGCAGGCGCTCAGGGCCGATGACCACCAGCGCGACCACGCCAATGAGCATGATTTTGGAAATACCGAGATCAAACATGTCAAAAGCCGGACGGGCCGGCTACGAAAGGAGATCCAAAAAAACAGCGGCGCCCGCGCGGGGCGCCAAGACGATGCGGCCAAAGCATGGCCATTTCTCAGCTCTTTTCCTTGGCCTGCACATCGATTGCGGGAGCGGGCGCGTTGGCCGCAGCGCTTTGGTCTTGCACCTTGGCGGCATCGGCGGTTTTTTCTTCCTCACGCATGCCTTCCTTGAAGCCCTTGACCGCACCGCCCAGATCGCTGCCGATATTGCGCAGCTTCTTCGTGCCAAAAATCATTACCACCACCAGCAAGACGATCAGCCAGTGCCAAATCGATAAACTGCCCATGCATTCACTCCAAACTCGTTTCAAGGGCCGGGCGCGCGGCGCACCGTCACACGGCGCAAACCCACCCGGGGCGCTTTTCATTGTATGCGAGGGCGCAAGCCCCGCACGGCGCCACGGCTGCGAGCGCCCCCCTCCCCCCTTCTCTGCCCATGCCTGCCTCACACCTGCAATGGCGCGCCATGACGCCAGACGATCTGGACCAAGTCATGGCCCTGGAACAAGCCAGCCACAGCCACCCCTGGAGCCGCGGCAACTTCGCCGACTCATTGGCCACAGGCTGCTACATGCCCGCCCTATGGCATCAAGGCCCACATCAAAACCCGCCCCAAAACCCACAACAAGGCCCGCAATGCCGCCTGCTGGGCTACCTTGTCGCCATGCCCGGGGTGGAGGAGGCCCACTTGCTCACCCTCACCGTCGCAGCCGCTTGCCGCGGCCGGGGCTTGGGGCAGCTTTTGATGCAGGCCATGCACACCTGGGCTTGGCAGCAAGGCGCCGCGCAAGTGTGGCTGGAAGTGCGCGAGAGCAACCTCGCCGCCCAGGCGCTGTACGCCCGCCTGGGCTACGAGCCAATTGCCGTGCGCAAAAACTATTACCCATTGGAAGGCAAAGCGCGCGAGCACGCCCTCATCATGCGCAAGCGGCTATAAGCGCCTGTTCACGATCTCTGCACGAGTGGGCTAGAAGCGGATTTGCCAAGCCCCCCGCTGGCCAACAGGCTGCGCCGCTTTTCAGTTAGGATGCCGCGCGCCGCTGCGCCCTGCGGGGCGCGTTTTTCGCCCAGGCGAAACCTCTCCGACGACTTCGCGCCCTTTCATGCCCTACCCCAAGCCCCACACGGGCCAGGCGCCCGATACGCCCTCTCCCACATCTTCCACCCCCCCCGCGCAATTCGCCGCCCAACCGCTGGAGTTGGCTGGCAAGCATATCGTGCTGGGTCTGACTGGCGGCATCGCCTGCTACAAATCGGCCGAGCTGTGCCGCCTGCTCACCAAGGCGGGCGCGCGCGTGCAGGTGGTGATGACCGAAGCCGCCTGCCAATTCATCACCCCGGTGACCATGCAAGCCCTCTCGGGGCGGCCGGTGTTCCTCTCGCAATGGGACAGCCGCGCCAGCGACAACATGGCCCACATCCAGCTCAGCCGCGAGGCCGATGCCATCGTGCTGGCCCCATGCAGCGCCGATTTCATCGCCCGCCTGGCGCAAGGGCGCGCCGATGAGTTGCTCAGCCTGCTGTGCCTGGCGCGCCCGCTGGAGCGCGTGCCGCTGCTCATCGCCCCCGCCATGAACCGCGAGATGTGGCAGCACCCCAGCACTGTGCGCAACCTGCGCCAGGTGGTGCAAGACGGCGCTTTTTCCCTGGGCGTCGGCTGCGGCGAGCAAGCTTGCGGCGAAACCGGCGATGGTCGCATGCTGGAGCCGCCCGAAATCCTGCACGAGCTCATCGCCCACTTCACCCCCAAAACTCTGGCGGGCAAACGCCTGCTCATCACCGCAGGCCCCACCTTCGAAGCCATCGACCCCGTACGTGGCATCACCAACCGCTCCAGCGGCAAGATGGGCTTTGCCATCGCCCAGGCCGCGCAAGCGGCGGGCGCAGCCGTCACCCTCATCAGCGGCCCTGTCGCCCTGCCCACGCCACGCGGCGTGGCACGCATCGACGTGCAATCGGCCCGGCAAATGCTGCAAGCGACCCTGACCGAGGCTGAGCGCAGCGACATCTTCATCGCCACCGCCGCCGTCGCCGATTGGCGCCCCGCCGAAGTGGCGCACAGCAAAATCAAGAAAACCGCAGGCCAGGCCACGCCCATGCTGGAGTTTGTGGAAAACCCCGACATCCTCGCCACCATCGCCGCCAGCGAGCGCGCCCGCAGCGGCCTGCTGTACTGCGTCGGCTTTGCCGCCGAGAGCGACAACCTCATCGAACACGCCAGCGCCAAACGCCTGCGCAAAGGCATTCCGCTGCTGGTGGGCAACATCGGCCCCGCCACCTTCGGGCAGGACGACAACCAGCTCACCCTCTTTGACGCGCACGGCCACACCGAACTGCCCCGCGCCAGCAAAACAACGCTGGCGCGCCATCTGGTAGCGGAAATTGCCGCACGCCTGTCCAAAGACTGAACAAACCCTCCCCCTACCTCGCCAAACACCATGCTTCGCACCGCCACCGCCGCCCTCGCCAGCTTGATGCTGAGCGCCACCGCCCTCGCCCAAACGCCACAAACGCCGCCGGCACAAAGCGCGCCTGCTGCGCCCGCCCCTGCGTCCAATACAGCCCAAAGCGCAGCCCCCAACACGGCGCCCAATAGCAACCTGGCGCAATTGGATTTGCCACGCGCCACCCTCTCCATCCTCATGCACCGCATTGATGCGCAAATTGCCAGCACCCCCACGCAGCGCCAAGTGGGCCTGATGTTCCGCGCCAGCATGCCCGCGCAGGAAGGCATGCTGTTCGTCTTCGAGCGCCCCGCCGTGCAGTGCTTCTGGATGAAAAACACCTGGCTGCCACTGACCGCCGCCTTCATCGACGAGCAAGGCGTCATCGTCAACCTGGCCGACATGCAGCCCATGACGACCGACTCGCACTGCTCCGAAAAACCCGTGCGCTACGTGCTGGAGATGAACCAAGGCTGGTTCGCCCAGCGCAACCTGGGGCCTGGCAGCAAGCTCAAAGGCGGGCCGTTCAAGCGCTAACCATCAAGCGTTAGCGTTCAAGCCTTGGCGCATGCTGAAAATACCTGAAAATTCTAAATCAAAGGAAATAAAATCACCCTATTTCGGCATGATATGCGTTGATCGAAATTTCCTTTGATCGAAAAACCATCAGCACAACGGATCGTAGCCGAACAGCCGCTCAGCCTCGATGCGGCGCTGGGCCATTTCCATGTTTCGGGAGACGAGGAAGTTCATCATCATGCCGCCGTCCTCGTGCTCCAGGTTGTGGCAGTGCAAGAGGTAATTGCCTTCGTAGGCGTCAAAACGCACCAGCACATCCACCGCTTCACCGGGGCGGGCCAGCACGGTGTCTTTCCAGCCTTTTTCCCAAGCTTCGATGCGGCGCGGCTGGCCGTCGGCGGCGGCGCCGCCCACAACTTGGAAGTGCGCGCCGTGCATGTGCACCGGGTGCGGCGTTTCGCCAATGGCTACAAAGCGCCAGCGCTCGACCTTGCCAAAGGGCACGGCGAAGTCGGTGCGGTAAATATCGTGCGTCAGGCCGTTGATGAGGGTGTTGTCCTGGAAGATGAAGGCGCGGTCTGGCTCGGCGTCTTCTGCCTTGGCGCCGGGGGCGGTGCTGGGGTGGGCCAGCGGCTCGATGCGCGAGAGGCGCGCGGGCGGCTCCCAATTGGCAGCGGCTGGGGAGGCGACGGCCTGGCCTTCAGCGGGGGCGGTCGCTTGGGTGATTTCGATGTCGAGCAATTTCCAGCCAGCGGCCTCGCAGTGCAGGCCGATGTGGCTGCCGGGGGCGATGCGGCGCAAATCCAGCAGCACATCGACGCGCTCGGCCGGGGCCATTTCGATGCGCTCGACGGTGGCGGGCGCTTCCAGCAAACCGCCGTCGTTGCCGATCAGCACCAGCGGCAGCGCCTCTTTGCCGTGGCGGCAGCGCAGCATGAACACGCGCGCGTTGGCGCCGTTGAGGATGCGCAAGCGCACCCATTGGTTGGGCAGGCGCGTGCGCGGCCAGGGCACGCCGTTGACCATGGGGAAGTCACCCAGGCTGCCCGATGGGGTGTTGGGGTACACCCATTTCTTCTTGCCGTTGAGCTGGGCATCGCGCAGCACCAGCAGCAGCTCCTGCTCGCCCGCGGGCAGGCCCAGCGCGTCCTCCTCCTCATCACCTACGACGATCAGGCCCGCCATGCCCTGCCAGGCTTGCGAGGCGGTTTTTTCGTGCGGATGGGGGTGGTACCAGTACAGCCCGGCGCGCTGGCGGATGTCGAAGGCGATATCGGCATCCTCACCCGGGCGCAGGGGGTAGCGCGGCTGGCCGTCCATCTCGGTGGGCGCGGGCAGGCCGTGCCAGTGCACCACCGTGTCCTCCTTCAAGCGGTTGCGCACCTGCTGGCGAAAGGCTTGACCGGTGCGCAGGCGGATGGTGGGGCCGGGCAACGCACCGTTGTAGGCGCTCATGTCGTGCTGGCCCAGGCCGGGCAGCTTGACCTTCAGGGGCGCGGCGGTCAGGGGGGTGCCCGGTTGCAGGTCTTTGGGCTGAATCAGCCAGGGCCGCTGGGCCGGTTCGCGCGCCGTACGCGCCAGCAGCGGGCGGCTGAACAACAGGCCCGGCGCAGCCACTGCGGCGCAAGCGCCCAGCATGACGCCCATGCTGGCGCGGCGGGAGATTGGGGAAACAGGCGCGGATGGCGGCAAGGGATGGGATGGCATGGGTTACAAGGGAAATGGCGCTGCGGCCTGCCAGGCTGCGGCCCCACCCCGCCCGCCCGGCCCTTCGGATGGCCCGAATGCCAGGGCTGGCGCAGCGTGGGCTTGCCGCTTTAATTGCACTTCATAAGAAATACAAATTTATACCCAACAAGCCGAAACAAGGTTATTTTTTATCCTATTGATTGATAAAAAATTACCCTTCAGAAGGCGAAGGCATGCCAATGGTGTGGCTGAAGCCACCATCGACGTAGAGGATTTCGCTGGTGATGCCCGAAGCCAGGTCGGAGAGCAAAAAGGCCGCAGCATTGCCCACATCCTCGATCGTGACGTTGCGGCGCAGCGGCGAGGTGGCAGCGAAGTTGGCCAGCAGCTTGCCGAAATCCTTGATGCCGCTGGCGGCCAAGGTCTTGATCGGCCCGGCGCTGATGCCGTTGGCGCGGATGCCTTGCGGGCCGACGGCTTCGGCCAGGTAGCGCACGCTCGCTTCCAGGCTGGCTTTGGCCAGGCCCATGGTGTTGTAGTTGGGCACGGCGCGCTCGGCGCCCAGGTACGACAGCGTCAGCAGCGAAGCGCCCGGGTTGAGGTGCGGCAGCGCGGCCTTGGCCATGGCCGGAAAGCTGTAGGCGCTGATGTCGTGCGCGACGCGGAAGTTCTCGCGCGTCAGGCCGTCCAGAAAATTGCCCGCAATGGCCTCGCGCGGCGCAAAGCCGATGCTGTGCACAAAGCCATCGAATTGGCCCCATTGCGCGGCCAGATCGGCAAAAAGCCGCTCGATCTGCGCGTCATCGCTGACGTCGCAATCGAACACGAGCTTGGAGTCGAACTCGGCGGCAAATTCGCTGATGCGGTCTTTGAAGCGCTCGCCCACGTAGCTGAAAGCCAGCTCGGCGCCCTGCGCGTGGCAGGCCTTGGCAATGCCGTAGGCGATGGAACGGTTGGACAGCACGCCGGTAATCAGCAATTTCTTGCCGCTGAGAAAACCCATGGAAACACTCCTTGTCGTTGCAATGCGGGGATGGGCCGGATTCCCCTTTTTTGCCGCTGCACCACGGCGCGCGGGGGCGGCCCTGCTTGTAGGGAGCGATTCTCGCATGGGCCATCCCCATGCTTGGCGGCATGCTCTGCATGCCTGTCAGGCATTGCCGGATTGGTGGCGTGCCAACAGCCCCTGCGCCAGCGCCAGCGCCTCCTCCAGCGTGGCGGCGGCTTCGATGGGCAGGCCGCTGGCGCTGGCCTGCTGGCGGCCTGAAGCCAGCAAGGCGGCTCGGGCGCGCTCGTCGGCCAGCACGTAGACGTTGCCACGGCACAGGCCGAAAAAGGCTTGGCGGTGCTGCTTGAGCCACAGCGCGGCGCTCTTGCGCTGCTCGGGCGTCTCGGGCGGGCCGCTGAGGTACTCGGCCATGTCGGCCACCAAGGCAAAGGGCTGGCCGCGTTGCAGCGCGGCTTCGATCATGCCGAACAGGATGGGGGCCTGATCCGCGCTGGGCATGCGCACGATGAGTGCAGGCCAGTGGCTGAAGTCCATGCGCTGCTGCACTTGGCGGGCCAGGTCGGCGTCCAGGCCCGTTGCGGGGGGTGTGGGGTTGGCGTGTTGCATACGGCTCACCAGGGGTAGTGCAGTTCAACGCTGAGCGTGCGGCCCCGGCCCCAGTTGCAGTAACTGGCGCTGGCGCAGCTGACGTAGCGGCGGTCGGCCAGGTTGCTGGCGCGCAGTGTGAGGCTGGGGCGCTCGCCGCTGGCGCTGTCATGGCTGCTGCCGCTGCCAAAGCGGTAGCGCAGCGCGGCATCCATCAGCGTGTGGCCGGGCACGCGCACGGTGTTGGCGGGGTCGGCATGGGTGCTGCCGGTGTGGCGCAGGCCCAAGCTCACGCGCCATTGGGGGCTGAGGGCGTGGTCGAGCCAGAGCGAGGCCGTGCGCCCGGGGATGTTGACGGGGCGCTGGCCCAGCTCGGGGCCATTGCTGGCGGTGATGCGCGCGTCCAGCAGGGTGAGGCTGGCGTGCACGAAGCTGGTGCGGCCCAGCTCGGCCTTGGCCTCCAGCTCCAGCCCACGGGTGCGCTGGCGGCCGGTTTGCACCATGCAGGCACCGGGGCCGGTCAGGCCGGGGCAGACGTGGCTGGGTTCGGGGTCGGGCGTGAGGGCGTTCTTTTGCTGGATCTGGAAGATGGCAGCAGCCAGTTGCAGACCGCCTTGCGGCGGCGCGTATTTGAGGCCCGCCTCCCATTGCCGGGCCGTCAGCGGGCGATAGCCCTGGCCACGCGCATCCATCCCGGTTTGCGGCAGGAAAGAGCTTCCGTGGCTGAGGTAGGCGGCCAGTGCATCGCCCAAGCGGTAACCCAGCGCGGCGCGGCCGGAGAAGGCGCGGTCGCGCTGGCGGCTGGCCGCGTCGGTGGGCAACACGCCCATCAGCCGGCCTTCGCGCCCGCTGCGGCTGCGGGCGATGTCGTAGCGGCCGCCCAGAGTCAGGCTCCAGCGCCCCCAGTCGATCTGGTCTTGCGCGTACAGGCCGATCTGGCTGGCGCGGTCGCGCGTGTCGGACCAAAGCATGGCGCGGTCTGGCCCATTGGGCGCGGCGATGGCCTGGCCGTAGCCGGGCTGCCAGATGTCGATGGGCGGCAATCCTTGCAGGTTCATGCCCAGGCGCTGGTGCGTGCGGCTGCGCATGGCATCCAGCCCCAGCAGCAGGTGGTGCTGCGCAGCGCCGGTTTGCACCCGGCCTTGCAGCGTGGTGTCGCTCAGCAGCGCGCGGGTGTGCGAATCCACCGCCATGGCCGAGCGCATCAGCGTGGCCGGCGGCGCCAGCGCAATGGCCGAGAGCGCCTGCACCTCGGCCTGGGAGTCGATGGCGCGTAGCGCGTGGCGCAATTGCCAGCTTTGGCCCAGGGCGTGCTCAAAGTCGTAGCCCAGCGTGCTTTGACGGCGCGTAAAGCGGTCGAAGGCCGGCTCGCCCACGAAAAAGCGGCGCGGGATGTACCCGCCGCCGGGCAGCGGCGTGAGCGTGCCCTGCATGGACAGCGCGCTGTGGTAGTAGCCGCCCTTGGGGTCGCGGTGGTGGCTGGCCAGCAGCGTCAGCGCCGTGCCCGGCGCGATGCGCCAGCGCAGCGAAGGCGCCAGCGCCACACGCTGCTCGCGCACATGCGCGATCTGGTTGCCTGCCTCGCGCGCCAGCGCCGCCAGCCGCCAGGCCAGCGCGCCTTGGCCCGCCTGGCCGCCCACATCCAGCCGCAGGGCGCGCTGGCCGTGGCTGCCCAGCGTCAGCCCGGCCGCGCGCTGCGCCCGGCCATCTTGGGAGGCTTGAGCACTGGGGCGCTTGGCGCGCACGTTGACCAGGCCGCCGGGCAAGCCCTGCCCGTACAGCGCCGATGCCGGGCCGCGCAGCACCTCTACGCGCTCGATCAGCCAGGGGTCGAACTGCGGCAGGCTCAGGTTGCCAATGCCGAAGCTGGCGCGCATGCCATCGAAAAACATTGCCCCGTTGTAGCTCTGCCCGCGCAGGCTGACGAAGTCGTAGCGGCTGGAATCGTTGCCGCCGCTCACCGGCGCGTACAGGCCCGGCAGGTAGGCCAGCGCCTGGTCAAGGCTGGTGGCGCCGCTGTCGCGCAGCGCCGTCTCGGTGATGACGGACACCGACTGCGGCGTGCGCAGCAGCGGCGTATCCGTCTTGGTCGCGCCCTGCGCGCGCTGTGCCAGCTTGCCGCTGCGCCCTTCATCGGCAGTGGCCTCGCCAGGCGCATCGGGCGCATCAAGCACATCGCCGCGAACGGTCACGGTGGGCAGCTCGCCGACCACCGGCTGGCCCGGCTGGCCCGGCTGGGCGGCAGGCTGCGCCGCCCAGCCGGGGCCTGCCACCGCCAGGCAGGCCAGCGCCGCCGTCGCCAGCACGCCATGCGCCCACCCGGGCGGGTTTGCCGGAGAGGAAGAAGGACAAGAAAAAGAAGAAAAAACGCGGCGCTGCCACGGCCGCGAAACGAACTGCGCTGTCATTGCGATGCCTCCATGCTGCGATATGTGTGATGGAGGAATCTAGGCTGCCGGTCATCCGTGCACTTTCATTTAGTGGCGAATGATTTGCATTTGCCAGCATGTTGATCGTTGAACCGGCTCTGTGACCATCCGCCCACTGGCAGGCGTTTGCCTGGCGAGCCTTCAACAGGCGCTTAGCCGCCCCCTTGCTGGCCCGGCGCAAGCCCGCCCTGGCGGCGCATCTGGCTGGGCGTTTGGCCGAAATGGGCGCGAAAGGCGGTGCTGAAGTGCGCCGCGCTGCTGAAGCCCAGGCGCTCGGCCGCCAGGGCGATGGGCAGGCCCTCGTCCAGCACCATGTGCCGGCCGCGCAGCAGGCGGCGCTGGCGCAGCCAGCCAAAGGGCGAGTCGCCCAGCTCGCGGCGGAAGGCCGCGCTCAGGCTGCGCGCGCTCATGCCGGCCAGGCGCGCCATGTCGTCCAGCGTCCAGGCGCGGGCCAGGTCGGCCTCCAGCGCATCGGCCAGATGCAACAGGCGCTCGTGCGGCGCAGGCGCGCGCGCCTGCTCCAGCGCCGCAATGCCACGCAGGAAGATGGTTTGCGCGGCGGCCTCCAGCCGCATCAGCGCCAAGGGCTGGCGCGGGTCGCTGCCCAGAATGTCTTGCGCCAATGCCAGGCAGCGCGGCTCGGCCGCCACCTGCACCTGGCGCAGCGCCTGGTGCGGGGCGAACAGGCCGTCAAACCAACCCTCCAGCGCCCGCGCGCGCAGATCGGCGCGCAGCATGCTCACGCCCACGGCGCACAGCGCGCAGGCCTGGCCCTGTGCGCTCCAGGGCAGTGGCTCGCGCACGGCCAGCACCTGCATGCCGCCGCTGCGCGGCGCGCTGGCGCAGTCGCCGCAACGCAGTTGCAGGCTGCCGTGCACCAGCAGCGTGACGTACAGCCCGGCCTGCACGCAGTGTCCGCTGCCGCCCATGCAGCGTGGCGCCTGCGGCGCGTGCTCGGCGCCGCGCACCAGCAGGTGCAGCCGATCGCTGCGGTGCTCGATGAAGCGCGGCGCGGCAGTGCGCCTTGTGGGTGGTGGCATGGGCAGTCCCGAATCAGTAGCTCTGGCCCGCAAGGCCGTGGGATCGAGCGGCAACACCCACGCCAAGGCAAACCCCAGCAGCAATGAAGCCAGAAAACAGGTGTTGAGGGCGCGGCGAAAGGCTTGGCGCAAATGCAAACAGCCCGTGTGGGGCAGAATTCTCGCATGGACGATCGACTGCTTTTCTGCCCCGGCGGCGCTGGCGAGTCACTGCTGGCGGCAGCGGGGCTGCCCGCCTTTTTCAAACGCGCTTTCACTCGTGACCAAAGGGATGCCCCGACCGTGCACCATCGTGCATGGCGCGCGCTGGCGCGTGGCGGCGCTCTGGCCGCAGTTTTGGCTTGCGCCCTGGGCGCGGGCATCGCCCAGGCCGAGCCTTCCCACGCCTACGCGCTGTGGGGCCAGCCCAAATACCCGGCAGGCTTTGCCCATTTCGACTACGCCAATCCGGCCGCGCCCAAGGGCGGCGAGCTGCGCCTGGTGAGCAATCTGCGCACTTCCACCTTCGACAAATACAACCCCTTCACCCTGCGCGGCTCGGCTCCGGCCTATTTGCAGGCCATGCTGTTCGAGAGCTTGCTGACTGGCGCGCTCGATGAGACCTCCACCGGCTACGGCCTGCTGGCCGAGAGCGTGGATATGGCGGCCGATCGCCTCTCGGCCACCTTCCGCATCCGCGCCCAGGCGCGCTTTCACAACGGCAAGCCGGTGCTGGCCGAGGATGTGCGCCACAGTTTCGAGACGCTCATCAGCGCCCAGGCCGCGCCCGGCTACGCCACCTTGCTGGAAAAAGTCGCCCGCGCCGAGGTGCTGGATGCGCGCACCGTGCGCTTTCACTTCAAAAGCCCCGATCGCGAGCTGCCGCTGGTCGTGGGCGGCCTGCCCATCTTCAGCCGCGACTGGGGCCTGGGCGCGGATGGGCAGCGCAAGCCCTTTGACCAAATCATCACCGACACGCCCATTGGCAGCGGCCCCTACCGCATCGGCCCGGTCGTCTTCGGGCGCGACATCACCTACGTGCGCGACCCCGATTACTGGGGGCGCGAGCTGGCCGTCAACGCCGGCGCGCACAACTTCGAGCGCATCACCATCCGCATTTACAAGGACGCCACCGCGCGGCTCGAAGCCCTTAAGGCCGGCGAGTTCGATCTGATGCAGTTTCACAGCGCGGGCGACTGGGCGCGGCGCGTCAAGGGGCGACGTTTTGACAGCGGCGAGCTGGTCAAGGCCGAGTTCGAGCACCGCAACCCCACAGGCTTTCAAAGCTACTTTCTCAACCTGCGCCGCCCCCATTTGCAAGATGTGCGCGTGCGCCGCGCTCTTGCCTTGGCGATGGATTACGAGTGGATGAACCGCCGCCTGTTCTACGGCAGCTATCGCCGCGTCCGTGGCCTGTTTGGCAACACCCAATGCGCCGCCGAGGGCCTGCCCAGCGCCGCCGAGCTGACCTTGCTCGAACCCTGGCGCGGTCAGATTCCGCCCCAAGCCTTCGGCCCCATGCCCGAGCCGCCGCGCACCGACCACAGCGAGCACGGCCTGCGCGAGAACCTGCGCCAGGCGCGCGAGTTGCTGGCCCAGGCGGGCTGGACGCTGCAGGGCGGCACGCTGCGCAACGCCCAGGGCCAGCCGCTGGTGCTGGAGGTGATGGACAGCAACGAAGCGGGCATCCGCACCGTCGCGCCCTGGCAGCGCAACCTGCAAAAAATCGGCATCGAGCTGCGCTTTCGCGTCGTCGATTTCGCGCTGATGCTCCAGCGCATGGACGCTTTCGACTACGACATCACCTCGCTGAACATCCAGGGCACGCACAACCCCGGCCAGGAATACGCCCAGCTCTTTGGCAGCGCCGCCGCCGATCAAAACGGCTCGGCCAACTACAGCGGCCTGAAAAGCCCGGCGGTGGACGCCCTCATCGCCCGCATGGTGCAGGCAGGCACCCAGGCCGACTACCAGGCCGCCTGCCGCGCGCTGGAGCGCGTCGTCACCGCCGAAAACGTCATGGTGCCCGCCTGGTACGCCAGCAACTTCCGCGTTGTGTACAACGCCCAGCGCCTGGCCTTTCAAGCGCCCATGCCGCCGTATGTGCAGGTGCTGGAGAACTGGGCCATGGCCTATTGGTGGGCCACGCTGCCCTCACCCACTCCATAGCCAGCCTGTCAACGACGCTTAGCCGCAAAAATAACCAATCAAAGGAAATAAAACAAACCCATTACGGCAAAACAGACAAAAAGCACATTTTCCTTTGATAGAAAAACAGGAGACAAGACCCAGCCATGCCTGCACCGCCCCCCACCTTTGCCCAATGGCTGCACGACAGCGCCGCCGGCCGTTACGTCAGCGCCTGGCAGCAACGCCATTACGACCAGGCCGTGCAAGACCTTTTTGGCTACTACGCCCTGCACATCGGCACCCCTGCCATTGCCGCCCTGCGCAGCAGCCGCATCCAGCACGCCTGGCACATGCAGGAAGGGGCCGAGCCTGCCTACGCAACCGCCACGCCCGCCAGCGCCCACGCGCCGCGCCCCACACTCATCGCTGCGGCCGAAGCCCTGCCCTTCGCCGCCGACCAGTTCGACCTCATCGCCATGCCCCACGCTCTGGAAATCAGCCACCAGCCCCACGCCGCCTTGCGCGAAGCCACGCGCGTGCTGCGCCCGGAAGGGCGGCTGATCGTCAGCGGCTTCAACCCCGCCCGCCCCTTGGGCCTGCGCCCTCGCCTGCCGCGCGCGCAACCAGGTGCGCAACTGGGCGCGTCCATTGGCTACCTGCGCTTGCGCGATTGGCTGCACTTGATGGGCTATGAAGTGCAAGCCTGCCACTTCGGCTGCCATCTGCCCCGGCTGCAAAACGCCAAGTGGTACGAGCGCCTGGGCTGGATCGATCGCCTCAGCCACGATCGCCTGCCGCTGCTGGGCGGCGTGTATTTCCTCGTGGCGGTGAAAAAAGTCCACGGCTGCCGCCTGCTCGAAACCCATTGGCGGCGCTGGCGCGTGCCGCAAAGCCTGCCCGCCATCACCACCCCATCGGCCTCGTCCAGCCAGTGCGCCAGTGAGGGCGGGCGCGTCAAGAGATCTCCCCATCACCCGCCACGTGGAGAGTTACAAATCATTAGAAAATCTGCTTGACACCCATCAAGCCAAAACAAGGCGGTTTTATTTCCTATTGATTTGTAAATAATCAATAGTTGCGCCCCGCCTTGTACATGGCGTGCTGGCGGCGCTGCAAGGTGGCGGTTTTCTCCAGCGCCTGGCGGGTGCGCTGGGCGTGGGCGTGGGTGATGGCCAGGCCCAGCGCATCGGCCGCATCCGTGCCGGGCAGGCCAGGCAGTTGCAGCAGGCGGCGCGCCATCTCCTGGATTTGCGATTTGGCCGCCCGGCCGTGGCCGGTGATGGATTTTTTCATCTGCAAGGCGGTGTACTCCGCCACCGGCAGCCCTTGCGCCACCAGCGCCGTCACGCAAGCCCCACGCGCCTGGCCCAGCAGCAGCGTCGATTGCGGGTTGACGTTGACGAACACGATCTCCACGCACGCCTGGTCGGGTTGGTATTCGCGCGTGATTTGCGCGATGCCGTCAAACAGGATTTTCAGCCGCCCCGGCACATCGCCGCGCTGCGCCGCCGTGGTGCGGATCGCGCCGCTGGCCACATAGCGCAACTGCTGGCCGTGCGCGTCGATCACGCCAAAGCCTGTCGTCTGCAAGCCGGGGTCTATGCCAAGAATGCGCATGGGCAAATTACATGAGCAAGTTACATGGGCCGTTGCGGCGGGGCGGGCAAGGCTGCCCCGCCCCGCTTATTTTTTCTTGCGCCGCTGCGTCGTCAGGCCCAGGCGCTGCTTGTCGCGCTCGATGCGCTCGGCCTTTCTGCGGTTCTCCCGCTCCATCATCTTGCGCTTGGTGTAGCCCGACCAATCGGCCCATGCCCACCACGCCGCCGTCAGGCCAAACGGCACGGCAATCCACCACCAGGGCCATTGGGCCACCGGGCCTACGGCGAAATACTTCATCGCCAGCAAGATCAGGGACAGTCCAAGCAAATACATAAGCAAACGCTGTTTCAGGCCAAACAAAAGCGGCCAGCCCCGACAGCCGACCGCAGCCAATCACAACCAACCACAGCCAAAAGGCCGAACGATTCTACGCCCGGCCCCCTGGCCATCAGCCAGCCTCAATACATGTGCAAGCCGCCGTTGATGGCGATGTTGCTGCCCGTGATGTATTCACCCGCATCGCTGGCAACAAAAGCCACCAGTTGGGCAATGTGCTCGGGCTTGCCCAGCTTGCGCACGGGGATGGTGGGGATGATTTGATCGAGCACATCCTTGGGGATGGCCTCCACCATCTGCGTGGCCAGATAGCCCGGCGAAATGGCGTTGACCGTCACGCCCTTGCTGGCCACTTCCAGCGCCAGGGACTTGGTAAAGCCATACATGCCCGATTTGGCGGTGGAGTAGTTGGTTTGCCCGAACTGTCCCTTGGAGCCGTTGACCGAGGAGATATTGATGATGCGCCCCCAGCCGCGCGTGCACATGCCATCGATAAACGGCTTGGTGACGTTGAAAATCGAATCCAGGTTGGTGCTCAGCACGGCATCCCACTTGTCCTTGCTCAACTTGCGGAACGTGCCATCGCGCGTGATGCCCGCGTTGTTGACGAGAATGTCCACCTGCACGCCCTCTTTTTCCAACTGCTGCGCCAGCGCCTGTGCCGACTCGTAATCGGCCACATCCATGCCGTAAAAACGCACGTTGCGCCCCGCCTCACGCTGCGCCTGCTCCCAAGCCTGCTGGCACTCTTGCCCAGGCAAATCGCTGGCGATGACCTGATGGCCCGCCTCGTGCAAAGCCTGCACGATGGCCGTGCCCAGCCCGCCCAAAGCGCCCGTGACCAAAGCCGTGCGTTGCGTGGTTGTCATTTCGTGTTGTCCTTTCTGTGAAAAACCCAATCAATCGATACGGGAAAACCCGCAGCCGTCACTGTAGGCCCAAATGCAGGGCCTGGACTTGATCCAGTGCAAACCGCGGCAAAACACGGGCACCCCCTGAAATAAAACGGGGCCGCTGGCTTGCAACCGCCAGCAGCCCCGTTTTTTGCGTGCCAAGCGCAGCGTGGCAGCTTATGGATACAAGCCGCGCAGTTCGCGCGCTTGCAGGATGCGCGAGCAGGCGACGATGAAGGTGGCTGTGCGCAGCGAAACTTTGTGCTGCTGGGCCACGTGCCAGACGGCGCTGAAGGCGTCTTTCATGATCTTGACCAGGCGCTGGTTGATTTCTTCCTCCGTCCAGAAAAAGCTGGAGAAGTCCTGCACCCATTCAAAGTAGCTCACCGTCACGCCGCCGGCGTTGGCGATGACGTCGGGCAGCACCAGCACGCCTTTGTCGTTGAGGATATCGTCCGCGGCCGGGGTGGTGGGGCCGTTGGCGCCTTCGATCACCATGCGGGCTTTGACCAGTGGCGCGTTGTCGGCAGTGAGCTGCCCTTCCAGCGCGGCGGGGATGAGGATGTCGCAATCGCAGGCCCAGAATTCCTTGGCGCTGGTGGCATCGGCCTTTTTGAAGCCCGCCACGCCGCCGCTGGTGCGCACATGCTCGAGCAGGGCATCCACATCCAGCCCGGCCTTGCGGTAGATGCTGCCGGTGTGGTCTTGCACGGCGACGATGCGTGCGCCGGCATCGGCAAACAGCTTGGCTGCGGTGCCGCCGACGTTGCCCAGCCCTTGTACGGCCACGCGTGCGCCTTCGATCTCCAGGCCGACGAGCTTGGCTGCCTCCACGCCGACGGTGAACACGCCCCGGCCGGTGGCTTCGCGCCGGCCCAGGGAGCCGCCCAGCTCAATGGGCTTGCCGGTGACTACGCCGGTGGCGGTGCTGCCCACGTTCATGGAGTAGGTGTCCATCATCCAGGCCATCACGCGCTCATTGGTGTTGACGTCGGGGGCGGGGATGTCCTTGGTGGGGCCGATGATGAGGCCGATTTCGCTGGTGTAGCGGCGCGCGACTTTCTCCAGCTCGTTTTGCGAGTATTTGCGCGGGTCGATGCGGATGCCGCCTTTGGCGCCGCCATAGGGCACGTTGACGGCGGCGTTCTTGATCGACATCCAGGCCGATAGCGCCATCACTTCGGAGAGGGTGACATCCTGGTGAAAACGCACGCCGCCTTTGCCCGGGCCGCGCGAGAGGTTGTGCTGCACGCGATAGCCCTCGAAGTGGGCCACGGTGCCGTCGTCCAGCTCCACCGGCACATCGACGATGAGCGAGCGCTTGGGGCGTTTGAGCGTTTCCACCCATTTGGCCAGGTGGCCCAGGTAAGGGGTGACGCGATCGATTTGTTTGAGGTAAATGCCCCAAGGCCCCAGGTCGTTGGCGTCCAGATAAGAAGGCAGCGCGTGCGCCATGCGCTCTGGGCTGGGGGCTGCGGTCTGGGGCGCATCGGCGGGCGTTTGGGGCGGCGCTTTTTTCACGGCTTTTTTCGCTGTTTTGGCAGCTTTTTTGGCGGCGTCTTTCGAGGTGCTGGAAGGCATGCTTGTCTCTCCTGAGGGTTGTGTTGGCACAGCGCGCCAGAGCATAGGCGCGCGCCTGGGCTTTGTCCATCCGCCAGGGCATGGCGCCCAAGCAGCAGCTCGGCTCACCCGCGCGGGTGGTGCTCGGCGTGCAGGTTTTTCAGCCGCTCGCGCGCCACGTGGGTGTAAATGGTGGTGGTGGAAATATCCGAATGCCCCAGCAGCATTTGCACCGCGCGCAAATCCGCGCCGTGGTTGAGCAAATGCGTGGCAAAGGCATGGCGCAAGGTATGCGGCGAGAGCGATTGCGTGATGCCCGCCTGCACGGCGTATTTCTTGATCAGCACCCAGAACATGGCGCGCCCCATGGCCTGGCCGCGCGCGGTGACGAAAAAATCGTCCGTCATCTGCCCGGCCAGGATGAGCGCCCGGCCCTCTTGCGCGTAGCGCTCCAGCCATTGCTGAGCCACGGCGCCAAAGGGCACCAGGCGCTCCTTGCTGCCCTTGCCGGTGACTTGCAGCACACCTTCGTTGGTGCGGATTTGCCAGGTTTTCAGCGCCACCAGCTCGCTCACGCGCAGGCCGCTGGCGTAGAGCAGCTCCAGCATGGCGCGGTCGCGCAGGCCCAGCGCGGTGCTGGTGTCGGGCGCGGCCAGCAGCGCCTCGACCTGGGCCTCGCTCATCGTCTTGGGCACGCGCAGGGCTTGCCGGGCGGCATCCGTGCGGGCGGTGGGGTCGCTGGCGCATAGGCCCTCGCGGTGCGCCCAGCGGTAAAAGCGCTTGAGCACCGTCAGGCGGCGGTTGGCCGTGCTGGCCTTGGTCTGGCTGTGGCGGGCGGCGAAATACTGGTGCACATCGCCCTCGCCCACGGCCAGCAGCGCAGGCCCTTGCTGTTGCGCCAGCCAGGCGGCCAGCAGCTCCAAATCCTTGCGGTAGGCGTACAAGGTGTTGCGCGCCAGGCCTTCGTGCAGCCAGAGGCTGTCGATAAAACGATCGATCAGCGCCTGATCGTCAGGCCGGGGCAAGGCGGGCGCAGCGGGATCGGCGGCAAGGGCAGGCGCGTTCATCGGGATACAGGGCGGCGGGAAAGAAGGCAAAAAGGAGGCGCAAAGCAAGCGGGAAATCCAGCAAAGCTGCCATCTTAGGGCGCTCCGCCTACCTGCCAGGCGGGCTTTGCAGAATTTTCAAATTACATATCAATATAAAATTACTTTTATATCAATGTTGCCAAAACAAGGATATTTTATTTCTCTTGAAATAGAAATAAAACACTTGGAAAGCCGCCTCCCTGCCACACCACCCCCTCACCGGCCGCAAACTTGGCTACAGTGCGCGGCTTTTGCTCTCTGCCCTGCCCTGCCGCCATGTCCGCCCCCGCATCGCCCTCGCCCACCGCCCAGTTTTTGACCGTGCAGGAAGAATGGGCTGGCCAACGGCTGGATAACTTCCTGTTTCGCACCGTCAAAGGCGTGCCCAAAAGCCATGTGTACCGCCTCATCCGCAGCGGCCAGGTGCGCGTGAACAAAGGCCGCGCCCAGGCCGACAGCCGCTTGGCCGCAGGCGACATCGTGCGCGTGCCGCCCGTGCGCGCCAGCGCCGTGGGTGACGCGGGCGCAAACGCCGCCCCCGGCACACCTGCGCCCGCGCGGGAATTTGCCGTGCTGTTCGAGGACGAGCTGCTGCTGGCCATCCACAAACCCGCTGGCGTGGCCGTGCACGGCGGCAGCGGCGTGAGCTTTGGCGTCATCGAACAGTTGCGCGCCGCCCGCCCCGAGGCGCGTTTTCTGGAGCTGGTGCACCGGCTGGATAAAGAGACTTCGGGCATCTTGCTCATTGCCAAGCGCCGCAGCGCCTTGACCCACGTGCAAGACCAATTTCGCGCCCGCAGCACGGGCAAAACCTATCTGGCCGTGGTCAAAGGCGCCTGGCCCCAGCGCCGCAAGGTGGTGGACACGCCCCTGCGCAAATACCTGCTGCCCGATGGCGAACGCCGCGTGCGCCCGACGGAGAAAAGCGACGCCGAGGGCATGCACGCGCTCTCGCTGTTCGTCGTGCGCCACACCTGGCCCGCCCAGCCCGAGCGGGGCATGCCCGCCACCAGCCTGATCGAGGTGACGATCAAAACCGGCCGCACGCACCAAATCCGCGTACACACCGCCAGCAGCGGCCACCCTATCGCGGGCGATGAGAAATACGGCGATTTCGACTGGAACAAACGCCTGGCCAAGCAGGGCCTGAACCGCATGTTCTTGCACGCCTGGCGGCTGCGCTTTAGCCACCCGCGCAGCGGTGAAACCGTGGCGCTGGAGTGCCCGCCGGGAGGGGATTGGCCGGTGGATTGGCTGTGCTAAGGTGCGGGCGCCGATATTCGCCGATATTCAGGAGAACGCCTCATGCCAACGATCGCCCTATCCCTCAACCTGGACGAAGCGCTGCACCAGCGCATCCAGCATTTGGCGCAAACCCAAAACCGCACGGCGCATGCCATGCTGCACACCGCCATAGAAAACTATTTGGAGCGGGAAGAAAAGCGCCAGGCCTTCCAGCAAGATGTCCTTGAGGCCTGGGAGGAATACCAGCGCACAGGGCTACACCTGACAGGCGAAGAAGTCGATGCCTGGCTAGCCAGGCTGCAAGCGGGTGAAGACGCGCCGCTGCCCCCATGCCATCGCTGATTTGGTCGCCGCGCGCTGCGGTCGATCTTCAACGCCTTTACCGCTTTCTTCTCCCCAAAAACCCCGATGCGGCCCAGCGCGCCGTCAAGGCGATCCGCGCTGGCTGTGGCCTTGTACCGTGTGGATGGGGATGCGATCACCATCTTGGCGGTGCGCCATCAAAAAGAAGCGGGGTTTTAAAAGGAGGCTGGGCAGTTTTCAAGGCCGGTTACCAACCGGCCTTTTCATTTCTCGCGCGTTGGCCCCTGCCCTGCCCGTCCAGTCGCCGCCCCTCCTGCGCGGCTGGCTCGGGCACGTCGGCTGCGCTGGCCTCTTGCTCGCGCAGGAAGGCGCGGGCCTCCTGGCGGTCTTGGCCGCTGGCTTGCAGGCCTTCTTGCTGGTGCTTGTTGGCCGGGTGGTATTGCAGCTCGATCATGACGGGGAAGTGATCGGAGCCGATGGTGGGCAGGCGGTGAATGCCTACCAGCTCGAAGTGGTCGCTGTGGAAGAAGTGGTCCAGCGGCCAGCGCGCAAACCAGTAATGGGCGTGAAAGCTGTTGAGCATGCCGCGCCCCACGCGCGGATCGAGCAGGCCGCTGATTTTGCGAAACAGCCGCGTGGTGGGCGACCAGCCCACGTCGTTCAAGTCGCCCGCAACGATGATGGGGCCGTCTTCTCGCTCCAGGCTTTTGGCCACCATCACCAGCTCCACATCGCGCTCGGTGGAGCTGTCGGCCTCGTTGGGGCTGGGCGGTGCGGGGTGCAACACGTGCAGGCGCGCGCGCACGGCTTCGCGGCCGTTGCCGGCCGGGTGCAGCAGCACGCTGGCGTGCATGGAAGGCACATCGGCCTCGACCAGAAACTCGATGCTGGCCTGATCCAGCGGCAGGCGCGAATACAAGTGCATGCCGTAGAGGTTGTCCAGCGGGCAGGCCAGGCGATGGGGGTATTGCGCGTGCAGGGGGGCAAGTTGCGCCTGCCACCACTCGTCGCTCTCCAGCGTGACGACGATGTCGGGGCGGTGCTGCGCGATGAGCGCCAGCAGCGCGGGCGCGTTGCGGTTGGGGGTGAGCACGTTGGCCGAGAGCATGCGCAGGCGTGGGCCGCTTTCGTGCGCATCGGCCCAGCGCACTTCGCGCCGCCACAGGCGGGTGTAGGGCAGGATCCACCAGAGCTGGTAGCCCAGGCTGGCGAGGGTGGCGGCCAGCAGCGCGGCGGGGGCTGGGCGGGCCACATCCAGCCACCACACTTGCGCCAGCGCGGCCAGCGCCAACAGGATGGCCAGTTGCAGGCGCGGGAAATCCCAGATGCGCACCCACCAGGCCCGCGCCTTGAAAAAGGGCAGCGCGGTCAGCAGGATCAGCGGCGCGGTGCAGAGGGTGAGAAGGAGGGTGGCGCTCATGGTGCGACAAGGGCGGGGGCTTGGACGGGGCGTGCAGGGTAGCATGCCCAACCGCTCGGGCGCGTGGCGATTATGCAAAATTCCAATTCAAAGAATAAAAAATCCATATGTTTCGGCATGATGGTCAATAAGCCACTTTTTCTTTGATTGGAATACGAAAAATTCACCCTTCGGCCATGCCCAGCGCCTCCTGCATATCGACGGCGACGATGCGCGAGACGCCCCGCTCCTGCATGGTCACGCCGATGAGCTGCTCGGCCATTTCCATGGCGATTTTGTTGTGGCTGATGTAGAGGAACTGGGTCATGGCGCTCATGCGCTTGACCAGGCGGGCGTAGCGCTCGGTGTTGGCGTCGTCCAGCGGCGCGTCCACCTCGTCGAGCAGGCAGAACGGCGCGGGGTTGAGCTGGAAGATGGCAAACACCAGCGCAATGGCGGTGAGCGCTTTTTCGCCGCCGGAGAGCAAGTGGATGGTCTGGTTGCGCTTGCCCGGCGGCTGGGCCATGACTTGCACGCCTGCGTCGAGGATTTCGCCACCCGTCATGATGAGTTTGGCCTGGCCGCCGCCAAACAGCTCGGGGAACATTTCGCCAAAGTGGCGGTTGACGGTGTCGAAGGTGGTTTGCAGCAGCTCGCGCGTTTGTGCATCGATGGTGCGGATGGCCTGCTCCAGCGTTTGCATGGCTTCTTGCAGGTCTTTGGCCTGGCCGTCCAGGTAGGTTTCGCGCTCGCGGGCTTGCTCCAGCTCTTGCAGCGCAGCGAGGTTGACGGGGCCCAGTGCCTGCATCTGGCGCTGCATGCGGTCGATCTCGCCTTGCAGCCCCTCCAGCCGCACCTGGCCTGCGGCGATGCTTTGGGCAACGGCGGCTTTGTCGGCCCCGGCTTCGACGAGCAGCTCCTCGAACTGTTGCCAGGCCAGTTGCGCGGCCTGCTCTTTCAGGCGCAGCTCGGTGATGCGCTGGCGCAGCGGCTCCAGCGCCCGCTCTTGCTGCATGCGCGCTTCGTCGGCGGCGCGCAGTTGGCGGCCCATGTCGTCGTAGTGCTGGCGCGCCTGATGCAGGGTGGCTTCGCGCTCGGCTTTGCGGGCCTGGGCCTGTTCCAGCCCATCGAGCGCGGCGTGCCCGGCCAGGCGCTCCAGCTCCATGTGGGCCTCCTGCATTTCGGCCTGCACGGTGTGCAGTTGCTGGTCGGCGGTGCGCAGGTGGCGCTGCAATTCTTCGCGGCGGCTTTGCAGGCTTTGCAGGCCGAATTGCGCCTCCTGCCATTGGCGCTCGAGTTGGCGCTGCTGCTCGCGCGCCTGGGTGAGCTGGCGCTCGGCGCTGGCGCTGGCGTCGTCGCAAGCGAGCTGGCGCTCTTGCAGCTCGGCCAGTTGGGCGTCGAGTTCTTCAAAGCGGGCCTCGGCATCCATGGCGCGCTCTTGCAGTTCTTCTTGCGCGGCTTGCAGTTCTTGCCAATCGCCATCGAGCCGGGCGTGGGCGGAGCGCAGGTGTTCGGCCTCCTGCGTCAGCCGCAGCACCTGCACTTGCAGGTCGTGGGCGCGTTTTTGCGTCTGGTCGGCAGCGGCGCGCTGCTGCTGCACGGCGGCGGCGGCGCTTTGGTAGGCGGCTTCGGCCTGGGCCTGGGCGCTGCGCTCGTCCTGCACGGTGGCTTCTTGCGCGGCGCATTGTTCTTGCAGGGTTTCGATTTCCTGCGCGCGCGCCAGCAGGCCGGCTTGCTCGCTGTCCTCGGCGTAAAAGCCCAGGCTGTGGCGGGTGATGCAATGGCCTGCGGCCAGCAGGATTTGCTCGCCGGGGGCCAGGCGCTCGCGCACGGCCAGGGCATCGTCCAGATGGGCGGCGCTGTAGCAGCCATGCAGCCAGTCGGCCAGCACGGCGCTCAGGCGCGCGTCGTCGCAGCGCAGCTTGTCGGCCAGGGCGGGCAAGCCCAAGGCGGCCGATGGGGCCTGGCCGGGCGTTTCCCCGCCCTGCCCCTCGGCGTAGAACACCAGCTTGGCGGGCGGGCGGCGCTCGGCGCTGGCAAAGCCGCGCACGGCCTCCAGCCGCGAAACGGGCAGCGCGGCCATGCGTTCGCGCAGCGCGGCTTCCACGGCTTGCTCCCACCCGGCATCGACGTGCAGGCGCTGCCAAAGTTGCTGGAAGTCGCCCAGCCCCTGCTCGGCCAGCCAGGGAGCGAGCTTGGCATCGGCCTGCACTTTCTCTTGCAAGGCGCGCAGGGCGTGCAGGCGCGCCTCCAGGCTGGCGAGCTGGCCCACGCTGGCTTGCAGGCGCTGCTGGGCCTGGCGGCGCTGCTCGTCCAGCCCGGGGATGCTGTCGTGCAGCTCGGCCCAGGCGGCTTGGTTGAATTCGGCCTCCTCGCGCGCGGCGGCCAGCGCGGCTTGCTGCTCTTGCAAATGGGCTTCGTCAAAGGCTTGCAAGCCTTTGCGCTCTTGCGCGATGCGCTCGAGCCGCTGCTGGGTTTGCTGCTGGCGCTCTTGCAGGCCACGCTGCTCGGCAGCCAGCACTTGCAATTGCTGCTGGGCTTGCTGGGCCTGCTGGCGCGCTTGCTCGGCGGCCTGGCGGGCCTCGCTCCAGGCTTGCTCCAGTTCGGGCAACAACGCCGCCTGCTCTTGCACCTGGGCGGCCAGGGTTTCGTTGCGCTCGGCGGCGCTGGCGTCGTCATCGTCCAGCGTGGCGAGTTCTTCGCTGGATTGGCCTGCTGCGCCCTGCCATTGGGCCAATTGCTGTTCCAGCGCGATCAGGCGCTGCTGGGCGCGCTGCTGGCCTTCGAGCACGAAGCGGATTTCGGCTTCCAGCTTGCCCACTTCGGCCGATGCCTCGTACAGCGCCCCTTGCGCGGCGTTGACTTGCTCGCCCGCGGCGTAGTGCAGCTCGCGCGCCTGCTCCATGCGCGCGGCAGCTTCTTCCATCTCGCCAGTGTGGGCCTGCAAGCCTTGCACGGCCTGTTGGCCGTGCTGCTGGGCTTCGTCCAGCTCTTGCTGCGCCTTGTTCTGGCGCAGCAGCCACAACTGCTGCTGCGCCTGCTGCGCCTGCTCTTGCAAGCGGGTGTATTGCGCGGCTACTTCGGCCTGGCCTTCCAAATGGGCCAGGTTTTTCGTCAGCTCGCGCAGGATGTCCTCGATGCGGGTGAGGTTTTCGCGCGTGTCCTTCAGGCGCGCCTCGGTCTCCTTGCGGCGCTCCTTGTATTTGGAGACGCCAGCGGCCTCCTCCAGAAACAGCCGCAGCTCCTCGGGCTTGGATTCGATGATGCGGCTGATCGTGCCCTGCCCGATGATGGCGTAGGCGCGCGGCCCCAGACCCGTGCCCATGAACACATCCTGCACATCCTTGCGGCGCACCTGCTGGCCGTTGATGTAGTAGGTGCTCGCGCCCTCGCGCGTGAGCGTGCGGCGCACGGCGATCTCGCCATACTGGTTCCACTGCCCGCCCGCGCGCTGGCTGTCGTTGTTGAACACCAGCTCCACGCTGGAGCGGCTGGCGGCCTTGCGCGTGTGCGTGCCGCTGAAGATCACATCCTGCATGGATTCGCCGCGCAGCTCGCTGGCCTTGGACTCGCCCAGCACCCAGCGCACGGCATCCATGATGTTGGACTTGCCGCAGCCATTGGGGCCGACCACGCCCACCATCTGCCCCGGCAGCATGAAGGTGGTGGGCTCGGCAAAGGACTTGAAGCCCGAGAGCTTGATGGAGTTGAGTCGCACGGTGCAGAAAACGGAAAGCAGGCTCTCAGGGCCCGCGCAAAAAAGGCGGCAATGGTAAAGGCAAAGCCGGGGGCGGCCCTATCCAAACGCGCCACTCAAACGAACCACCCCAACGCACCACCTCGGCCGCGCCACGGCTATAGTCACGCCGCCGCAAAGGCCGCCCTTTACGCCCCCACCAATCACTGACTGGTTCGCACCAACCGCACCGCACGCCGGTCGCTGCGGCTGTTGCTGCCGCTGGCGACGCCATAGTTGAAATCGACGCCCCAGGCGTTGGCGGAATCGCCCGCATAGGGCGTGGCCGTCCAGTACCAGCTCGCTCTGGTGCCCGGGAACACCGTGGCATCGATCGTCGGCCTTGTGCAACCGTGGTCCACCAGACTGCTGAGCTCCTTCACGTCGGGCAGGCGCCAGTCTGCCTGCCCTTTGGCGTAGGCCAGGGCGGCTTCATGCGTCATGGCGCTCACTGTGCCGGTGCAAGCGTTGCCATCCCAGCTTCGGCCCACACTGCATCGCTGCCAGATCAGGCCCGTTTCCGTGTCTTTCACTTCGGCGTTATTCGCACCAGTGGGCACAAAGCGCCCCTGCGCGCTGCTGGGGCAGGCGGCCAGTGCGGGCATGGCGGCTGCGCCCAGGGCCAGCGCGGCGAGGGCCGTGCGCCAGCGCAAGGGGAGCCGGATGGTTGTGCGGGGGAGTGGCGGGGGTTGGATGGTGGGCATGGTGATCTCGCTTTGAAGGGGATGAGCTGGTCTTTGGAAGCCGAGGGTTGACGAAGAGCAGATTGAAAGGATTGCGGGCCAGCGCTTGGCGGCTGCTCGCGATCTCTACGCGAGCGGGCAAGAAGCGGCTTGGTATGGGCTGCAAAGCGCGGCCGGAGCAGGTGCCCCGGCAAGGCTTTGCAACGCGGCAGACCGCCCAAGGCCACGCTTTTCACTGGCTGGCCCGCACCAACTGCACCGCACGCCGCAGCTGCCACCAACGACGCTGCCGTAGCCGAAATTGACGCCCCAGGCACGGGCGGAATGGCCCGCAGCCGAATCGGAAGCCCAAGTGCCGCCGTAATTCCAGGCACTGGTCCAGGTGTGCGGGAACCAATGGGTGTCGATAGTGGGGCCTGGAGAGGGTTTGCCGTAGTCCACCAGGCCTTGCAGCTCCCGCACGGTGGGCAGACGCCAATCGTTGAAGCCGCACAGGCCCTGGGTATTGACCTCTGCCACGTATGCGCCGGCATCGCCCGGCTGATTGTTGTCCCAGTTGGTGTAGAGGTTTGCGTAATGCCGCAGATGCCCGCTTTGGTTGACCTTGCCTTCCCAGATCAGGCCGGTGTGGTTGTCCTTGACGCATTCGGTCTTGTCGTAATGGCCGCCTGCCGGATTGGATACGGCGCTGTAGCTCAGCGGATGGATGAGGCGGCGCATGCCGTCCTGTTTTTCCGGGCCGCTGAGGTCTTGGGCTTCCGGGCTGTCGCAGACGACCAGAACATCGCTGCCGGCCTCGTAGCACTGCTGGTCGGTGGTGCCGGTGTGGGGCAGTTTGGGGACGAAGGGTGGCGGTGGAGGCGGTGGAGGCGGTGGAGGCGGTGGAGGCGGTGGAGGCGGTGGAGGCGGTGGAGGCGGTGGAGGCGGTGGAGGTGGTGGAGGTGGTGGAGGCGGTGGTGGCGGTGGTGGCGGTGGAG
>NZ_RDQM01000029.1 GCF_003703475.1 Allofranklinella schreckenbergeri | reverse complement strand
AGAACCTGTTCAAAATCTTTTTGCCAATTTGTTTATGCTTGTTGCATGAGAGCGAAATACCCAAGCGACATCAGCCCAGAGCAATTTGAGCATGTGCGCCCTTTGCTGGAGAGCGCACGCAAAAGCACCCGCCCGCGCACGGTGGATCTGTATGAGGTGTTCTGCGCCGTGCTGTACCTGCTGCGCACAGGTTGCCAATGGAGAGCTCTGCCGAGTGACTTTCCCAAATGGCGCACCGTACACGCCTACTTCCAGATCTGGAGCCAGCCCAATGAACAAGGCACCAGCTTGCTGCAGCAGGCTTTAAAAAAATCAAGTTGGCGCGGCCCGCGAGAAACAGGCGCGCAACGCATGCAGCGCCTTCTTGATCGTGGACGCACAGAGCGTCAAGGGCAGTGACACCGCTGGCCACAAAGGCTATGACGCAGGCAAGAAGGTTTCAGGCATCAAACGTCACATCGCCGTCGATACCCAAGGCCTGCCTCACGCCATTGCCGTGACGACTGCAAACATCACAGACCGCCAAGGCACACTACAGGCACTCCAGCGCTGCCAACCTGCATGCAAGCGCGTGCAAGGCCTGCTGTGTGACAGCGGCTATGTGGGCAAACCTTTTGCACAGGGCGTGCAAGCCATTTTGGGCGGGCACGTCAACGTGTAGATCGCCAAGCGCAGTCAGTTGCACACCTTCAAGGTGATGCCCAAGCGCTGGGTTGTGGAGCGCAGCTTTGCCTGGCTGGAAAAGAACAGACGCTTGTGGAAGAACTGCGAGCGCCTGCTCAATACCAGCTTGCAGTTCATCCACTTGGCTTTCCTGGCGCTCATCCTCAAAAGATTTTGAACAGGTTCTAAGAGCCTGTTCAAAATCTTTTTGCCAATTTGTTTATGCTCTTTGCATGAGAGCGAAATACCCAAGCGACATCAGCCCAGAGCAATTCGAGCATGTGCGCCCTTTGCTGGAGAGTGCACGCAAAAGCACCCGCCCGCGCACGGTGGATCTGTATGAGGTGTTCTGCGCAGTGCTGTACTTGCTGCGCACAGGTTGCCAATGGCGGGCGCTGCCCAGCGACTTTCCCAAATGGCGCACTGTCCATTCGTATTTCCAGATTTGGAGCGAAGTGGATGATCAAGGGGTGAGCCTGCTGGAGCGGGCACTCAAAAAATCAGGTTGGCGCGGCCCGCGAGAGACAGGGGCGCAGCGCATGCAGCGCCTTCTTGATCGTGGACGCACAGAGCGTCAAGGGCAGTGACACCGCCCGCCACAAAGGCTATGACGCAGGCAAGAAAGTCTCGGGTATCAAACGTCACATCGCGGTCGATACCCAAGGTCTGCCTCACGCCATTGCTGTGACCACAGCCAATGTGACGGATCGCCAAGGCGCGCTACAGGCGCTCATGCGTTGTAGCCCCGCACTCAAGCGCGTACAAAGTTTGCTGTGTGACAGTGGCTACGTGGGCAAGCCTTTTGCACAGGGCGTGCAAGCCATTTTGGGAGCGCACGTCAATGTGCAGATTGCCAAGCGCAGCCAGTTGCACACCTTCAAGGTGATGCCCAAGCGCTGGGTTGTGGAGCGCAGCTTTGCCTGGCTGGACAAGAACAGACGCTTGTGGAAGAACTGCGAGCGCCTGCTCAATACCAGCTTGCAATTCATCCACTTGGCTTTCCTGGCGCTTATCCTAAAAAGATTTTGAACAGGCTCT
>NZ_RDQM01000028.1 GCF_003703475.1 Allofranklinella schreckenbergeri | reverse complement strand
TGCTTTTGCGTGCGCTCTCCAGCAAAGGGCGCACATGCTCAAATTGCTCTGGGCTGATGTCGCTTGGGTATTTCGCTCTCATGCAACAAGCATAAACAAATTGGCAAAAAGATTTTGAACAGGTTCTGAGAATCCCGAAAAACCATCAATACAAACCAAAAGAAAACCCGTTTCAGCGCAGAATTGCCGAAACGGGTTTTTTGTTTTTCTTTTGATTTGTAAATCAGGATTGTTCGGGCGTTGCCTCAGCCGCTGTCACTTGGGGAGCGCCTGACTCCGACATGGCTTTGGCCAAACTGGCAGCCAGCAGCAAGATGGCGCTGGAGAAATACAGCCACATCAGCAACGCTACCAGCGAGCCTGCCGCGCCGTAAGCGGACACTACCGCCGCCTCCGACAGATACAGCGTCATGGCGCGCTTGCCCAGCGTGAACAGCGCCGAGCCAATCAGCGAACCCCACACCAGATAGCGCAGAGACGGCTTGCGCCCATCGCTGATGCGCATCATGCCCACGAACAGCAGCGTGACAAACAGCAGGCCCACAACTTCGTTGAGCGTGCCCCAAAACCACGGATTGGCAATGACGTCATCGAGCATGCGCGTCAGCACCCGCAGCACCGCCGAAACCACCAGCGAAAGCATGAGCGCCCCGCCCAAGGCCAGCACATACCCCATGCCCCGCAAGCGCAGCACCAGCAATTGCCACATCGGCGCGCGCTTGTGCGCGCTGTGCTTCACGCCCCAAATATCGGCCAGCGCATCTTGCAACGCCACGAAGACGCCCGTGGCCGCCGACATCAAAACGCCAAAGGCGATCACCGTCGCAATCGCACCCTGCTCGGGTGCGGTCGCGCTTTGCAGCGCATGCTGCACCACGGCGGCGGCTTTCTCGCCTGTCACATCCTGAATTTGCTGCAACAGGGTTTCTTCCACCACCGAGCGGTCAAGCCACCAGCCTAGCCCGGCCACCACCAGCACCAGCAGCGGCGCCAGGCTCAACATGGCATAAAAAGCGACGGCTGCGCTTTGGCGCATGCCGTCGATTTCCAGCCAAAGATTCAGGCCCCGAACGGGCCAACTTGCAAGAAGGCGCTCTTTCACAGGTTCGCAGTACCCACCATGGCTCGCGCTTTACGCGCCCAGGGCCTCGAACACCCGCCGGGTGATTTCATCCACCGCGCCCACGCCACTGATCTTGCGGTATTGCGGCGCACTCTCTGGCGCTTGGGCGGCCCATTCGGAATAGTATTGAATCAGCGGGCGCGTTTGCGCGTCATACACCTCCAGGCGTTTGCGCACTGTTTCTTCTTTGTCGTCATCGCGCTGGATCAGCGGCTCGCCCGTGACATCGTCCACCCCTTCCACCTTGGGCGGGTTGAACTTGACGTGGTAAGTGCGCCCGCTGCCGGGGTGTTGGCGGCGGCCCGTCGCGCGCTCCAGGATGTCGCCAAAAGGCACGTCGATTTCCAGCACGTAATCCAGCGTCACGCCAGCGTCCTTGAGAGCGTCGGCCTGCACGATGGTGCGCGGGAAGCCGTCAAACAAAAAGCCCTTGGCGCAATCGGGTTGCGCGATGCGCTCTTTCACCAAGCCGATGATGATGTCATCGCTCACCAACTGCCCGGCATCCATCACGGCCTTGGCCTGCAAGCCCAGCGGTGTACCCGCCTTGACGGCCGCGCGCAGCATGTCGCCTGTGGAGATTTGCGGAATACCGAACTTCTCGCAAATAAACGCCGCTTGCGTGCCTTTTCCTGCGCCGGGAGCGCCGAGCAAAATCAATCTCATGGGATGTCCTTCATTGTTGTGTCGGGCCGTCTGGCCGCTTGGCCTAGCCCAACGGGATGTCTCCGTCAAAAGGGCTGGCAAGCATAGCAGGAAAGGCCTGCCGCTCCGGCGCCCCGGACGCACTTTCTCACCGAGAGCGCAGGCGTGTTTTCACTGGCGCCCGCGCACTTTAGAGCGTGTTATGAACTTTGAGCCAACCGAATCAACGGCATGGCATTGGGCAGCATGAGAATGGCAAAGACCACGAAGTGCAATCCCCCCAGTACGTCTGGCAATCGCTCGTAATCACGAGACAAG
>NZ_RDQM01000027.1 GCF_003703475.1 Allofranklinella schreckenbergeri | reverse complement strand
TTTTTTTATATCGCATGCCCCAGCGCTGTTGGCGCTGAGGCCAAGCCGAGCATCAACGCTGGCGTTTGCGCTGGCGGCGCAAGCCCGCAGCGCCCAGCAAGGCCGCCAAGGCGCCCAGGCCCAGCCCATCGAGCATGGGCACGGCCGTCACACCACCAGGAGTGGGCGAAGGCTGCTGCACCAAAACAGTGAAGGAGTCCGTCTGCGTCAATGCGCCACCACCGGGCACGCTGACGCTGACGCTGTAGTTCCCGGTGGGGAAGCCATTGGGGAAGTGCGCATTGAAGCGACCGCCCTGAACAGTGGCCTTCACCGTTACGCCATTGACGGTCACTTCCAGCACCGTGCCATCAGCGACGTGCATGGTGGTGCCTGTGATCGTCGTAGGAGCATTGGGCACGGCAGCAGCCGGGCCAGTGATGGTGGCGGTGGGCGCTGGCGCGGGTTTTTCGACCTGGATGCTGTGCGCAGCAGTCAGCGTGGCGCCTGTGACGGTGACGGCGTGCGTGCCTTCAGGGAAGCCCTCGGGGAAGTTGGCGCTGAATTGACCGCCATTGACTGTGGCGGGCACGGTTTTGCCATTGACGGTGACCTGGATGACGGTGCCATCGGCGACGTTGGCAGTGGAGCCTGTCACGGTAGTGGCCGTGTTGGGCTTGGCGGTGGCTGGCCCGGTGATGGTGGCGGTGGGCGCGGGAGCTGGGTCAGCGGGCTTTTTCACCTGGATGCTGTGCGCAGCAGTCAGCGTGGCGCCTGTGACGGTGACGGCGTGCGTGCCCTCCGGGAAGCCCTCGGGGAAGTTGGCGCTGAATTGGCCGCCATTGACTGTGGCGGGCACGGTTTTGCCATTGACGGTGACCTGGATGACGGTGCCGTTGGCCACATGGGCGGTGGTGCCGGTGACGGTGGTGGCCGTGTTGGGCTTGGCGGTGGCTGGCCCGGTGATGGTGGCGGTGGGCGCGGGAGCTGGGTCAGCGGGCTTTTTCACCTGGATGCTGTGCGCAGCAGTCAGCGTGGCGCCTGTGACGGTGACGGCGTGCGTGCCTTCAGGGAAGCCCTCGGGGAAGTTGGCGCTGAATTGGCCGCCATTGACTGTGGCGGGCACGGTTTTGCCATTGACGGTGACCTGGATGACGGTGCCGTTGGCCACATGGGCGGTGGTGCCGGTGACGGTAGTGGCCGTGTTGGGCTTGGCGGTGGCTGGCCCGGTGATGGTGGCGGTGGGCTCAGGTGCGGGATCGACAGGCTTGACGGGTTTTTTCACCTGGATGCTGTGCGCGCCAACCTGTGTCAAGCCATTGGGGCCGGTGACGGTGACGGGGTGCGTGCCTTCGGGCAAGCCTGCGGGGAAGCTGGCGTTGAATTGGCCGTTGTTAACGGTGGCCTGCACGGTTTGGCCGCCCACGGTGACGTTGACTTGGGTGCCGTTGGGGACGTTGGCGGTGGTGCCTGTGACTGTGATCGCGGTGTTGGGCTGAGCGGTTGCCGGGCCATTGATGGCCGCGGTGGGCGAGGGCGGCGGGGCAGGATTGTTCACCTGGATGCTGTGCGGTGCGGTCAGGGTGGCGCCGGTGATGGTCACGGGGTAGTTGCCTGCGGCCAGCCCAGGGATATTGGCACTGAATTGGCCGCCATTGACTGTGGCGGAGACGGTGTGCCCGCCCACGGTGACTTGGATCACCGTGCCGTCGCTGGCGTTGCTGGCGCCAGTGACGGTGAAGCCGGTGCCTGCGGTTGCAGTGGCTGGGCCGTTGATGGTGGCTGTTGTGGCCGGGGCGGGAGGGTCTACCTGGATGCTGTGCGTGCCGTTTTGTGTCAATGCCCAGCCGCTGGGGCCGGTGACGGTGACGGCATGGGTGCCTGCAGGAAAGCCACTGGGGAAGCTGACGCTGAAGTTGCCAGCGGTGACGGTGGCTTGCAAGGCGGTGCCGTTGACGGTGACAGTGACTTGGGCGCCATCGGCCAGGCCGGTGGCGGTGCCGGTGACGGTGGTGGCTGTGTTGGGTTGGGCGCTGGCCGGGCCGGTGATGGTGGCTGTGGGAGCGGCGATGGTGACTTTGCGCTCAATGGGGCCGTTGTTTTGCAGTTGGGGCGCCAGTTCGCCGGTGTCGGCGGCGGCGCCTGTCACCTGGGAGCGGAAGGTGCTGTCC
>NZ_RDQM01000026.1 GCF_003703475.1 Allofranklinella schreckenbergeri | reverse complement strand
TTTGTGGTTTGCTGAAGTTGTGTTATAGTTCACGGCTTCGCTGCTTCGGAATGATTTTTGGGGTTTGCGAGAGTTGGTTGGAAGTTTTGTTTGTTGCTCTGCATTGAAAGTTTTCTGTGCGGGGTGATGAAAAAAAGATAAAAAATTTTCCGGCAGGCTCAAAAAGTTGTGTTATAGTTATGAGCTTCGCTGATCGCGGCGAAGTTGATCAATCGAAAGATTGGTTGGATCATTAAAAACAAACAGCCGATAAGCGTGGGCGTTTGGTGTTATGTCTGTTGCTCTGGTTTTGCTGGAGCTGGTAGAGATACCGAATTGCTCATGCTAACAGAATAGAAGTGTGTAGGCCTTTATTTTAGGCTTACAGGTTTACTTCAATTCCGCTAAGTGAGTGAGTTTTTTAGAGATCGAACTAAAGAGTTTGATCCTGGCTCAGATTGAACGCTGGCGGCATGCTTTACACATGCAAGTCGAACGGCAGCGCGGGCTTCGGCCTGGCGGCGAGTGGCGAACGGGTGAGTAATACATCGGAACATGCCCACTTGTGGGGGATAGCTCGGCGAAAGCCGGATTAATACCGCATGAGATCTACGGATGAAAGCAGGGGACCTTCGGGCCTTGCGCGAGTGGAGTGGCCGATGGCAGATTAGGTAGTTGGTGGGGTAAAGGCCTACCAAGCCTGCGATCTGTAGCTGGTCTGAGAGGACGACCAGCCACACTGGGACTGAGACACGGCCCAGACTCCTACGGGAGGCAGCAGTGGGGAATTTTGGACAATGGGCGCAAGCCTGATCCAGCAATGCCGCGTGCAGGACGAAGGCCCTCGGGTTGTAAACTGCTTTTGTACAGAACGAAAAGAGCTGGGTTAATACCCTGGTTTTATGACGGTACTGTAAGAATAAGCACCGGCTAACTACGTGCCAGCAGCCGCGGTAATACGTAGGGTGCGAGCGTTAATCGGAATTACTGGGCGTAAAGCGTGCGCAGGCGGCGATGCAAGACCGATGTGAAATCCCTGGGCTCAACCTGGGAACTGCATTAGTGACTGCATTGCTGGAGTGCGGCAGAGGGGGATGGAATTCCGCGTGTAGCAGTGAAATGCGTAGATATGCGGAGGAACACCGATGGCGAAGGCAATCCCCTGGGCCTGCACTGACGCTCATGCACGAAAGCGTGGGGAGCAAACAGGATTAGATACCCTGGTAGTCCACGCCCTAAACGATGTCAACTGGTTGTTGGGGATTCATTTCTTCAGTAACGAAGCTAACGCGTGAAGTTGACCGCCTGGGGAGTACGGCCGCAAGGCTAAAACTCAAAGGAATTGACGGGGACCCGCACAAGCGGTGGATGATGTGGTTTAATTCGATGCAACGCGAAAAACCTTACCCACCTTTGACATGTACGGAACTTGCCAGAGATGGCTTGGTGCCCGAAAGGGAGCCGTAACACAGGTGCTGCATGGCTGTCGTCAGCTCGTGTCGTGAGATGTTGGGTTAAGTCCCGCAACGAGCGCAACCCTTGTCATTAGTTGCCATCATTTGGTTGGGCACTCTAATGAGACTGCCGGTGATAAACCGGAGGAAGGTGGGGATGACGTCAAGTCCTCATGGCCCTTATAGGTGGGGCTACACACGTCATACAATGGCCGGTACAAAGGGTTGCTAAGCCGCGAGGTGGAGCTAATCCCACAAAGCCGGTCGTAGTCCGGATCGCAGTCTGCAACTCGACTGCGTGAAGTCGGAATCGCTAGTAATCGTGGATCAGCATGTCACGGTGAATACGTTCCCGGGTCTTGTACACACCGCCCGTCACACCATGGGAGCGGGTTCTGCCAGAAGTAGGTAGCTTAACCGTAAGGAGGGCGCTTACCACGGCAGGGCTCGTGACTGGGGTGAAGTCGTAACAAGGTAGCCGTACCGGAAGGTGCGGCTGGATCACCTCCTTTCTGGAAAAATAAGCAGGCAAGAATTGCCAGGCGTCCACACTTATCGGTTGTTGAGGATAGGTAGGTTGCAAAGCCAACTTGCCAGGGGTCTGTAGCTCAGCTGGTTAGAGCACCGTCTTGATAAGGCGGGGGTCGTTGGTTCGAGCCCAACTAGACCCACCAACTATCCTTGAGGTTGAATGTTGGCTGGTCGTGTTTGCGATTGGCTAGCGGGGGATTAGCTCAGCTGGGAGAGCACCTGCTTTGCAAGCAGGGGGTCGTCGGTTCGATCCCGTCATCCTCCACCATTTTTGAACACCAAAGAGGCTTTTTTTAAAAGGCTTTTTTGTTGTTCATCAGTGTATATTGATGAATGAGGCTGTTCTTTAAAAAATCATAGAGTCGAATCAGCGTTGCTGATGGAAAGAAGGCGTTGTCTTCACCGTGCCATCAGCAATGAATTGATTGCGTCAACAACGAACATGGGTCTTGTAAAAGACCGATGCTTCAAGTAATTGACGATTGTTCTCAGGCTGCGCGCAAGCGCGGCCTTCAAGACAAGCGTGAATTACGGCAAACGCGTAAGTGAAGTTTGCTTGAGTCATAACGACTGTCTCTGACGATTTCAGAGGTCAAAGTTATAGGGTCAAGTGACTAAGAGCATGTGGTGGATGCCTTGGCGATTACAGGCGATGAAAGACGTGATAGCCTGCGATAAGCTTCGGGGAGCTGGCAAATGAGCATTGATCCGAAGATTTCTGAATGGGGAAACCCACCCGTTAGGGTATCGTTAACTGAATTCATAGGTTAACGAGGCGAACCTGGAGAACTGAAACATCTAAGTACCCAGAGGAAAAGACATCAACCGAGATTCCGAAAGTAGTGGCGAGCGAAATCGGAGCAGCCTTCTAGTGATAGCACGAAAGACAATAGAACGGATTGGAAACTCCGGCCATAGTGGGTGATAGCCCCGTATATAAAAATTTTGTGTGGTACTAGGCTAGAGATAAGTAGGGCGGGACACGTGTAATCCTGTCTGAATATGGGGGGACCATCCTCCAAGGCTAAATACTCGTAATCGACCGATAGTGAACCAGTACCGTGAGGGAAAGGCGAAAAGAACCCCTGTGAGGGGAGTGAAATAGATCCTGAAACCGCATGCTTACAAAAAGTCGGAGCCCTTCGGGGTGACGGCGTACCTTTTGTATAATGGGTCAGCGACTTACATTCAGTGGCGAGGTTAACCGAATAGGGGAGCCGAAGAGAAATCGAGTCCGAATAGGGCGTCTAGTCGCTGGGTGTAGACCCGAAACCGAGTGATCTATCCATGGCCAGGTTGAAGGTGCCGTAACAGGTACTGGAGGACCGAACCGACTACTGTTGCAAAAGTAGCGGATGAGCTGTGGATAGGGGTGAAAGGCTAAACAAACTCGGAAATAGCTGGTTCTCTCCGAAAACTATTTAGGTAGTGCCTCAAGTATTACCTGCGGGGGTAGAGCACTGTTTTGGCTAGGGGGTCATGGCGACTTACCAAACCAAGGCAAACTCCGAATACCGCAGAGTACAGCTTGGGAGACAGTGCACCGGGTGCTAACGTCCGGACACGAGAGGGAAACAACCCAGACCGCCAGCTAAGGTCCCTAAAATTGGCTAAGTGGGAAACGAAGTGGGAAGGCATAGACAGTCAGGATGTTGGCTTAGAAGCAGCCACCATTTAAAGAAAGCGTAATAGCTCACTGATCGAGTCGTCCTGCGCGGAAGATGTAACGGGGCTCAAGCCAGTTACCGAAGCTGCGGATGCACAGTTTACTGTGCGTGGTAGGAGAGCGTTCTGTAAGCCTGTGAAGGTGGCTTGTAAAGGCTGCTGGAGGTATCAGAAGTGCGAATGCTGACATGAGTAGCGTTAAAGGGGGTGAAAAGCCCCCTCGCCGTAAGCGCAAGGTTTCCTACGCAACGTTCATCGGCGTAGGGTGAGTCGGCCCCTAAGGCGAGGCAGAGATGCGTAGCTGATGGGAAACAGGTCAATATTCCTGTACCGATGTGTAGTGCGATGTGGGGACGAATCCTAATAGATCATCCAACTGTTGGATTAGTTGGTCTAGACAGAAGTAGGCGTGCGTTAGGCAAATCCGGCGCACATATACCGAGGCTGTTGATCGAGTGAGCTTGCTCACGAAGTGATTGAACGGGGTTCCAGGAAAAGCCACTAAGCTTCAGCTACACACGACCGTACCGCAAACCGACACTGGTGCGCGAGATGAGTATTCTAAGGCGCTTGAGAGAACTCTGGAGAAGGAACTCGGCAAATTGACACCGTAACTTCGGGAGAAGGTGTGCCCTATTAGTGTGATGAGAACATCTGAGCATGAATGGGTTGCAAAAAATAGGTGGCTGCGACTGTTTATTAAAAACACAGCACTCTGCAAACACGAAAGTGGACGTATAGGGTGTGACGCCTGCCCGGTGCTGGAAGATTAAATGATGGGGTGCAAGCTCTTGATTGAAGTCCCAGTAAACGGCGGCCGTAACTATAACGGTCCTAAGGTAGCGAAATTCCTTGTCGGGTAAGTTCCGACCTGCACGAATGGCGTAACGATGGCCACACTGTCTCCTCCAGAGACTCAGCGAAGTTGAAATGTTTGTGATGATGCAATCTCCCCGCGGAAAGACGGAAAGACCCCATGAACCTTTACTGTAGCTTTGTATGGGACTTTGAACAGATCTGTGTAGGATAGGTGGGAGGCTTTGAAGTGAGAATGCTAGTTCTCATGGAGCCGTCCTTGAAATACCACCCTGGTGTGTTTGAGGTTCTAACCTGCGCCCTTGAATCAGGGCGGGGGACAGTGCATGGTAGGCAGTTTGACTGGGGCGGTCTCCTCCCAAAGCGTAACGGAGGAGTTCGAAGGTACGCTAGGTACGGTCGGACATCGTGCTAATAGTGCATAGGCATAAGCGTGCTTGACTGTGAGACTGACAAGTCGAACAGGTAGGAAACTAGGACTAAGTGATCCGGTGGTTCTGTATGGAAGGGCCATCGCTCAACGGATAAAAGGTACTCTGGGGATAACAGGCTGATACCGCCCAAGAGTTCATATCGACGGCGGTGTTTGGCACCTCGATGTCGGCTCATCTCATCCTGGGGCTGTAGTCGGTCCCAAGGGTATGGCTGTTCGCCATTTAAAGAGGTACGTGAGCTGGGTTTAAAACGTCGTGAGACAGTTTGGTCCCTATCTTCCGTGGGCGCTGCAGATTTGAGGGAACCTGCTCCTAGTACGAGAGGACCGGAGTGGACACACCTCTGGTGTACCGGTTGTCACGCCAGTGGCATCGCCGGGTAGCTATGTGTGGAAGAGATAACCGCTGAAAGCATCTAAGCGGGAAACTCCTCCCAAGATTAGATCTGCCGGGGCCTCGAGCCCCCTAAAGGGTCGTCGAAGACCACGACGTTGATAGGCTGGGTGTGCAAGTGCAGCAATGCATTGAGCTAACCAGTACTAATTGCCCGTGAGGCTTGACCCTATAACTTTGATTAAAAGCAAAACAGCACTTGCTTGCCATAACGCAATCAGTTCAAATACGCTGCATCGACTCTATGAATATCCTCAAAAAAGGATTAACCAGTTTAAGCCTGATGACAATAGCAGCTTGGAACCACACCTTCCCATCCCGAACAGGAACGTGAAACAAGCTCGCGCCAATGATAGTGCGGATCCCCGTGTGAAAGTAGGTCATCGTCAGGCTACTTACCCAAAACCCCTCAAGACATCAAGCCTTGAGGGGTTTTACTTATGAAAAATAAAAATCGCCCAATACCCATCAATCCAGACATAAAAAATCTATTCCTCCAAATAAATTGCGCGCAAATAACCTAAGTCCACAGC
>NZ_RDQM01000025.1 GCF_003703475.1 Allofranklinella schreckenbergeri | reverse complement strand
GGTGATGGTGGCTGTGGGAGCGGCGATGGTGACTTTGCGCTCAATGGGGCCGTTGTTTTGCAGTTGGGGCGCCAGTTCGCCGGTGTCGGCGGCGGCGCCTGTCACCTGGGAGCGGAAGGTGCTGTCCACGCCAGAGCCAACGATGGTGATGGGCAGCGTGAGTGTTTTGTGGCTTTGTGCGGTGATGGCGCCCAGTGTGCATTCCACTTCCGAGGGCGCCGGTTTGGTGCAGCCTGTGGGCAATGCGGTGTCATCCACTTGCGCTTGCGCTGGCAAAGTGACCACGACTTTGCCGCCAGCGGCGCTGTCGCTTTGGCCATGGTTGTCCACCTTGACGGTGAGCGTGCCGTTGCCGCCTACTTGCAGGGGCGTGGCAAGCGTGAGTGTCGGAACCAGGTCTGGCGTGAGCAGCTTGTTGCAGGTATCGCTTGAGGCTGCGGCAACGATACTCTGGGCCAGGCTGCTAATGCTCTGATTTACACCAGCCGAGAAGGGGCTGATATCGCCGAAGGCGAACACACAGGATTTTCCGTTTTGCATGGCGGCACGCGGAGCGAACAGCCCATAAGCAGCTACCTTGGCAGTATTGGCGGGGCTGGTAGCAGGCGGCGTCTGACTGCCATCAAGGTATAAGGCATACGCACCGGGGACGTTGGTGTAGGTGTCATAGTCGCCACCGCTCAGGGAGGCCGGAAAGCCTGTATAGGGGAGTGTCTCGTTGAGGTAGTACCGTCCGCCCACGCCGCGCCCCAGATCAATACCAATGGGCTGGCTTGTCAAGCCCAGTTGCACCGTCATAGCGGCACTGATCGCTTTGTTCCACGTCTCGCCACTGGTCAAGGGGTCGGAGTGATCGCTGTTATTGGCAGATGTTCCATCATTGAAGAACACGAAAGTCAAGTCGCGTGCCGGATTAGCCAACATGCCCATCACTTCAGCCATACGGTCAGGCTCGTGGGCGCCTAATACACCCACAGCAATAACCGTGACATCATCCGGCAAGGTCAGGGGAGTGGCTTGCCCCGCAGCCAAATGCGTACGCCCATCCACCATATTGGCAGCGCCTCCAGAGGCCGCTTCAAAAGCGCCATAGAGGGCATTGCGATAAGTTGCATTGGTTTCACCTGTGGTCAATACCCAGGTTTTGGCGTGAACAGCACCTGTGGCACACAGCAAACCGGTGGCAAAGGCCATGGTTTTAATTACGAAGCAGGGTCGATGCATACGTGCTTTCAAATAGAGAAACTTAAAACCTACCCACGTTTTCAAAACATACGTGGGCAAAGGGAGGTTGCAACTCCCTGATTTCATGACTTTCTCGTCATATCTGACAGCGCTCGGCAAGCGCCAGGAGACAGCTCTCTGGATGAGCAATCTTTAGGGGCGGGCATTCTAAATGCGCAAGATTCCCCCGCCCTACAGTTCATAGAGCCTGCCAAAGTCCATTCTCGCTGTCAGAGAACCAGGGGAGCACGGTATCACTCCCCCTTGGTACTAAGCTGTGCGATCTAGAACAATCCGCTCAAGCAGCCTTACCCACCAGTGCGCTCCTGACGCTGGGCGGCCAGGCGCTGCTCGCGGGCGACGATTTCGTCGTGCCAGAGGCGATGGTTGCGCTTGGCCCAGGCGTAGCTGACGGTGCCGCGCGTCATGGCCTTGATGGAGCCCTTGACCCAGAAGGCCGCATAGACGTGGAACACGATGGAGAAGATCATCACGAAGCCAAAGAAGGCGTGCAGCAGCGAGGCAACGCGGATGATGTCGATGCCGAACAGGTGGCTGAAGTAGGCGCGCCACATGACGATGCCCGTCAGCAGCAGGCCCAGCATGCTGCCCAGCAGCACCCAGAACAGGATCTTTTGGCCAGCGTTGTACTTGCCCACGGGTGGCAGCTTGTGCTCCTGGTTAGCCAGCATGTCGCCCGGCTGCTTGAGCCACTGGATGTCGTTACCGTCCAGAAAGTTGTGGCGCCAAAAGCGCAGCGCCAGCACGGTGAACGAGAGGAACATCACGATGCCGATGAAGGGGTGCAGGATGCGCGTCCACGGGCCGCCGCCAAACAGGTTGGTGAGCCAGAACATGGAGGGGTGAAACAGCGCCAGGCCCGAGAGCGCCAGCAGCACGAAGCTGATGGCGGTGAGCCAGTGGTTGCTGCGCTCGTTGGCCGTGTAGCGCTGGATGGCCGGACGGCCCTCGGCGTCCACGGCGAAGTCGATGGGCGTGGGGCGATGGTGTTCAGTCATGGCGGGCCTCCTGCTGCAATGGCGCGTGCGGCGCGTGCTGGACGTGCTGGGCATGGTGCTCATGGTGCGCGTGTTCGGTGGCGATGCCTGCGGCCTGGCGGCGCGCCAGGGCCTGGGCGTCGGCCTCCTCCTCATCTTGCTCGGTGGGCTTGTTGGGGCCTACGCGGGTGTAGTGGAAGAAGCCGCCCAGCGCGGCCAGGGCGATGCCGGCCAGGGCCAGCGGCTTGGTCACACCCTTCCACAGCCGCACCACGGGGCTGACCTGCGGCGCATCGGGCAGGCCCGCGTACAGCGAGGGGTTGTCGGCATGGTGCAGCACGTACATGACGTGCGTGCCGCCCACGCCAGCGGGGTCGTACAGGCCCGCGTTGGCGTAGCCACGGTTTTTCAGGTCGCCAATGCGGCGCTCGGCCTGTTCCGTCATGGCCTGCTTGGTGCCGAACATGATGGCGCTGGTGGGGCAGGTCTTGACGCAGGCCGGCTCGCGGCCCACGGCCACGCGGTCCGAGCACAGGGTGCACTTGTAGGCCTTGTTGTCCTTCTTGGAGATGCGCGGCACGTTGAAGGGGCAGCCGGTGACGCAGTAGCCGCAGCCAATGCAGTGCTCCTCATGGAAGTCCACGATGCCGTTGGTGTACTGCACGATGGCGCCGGGCGAGGGGCAAGCCTTGAGGCAGCCGGGGTCCTCGCAGTGCATGCAGCCGTCCTTGCGGATCAGCCACTCCAGATTGCCCGAGGCCTCGTTCTCGTACTCGGTAAAGCGCATCACCGTCCACGAGTCGGCCGTCAAGTCCATGGGGTTGTCATACACGCCATGGTTGTGGCCGATCTCGTCGCGCAGGTCGTTCCATTCCGAGCAGGCGGTTTGGCAAGCCTTGCAGCCAATGCACTTGGAGACGTCGATGAGCTTGGCCACTTCGCCCGAGCGCGGCTCGCGCACCTGGGGCGAAGGCGTGGTGGTGGCCGAGCGCTGTTTGATGTCCAGGGATTGCAATGCCATGTGGACTCCTTCAGATCTTCTCGACCTTCACCAGGAAGGTCTTGAACTCGGGGGTGTTGGTGTTGCCATCACCGACGAAGGGGGTCAGGGTATTGGCGATGAAGCCTGGCTTGGCCACGCCCTTGAAGCCCCAGTGGATGGGAATGCCCACGTGGTGGATGGTTTTGCCATCGATCTGCATGGCCTTGATGCGCTTGGTCACCACCGCCACGGCCTTGATGTAGCCGCGCTTGGAGCTGACCCGGACGCGGTCGCCCGCCTTGACGCCAATGGATGTGGCCAGGGCTTCGCCAATCTCCACGAATTGCTCGGGCTGGCTGATGGAGTTGATGATGGAATGGCGCGTCCAGTAGTGGAAGTGCTCGGTGAGGCGGTAGGTCGTGCCCACGTGGGGGAATTCCTCGGGCTTGCCGAAGGTCTCCCAAATGGGCGTAAAGACCCGCGCCGCTGGCGAGCTGGTGGCCTTGGGGTTGTTCGGGTGCAGCGGGTTGTAGCCCAGCGGCGTGTCGAACGGCTCGTAGTGCTCGGGGAAGGGACCTTCGTTGAGCAGCTTGCGCGAGAAGAAGCGCGCCACGCCCTCGGCATTCATGATGAAGGGGCCAGCGCCCGCCTCGGGCGCGGAGGTGGCGATGAAGTCCGGCACGTCCGCACCTGTCCAGCGCTTGCCGTTCCAATGCACGAGCTGGCGGTGCGGATTGAAGGGCCTGCCCTGTGGGTCGCAAGATGCGCGGTTGTAGAGCACGCGGCGGTTGGCCGGCCAGGCCCAGGCCCAGTTCAGCGTGTTGCCGATGCCGGTGGGGTCGGAGTTGTCGCGGCGGGCCATCATGTTGCCCTCCTCCGTCCAGGAGCCGGCAAAAATCCAGCAGCCGCAGGCGGTGCTGCCGTCGTCGCGCAGCTCGCCAAAGCCAGAGATTTGCTGCCCGGCCTTGCGCAGCACCTTGCTGGGGTCTTTCGGGTCGGTCAAATCCACCAGCGCGCGGCCGTTGAGCTCCATGGCCGTTTCCTGCGCTGTGGCCTCGTGCTGCTGGGCGTAGGGCCAGTCCAGGTGCAGGATCGGGTCGGGGTAAGCGCCGCCTTCCTTGCGGTACAGCTCGCGCATGCGCAAAAACAGCTCCGACATGATGTGGATGTCGGTGCGCGCCTGGCCGGGCGGCTCGGCGGCCTTCCAGTGCCATTGCAGCACGCGGCTGGAGCTGACGATCTCGCCCTCGTCCTCGGCAAAGCAGGTCGTGGGCAGGCGGAAGACCTCAGTCTGGATGGCTTTCTCGTCCACGTCGTTAAACTCGCCGTGGTTCTTCCAGAACTCGGAGGTGTCCGTGGCCAGCGGATCCATGACCACCAGGAACTTGAGCTTGGACAGGCCGTTGCGCACGCGGTTCTTGTCCGCCAGCGCCGCCAGCGGGTTGAAGCCCTGCGCCAGGTAGCCGTTGACCTTGCCCTCGTTCATGAGCTGGAAGTACTGGAGCATGTCGTACTCCTTGTCCAGCTTGGGCAGGTAGTCGTAGCCCCAGTTGTTCTCGGCCGTGGCGTTCTTGCCGTACCAGGCCTTCATCAGGCTGACGTGGAACTTGGAGTAGTTCTGCCAGTAGCTGACCTGCCCGGGGCGCAGCGGCTTGTGCGCCCGCGCGGCGATGTAGCCGGCGTAGTCCTGCTCATGCTCGCGCGGCAGGCTCAGATAGCCCGGCAGGCTGGCCGAGAGCAGGCCCAGATCGGTCAGGCCCTGGATGTTGGAGTGCCCGCGCAGCGCGTTCATGCCGCCGCCGGCCACGCCGATGTTGCCCAGCAGCAGCTGCACCATGGCGCCGGTGCGCAGCATCTGCGCGCCGATGGAGTGCTGCGTCCAGCCCAGCGCGTACATGATGGTGGCCGCGCGGCCCGGCACGGCCGTGCTGGCGAGCTTCTCTGCCACGTGCAGGAACTTCTCCCTGGGCGTGCCGCACACGCGCTCGACCATCTCCGGCGTATAGCGGCTGTAGTGCTTCTTCAAGAGCTGATAGACGCAGCGCGGGTGTTGCAGCGTCGGATCCACCACGGCGTAGCCATCGGCGCCGCGCTCGTAATCCCACGAGGTTTTGTCGTAGGTGCGCGTCTCTTCGTTGTAGCCCGAGTAGATGCCATCGACGAACTCGAAGTCATCGCGCACGACGAAGCTGAAGTCCGTGTAGTTGTGCACGTACTCCTTGTGGATCTTGTCGTTGCTCAGCAGGTAGTTGATGACCCCGCCCAGGAAGGTGATGTCCGTGCCCGAGCGGATCGGCGCGTAGTAATCGGCCACCGATGCCGAGCGGTTGAAGCGCGGATCGACCACCATGAAATAGGCGCCGTTGTGCTCCTTGGCTTCGGTCACCCACTTGAACCCGCAGGGGTGGGCCTCGGCGGCATTGCCGCCCATGATCAAAATCACATCCGCATTCTTGATGTCGACCCAATGGTTCGTCATCGCGCCACGGCCAAACGTCGGGGCAAGACCTGCCACCGTCGGGCCGTGTCAGACACGCGCCTGGTTGTCGAATGCAAGAAGGCCGAAATTGCGCATCACCTTGTGGGTGATGTAGCCCGTTTCGCTGGTGGAGGCCGAGGCGGCCAGCATGCCCGTGGTCAGCCAGCGGTTGACCACTTTGCCATCGTCCGTGTGCGTGACGAAGTTGGCATCGCGGTCGTCCTTCATCAGCCGGGCGATGCGATCCATCGCCTCATCCCAGGACAGATCCGTCCACTCGCTCGCGCCAGGGGCGCGGTACTGGGGCTTGAGCAGGCGGTTGGGGCTGTTGATGAAATCCAGCAAACCCGCACCCTTGGGGCACAGCGTGCCGCGGTTGACCGGATGATCGGGGTCGCCCTCGACGTGGATTACGGCACGCTTGGCATTGCGCACGCCATCGCTGAGCGAGTACATCAAAATGCCGCAGCCCACCGAGCAATAGGTACAGGTCTGGCGTGTGACCTGCGCGGCCGCAAGCTTGTACTGGCGCACCTCCGCCAGCGCTTCCGAGGGCGAAAAGCCCATCAGCGCCAGACTGGAGCCCGCCAGGGTCGAGCCAGTCACTTGCATGAACTGGCGCCTGGAGACGTTCATCATGGGGTTGACCTTTCAAAAGGTTCAGAAGATCTCTTTATTTTTCTGCTGTCACGGCAGCGGCCAGCACCGTATCCGCTTGAGCCGCTTTGCCACGAAGGGGCGACATTGTAGAAATGGCCTGGCACTCCTTCACGCACCGCACACTTGACCGAGTGACTCACTCTGCCATTGCCCACAAACGCCTCAGTAGCAAGGCTCCCACCCATCAAGTCCGGCCATGATGGACTGCTCAATCTGATGCGTGAAGCGGTGGTTTCCCTAAACCCAACCGCCGGTGGCACTGCACTGTCGCCCGCCTGTCGCCCTGCTGACCTTGCCTGTCGCCCGCGATTCTGGCGATAGTAGCGGCCCGTTCACAGGAGTCTTTATGCACATTCAGAAACTTCGATTGCAACGCGGTTGGTCGCAGCAACAACTGGCCGAGCTGAGCGGGCTGAGCACGCGCACCATCCAGCGGCTGGAAAACGGCCACAGCGCCAGCGTGGAGAGTCTGAAAGCACTGGCTGCCGTGTTTGAAGTGGACTTTCACAGCCTCAAAGGAGAAACCGCCATGCCTGCCGCCGCCCCTTTTGCCTCGCCACCAACCGCCGCCCTGCCCCACGCCGAGCCGGATGCTGCGCCCCATGCATCAACCCACGCACCCGCCCCATCCGCTTCACCTTCGCTAGCCGAGCAGGAAGAAGCCCTCGCCCTGCGCCATGTGCGCAGGCTCAAAGCCTTCTACCGCCATGCGATGGTGTATGCCTTGGTGATGCCATCGCTTTTCGTCATCGATGCGCTGACCTCGCCCGGGCTTTGGTGGGCGCAATGGCCCGCGCTGGGCTGGGGGCTGGCCTTGCTCATCAAGGGCCTGCGTCTTTCCGATTGGCCGATGGGGCCCGAGTGGGAAAAGCGCCAGGTGGAAAAACGCCTGGGCCGCAAGCTATAACTGCGGCTTTTCAACGCATTCGCGCATTTGTGCATTGACGAACGCGTTGCAGCGTTATTTGCCTGCCCTACCCCGCCATGCCTTTATGGATTGCCCGCCATCCCCGGGTGGTGCTGCCCGAAGCGATCTGCTACGGTGCCAGCGAAGTGCCCACCGACCCCGCCCACGTGCAGCAGTGCGCCCAGGCGCTGGCGCAGTGGCTGCCGCCGGGCTGCCGCATCACCACGTCCGAACGTGAGCGCACCCGCGCGCTGGCGCAAGCGCTGGCCGAACTGCGGCCTGATTTGCCTGCTGCGCGCAGCGATGCCCGCCTGAATGAAATGGATTTCGGCCACTGGGAAATGACGCCCTGGCGCTGCATCCCCCAATCGGCAGTCGATGCCTGGGTGGCGGATTACCCCACGCACCGCTTCGGCGGGCGCGAATCGGCGCAAGATGTGCTGGATCGCGTCACCGCCCTGGTGGCCGATTACCTTGCTGAACGCCGGGCCGAGCGCCGCGCCCGGCGAGAAGCCCAAAACACTCCCGCGCCCCAGTTATGGATCACCCATGCAGGCGTATGCAAGGCGCTGGCGTTTCTGCAAAGCCACCCCGGCGGCCGCCTGCACAGCGCCGCCCAATGGCCCCGGCACAGCATCGATTACGGGCAATGCCTGCCAGCGAGCGAATGGGGGTTGTAGCAGCCGTCACGCCTCACCGTTTCCAAATCAGGGGAAATGCAAAAAATGGCTTACGGCACGCCTATCAGGCCATAAGCCATTTTTTATCGACGATTTGATTTGGAAATCCGGAAAAATGCATTGCCAATCAAAGGAAAAATTTACACCCCTATTTTGGCAACGCACGTATAGCAAATTTCTTTCAAATAATGCCCTTTGATATGGAATTCAAGCACCCAGCTCGCTTGCTGCATTCTTGCCGCAAGAGCCAGGGGCCTTGCCGCAATGGCAGGTGTGATCCAGCCCCACGCTATTGGCCAGACCGGCGCAGGAGCCGGCAATGGGCTTGCGCCCGGCCATGACGCCAATGGCCATGCCGGCCACCACCAGCAGCATGAAGATGAGGGTGAAGAGCCAGATCATGGTTGTTCTCCAGAAACGGATGGGGGAAGAGTGGCATTAAAGGCGCCATCAAAGGCCACCGTGCTGCGGGAGGCAAAGCCGCCATTTTCGCCTTCGTTTTTGTTTTCGTTTTTGTCCTCGCCCGTGCGGGTGATGAACAAGGCGGCCGGGCCGTACGCGCTGGCGTAGTCGTGGCCCACCTCTGGCCCCAGCGCCATCAGCAGGGTGGACAGGCCATCGGCCTGCAAGGCCGAGGCGTGAGCCACGGCTGAAGCGGCAAGCCCTGCGGGCCACGGCACAGGCCAAAAACCTGCCTCATCGCCCGTCCCTATTCAAAGCTTGCTATGAAATCAAAAGCGCCCGCCCTGCAATGCTGACACCTGCCCCAGGCGGGGCCCCGCCCAACCAACCCCTCCAGCCAGCGCCAGAAAAAACCGCCCCGAAGGGCTAATGCCGTTCACTTAACCCAGTGAACGGCATTTTTGTTGGATATCTGCGGCACACTTTCTGCCAAGTCATTTTTTTCCTTGGCACAGATGCCCCGCAAACACCACCTTTACCCTGACTTTGGCTCACTCACCCGCAACCTTGACCCTCAATGGATAGCACAGGCCCTGGCAACCACGGGCTGCGCCAGTGTGCGCAAGCGCAAGTTGCCTGCCGAGCGGGTGGTCTGGCTGGTCATTGCCCTGGCGATGTACCGCCACCAATCCATGGCGCAAGTCGTTGCCGACCTGGATCTGGCTCTACCCGATGAGATCAACACCGACATCGCCAAGAGCGCCTTGACCCAGGCTCGCCAGCGCCTGGGGCAGGAGCCTTTGTCGCAGCTGTTTGGCATGAGTGCCGCGGTCTGGGATCAGCGTCATCAGCAAGGCAGAAGCTGGCGGGGACTGGCCCGCTACGCTGTCGATGGCAGCACGCTCAGAACGGCGGACACCCAGGACAACCGTGAGCACTTCGGCGCGCAAGAGTACGCCTCGGGCGCTGTGGCCAGCTACCCTCAGATGCGCCTGCTGACCTTGACCTCGCTGAGCACCCACCTGGTGCGCGATGCCGTCTTTGGCGAGTATGGCAAGAACGAGATGCGCCATGCCAAAGACCTGCTGGCAGCCATCGAGGATCACTCCCTGACCGTCTTTGACAAGGGCTTTCTCAGTGCCGAGCTCTTGCTGCAAGTGCAAAGTGCCGGGACAGCCCGTCATTGGCTGATTCCTGCCAGGAGCAACAGCCGCTGGCAGCGCCTGGGAGATGATCCATCGGACTATCTGGTGCAGATGAAGGTCTCGCCGCAAGCGCGCAAGGCCAACCCGCTGTTGCCCGAGTTTTGGCAGGCCCGTGCCATCGAGACGGTCTCTGCCAGAGGCCAGCGTCGAATACTGCTGACATCTTTGCTCGACGCCAAGCGCTGGCCCGCCCAGGAGATAGCGCAGCAGTATGAGCAGCGTTGGCGCATCGAGACCAGCTACCGAGAACTCAAGCAGGAGTTGCTTGGCAGTGGGCTGACGCTGCGCAGCGGCACGCCGCAAACCGTGATGCAGGAGGTCTGGGGTGCTTTGCTCGCTTACAACCTGATTCGGCTGGAGATGGCCGAAGTGGCCAGGCAAGAGGGTGTGGCGCCGACGGACTTGAGCTTCACGGTGGCGTTGAACTACATGCGCTACGAGTGGCTCAGCCTGGCGAGCATCAGCCCGGGATTGCTGCCCAAGCACTTGCTGCGGTTACGCCAGCGTCTGGGTGAGCAACTGCTGCCCAAACAACGACGGGGGCGACAATGCCCCCGTGTTGTGAAGAAGCCCCCTGCTCGCTATCCGTTCAAGCAGGTTCGTGCTGTTAAGTGAACGGCATTACCCCGAAGGGCGGTTTTTTCTCAGGGCCGGGACCGTGGGTTCAGGCCCATGCCGGCTTTTCCTTGGCCCCGGCCGCTCAGACGGCCTTGCGCAAGCGCCGCGCGCCCAGGCCGGCGACGGCCAGGCCCAGCAGCATCAGGCCCCAGTGGCCCAGCGTGGGCACGGCCGTCACGCCCATGGGGCCGGCGGTAATGGCCGTGGTGGCGGCCAGCGGGTCGCTAATCTCGCCATTGGCCGCGTTGTCCGCATCGCCCAGGCCGCCGTCGGCCAAGGTGATTCTGGTCACGCTGCCGCTGGTGCTGATGCCCGGGTGCGCGTAATAGCTGTCTGCCGTGGCGCTGCTGCTGGCGCGGCCGTACTTGAGCGCGCCATCCACCGCGCCGGGCCATTGCACGCTCATCGTCACCTCGCTACCCACATCGCAGCCCGTGAGCTTGAAGCGGAAGGCCCCATACGGCAGGCTTTGCCCGCTGGGCGGCGCGACCGGCGCGGCAATGAAGGCGGTGCTGCCCGCATCAAAGCGGCAGTTGGCCCCGCCGCCGGTGAAGGTGGCCACCGCCGGGGCACCCGCGCCGCTGGGCGGCACCGTCGTGCCCTCGAAGCGGCGGCGCACGTCCTTGAACGCGGCCGTCACGCTTTTGGCGCTGGTCACGTTCGTCAGCGTGCAGGTCGCCCCCGTGCAGTCGCCGCTGAAGCTGTCAAACACAAAGCCCGCGTTGGCCGTGGCCGTGCAAGTGGCATCGTCGCCGTTGGGCACCGGGTTGGGCGTGCAGCTCACCGTGCCGCTGCCTGCGGGGTTGACGGCAGTGGTGATGGCGTGGGTCGTGGCGGCGGCGGTGAAGTTGGCCGTCACGCTCTTGGCGCTGGTCACGTTCGTCAGCGCGCAAGTCGCCCCCGTGCAGTCGCCGCTGAAGCTGGAAGGGTAGCCCGTGTTGGCCGTGGCCGTGCAAGTGGCATCGCCACCGTTGGGCACGGGGTTGGGCGTGCAGCTCACCGTGCCGCCGGCAGCGGGGTTGGCCGTGGCGGTGATGGCGTGGGTCGTGGCCGTGGCGGTGAATTTGGCCGTCACGCTCTTGGCGCTGGTCACGTTCGTCAGCGTGCAGGTCGTGCCCGTGCAGTCGCCGCTGAAGCTGGTGAAGGTGTAGCCCGTGTTGGCCGTGACCGTGCAGGTGGCATTGCCGCCATTGGGCACGGGGTTGGGCGTGCAGCTCACCGTGCCACCAGCGGCCGGGTTGGCCGTGGCGGTGATGGCGTGGGTCGTGGCCTTGGCGGTGAATTTGGCCGTCACGCTCTTGGCGCTGGTCACGTTCGTCAGCGTGCAGGTCGTGCCCGTGCAGTCGCCGCTGAAGCTGGTGAAGGTGTAGCCCGTGTTGGCCGTGACCGTGCAGGTGGCATTGCCGCCATTGGGCACGGGGTTGGGCG
>NZ_RDQM01000024.1 GCF_003703475.1 Allofranklinella schreckenbergeri | reverse complement strand
GCCTCCTGCTTTTTCTGCCCAGTAGCGCAGCCCGGCGGGGTCGCCGGGGCGCAGGTAGAAGGCGAGGTAGACGGCCTGGATGTCCTGCCAGCCGCTGGGCAGGGGCTGGGCGACGCAGGTGGCGACGGTGATGGGGGCAGCGGCTGGCGCAGCGGCTGGTTTGCTGGCACCAGCGCCCTGGGCGGGTTTGCCGGGCGGGGTGGCGGCGGTGCTGGCGACCTGGGCGGTCAGGGTCAGGCTTGCGCCGAGTGCGGCTACGCTGAGCCAGCGGCGGCGAAATGGGGGGGTTGGCATGGCGAATACTCCTTCTTTACGCGGTGGTGCTCAGGGTTGAGGGGGGGAAGGTGCGAGAGCGGCTCGGCTCTGCCTGGCCGCCAGAAGCGGACACAAAAAACCCGGCAACGCGCAAGGCGTGGCCGGGTGGGCAGAAGGGAGAAGCGGAAACAGGCGAAAGATTTTTCGCCCGGAGGGGAACTTTTACGAAACGCGCATCCAATGCTGCGTGCTGCGTGCTGCGTGCTGCGTGCTGCGTGCTGCGTGCTGCGTGCTGCGTGCTGCGTGCTGCGTGCTGCGTGCTGCGTGCTGCGTGCTGCGTGCTGCGTGCTGCGTGCTGCGTGCTGCGTGCTGCGTGCTGCGTGCTGCGTGCTGCGTGCTGCGTGCTGCGTGCTGCGTGCGAAGTTTACATTCGGGGCGTTCATGGGGCGCGAAGTGTAACGATTCGCATGTGGTTGTAAACGCCTGAAGGGGGCTTTTTGCGCCGAAATAGGATCAGGAAAACCCGGGTTTGTCTTTGGCAAGCGGGCGGTTTGACATTCGGGCGGCGCTGGGCAGCGCAGGCCCGTCAACCTGATCGCCCTTGCGGCCTGCTTCGCCCAGTCTTGCTGCAACAGGCCGGGCACGCGGGCCAATCATCGGTCACGAAAATGTCGTCAAGGGCAAGGGGCCTGCTGATGCCGCTCCAGCCCCGGGGAGATGCCTTCGTGCTGATTGGGCATATGCATACACGGCAAGCGTCAGAACCCCGCCCGCCTCGGCGGGGCGCAAAATTCCAAATCAAAGGCAACAAAAAACCCCGTTTTCGGCATGACTGGCATGCAGCAAACGGGGTTTTGATTTGAAATTCAGGCGGCAAGCGCCAGCGCGCTTATTTCTCCGTATCCACCAGCCCTTTGACGAACCAGCGCTGCATCAGCACCACCACCAGCGCGGGCGGCAGCATGGCCAGAATGGCGGTGGCCATGACCACGTTCCATTGGTTGCCCGAGTCGCCCCCGGCGATCATGCGCTTGATGCCGATGACCACGGGGTACATGTCTTCCGAGGTCGTCACCAGCAGCGGCCAGAGGTATTGGTTCCAGCCGTAGATGAACTGGATCACGAACAGCGCGGCGATGCTGGTTTTGGATAGCGGCAGCAGCACGTCCTTGAAAAAGCGCATCGGCCCGGCGCCATCGACGCGGGCGGCTTCGACCAGCTCGTCGGGCACGGTCAGGAAGAACTGGCGGAACAGGAAGGTGGCCGTGGCCGAGGCGATCAGCGGGATGGTCAGGCCGGCGTAGCTGTTGAGCATGCCCAGATCGGCGATGACCTGGTAGGTCGGGCCAATGCGCACCTCTACCGGCAGCATCAGCGTGACGAAGATCAGCCAGAAGAACAGCCCCTTGAGCGGGAAGCGGAAGTACACGATGGCAAAGGCCGAGAGCAGCGAGATGGCGATCTTGCCCACGGCAATCACCATCGCCGTCACAAAGCTGATCCACATCATGCGCGCCACCGGCGCATTCGAGCCTGCGCCTTCGCCGCTGCCCAGCAGCGCGGCTTTGTAGGTCTCCCAGAAGTGCTCGCCCGGCAGCAGCGGCATGGGCGCTTGCACAATGTCCTGCACCGTGTGGGTGGAGGCCACAAAAGCCAGATACAGCGGGAAACACACCACGAACACGCCCAGGAGCATGACGGCGTGAGAGATAAAGCCCAGCACGGGGCGGCGTTCAACCATCGTCAGCATCAGTACTGCACCTTTTTCTCAACATAACGGAACTGGATCACCGTCAGCGCGATGACGATTGCCATCAGCACCACCGATTGCGCGGCCGAGCTGCCCATGTCGCCCGCCTTGAAGCCGTAGTAATACACGTTGTAGACCAGGATGGCCGTATCGCGCCCGGGGCCGCCCTGGGTGGTGGCGTCGATGATGGCGAAGGTGTCGAAAAACGCATAGACCACATTCATCACCAGCAGGAAGAAGGTGGTGGGCGAGAGCAGCGGGAACTGGATGCTCCAGAACCGCCGCGCCGGGCCTGCGCCATCGATGGCGGCGGCCTCAATGAGCGATTTGGGGATGGCTTGCAAGCCCGCCAGGAAGAACAGGAAGTTGTACGAAATCTGCTTCCACACCGCCGCCATGACGATCAGCGCCATGGCCTGGCCGGAGCTGAGCAGGTAATCCCAGTGCAGGCCCATTTGCTCCAGCCACCAGGCCACCACGCCCAGCGAGGGCGAGAACATGAAAATCCACAGCACGCCCGCCACCGCAGGCGCTACGGCATAGGGCAGCAGCAGCGCGGTTTTGTAGACCATCGCCCCTTTGATGACGCGATCGGCAAACACAGCCAGCAGCAGCGACAGCGCAATGCCCACCACCGCCACCAGCAGCGAGAACACCGCCGTGACCTTGAACGATTGCAGGTAATACGTATCGGCGAGCAGGCGCTTGAAATTCTCCAGCCCCACCCACTCGCGCGAGAAGCCGAACGCATCTTCCATCTGGAACGATTGCAGCAGCGCCTGCCCGGCAGGCCAGAAAAAGAAGATGCCAATCACCGCCATCTGCGGCGCCAGCAACAGCCAGGGCAACCAGGCGGATTTAAAAAGAACGCGTTTTTCCATGGGTCACGCAGCAGGGAGGTTGAAAGAGAGGGGTTGAAAAAAGGGCCATGCGAGAACAAAGGCAAAAGAAAAGCGGCGCACGGCCGCTGCATCGCCAGGCCGTCGCCGCCGGGGGCCAGGCTTACAGCCCGGCCTGGTTTTCCTGCTCCTCAGGCCAATCGCGGATATACGCTTTGAGCAACTGGTTCTCCAAATCGCGGCTGTGCAAAATCGCCTTGGCCACATCGTAAAAACTGATGACGCCCATCAGCACCCGGTTGTCGATCACGGGCAGATAGCGCGTATGGTGCTCCAGCATCAGGTGGCTGACTTCGTCGAGCGAAGTCTCCGGCGTGCAGCTGATCAGCGTATCGCTCATGCGCTCGCGCACCGCGATTTGATCCAGCGGGCTGCTGGGATGATCGGCCAGGCCCTTGATGATTTCGCGGAACGTGAGCATGCCCGTCACCTCGCCACGCTCGACCACCACGACAGAGCCAATATCGCGCTCGGACATGGTCGCCACCGCAGCCGACAACATCTCGTCGGCCTGAACGGTGTAAAGCGCATTGCCCTTGACTTTGAGGATGTCGCTGACTTTCATGGGGGAAGGCTCCTGTGCGCGGCGGCTGGCTGCATATGGCTAAATACCTGCCGCCGCCATGCCGCACTCGTAAGCGATTGCGTACAGCCGTGACAGGAAGTGCGCGGAATATAGCCGACATTGACGCCCCAGCAGCGCAAGATGGCGCAAGATAAGCACCCATCGGCACATGCCATGCTGCCATGCCATGTTGACCTGCCCGCTTCTCCCTGCCGCCCTGCGGCCCCCCCCCCTTCAAGATAAGGAACAACCCATGCCTGGCTACAACGACCCCGGCTTCGACACCCTGGCCCTGCACGCCGGCGCCGCGCCCGATGCGGCCACCGGCGCGCGCGCCGTGCCCTTGCACCTGAGCACCTCGTTCGTCTTTGAATCCTCCGAGCACGCCGCCTCGCTGTTCAACATGGAGCGCGCCGGCCACGTCTATTCGCGCATCAGCAACCCCACCACGGCGGTGCTGGAGCAGCGCATGGCCGCGCTCGAAGGCGGTGCGGGCGCCATCGCCACGGCCAGCGGCCAGGCCGCGCTGCACCTGGCCATTGCCACGCTGATGGGCGCGGGCGGGCACATCGTGGCCAGCAGCGCCATCTACGGCGGCTCGCACAACCTGCTGCACTACACGCTGCGCCGCTTTGGCATTGAAACCACCTTCGTGCACCCGGGCGATCTGGACGCCTGGCGCGCGGCCATCCGCCCCAACACCCGGCTGCTGTTTGGCGAAACCGTGGGCAACCCCGGCCTGGACGTATTGGACGTGCCCGCCGTGGCCGAGATCGCCCACGCCGCGCGCCTGCCGCTGCTGGTGGATTCGACCTTCACCACGCCGTATCTGATGCAGCCGCTGGCGCTGGGGGCCGATCTGGTTTACCACTCGGCCACCAAATTCCTCTGCGGCCACGGAACCGTGGTGGGCGGCGTGATCGTCGATGGCGGCGCTTTCGATTGGGATGGCAGCGGCCTGTTCCCTGAGCTGACCCAGCCCTACGAGGGCTTTCACGGCATGGTTTTCAGCGAGGAGGCCACCGCTGGTGCGTTCCTGCTGCGCGCGCGCCGCGAGGGCCTGCGCGACTTTGGCGCGGCGCTGAGCCCGCACAGCGCCTGGACGATTCTGCAAGGCATCGAAACCCTCTCGCTGCGCATGCAGCGCCACATCGCCAACACGGAAAAAGTGGTGCAGTTCCTGGCCAGCCACCCCATGGTCGAGCGCGTGGGCCACCCGCTGCTGGAGAGCCACCCCAGCCATGCGCTGGCGCAAAAGCTGCTGCCCCGGGGCGTGGCCTCGGTGTTCAGCTTCGATCTCAAAGGCAGCCGCGCCCAGGGCAAGGCGTTTGTCGATGCGCTCAAAATCTTCAGCCACCTGGCCAACGTCGGCGATTGCCGCTCGCTGGTCATCCACCCGGCCAGCACCACCCACTTCCGCATGGACGATGCCGCCCTGGCCGCAGCGGGCATCACCCAGGGCACCATCCGCCTGTCCATCGGGCTGGAGGAGGCCGATGACCTGATCGACGACCTCAAGCGCGCCCTGAAAGCGGCGGAGAAAGCCGCTGAAAAAGCGGCGTAGCAATCGGCAGAACAGGCCGCTGACCAAGCCCCTGCATGAAAAACGGCGCACAACGCGCCCAGGCGGCCCGCTCAGGAAACCTCACAAAATCACACATCAAAAGAAATCAATGCTCAACATCAAATTGCCGTAACAAGGCAATTTTCTTGCCCATGAAATAGAAAACCCGCCGGATTTGCAATTTCCCGACGGGTTTTTGGAGACTTTCAACAGGCCCTTGGAGCCTGCTCAGGCTTTCAATCCTGCGCCGCGCGTCGCGCCAGCTCGGCGGCCTTGCCGGTGTAGTTGGCGGGAGTGAGCGCGCGCAATTGCTGCTTGGCCTGCTCGGGGATGCTCAGGCGCTCGATCAGCTCGTGCAGCGCCTGCGCCGTCACGGCCTTGCCGCGCGTGACCTCCTTCAAAGCCTCGTACGCGCCTTGCTGGCCATAGCGGCGCATCACGGTCTGGATCGGCTCGGCCAACACCTCCCAGGCGGCATCCAGGTCGGCGGCGATGGCAGGCTCGTTGAGCTCCAGCTTGTCCAGCCCCACCGTCAGCGCGTGGTAGGCCAGCGCGGCATAGCCCAGCGCCACGCCCAGGTTGCGCAGCACGGTGCTGTCGGTCAAATCGCGCTGCCAGCGGCTGATGGGCAGCTTTTCCGACAAATGCCGCAGCAGCGCGTTGGACAGGCCCAGATTGCCCTCGGCGTTTTCAAAATCGATGGGGTTGACCTTGTGCGGCATGGTGGAGGAGCCAATCTCCCCCGCCTTGAGCTTTTGCTTGAAGTAGCCCAGGCTGATATAGCCCCAGATATCGCGGCTGAGGTCCACCAAAATCGTGTTGGCGCGCGCCACGGCGTCGAACAACTCGGCCATGTAATCGTGCGGCTCGATCTGGATGCTGTAGGGCTGAAAGTGCAGGCCCAACCCTTGCGGCGCGGGGCTTTCCACCACCCGACGGCTGAACGCCTCCCAATCGAAATCGGGCCAGGCGGCCAGGTGGGCGTTGTAATTGCCCACAGCGCCGTTCATCTTGGCGCGCATCGGCACGGCCTCAATGGCGGCGATGGCGCGCTCCAGCCGCACGGCCACGTTGGCCAGCTCCTTGCCCACCGTGGTGGGGCTGGCCGTCTGGCCGTGCGTGCGGCTGAGCATGGGTACTTGGGCATGGGCCAGCGCCAGCGCGCGCAGACGCTGGAGCACCTGGCGCAGCCCGGGCAGCACGACCTGCTCGCGCGCAGCCTGCAATTGCAGGGCGTGGCTGGTGTTGTTGATGTCCTCGCTGGTGCAGGCAAAGTGCACGAATTCGCTGGCTTTTTCCAGCGCCGGGCGGCCTGCGAGCTTGTCCTTGATCCAGTATTCGACGGCTTTCACGTCGTGGTTGGTGACTTTCTCGTGGTCTTTGATCGCCTGGGCATCGGCCTCGGAAAAGCCGCTGACCAGCCCCAGCAAAAAGGCGCGGTCATCGGCCGAAAGCGGCGGGAATTCGGCAAACCCGGCTTCAGACAGCGCCAGAAACCAGGTGATTTCCACCTGCACGCGCCGGTGCATATAGCCAAATTCGCTGGCGATGGGCCGCAGCGCGGCCAGACGTTTTTCATAGCGCCCGTCCAGGGGCGAGAGAGCGGTAAGAGCGGTGAGGTTCATAGGCCGCCGATTGTAGGGTGCGCGCATCCGCTCCCCAGCAGATCGCCCGGGCCGGACAGGGCAGCCAACGCGCCCCTGTGCCATTGCAAAAATTCAGCGCGGCTGTTTTTCAGCCACTTTCAACGGCGCCAAAACGCAGTACACAAACCAACTGGCCGCGCCGGAAACACCAATTGAAAACAGCATGACCGCATAAAACAGGAAGCCGCCAAACTCCAGCCCCAACCATTGCCCCAGTTCCAGGGAAGCCAGAAATCCAACCAACAGGACGGGAATGGAGAGCACGCACACAAGCTGCAACAGCAGCGTGGCCCAAAACTCGCTGATGCAAACGGCCTGGCCACAGCGCGGGCAACGCGCCTTGCTGCCGAATTTTTGGGCACACAAAGCACGTTTTGCCGCGTGGGAAAAGGTGCGGGCGCGGCAGGCGGGACAGGTGTAGCGCAGGGAGATTGCCATGTTGCCCTTTTTCAAATGCTGGCGCAGAGCGGCCGCACCCTTCACCACCGGGGCGGGCGTTTTTCGGCGAAGGCCAGCGCGCCTTCCTGGGCGGCGGGGTCCATCATGTTGATGGCCATGGTTTGGGCGGCGAGCTGGTAGGCCGCTTCCAGGCCCATTTCGCGTTGGGCGTAGAGCAAGGCTTTGCCGCGGGCGATGGAGATGCGGGGCTTGCTGAGGATGGCATCCAGCAGTTCCTGCACGGCCGCTTCCAGCCCCTCGGCGGGGGCGACGCGGTTGATCAGCCCGGCGGCCAGCGCTTCCTGCGCGCTGATGAAGCGGCCGGTGACGAGCATGTCCATCGCCAGTTTCAGCGGCACGTTGCGCACCAGCGGCACGCTAGGGGTGGAACAAAACAGGCCGTATTGAATGCCGCTGGTGGCAAAGCGCGCGTCTTCGCTGGCCACTGCCAGATCGCATTGGGCAACGAGTTGGCAGCCTGCGGCGGTGGCGATGCCGTGGACTTGGGCGATCACCGGCACGGGCAGGCGGTGGATGGCGAGCATGACGCGGCTGCATTGCGCAAACAGGGCCTGGTACCAGGCCAGCTCGGGGTGGGCGGCCATGTCCTTGAGGTTGTGGCCGGCGCAAAAGGCTTTGCCATTGCCGGCGAGGACGACGGCGCGCAGGCTGTCGTCGGCAGCCAGCGCCTGGAGCTGCTCCAGCAGCGCTTGCAGCATTTCGCTGCCCAGGGCGTTGAAGCGGCCGGGGTCGTTGAGCGTCAATCGGGCCACGCCGTCGGGTTGGCGGTGCAGGTGCAGCAAGGGGGCGTTCATGGCAAGTCTCCAGTGGTTATGATGGATGTGATTTTCAAATCATCAGAAAAAATCCATTGCCAATATGGCTTGATAGTATTGAAGTGATTTTTCCCTTGATTGGCAAAATTGCATGAATCCAAGCGCCTGTTCGGCCCTACTCTCTGCCCAGCCCTGCCTGCGCCGCAAGCGGGAGCAAAGGCGCGACGCCCAGAGGCTTTCAGGCGTCGTCCTGGGGGGAGATGGCGGAGGCAGATGGCGGGGGCGCAGCGGCCTCGGTGGGCGGCTGCGCGGCATCGCTGGCCTCGGCGTGTTCATCGTCTGCCGGGCGTGCTTTGAAGGGCGTGAGCCGGGCGCGGGTGGCCTCGGGCAGCAGGCGCTGCATGGCGGCGCTGGCCAGTTCGGCCAGGCGCACCAGCAGGTCTTTGCCCATGTCTTGCGTAAAGCGGTGGGCGTCGGGCGAAGTCAGCAGCAAATAGCCATAGGTCAGCGGCGCGCCCTCTTGCGTGCCTGCGCGCAGGGGCAGGATGGCGATGGATTGCACGTCCTGCAAATCGGCCTCTGCCCCGGCGAGGCTTTGCAAGCCTTCAATGCTGCCGCGCGGGCCGCAATAGGGTTTGGGCAAGGCGGCGATGTGCTGCTGGTTTTCGGCGGCCGTCTGGCGCACTTCGGGCAAATCGGCATAGGCGGCATCCACACCCCACAGCCGCAGATACACGCCTGGCACGTCAAACAGCGCTTGCAACTGCTGCGTCAGCCGCTGCGGCAGGCGGCTGGCCTGCGGCTCGCTGAGCATGACGGCGGTCCAGGCATGGGCCTTTTCCATGATTTGGGCGTTTTCGCTGCCGTAGCCCATCATTTCGACGATGGAGGCTTCCAGCCCCTTGATTTTCTGGCGCAGCATCAGGGTTTGCCGCTCGTGCAAGCTGACGACTTTGCCGCCGTGCGGGCTGGGCAATTGCACCGTGCCCAGCACCTGCGCGAAGCGCTCGAAAAACTCGGGGTTGTGCAGGAGGTAGTGGGCGATGTCTTCCTCGCTGGTGATGGGGGCGGGTGGCGTCATGGCAAAGCGATGGGGCTGGTGGAAGATGGCAGCGGCGCGCCCGTCAAGCAGGCCAGGCCGTGGCGGCGTCGCCGGCGCTGCCGAGGTCATCGGGCAGCTCGATGCTGCCGGTAAACACCGTTTCGGCCGGGCCGGTCATCCAGACGTCGTCGTCTGCGCCGCCGCGCCATTCTATGGTCAGCCTGCCGCCGCGCGTGGCCACATCCACGCACGGCTCCAGCAAGCCCATGCGGATGCCGCACACCACGGCGGCGCAAGCGCCCGTGCCGCAAGCCAGGGTTTCGCCCGCGCCGCGCTCATAGACGCGCAAGGCGATGTGCGCGCGGTCAAGCACCTGCATGAAGCCGGCATTGACGCGCTGCGCAAAGCGCGGGTGGCGCTCCAGCAGCGCGCCCTGGCGCTGCACCAGCGCGTCCTCCAGCGCGGGCACGACTTGCACGGCGTGCGGGTTGCCCATGGAGGCGATGGCGATCCAGACGGCTTCGCCTTGCGCCTCGGCGGCCTTGGCAACCTCGGCATTGGCATCGGCATCAACCTCGGGCAAGAGCGGCAGCAACCAGCGCCGGGCCTGGCCGGCCTGCTCGCTGGGCAAGCCTTGCGGATCGAAGGGCAGGTGCTCGGGCTGCCAGCGCGGGCGGCCCATGTTGACGCGCACGCGGCCGTCGTCTTGCAACTGCGGCTCGATCACGCCCGCGCGGGTGAGCACGCGGATGTGGCGCTTGCCGGTCAAGCCCTGATCGAACACGTAGCGCACAAAGCAGCGCGCGCCGTTGCCGCATTGCTCGACTTCGCCGCCGTCGGCGTTGTGGATGAGGTATTCAAAGTCCACGTCCTGCCCGGCGGGCGCGGGGCGCACGGTGAGGATTTGGTCGGCGCCGACGCCAAAGTGCCGGTCGGCCAGGCGGCGGTAGTGCGCAGGCGTCAGGCCCAGCGGGCCGGCGGTTTCGTCGAGCACGACGAAGTCGTTGCCCGCGCCTTGCATTTTGGTGAAGGGGATGTGCATGTTTGGCAGATGGGCCCGGTGTTTCCGATGCGTCCTTTAATACAAATCAATGGAAAAACAAATTCAATACAGACATGCCGAAAAATGCATTTTTTTTCTTTTTGATTGATAAAAATACTGCCGATCAAGCCTTTTTCGCCTCGGCGTGGGCGGCGGCCAGGGCTTGCAGGGCCTGCACCAGCGCATCGCTGCGCGCAAAGGGCAGCAACTGGCCTGCCAGCGCATCCAGCGCGGCCTCGCCTTCCTGCTTGAGGCGGGCTACGGCCGCGCCTGCGTCGCGGCCGCTGTCAAAGCCCTGGCTTTGCAGCAGCGCCTCACCTTTGGCGTTGCTGAGCTTGAAGTAGAAGCGGCCATCGGCCTCGCGGTATTGCTTGATTTGCGGCGGCGCTTCGGCGCGGGGCGCGGCGGCTTCGGGCGCGGCGGCCAGCGGTTGGCGCAAATCCCACAAGCCTACGGCGCGCTTGAGTTCGGCCAGGTAAGGCGCGGCCTGGGCGCGGGCTTTTTCGGCGCCGCGCTGCAAGATGGCTTCGATGCGGGCGGGGTCGGCCATCAGGGCTTCGAACTGCGCGCGCATGGGGGCGATTTCGGCGTCGATCAGTTCAAACAATTGCTGCTTGGCTTCGCCCCAGGCGATGCCCTGGGCGAAGGCCTGGCGCATGGCTTCGGTCTGCCCGGCGCTGGCAAAGGCCTGGTAGAGCTGGAAGATGGCCGAGCCTTCGGTTTCCTTGGGCTGGCCCGGCGCGCGCGAGTCGGTGGCGATGCCCATGATGAGCTTGCGCAATTGCTCGCGCGGCGTGAACAGGGGGATGGTGTTGCCGTAGCTTTTGCTCATCTTGCGCCCGTCCAGCCCGGGCAGGGTGGCCACTTGCTCATCGACCACGGCCTCGGGCGGCACCAGCAGGGTTTGGCCCGCGCCGTAGATGTGGTTGAAGCTGGCGGCCATGTCGCGCGCCATTTCGATGTGCTGCACCTGGTCGCGCCCCACGGGCACTTTGTGGGCCTTGAACAGCATGATGTCGGCGGCCATGAGCACGGGGTACATGAACAGCCCGGCGGTGACGTCGGCATCAGGCTCTGCGCCCGCTTCGGTGTTTTTGTCCACCGCGGCCTTGTAGGCGTGGGCGCGGTTGAGCAAGCCCTTGCCGGTCACGCAGGTGAGCAACCAGGTCAGTTGCGGGATTTCGGGGATGTCGCTTTGGCGGTAGAAGGTGACTTGCTCGGGGTCCAGCCCGCAGGCAATCCAGGTGGCGGCGATTTCCAGCGTGCAGCGCTGCGTTTGCTGCGGGTTTTGCGATTTGATGAGGCTGTGCAAATCGGCCAGGAAATAAAAGTGATCGGCTCCGGCCTGGGTTTGCGAGCGCACCGAGGGCCGGATGGCCCCGGCGTAGTTGCCCAGGTGGGGGATGCCAGAAGGCGTGATGCCGGTGAGGTAGCGAACGGTCATGGTCAGCAAGAGGGAGGGGGAAAGGGGGTGCCTGCGCGCCTACCGAAAGTGTTTTTATCAATCAAAAAGAAACAAAAACACCTTGTTTAGGCAACATGGGTAATAATTCGAATTTCTTTTGATTTGTGTTAAAAATCTATTTGGCCAGCCATTGCAGGGGCGCGAGGATCGCATCCAGCCCGACGCCGACCAGCGGCGAGAGCCAATATTTGCCCAGCACGCCGGTGAGCATGAGCGCCAGCACGATGAAAAAGCCCGCAGGCTCCAGCCGCGCCAGCATGCTGGCGGGTTTGTAGGGCAGCAGCCCCACCGCAATGCGGCCGCCGTCCAGCGGCGGCAGGGGAAAGAGGTTGAGCACGGCCAGCACCAGATTGGTCATGATGCCGGCCATCGCCATTTGCATGAAAAACGCCTCATCCAGCCCCACCAGCAGCAGCGCGCCCAGCAGCAGCGCCCAGACCAGCGCCTGGATGAAGTTGGAGGCGGGCCCGGCCAGCGCCACCCACACCATGTCCCGGCGGGGGTTGCGCAGGTTGCGCGTGTTCACCGGCACCGGCTTGGCGTAGCCAAAGACGAACTTGCCATCGGTGGCGAAATACAGCATCAGCGGAATCAGCACGGTGCCGATGGCGTCGATGTGCTTGAAGGGGTTGAGCGTGATGCGGCCCAGCATCTCGGCCGTGCGGTCGCCGAAATGGCGCGCGGCATAGCCGTGGGCCGCCTCATGGATGGTGATGGCCAGCAGCACGGGCAAGGCCATCACGGCAATGTGTTGAATCGTTGCGTCACTCACGTTGGTTACTCTTGTTCTTCTTCAAAAATGCTGCTCACGCGCGCCGCTGGGGTGCGCGCCCTCCCCTCTCATCACGCACGCAAGCCCAGGCGCTTCAGATCGCCCAGGCCCGCGCGCAGTACCTGCGCGTCGCCGCCGCCGTCCATCGCCGTCAAATCCAGCACCGTCGTCGGCTGCGTGGGCACGGCGCCCGCGTCGATCACCGCGCCCAGCTCGTGCTCCAGGCGCTCGCGGATTTCGTGCGCGTCGCTCAGCGGATCCTCCTCGCCCGGCAAAATCAGCGTGCTGGCCAGCAGCGGCGCGCCGTGCAGCGCCAGCAGCTCGCGCACCACCGCGTGCGCTGGCACGCGCAGGCCAATCGTCTTGCGCTGCGGATGGCTGACGCGGCGCGGCACTTCCTTGCTGGCCTCCAGCACAAAGGTGTAGGGCCCGGGCGTGGCCTGCTTGAGCAGGCGGAACTGGCGGTTGTCCACGCGCGCGTAGCTGGCCAGCTCCGATAAATCCTGGCACAGCAGCGTGAGCAAATGTTTCTCATCCATGCCACGGATGCGCCGCAGGCGATCGGCCGCGGCCTTGTCGTCCAGATGGCACACCAGCGCGTAGCTGGAATCGGTGGGGATGGCCAGCACCTGGCCTTGGGCCAGCAAGCTCGCGGCCTGCTTGAGCAGCCGCGCCTGCGGGTTGAGAGGGTGAACTTCAAAAAACTGGGCCATGCCAATCCATGCACAAACACACGGCCCAACCGCCTGCCGCCAACGCGCGCCGTAGGAAGCCGGGGCCAAAAAAGAAAGCCGCGTATTGTGCAACAGCCGCATCAAGCGCGCCCAGGCTGTGGTCAGGCCGCGGTCAGGAAGTGGTCAAGCCCGCGCCGACCTACAATCGGCGCCCCTGTGATTTCCCCCGCAAAGCACGCCAGATGAGCATCAAAAGCGATAAATGGATACGCACCATGGCCGAGCAGCACGGCATGATCGAGCCGTTCGAGGCCGGCCAGGTACGCCAGGTCAACGGCCAGAGGGTCATCAGCTACGGCACCAGCAGCTACGGCTACGACATCCGCTGCGCGCGCGAATTCAAGGTGTTCACCAACATCCACAGCACGGTGGTGGACCCGAAGAATTTCGATGAAAAGAGCTTTGTCGATTTCGAGGGCGATTACTGCATCATCCCGCCCAACAGCTTTGCGCTGGCGCGCACGGTGGAGTATTTCCGCATCCCGCGCAATGTGCTGACCATCTGCCTGGGCAAAAGCACCTACGCGCGCTGCGGCATCATCGTCAACGTCACGCCGTTCGAGCCGGAGTGGGAAGGCTATGTGACGCTGGAGTTCTCCAACACCACGCCGCTGCCGGCCAAGATTTACGCGGGCGAGGGCTGCGCGCAGGTGCTGTTCTTCGAAGGCGACGAGCCGCCCGAGGTCAGCTACAAAGACCGCGGCGGCAAATACCAGGGCCAGCACGGCGTGACGCTGCCGCGCACGTGAAAATCACCTTTTTCAATCACAGGAAAACTGCATTCAAGCTCATCAAGCCGAAACAAGGCACAATTGTTTCTTATTGATTCATAAAAAACGGCCCCGAAGGGCCGTTTTTTCATGGCAGGGCAAGCCCTGTCACCCCATCACTTGGGCGCCATGCGGATGGCGCCGTCCAGGCGTATCACCTCGCCGTTGAGCATGTCGTTCTCGATGATGTGGCAAGCCAGTTTGGCGTAATCATCGGGGCGGCCCAGGCGGCTGGGGAAGGGCACGCTGGCGGCCAGCGCGTCTTGCACCTCCTGCGGCATGCCAAACAGCATGGGCGTGCCGAAAATGCCGGGGGCGATAGTCATGTTGCGGATGCCGTCGCGCGCCAGATCGCGGGCGATGGGCAGCGTCATGCCCACCACGCCGCCTTTGGAGGCGCTGTAGGCGACCTGGCCGATCTGGCCGTCAAACGCCGCCACGCTGGCGGTGGAGATCAGCACGCCGCGCTCGCCGGTTTCTTCCGGGGTGTTGTCCAGCATCGCCGTGGCCACCAGGCGGATCATGTTGAACGTGCCCAGCAGGTTGATCTGGATGACTTTGTTGAACAGCGCCAAATCGTGCGCACCTTTTTTGCCTGCGGTTTTCTGCGCCGGGGCAATGCCCGCGCAATTGACCAGGCCCGAGAGGCGACCGAGCTTTTGCGCCGCTGCCACGGCCGCCTGGCCGTCGGCTTCGCTGGTGACATCGGTTTTGACGAACACGCCGCCGATTTCGCTGGCGACTTGCTCGCCGCGCTCTTGCTGCAAATCAGCCAGCACCACTTTGGCGCCGCGCGCAGCCAGCATGCGCGCCGTGCCTTCACCCAGGCCCGAAGCGCCGCCTGTCACGATAAATACGTTGCCTTCAATCTTCATAGCATCTCCTTGAAAGGGGAAAGAACAGCCCCGGCAAACCTTGCGCCAGGGCCACGAAACCACACGGTTTGACCGTTATTGTCCTCCCTGCGACTGTCCTCCCGAACGAGGCAGCGGCCAGAAAGGCCGTAGTAACGCGGGTGCTGCACCCTGGCGCCAGCGCGGGCAGGCGCAAACGGCATCCCACGCTCTATACTGCCGCCCCTTTTTTGCCGCCCCTTCGCCGCTTGCTGCGTATGTCCGCCCACTCTTACACGCTGGCCGATTTCGATTACCCGCTGCCAGAGGAACTGATCGCCCACCACCCCGCGCCCGAGCGCAGCGCCTCGCGCCTGCTGGACGGGCGCAGCCTGCCGCCCACCGACCGCATCTTTCACCAACTGCCCACGCTGCTGCGCGCGGGCGATTTGCTGGTGTTCAACGACACCCAGGTCGTCAAGGCGCGCCTGTTTGGCCATAAAGCCTCGGGCGGCAAGCTGGAGATGCTGATCGAGCGCGTGCTCGACGATGCAGCCACCACGCCGGGCGAACACCACGTCGCCGCGCACCTCAAGGTCAGCAAAAAGCCCGCGCCCGGCACGCGCCTGCACTTTGCAGGCGGGCTGGCCGCAGGCGGCTTTGACGCCATCATGCTGGGGCGCTACCCCGATGAGGAGGGCGCGCTGTTTCGCCTGCGCCTGCTGGCGCCGCCGGGCCAAACGCCCTGGAGCCTGATGGAGCGCCACGGCCATCTGCCCTTGCCGCCCTACATTGAGCGCCAGCAGCAAGGCGGCGCCGATCCCGATGCGCAGACCGACGCCACGCGCTACCAAACCGTCTTTGCCCGCAATCCCGGCGCCGTGGCCGCGCCCACCGCCGCCCTGCACTTCGACCAGGCCACCCTGGCCGCGCTGGAAGCTGCGGGCGTGCAGCGCGCCCACATCACCTTGCACGTGGGCGCGGGCACCTTCCAGCCCGTCAAAACCGAGCAATTGCACGAGCACCGCATGCACAGCGAGCGCTACGACATCCCCGCCGCCACGCTGGCCGCGCTGGAGCGCTGCCGCGCCCGGGGCGGGCGCATCGTCGCCGTGGGCACTACCAGCGTGCGCGCGCTCGAATCCTGGGCGCAAACCGGCCAGGCCCAGGGCGATACCCGCATCTTCATCACACCCGGCTACCGCTTCCAGGTGGCCGATTGGCTGCTGACCAACTTTCACCTGCCCAAAAGCACGCTGATGATGCTGGTCAGCGCCTTTGCCGGCCACGCGCACATCCACGCCCTCTACCGCCACGCCATCGCCCAGCGCTACCGCTTCTTCAGCTACGGCGACAGCATGCTGCTGGCGCGCCATGACACTGCGGCCCACGCCTGAACCAGCATCACGAAAACTCCCCCCATGCACCCCAAAGCCCTGCTCGATGCCTGCGCCGATTTGCTGCGGCGCACTCTTGCCTTTGAACACCCGGCCGACGCCCTGCTCTCGCGCCACTTTCGCGAAAACCGCCACCTCGGCCCGCGCGAGCGCGCCACGCTGGCGGAAACCACCTACCACGTGTTGCGCCACAAGCGTTTGCTGGAGCACCTGGCCCAATCCGGCCAGGGGCCGCACGCGCGCCGCCTGGCCATCCTCGGCTTTCAAGGCGATGCGCGCTTTTTGCAAGGCGCGCTCAATGACAGCGAAGCCCAATGGCGGACCGCCTGCGCACCGCTGCTGCCCGGCGGCGCGCAATGGAGCAGCCTGCCCGAGCCGCAACGCCACAACCTGCCCGACTGGCTGGCCCAGCGCCTGCGCGAGCAACTGGCCGCGCAAGGGCAAGCCGATGCCTTCTGGCCGCTGGTGGAGAGCCTCAACCAAAGCGCCGCGCTGGATTTGCGCGTCAACACCCTGCAAGGCAAGCGCGATGCCATCGCCCAGGAGCTGCGCGCCGCGGGCCTGACGCTGGAGGCCACGCCCTACTCCCCCTGGGGCCTGCGCCTGCAAGGCAAGCCCGCGCTGCAAAAGCTCGATGCCTTCCAGCGCGGCGCCATTGAGGTGCAGGATGAAGGCTCGCAACTGCTGGCCCTGCTGCTGGACGCGCGCCGAGGCGACATGGTGGCCGACTTCTGCGCCGGCGCGGGCGGCAAAACCCTGGCCCTTGGCGCGGCCATGCGCAACACCGGGCGGCTGTACGCCTTCGATGTCTCCGCCCATCGGCTCGACGCCCTCAAGCCCCGCCTGGCGCGCAGCGGCCTCTCCAACGTCCACCCCATTGCCATCGCCCATGAGAGGGATGAGCGCATCAAGCGCCTGAGCGGCAAGCTCGATCGCGTGCTGGTGGATGCGCCCTGCTCCGGCCTGGGCACCTTGCGGCGCAACCCCGATTTGAAATGGCGCCAATCGCCCCAGGCCGTGCGCGAGCTGACCCTCAAGCAACAAGCCATTTTGCAAAGCGCCGCGCGCCTGCTCAAACCGGGCGGACGCCTGATTTACGCCACTTGCAGCCTGCTGGAAGAAGAAAACGAGGCCATTGCCCACGCCTTCGACGCCGCCCACGGCGACTTCACCGCCCTGAACGCCAGCGCCTTGCTGGAGGGCCTGAAAGTGCCCCACGCCGCCAGCCTGTGCAGCCCACCGCCCGCCACAGCAGGCCAAACGCAAGCCGAAGCCCCACCCGCCACAACCAGCGCCACCGCCAGCACAGGCCGTTTTTTGCGCCTGTGGCCGCATCAGCACGGCACGGATGGCTTTTTTGCCGCCGTTTGGCAACGCCAGCGTTGAACCGGGTGCAGCAGCGCTGCCTTTGACCCTATCCAGCGCGCACCCCTCGCCCATTATTACAAATCAAAAAGAAAAGAAATGACCTTGTTTCGGCAATTTATCCAATAAATGCAATTTACTTTGATTGATAAGAATGAAACACCCCACCTGCCCCCTCCCTGGCGGGTGTAGGTCGATTGGTCTATTCAAGTCATAGCCAAAGCATATGAGAATAATAGGCATCTACGCATTCCCTTGATCCGCCGCCTGTGCGGCCTCTTTTTTTGCCTGATGCCATGCCCTCATTCACTACCCCGCCCGCCCCGACTGCCACACCCAACCGCCGCCATCTGCTGCGCATGGCAGGCGCGCTGCCCTTGCTCCACGCCCTGCCCGCCCTGGCGCAAGAGCAGGCCAACGGAGCCAAAGAGGCCAAAGGGGCCGCCGCGCCCGGCAACGCCGCCCGCACACTCCACCTGGCAGGCCCCAGCGCCGCCATCAGCTTTGCGCTGCTGCGCATGGCGCAAGCCCAGCCGCTGGCCGATTGGGGCATCCAGATCCGCTTCACCCAATGGCGTGATCCCGACCATCTGCGCGCGCTGACGCTGGAAAAAGGCGCCGACTTTCTGGCCGCGCCCACCAACGTGGCCGCCAACCTCTACAACCGTGGCGTACCGCTGCAATTGGTGAATGTGCCCGTCTGGGGCATTCTGGCCTTGCTCTCGCTGCATGAGGGGCGCCGGACGCTGGCCGATTTCAAGGGGCAAACCATTGCCATCCCGTTTCGCGCCGACATGCCCGATATCGTGTTCCAGTTGCTGGCGCGCGCGCAGGGGCTGGATCCACAAAAGGATTTCGCCCTGCACTACGTCGCCACACCGATGGAGGCCGCGCAATTGCTGCTCTCGGGCAAGATCGAAAACGCCTTGCTGGCCGAGCCGGTCACCTCGCTGGTGATGCACAAATCGCAGTCTTTCCCCACCAAGCTGATGGCCAAAACCGTCCACCGCAGCGTCGATTTGCAACAGGAATGGGGCCGCGTGCTCCAGCGCCCGCCGCAAATCCCGCAAGCCTGCGTCGTTGCGCTGGGCCAGGCCCGCAGCGATGCCGCCTTGCTGCAACGCTTTGCCGCCGCCCACGCCCAGGCGCAAGCGTGGTGCTACGCCCACCCGCAAGAGTGCGGCGAGCTGGTGGCGCAGCACATCCCCATGCTCTCCGCCCCCGCCGTGGCCGATGCCCTGCGCCACACCCCCGCGCGCATCGCCAGCGCCCAAGAGGCGCGACCCGAGCTGGAGTTTTTCTACCAGAAACTGCTCGATAGCCAGCCCAGCCTGGTCGGCGGCAAGCTGCCCGATGACGGGTTTTATGCCACTGCGGCGGCAGCGGAGGCCGCATCTTGAAAGCATTGCAGCGCGCCTGCGCCGCCGCCCTGGCCTATTTGTGGAGCGGCTGGGGCGCCATCGCCAGCCTGTGCCTGTTTTTTGCCCTGTGGGAATGGGGCGCGGGCATTTACGGCTCGCTGGCGCTGCCCGGCCCGCTGGAGGTGTTCGCCCGCCTGCGCCACATGCTGGCCGAGGCCGAGGTCTGGCAGGCGCTGGGCATTTCCGCCTGGCGCGCGCTCTGGGGCTTTGCCCTGACGCTGGCTTGCGGCAGCCTGCTGGGCATGCTGGCAGGGCTGTCGATGACGGCGGCGATGATGTCGCGCCCGCTGGTGACGCTGCTGGTGGGCATGCCGCCCATCGCCTGGCTGGTGCTGGCCATGCTGTGGTTTGGCACGCAAAGCCACACCACGCCCATCTTCACCGTGTTCATCGCGTGCTTTCCGGTCGTCTTCGTCGCCGCGTTGCAAGGCACGCGCACGCTGGACGGCAAGCTGCGCGACATGGCGCGCGCCTACCGCCTGCCGCCCGTGCTGATGTTCACCCAGTTGTATCTGCCGCACATGCTCTCCTACCTCTTTCCGGCCTGGATCACGGCGCTGGGCTTGTCGTGGAAGGTGCTGGTCATGGCCGAAATGCTCAGCACCGCCGATGGCGTGGGCGCATCGCTGGCCATCTCGCGCGCGCATTTGGATACGCCCACCTCCATGGCCTGGATCGTTGCCGTGCTGGGCCTGCTGCTGGCGGTGGAATACCTGCTGCTCGAACCCGTCAAGCGCCGCGTCGAGCGCTGGCGCGAAGCGATGGCCGACTGAACAACCTGCTCACGCCCTTGTTGCCCATGCTTGCCCTGCACGCCATCTCCCACCGCTTCGCCCTGGAGGACGTTCTGCTGGCGCTGGATTTCGACCTGCGCCCCGGCGAAAGCGTCGCCCTCGTCGGCCCCTCGGGCTGCGGCAAAAGCACGCTCATGCACATCATTGCCGGCCTGCTCACCCCGCTGCACGGCACGGTGGACAACCGCTTTGCGCGCATCGGCTGCATGTTTCAGGAGCCGCGCCTGCTGCCCTGGCGCGCCGTGCTGGACAACATCGCCCTGGGCTTGCACGCGCGCGGCGTGCCACCCGCCCAGCGGCGCCAGCAAGCGGCCGCGCTGGCTTTGCGCATGGAGCTGACGCCCGACGACCTGGACAAATACCCGCACGAACTCTCCGGCGGCATGCAAAGCCGCGTGGCGCTGGCGCGCGCCCTGGCCATCAGCCCCGATTTGCTGCTGCTGGACGAGCCTTTTTCCGCCCTGGACATTGGCCTGCGCGCGCACATGTACCGCCTGGTGCGCAGCTACCTGGCCGAAAGCGGCTGCGCCATGCTGATGATTACCCACGACATGATGGAAGCCGTGCGCCTGGCCAGCCGCATCGCCGTCATGGCTCCGCCCGGGCGCATCGTGCACCAGCACCATTTGCCCGACGCCTGGCAGGCGCGCGATGAGCGCTGGATCCACCACCAGGCCGGCGAGCTGATGCAAACGCCCGCCGTGCGCCAGAGCTTTGAGCTGGTGTAGCCCCCAGCCACCACTCCATAAAATTCACATCAAAAGAAAAATCACTTCAATACCATCATGCCGAAATAGGCATGATTTGTTTCTTTTTGATATGTAAAAATAAAGCCCTATCGCAAGATAGGGCTTAGCAGCAGGCATCAAACAAAGATCAGAGGCGCCAGAACCAGCACTGCATCAGAGCTGGCCCCGGCGCGCGCCGCCTCACTCCGCAGCGGTGGCCGCAGGCGCGGGCTTGTCTTCCCCCACCAGCGGCGTGATTTGGAGATCCACCTGCTCTTTCTGGCCGCCCTTGCCATCGTCCACTTTTTTCAGGCCAATCACCACGCGCCCGCCATCGGCCAGGCCGCCAAAGAGCAGCTCGTCGGCCAGCGACTTGCGGATCGTGTCCTGAATCAGGCGGTGCATCGGCCGCGCGCCCATGAGCGGGTCAAAGCCTTTCTTGGCCAGATAGCTGCGCAGCTCATCGGTAAAGCTGGCCTCCACCTTCTTCTCCGCCAACTGGCTTTCCAGTTGCAGCAGGAATTTGTCCACCACGCGCAGGATGATTTGCTCATCGAGCGGACGGAAGCTGACGATGGCATCGAGCCGGTTGCGGAACTCGGGCGTGAACTGGCGCTTGATGTCCGCCATCTCGTCGCCAGCCTGGCGCGGGTTGGTAAAGCCGATGCTGGCTTTGTTCATCGTTTCCGCGCCCGCATTGGTCGTCAAGATGATGATGACGTTGCGAAAATCGGCCTTGCGGCCGTTGTTGTCGGTCAGCGTGCCGTGGTCCATCACCTGCAACAAGATGTTGTAGATGGAGGGGTGCGCCTTCTCGATCTCGTCGAGCAGCAGCACGGCGTGCGGCTTCTTGGTGATGGCTTCGGTAAGCAAGCCGCCCTGGTCGTAACCGACGTAGCCCGGTGGCGCGCCAATCAGGCGGCTGACGGCGTGCGGCTCCATGTATTCGGACATATCGAAGCGGATCAGCTCAATGCCCAGGATGTAGGCCAACTGGCGCGCGGCTTCGGTCTTGCCCACGCCCGTGGGGCCGGAAAACAGGAAGGAGCCAATGGGCTTGTCGGGCTTGCCCAGGCCCGAGCGCGCCGTCTTGATGGCCGAGGCCAAGGCTTCCAGCGCGGCATCCTGCCCGAACACCACGCTTTTGAGATCGCGCTCCAGCGTCTTGAGCTTGCTGCGATCGTCTTGCGAGACGGCCGCGGGCGGAATGCGCGCGATCTTGGCGACGATTTCCTCAATCTCGCTCTTGCCCACGGTTTGCTTGCGCTGCTCCTGGCTCTTGATGCGCTGGGCCGCGCCCGCCTCATCGATCACGTCAATGGCCTTGTCGGGCAATTGGCGGTCGTTGATGTAGCGCGCCGACAGCTCTGCCGCAGCCTGCAAGGCTTCGCTGTCGTATTCGATGCCGTGGTGCTCCTCAAAGCGCGATTTCAGGCCTTTGAGAATCTCCACCGTTTCGGCCACGCTGGGCTCGACCACATCGATTTTCTGAAAGCGGCGCGACAGCGCCGCGTCTTTCTCGAAAATGCCACGGTATTCCGTGAAAGTGGTGGCGCCAATGCAGCGGAGCTGGCCGCTGGAGAGCGCGGGCTTGAGCAGGTTGGAGGCATCCAGCGTACCGCCCGAAGCGGCCCCCGCGCCAATAAGGGTGTGGATTTCATCCACAAACAAAATGGCATCGGGCTTCTCACGCAAAATTTTCAGCACGCCCTTGAGGCGCTGCTCAAAATCCCCCCGGTATTTGGTGCCCGCCAGCAAGGCGCCCATATCCAGGGCATACACCGTGGCGTTTTCCAGCACTTGCGGCACATCTTTTTGCGTGATGCGCCAGGCCAGGCCCTCGGCAATCGCAGTCTTGCCCACACCGGCCTCACCCACCAGCAGCGGGTTGTTTTTGCGGCGTCGGCACAGCACCTGGATGGTGCGCTCCACCTCGTGGTCGCGCCCGATCAGGGGATCAATGCGGCCTTCCAGCGCGGCCTGGTTGAGGTTATTGGTGAATTGCTCCAGCGGCGAGGCTTTTTCCGCGCGCTCGCTCGGCCCGTGGCTGACTTCTTCCTGCTCGCCAGAGCCATCAACGATCTTGTCCTGCTGCTCGCCCTTGCGAATGCCGTGCGCAATGTAGTTGACGACATCCAGGCGTTTGATGCCTTGCTGGTGCAAGAAATACACCGCATGCGAATCCTTCTCGCCAAAAATGGCGACCAGCACATTGGCGCCAGTGACCTCTTTCTTGCCATTGCCCGTGGACTGCACATGCATGATGGCGCGCTGCACGACACGCTGAAAGCCCAGCGTAGGGTGGGTGTCCACCTCATCCTCGCCTGCCACCTGGGTCATGTTCTCCTTGACGAAGGTGGATAGCGCCGTGCGCAATTCGTCCATGTCGGCGTCGCAGGCACGCAGGACTTCCGACGCGCTGGGGTTGTCAAGCAATGCCAACAGCAGGTGCTCGACCGTAATAAATTCGTGGCGCTGTTTGCGCGCCTCTACGAAAGCCATGTGCAAGCTGACTTCCAGTTCCTGAGCAATCATGGTGGTGAACTCCTTGTGCTTGCGAAATATGCAGTGATGCAGTTGCTGCTACTGCGAATGCGGGCCAAATGAGGGCGCCCAAGCCCGAATCAATAGGCCGCGCCTGCCGCCCGCAGCACGCCCGGGGATGCTGAAGGAATCGATCCGAAGCGTCAAGCCAGGCGCGCGCGTAAAAATCCTTGATCTCCGTTTGGCCGCCCGCGCCATCACTCGCCCACAGGCTCGGCAAGGCATTGCAGCGGATGGCCCGCCTCGGCAGCGGCATCCATCACCAGGGCGACTTTGGTTTCTGCAATCTCACGTGAATAAATGCCGCAAACGCCCCGCCCCTCCAAATGCACGCGCAGCATGATTTGCGTGGCCATGTCCCTGTCTTTGCCAAAAAATTCTTGCAGCACGTCAATCACGAACTCCATCGGCGTGAAGTCGTCATTGATCAGAACCACTTGATAGCTGGGCGGCGGCTTCACTTGTTGCAGCTCGCGCTCTGCAACAACCGCCCCTTCTTCCTGTGGGAAGGTTTTGATGGAAGAAAACGGCCCTCCTGGGCCTGAAGTGTTGGTGATGCGCATGCGGAATTCTAGAGCGTGTTATGCACTTTTCCGAGAGGTGGTGCTGAGCTTGGATACAGTGCCAGCATGTCTCGCAAGCCTTACCCCAGTGATGTCAGCGATGAAGAATGGAGCTTTGTCGCCCCTTATCTGATC
>NZ_RDQM01000023.1 GCF_003703475.1 Allofranklinella schreckenbergeri | reverse complement strand
CGCGTGATCGGCGATTGGATCGGCTTTTACAACCACCAGCGTCCTCACCAGGCGCTGGGCATGAAGACGCCCGCTGAGGCTTATGCTTTAGCGGCCTGACCTGTGCAGGTTCTGCTGGGTCAATACAGCTCAATGCCAACCTCAAGGCTGCGGTGACAAGCAAGGCGCCGAACCGGCGCAAAGGCCAGCTCAAGCTGGCCGCAGTCAGCCACATGAGACACCTGCAGAAGTCGCCTCAAAAGGTCAAGCAGTTCTTTCAAAAGGATTGCGTCAAATATGCGGCTTGAGGGATTTATTTGTTCAAGTTGTTTGATTTCTGCTCAATAAGGGGGGTGCCAGACGACTCTGTGCCTGAGGAGCAAGAATCTTTACTTATCCTTGGATTCATCATGATGAATGTCTCCGGCACAAGAAAGACGTGTTGAGAACCCACCGGAGTATTCCCCTCTTTCAAAGGGGCCGGAGTAAACGCGTTTTGTAAACCGATCCCGTAAGTCCGAAACGGGCTTTTCAAAGTTGTGAAAGACTAGTGCTGACAAGAAAAAAACCAAGATTAACCATACTAGCATTGCCAAAATGACCCAATAAAAATTAGGACTCCAGTGCATGGTTTCGAAGGCATGCAACATGAGGGCTAACAGTGGCATGTGGCATAGGTAAGAGGAATAAGCGTAGTCCCCCACCTTGGCTGAAATCCAGCGCGCAGCGCGCGAATTGCCTGGTAAGTTGCTCAACCATGGGAGTGCAAGTACTGTGGCGACTGATGGTGTGGTGATCAGAGCGAGATCATTTAACCGCCCGGCAGCCACGCTTTGCCAGTCTGTCAGTACAAAATGGCACATAGCAATTACAGACCCAAGAGTGAGTCCTAAGCCTATCAGTGCTTTGCGTCGTATGTTGCGAGTCCACCACTGGGGATGCCATCGGTTGAGTATGGCGGCAGCCACGCCCCAACCGGTTGCGTCTAGGTGCATAATGGTTACGCGCCTGACGTGTGCATCCCACATTAAAAAATCGGATGGTGCTGCATCGCAGAAGCGCAGAATGGTGGGAATGGTAATGAGCGTTAGGGCAACTGCCCAAAACTGGGCATGTCTGGGTAGACGAAAAAGCAGAGCTGTCAAGCCTAGTAACAGCGGCATTAAAAAATAAAACCATTCGTCAAGTGCTAATGACCAAGACTCGGAAAAGAAGTAAGGTTGGGTTTGTGCTGTGATCAGATTTTGTGAAAAAAATAAGAAAGATAGCTCAAACTCTCCATCGCCAATACCTAGCCAGGCAAATATTGCACTAACGAAGAGAAAAAGGTAATAGTTTGGCACGGTGCGGAACCAGCGCCGTAGCCAGAAGTCGCGAGCACTAAGCCACCACTGCGGCTGTGTTTCGAAGCTACGGATCATCATGGATCCAATAAGAAAACCACTGAGGACAAACAGCCATTCAATAGAAAATACAGCGCAAGCGCTCAGTGCAGCTGTCCATCCTTCCCACTTGACTAATCCTGGGGCGATGAAAAAGCCCAAAAATCCGTGGTTCATGAGCACTACGCTTATTGCCAGTGTGCGCAGCACATCTAAGCCAAAGTTGCGTTGAAAGTGCGTTTTGGCAAGCTTATTCATGTTCTAATGCAAGTGTTGTTTTTTTGCGGGCCTGTACTTGTGGTCTGCTCGGAATCTCTGCGCGGCGGGCCATGAAGCGGATTTGGGTGATCTGCCCGCTGCAAAGCCTTGCCGCCGGACCAGCGAGGTTCAGCGGCGTTTTGCGCCTTGCAGTCCACCCAAACCGCTTCTTGCTTACTCGAGCCGATACTTTCAACTGGCTCTTAGAGATATCCCTTTCGAGGTTTTTGCAAGAAGAGATTTTCACTCTCATCCTCCGAAGTGGGGAGATGAGCCAGAGAAGAGGGGATGCGCCTACGCCGTGCGCAAGCGCCCCGGCAGCCCCTCAGTCCAAGTCCCCCTTTCCCGCAAGCAGGAGAGGGAGTACTGGACGCTTGAGCAGGCTTTGGGGTAAGACATTGAAAGACATGACTCTTAGAAGCTCATTGAACGCGAGTCTTCTTGACTAATGTTATCTCAGCAGATTCGATATTGAGTGTGCTTTGCTTTATTTTGTTTGCTGTGTGTCCCATGATGCGCATATGGCAGGTGTTGGTAGGAGCTTGCTGTTTTGTGTATTTTGCTGGCTGCATATGCTTTGGGGAACTTTGTTGAGATGGAGTGATCCAGACGGCGGTGTCGGCGTTATACGTGATCGACTTGAATGTTGGCTTTTTTGAAAGGATTGCCATGACTGTGACTACTTCCTCTGCATTGGTGCCTTCTGCCAATGCCGGCAAGTGGCCGGCATTGCCAGCGTTGGGCAACTTGGATGCCTATATCTCGGCAGTGAACCGCATGCCCATGCTGACGCCGGAGGAGGAGTTACGTTATGCCCGAGCGTTGCGTGAACACAATGATGTGGAAGCTGCGGGGCGCTTGGTGATGTCGCATTTGCGTGTGGTGGTGGCTGTATCGCGCCAGTATGCGGGCTATGGTTTGCCGCAAGGGGATTTGATTCAAGAAGGCAATATTGGCCTGATGAAGGCGGTCAAGCGTTTCGATCCCGATCAGGGGGTGCGCTTGGTCAGTTACGCCATGCATTGGATCAAGGCGGAGATCCATGAGTACATTCTCAAAAACTGGCGCATGGTCAAAGTGGCGACAACCAAGTCACAGCGCAAGTTGTTTTTCAATTTGCGTTCGCTCAAGCAGGAAATCAAGGCGCACCAGGCGCTCAGTGACGGCGAGCTGTACCGCATCAGCTTGACCGATAGCGAGATCGATCAGGTGGCGGATCGTCTCAACGTCAAACGCGAAGATGTCATTGAGATGGAAACGCGCCTCTCTGGCGGCGATGTGATGCTGGATCCGACGCCTGCCGATGAGGAGAGCGGGCCTATTGGGCCTATCGCCTATTTGGGCGACCACTCGCATGAGCCTACAGTGGTGTTGGAGGCGCGTGAGCGCGATGCTTTGGCGACCGATGGCATTCAAATGGCGCTACAGACTTTGGATGAGCGTAGCCGTCGCATCGTGACAGAGCGCTGGTTGAATGTGAATGACGATGGCTCTGGCGGTATGACGTTGCATGAGCTGGCCAACGAATATGGTGTGAGTGCCGAGCGCATTCGCCAGATTGAAGTGGCGGCGATGAAGAAGATGCGCAAGGCCATGACGGCCTGATCCAGTGAACTGACCCAGTTAAAAACAACAAGGGCCACCCGATAAAGGTGGCCCTTGTTTTGCGTTCAGGTGTATGCATCACTGGGGTTGTGGCAGGTGCTCCTGTAGCTGCGTGCTGAGTGTTGCATCCCGGCGGAACTCAAAGGTTGAGGTAAAGCCGATTTGATCGGCTGTGCGGCGGATATCAGGTGAGAAGTGGCCAAAAGGAGCGGCGGAGTACACGATGGCTTCGGCCCAGCGATCCAAGGTCAGGTTGCCTGAGCTGTCCACGACTTCCGTGGAGAGCACGCTGCCGTCGTGGTTGATCATGACGATCATCAGCAATTGCCCGTAGAGCTTTTGTGTGCCTTGCCGGGGGAAGTTGCTGGTGCCGCGATCTTCAATGGAGCGGCGCACATGATCCAGATACAGCGCGGTGACGGAATCTTGCGTGGCTGGGCTGATAAAGCGTTTTTTGGGCCGTTCGTTTTCCTCTTTCACGCGCCGTTCCATCTCGGCGAGCTGCTGCACCAGCAACAGGCGCTTTTCTTCTTGGGCGATTTCCTCGGGGGTCAGATCGCTTTGCCGTGGGTCGGGCACGGGCAATTGGGCGACTTGTTCGCGCAGCTCGGCCAGCAGGCGGTTTTGGCGTTCTCTGGGGGTTTCTTGCTGATGCTGTGTTTCCTCTGCATCGGCGCCCATGCGGGTGAGGGCCGAGTATGGCGTGGGGCTGGTGGCGCGGCCACTGTCGGCGTCGCCGCCGCCCGCTAGCGCGACTTGCGCCAGGGCTTTGGCTTCTTCGGGCTTTTCCTCGGTTTGGGCGTTGACGAGGATGACCTCCAGCGGCTGGGCGCTGACCATGCGCTCGAAGGTCGCGGGGCTGACGAAGCGGATGGAGAGCACTACCGCATGCACCAGCACCGAGAGCATCAGGGTGATGGAAAAAATCGATTGATTGCGCAGTTGAGCAGGGAGTTTCACGGCAGCGATTATGCGGTGGGCGTAGCGGTGGCAGAGTCGTCTTCGGGCGTTAGATCGACGGCAATCGTCAAAGATTCTGAAAGCGTCGCATCCTCGTCATCTTCGCCTGCGCTGGCGTCTTGCGTGGCGCTATCCAGGCGGGCGATGACCGTGCCTGCAATATCCAGCGCCAGCAAATCCACATCGCCCAAACGCACGCGTACGCGGGCACCTCGGGCCAAATCCTGCGCGCCAAGCACGCGCAGCACCAGGGGTAGGGTGTCGGCGCGCACCAGCGGCGCTTCGCCGCTTTGGGCGTCTTTGATGAGTGTGGCGTCCAGTTCGGTGATGGCGTTTTGTTCCAGGTATTTGAGCGTCCAATAACGCTCCATATCGCCTTGATAGCGGTTATAGGCGGTGTAGGTGGCTTCAAAGGCGCTGATGATGGAAAACAGCTCCGCATCTTTGGGCTTGAAAGGGGCTGCCAGGGCGGCGGTCTGGCCGTTTTGCACGGCGGCGATAATTTGCCATTGGTTGAGCAGGTCCACGTAGCGGCGCAGGGGTGAAGTGCTCCAGGCATAGCACGGCACGCCCATGCCCGCGTGGGGTAGGGGCTTGGTGCCCATGCGCACTTTGATGCCGGGCGCCAGGCTGTATTGGCTGCGGTAGATGGCTGGCACGCCGAATTCGGCCAGCCAGCCGCCCCAGTGGCTGTTGGCGACGATCATGGCCTCGGCCACGATCAGATCCAGCGGCGCGCCGCGCCGGCGGGTGGTGATTTGCACGGTTTCTTCGCCCGTGGGGATATCGCCTGCTTGCTCCAGCAGGCGGAAGGTGTAATCGGGGCGGCTGAAGTTTTCGGGCTTGCCGCGGATCTCCTCGCGCCGCTGCTTGAGCGTTTGCGCCAGGCGGTACAAAAACGCCAGTTGCGGGCGCAGCGCGGCCAGTTCAGGCGGCACGTCGGCGGCCGCCTGTTCCTGGGTCTGTGTTTCGGCCCCTTGCAGCCATTCAGGGGTGACGATGTGGTCGATCTTGTCGTGGCGCAGGTTGTGGGTGGTGTTGACGCGCTCAATGCGCGTCTCGTGGCGCAGAGGGGTGAGGTCGGCGGCGCTGTAGGTGACGTACAGCGACAGCGCCGGGTTGGGGCGGCCTGCGTCCAGGGTGTAGGTTTGCACCAGCGCATCGGGCAGCATGGTCAGCTTGGCGCCGGGCATGTAGACGGTGGACAGGCGCGCGCGGGCGAGCTGGTCCAGCGCGTCGCCGGGGCGGATGGCCAGGCCGGGCGCGGCGATGTGGATGCCGATGGTGATTTCGTCGCTGCCCAGCCCTTGCACAGAGAGGGCGTCGTCAATCTCCGTGGTGTGCGAATCGTCAATGGAGAAGGCTTGCACCTGGGCCAAAGGCAAGTCGGCTGTGGGCGCGGGCGTTTGCACTTCGCCAAAGGCGTAGCCCTTGGGGAATTGGTCGAACAAAAAGCGCTGCCAGTGAAATTCGTAGGGCGAGCGGATGGCGCCGGCTTGTTGCAGCAGCGCCAGCGGGGCCAGTTGTGTCCTGCGCGCGGCTTCCACCACCGCTTTGTATTCGGGGGCGTTTTTGTCGGGCTTGAACAGGATTTTGTAGAGCTGGCGCTCGATGGGCTCGGGCGTGCTGCCCTGGGCCAGTTGCTGCGCCCAGGCGTCGATTTGCTGCTGGATTTGCTGTTTTTTCTCGATGGCGGCCAGGGCTTGTTTGAGCACATCCTCCGGCGCTTTTTTGAAGCGGCCTTTGCCCGCGCGGCGAAAGTAGTGCGGCGCTTCATGCAGGCGAAGCAGGGCGGCGACCTGGTGGGCGATGTCGGCATCGGCGCTGAAGTAGTCGCGGGCGAATTCGGCAAAGCCAAACTCGCCTTCTGGCGCGAACTCCCAGGCCAGATCCAGCTCGATTTGCGGGGCGATGGCGCGAGCGCTTTCCAGCAGAGCGGCGGGGGCGGGCTTGTCAAACGACAAAAGCGCGTTGGCTTTTTTGACCTTGACGCGCTTGCCGCTTTCCAGTTCGACTTGGGTGGAGGCGTCGGCCTCCGAGAGGATGCGGCCAGCCTGGAATTTGCCAGCCTCTTCAAACAATAAGTACATCGCGCCATTTTCTCATGGGCCTTTGGCTCTGCCCGGGCAGAGTGAGCGGGGCTTGTGGGCGTGTATTTGGTTTATCAATCAAAGTAAAATAAGTTTTAATTATATCAATGCCGAAATATGGTGATTTTCTTTCCTTTTGATTGGTAAAAAAAAGCCTGTTGCAGTGCTGTTCGGGGTGGGGCAAGGCCCGTAGAATCGCCCGCCTATGTCAGCGCCTCATACCGATTCTCCCGACGATTCCCCCCACAGCGCAGCGGCGCCCGCTCTGCCGCCTTTGCGGCAGCGGCTCAAGCGGTTGGCGCCGTATTTTGGCCAGTACCGCTGGGCTTGGGCGCTGGCGTTGGTGGCTTCCATGGTGTCCGCCGCGACCGAGCCGATGATGGCCAAGGCCATTGGCTTTATTTTCGATAAGGGCTTTACCGAGGGCACGCTGGCGCTGTGGATGATTCCGGCCATCCTGGTGGGCATTTTCATCATCCGTGGCATTGCGCAGTTTCTGGGCCAGTACGCGCTGGCGCGCATCACCAACCACGGCATGCTGCAAATTCGCCGCTTGCTGTTCGAGCGCATGCTGTGCGCCGATATGGGCTTGTACCAAAGCCACTCGGCCAGCAAGCTGGCCAATACGCTGGTGTATGAGACGCAAACGGGCGCGCAGCAGTTGGTGCAGGCGCTGCTGACGCTCTCGCGCGATGGTTTTACCCTGCTGGCGCTGATTGGCTTTTTGCTGTATCTGGATTGGCCGCTGACGCTGATCGTGTTTCTCATGGTGCCCTTCATCGCCTGGGTGATGAAGCAGCTCTCGCGGCGGCTGTACAAAGTCACCAAACTCAGCCAGCAGGCGACCGACGAGCTGGCCTATGTGGTGGAGGAAAACGCGCTGGCCTATCGCATGATCCGCCTGCACCAGGCGCAAGCGCAGCAAAGCCAGCGTTTTGTGGGGTTGAGCCGCCAGCTCGAAGGGCTGGGCATTCGCAGCGCCATTGCCTCGGCGGCGATGACGCCTACCACCCAGGTGCTGGCGGCGGTGGCGCTCTCGCTCATCCTCTGCATTGCGCTGTGGCAAGGCCGCAGCACGGTGGGGGAGTTCGCCACCTTTGCGTTCTCCATGCTGGCGCTGATTGCGCCCATGCGTCGCTTGACCGACGTAGCCAACCCCCTCACGCGCGGCGTGGCGGCGCTGGAGCGCGGCCTGGCCTTGCTGGACCACGCGCGGGAGGAGGCCAGTGGCGCTTTTCAACTGCCGCGCGCCCAGGGGCGCATCAGCCTGCAAGGCGTGGCGGTGCAGTACCCAGGGCAAGCCCAGCCTGTGCTCAGCGCTCTGGACTTGGAGATCGCCGCTGGCGAAGTGGTGGCGTTGGTTGGCCCCTCCGGCGCGGGCAAGACCACGCTGATCAACCTGTTGCCGCGCTTTATCGAGCCATCGGCTGGGCGGGTTTTGCTGGACGGCCAGGCCCTGCCCGAGTGGGAGTTGCGCAACCTGCGCAGCCAGTTTGCCGTCGTCTCGCAAGACGTGGTGATGCTGCACGTCAGCCTGGCGGAAAATGTGGCGCTGGGCGCCGTGCCCGACGAGGCGCGTGTGCTGGCTTGCCTGGCGGCAGCCAATCTGGACGGGCTGGTGGCCAGCTTGCCGCAAGGCATTCACACCGTGGTGGGGCACAACGCCTCGCAGCTCTCGGGCGGCCAGCGCCAGCGACTGGCGATTGCGCGCGCGCTGTACAAGGATGCGCCGGTGCTGATTCTGGATGAGGCCACGTCCGCGTTGGATACGCAGTCCGAACGCCTGGTGCAGCAAGCGCTGCAGCGGCTGATGAAAGGGCGCACCACACTCATCATTGCCCACCGCCTGGCCACCATTGAGCACGCCGACCGCGTGGTGGTGATGGAGGGCGGCCGCATCGCCGAGCAGGGCAGCCACGCGCAATTGCTGCAACAGGGCGGCTTGTATGCGCGGCTGCACGCCGTGTCGGGGCAGGATGGGGTGAATCAGCCTTGATTTTTATATCAATTGGAAATATTTGATTTTGATTTGGGCTTGTTGGTGTTGAAAATCTGAAAAAATTAATGATTTTTGATTTGTAATTTTGTTTTTCGGGTCAAGAGCCATCAAAAAACGGCCTTATGCAAGCAGGTCTTGCCATAAGGCCGTTTTGCTTTTTCCCCTTGATGTGAAAACTGGTCAGGGCTACGCCCCGGCGGTTTTGAGAAACAGCTTGTAGGCCGGGTTGTCGCTTTCTTCCACGTAGGGGTAGCCCAGCGTTTGCAGAAATTGCTCGAACGCCGCGCCATCTTCCTGCGGCACCTGGATGCCCACCAAAATCTTGCCGTAATCGGCGCCCTGGTTGCGGTAGTGGAACAGGCTGATGTTCCAGCTCGGCTGCATCAGGCTCAGGAACTTGAATAGCGCGCCGGGCCGCTCGGGGAAGATAAAGCGCAGCAGTCGCTCGTGACTGGCCAGCGGCGCGGGGCCGCCGATGAGGTGGCGCAAATGCTCCTTGGCCAGCTCGTCGTGCGTCAAATCCAGCGTCTGGAAGCCGTGCGCATCCAAGTGCGCGGCGATTTGCGCCGATTCGCCCGCGCCGTTGGTGGACAGGCCTACAAACACATGCGCTGCATCGGGGCTGTTCATGCGGTAGTTGAACTCCGTCACGCTGCGCGCGGCGCCGGGCAGCTCGGCAATGACTTCACAGAATTGGCGGAAGCTGCCGCGCTCCTCCTTCATGGTCACCGCAAACAGGGCCTCGCGCTGCTCACCCACCAGGGCGCGCTCGGCCACGAAGCGCAGGCGGTCGAAGTTCATGTTCGCACCGCAGAGGATGGCCGCGTAAGTCTCCCCTTGACGTTGCAGCGCTGCGGCGTATTGCTTGGCGGCGGCCACGGCCAGCGCGCCTGCTGGCTCGACGATGCTGCGCGTGTCGATGAAGATGTCTTTGATCGCGGCACAGACCTCGTCGGTGCTGACGGTGATGTAGCCATCGACCAGGCTTTGGCAGATGCGGAAGGTTTCCTCGCCCACCAGCTTGACGGCCGTGCCGTCGGAGAACAGCCCCACATCGGGCAGCTCCACGCGGCGGCCTGCGTGGGCCGATTGCAGCATGGCGTCCGAATCGTTCATTTGCACGCCAATGACCTTCACCTCGGGCCGCACGGCCTTGATGTAGCTGGCCACGCCGGAGATCAGCCCGCCGCCGCCAATGGCGACAAACACCGCATCCAGCCGACTGTTGCCCAGCCCTTGCATCTGGCGCAGGATTTCCATGGCGATAGTGCCCTGGCCGGCGATGACGTCGGGATCGTCAAACGGGTGCACAAACGTCAGCCCCTGTTGCTGCTGCAACTGCACGGCGTATTGGTAGGTGTCGCTAAAGCTGTCGCCACTGAGCACCACTTCGCCGCCCAGGCTTCGCACCGCATCGATCTTCACTTGCGGGGTGGATACCGGCATGGCGATGACGGCGCGTACGCCCAGCTTTTTCGCGCTCAGCGCCACGCCTTGTGCATGATTGCCTGCCGAGGCGCAGATCACGCCGCGCTCCAGCTCGGCGGGCGTGAGCTGCGCCATCTTGTTGTAGGCCCCGCGCAGCTTGAAGCTAAAGACCGGCTGCTGGTCTTCGCGCTTGAGCAGCACCTGGTTGCCCAACCGCGCCGAAAGCTGGCGCGCCAGCTCCAGCGGCGTCTCCACCGCCACGTCGTAAACGCGGGCGGTGAGGATTTTCTTCAGATAATCGGCGGGCGTGAGGGCGGGGGCGGTCATGGTCGGGTGTGTTCGGTGGGGCAAAACGGCTCTAAGAGCCTGTTCAAAATCTTTGCACGGCGGCCAAGAGAGCGGATTTGGGCGGTCTGCTGCGTTGCAAAGCCTCGCCATAGCGGGCGCTATGGCTGTGTTTTGCGCCTTGCAGCCCATCCCAAACCGCTTCTTGCCCACTCGCGCCGAGATTTTGAACAGGCTCTAAGCACGCCGATGATAGAGCGCCGCTTTGGCCTGTTGGGCCGCTTCGCAAGCGTTTGGGCAAGAAAAAAGCCCCGCAGCCTGGTGAAAGGGAGCGGGGCGAATCCACCGTTGGAGAGGTGGAGGAGACAACGAACCGCCGGGCAAAACCGGCGACGGGCGCCATTGTAGGCGCAATTTGGCGCTAATGCTTTGGGCGCTGGAAATCAATTAGGGTTTTCACAAGGGATTGACATGGAATGCACAGTAAGTTGGACGGGCGCAACAGGCGCGCGCTCGGGCATGGGCTTTATGGCTGAAACCGGCAGCGGCCATGCGTTGATGATGGATGGCCCGCCCGATGCGGCCGTGCCCGAGATGGGGGGACAAAACCTGGCGCCGCGCCCGATGGAGCTGCTGCTGGCGGGTACGGGCGGCTGCGCTGCGTACGACTTGGTGCTCAGCCTCAAAAGCAATCGCTACGACGTGCGGGGCTGCACGGTCAAGCTCTCCTCGGAGCGCGCGGCCACCAACCCCAAAGTGTTTACCCGCATCCACATGCACTTCACCGTCACGGGCCAGGCCGTGCCCGCAGCCGCCGTGGAGCGCGCCATTGCCCTGAGCCGCGAAAAATACTGCTCGGCCAGCATCATGCTGGGGAAAACGGCGGAGATCACCACCAGCTTTGAGATTCAGGAGCCGTGAGCGCTCCCCGACACCCCCCGCACGGCGCATCATCGGCAGCCCCCGATGGTGCGCCGCCGCCCTTTATCGCGCCGGGCATCGTTGCCGTCCACAGCAACCGCACGGAAGACCTGGCGCGCATGCTGGCCGAATGGATGCGCAGCCACCCCTTGGGCGTGTTGGAGCAGGACGTCATCCTGGTGCAAAGCAATGGCATGGCCGAATGGCTGAAGATGGCCTTGGCGCGCGAACTGGGCATCAGCGCCGCCTTGCAGATAGAGCTGCCGGGGCGCTTTGCATGGCGCATGTACCGCCAGATTCTGGGCGCGCGGCAAGTCCCCTACCAAACCCCGTTGGATAAGCCCGACATGCTGTGGCGGCTGATGCGCCTGTTGCCATCGCTGCTGGCTGGCAGCGATGAAGTCGCCCATGAAGCTGGCGATGCCGGTGCCGCCAGCGTGTGGCAACCGCTGCGCCAAACGCTGGAAATGGCTGGCGCCAGCGCCGCCGTGCAGGGCGATGCGGGTGCGGCCACGCTGGCGCTCTACCAACTGGCCTTGCGTATTGCCGACTTGCTCGACCAATACCAGGTGTATCGACCGGATTGGCTGCACGACTGGGCGCAGGGGCGCGACGTGCTGGCGCGCATGGCGGGCGAGGGCAGCGCCCAGCCCGAAGACAGCCAAAGCCTGCCGTCTGCAGCCCGCTGGCAGGCGGCCATTTGGCGCGCGCTGTTGCAGTCGCTGGCGCAGCACGCGCCAGAGGGCTTGCGCAGCCGTTTGGGAGAGACGTCCCTGGCGCAAGCCATCCGGCCGCACCTGCACCAGCGCGCGATGGCAGCCTTGCGTCAGGGGCAGGTCGCAGCGCCGCTGCCCCGGCGGGTGGTGCTTTTTGGCGTTTCGCATGCGCCCTTGCCCATTCTCGAATTGCTGCTGGCCATGGCGCAGCGCAGCCAGGTGTTGCTGGCCGTGCCCAACCCCTGCAAGGAGTATTGGAGCGATGCGCTGGATGGGCGGGAGTTGTTCGCCCGCATGCAGCGCCAGGCGCGCGCCGCCCCGGGCCGTGTGGATTTGGCCAGCGTGCCACTGCATGCCATGCACGCGCATGCCAATCCGCTGCTGACCATGTGGGGGCGGCAGGTGCGTGACTTCGTGCGGTTGCTCGAGCATTACGAAAACCAGGATGCAGGCCCGGGCGCGCAACCGCCAGCGCACTTGCACCGCATCGATTTGTACGAGGAAGACGAAGCCGCGCCCGCACCGGGCCAAGCCAGTGCGTCTGTGCCCATGCTGCGCCAAGTGCAGCAACACATCCGGGATTTGACGCCACTGCCTGCTGAAACCGCTGGCCTCGCTGACCCCACAACCCATGAGGACAGCGGCGGCAACGCCATTGCGGCTGACCTTGCACTGGCGCCGGGGGATCGCAGCATTTGCTTTCAAGTGGCCCACAGCCCCGTGCGAGAGCTGCAAGCCTTGCACGACCATTTGCTGGATGTGATGCGCTGCGCCGCGCCGTCATCGGCAGGTCAGGGGGCCACCTCGCCGGTTGCGCCAAGGGAAGTCGTCGTCATGGTGCCCGACATTGGCGAATACGCGCCCTTGATCCGCGCCGTGTTTGGCCAGTACGACAGCCGCGACAGCCGCTACATCCCCTTCGACATCGCCGATTTGGAGGCCGAAGACGCCAGCACCTTGGTGCAGGCGGTGCAATGGCTGGCGCGGCTGCCCGAGCAGCGCGCGGGCCTGTCCGAATTAGGCGACTTGCTGGCCGTGCCCGCCGTGGCGCGGCGCCTGGGGCTGGATGCGGACGGCGTTGCGCAACTGCAAGACTGGATGCAGGGCAGCGGCATGCGCTGGGGCATTGACGCCGCCCACCGTGCGCGCCTGGGCGTGGCCCACATGGGCGAGCAAAACACCGCCTGGTTTGGCCTGCAACGCATGCTGCTGGCCTATGCCAGCGGCCAGCCGTGGCATGGCGTGCAGCCCTATGCGGAAGTGGGCGGGCTGGCCGCGCAAACAGTGGGCGCGCTGGCCTGGCTGGTGGATCGCCTGCAACACTGGAGCGAGCAATTGGCCACGCCCGCCAGCGCCGGGCAATGGGGGCAGCGCTGGCGCGCCTTGATGGCGGATTTTTTGGAGTCCGGCAGCGACGAAGCCGACCAGGCCGCCTTGGCCATGCTGGAAAAAGCCTTGCAGCAATGGCTGGACGCCACCTTGCGCAGCGCCACTGCGCCCCACGATGCGCAGCCGCTGCCCCTGGCCGTGGCGCGCCATGCCTGGCTTAGCCAGTTGGGCGCCAGCGGCGTGCCGCGGCGCTTTCATGCCGGGGGGGTGACCTTTTGCACCCTGCTGCCCATGCGCGCCATCCCTTTTCGCATTGTTTGCCTGCTGGGCATGAATGAAGGCGTGTACCCGCGCCCCGCCACGCCCAGCGAAATGGATTTGATGCGCCTGCCCGGCCTGTTGCGCCCGGGCGACCGCAGCCGCGCGCAAGACGACCGCCAGCTCATGCTTGAGGCCCTGCTCTCCGCGCGTGAACAGTTGCTGGTCAGTTGGGTGGGGCGCAGCGTGCGTGACAACACCAAGTGCCCGCCTTCGGTGCTGGTGGCGCAGTTGCGCGATTACCTCAGCGCGTGGTGGGGCGAGGCCGCCGTGCAGGCGCGCACGGTAGAGCATCCGCTGCAAGCTTTCAACCCGCGCTATTTCCTGATGCCAGAACAGGCCGAAGCATCGGACGCCGCCACCGCCGCCCTGCACACCTGGGCCTCTGAGTGGCAGCCCGTCGCGTTGGCGGTGGCCGAAGCGGGGGCCTCCACCCCCTCGTTGGCCATGCCCGCACCCGCTGGCGGGGCGGCCCAGGCCAGCGTGCACACCGCGGCCGACCCCCTTGTCTGGAATGTGCGGGAGCTGGTCGAAGTCTGGCGCAACCCCGCGCAGAAGTGGTTTGCCGCCCGCTTGCAAACCCGCTTTGCCGCGCTGCCCGAGCTGCTCAGCGATTGCGAGCCCTTGCGTGTGGATGGGCTGGAGCGTTGGAAGCTGTTTGATCGCTTGCTTCAGCACCTGCATCCATTGCTTGAAACGCCAGGCGCCAGCCTGGACGCGCTGCAACAGCATGTGCAGCACTATCTCAATGCCCTGCAACGCCAGGGCGAGCTGCCCGTGGGCCTGGTGGCGGAGCAATTGCAAGCGCAATGGATGCAGGATTGGCAGTTTTTATTGCAGCAATGGCTCCAGGCCGTGCAAGACCGCCCCCGGCGTTGCGCCAGCCGCCAGTTGCTGCAATGGCCGCCTGCGCAGGAGCAGTCCCAGGCGCAGGCCCGCGTACAGGATTGGGCGCCGCCCTTGCGCCTGCCCGCAGGCATGGATGCCGCCGCCGATGCGCCAAGCCTGCAACAGCACGGCCAGTATCTGGACGTCTTGCCCGACGCCTTGCAAGACCTGTACCGCGATGCGCCCTATCCGCTCAAGCTGAAAAAGCTGATCGCCCCCTGGCTGCAAGCCGTGCTGCTGTCCGCCTGCGCCGCGCCTGCCGCTGAGGGGCCAGCGGATGCGCCCGCCGCCGTTGCGCCAACGCGCATCCTGGCCTTGGACGTGGTGCTGGAGATCACCCCTTTGCCCCCCGGCCTGGCCCGGCAATGGCTGGCCGCCATCGTGGCGCTGGCCGATATCGCCTTGCGCCAGCCCCTGCCTTTTGATTTCGCCACCGCGCAAACCTGGCTGAAAGCCGTGACCAGCGCCCGCGCAGCGTCCGCCGACAAGGCGCTTGCCAAAGCGCGTGAAATCTATGAGGCCGATCCGCAGGCAAGCTTTGCCAGCAACCCCTATGCCACCCGCTTATGGCCCGATTTCGACGCCCTGCATGGCACGGGCCAATTCGAGCAGTTGGCGCAAGAGATGCTTGCCCCCTTGCTGCATTGGGTGGAGCACTACGTGTGCGTGGGCGCGACCAGGCCGTGAACACGCTCTAACCACCAGGCTGCACGGCGAACAAGTGCCAATCCCCTTCCTGGGTCAGCAATTGCAGGCTGGGGTTTTGGCGCAGGTGGGCTGCGTCTGCCGCGTTGCTCAGCACATGGCTGACGCCCAGCAGGCTGAAATCCATGCGCTGCGCGTGGATGCGCAAATCCACATGGTCGAGCGTGGGGGCGAAGATGGAGAAGGCCGCGCCAGCGGCCAGCTCCTGCGGCTCGGCCAGCAAGATGCGCAAATGCTGATAGCGGTGGTACTGCCGCGCCGCTGCGCCGCCGGGGTCAAGCTGCTGCCAAAAGCGCAAGGGTGGCTCGTAAAACGTGGTGTTGAGCACGGCCACCCCGGCGGCGCTCAAGGCATTGGCCCAGCGGTTCTCGCGCACCACCGCCACACGCGCGGGCGGGCCGCTGGCGTCGGCCGGGGCCAGCCACGGCGCGAGCGCGTCGGCCACGCGCACATAAGTGGGGGCCTGGCCAATGGGGTTGAAGGGCAGGGCGGCGGCGAGCGTCCACAGCGCATACAGCGCAATGGCGATGCGCCAGCGCGGGCCGATGAGCAGCGCGCCCAGCAGGCCCGCCAGCGCTACCATCAGCGCCGTTGCGCCAGCGGTTTGCCAGGCTTGCAAGGGGGCCAGCATGCGCGTGTGCAGCCACCAGAGCCAGGCGGCCAAACCCAGGCCGCTGGCCAGCGCCAAGGCGCGCAGCCCTAGCGGCCATGGCGCGGCTGAGGCCGTGCCGGAGAGGGTGGCGTTGGAGAGGGCCGCGCTTGGCAGGTGATCGGGCCGATGCTGCGCGCCCACCCACCAGGCCAGCAGCAGCGTTTGCGCCAGGCCCAGGGCGGCATCCAGCCGGATCACCGGCACGCGCGCCCACAGGCTGGCCTCGCTGAGCCAGGCGGGCAACCCCACGAACATGAACAGCAGCGCAAAGCCCACGTACGCCCACAGCGCCGCCAGCAGCGCGGGGCGGTGCATGTGCGCGTGCAGCACGCGCTGGCCTGCGGGCAGGCACATTGCCAGCGTGGCGGCCAGCAGCGGCAGCAGCACGTACAGGAAGCTGCCCGAGTCGCTGGGAATGGCCCAGAGCGAGGACTGGAACATGGTGATGAAGTTGCCCATGCCTTTGGCCAGCGCCCACGGGTCGGCGTAGCCGCCTACCTCGGTGCTGCGCTGGCCGGGATAGACGCTGGTGCGCATGGCCTCAATGGCGGCCTGCCCGTCCAGCCACCAGGCGCCCAGCAGCGCCTGGGCGACGAGCGCCGCACACAGCAAGCCCAGCCACTGGGCGCTGCCCCAGCCGCGGCGCTGGCGGCTATGCCAAAACCAGGCCAGCGCCAGCGGGGCGAGCAAATAGGCCAGCGCGATTTGCCAGCCCGGGTAGAGCACCAGCACAAAGCCCGCAGCGGCCCAGCCCAGCAGCAGCCCCCAGCCTGCCGCCGCCCACAATGGCGTGGCAGAAGAAGCCGCATGGGGGGCATGGGCAGCGTGAGAGCGGCGCAGCCACAGCCGATCGGCCGCCAGCAGCCCCACCACGGCAAAGCCGGTGAGGTAAGCCGGCCAGCCGGAGAAGGAGACGCTGTAGGGCGAGAAGGTGTAAGTCGCGGCCAGCACCGCCGCCCAGCGCCAGGGCGTGCCCAGCCAGCGTTGCAGCAGCAGCCACAGCGCGCCCAGGCAAAGGAAGTAGGGCAGCCACCAATCCCAGGCCAGGGCGCGGCGCAAATCCAGAAAGAAAAAACCCCAGGTGGCAGGCTTGGCCAGCGCGGCCAGGTTGGCGACGGGCGCGCCCGTCATGCCCACCACATTCATGTTCTGGCCGTGCAGGCCGTGCAAAGGGTTAATGGCCGCCATCGGCTCAGGCTGGGTGGTTTGGCTGATAGCCAGCGGGGTGACGACCAGCCACTCATCCGTGCGCGCCGTTTGCGCCACGCCCAGGTAGGGGCGCATGTCGTGGGTGACGGGCGCGTGCTGAAGCAGCAAGGCCAGGGAGGAACCCGTCCATCCCCCCGCCACCAGCAAGGCCAGCGAGAGAAGCAAGCTGCCGCCAAACAGCGCGCGCTGGCGCGCCGGGGGCAGCAGGCGCGCGCTGCGGATGCCGCTGGGTAGCGCCAACGCCAGCAGCGGCGCCAGCAAGGCCAGCGCCAGCAGCCAGCGCGCGGCGGGGGCGGGGGCATTGGCCGGTGGCAGATCGAGCTGGAAAACGCCGGGATCGCCGCGCAGCGCAAACTGCGCGCCATCGCCGCGCTGGATGTGCACGCGCAGCGTGGCCGGGCCGGAGGGCAGGCGCTCGGGCCACAGCGCAGGCAAGGCGATGGGCAGCTCAAAGCCGACGTGCAGCCATTCGGGGTGGCCGGTGGCGCGGGCCACATCGGGGCGCGGGTACAGCAGGCCCAGGCGGCCGGTGTACAGCGGCTGCTCGCCCAGCCAGACATGCGCCAGGGTGATGAAGGCATTGGGCTGGGCAGAAACGGCCCAGCCTTTGAGCACCAGCGTGCGCTCGGGGGTGAGGGTGACGCTTTCCAGCACGCCCAGCCCAATGCCGGACTCGGCCAGCGCCGCATCCCAGGGCGAGGGCGCGGCCGGATCGGGGAGGGCCCCTGGAGAAATGGCGGGCGTGTGCGCGTCAGGCGCGCTCGCCAGCGCGGCAGCGGGCGGGCGCATCGGCGTGGCCTGGCTGGCGGAGGCGAGCCACAACAGCGCGCACAGCCACAGGCCAGCCCAACCCAGCCAACGCAGCCACCCCAGCCAGGGCCGCCAGCACTGCCCCGGGGGGCGGGCAGCAGGGGCGCAAGGCGAGGGCGATTGGGCTGGCATAGGCGGTTTTCTCCTTATTTTTACAAATCAAAAGGAAATAAAATATGCCTATTTCGGCATATTGGGTGTAAAAGGAATTTTCTTTTGATTGGTTTTCTTCAAGGGTTGCCCCAAAAGCGCGGCGCTTGGTCCCACAAGTGCCAGGCGGCGTTTTTCTCGGCCATCAGCCCGTCCAGTCGGGCGAACAAGGCGGCGGCCAGGGCCTCGGCGTCGTCGAAAGCGCCCAGCGGCTGCATGCGCACAAAGCGCTGGCCGGTGAGCAAGTCGATGCCGGTGATGTAGTAGCACACGGGGATGCGCTGCTGGGCCATGAGCTTGAGCAGCGCGCGCGGCACCTGCGTGCGCTGGCCGGCGAACTCCACGCTGATGCTGCTGCCGGCGCGGTCGGCGGGCACATCGGCCACCACCAGCACCTGCTGCTGCGCGCGCAGCGCTTGCAGGATGGGGCGCAGGCTTTGCGAGATGTCCACCGGCGCCTGCCCCAGCGCCTTGCGCACCTGCTGGATGCGCCAGCGCGCGTAGTGGTAGAGCAGCGGCCGGCCAGGGAAGTGGCTGGGGTTGAGCGCCTCGATCAAGGCCACGGGTTGCAGCCCGGCGGCGCGCGCGTGGTGCAGCCCCCACATGCCCGCGCCCCAGTGGAAGGTCACGAGCACGGCGGCCTGGCCCGGCGGCGTCCATTGCCCGCTCGCTTCCAGCCAGTGCGCCATGTAGCGCCGGGGGTTGCGGGTGAGCGAGAGGTACATGTCGGCATGGTCCACCAGGGTGACCAGTCGCCGCTCGGCCTGCCAGACGTGCTGCTGCTCGGGTTGCACCTGGCCGCGCGCCAGCGCCTGCTGCCAGGCCGCTTCCACGGTGGGGCGGTAGGGGTAACGCCAATGAAAGGCCAGCCAGCGCAGCACGGCAAAGGCCAGCCGCCAGGGCAGGATGGCGGCCAGGCCGGGCAGCAAAAACAGCTCGATGGCGTCGCGCCGGGCGCTGGCGCTGAACCAGTCGCGCCAACGCCAGGGGCGCAGCGGCTGCGGTTGTTGCGGTTGGGGCGCCGGCTCGCTCATGCTGCGTTCTCCGGCTCGGCTGGCGTGGCTTCCCAGCGGCGTGGCAGTTGCACCAGGCCGGGCGTGGTGTGCGGGTTGCTGTATTTGAAGATCAGGCATTTTTGCCATTCTTCATAGACGACCAGCCCGGCGGCATCGAACAAGTACAGCCCCAGCACGTATTCGCCGGTGTTGAGCGGCAGGTCGGGAAAGCGCAGGCTGGCGCGCCACAAGCCATCGGCGCTGCGCGTGGGGGTGAAGCCATCGCGGTGGCTGAGCACGGAGGTGATGCCCGCGCCAAAGTGCTGCTCCAGCATCACGCCGAAAACGGGCTGCTCGCCCTCGGGCACGCGCACGCGCATATGCACCACCAAATCGGCGCTGGTGAGCTGGCCGGCAGCATCCAGCCCATCGACGGTGAAGCCGACGATTTGCGCGGGCATGCCGTTGTGCGGGCGGTCGATGCCGTTGTAGCCCGCGCCTGCATCGGGTGTGCCGGGTGCGCTGGGCGAAGCAGCAAGCGTTGTTGCGCCGTCAGGTGCAGATTGCGTGACCTGGGCCGAAGTGCCGCTGGCCTGGCGCAAATGCTGCTCGTAAGCGGCCAGCACGTCAGAGGTTTCGCCCAGGGCGCGCATTTGCCCGCCATCGAGCCACAAGGCCACGTCGCACAGCTCGCGGATGTGGTAGGGGCTGTGCGAGCAAAACAAAATGCTGCACCCGTTGCGGCGAAATTGCTCGATGCGCTCGATGCACTTTTTCTGGAAAGCCTGGTCGCCCACCGCCAGCGCTTCGTCGATGACGAGGATGTCGGGCTCCACCGCCGTAATCAGCGCAAAGGCCAGCCGCACCACCATGCCCGAGGAATAGGTTTTCACCGGGCGATCGATGGCCGCGCCAATATCGGCAAAGGCCAGCACCTGCGGCTCCAGGCGCGCCATCTCCTCCTGGCTGATGCCAATGAGGCTGGCGCCGAAATACAGATTCATGCGCCCGGTGAAATCGGGGTGAAAGCCCGCGCCCAGCTCCAAAATTGCCGTCAGGCGGCCCTGGCGCACGATCGTGCCCTGGCTGGGGCGCAGCGTATCGGTGATGAGTTTGAGCAGCGTGCTCTTGCCCGCGCCGTTGTTGCCCACCAGGCCCAGGCACTGGCCGCGCCGCAGCGTGAAGGAGACATCGCGCAGCGCCCAATGGCTGTAATGGTTGGCGCGGCCCGTCAGCAGGCTTTTGAGGCGCTGGCGCGGCGAGGCGTATTGCTTGTACTCCTTGCTCACGTGCTCGACCTGGAGCACCACCTCGCCCGCCGCCGGGGCGGCAGGGGCAGGGCAGGAGGGAGCAGGCGCGGTCGCTGTGGCCGATGTCATGGCCGATGTCGTGGTCGCTGTCGTGGTCGCTGTCGTGGTCGATGTCATAGCCAATCCACCAATTGATCGCGGCTGCGCGCCAGCACCACGCTCAGCGCCGCCGCCGCCAGCGCCAGATGCGCGCCCAGGCCCAGCCACACCGGCCAGGCGGGCCACTGGCCTTGCAACAAAATGCTTTGGTAGCCCAGCGCCAGCGGCGTAATCGGATTGAGCCACAGCAGCCAGCGCCAGCGCTCGGGGAACATCGCCAGCGGAAAGAGAATGGGCGCGGCAAACACGCCCACGGAAAACACGAAGCCCACCACCTGCGCCACATCGCGCAGCGCCGCCACCAGCACCGCCAGCACATAGCCCAGCAGCCAGGCCAGCAGCACCTGCAAGCCCATCAGCAGCGGCAGCGCCAGCAACGCCGCCGCGCCCCCTTGCGGCCCGTACTGCGGCCAATAGGCCAGTGCCACCACCACGAACAGCGGCGCAAACACCAGCGCGCTCGACAGCACGCTGCGCGTGGGGAACAGCACCGGCGGCAGCGGGTTTTTTTGCAGCAGGCTGCCCGCCTCCACCAGGCTGTGCATGGCGCGCTGGGTCATCTCGGAAAACGCCATCCAGGCCAGCATGCCCACGACGAGGAAGGTGCCCACCCGCTGGGCCGGGGCGCTCTCGCCCAGGCGCATGGCAAAAATCAGATCGAAAACGACGAAGTAGCTGGCAATCGTCAGCGCAGGCTGCACCCACGCCCACAGCACCCCGCCCGCCGAGCCGGCAAAGCGTGCCGACAAATCGCGGCGCGTGAGCACCCGCAGCAGCGCCCGCATGCGCCAGAGCACGGCCAGATCGGACAACAGATATTTCATGAAGGTCAATACATGCCCATACCGCGCGCGAGCCGCCCATCCACGGAGTGCGCCCGCGCGAAAAAGCGGCAAGTGTAGTCGCTTGCAGGTGCGGGCTTTTGGTGGCTTATATTACAAATCAAAAAGATAAAAAATAACCATGTTTAGGCATGATATCATTTGTTTTTATTTTAGTTTGATTTGTAATATTGGAGATTTTTGATGGGCGCATCCTGCCAGGGCGGCCCGTCCATTGCAGCGCCCGTCCGGTGCCCCAGTCCGGGCGCGGGCGATGCGGCAAACGCCATTACACTTTTGCCCCATCGGCACGGCGCAGGCATCCCTTGGGAGCGCGGTGCTTTCTTTTTTCCTTTCAGCCTTTGAATTTTTTTCGGATCTGCCATGAGCCAAGCCCTGCAAACCCTGATTGAAAACGCCTGGGAGGAGCGCGCCTCCTTCTCGCCCGCTTCTGCCCCCGCCGATGTGCGCCAGGCTGTGGAGGAGGTGATCGCCCAGCTCGACACCGGCGCGCTGCGCGTGGCCACGCGCCGGGGCGTGGGCGATTGGGAGGTGCACCAGTGGGTGAAAAAAGCCGTGCTGCTGTCCTTTCGCCTCAACGACAACGCCGTCATGCAGGCGGGCGATCTGGGCTTTTACGACAAGGTGCCCACCAAGTTCTCCGGCATGAGCGCCGATGCGCTGGCCGCCACCGGCGTGCGCGTCGTGCCCCCCGCCGTGGCGCGGCGCGGCAGCTTCATCGCCAAGGGCGCCATCCTCATGCCCTCCTACACCAACATCGGCGCCTATGTGGACGAGGGCACGATGGTGGACACCTGGGCCACCGTCGGCTCCTGCGCGCAAGTGGGCAAAAACGTCCACCTCTCCGGCGGCGTCGGCCTGGGCGGCGTGCTCGAGCCGCTGCAAGCCAACCCCACCATCATCGAGGACAACTGCTTCATCGGCGCGCGCTCGGAAATCGTCGAAGGCGTGATCGTGGAGGAAAACTCCGTCATCTCCATGGGCGTATACATCGGCCAGAGCACGCCGATCTACGACCGCACCACGGGCGAAATCAGCTACGGCCGCGTGCCCGCCGGCTCGGTCGTCATCAGCGGCAGCCTGCCCAAGGATGGTGGCAAATACAGCCTGTATGCGGCCATCATCGTCAAGCGCGTGGACGCCCAAACACGCGCCAAAACCAGCCTCAACGACCTGCTGCGCGATTGAGGTGGCGCGGCGCAGCTTCGGTGTCTTGTGTGTGGGGGCGCTACGTTCGGCCGAGCGCACGCCCCGGCCAGCGCCAGCCCAGCACCATGCCCGCCGCGCCCAGCAGCACCGTGGCCCCGCCCAGCCATTGCAATGCGCTGGGCCGCTGGGCAAACACCACCATATCCACCGCCAGCGCCACCAGCGGGTATAGAAACGACAAGGCCCCGGTCACATACGTGGGCAGGCGCTGAATCGCCCCGTACAGCAAGATGTACATCAGCCCCGTATGCACCACGCCCAGCGTGAGCAGCCAGGGCCAGCTTTGCGCCGCCATTGGCGCGCCGCGCAGGGCGAACGGCCACAGCAGCGCCGCGCCCACCACCGCTTGCACCAGGCTGATGAGGTGCGGTGGCATGCCCGTCAGCCGCTTGGCGATGAAGGCTGCCACGGCATAGCAAAACGCCGCGCCCAGCGCCATCGCCACGCCGGTGAGGTAGGCCCCATCCTGACCGCCAGGGCGGGCCTGCACCAGCAAGCCCACGCCCGCAAACGACAGCAGCAGCCACCCCCAGCGCGCCCGCCCGGGCCGCTCGCCCAGCAGCAGCGCGCCCAGCGCCACCAGCATGAACGGCTGGGTGTTGTAAACCACCGTGGCAATGGAAATCGAGGTGCGCGCATACGCGCCAAACAGCAGCAGCCAATTGCTCACAATCGCCACGCCTGCGCAGGCCGCCAGCGCCAATTGCCGCCCATGCAATACGCTGCGGCGCAACTGCCCCAGCCACCAGCACACTGGCAGCAGCGTGGCCGCGCCAAACAGGCAGCGCCAGAACACCACTTCGGCCACCGCCCGGCCCGAGGACACCACCATCCAGCCGATGGTGCCGGAGATCACCATCGCCGCCGTCATCTCCAGGCTGCCGCGTCGTTGTTCGTTCATGAAAGTCGGTCCCAAGGGTGTTGCACAATGCGCGCGGCCCCATCGCTGCCAACAGCGCGGCCTGCAATATAGAGGGGGTCGGGCGGATCAAACAGTCGATAAAAAAGGCTGTTTCGCTGAAATTTTTTGGAAAGAAAAGATTTTTTGCAAAAAAACGATGCTCGACGAAATCGACCGCCAATTGCTCATGCTGCTGCAAGCCGACGCCCGCCTGCCGGTCAAAAATCTGGCCGAGCGCGTGGGCCTGTCCGCCCCGGCGGTGGCCGAGCGGCTGCGCAAGCTGCAAGAGCGCGGCGTGATCCGCGCTTTCACCGTGCAGGTTGAGCCGCGCGCGCTGGGCTACACCCTGCAAGCGCTGGTGCGCATCCAGCCGCTGCCAGGCCAATTGAAGGCGGTGGAAAAGCACCTGCAAGCCTTGGCCGAGCTGGCTGAGTGCGACAAGGTCACGGGCGAGGACGGCTTTATCGCCCGCCTGCATCTGCGCTCCATCGAGCATCTGGACTTCCTGCTCGAAGGCATTGCGCCTTTGGCCCAAACCCATTCGGCCATCGTCAAATCCCAACCCGTTGCGCGGCGCTTGCCGGGGTTTTGAATGCAAATCAAAGGAAATTTTTTATCCTTGTTTAGGCAATTTGATGAATAAATTGAATTTACTTTGATTTAAAAATAAGGGCAATAGCATGCAAGCCATCTGGGTCATCCTCGCCTCCTTGCTGTATGCGGGCATGTTGTTTGCCGTGGCCTGGCTGGGCGACAGGCATGCGCGGGCGTTGCAAAGCCCGCGTGTGCGGCCGCTGGTCTATAGCCTGGCGCTGGCGGTGTATTGCTCCTCGTGGACGTTTTACGGCGCCGTCGGCACCGCAGCGCGCTATGGACTGGGCTATTTGCCTATTTACCTGGGGCCGCTGCTGATGTTCGCGCTGGGCTGGCGCATGCTGGAGCGCCTGGCGCTGGTGGCCAAGAACCAGAATACCGTCTCGATTGCGGACTTTCTCGCCTCGCGCTTTGGCCGCTCGCCCCGGCTGGCCGCATTGGTGACGGTGATCTCGCTGCTGGCGGCGGTGCCCTATCTGGCCCTGCAATACAAGGCCGTGGCGGCGAGCTTGCGGGTGATGAGCGGCATCGATGCCGCTTCCAGCGCCTGGGGCGATCCGGCGTTTTACGTCGCCGTCATCATGGCCTTGTTTGCGATTTTGTTCGGCACGCGCCAGGTGGATGCCACCGAGCACCGCCCGGGGCTGATGCTGGCCGTGGCGCTGGAGTCGCTCATCAAGCTGCTGGCGCTGCTGGCCGTGGGAGTGATGGCGCTGGGCTGGTTCAGCCAGCGCGGCGGCAGCGCCACGCAGGCCATTGGGCAACTGGTGGCCAGCACCACGCCGGTGGGTTTCTGGGCGCAAACGCTGCTGGCGTTTGCCGCCATCATTTGTCTGCCCCGGCAATTCCACGTGGCGATTGTGGAGTGTGGTGACGCAGGTGACATCCGCCGCGCGCGCTGGTGGTTTGGCGCTTATCTGGCGCTCATCAGCCTCATGGTCTTGCCCATTGCGGCAGCGGGGCTGGCGCAGTTCGGCGCGGTCGCGCCGATCACGGTGGCGCCCGACAGTTTCGTGCTGGCGCTGCCGCTGGCGGCGGGGCACGAGTGGCTGGCGCTGGTGGCCTACATCGGCGGCTTTTCCGCGGCCACGGGGATGGTGGTGGTGGTCAGCGTGGCGCTGTCCAACATGGTCAGCAACGATTTGGTGATGCCGCTGTTGTTGAGTCGGCGCTGGCGGCGCGAGCCGGTGCAGCCGGGGGCGCTGGCCGAAACGGGCGATGCACGCGATGGGCACGATGGGCGCGAGCCGGACGACGCCCCCGGCACAGACCCCGCCGCGCCGCAAGGCCAGGCCCTCGTGCACACACCGCTGGTGTTGTGGGTGCGCCGCGCAGCCATTGTGGTGCTGGCGATGCTGGCCTACGCCTATTCGCGCGGCATGGGCCAGCAAATGCAATTGGCCAGCCTGGGGTTGATGGCCTTTGCCGCTGTGGCCCAATTTGGCCCGGCTTTGGTGGCGGGGTTGTACTGGCAGGGCGCCAGCCGCCGGGGCGTGAAGGCAGGGCTGGCAGCCGGTTTCGCCGTGTGGGCCTACACCTTGTTGCTGCCCAGCCTGGCCGAGGGCGGCTGGATGGGCACGCAATGGGTGGCGCAGTGGGTGGCTTATGGCCCGCTGGAGATCGCGTGGCTGAGGCCCTACCAACTCTTTGGCACGGTGGGTTGGGACAGCATCACCCACGCCACCTTCTGGTCGCTGCTGGCCAATGTGGGCGCGATGCTGCTGGGGTCGCTGCGCTGGCGCCCCAGCCTGGCCGAGCAAATGCAGGCGCGCCCCTTTCTGGCGCCGTGGCAAGCGACCCCTGCGCCCGATTTGACGGCGCTGGCCGCAGGCGAAGCCCTGCCCTGGGCCGATAACACCACGCGCCGCCTGAAGGTGCAGGATTTGCAATGGGTGGCCAGCCAGATCGTGGGTGCGCAGGCGGCGCAGCGCGCGTTCGAGGAGCACGCCCAGGCCCAGGGGCAAACGCTGGCGGCCAGCCAGCCAGCCGATCGTGCCTGGCTGCACTTCACCGAGCTGCTGCTCACGGGCGCGGTGGGCGCGGCGTCGGCGCGGTTGGTGATGACACGTGCGCTGCAAGGCGCGGGCATGGAGCTGGCCGCCATCGTCAGCGCGCTGGACGAGGCCGGGCAGGAGCTGCGCTTCAACCGCGACATCCTGCTGGCCATGCTCGAGCACATCGACCCCGGCATCAGTGTGGTCGATGCGCAGATGCGCCTGGTGGCGTGGAACCGGCCTTACGAGCAGCTTTTCCAATACCCCTCCGGCATGCTCTACGTAGGCCGCGATGTAGGCGCGCTGATCCGCTACAACCTGCAACACAACCCGCTGGGCCTGCCCGGCTTTGCCCAGCCGCCCGCCGACATGCAGGCCGAAGTGGACAAGCGCGTGGCCCTGATGCGCGCCGGGCGCAGCTACACCTATGTGCGCGAGCTGCGTGATGGGCGCTACATCGAAATGCGCGGCCACCCGCTGCCGCACGGCGGCTACGTCACCAGCTACAGCGACATCAGCGACTTCAAGCAAGCCGAGCGCGAGCTGCGCAACATCAACGAAACGCTGGAGCAGCGCGTGGCCGAGCGCTCGCAGGAGTTGGCCGCCGCGCACGAATCGCGCTCGCGCTACCTCACCGCCATCAGCCACGACGTGCTGCAACCCGTGCACGCCGCGCGCCTGTTCGCCGCCGCCCTGCGCGAAGAGCAGCAGCCGCAGCACATGCGCCACCTGGCCGAGCGCGTGGATGCCTCGCTCAACGCCGCCGAAGACCTGCTCGACGGCGTGCTCGACATCTCCCGTCTGGATGCAGGCGCCATGCGCCCCCAATGGCAGCGCTTTGCCATCGTCCCCATGCTGCGCGAGCTGCACGCGCAATACGCGCCGCTGGCCGCGCAGCGGCAACTGCAATGGCGCTTGGCCTGCTCGCAGCGCCAAAGCCTCATCGTCCACAGCGACCCGCGGCTGCTGCGGCGCGTGCTGCAAAACTTCGTCGCCAACGCCCTGCGCTACACCCAGCGCGGCGGCATCTTGCTCAGCGCCCGCATCCAGGCAGGCGGCCTGCTGGTGCAGGTGTGGGATACCGGCCCCGGCATCCCCGAAGGCCACCTGGCGCGCATCTACGAAGAATTCCACCGCTACCAGCAAGTCTTTGACTGGGATGGGCGCGGCCTGGGGCTGGGCCTATCCATCTGCCAGCGCATCGGCAGGCTGCTCGATCACCCCCTCTCGGCGCGTTCCATCACCGGGCGCGGCAGCGTCTTTGCCATTGCCGTGCCGCTGGTCGAGGCCAACGCCCCCCAGCCCCCCGACCACGCTGCGCCAGCCAGCCGCCGCCTACCCGGCGCCGCCGCCCCCGGCAGCGCCGCCGCGCCAGCCACTGCGCCCGCGCAAGCCTCGCCCGCAGACCTCAAGGGCATGACCGTGCTGTGCCTGGATAACGACCCCGAAATCCTGCAAGGCATGCAAACCTTGCTCACCCGCTGGGGGGTGCAGGTGCGGCTGGCCTCATCGGTTGAACAAGCCCTGCAACTGGCGCGGCAAACCCCGCGCCTGCACTACATGCTGCTGGACTACCACCTGCACGAAAGCGCCACCGGGCTGGACGCGCTGGCGCTGCTGCGCGCTATCCACCCCCGCGTGCCCGCCGCCCTGGTCACCGCCGATGGCAGCGACGAACTGAAACAAAAAGCCAGCCAGCGCGACTGCGCGGTGCTGACCAAACCCCTCAAGCCCGCCACGCTGCGCGCCTTGCTCATGGCCTACGCTGCGGGCCATTCAGATACTTCTGCGTCAATTTAGAATTCTATATCTTCAAGCAAATTTAGTTCAATATGAATTTGCCTAAATTGCATGAATTCATTTCTTTTGATGTATAATAGTGGCTTGTGTGAGCGTGGCAGAAAAAGGCTGTATTCGGGTTTCTCCTAGCGTCACAGCCTGACGCAAAGGAAGCCTTATGAATAGGCGCTTCATAAGCGGATAGTTACAATCTGTGCCATGAAGATGAGGGAATCCACGCAGCACGCAGCACGCAGCACGCAGCACGCAGCACGCAGCACGCAGCACGCAGCACGCAGCACGCAGCACGCAGCACGCAGCACGCAGCACGCAGCACGCAGCACGCAGCACGCAGCACGCAGC